>NZ_JAUMKB010000009.1 GCF_030519375.1 Mucilaginibacter tolerans | reverse complement strand
GTCGGAAGTCGGAAGTCGGAAGTCGGAAGTCGGAAGTCGGAAGTCGGAAGTCGGAAGTCGGAAGTCGGAAGTCGGAAGTCGGAAATAATTTAGCCGACCAAGGTACGTCATTCACTATTGAACATTGCAAACTGCTAACCAGAAACTGCAAACTGAAATGTATCTTCGCGGCATGAAAGTGTACGGTATCCCTAATTGCGACACAGTTAAGAAAACATTAGACTGGTTTAAAGCAAATAAAATAAATTACGAATTTCACGATTTTAAAAAGCTCGGTATAAGTCCTGAAAAATTGCAGGAATGGAATGATAAGGCAGGTTATGAAGCCTTTTTAAATAAAAAAAGCACTACCTGGAAAGATCTGGAGCCTGAAGTAAAAGAAGGTATAAAAACAGCTGCCGACGCTTTGCCGGTATTAGAGCAAAAGAGCAGCATGATCAAGAGGCCGGTAATTGAGGATGGCAATTTTCTTCATTTCGGTTTTGATGCGGAGGTTTATAAAAAGCATTTTTTGAAGTAGTTGATTAGCTTGATTCAGTTAGATTGAGTTCGTTTGGGATTAACTTAATCAACCACTTAACCAATCAACTCAATCAACCTTATAACGATACACCTGTCTTCCCATGTGGCCTTTTTCGTCAATGCCTTCAACAACAACCCGGTATGTTCCTTTACTGTCTGCGTTGTAATACTCAAATGAGGCATTGCCATCTTTGTCGGTGATCAGCTCAGGTTGCCAGTAAATAGTGCTGCGCAGGTCGGGGAGAGCATAGGTAGCATTGCTTTCATATTTAGGCGAATAAAACTCGCGCACTTTTTGATAACCTTGTACTGTTATGGGCAGTACTCCAAAAGAAGGTATATCCCTTAGGTCTTTCATTTTACCTTTCTTTCGGGTAATTACCAGGACGCCATTACTTCCTCTAAAACCATAAATGGCAGCAGTTCCGCCCGTTAGTACTTCGACTGTTTCCACATCGTTTGCTCTTAGATAATCGATATTCGAACGCGTTGGAGGCAATTCAAGTCCATCAACTACTACCAGCATAGAACTACCACCGCCTAAACTTGTAGCGCCAAACCAGACAGGCACACCGCCCCCTCCAGGTTCCCCTGAACTGGTGAACCTGATACCCATTAATTTCCCACTCAGGGCATCAGGAAGTGATAAAGTATTACCAAAATCCTTGTTGTGGATTACCTGGTCGGCAAAGCCTGCACCAGCTAAGCTTTCAGTTTCGTATTTGACCGGTTTTATGCTTTTTACTTTAACCTCTTTTAATATTCTACCCTTTCCCAATCCGGCTTTATTTAATTCTTCCTGTTGTTTTTCACTATTTTGCAGATAGGCAAACATCACGGGAGCCATATCCTGAGTGTAAGCAGGCAAGGATGTCTTTATTGCGGGTATGCGCTCTTCATTATAAACCAGTTCCGTGTTGTTCTTTCCTTTTGCATTTACTGCCTGCAATATAAATTGCATCGTGTCAGTAAATGCCAGGGGCGAAAACCGGAATAAGCCTTTATCGTTGGTCGTGGTGCTAAATAGCTGGTTGCCAGGCAGTGATAATAACGATGCGGTGGCATTTGCCAGTGGTTTGCCGAATACATTTTTAACTAAGCCATCAATCTGCAACCCATTTTCAGGTAAATAAGCAAAGGACGAATTGCTGTCTTCGGGCGCTTGTTCCCATTCAAATTTCCGGTAACCATGGGTCAGCATTACCAGGTCAAGGTTTTTGCGGGGTTCATCTGTTGTCGAGCTGAAATAATAGTTCGGTTGTTCCACAAAGCCTTTAAGGTCAGAAGTAAGTAAAAGATTTGTCAGGATGGTGGTTTCAGTGTTCTCATCCACTGCCACTTTACTCTCATCTACTACTGAAACTGAGAAATGGGCTATTACTCCTGAATCGGCTCTGTTCCTTGCGTTTACCTTGATGTTTGCTTTTCCTTTAGTAGTGTAAGTTGCGTTGTTGCTGTTAACTGCAAGGTTTATTTGATCATAATTTTGTATAAAAAACAACCGTTCGCACAAGGGCTCATTTGTTTGCGATAATAAGGTAAGCCTTGCTTCGCCGGTTTGAAGTAAGCGCTTAATAATATTTAAAGAAACCACAGGGCTGTCCAATTTAAATTGAACGCCAACGGTTACACCACCAGAATAGATCTGTAAGTTAAAATCCTTCCCTTTATTTTCAGTGTAATAAGACGGACTGGCTTCAATTCTTACAGCTGTATTGGGGATAGAATCGTTATTGACGGTTAAAACGACGCCTTTGGCTTTGGGTAGAGGGAGGCCAATGTCACTTTTCGAACCATCGGCAAAAATAACATTGGCTTTATAAGTCTTGCCTTCTTCTGGCTTCAGTTCAAAGGAGCCCATGCCGAGGTGAGCGGGTGCAAAATGGGAAACAATCTTTCCCGTATTATCTCTAATTGTTCCTTTAAGGTCTGTGCTCAATCCGTTTACTCCAACAGCTTTAAAAGCCACCTTAGAAGGCAAACCTGCAACAAGCTGCCCGCCTTCGGGAAAGAATTGCAGGTCGGGCTTTCCAATAGTAGTTTTAGCCACATTGCTCTCGGGTACTTTCTGGGCGTGAATTGAGCCAACCGGAATAGTCTGTTCGAAAATATTATCCTCATTTAGCATCCATCGGGTGTAGGCCCTGATGCGGTAGTCTCCGGCAGATAAGGTGTCCGCAAGTGTAAAATCGCCCCAGGCAAGTCCGTTTGCCAACTTTAATTTAATAGACTGGGCGATTTTATTAGTAGGATCAATCAAATCGATATGTAGTACTCCGCTTAAATCTGATAGCCTGTGCCTGGGACCTAAAGTAACATAAGCTTTAAAGTAAATGGTATCACCAATAGCATAATAGGGTTTATCGAAATGGAGGTAGGCTTTTTCTCTATTGAGTGTTTTTATGAAACTTTCTCCCGATTGGGCATAAGCTGATAAATTGTTCAGGCTAAATAAAAATACTATCAGTAAGGTGATCGGTATTCTTCTCATAGTCAGGAACTTTTAAGGGTAAACCTACTTTATTCTCGGGACGAAAGAATAAAGTGATAAGGTTTAGGGATTTTGATAGTGCTAATTTAACGCAAAGCATTGGATAAAGTAACAGATTGATAAACAGTATTTTCAAAAACTAACGTATTAGTCAGTTTTTGAAAATATATTTGGATTCTATTGTTTTGTAACAATTAATTTACCGCTTCGTGCAATTGCTTAATTTATACTATTTTGCGCCCCAATAATTAACTAACTGAGATGAAATTTAGATTGATAGCCAACCTTACGCTGGCTTTTTTAACCATTGCAGGTGCAGTGAGTGCACAGCAAGACAACCCGCCGCCTGCTGCTCCCAGCACCAAGTACGATTATCATGAGGCCTTCGGGCCACCGTTTTTTACAAAAAATGGAACGGAATATCGTGCTGCCGATGGAGCGCCGGGACCTAAATACTGGCAAAATCGTGCTGATTACCAATTATCAGCAAAACTGAATGACCAGACTAACGAGATCACCGGTTCTGAGATACTAACCTACACCAACAATAGCCCTCAAAAATTAGGCTTTTTGTGGATGAACCTTGAGCAAAACTTATTTAAACAAGACTCAAGAGGCAGTGCCATTGTACCATTGGCCGGGAATCCTCCAAAGTTACAAAGCCGTAACTGGGGACGTGGCCAAGTGTTTGACGCTGGTTTTAAGATCAAGTCAGTGAAACTGGTTGGTGAAAAAGGTGCTGAAACAGATATTAAGTTTTCAGTAAGCGATACCCGCATGCAATTGTTCCTGCCTAAAGATGTGAATCCTAATGGCGGCCAGGTAAAACTGAAAATAGCATATTCCTTTATTTCGCCTGATTACGGTTCTGACCGTATGGGTATACAGGATACCAAGAATGGAAAGATATTTACTGTGGCGCAATGGTACCCGCGTATGTGTGTGTATGACGACGTAGAAGGCTGGAATACCATTCCATACACCGGCCCGGCCGAGTTTTATTTGGAATATGGCGATTTCGACCTGACGATTACTGCACCGGCAAACCATATCGTGGTAGCATCAGGTGAGTTGTTGAATCCGCAGGAGGTTTATACGCCCGAGCAATTAAAACGGTGGGCTGAAGCAGGAAAGAGCGAAAAGACAGTAGTTATCCGCTCAGCAAGCGAAGTTACTGAGGCTTCATCACGTCCCGCAGGAAAAAAAGAATTGACCTGGCATTTTAAAATAAAGAATGCCCGCGATGCATCATGGGCTTCATCGGCGTCTTTTATAATCGATGCTGCTAAAATGGACCTGCCAAGTGGTAAAAAATCAATCGCAATTTCGGCCTACCCGGTTGAAAGCGATGGTAATAATGCCTGGGGCCGGTCAACTGAGTATGTAAAGAAATCAATCGAATTCAACTCAAAACAATGGTTTGAGTTCCCTTACCCTGCTGCTACCGCTGTTGCTGGTATTGTTGGCGGTATGGAATATCCCGGCATTGTTTTCTGCGGATATAAAGCCACAAAGGGAAGCCTATGGGGTGTTAATGATCATGAGTTTGGCCACACCTGGTTCCCTATGATCGTAGGATCAAACGAACGCTTGTATGGATGGATGGACGAGGGTTTCAATACTTTTATTAATACCCTGTCTACCGCTGATTTTAACAACGGCGAGTATGCCCGTAAACAACCGCAAGATGTTGAAAAAGCGGGTGTAGTAGTGACCAACCCAGCGTTGGAAACGGTCCTTAGTCAGCCTGCAAACATGAAGGAGAGAAATATCGGCATCTTGCTTTATTTTAAACCGGGCATGGGGCTGACCATGTTGCGCGAGCAGATATTAGGCCCTGAACGCTTCGACTTTGCTTTCAGAACTTACATTGCACGCTGGGCGTTCAAACACCCGACACCTGAAGATTTCTTCCGCACCATGGAAAATGCATCCGGCGAGAAACTGCAATGGTTCTGGAGAGGCTGGTTCCTGAACAACTGGCGTTTGGACGTTGCTGTACGCGATGTGAAGTATTTCGACAATGATCCATCTAAGGGCGCTATGATCACCATTGATAACCTGGAGAAAATGGCTATGCCGGTAACGCTTGAAATCAAAACTGTAAGTGGTAAAACTGACCGTGTGAAACTACCGGTTGAGATTTGGGAGCGCAACAGCACCTGGACATTTAAATATCCATCCACCGAAGAAATTCAGTCGGTAACTTATGATCCTGACAAAGCGTACCCGGATTATAACCCTGACAATAATGTGTGGACTAAAAAATAGTTGATTGGTTGATTGAGTTAGCTAATCAACATAATCAACCAGTCAACTCAACACAAAAACCCGGCAAAAAAGCCGGGTTTTTGTGTTTTGTCTCAGCAAAGTGTTAAATTAAATGTTAAATCCCAAACTATTGATTTAAATAATGGGTTTTTAAACTATACTTACGCTATAATTGATCTGCCATGAAAAGAATACTCTACCTTCTCACAATCGCATTACTTTCTTCGACAGCACTGCATGCCCAGATTTATGTAAGGGGCAACGTGGTTGATGCCAGCAGTGGCGCAAAGCTGTCTGACGTTTTTGTAAGGGATATGACCAACAAGCAGATCACATTAACAGATAAATCGGGCAGGTTCGAGATCAAATCAGAAACAGGGCATACCCTGATATTTTCGTCCCCAAGCTATGTTCCGGATACTTTGTACATAATTGATCTAACACAAAAGCATGTCGAATTAAAAACCAAAACTATATCGTTGCGTGAAGTAAATATTACCGCCCAGCGCCTTGCGTTCGACCCGCATAAAGAATACCCTGATGTGTACGAAAAAAGTAAGCTGTACCCTTTGTCGCCATCTACGTGGTTTGGTAAAGAGGCCCGTGATGCCCGCCGGCTGAAACGTTATTTTGCCCGCGAAGAGCAGGAGCGTAAGGTTGATCAAGTATTTAACCGGGTTTATGTAGGTAGTATTGTGCCACTCAAAGGGCAGGAACTGGAGGATTTTATGCAGCTATATCGCCCCAGCTATGCGTTTATTACCAGTAATAACAGCGAATCGCTGGCAGTTTATATTAATGATTCTTATAAGAAATTTATAGCTCTGCCTTCTGAAAAACGGCATTTGCAAAAGTTAAACGGGGAGTAGTTGAGTGGTTGTTTTATTAGTTGTAATGGTCGAAATGGTTCAATCTTTTAATCATCATTGATTCGTTTAATTAATCAGGTTAAATAACTAAATTTAATACTGTGAAAAAGAAAATAGTTAGCCTGGTGTTGATTTCCGCTATCATAGGAGCAGTATGTAGCAGTTGTTCCAGAAAATGTTACTGCGATCCGACACCAGCCACACCAACACCAAGAGTTATTATTCCGTCATAGGATTTCGGATTTAATTCTTATTCGTCTTTCCTGATTTCTGACTTCTGATTCCCTACATCTTCAAGTACTTCTCTGGTATCGGATTGTCTTTTCGTTCGCTGTCAAAAAACCAGCCCAGTATCCAAAAGCGGGAGCCATCATTGTAAAGCTCAATGCTGTTGATGCCGCGTTCGATGATTGGCCCGCCAGGCTTATTGCGCGATTCATAAGTGCTCCAAACATGATAGATATTGCCAAATTGTTCTACTTTGCGTGATATTTCTTTCTCATAAAAGCCGTCGCGCTCTAAGCCGGGATCAGATACCTCATGGAACCGCTTCAAACTCATAGAATGAAACACAGGCTTGCCGTTCTTGCCTTTCCCTGCCGAACCGACTACTGCACCGGGCCAATGTAGCAAGCTATCGCGTTCATAATATACTTTTCCTCCTTTCTCAACGGTTACCACATCGTAATAAGCTTTCATAATGCCGTCGAGTGTGCTCACTTTATCGCCAAATTTGGTTGTTATTTGCGCCTGCAGTGTAGACATAATACATGTGAGCAGTAAAAACAGAGTAATCACTTTCTTCATATTTGATAGGTTTTATTGAACTAATATAGGTTTGAAAATCAACAATTTGAAAACAATTCTTCGCTGGGGATATTATATTTAAAACACTCATCGCTATGAAAAAGAGAATAGTAAGAATTGTATTGCTTGCCGCCACAGTCGGCACAATATTTAGCAGCTGTGCTGCAAGACATGATGCACCGAAACCGCCACCGCCGCCACCTGCGCCAGCAGCACCACCACAATAATAAGGGAAGGCCTTCTGCCTGTTTTCAGGTCGAAGGCTTTTTGTTGGGTCGTCGTTTGATATTTACGGAGCAGTGACTATTTTTGGATGAGTTAACCTAAATGATTTATCACAATGAGGGTTTTTATTCCGATTATTCTTCCAACCGTTTTTCTGGGCTGGGTATTGTATGTCTGGCTAATCAAAAAAGATATAAAAAATCACAGAGGCGATGTAGCCGGTGGATCTATTTTCTTACTGGTTTGGGCATTAATTTATGTATGGATGTCATTTGCATGATCCACTAATGCTACAGCTGCATTGCAAATGATAAACCCGGTGTGCCATTATAATAACCCGGCATAATCATCGAACTTCTTCCATGTTTGCCCTTATGGGTTAACGCATTACGAATGTACGGGTATATCCAATAAGCTGCTTTAGTAGAAAGAATGCCGAAACCTGCACCAGCCACACAATCGCTAAACCAGTGATCGCGGCCGTACATTCGCAGTACCCCGGTAGTAGCTGCAAAGGTATAGCCGATTACGCCGTACCAAACCGATTTCCCGGAATATTCCTGCGCCAGAAACTCAGCAGTAAGAAAAGCAGCGCCCGTGTGTCCTGAAGGAAAAGAAAGCTTATCGGTCCCATAAGGCCGTTGCCTGTGCATGATAAACTTAAGCCCATCAGCTCCAGTGAGTATACCAGCTGATAATACAAGAATGGCCGTACGATCAACAAACCTGTTTTTGCCTTCCACTCCTCCAAGGTTTAAACCATACACCATAACAGCAGGTGCTATTTGCAGATAGTCGGCAACTTTTGAATTATAATTCGGATCACTTCGTGCGATACGCATTCTGAAATAATAGTCGACGTTGCGTACAGGGTTGATTACAAATGATGAGAAACCATAGCCGACGAGGGCCGCGGGAGGGATCCATGCCCAGGTTTTGCTGTGCAAGTGCTTAACTGTATCAGGCATCGCCGTCACATCATTTTTTATGCCGTTGGCTTTTGCAGTATCAGTAATTTGTGCGCTTGCTTTAAGTGTAATTAAACACAATAAAGTAAATACAATATTTTTCACGGTAGATTTTATCCTAATTAACATCACCGGGATAAGTATTGTTTACACAGGCTTAACACCGGCTTGTTCTTTGCCCATTGTTCAGATACACTAATATGTTTTATTTATTCTTCTAAATAGTTGTTTATTAGCTATTTGTAAATCGAAACATTTTTTAGTTCAATACACGTATACATCAGTATAAATGAACAATGCGATGGCTACTGTATTACACCGACCTAAAGAAAATGCAGCTGATAGCACGCTACCCGGCAGAAAAACAGCTCCAAAAAACTCTACGAAGGAGAGTTATGTCATTTATTCCATTTACTATACCGATGAACCCGAAGGAGGCCATGTGGTTTACTCTAACCATCAATCGGGATGGGAGTTTTTCGGATACCTGCCAGCCAAACAACCAGCTTTGATTACCGAGCCTGTGCATCGCCGGATAGATGTTGAATTGTTGTAGCGTTGGTTGAATGGTTGATAGAGTTAAGTAGTTAATTAACTTTACAACCTTACAACAGCTGAACATGCTCACACTCGATATCAAAGACCTCACCATACCCGATCTCCATAATTACCTGCAATATGCCATTGCCCCGCGACCTATTTGTTTTGCATCAACGGTGGACAGTGAGGGGAATGTCAATCTTAGTCCATTCAGCTTTTTTAATCTGTTTAGTGCCAATCCGCCAATCTGTGTGTTTTCGCCATCGCGCAGGGTGAGAGATAATACTACCAAGCATTCGCTTCAGAATATAATGGAAGTGCCTCAGTGTGTGATCAATATTGTGACCTATGATATGGTGCAGCAAACCTCGCTCGCCAGTGTGGAGTATCCAAAGGGGGTAAATGAGTTCATAAAGTCGGGTTTCACACCTGAGCCATCGTTATTGGTAAAGCCACCACGAGTAGCTGAATCCCCTGTGCAATTAGAATGTGTAGTGAAAGAAGTAAAGCCACTTGGCGAAGGGCCCGGCGCAGGTAACCTGGTGATTGCCGAGATCAAGCTGATCCATATTGATGAAAAGATACTGGATGATAGTGGCAAGATCGATCAGCAAAAACTGGAACTGGTAGCACGCCTTGGCGGCGACTGGTATTGCCGCGTTAACAAAGATAATCTATTTAAAGTAGCAAAACCGGTTCGTACTATCGGTGTTGGGGTAGATAGTATTCCGTATGCAATCCGCAATTCAAAAGTGTTGACAGGAAATAACCTTGGTCAGCTTGGTAATGTGGAAGTACTGCCGACTGATGAAGAAGCTGAGGCTTATAGCCAATCACCTGAAATCAAAGAAATACTGGATGCTACTGTTGGCGATAGTAATACACGTGAATTGAAGCTCCATATTAAAGCTAAGCAATTGCTGGATGAGGGCAGGGTAGAGGAGGCGTGGAAGGTGTTATTGATTTGATAAAGCTACTTAAACCGGTAGTGTTTGTTTCGTTCGTTATTGTGTAACAGACAAGGTGAAACACTCTTTAGTTCAGCTTATGGTCGGTGTTATCACTTCACCATCCCTAAAGTACATCTATTCTTATAGTGGTGAGTGTTGTTGATTTTACTACTAAGAATCAATATCTAAACTTAAAAGAATATCTCCATTAGCTGATTTGTAGACCATGATATGATCTAAGGCTAAATCTGCTAAGTCGTGTCCCCAGATGCCATATTTCCCATCAGTCTGATTTCGGTTATAAAGCGTCGTTCTTTCCTTAACAGGGACTGTTTTAACGGTAGCAGTACTTTCCTCCTCCTGATAAATCTGATGATATTTGTCACTTATTTTCTTAACAAGTGCTTCCCTGGTAAATCCATTGCTTGATGTCAATTCAAACTTGCACTCTTTGCTTAAGGGGTAATCAATGATTAGTGTTACTTTTTTATCACGGATCACTTTTTCACCTTTATCAATTAATTTTTTCAGGTCCTTATCCGGATGTTCCAATTCCACCCAGGGAATAAAACCATCTTCAAAATCAGTTAAGTTATCTGTTTTAATCTTGAAATCTATTCTTGTAATAAAGTCTCCCAAGCTATCATTTTGCTTTTCAGAAGCTTGTTTCTCACGATCACTTAAGACCTTATCATAATTGTTTGAAGCAGTATCTGTCTGCAAATGTGATTGTGCCGGTATTCGATTACAAGCAAAAACAGATATAACAAGTAGTGTTAAGAAAATTTTAGATAACATGATAAGTTTAGTTTCTTTTACAGAATAGCAGCTAGTTATATCCCCAGCACCTGCTTCAGCTTAGCATAACCAGTCTTACTTACCGGTATTTTTGCGCCTGATTTGAGTATGGCTATGTGGGCATCCTTCTCGTATGGGTCAATACGGGTAATGTCCTGTATTTTGATAATGTAGGAACGGTGAACACGTACAAACTGGTCAGCATCCAAAGTTTGCTCAAAGAAACTCATGGTTTTATTCTTCAGGAACGAGCCTTCTTTGGTATGAACGCTTACATAGTCATCATCAGCCTCCAGGTATTCTACATCGGCTACCGGAATAATCTTTACTTTGGTGCCTGTTTTTACAACAATACGTTCATGCTGGGCAGGGGATTGCGCCGCGGTTTCGAGTAAGTTTTCAGTTTGTTTGGCAGGCTGCTCTATTGGTTTCTGGGCAAGGAACTTTTCAACCGCTTTAATAAAACGTTCTTTACTGAAAGGCTTAAGCAGATAATCTACAGCGTGAGCCTCAAAAGCTTTAATGGCGTACTCATCAAATGCGGTGGTGAATATCACAGCGGGAGGGTTTTCCACCAGTTCCAGCATTTCAAAGCCGTTTATTTTTGGCATCTGTACGTCTAAGAATATTAGGTCAGGTTGGTGTTGCTGAATGGCTTTGAGGCCTTCGAAACCATCGTTACATTCGCCTAATACTTCAATGCTATCCTTAAATTCCTGCAAATATTCGAGTACAACCATCCGTGCCAAAGGTTCATCATCAATTAGTAATACTCGCTTCATACTTGTGGGATTTTAATAATTGTTGTAAAGATATTATCATTTGCGTGAGTTTCAACAAGGTCAGTACGTGCATACAATAAATCCAGTCTTCTTTGTACCCCGCTCAGGCCAAATCCGGTACCTTTTCTTGGCCGTGCAGTATTCGGGTCGTACGGGTTTTGGATCATGATGATCAGGTAGTTATCGTCCCATTCGGCACGTATGCTCACGGTTACACTTTCGGTTGTATCATACAGACCAAATTTTATCGCATTTTCTACAATCGGCTGCAATATCATCGGCGGCAGTTTGCATTCCTGGCATTTGGTATCGCAACTTATTTCGGTCATCAAACGGTGGCCGAAGCGGACTTTTTCTATATCAAGGTATAATTGCAAATGTGCCAACTCCTCAGTGAGGGTCACATTTACCTGATCATCCTTTTTCAGGGTCCCACGCAGGAAGTCAGAGAGCTGATGGATCATCATCCGTGCCTGGTCGGGTTTAAAACCTATCAGTGCGTTGATGGAGTTTAGGCTGTTAAATAAAAAGTGAGGCTGCAACTGTTGGCGAAGGTTATACAACTCAGCATCACGGGCCAGTTTTTCGGCCTCCGCTTTTCTTTTTTCGTTCTCTTTCTGATCGAGCTGAGAGTAATAGATCACACTTAACATAGCCATCCAGCCAACCGCCAAAAAGTCGGTAAACAAACGTATGATGACCGATTGGATAACAAAATTGCTATAAGCGGTATCCTTTACTACATAAGGTAATATCCACCGCGAACCAAAGGAGCAAGCCAGTGCCAAAGCCACGCACCACGTCAATATATTGATATAGCTGCCTTTACCGGGTTGAAAGTAACGCAGGTTATTATTGATGAGCCAACAGGCAGCGCCAAGAAGCAATGTACTGACCAGCCCATCTGCCAGAGCAATGAACCAGGAAAAGCCAAACCCATGCACCAGGTAGGTTAACAGTGCCGCCCATACCAGGGCCCCGGTTAAAAATGCTGCGCGAAGTTTGGAGAATGCTGACTGTGAACTTGCCAAAACTTTTTCCTTTTGTTTTTTGAATCAGTTTTAATACAGTGTTTATTAATAACTACGGATGTCTATCCCTGCAAAGATGGAAACACCTTTGAGTACCAAAATCTTTTCGCTACCAGAGGCGGCAGTTGACCGTATCCTCTTATCATCTACGCTTGCGAATACAGCTGCAATATCGGATACTACCTGCCAGTTGGACGGAACGACGATTTTGGTTCCCCCGAATATCTGGGTGATGTCGAGTACAACCCTGCCATTGATATCTGCTTGTGTAAGGTCAAGTTCGGCGCCTCCAAAAATGTTAACTATTTCGCCGCCCTTAAAGTCTTTAGCCAGGATGGTCTTTTTTACACCGCCGAATACAGATACAGCATCCAGGTAATCGTCGCCATAGGTGTGTTTGTATTTGCCTGTAGGATCCCAGCTATTGGATTGACCAGGATCATTAGCTGCATTTGGATCGGTAGAAGGAGGTGTTTGGGTTTGACTCTGTGTCCATTTGTCCCAGTCGGCTTTGTGTTTATCCCACTTATTTCCCCTTCTCATTATCATCCATAATCCGAATATGATAATACACAGCGGCCAGGTGATCTTTCCGACATCATAATGAGGGAAAGCTTCATTTGATAACCAGATCACGCCTATCAAAACCATGATCAGCCAGCCTGAGTTTCTGAACTGATGTTTTGCCCCGTTGTAAAAGCCTATTGCGATAAGGGCCATTGGCCAGCTTATCAACCACCCCGGGAAAAAGAAAAGGTCTAACTGGTGAACCAGCAGTGCCAGGCCAACCACCAGCAAAATGATGCCGGCGAGCGCCTTGTTATTCCGGGGCTTATTATTTTCAAATTTTATATCGTTGTCCATGCTATTCGTCGCAAATTTAAATCATATTCAAAACTAAGGTAATACTTGAGGCGAACCTATCAAATATTGGCGATAATATCTAACATCTCGGTGAGCTGACATAAAATGTCGGTGAAAAAGTTTCTGTTTGATTGTTCAAAATACAAATATTATATTGCTGCGGCCTTATTACATCACGATGGAGCAAGAGTTTAATATAAAAAAGGGTTGGAAGATATTTGGTTACGCGTTCTGTATAGCCATTATTTCAATCATGTTATACTTTTTGGTTGATGCCATAATAAGCAATAAAAACGTATTGCTTTGGTTGGGAATAAATTTGGTTTCGATTCTGCTTTTTGGTTACGGGATTGTTGCAATATACCGGGGGAAAATAGTATTAAACAGCGATAGTATTATTGAATACCGGGCTTTTGGACAGAAAGAATTACTCTTTAGCGAAATAAAAGGGTTCAGGATACAGGCGATGAAGATTATCCTCGAACCCTGCAATAAAAGCAAATCAAGAATAATAATAGGCGACTTTAACTATATCATAAATGGCCCCTCGTTAGCCGAATTCCTGGTAAATAGATTTGAAGATCTTGATAAATCAGACTACGATACCGAAGTGTCTGAAGCTTTTAATAACCCCGCAATCGGTGATTCTGTACCGGACCGGGAACAAAGAATTAAAGCTGCGAAAAGAGTTGCGCGATTTCTGAATATTGGTGGTGTTTTTATAATGATTTGGCTCTTAATCCCAACCTCTTATTATTATTTGCCAATTATTTTAGGGTTATCGTATCCGCTAATCGTATTAATATATTTTTTTGCGCAGCAGCAAATAGTAGCCCTGCTAGACACAGGAAAGAAGAGTGTTCATCCAAATTTAACCGTGGCATTATATCTTTCTGTCGGAGGCTTGGGTTTGAGGTTAATTATCCAATATCAGGCCCTTAACGCTACAGATTGCATTTTGCCGACAGCTTTCTTATTTGTGGTGCTGTTGCTACTATTCGTTTTACTTTTAAGACCATCAAAGGCCCGAAAGTCTAATTTATGGGCAGGTATCTGTTTTTGCATTGTCTACAGTATCAGCGCAGTCGGCATGATAAATTGTGCTTTTGATGGATCACGACCAACCGAATATAAGACAAGGGTGCTTGATCATTACATAACAACAGGCAGGTCAACCACTTATTATTTGAAATTAGATGCCTGGGGGCCAAAAAAAGAATCAGAAGATGAAAGTGTTCCTAAGTCGGTGTACAACCAGATGAAGAAAGGCGACTGGGCTACGGTGTATTTAAAAAAAGGTTGTTTAAATATTCCATGGTACTTTGTAGCATATTAAGTTAAAATCTACCTTTTGCTAACTGCTACACTCCATCCTGACCCACTGCCAATGTGGTAAGCTGCAGCGAAATTGCCCTGGTTTAATGCCAGCGAATATTGCAATAAACTATTCAGATATACCAACGGCTTTCCCTTAGCAACCGCTCCGAAAGTCTGACAGTAAGGTGCATCAACGGTATAAACTACTTTGCCATTGTGCGAGATAATCGTATGAAATGTTTCACCGTACTTGGGGTGAAGCAGGTTCAATAAAGAATCCGGAATATTGGTCCAGACATTGCCATACTGAATGTCCAGTATTGCTATGTTTCCTTTCAGCGTTTTCCCGCTTAGTGCCGGTTTTTGATAAGGAATAGTTACCACTTTTTTAGGTAATGCCGGCCCAACCTGCTCAAATGTTATCGTTCCTGAAGCTAATCTTGCACCAGTATACGCATAAACATCGCGGCCGTGAAAGGTGTATGATTTTTGCGAATCTTTACGGCGGTTCACTGCCTCGTCAATTTCCCTTATTTCATCAATGCATAAGGATTCAGCAACTAATGTCAGTGTGCCGTTATCAGGAGTAACTATAAAATGCCCTGATTTGGTTTTAAGTACCACTGATTTCCGTGTTGTACCAACTCCCGGATCAACCACCGAAACGAAAACTGTACCCGCAGGCCAATATCTTACAGTTTGTTCAAGGCGATAGGCTGCTTCCCAGATGTTGTAGGCAGGTATCTCGTGTGTCAGGTCGAATAGCTTCAGATCGGGTGATACGCCCATAGCAACGCCTTTCATAGCGGATACTGCGCCGTCCTTCAAGCCAAAATCGGATTGAAAAACAACTATTTTCTTTTGGGCGAGGACAAGCTGACTGAACGATACCAGGAGGAAGGCAATGAATAATATTTTTCTCATGAGCATAAGCTGATGCCTCCAAATTAATGCATTTAATGCTAAAAAGAAAAAGAGGGACTTACGGGTCCCCCTTTTCAGGTATAATCTATGTGGAGTAAGAACGACGTGTTCTTTAGTTGTTTTCAGTGGTAGTGGTGTTGTTGTGGCTGAATCTGTTGCGGAATATCACAAACAGTCCGAGCAGGATAAGGGTTGTGGGCCAGATCACATCATCTATAAACAAGCCTGAATTTTCGAGCAGAAAGGCAAAGCCAAGCAGGGTGAGTATAAACCATGATTTATTCTGAAAATTGTGGCGTGAACCGGTGTAGATACCAAAGCCTATCAGCACAATTGGCCAGCTAAATAACCAATCAGGGATAAATGGCAGATCAAACTGATTGATCAGGAATAAACAGCCGATTACCGCTATAGTTGCGCCTAATATTGTACGGCTATTGTGATGTCTGTCTGGGTGTTCTATGATCGTTTTCATTGTCTTAAGTTTTAAAGTATACCCCAAAGTTATAGCGCTGGTAAAGGCGCATCAATTGAATACTGGCGATTTGAATAAAGAAGTCGGTAAGGGGGGAGATTGGGTCGGTGAGTGGATTTGGGTTCGGTGAGTTGATTAAGTTAAGTGGTTGATTAGGTTGGGAAGTCTATTCTCCCTAGGTCATTGAGGAAGGAGGTAGATAAACCATGTCATTGCGATGAGCGGCCTGAGTGGTGAAGAAGCAATCGCGAACTATGCATCTTCGCCCTTTATAGCATGCGATTGCTTCGTTGCGCGGCACACACCACCCGCCTTGCGCCTCGCAATGACGCTTGGGGAATATCAAGCCCAACTTTACAACTTTTCAACCTTCCAACTTTACAACGAGGTTCAACCATCCAACTAATTAAAAAAACTTCACCCAACCACTTGAAAATCAAAAAAGAAGTCCGTACTTTTGCAGTCCCTAAAAACTGCCCGTCGTGTTGGCGTGCTTAGAAGGGAACAACAAATAAACAAAAAAAGGAAGAATGCCTACTATTCAACAATTAGTTAGAAAAGGTAGAGTAGCTCTGGTTGACAAGAGTAAGTCGCCAGCGTTGGACAGCTGTCCACAGCGAAGAGGCGTGTGCACCCGTGTGTACACCACTACCCCTAAGAAACCAAACTCAGCAATGCGTAAAGTGGCCCGTGTGCGCTTAACCAACGGAAAAGAAGTAAACGCTTACATCCCAGGTGAAGGTCACAACTTACAGGAGCACTCCATCGTGTTGATCCGCGGCGGTCGTGTTAAAGACTTACCGGGTGTACGTTACCACATCATCCGTGGTGCATTGGATACCTCAGGTGTTGCAGGTCGTAACCAGCGTCGTAGTAAATATGGTACTAAACGCCCTAAACCAGGTCAGGTAGCTGCACCAGCGGGCAAAGGCGGTAAAAAGAAATAATTAAGGAGGATAGTAAACATGAGAAAGTCAAAACCAAAAAAGAGAATTATCCTTCCTGATCCAAAGTTCAATGATACTTTGGTAACAAGGTTCGTAAACAATATGATGTATGATGGTAAAAAATCTACCGCATACGCTATATTCTATAACGCTGTTGAGATAGTTGAGAAAAAGACTAACGAAAACGGTTTAGATACCTGGAAAAAAGCTTTGAACAACGTAATGCCTGCTGTAGAAGTAAAAAGCCGCCGTGTAGGTGGTGCAAACTTCCAGGTGCCTACAGAAGTTCGTCCTGAGCGTAAAGTTGCTTTGGGTATGAAATGGCTGATCAGCTATGCACGTCGTCGTGGCGAAAAAACCATGATGGAGAAATTAGCAGGTGAGATCATCTCGGCTTCAAAAGGTGAAGGTGCTGCTGTGAAGAAGAAAGAAGATACGCACAAAATGGCTGAAGCCAACAAGGCGTTCTCACATTTTAGATTCTAATTATTGAATGAATGAACTAGTGAATTGTTGATTTGGTAACGTTATACTAATCAGTAATTCACTATTTCGCTAATTCACTCAATCAAAATATTATGTCAAGAGATCTTAAATATACAAGAAACATAGGTATTGCCGCTCACATCGATGCCGGTAAGACCACTACAACCGAGCGTATCCTTTACTATTCGGGCGTGAGCCACAAGATTGGTGAGGTGCACGAGGGTGCGGCTACAATGGACTGGATGGCGCAGGAGCAGGAGCGTGGTATCACTATCACATCAGCTGCTACTACCGTTAACTGGAAATACCGTGGCCACAACTACCACATCAACATCATCGATACTCCGGGACACGTGGACTTTACCGTAGAGGTAAACCGTTCATTGCGCGTACTGGATGGGCTGGTATTCTTATTCTCAGCTGTTGACGGTGTTGAGCCACAGTCAGAAACTAACTGGCGTTTGGCTAACAACTACAACGTACCACGTATCGGTTTCGTTAACAAAATGGACCGTTCTGGTGCTGATTTCTTAAACGTGGTTAAACAGGTTAAAGAAATGCTGGGCAGTACTGCTATTCCGCTTCAATTGCCAATCGGTGCCGAAGATAACTTCAAAGGTGTGGTTGATTTGATCAACTGGAGAGGTATTGTTTGGAACGAGCACGATAAAGGTATGACCTTTACTGAAGTGCCAATCCCTGACGATATGATCGAGGAAGCAACTGAGTGGAGAGAGAAATTATTAGAAGCAGTAGCTGAGTTTGATGACGGGCTGATGGAGAAATTCTTTGAAGATCCTACAACCATCACTGAGCGCGAAGTATTGGATGCATTACGCCAGGCTACATTAGCCGGTAAGATCGTTCCGATGACTTGCGGTTCATCTTTCAAAAACAAAGGTGTGCAAACCATGCTGGATTACGTGATGGAGTTGATGCCTTCACCATTGGATTCAAAAGGTGTGGTTGGTCATAACCCAGATACTGGTGCCGAAATATTGGTTAAACCAGACGTAAAAGAACCATTTGCTGCATTGGCATTTAAAATTGCTACCGACCCGTTTGTGGGCCGTTTGTGCTTCATCCGTGTTTACTCTGGTAACCTGGATGCTGGTTCATACGTGTACAACATGCGTTCAGACAACAAAGAGCGTATCAGCCGTATATTCCAGATGCACGCTAACAAGCAAAACCCTATCCCTAACGTAGGTGCAGGTGATATTGCTGCGGTAGTGGGCTTTAAGGATATCAAAACAGGCGATACCCTTTGCGATGAGAAACATCCAATCGTATTAGAGTCAATGAACTTCCCTGACCCGGTTATCGGTTTAGCTATTGAGCCAAAAACTCAGGCTGACGTTGATAAATTAGGTATTGCTTTGGGTAAACTGGCTGAAGAGGATCCAACCTTCCGTGTACAAACCGATCAGGATACAGGTCAAACTGTAATTTCTGGTATGGGCGAGTTGCACCTGGATATCATCATGGATCGTCTGAAACGTGAGTTTAAAGTTGAAGTTAACCAGGGTGCACCACAGGTAGCTTACAAAGAAGCAATCACAGGTACTATACAACACCGTGAGACTTATAAGAAACAAACTGGTGGTCGTGGTAAATTTGCCGACATCCAGATCGTTGTTTCTCCAACCGATGAGGGCAAAGAAGGCTTACAGTTTGTGAATGAGATCGTTGGTGGTGCTATCCCTCGCGAGTTCATCCCATCTGTAGAAAAAGGCTTCAAAGCAGCTATGGATAACGGTGTATTGGCAGGCTATCCTTTAACCAGCTTAAAAGTACGTTTAATTGATGGTTCGTTCCACGCTGTCGATTCGGATGCATTATCTTTCGAGATTGCAGCTCGTTCAGCTTACCGCGAGGCGTTGCCAAAATGTAAACCGGTATTGTTAGAGCCGATCATGAAGATCGAGATCCTTACCCCTGAAGAAAACATGGGTGATGTTATCGGTGACATGAACCGTCGTCGTGGCCAGCTGCAAGGTATGGACACCCGTGCAGGTGCTCAGGTGATCAAAGCAATGGTACCACTTTCAGAAATGTTTGGTTATGTAACTCAGTTACGTACCATCACTTCGGGCCGTGCAACTTCAACTATGGAGTTTGACCATTATGCTGAAGCACCACGTAACGTTCAGGACGAAGTAGTTGCTAAGGCAAAGGGTAGAAAACAAGTTGCTATAGATTAAGTTAGAAAGGTTGTAGTGGTTGTAATGGTTGAAGTAGTTAAAACCTTTACAACCCTTACAACTTCTACAACCTCTACAACTAATATAAAATAAACAATCAACCACTCCCTAATAAATAGCTCTTAGGGTTGGTTTAAAAAACAAACAAAATGAGCCAAAGAATCAGAATCAAATTAAAATCGTACGATTACAACCTGGTTGATAAATCAGCTGAGAAGATCGTAAAGACAGTAAAACCTACGGGTGCTGTAGTAAGCGGACCGCTTCCGCTGCCAACTGAAAAGAAAATTTTCACTGTACTGCGTTCACCACACGTAAACAAAAAGGCACGTGAGCAATTCCAACTATGCTCTTACAAGAGATTATTGGACATCTACAGCTCAAACTCAAAAACTGTTGACGCTTTGATGAAGCTTGAATTGCCAAGCGGTGTTGAAGTGGAGATCAAGGTGTGATAGTACCGGAAGATCAGATATTAAGAAAGCCATTCGGAAACGGGTGGCTTTTATTTTTGGACCCCGATAATGTAGCGTCATTGCAATAACGATAGAAGAGAGGTGTTTCGCTCTGACTGTTACAAAATAAAGAACGAAACAAAACGCATTATCACGGATGTGTGAAAATGACTTTTTTATTTTTCCCTGCAACGATTTAAAATTCAAGGCGTCTTTTAATAAGCGAATTTTAAACTTAGGGAAGATGCTTAAAAATTACTTCAAGATCGCCTGGCGTAACCTGCTTAAAAGCAAAGTTTACTCCTCCATCAATGTATTGGGTTTGGCATGTGGTATGGCGGTGGCCATGCTCATCGGCTTTTGGATGTATGATGAATTGACCTATGATCATTACCACGCTAACCATAAAAAGATAGCGCAGGTGATGATTACCCAGACGTTTAATAATGAAACGGGTACCGGACAGGCTATGGCCATTCCTCTTGGAGTAGAACTGCGTAACAAGTATGGATCCGACTTTAAGTACGTCACCCTTACCTCGTGGAATTTTGGGTTTATTGTTGGTGCTGGCGAAAAGAAGCTCTCTAAGTCGGGCATGTGGGTGCAGCCTGAATTCCCTACCATGATGAGTCTGGAAAAGCTAACCGGCACTATGAAAGGGTTGACAGATCCGTCGTCGATTCTCATTGATCATTCACTTGCAGCGGCCCTTTTCGGTGGCGATGATGTAGTAGGCAAAACGGTCCGCATCAATAATAAATACGATTTTAAGGTTGCTGGTGTTTATAAGGATATTCCTAAAAATTCATCCTTTAATGATACACACTTCCTGATGTCATGGGATAAGTACGTGACTACCGAGAAATGGCTGCAACGCTCGTCGACTGAATGGGATAATCACAGTTTCCAGATCTTTTTGCAGATGAATGATAATGTGGACATGGCCAAAACATCTGCCAGCATCGAGCTCATTACGCAGAAATATGTGAAGAAGGAGGAAGGCAATGAACACTTGCTGCTACACCCAATGGATAAATGGCGGCTTTATAGCGATTTTGAGAACGGTAAGATAAAGGGAGGACGTATACAGTATGTTTGGCTTTTTGGCATTATCGGAATATTTGTCTTACTGCTGGCCTGTATCAACTTTATGAACCTGAGTACAGCGCGATCTGAAAAACGTGCTAAGGAAGTAGGTATACGTAAAGCTATTGGTTCAATAAGAAAGCAGCTGATCGTTCAGTTCCTGAGCGAATCGGTATTGATGGCCTGCCTGGCATTGGTATTTGCTGTGTTGATCGTACTTGGTACATTACCTTTCTTTAATGTTATAGCCGATAAATCCATGTCCATTCCCTGGGCTAATGCCGGTTTTTGGCTGGTAATTATTTTATTTACAGTCTTTACAGGTTTTGTTTCAGGCAGCTATCCTGCGTTTTACCTTTCAGGGTTTAATACGGTAAAAGTGCTGAAAGGAACTTTCCGGGCGGGCAGATTTGCAGCTATCCCGCGCAAAATATTAGTGGTTCTGCAATTTACCATATCGGTTACATTGATTATTGGTACGATCATCGTTTTCCGGCAGATCAACTATGCCAAGGACAGGCCTGTTGGATACTCTCGTGAAGGGTTGATCTCTATAGATATGAACACCCCCGATATCTATGGTCACTATGACGCTCTAAGAAGCGACCTGATCAACACCGGGGTGGTGGAGAATATGGCCGAGTCATCAAGCCCCACTACAGATGTGTACAGCAACCAGATTGGGTATGAATGGGAGGGAAAACAACCCGGTACCAATCCGCTTTTTGGCACAATAGCTGTAACGCGGGATTTCGGTAAAACCATTGGCTGGCACATACGCAGGGGTCGTGATTTCTCACGCGACTTTGCAAGTGATACCAGTGCTATGGTATTAAATGAGAGTGCTGTAAAGCTCACCGGCTTTAAGAACCCGATAGGTAAGATCATCCGTAAGGACAAGAAGACATATACTGTTGTCGGCGTGATCGACAACATGATAATGCAATCGCCATACACGCCCGTTCAGCCTACTATCTTTTTTGTGGATTATAATTGGGCAAATATTATTACGATAAAAATAAAGCCAGATGCTCACATACAGGACGCATTGGCTAAAATAGGAGGCGTTTTCAAGAAATATAACCCGGCTAGTCCATTTGATTACCATTTTACAGATGAGAATTATGCCAAAAAGTTCTCCGATGAAGAGCGCATAGGCAAACTGGCATCAATCTTTGCTATACTAGCGATATTTATTTCATCATTAGGTTTGTTTGGACTAGCTTCATTTGTTGCCGAGCAGCGAACCAAAGAGATAGGTGTACGTAAAGTATTGGGTGCTTCGGTATTCAACTTGTGGGGTATGCTTTCTAAAGATTTTTTAACGCTTGTTATGTTATCCTGCATCATCGCCACACCAATAGCCTGGTATTTCCTCAACGGATGGCTAAATGGATATCATTATCACGCCACAATTTCATGGTGGGTATTTGTGGTATCATGCATCGGCGCCTTGCTAATTACATTGCTGACTGTAAGCTTCCAGGCCATCAAAGCTGCAGTTGCAAATCCGGTGAAAAGTTTGAGGTCGGAGTGATGATATGTCGAATTTGTGATTTCGGATTTACCCTAACATAAAATTCGAAATTGAACATTCGAAATTCGAAATCAATAAGGTCTATCCACGTCCTAATAGCTCATCCAGCTTGTTGCGTTCAGTTTGCAGCTCGCGGGCAAGCTTCAGTTCTTTTTCGGTGGCTTTGGCTTTGTAGGTTTTAAACTCTTCTTCTATTTCTTCATAAAGCTCGGTGCGGTGACGTGCTTCGTATTTGTGTTTAGCTGTAGTCCCAATTACGATTGCCAGGGCAATGGCCAATCCAATTACCAACCCAACCATTACGAGATTATAAGTCGATTTTGACAGAACAATCCCAAACATACTGATCGTATCAGAAGGCGTACTGCTTGATTGCGAACCAGCCGGTTCTTTTGCAGCATTGGCAGACGCAGTTTTTAAACTATCTATCAGTTTAGCATCGGCGCTTAGTTTGGCCTGCGCTGCTTTTACGTCGTTACGTTCTTTGGTGAGTGTATCAGTCACATTTTTCCATAAAGCAGCAAGCAAAGGTTGCTGAAAACGGAGAGTCTTGCTCAGCATGTATTGATACTGGTTGCTGAGACTCTTAGCATTCAGCTGATTTGGGTCAGCCGGAGTTTTCAGATCAGGTTGTGTTGTGTCCATTGTACTTGATGTTGCCGGCTGTTGAGCAATAGTTTTTGCTGCCTGCTGCGCGGGGTTTTTTGTTGCAGCAGCCGGTGGGGTGACAGCAGGTGATATGCTGTGATGACGGTAAAGAGGCTTTATCGTTGGTTGAGCAACAGACTTTGTAACAGGCTGTTGCGTTACAGGTTCAACCTTTTTTTCAGGCTCCGCCTTTTTTGTGGTGTCCTGAGCTTTTGCCGCACTGCACATAAAAACACAAAGGAAGACAAACAGGAAACCGGGTAACAGAAAGCGCTTGGTCATTGGTGGCATATTTTAGATTTCAAGTTAATTAATATGTAAATAACTTTTATGAAAAATGTTTTATTCCTTTTATACTGATTTCGTCGAACAAAAGATATACTAATTTAAAGAAAAATGTAACCAGTAATATCAAGCAATAATTAAGCTTTAATTATAAATTAGGTAACGCATACTTATATTAGCGACATGAATATAGGTATTATCGGTTTGGGCGACATGGGAAAGCTGTATGCCAAGGCCTTTGCAAAGGCTGGTTACGCGGTTAGCGGTTGCGATTTGCCAGAGAACAGGGAGCGTTTGGAGGCAGAGCTTAATCCACTTGGTATTACGATAAAGGACAACGGCAGCGATGTAGCCCGGGCGAGCGACCTGGTCGTTTACTCTGTCGAAGCAGATCGCCTTGCTGATGTTGTTGCCGCTTACGGTCCATCAACCAAATACGGCGCTATAGTTGCCGGACAAACCTCTGTTAAGCATCCTGAAATAGCCATATTTGAAAAGCATCTGCCTGCCGATGCGCAGATTATCACCTTTCATGCGATGCATGGGCCCGGTTTCGAGCCGAAAGGGCAGAAGCTGATCCTTATAAAACACAGGGCCGGGGATGAGGCCTACCAACGAATGCTTGATCTCTTCACTGCAGTTGAAACAGACATTGTAGAAATTCCAGACTATCACGAACACGATAAAATTGTAGCCGATACCCAGGCTGTAACCCACGTAGGTTTTGAAAGCATGGGCACCGCGTGGAAGGAAGCAGGTTTTTTCCCATGGGAGAATGGCTCGTACGTAGGAGGGATAGACAATGTGAAAATACTGACCACGCTGCGGATATTTAGTTATAAAGCACACGTGTATGCCGGACTGGCAATATTAAATCCTTATGCGCGGCAACAAGTGAAACGGTATGCCGTATCGGAGTCAGAATTATTTAAGCTGATGATTAAAGAGGAAGAGAAGGCCTTCCGCGAAAGATTATACCGTGCCCGCGACTTCGTTTTTCATGAAAGCCGTAAGCCTATCATGCTGAACGACAAAGTGATGAAAGAATTCTCCCTCTCACAGCACCATGAATTGCAAAAACCGAACTCGCATCTGAGTATCTTAAGCATGGTAGACGCCTGGTACCACTTGGGTGTAAACCCGTATGATAATCTGATCTGCCAAACGCCACCTTTCCGTTTACGCCTGGGCATTGCCGAATACCTGTTTAAGGAGGAAGAATTATTGGAGGAATCGATACAGGCAGCTTTGTATGATAAAACCATCCGTGGTGACGATCTGGAATTCCATTCGGCGGTAAGAGAATGGTCGGCCATTATCGGATACGGCGACATGGAAGGCTATAAAAAGCATTTCAACGATGTTCAGGCATTCTTTAAAGACCGTTTAGAAGAAGGGAAAGCACAAAGTGCCGAACTGATCAGAAGGTTGATGATGGATTAGTCTGAACGCGGAGACGGAAGGTTGAAGTCGGAATTACTTGCATTATAAAAAATATCTTATATTTGTACTTGATTAAGTACTTAATTTGAAGCCATGGAAGTTATAAATTATACCGAGTTTCGCCGCAATCTTGCTAAGAATCTGGATATGGTAAGTGACGATGCCGAAACCGTAATTGTTTCACGTACCAAAGGGAAAAATGTAGTGGTGATGGGATTAGCTGAATATAATTCTATTATTGAAACTTTGCATCTGATGAAAAGTGAAGCCAATAGAAAACGTTTGCAAGATGCTATTGATGAGATGAATAGCGGACAACACCAATCTCATAAATTGATTGAAGATTGATATGGAACTGGTCTGGCAAAACAAAGCCTGGGAAGATTATTTATACTGGCAGCAAACTGATAAGAAGATCTTTCAGCGTATCAATGATCTTATAAAAGACACATTAAGATCTCCATACAAAGGAATTGGTAAACCAGAGCCTTTGAAAGGAAATTTCTCAGGCTGCTGGAGTCGGCGAATAACAGATGAACATCGGTTGGTTTATCAGGTTAAAGATAACAGATTGCATATTCTGCAGTGCCGCTATCACTATTCCTAATATAATATCCAATACCTTATACCTACTTCGAACTAAACAATGTCCACGGATAAGCTTTCATGTCCCGCAAATACTTACCTTGTGTCTTAAAATATTCAGGATGCTTTTTTAAGAAAGGTCCGGCTAAAAAGTCAGCCCCGCCCGGGTGACCCATGTGCGCCCAAAACTGCATTTTTCCTGCCTGGTCGGCTGTTGCCACTTTCCCCTGTACTGCACCCATTGGGAAAAATGGCCCCTCGTTAAATTCCTTGCAACCTAAAGGGTCTTCTTCAACGTGCCCATCAATTACGCAACGGTTGTATGCATCTTTATTGTTAAGCGCATCATGTGTATCGCCTTCAATGGTTTTACCAGTAGCATCATCCAGTTTGCCTTTATAATCGACTTGCACTAATTGCTCCATGCGCTTACGGCGTGCATTGGGTGAGGTAGTTTTATCATTTACATCAAAAGTTGTTTCCTCTTTAATCAGCTTTGGATCGATAGCAAAGTTAGAACCAATGAAAGCTGTATCCTTTGAGCGCCAAACCTTATAATTTTTCAGGCCGAGTTCGAGTTTGGCCACCTCGTTGGTCTTGGTGTCGCCAATCAGCCAGTCGTTGGCGTAACCGCCGTTGTTATCAGTGGTCATTATTTTTACCACATCGTCAATGCTGTTGGCATATTGCGCAGCGCGACGTGCCCGTACAAACTCCGGAGTTTTGGTAGTATCGTATCCTTTAAACTGTGTAATGGTGGTTTCGGTAATCACCAGTCCGCTTTTAGTAACTAAGAAGTCATCTCCGCTATGAATAAAACCCGGACCGGTGTCCATTAATATAGGGTTGCCTTTTTCGGGTTTAATATCTGCAATTACGTTCCAGTGTTCGCCTACAATGTAGTCCGTCCAGTTATTATGGGCGATCACTATTTTATGATCTTTGGTAAAGCTGCCGGTAGCGATAAAGGCGCTGCAATTGCCTGGCGCACGATTGTCACCGCTGCCCGGTTTCTCCTTATTCATCAAGGTAGGCACATAATATCCGGGTAATTCATAATAGGCGTTCATAGCGGCAATATCCAGCGTGTCGTATTTCATGCCATGGGCCTCCAGTCCGCTTACAATACCTTTTATTTCATCCTGGTATTCCTTATCTATTTTTTTCCACAAAAAGCGTTGGGCAGCACCACGGTAAAAGGCCCAATCCTTGCCGCTGCTGCTTGGCAGGTAGTACTGCAATATCTTTAGCATGGTGTCAATCTCTTTTGATACCAGGTAACCGTGCTGATAGCCGATATCATGCGGCGAACCTTGTAGATGAATGTAGATCCAGCCGTTTTTATCTTCACGGCTTGAGCCCGCAAGCGGATCATGCGGTTTTGGTTTGCAGGAAAATAAAATCAGGGATACAAAAACGAGGGCGAGTGGGGTAAGGGCTTTTTTCATGTTAATATATTGATTGGCTGAATATAAGAAATTCTTACCATCAATTATAGATCCATAGCAGCAAACGCTTCTTTTGATATCGTATCAGGTTATCTACCGCTTTCATAGTGCTGTTGGATATTGCAGGACAACCCCAGTCTTCGGGCGTCCCGTCCGGATAAACTTCCTTATCCGGCACTTGCTCCCAGGAATGTAATACCACATCGCGCGCATAAGCATTACTGTTAGTGTGCTCCAAACCTTCTAAATAATATTTTATGCGGATACCCCAGGTACTGGCGGCCCTGTTGCTCACCTGGTATTTACCCAGCGAACTGCAATGGCTGTTGATCGCATTACTAAAAGCTGGCTTATTCTTTGACCAGATACCTGACCAGGGATTAATGACACAGCCATGACTAACAAGCCCGGAAAGTATAATAGTATTTTTATGAAAGTCCCACACCATAAAGCGCTTTATTCCGGATGGAAGGCCCATATCGATAAGGATGCAATAGGTCGTATTATAGCCTTTTTGCTTGCAAAATAGCTCTGCGTCCCTGGCCTTTTACTTTGTTCTTACAGTATCGACGCGCGGAAATGCAGCGGCAACATCAAATGCGAATTGGAATGCAATAAGAAACAGTATAGTAAGCTGGCGACAGTTTTTCACTTGGGGGATCAGGTAAAAGGCTTATGATCTGATGCAGTAAGGTTTTTATTTATAAATGATTATTGCTCATTTTTCATTACTACCAAATAAGTCTCCTTTTTCTCTGGCACAACATATTTGGGATCATCAAAATTTTCGACAGTTAATATTGTGGTTGGATCGAATGATTTCCCGAGTATCTTTTGAGCGTCATCAAGTGAATGGGTTTGACCTTTAATAAAGAAAACAAAACCGTATTCTGACTTTCGGAGGTCTTTCATAGAAGTTTTATCAGGAACAATTTTATCGCCACTTTCTGTTTTAAGATCAAATGATATTGGCATAGTGTATTGCACTCTTACTTTTCGCCCCTTTTGTATGCCCGGCGACCATTTGGGAGACATAGAAACTACCCTTACTGCTTCTGATTCACATCCAGCTCCCATGCATCTTACTGGTCTTACATCAGTTACAGAGCCATCCTTATCGATCACGAAGGAAATGTATACTTTACCTGTGAGGCCAAGGATACGGGCTACTTGAGGGTATTTTAGACTCGTGGTAATATATTTATAAAATGCTGGTATACCTCCTGGAAAAACAGGCTCATTTTCTACAGCTGCAAAAATGCGTGATTGCGTTTTAGCAGTATCCTGTGCGCGTACGCCTAGAGCGAATGCCATGCATATAATTAATGCAATAAGAGTTTTAGGTTTATTCATGCAATAAATATAATTATTTCTTTTTACCTGATTGACATGACGACGATTTCCCTCCTTATATTGACCTCGTTCCAACCCAACCAACCACGCACTTAATCAGTCATTTTGCATCCCGCAAATAAATTATAAAAAATAATTGCGCAAGTATTTGACAGTTAATCTAAAATATCTATCTTTGCCGTCCCTTTCGGGGGAAATAATATGCCTTGAACGAAGCCCTACTGCTTCGATGGGCACAAACAAAATAAGAAAATGTCAGGAATTATTGGTAAAAAAGTAGGAATGACCAGCATTTTCGACGAAACAGGGAAAAACATTCCCTGCACAGTAATCGAAGCTGGCCCTTGTGTGGTAACACAAGTGAAGTCTGTAGATGCAGACGGCTACGCCGCCGTTCAGTTGGCGTATGGTGAGAAAAAAGAAAAGAACACCCCTGCTCCCTTAAAAGGTCATTTCCAAAAAGCCGGTACTACGCCAAAGCGCAGACTGGTAGAATTCAAAACTTTCGAAGATCAAAAAAATCTGGGTGACACTGTTACCGTGGAAATTTTTGCTGCGGGAGATTTTGTGGATGTGGTTGGTACCTCAAAAGGTAAAGGTTTTCAGGGTGTGGTAAAACGTCACGGTTTTGGCGGTGTGGGTATGCAAACTCACGGTCAGCACAACCGTCTGCGTGCGCCAGGTTCTTTGGGTGCATCATCATGGCCTTCACGCGTATTTAAAGGTATGCGCATGGCTGGTCAAACTGGTAATGTTCGTGTTAAAATTCAAAACCTCGAAGTTTTGAAAGTTTATCCTGAGCAAAACCTAATGGTTGTTAAAGGTTCCATCCCCGGAGCTAAGGGTTCATTCGTAATAGTGGATAAATAAGATGGAAGTTAAAGTATTAAACGTATCAGGTAAAGAAACAGGTGCCAAGGTGCAACTTCCTGAGTCCGTATTCGGAATCGAACCTAACGATCATGCTATCTATCTTGACGTGAAGCAATTTCTTGCTAATCAGCGTCAGGGTACTCACAAAGCAAAGCAGCGTAACGAAATTGCAGGTTCAACCCGCAAGTTATATAAGCAAAAAGGTACAGGTGGTGCACGTGCCGGTGGTATCAAATCACCATTGTTTAATGGTGGTGGCCGTGTATTCGGTCCGCAACCGCGCGATTACAGCTTCAAATTGAACAAGAAACTGAAATCACTGGCCCGTAAATCAGCTTTATCATACAAAGCAAAAGATAACAGCATCGTAGTATTGGAAGATTTTAACTTCGATACAGTTAAAACCAAAAACTACGTAAAGCTGGTAGCAGACCTTAAAGTAAGTGACGTAAAAACACTTTTAGTATTGCCTGCTGCAAATAACAATGTGTATTTATCAAGCCGTAACCTGAAGAAAAGCAAAGTGATCACTGCCGATCAGTTAAACACTTATGATGTGTTAAATGCCGGTACACTTTTATTAACTACAGGTGCAGTTAAAACTTTGGAGGAAGCATTAGCTAAGTAATTATGGAAATTTTAAAGAAACCCTTACTTACTGAAAAAGTAGCTCAACTTACTGAGAAGCTTAACCGCTATACCTTTAAGGTAGATCACAGAGCAAACAAGCTTCAGATAAAACAGGCAATTGAGAAAATGTATGGTGTGAATATCACTGCGGTGAACACCATGAAATACGTTGGAAAACTGAAAAGTCGCAATACCAAAGCGGGTGTGGTTTCGGGCCGCGCTGCTACTTACAAGAAAGCGATCATTACGTTGAAAGACGGCGAAACTATAGACTTTTACAGCAATATTTAATAGAGATGGCAGTTAAAAGATTCAAACCGGTTACCCCCGGTACCCGTTTCAGGATAGATACTGATACTTCGGACATCACAACAAACGTTCCTGAAAAGTCGTTGGTTGTAGCATCGAACAAGAGATCAGGCGGCCGTAATAATAGCGGTAAAATGACTATGCGCTACTTAGGCGGTGGTCACAAACAAGCATACAGGTTGATCGACTTTAAACGTAATAAATTCGATATCCCTGCAAAGGTAGCTACTATCGAGTATGACCCTAACCGTTCTGCACGTATAGCCCTGTTACACTTTGTTGATGGCGAGAAAAGATACATGATCGCTCCAGAGGGATTGAAAGTTGGACAAATTGTAGTAGCAGGCGAAACTGCAGCACCAGAAGTAGGAAATACTTTACCATTAAAGAATATCCCTCTAGGTTCAATCATTCACAATATTGAATTGAACCCTGGTCAGGGTGGTACCATCGCACGCAGTGCAGGTACTTATGCACAGCTTTCGGCACGTGATGGTAAATATGCCATCATTAAATTGCCTTCAGGCGAAACCCGTATGATCCTGGCAACTTGCCTGGCAACTATCGGTACGGTTTCAAATGGCGAGAGAGCAAATGCAGTATTAGGTAAAGCTGGTCGTAAACGCTGGTTAGGCCGTCGCCCAAGAGTTCGTGGTGTAGCGATGAACCCGGTAGATCACCCTATGGGTGGTGGTGAAGGCCGGGCATCAGGCGGTCACCCACGCTCACGCAAAGGACTTTTAGCTAAAGGCTTCAAGACCCGCGACAAAAAGAAATCATCTGACCGTTACATCATTGAAAGAAGGAAGAAATAATGGCACGTTCAATTAAAAAAGGACCTTATATAGATCACAACCTTGAGAAAAAGGTTGTAACACTGAATGAATCAAACAAGAAATCAGTTGTAAAAACATGGTCACGTCGTTCCATGATCTCTCCTGATTTCGTTGGTCATACGTTCGCAGTACACAACGGTAACAAGTTTATTCCTGTGTATGTAACAGAAAACATGGTTGGACATAAGCTGGGAGAGTTTGCACCAACCCGTACATTCCGTGGTCACGCAGAAAAGAAAAAATAACAGGCAATGGAAGCAACAACAAAAATTAAAAAGTCTGTATTAATCAGACAGCAAAAAGAGGCTGCAAAGGCTCAGCAAGGAGGAGCTTCTGTTGCTAAGTTACAGGACTGCCCAACTTCACCACGCAAAATGCGTTTGGTGGTTGACCTGATCCGCGGAGAAAACGTAGAAAAAGCATTGTATATCTTGAAATATACTAATAAAGAAGCTGCTATCCGTGTTGAGAAATTATTGCTGTCAGCTATCAAAAACTGGGAAGCAAAAAACGAAGGCAAACGTGTTGAGGATAGCGCTTTATATGTAAAAGAGGTATCAGTAGGTGGTGGCCGCCAGTTGAAAAGACTGCGTCCGGCTCCGCAGGGCCGTGGATATCGTATCCGCAAACGCTCAAACCATGTAACTCTTATTGTGGACAGTAAAAACGATAACAATTAATTTAAGATGGGACAGAAAGCACATCCAATAGGTAACAGATTAGGAATCATCAGAGGTTGGGATTCTAATTGGTTCGGTGGCAATAACTACTCCGATAAATTAGTTGAAGACGAAAAGATCCGCAAGTATATTTCAGTACGTATCGCTAAAGGCGGTATATCTAAAGTAGTTATCGAGCGTACTTTGAAACGCATTACCGTAACTATCCACACTGCCCGTCCGGGTATCGTGATAGGTAAAGGCGGCCAGGAAGTTGACAAGATCAAAGAAGAGTTGAAAAAACTGACTAAGAAAGATGTTCAGATCAACATTTTTGAGATCAAACGTCCTGAACTGGATGCACAATTAGTTGCTGAAGGTATAGCAAAACAGCTTGAGGCTCGTATCTCTTTCCGTCGTGCTATGAAAACTACTATTGCTTCAACCATGAGAATGGGTGCTGAAGGAATAAAAGTGATGACTTCGGGCCGTTTAGGCGGTGCTGAAATGGCACGTACCGAACAATACAAAGAAGGAAGAATTCCTCTGCATACTTTCCGCGCAGATATTGACTATGCTTTAGGCGAAGCGCTTACTACTTATGGTAAGATCGGCGTTAAAGTATGGATCTGCAAAGGTGAAGTTTACGGAAAACGTGACTTATCACCAAATATCGGCAGCGCCAGCAGCGCAAGCGGTAAAGGTGGTCGTCCGGAAGGCGCAGCATCATTTGGCGGTCGTGGCAACGAAAGAGGCGGCGAACGTGGTGGTGACCGCAGAGGCGGTGGTGACAGAAGAGGTGGTGGTAACCAAGGTGGCGGCGATCGTCGTGGCGGTGGTAACCGTCCGGGTGGCCAAAACAGAGGCGGTGGTAATCGCCCGGGTGGACCAGGAAGAAGATAATTGAATAAATCAAGTCGAGACAGACATCGTTTAGATATAAAAGCTTAAAAAAATGCTACAGCCAAAAAGAACGAAGTTCAGAAAAATGCAAAAAGGCAGAATGAAAGGGATGGCCACTCGTGGTGCTGAGCTTGCATTCGGTTCTTTCGGTATAAAATCACTCGAGCCGGCATGGATTACCAGCCGTCAGATCGAGGCTGCACGTATCGCTGTAACACGTTTCATGAAACGTGAAGGCCAGGTGTGGATCAGGATATTCCCTGACAAACCTGTAACCAAAAAACCAGCCGAGGTACGTATGGGTAAAGGTAAAGGTGCTCCTGAATACTGGGTAGCGGTAGTTCGCCCCGGAAGGATCATCTTCGAAGCCGAAGGTGTGCCACTGGAAGTTGCTAAAGAGGCATTGCGCCTTGCAGCTCAGAAATTACCGGTTCAGACCCGGTTTGTAACACGTAGAGACTACGTAGAAGCATAAAATAAGTTAGCAGTTTTGAGTTTGCGGTTATCAGTTTGATATAGCGGGCTTGGAACTAAAAACTCAAAAACTAATATAAGAAAATGAAGAACTCAGAAATTTTAGAGCTAACGACTGAAGAGTTGACAGCAAGGATCGGCGAGGAGAAGGGTAACCTTACCAAACTGAAATTTGCACATGCAGTTTCGGCCATTGAGAATCCAAGCCGTATCAACAAAGTACGTAAGGATATTGCTCGTTTAAATACTGAATTAACAAAACGCAAAGCAGCGTCAGCTTCTGAAAGTAAATAATAAGCGTCGAAATGGAAAGGAATTTAAGAAAAACACGTACCGGCCTGGTAGTAAGCAATAAGATGGATAAATCTATTGTGGTTGCTGTAGAGAGGAAGGTAAAACACCCGATCTATGGTAAGTTCGTAAAGAAAACTACCAAATTTATGGCTCATGACGAAGCTAATACCTGTGGTATTGGTGATACCGTATTGATTATGGAAACTCGCCCGCTGAGCAAAAACAAAAACTGGAGATTAGTTCAAATTGTAGAAAGGGCTAAATAACGATGGTACAACAGGAATCAAGATTAAACGTAGCCGATAACAGCGGTGCTAAAGAAGTTTTAGTGATCCGTGTGTTAGGCGGTACCGGCAAAAGATATGCTTCTATCGGCGATAAGATAGTTGTTACAGTAAAGAGTGCTTTGCCGTCAGGCAACATTAAAAAAGGTACTGTATCAAAGGCCGTAGTGGTAAGAACCAAGAAAGAAATTCGCCGGAAAGATGGTTCATATATCCGTTTCGACGACAACGCAGCAGTTTTGTTAAATAACCAGGACGAGCCTAGAGGTACCCGTATCTTTGGCCCTGTTGCAAGAGAGTTGCGCGAGAAACAATTTATGAAAATTGTATCATTAGCACCGGAGGTATTGTAACATGGAAAAGAAACAAAATGCAAAACCTGCTAAATTAAAGATCCGCAAGGGCGACCTGGTACAGGTTATTGCAGGCGATTCAAAAGGATCACAAGGTAAAGTATTAGAAGTAATAATTGATAAAAACCGTGCGATTGTTGAAGGTGCCAATATGGTATCAAAACATACCAAGCCGAACGCTACCAACCCTAACGGTGGTATCGTGAAACAAGAAGCTGCTATACACATCTCAAACCTGGCTGTGGTTGACCCTAAATCAGGTAAACCAACCCGCATAGGCAGAGCTAAAAATGCCGCAGGTAAATTGGTAAGGGTAGCAAAAAAATCAGGGGAGGAAATTAAGTAATGGCAACTACAACATACGTTCCAAGACTAAAGTCAAAATATAAAGACGAGATTCGCACTGCGCTGAAAGAAAAATTTCAGTACAAAAGCGTAATGCAGGTTCCGAAACTTGAGAAAATTGCGATCAACCAGGGTGTTGGCGGTGCGACCACTGATAAAAAGCTGATTGAGAACACGATCAATGAGCTGAGCACTATTACTGGTCAGCAGGCGGTTTCTTCAAAATCAAAGAAGGATATCTCTAACTTTAAATTGCGTAAAAACATGCCGGTAGGCGTACGTGTAACTTTACGCGATAACAATATGTATGAGTTCCTTGATCGTTTGATCGCTGTTGCTTTGCCACGTATCCGTGACTTCAAAGGTATCAACGATAAAGGTTTCGACGGACGCGGAAACTATACACTGGGTATTACAGAGCAGATCATCTTCCCTGAAATCAACATTGACAAGATCAACAAGATACAGGGTATGGATATTACCTTTGTAACCTCCGCTACCAATGATGTTGAAGCATTGGAACTGCTGAAAGAATTTGGTTTACCATTTAAAAATCAGAATAAATAATGGCTAAAGAAGGTGTAAAAGCACGCGAAGTAAAACGTGCGAAATTAGTAGCTAAATACGCTGAAAAAAGAGCAGCCCTTAAAGCCGCTGGCGATTATGCCGCATTAGACAAATTGCCTAAAGCAGCATCTCCGGTAAAATTGCACAACCGTTGCAAACTGACCGGCCGTCCGCGTGGTTATATGCGCCAGTTCGGCATCTCACGTGTAACATTCCGTGAAATGGCATTGGAAGGCAAGATACCGGGGGTGAAGAAAGCTTCTTGGTAAGAAGGTGAATAGTCAATAATGAATGGTCGATAAAAATTCACTATTCACCGTTGACTTTTAACGAAAAAGAATTTTAATCGATGGCAGGTCTACGGATACCACCATCATAAACAATAAATAATGAATACAGATCCAATCGCAGATTATCTTACAAGAGTAAGGAATGCTATTAAAGCCAACCATAGGGTTGTTGAAATTCCTGCATCAAATCTGAAGAAGGAAATCACGAAAGTGCTTTTCGACAAAGGTTACATTGCCAATTTTAAGTTTGAAGACAATGGTCCTCAAGGTACTATCAAGGTAGCTTTGAAATACCATCCGATAACTAAAATTCCTGCTATCCGCAGCATCTCGCGCATCAGTAAACCAGGTTTGAGAAAATACGCAGGTTCGGCTACATTGCCGAGAGTATTAAATGGTTTAGGTATCGCTATCTTGTCAACCTCAAAAGGTGTAATGACCGACAAAGAGGCCCGTCAGCAAAACATCGGCGGCGAGGTATTGTGCTACGTTTATTAATCAATAAAGGAGGAATTAACTAATGTCAAGAATAGGAAAAGCACCTATAGCAATACCTTCAGGAGTTACTATTACCGTATCTGACGCAAACGTAGTTACTGTAAAAGGACCTAAAGGCGAATTGCACCAGGCGGTAGATAGCGATATCGCCGTAGCGCAGGAAGACGGCCATTTATTGGTTCAACGTCCTTCTGACCAGAAACGTCATAAAGCATTGCATGGTTTATATCGTGCACTTTTAAATAATATGGTTGTTGGCGTAACCCAGGGTTATAAATTAGAGCAGGAATTAGTTGGTGTGGGCTACCGTGCTACTAATACCGGTAACACTTTGGACCTTGTTTTAGGCTACTCTCACCATTATGTGTTTGAATTACCTAAAGAAATTAAAGTTACAACCACTGCTGAGAAAGGTAAAAACCCTACTATCATCTTAGAATCAATCGACAAGCAATTGATCGGCCAGGTAGCTGCGAAGATCCGCTCGCTGCGTGCACCAGAGCCTTACAAAGGTAAAGGTATCAAGTTTGTTGGCGAACAATTGAGAAGAAAAGCAGGTAAATCAGCATCTAAAAAATAATCGTCATGACAGGTAAATTATCAAGAAGAGACAGAATTAAAAAGGGGATCAGAAAGAGACTTTCAGGATCTTCAGAGCGTCCGCGCTTGTCAGTGTACAGGAGCAACAAAGGTATTTATGCCCAGATCATTGACGATGTAACCGGTAAAACTATCGTTTCAGCTTCATCTTTATCAAAAGATTTTGCTGCAAAAGGAACTAAATCAGAACAATCTGTTGCCGTAGGCAAAGCAGTTGCCGCTAAAGCAGTTGCTGCAGGTATCAAAGATGTAGTTTTTGATAGAAATGGTTACCTATATCATGGCCGTGTTAAATCACTGGCTGAAGGTGCACGTGAAGGCGGTTTAAACTTTTAATCGGAAAGAGAGATGTCAACAATCAACATAAAAAGAGTAAAAACCAGCGAGATCGAATTGAAAGATCGCCTGGTGAGCATACAACGTGTTGCCAAAGTAACCAAAGGTGGCCGTACTTTCAGCTTCTCTGCTATCGTAGTAGTAGGTGATGAGCACGGTGTTGTAGGTTACGGTTTAGGTAAAGCGAAAGAGGTTACCGAGGCAATTGCTAAAGGTATTGATGATGCTAAAAAGAACCTGGTAAAAGTGCCTATCATCAATGGTACTGTACCTCACGAACAATATGGTAAATTTTCAGGCGGTTTTGTTTTTATTAAACCTGCTGCGAATGGTACCGGTGTAATTGCAGGTGGTGCGATGCGTGCCGTATTAGAGTCTGCTGGTGTACACAACGTATTGGCAAAATCAAAAGGTTCATCAAACCCTCATAACGTGGTTAAAGCAACTGTGTCGGCATTATCACAAATGCGTGATGCTGTTACTGTAGCTCAGCACCGCGGAATTGAATTAGGAAAGGTATTTAACGGATAATCATCATGGCAAAGATCAAAATAACCCAGATTAAGAGCGTGATCGATAGAAGTGAGCGCCAGAAAAAAACTGTTGAGGCTTTGGGCTTGAAAAAGATCAACCACAGTGTTGAAGTAGAAGCTACTCCGGCTATCATCGGTATGGTACGTAAAGTTAATCATTTGGTAGCGGTAGAAAATATTTAATATCATGAATCTAAGTAACTTAAAACCTGCAGAAGGTTCTACTAAGAATAGTAAAAGAATTGGCCGTGGTACAGGTTCGGGCCGTGGCGGCACGTCAACTCGTGGCCACAAAGGAGCCGGTTCACGTTCAGGTACAAGCACTAAGGTTGGTTTTGAAGGTGGTCAGATGCCATTGCAGCGCCGCTTGCCAAAAGTGGGTTTCAAAAACCCTAACCGTGTGGAATATGTAAGCGTAAACCTGGATGCTTTACAAAAATTAGTAGACGATTATAAAGTTTCTGCAATTGATTTTGCAACTTTGAAAGAACATGGTTTAGTTTCGCGTAATGACCTGGTGAAAATCCTGGGCCGTGGCGAGCTGAAAGCCAAGTTGGAAGTTAAGGCTCATGCTTTCTCTGCAACAGCACAAAAAGCTATTGAGGCCGCCGGTGGTACTATTGTAAAGTTGTAAATTTCAATGAAGAAATTATTCACTACATTATCCAATATTTGGAAAATCGAAGATTTAAGAGTGCGTATTACTAACACACTCTTATTTCTTTTAATATACCGCATAGGATCATACGTGGTTCTGCCCGGTGTAAACTATGCATCCCTGAATACGCAGAAAGCAAAAGAAGGGCTGGTAGGCTTGCTGAATATGTTCGCAGGAGGTTCGTTTTCACGTGCCTCTATTTTTGCGTTAGGCGTAATGCCTTACATATCGGCGTCTATCGTTGTGCAGTTGCTGGGTATAGCTGTGCCTTATTTCACCAAATTGCAAAAAGAAGGTGAAAGTGGCAGAAATAAGCTAAACCAGTGGACCCGCTATCTGACAATCGGTATTACCGCATTGCAAGCTTACGGCTATGTGCACTCGCAAATCCAAACTGACCAGATCAGCCCGGTTATGAGCGTATTTGCATTCAACGTACTGTCGATCTTTGTATTGACCGCGGGTACATTATTCGTAATGTGGCTGGGCGAAAAAATTACTGATAAAGGTATCGGTAACGGTATTTCCCTAATCATCATGGTGGGTATCATTGCCCAATTACCAGGTGCATTCGCCGGTGAGTTTGACCAGCGTCTCAACGGACAAGGTGGTTTGATTACGTTTATCGCAGAAATTGTGGCCCTAATCGGCGTAGTGATGTTCACTATCCTGATTGTTCAAGGGACAAGAAAAATTGCAGTGCAATATGCAAAACGTATTGTCGGTAACAAACAATATGGTGGCGTGCGCCAGTATATCCCGTTAAAAGTAAATGCCGCAGGCGTAATGCCTATCATCTTTGCCCAGGCATTGATGTTCATTCCGGCTACCATTCCTCAGTTTTTCCCATCAACAGGAACTAATCCTGTGGTAATGGCTTTGGCTAACTATAACTCATGGGCGCATAACTTATTGTTCGCATTCCTGATCATCATCTTCACTTATTTCTATACAGCTATTACGGTTAACCCTAACCAGATGGCTGAGGATATGAAGAAGAATGGCGGATTTGTTCCGGGTGTTAAACCGGGTAAATCAACAGCTGATTTTATTGATGGTGTGATCTCAAAGATTACTTTACCAGGATCTGTATTCCTGGCAATCATCGCTATCATTCCAGCTTTGGTAACTATGATGGGTGTTAGCGGTGTTTTTGCAAGATTCTTTGGTGGTACGTCGCTGATCATTCTTGTGGGTGTGGTTTTAGATACTTTACAACAGATAGAAAGCCATCTGCTGATGCGTCATTACGACGGTTTGATGAAAACCGGGCGTATCACTGGCCGTACCAGTATACCTACGTCGGCAGGATCGACTCCGCCGGTTATCTAATTTAATAACATGTCAAAGATCCATTATAAGTCTGTCGAAGAGATAGAACTCATAAGAAAGAGCTCTTTACTTGTTTCCAAAACCCTGGCCGAGATAGCAAAAGTTATCCGGCCAGGTATAAAGACTATTGAATTAAACAAACTAGCCGAAACTTTCATTCGCGACAATGGCGGAGTTCCTGCTTTCCTAAACTATAGTGGGTTCCCTTATTCATTGTGTATCTCGCTGAATGATCAGATCGTACACGGATTTCCTGGTCAGCATGTATTAGTTGAAGGTGACCTTGTGTCGGTTGATTGTGGTGTAATTCTCAATAAATACTATGGTGACTCAGCTTATACTTTCGCCATCGGCGAGGTAGATGAGACGACTAAAAAATTGATGCGTGTAACGAAAGAATGCCTTTATCTTGGTATCGAGAAGGCAGTGGTTGGTCAGCGGATTGGCGATATCGGTTATGCTGTGCAGGAACATGCTGAGAAGAACGGCTTCGGTGTTGTAAAAGAGCTGGTTGGCCACGGAGTAGGTTTGCATTTGCACGAAAAACCGGAAGTGCCAAATTATGGCAAACGGGGGGCAGGCATTAAGTTGGAAGAAGGAATGGTGATTGCGATTGAACCGATGATTAATGCTGGCAGGGCAGGAGTGAGGTTTTGGGATGATGGCTGGACGGTATCAACTGTTGACAAAAAACCATCGGCGCATTATGAGCATACGGTAGCAGTACAAAAGGGGAAAGCAGACATCCTTTCTAGCTTTGATGAGATAGAAGAAGTTTTGCAAGAAAAAGTTAAATAATTAGAAAATTATTGCTTATCTTTGCAACCCGGTTTTAAAGCGGATAATAAAGTAAGAATCAGTAAAATATGGCTAAACAATCTTCGATTGAGCAAGACGGTACAATTCGGGAGGCATTATCAAATGCAATGTTCAGAGTTGAACTCGAAAATGGTCATGAGATTATTGCACACATATCTGGTAAAATGCGTATGCACTACATCAAAATTTTACCTGGCGACAGAGTAAAACTGGAGATGAGTCCATATGATTTAACAAAGGGTAGAATAACCTATAGATATAAATAATAAAGAGATGAAAGTTAGAGCATCCATTAAAAAACGTAGCGCTGATTGCAAGATCATCCGTCGTAACGGGAAACTTTATGTGATCAACAAAAAGAATCCTAAGTTCAAACAGCGTCAGGGGTAATTAAAAAATATTGTAACGATTCGTACAACGGTAGCCGCCGTTCGGTCGTTATTTAAAAACAAACGATAAATATGGCAAGGATTTCAGGTATTGATTTACCAAAAAACAAAAGAGGAGAGATCGGACTTACTTACATTTATGGTATTGGCCGTTCAACTGCCCAGGACATTTTGACCCAGGCTGGCATCGATTTCAATACAAAAGTTCAAGACTGGACCGATGAGCAGTTAACTGCTATCCGTGGAATTATCAACGATCAGATCAAAGTTGAAGGTGCATTACGTTCAGAAGTGCAGCTTAACATCAAACGTTTAATGGATATAGGTTGCTACCGCGGTACCCGTCACCGTAAAGGATTGCCTTTGCGTGGTCAGCGTACCAAAAACAACTCACGTACCCGTAAAGGAAAACGTAAGACTGTCGCTAACAAGAAAAAAGCTACTAAGTAATAAATAGATTTGAGATGTGAGATTTGAGATATGAGAAACATATCTGGTCGGTCATCTTAAATTAAGATAAAAAGATAAAAAGGATATTGATGTATTTGAAATGAGGTATTAAAGTCTCACATCTCAAATCTCATATCTCAAACCTCAAAAAAATGGCTAAAACTAAAAAAGTTACCAAAAAGCGCGTTGTGATTGTTGAGCCGGTTGGCGAAGCACATGTAAATGCTACCTTTAACAACATCATCATTACCCTAACTAACAAAAGCGGACAGGCTATTTCATGGTCTTCAGCAGGTAAAATGGGTTTCAAAGGTTCAAAGAAGAACACTCCTTATGCTGCTTCACAAGCTGCTGCCGATTGCGGTAAAGTAGCTTACGATCTGGGTTTACGCAAGGTTGAAGTATTTGTAAAAGGTCCGGGTGCAGGCCGCGAGTCAGCTATCCGTACTTTGCAAACTGCAGGTATTGAAGTTACCACCATTAAGGACATTACACCACTTCCGCACAACGGTTGCCGTCCTTCAAAAAGAAGAAGAGTTTAATTAACCAAATTTTTAAAGCTAAGATTCACCGGCTGCGGGCTGCGTGATACTTTAAATCAAACAAAATGGCTAGATATACAGGTCCAAAATCAAAAATCGCGCGTAGGTTCCGTGAACCAATCTTCGGTCCGGACAAGGCGTTAGAAAGAAAAAACTACCCTCCGGGTATGCATGGTGTCTCTAAAAGAAGAGGCAAACAGTCTGAGTACTCTACTCAGCTGCAAGAGAAACAAAAGGTAAAATACACCTACGGTGTATTAGAGCGTCAGTTCGAGAACCTGTTTCACCGTGCATCCGCTAAAGAAGGTATCACCGGTGAGAACTTGCTGAAATTCTTAGAAGCACGTTTGGATAATGCAGTTTACCGTTTAGGTATTGCTCCGACACGTTCGGCAGCTCGTCAGCTGGTAGGCCACAAACACATCAATGTAAACGGCGAAGTAGTAAACATCGCTTCATACAGCTTAAAAGCAGGTGATGTGATCTCAGTTCGTGAGAAATCAAAATCACTGGAAGCAATTGCTAATTCAGTTGCCGGCAGAAAGATCAACAAATACAGCTGGTTAGAATGGGATGCTGCTAACTTAACAGGCAAATTCCTGAACTATCCAAACCGCGATGAGATTCCTGAAAACATCAAGGAAAACCTGATCGTCGAGTTGTACTCTAAATAAGATTTGAAATTTTAGATATGAGATTTGAGAAGTACTTCAAATCTCATATTTCAGTTTCAAACATATGTAAGCAAAAGTGGTTTAAGATAAGGATTTGAAAAAGGAGAATAATCTCACGGCTCAAATCTCATATCTCAAATCTTTAATCAAGTAAACAATAAACAAAGGATATAAATGGCAATTTTAGCATTTCAAAAACCAGACAAGGTTATCATGCAAAAAGCGAATGATTTTGATGGCACGTTCGAGTTTCGTCCATTAGAACCAGGCTTTGGTGTAACCATTGGTAATGCTTTACGTCGTATCTTACTTTCATCTCTTGAAGGTTATGCTGTTACTTCTGTACGTTTTTCAGGAGTTACGCATGAGTTTTCAACCATTAAGGGTGTTGTTGAGGACGTTACCGAGATCATTCTGAACTTAAAGCAAGTTCGTTTGAAGAAAACAGGTGAATCAGGCGATAGTGAGAAAGTATTCGTGATCGTAAATGGTCAGGACGCTTTTACTGCCGGTGACATTACCAAGTTCTCAAATAACTTCGCTGTATTGAACCCTGATCTGGTTATCTGTAACATGGATTCATCAGTAACACTTGAAATCGAGCTGACCATCAACAAAGGTCGCGGTTATATTTCAAGCGAAGAGAATAAAAATCCTGATGCTAACGTAGGTGTGATCGCTATCGATTCGATCTATACACCGATCAAGAACGTTAAATACACTATAGAAAACTATCGTGTGGAGCAAAAAACCGACTATGAAAAATTAGTTCTGGATATTGCTACCGATGGCTCTATACATCCTGAAGATGCTTTGAAAGAAGCAGCTAAGATTCTTATTCAGCACTTTATGTTGTTCAGCGATGAGAACATGATGCTGGAGGCTCAGGCTAAGGAAGAAACCAAAGAAGTTGACGAAGAGATCCTGCACATGCGCAAGATCCTGAAAACCGAACTGGTTGACCTTGATCTTTCAGTACGTGCTTTGAACTGCCTTAAAGCTGCTGATATCCGCAGCCTGGCTGACCTGGTTTCTTACGACGTAGCAGATATGCTGAAGTTCAGAAACTTTGGTAAAAAATCACTGACTGAAATTCAGGACCTGGTTAAATCAAAAGGCTTATCTTTTGGTATGAACCTGTCGAAATTTAAATTAGATGAAGAGTAATTCTTCAGAAGTGAGATTTGAGATATGAGATTTGAGACAGACAGTCTAAATTCTATATCTCAAACTCAAATCAAAATAAAAATAAATAAATACCGGGTTTGCGAAAACGGTGAGAGGTTAAATCTCATATCTCACATCTAATATCTCAAATCTATCATCGCGTAATTCCGAGGGCTTGACGGTAACGCCGCCCGACGGTATGCACGTGCCACAAAACAAAAAACAATGAGACACGGAAAAAAAGTAAACCACTTAGGCCGCACCGACAGTCATCGCAAGGCGATGATGGCAAACATGGCCTCTTCGCTTATCATACATAAGCGCATCACTACTACACTGGCAAAAGCAAAAGCTTTGCGCGTTTATGTAGAACCATTACTGACTAAATCAAAAAGCGATACTACGCACTCACGTCGTACAGTATTTAGCTATTTGCAGGATAAAGACAGCGTGAACGTATTGTTCCGCGAAGTTGCTGAAAAGATTGCTAACCGTCCGGGTGGTTATACCCGTATCATCAAACTGGAAAACCGTTTGGGTGATAACGCGGAAATGGCATTGATCGAATTGGTAGACTACAACACTGTTTACACTAAAGACAGTGCTGCTGTTGCTAAGAAATCAACCCGTCGTCGTGGTGGTTCTGGTAAAGGTGGTGCTAAAACTGCTGCTCCAAAAGCTGAAGCTGCTGTTGAAGAAGCAGTAGTAGTTGAAGAGCCAAAAGCTGAATCTGCACCAGCGGTAGAAGAAGCTCCTGCTGCTGAAGAAACTCCTGAAGCACCAGCGGCTAACGAAGAAAACGCTGAAAAAGGCGAATAATAATATAAATAGACGACAATTCGTTTATATTGTAAACGCCCTGCTCATTTGAGCGGGGCGTTTTTTGTTTTAGACCAGTTGGCGCTTGGTATTATATCCACCGTCTCACTTTGATTTTATAAGAGGTATAATCCTGGCCAAAAGCATCTGACAAGTATTTTTCTTCTCGTCCTATTACGTAAGTGGTAATAATTAGCACAACCAAAGGAATTAAAATAAAAGTCCACCAATTACCTCCAAAAAAAGCAATGCCCGTATATAACAATAAAAGGCCTAAGTACATTGGGTTGCGGGTAACAGCGTATACGCCACCCGTCTGCAGGGAATTTGCTGGTTTTATGGTGATCAAAGTGTTTTTACTTCTTATAAATTTTACGATTGCCGGTAAGCTAAATACTATACTGAGTGCCACAAATAAGTAGCCTAAAACAGCCGCAATTTGAGTTTTGAAAAACACCGCAGAAATTGGAAACAGCTTTTGAAGCAAAAGTGAAAATAAAAATATCAGTGCGTAAATAACAGGCGGCGGGACATAAACGCCGGGATGAGTTTTTTTCGTTTCCATGAGGCTGATTTTCAGGTTAAATCAAATGTAACTAATAAATCAGGCCTGCGCTTTTTTTATATATTTAGTTCTACTTTGTGTCGTTGCGAGGTTGCAAACAGAGTATTATTATTCTAAAGAGGTCTTAACAACTTATTTAAAAAAGAAGAAATGTTAAAATCAGCTTTCTATTACACCCTCACTGCTTATTCTCCTTCAACAAATCCACCCCCGCAGCATTGTTCAGTTCATCATCCAAGTTGGTATTGAATTGAAAGGTGTAGATCTTCCAGGCATCTTTTGGTTTGTAGAAAACAAAGACGAAGCGCACCGGCTGCTTATCGTACTTTACGATGTAGCTTAAAAGTTTGACAGTATTACCAACTCCTTTTTCGGTAATCAGTTCGTAACCATAGTAATCGCCGTCCTGGTCGATAGTTGCTTTAAGGTTCTTTTTGATGGCGGTGATGTCGTCGTTTACCTGCTTGTTCTTCTTCACGTCGGCGAAAAGCTGATCAATGGCATCCATTGGTTTGGTAGCGTATAGCTCGAAGAATTTTTTGGAAATATCGGCCGGCGTTTGTTGCTGGGCCTTGACTTTTCCGGCACAAAAAAATAGCACTAGGCACAGTAGTAAAAATATCTTTCTCATAATGCGTTTGAATAAACCACTAATTTAAAAGATTTTTAGCGTGTTGGGGTATTGTGGCTTAATTCGCTACTAAAGTATTGTCCTCGTGCGTAGTGATCAGCGGGTCTGTCGTGTAAATAACGCTGAAATAATTTGCGCCGGTTGCGGGCGGCTGCACATCCACATCAAATTTGCCTTCTTCAGATACCCAGCGGGTTGTTCCGATATGGCAATACTTATGATCGAGCATGGATTCTACTTCATGTAAATCCCCTTTGCCGTAGGTTACCACATAGGATTTGCATATTCCATTGTGATCAAAATAGAATGTGAAATCGCCTATCGCTTTTGACTTGGTAAAGCAAATAGCAGTATCGCCATTATCAGCCCTGAATTCCTGGACGAATGAGTAAGGTACGTTTCTGCTAAAGTAAGATTTGATCTTGGGCATAGTACTGCCAAGCGGAAACTGTGCGAAGGCAGATACCGAGAGAATAGCTAATAACAGAATAATAGGTAAACTCTTCATGCTTAAGGTACGGCAACAACCGCACCACACGAAGAATAATTGAACAGACCACGGCCACGGCCCCAATTTGGGCGTTTTATGGTCTTAATCAGAATTAACTGAGTAAATAAGATTGATTTTGTGGAATTTTTTCCAGTAAAATTGTGTATTTGATGCTACAAAGGAATAGGAGTAAGGCCTTTATTTACCTTCCTTCATGTCCAGTTTATGGCCGGTCAAAAAAACTTTGCCACTGTTTGGCTCGCGTACAATAGTACTTTCTTTTTTGTCGATCTTTAATGTCTGTGTGATATAGAACCCTTTATAATCCATCAGGATGTTCAGGCCATCATTGTTCACGCTTAGCTTAAATGTGCCGCCTATCATATCCTTGGTTTCGTTATTGGTGAGGGTAAATGTCCCTTCCTTTTCCGACGTAAACAGAAATGAGAATTTTTGCCCGTTGATCGCTTCTTCAGATTTCTTTAATACCAGTTCCCTGTATTCTTTGTAAATATCCTCTGGTTTCGACATAGCCGTGTTCCTTTTATTGATTAATAGCGTGCGTGTTAGGACGTTTATCTACATCCGTGAGAATCTTATACGGGAGAGCTGAAAAAAAGATGCACAAAAATGTAAGTTTCCACAGGCGTTACATCTGCTTTTTTAATTCGGCAATTGTTATTTTAGTAATAAAAAATTTAAACTAATTATTAATAATGATCAACTTGCAATAGGTAAATGGTGCAATGAATTGTGTTTCAGATGAAAGTCAGAAAACGCATTTGCACATCTGCATATTCGCACATCTGCACATTAACCCTTATCTTTGCGCACTCAATAATTAACACCTATGCTCAAAGGATTTTTTAACGTGCCTGCACCGCAGAACGAGCCTGTTTTAAATTATGGCCCGCGCAGTGTAGAACGTGCTACCCTGAAAGCCGCTCTGGAAGACGCGCGCTCAAAACAAATTGATATTCCGATGTATATCGGCGGGAAAGAGGTTCGTACCAACCAAAAGTTGGAGATCCGTCCGCCGCACGATCATAAACATTTGCTGGCTACTTTTTCTGAAGGCGATGCAAGTCATGTTAATGCCGCTATTGACGCTGCTTTGGCTGCAAAAACTGCCTGGGAAGAGTTGGCATGGGAACAACGTGCCGCCATCTTTTTAAAAGCTGCCGATCTGCTCGCGGGCCCTTACCGTGCCGAGATCAATGCAGCTACGATGCTGGGGCAGTCGAAAAATGCTTACCAGGCTGAGATCGATTCGGCTTGTGAGCTGATCGATTTCCTGCGTTTCAACGTGTCTTACATGACTGAAATATACCAGCAGCAGCCACCAATTTCAGGTAAAGGCGTTTGGAACAGGTTAGAACAACGCCCGCTGGAAGGCTTTGTATTTGCATTGACACCATTCAACTTTACTGCTATTGCTGGTAACCTACCTTCTTCAGCTGCGATGATGGGTAACGTGGTAGTTTGGAAGCCTGCTTATCCGCAGATCTACGCCGCTAATGTGATCATGAAGGTATTTAAAGAAGCGGGCGTTCCCGACGGTGTGATCAACCTGATTTATGTTGATGGCCCTGTTGCGGGCGAAGTGATATTTAACCATCCTGATTTTGCAGGTATCCACTTTACCGGATCAACCAAAGTGTTCCAGAACATCTGGCAAACTATCGGTACGAACATTCATAAATATAAAACCTACCCACGCATTGTTGGCGAAACAGGTGGTAAGGACTTTGTACTGGCTCACCCAAGTGCCGACGCTGATGTAGTGAGCACTGCATTGGTTCGTGGCGCATTTGAATACCAGGGACAAAAGTGTTCTGCGGCTTCGAGGGCTTATATTCCTAAGTCACTGTGGCCTGCGGTAAAAGAAAATATTCAGCGTGATGTGGCCAGCTTTAAAATAGGCCCGACTGAAGATTTCGAAAACTTTATTAATGCAGTAATTACAGAGACCTCATTTGATAAACTTGCAAAGTATATCGACGAAGCTAAAACTGATATCAGCGTAGAACTGGTAACAGGTGGTAAATACGATAAAACCAATGGCTGGTTCATAGAGCCGACGGTTCTCCGCGTAGATGACCCGTTCTATGTAACGATGTGTGAAGAACTCTTTGGGCCTGTACTAAGCATTTATGTTTACGAGGATAAAGATTTCAGTAAGGTGATCGACATTGTAGATAAAACTTCAATCTACGCGCTTACAGGTTCAATTATTTCGCAGGACCGTTATGCCATTGCTGAAGCGACACAACGTTTGCGCAATGCGGCGGGTAACTTTTATATCAACGACAAACCGACAGGTGCGGTAGTTGGTCAGCAACCATTTGGCGGTGCAAGAGGATCGGGTACAAATGATAAAGCCGGTTCAATGATCAACCTGCTGCGCTGGGTATCGCCGCGTACGATTAAGGAAACTTTTGATCCGCCGAAGGATTACAGATATCCGTTTTTGCGGAAAGAACTGTAAGAGTTGATATCGAATGGTTCATAGTTCATAGTAAAATCTGCCATGAACTATGAACCATCAACTACGATCTATTTAAACTTAAACACATTATCCAGCTTGTCATTATTGCTGGTGCTTACTTTCATGTCATTTATCTTTCCGGTGGCGAGGCTATAAACCCAGCCATGAACGTTTAGCTCCTGGCCGTTTTTCCAGGCGTTTTGTACGATGGATGTTTTGCATAGATTGTAAACGTTTTCTATCACATTCAACTCAACAAGACGACTTGCTCGTTCACTTTCGTCACTGATTGCATCCAGTTCCTTAGCGTGGATACGGTACACATCTTTAATGTGACGAAGCCAGTTGTCTATCAATCCAAATTCTTTGTTACTCATAGCTGCAAGTACACCACCGCAGCCATAGTGGCCTGTTACGATCACGTGTTTTACATGAAGTACGTTTACGGCATAGTCTAATACCGAAAGCATGTTCATATCCGTATGGATCACCATGTTGGCGATATTACGGTGCACGAATATCTCTCCCGGATTGGTATTGGTGATCTGGTTAGCAGGAACACGGCTATCGGCACAACCTATCCAAAGCACAGGCGGATTTTGCACAGCCAGTTTGTTAAAAAAATCAGGGTCGTTTGCCAGGGCATTTTTGATGAATTTCTCGTTGCCATCAAGCAGGCCCTGATAAGTAATATGACTGGTGTCGTGAGTTTTGTTTTTGGCGCACATGGGGTTGATCTATTATTTCGGCTGCAAATTTATATTTTTTTGGGTGATGAGAATAGACGCATCAGTTTATGTAATGCGACATCTGAAAGGTCGTAATATAATATGGTAAGTAAAATTACGGGGATAAAGTAAAATACCACAAAACCATACGCATTAAAAAAATAACCTCCGGCCAGCCCTCCTAAAAAATAAAAAGTAAGTATGGTTAACCGAACATATATACGGTGTTTTACAATTTCTTTCTTTTTTGACAAGGGGTGCAGCCATTCGGATACATCGCTGCCCAGGTCGGTGAATAAACCGGTTAAGTGCGATGATTTGATCAGCCCGCCCGATACGGTAGAAACCATGCTGTTTTGCAGCCCCATTGAAAATATAATGGCACCAATAATGATCTCGCGTTCGGTTTGAGATTCGGCATAAAATTTATCACCATAAACGGCAACAAATAACAGAATAACAATTTCGAGGACTATCGGCTGTGAGTGAGCCCAGTAAGTGCTTTTATTCCATGCTGATCGTATCAGAAAATTGGATACGAATGCTCCCATAAAAAACAATAGCAGCCAGATCAGGAAAAGTATCATCTCGTGCCAGTTATTTTCGGCAACATGACGCGCAAGCGTAGCCACATGTCCCGTGATATTCGTGGTGAAGGCCAGAAATGCAATAAACCCTGCTACATTAGTAGCACCTGATACAAAGGCTGTAGATGAGGCCAGCATCAGGTTTTCTTTAAGGGTGCGTTTTTCTTTTGATACCCTTAGCATAAGTTTAGCGATTGCTTTTAAATACAACCGCTGCAAAAGTAAAAAATTATATTCCTGGTGCGGCCATAAAAAAATCCCGGCTGCATTTTAAGCAACCGGGACCGAAATTTAATTTAACATGCCGGTTTTAATGAGCCCCGGCAAGCTCTACGTCCAGTTCGTAAACGTATCCCAACTTTTGCGGGTCGTTGCTACTTACCTTCAGATCTTTCACCAGGCCGGTACCGATATCAATTACCCAGCCATGAACTTCCAGGTCACTGCGTTCTTTCCACGCATTTTGTATGATGGTAGTTTTACAAAGATTATAAGCCTGCTCTATCACATTCAATTCCACCAGGCGGTTCACCCGAAGCTGTGTATCGCTGATGCGGTCAAGTTCATGGCTGTACAGCCGGTAAACGTCCTTAATATGGCGTAGCCAGTTATCAATCAGCCCGAACTGTTTATTGCTCAACGCTGCTGCTACGCCCCCGCAGCCGTAGTGTCCGGCTACGATCACATGTTTTACTTTCAATACGTTTACAGCATAGTCGAGCACACTGAGCATATTCATGTCTGAATGAACGCATACATTGGCAATATTGCGGTGAACAAACACTTCGCCCGGTTTGGTGCCGGTAATCTGGTTGGCCGGTACGCGACTGTCTGAGCAGCCTATCCACAATACCTCCGGGCTCTGCCCCTGTGAAAGTTTTTTGAAGTAGTCAGGGTCTTCTTTAACCCGTTGATCTACCCATTCACGGTTGCCTGATAGCAGGGCCTTATAACTTTCAGCTAACGTAAGTTTCGCTTTTTCTGTTGTGATTACTGGTCTTATGTCGTTCTTCTGATTTTCTGTTTTCATGATCTTGATGATTTATGTTATAAATTACTTCTTTAAGGCGCGGCACATCATAGGTTTCACGTATGTGTTCGAGCCTTACTGTTATGCCTTTTGTATAGGCATTGTTCTTAAAATTGTTAATGATCTCCAGCACATCCGGGTCAATGAACCTGGAGTGGGCGCCGTCTATGATTACCTCGGAGCCTTTTGGCAGATTGGTGAGGGTAACTTGTATAGCGGCTTTATTTAAAAATGAAACCTCTTCAGCAAGCCGGATACGGATAACTTTTTTGTCGCCGCTTTCGTCAATATGGTAGAAGTAGGGGTTACGTAAATTGGTGCGGAGGATATAAAATATGCCCACCAGCATACCGATGCCCACGCCAATCAATAGGTCAGTCAGCACCACCGCAATAATGGTGACTACAAATGGTATAAACTGATCGAGGCCTTTATGCCACATGTGTTTAAACAAGCTTATTCGTGCCAATTTGTAGCCCGTGATTAAAAGGATGGATGCCAGGCACGACAGCGGAATATGATTGATAAGCGCTGGAATAAGCAGCAGCGATAGCAGTAGGAATGCCCCATGTAAAATAGCGCTCATTTTGGTTCGTGCACCTGCATTGATGTTGGCGGAAGAGCGTACGATAACTGCCGTCAAAGGTAAACCACCGAGCAGCCCGCTTACCAGGTTACCCGCACCCTGGGCAACTAATTCGCGGTTGGTGGGGGTGATCCGCTTTATCGGATCGATCTTGTCTGCGGCTTCAATGCATAGCAGGGTTTCCAGGCTGGCTACTATGGCTATGGTGACTGCTGTTATCCAAACTTGTTTGTTGCCAATGGATGAAAAATCAGGGCTTTTAAATAGGCCAAAAAATTCTCCTATGCTGCCTACAACGGGAAGATTTACCAGTTGCTTATCCTTCAATCCAAAGGAACCTCCGTCAAATAAAAAGCTTAAACCAATGCCAGCAACCACTACCAATAACGGCGCGGGTATTATAGCTAGTTTTTTCACTTTTGGCCAGTAGATCATTAGCAGTAAGGAAACCACACTGATGATTACTGCCCCGTAATTAATACGGGATAGCGCAGCGAAAAATCCTGAAAAAGTATTGCTCTCGTCCGCCTGCCGGAAACCTTCGTCGCCTTCAAAATCGGCGTCGTAACCCACGGCATGAGGTAGCTGTTTCATTATCAGTATAATTCCGATGGCTGCCAGCATGCCTTCTATTACCGCAGAAGGAAAATAGTTGGCTATCGTTCCGGCTTTAATGATCCCAAGCGCTATCTGTATAAGCCCTGCCAACACCACACTCAGTAAAAATACCTCGTATGATCCGAGCCCGGTAATGGCATTAAGCACGATGACAGTTAGCCCCGCAGCAGGTCCGGCCACACTTAATTGCGACCCGCTTAGCATGCCAACCACGATGCCGCCAATGATACCTGTTAATATGCCGGCAAACAAGGGGGCACCCGATGCCAGGGCAATGCCAAGACAAAGGGGTAGCGCCACCAGGAACACAACTATACTCGAAGGAATATCCTTCTTCAGATTTTTTGATAAGAAATATTTTTTGAGATTAAGACTGCCCATAGCCATCCCATCTTGTTTTATTTGCATAGAAAATGAATTTGATTAAACTTTAAATGAACTATTATGGCGCGATGATACGCGGTGGATTCATTTAAGCGTTCGGGGGTGGGGTGGGAACAACCGGGTGGTAAGTCTGGATATAGAGCGACTTCTCCAGGTTATAAAGCACGTTCAGTTCAATGATATAGTGCTGGTGCTCGAATGAGATCAATAGTTGGTCGTCAAAAACTTTCTTCTCTTTAAGGGTGTCCTTGCTCAGATCGTCCTTATCGGCTTTTGTTTCCTGCTCTAGTTGCATAATAACTGCGGCGGCAGTCTTTGAGTCTATGGAGGAAAATAATGGCGCAAGCGAAATACCCATCTTTATCGTGAAGATGAAGAGAAATATTAAGCTCACCAATATTTTAAAGTCCTTTGACCTCATCGCTGCAAAAATAGGAATTTCCCGGAATATGCGTCCCCGGGAGGTAATAAAACGATAATCTTACAATTTAATTACTATTTTTAGCGTGTAGCATCATAAACCGGATTGTGAACAAAAAACTTAAAGTACTAAAACATAAACGCGAACAGGCCCAGTTAGGCGGCGGTCATGCGCGGATAGAAAGTCAGCATAAAAAAGGCAAATTAACGGCACGGGAACGGCTCCACTTTTTGCTGGATGACGGCTCGTTTCAGGAGATAGGGATGCTGGTTACTCATCGTTCCACCGACTTCGGGATGGAAAAAGAAATATATCCTGGCGATGGCGTTGTGACGGGCTATGGAACCATCAATGGTCGATTCGTTTACGTTTTTTCACAAGATTTTACAGTTTTTGGCGGTTCACTTTCGGAAACTCATGCAGAGAAGATATGCAAGATAATGGATCTGGCGATGAAGAACGGTGCCCCGGTTGTTGGACTGAACGACTCAGGCGGAGCAAGGATACAGGAAGGCGTAGTGTCGTTGGGGGGCTACGCTGATATTTTTTACCGTAACACGATGGCATCGGGGGTAGTGCCGCAAATATCAGCCATTATGGGTCCTTGCGCAGGCGGGGCAGTATATTCGCCAGCCATTACCGATTTTATATTGATGGTGGAGAATACCTCGTATATGTTTGTTACCGGTCCAAATGTGGTAAAAACTGTTACGCACGAGGTAGTGACGTCCGAAGAATTGGGCGGAGCGGATACGCATGCTACCAAATCGGGTGTTACACATTTTGCGTGTATTAATGAGATAGAGGCTATACAGCATATTAAAATGTTGTTGAGCTACATGCCGCAAAATTGTGAGGAAAGGGCACCATCAGTTGCCTATGAAAGTAAAGATGAATTACGTCCTGAACTTGCTGACTTGATGCCGGAGAATGCCTCGCAACCGTATGATATGCGTGATGTGATCAACAAGGTAATCGATACCGATTCCTTTTTGGAAGTGCATAAAGGTTTTGCCGAAAATATAGTTGTTGGCTTTGCTCGTTTAGCGGGCAGGAGTATTGGTATCGTGGCCAATCAGCCTGCATTTTTGGCCGGGGTGCTGGATATTCATTCATCCACAAAAGGGGCTCGCTTTGTGCGCTTTTGCGATAGTTTTAATATCCCTCTGTTGGTATTTGAAGATGTGCCCGGCTTTTTACCCGGTACTGATCAGGAATGGAATGCCATCATCACCAACGGCGCTAAACTATTGTATGCGTTTTGTGAAGCGACCGTACCGCGTATCACAGTTATTACCCGCAAAGCTTATGGCGGTGCCTATGATGTGATGAACTCCAAACATATCGGGGCGGATATGAACTATGCCTGGCCATCGGCTGAAATCGCAGTAATGGGCGCCAAAGGAGCTGCGGAGATCATCTTCAAGCGAGAAATCAATGCTGCACATGACAAGGAATCAAAATGGCTGGAGATGGAACAAAAGTACTCCGACATATTTGCCAATCCATACCGTGCGGCCGAACGTGGCTTTATCGATGAAGTGATCGACCCTGCCGAAACACGCATCAAATTGATCCACGCTTTTAAAATGCTGGAGAATAAAGTGGTGAATAATCCGAGGAAAAAGCATGGAAATATCCCATTGTGATTTCGGATTTCGAATTTTCAATTTCGGATTTAATGAACCTTTCAATAGAACAAATTCGTCCTGAACTGACCTGGCGATTACGGCAGCAAGTATTGTACCCTGCTCAAAAATTATATGAGATGGAGTTGGATGAAGATCAGGAGGGGATCCACTTCGGGGCATTCACAGATAATAAGCTTGTTGGTATTATTTCCTTATTTCAAACAGACAGATCCTTTCAATTCAGGAAATTGGCGGTATTATCCGAATATCAGAAAATGGGTATCGGTAATGCTTTGTTACAGCGCGTTGAAGAGTTTGCTGAATCAGAAGGGGGTGCAATGATATGGTGTAATGCGCGGGTGTCAGCTATCGGTTTTTATATGAAAGCCGGGTATGAGCATACCGGCAAGCTCTTTTCTAAAAATGGTTTTGATTACGAGATACTAGAGAAGCAAATAAAAAAACAGCCTGCTGCATAGCAGGCTGATCCTCAATCAACTAAACTAATATTGAAAAAAAATTACTCACAACAAAGTAAGTAACATCAGATAAACACAATGTTAACACAGTAACAATTAATCAAGAATACCACTAAAATTTGTTAACATACGTCATTGTCTTAAGCTTTACTATATTTGCCATTATCGATTAAAAAACAGTCCCAAATCATCAGTTTATGTCTAAAAAGAAAGCTGAAAAAAAGCCGCATGTAGAAGTAGTAAATAAAACCTCGCTGGCTTTTTTCGAGAAATATATCAACAACCCCTCTCCAACAGGATTTGAAGCAAAAGGTCAGAAATTATGGCTGGAATATATTAAGCCTTACATCGACGAACATTATGTAGATAATTATGGTACCGCAGTAGGTATCATCAATCCGAAAGCCAAATACAAAGTAGTGATCGAGGCTCACGCGGATGAGATTTCGTGGTTTGTAAACTACATTACCAGTGACGGATTGATCTACGTAATCCGTAATGGCGGCTCTGACCACCAGATCGCACCGTCAAAACGTGTAAACATTCATACTGACAATGGCATCGTTAAAGCGGTATTCGGTTGGCCTGCTATTCATACCCGTTCCGGTGAAAAAGAAGAAGCACCGACGTTAAAGAATATCTTCCTGGATTGCGGTTGCACTACTAAAGAAGAAGTTGAGAACCTGGGCATTCACGTTGGTTGCGTGATCACTTATGAAGATGAGTTTATGGTGTTAAACGATCGTTACTATGTTGGTCGTGCGCTGGACAATCGTGCAGGGGGCTTTATGATAGCTGAAGTAGCGCGTTTACTGAAAGAGAACAAGAAGAAACTGCCATTCGGTTTATATATCGTTAATGCAGTGCAAGAGGAGATCGGTTTGCGTGGTGCAGAGATGATCGCTCACCATATTAAACCTAACCTGGCTATTGTGACTGATGTTACTCACGATACCCAAACCCCAATGATAAGCAAAATTACCCAGGGCGATCTGGCTTGTGGTAAAGGTCCGGTAGTGTCATATGCTCCGGCCGTACAGAATAATGTAAATAAACTGCTGATCGAATCAGCTCATAAAGGGGGTATTCCATTCCAGCGCCAGGCATCATCGCGCTCAACAGGCACTGATACGGACGCTTTTGCTTATTCCAATGATGGGGTTCCATCTGCATTGATCTCGTTGCCATTGCGTTATATGCATACCACAGTTGAGATGATACACAAGGAAGATGTGGACAATGTAATACGACTGATATACGAGGTACTGTTGAATGTGAAAGACGGGCAGGATTTCAGGTATATAAAATAAATTTCAAAATAATTGTAAACTTGACATTTAAAATTTAGTTTTGGAAAATAAACTTTACCAAAACAATTTGAGTATAAATGTCCTTTGAGATATAATTAAACGCAAAAACACTCAAAACAGCACCTAATAAACAAATATGAAACCCACTCTACTGATACTGGCCGCAGGTATGGCCAGCCGCTACGGAAGCATGAAGCAGGTTGACGGCTTCGGTCCAAATGGTGAAACAATTATCGACTATTCTATCTATGATGCCATTAATGCCGGATTCGGTAAGATCAGCTTTATCATCCGCGAGGAGTTTGCAGATACTTTTAAAGCGATCTTCGAGCCTAAATTAAAAGGCCGCGTTGAAACCGATTATGTATTCCAAAGTTATGATCTGAAACCTTTCGGTATTGATAAAACTATTGAAAGAGCAAAACCGTGGGGTACACAGCATGCCGTACTTTCTGCACGCCATCAGGTTCACGAGCCTTTCTGTGTAATCAACGCTGATGATTACTATGGTCGGGAAGCTTTTGAAAAAATGGCTAAATTCCTGACCACTGAGGCCGCTGATGACACTTATTCTTTAGTGGGCTACCAGATAGATAAAACTTTATCAGATTATGGTTCTGTATCTCGCGGTGTATGTAAAGTGGATGATAAGGGAAACATGGTTGAGATTAATGAGCGCACTGAGGTATATTTCAAAGAGGATGGTACTGTGGCTTACAAAGACGCAACAGGCGAGCATGGATTGCCAAATGATACCCGTGTATCGATGAATTTCTGGGGCTTTACTCCGGCTATCTTCAAACAAAGTGAGCCGATGTTTAAAAGGTTTGTTGAAGCAAATGAAAATAATCCTAAGGCGGAATTCTTTATTCCGCTTGCTGCTGATGAATTGATCAAATCAGGTACAGCTTCATTCAAAGTTATCCCGACGCAATCAAAATGGTTCGGTGTTACTTACAAGGAAGATAAACCCATTGTGCAGGCTAGTATTTCTAAACTAGTTGCAGACGGTGTTTATCCGTCTAATCTCTGGTCATAATATTCTTTTACAGATATTATAAAATCCCGCTCAATAGGCGGGATTTTTTTGTTGTAAATCCATTTGTATAGCATAAATATACGCTCGTGTAGTATATCTGCACGATGGTATAGTTTGAAATTTTTGCAACGATTTTTCACCCATATTTATAGTAAGAAATCTTCAAGCCATGTTAGCCATAAGATCCTTCCTGAACATGATGATCGCAATTTTGCTTGCTTCGATCGTTTTTGTGATCATAACTATTGCATTCTCTTCCTAAGTGGTGAACTGTAACGCAAAAAAGCCCGTCGCTGTTTAACTTTAACAGGACGGGCTTTTATCTATATGGATTATTATTTTACTTCTTCGAAGTCAACATCGGTTACATGGTCACCGGCAGCACCTTGTGAAGCGCCCGCGCCTGCACCATCAGCACCTGGCTGAGCCTGACCGGCATCACCTGCGGCTTTGTACATCTCTTCAGATGCAGCGGTCCATGCAGCATTCAGCTCAGTTTGTGCGGCATCGATAGCGTCGAGGTTCTTAGAAGCATAAGCTTCTTTTAATTTTTTCAAACCTTCTTCTATAGGAGCTTTTTTATCAGCTGATATCTTGTCGCCATACTCTTTCAGTTGCTTTTCGGTAGTAAAGATCAGGGCATCGGCAGAGTTCAGTTTTTCAACTTCCTCTTTTGCCTTTTTGTCAGCTTCAGCATTTGCTTCTGCTTCGTCCTTCATCTTCTTAATTTCAGCATCAGTTAAGCCCGATGAAGCTTCGATACGGATCTTTTGTTCTTTACCAGTAGCTTTATCTTTAGCTGATACGTGTAATATACCATTAGCATCGATGTCGAATGATACTTCGATCTGTGGCACACCACGTGGAGCTGGTGGAATTCCATCCAGGTGGAAGCGGCCTAACGTTCTGTTCTGAGCAGCCATCGGACGTTCGCCCTGTAAGATATGGATCTCAACAGAAGGCTGGCTATCAGATGCGGTAGAGAACACCTCCGATTTTTTGGTCGGGATCGTAGTATTTGCTTCGATCAGTTTGGTCATTACACCACCCATAGTTTCGATACCTAATGAAAGCGGAGTAACGTCGAGCAGTAAAACATCTTTTACTTCACCGGTTAAAACACCACCTTGTATAGCCGCACCTATAGCAACTACTTCGTCAGGGTTTACACCTTTTGAAGGAGCTTTACCGAAGAATTTCTGTACAGCTTCCTGTATAGCAGGGATACGGGTTGAACCACCTACCAGGATAATCTCGTCGATATCCGAAGTACTTAACCCAGCAGCTTTCAAAGCTGTTTTACAAGGTTCGATAGTACGTTTGATCAGCGAATCAGACAGTTGCTCAAATTTAGCACGGGTTAAGGTTTTAACCAGGTGCTTAGGCATACCGTCGGCAGCTGTAATATATGGCAGGTTGATCTCGCTTTGAGAAGTGCTTGAAAGCTCAATTTTAGCTTTTTCAGCAGAATCTTTCAGACGTTGTAAAGCCATTGGGTCTTTACGCAGATCGATGCCTTCGTCGTTTTTAAATTCGTCAGCCAGCCAGTCGATAATTACCTGGTCAAAGTCGTCACCACCAAGGTGAGTGTCACCGTCGGTTGATTTTACTTCGAACACGCCATCGCCTAACTCAAGTACCGACACGTCATGTGTACCACCACCGCAGTCGAACACAACGATCTTCATATCCTTGTGTGCTTTGTCCAAACCATAGGCAAGGGCAGCAGCAGTAGGCTCGTTGATGATACGGCGAACTTTTAAGCCCGCAATTTCACCGGCTTCTTTGGTAGCCTGACGTTGTGCATCGTTAAAATAAGCTGGTACAGTAATAACTGCTTCGCTTACTTCGGTACCTAAAAAGTCTTCAGCAGTTTTCTTCATTTTCTGAAGTATCATAGCTGAAATTTCCTGTGGGGTATATTTACGGTCATCGATCTCAACACGTGGAGTGTTATTGTCGCCTTTAACCACTTTGTACGGTACACGGCCAGCTTCTTTGGTTACTTCATCGAATTTGTTACCCATGAAGCGTTTGATAGAATAAATTGTTTTTGTAGGGTTGGTGATAGCCTGGCGCTTGGCAGGGTCACCTACCTTACGCTCGCCGTTGTCAACAAACGCTACAACTGACGGCGTAGTACGTTTACCCTCGCTGTTGGCAATAACTACAGGTTCGTTACCTTCCATTACTGCAACGCAAGAGTTCGTTGTTCCTAAGTCGATTCCAATTATTTTAGACATATATGATTGATTTTTCCTTTTTTGATATTAAACCTATGCAGTATCAACAAGGCGTATGCCAATATCACTTTGGCAGTAAAAAAGGCTTCAGGGCGTCAAAAACACTTCATATTTCGTCAGGAAAGTGCATGGAATCCGTGACAGGTTGTCAGAATAGTGTCACTCGTTCAGCATTAACTTGTCTATGCCAGGAGCGGGCTTCCAGTCGCTTTTTGGTTCGTAATAATGCCATAGCAATGCCGATATTTTACGGATGAGCTGATGAGCCTCATTATTAGGTGTCCAGCTTTGATCCTTATTATTGTTGGTCATTACCGAGAAAACATAATCGCCATGCGGGGCATTTACCAAAACAGTTTCTGATTTGGCTTCATCCAAGGACCCGCTTTTACTGGCCGCTTGTACATAAGGTGGTATTTGGGATAAAGACCTGTCATCCCAATAAATACGTACCAGGTCACGGTACATGCGTTCACTTGCCGCTGGGCTAACCGCCTCACCATTGCGTATCATGGTGAACAAACGGCACATTTCATAAGGCGTACTGACACCCCAACCATATTTGGAACGGATAGCTTCACGGCCCTTTACTCTTGAATTTACCCGTAAAACTTTAAAACCATTTTTATCCAGCCAGTTGTTGATGTATTCACCTGTCACGATCCTTTGCAGCCAGGTACTAGCAGTGTTATCGCTCATAGTGATCATCAGCAAAACTACTTTACTTAGTTCGATGGTATCCTTGTCTTTAAACGAACCCAGAATATCTTCGCCGGGGTACAGTAATGAATCACGGTAGATCAGCTTCTGATTATAAGCTAATTCTCCTTTTTCTATCTTATCCATAACCGCGCATTGTATGCTTACCTTGATCATGCTGGCAGTAGGAAACAAAGTATCGGCGTTAATAGATGCTGTTTTGCCTGTTTTCAAGTTTTTTACATAAATACCCACCTGACCTTTGAAGCCTTTTACCGCATCCTGTAGTTGAACGGTGAGTTTGGTATCGGTTTGGGCGAAGGTATTAGCAGCGAATGCGAAAAAGAAAACGATAGATAATTTAAGTTTCATCACCTGGTTTTAAAAACTAAGTTATAAAACTGCGCACAAAATCCCTATCGGAGCGTTTTTTATATCTTTACCGATTATATGAAACTCCGTTGGCTCTTATTCCCCTTCTCCTTATTATATGGCCTTGTTGTAGCTATCCGCAACTGGTGCTATGATGGTGGGATATTGAAAAGCCGGAAATTTAAAATGCCCGTGGTCTCAGTCGGTAATCTGGATGTAGGCGGAGCAGGTAAATCGCCAATGACAGAGTACCTGGTCAGATTGCTCAAGGATTATTATAAACTGGCAACCTTGAGCCGCGGGTATGGGCGAAAGACCAAAGGGTTTTTAACTGTTACAACTGATTCAACTGCCGAAGAGGTGGGCGATGAGCCCTTGCAGTTTAAACACAAGTTTCCTGATATAACAGTTGTGGTATGCGAAAAACGGGTTGATGGCCTTAAAGAACTTATTAATACAAACAATTTGGTTTTAATGGATGATGCCTATCAGCACCGCGCTGTAAAACCAGGACTGAGTATTTTATTGTTTGATTATAGCAGAATTAAGGAACCACTTTTGCTTTTACCCGCAGGCAATCTGCGCGAGCCATTCAGCGGACGATGGCGGGCGGATATTATAGTTGTTAGTAAATGCCCGGAGCAATTAAGTGAGGAAGAGCAACGAAAAGTCATCGAAAGGATTGACCCGTTACCTTATCAATCTTTATTCTTTACGTCAATTGTTTACCTGCCTTTACAAGATTTGAACAGGGAGCGATCGGATGTGGAATTAGATAATGATACAACCGTATTTTTGCTGACAGGTATTGCCAGTTCGAAACCTTTAGTGCAGCACATAAAAAAGCATACTTCGAAGCTGATGCATCATAATTATCCCGATCATCATCGCTTTAGCTTAAAAAATATCAGTAAACTTGCCGATGAATTTGCTGCCTCTACAGCGAAAAAAAAAGTGATCATTACAACAGAAAAGGATGCACAGCGTTTAGTTGAACACGAACTGCTTCCGCTAGTGCAATCGTTGCCGGTTTTGGTCATTCCGATAGGGATACAATTCTTAAACAATGAGGCGCAGCAATTCGATCAGTTAGTTATAAAATATGTTAGAGAACATACAACAAACCACCTTATACATTAAAAGTCGCATAGGCGATTTTGAGCCAGAAATAGGCATCATACTGGGTACCGGCCTCGGTGGCTTAGTAACTGAGATCGAAGTTGAAAAACAACTGATGTACTCCAATATCCCCGACTTTCCGATTTCGACACTTGAGTTTCATTCAGGTAAACTGATATTTGGAACGCTGGCCGGTAAAAAGGTAGTGGCTATGCAGGGCCGTTTGCATTATTACGAGGGGTATACCATGCAGCAGATCACTTTCCCGGTAAGGGTAATGAAAATGCTGGGCATAAAAACCCTGTTCGTATCCAATGCCAGTGGCTCGTTGAACCCGGATTTCAAAAAGGGCGATCTGATGGTGATTGAAGATCACATCAACCTGCAAACACACAATCCTTTGATCGGCAGAAATGAGGAAGAATTAGGGCCGCGCTTTCCTGATATGAGCGAACCTTATCGTCGCGATCTGATTGCAAATGCACTTAATATTGCCAAAGAGAACAATATTACCTGCCATAAAGGTGTTTATGTAGCTGTGACGGGGCCAAACCTCGAAACAAAGGCAGAATACCGGTATCTGCGGATAATTGGCGGCGATGCGGTCGGCATGAGCACTGTGCCTGAAGTGATTGTAGCTAATCATATGGGATTGCCGGTTTTTGCAATATCGGTTCTAACCGACGAAGGTTTCCCAGATACTTTGCACCCGGTGTCGGTTGAGGAAATTCTGGCTGTTGCACACGAAGCTGAGCCCAAAATGACATTAATACTTAAACAATTGATTGCCGGCCTTTAATGCATAAGCGACTCCGATATATTCTTCTTGTAATGCTGATATGCTTTTCGGCAGGTATGGCGTTAGCTCAAACTCCGAACATACCCGGCTACCCGAATAATAACATCAGAAGGAATAATTTTAATACTGACACTGCAACCAATAAACCCGGCAAACAACTTAGCGGCGACGCACAAATAGATGCTGAAAGGCAAAAAGAAGAGAAAAAACGCGACTCGGTTATTTTTACATCTAAATTTATTAGGGTAACCAATGAACGGTTGTTAAGTGATAGTACACAGGTTTTTCCGCTGGATACAGGACTTGTCAATTTTGAAAATTACAGTCCGCTTTACCAGCCACGAAGTCCTAAAATAGGATTAGGTAACCTGGGGCTCGCTGAGCGCAGCCTGTTATTTGAGCCAAGTAAAACTATAGGCTTTGATGTAGGTCAGCATTTTCTGGATGCTTATCTTTTTACGCCGCAGGACATTCAGTATTACAAAGCGCGTGTGCCTTATACCAACTTATCGCTCTTTGCAAGTGGTGTAAAAGAACAGATGTTTAAGGTATTGCATACACAAAACATCAATCCCCAGTTGAATGTAGGTTTTAATTTGAACTTTATCGGGTCACACGGTTTTTACCCGCGTCAGGCTGTCAGTGACCTGACAGGCGCAATATTCTCCTGGTATGAATCCAAAAGCAAACGTTATAACCTGTTAGCCAGCTATAATTTCAATAACCTGAAAGCACCCGAGAACGGTTCGATACAGAATGATTCGATTTATACAGCTCCGGCAACAAGCGGTTACGTTACATCGCAAAATCAGCCGGTAAGATTATATAATTCAAGCGATAATATCCGGAATAATGGTTTTTACATTAAACAGTTTTATTATATCGGTAAAATCGATACCACAATAAAAAGCGTCGACAAAACTAAAATTTTGCCGACACAGCGGGTATCTTACACCCTTTATTATAACAAAAACACTTATAAATTCCTGCAAAATGAGCCCGATACTTATGGTGTTTTCCCTGATTATTATTATAGTTCAACTTATTCAAGGGATTCGCTTTCCGTTTTCCATTTACAAAATGGGTTTTCATACAGCTTTTATCTGCGTGGAAAATCAACAGGTATAGTAAAAAACGAGGTTAAGGTAGACCTGGGTTTGGTTCATGACTATTACAAATATCAACAGTATGTTACTGATACAATTACCAATGCTAACTTTTCGCGGCAGGTAGTCAATCAACGGGTGCAAAACAATGCTATCCAGGATATCACGTTAAAGGCAAAAGCAGGCTATCGGTTCAGCAATAGAATACTGCTTGATGTCGACCTGCAGCAAATAGCTGCAGGTCGTGATTTTGGCAACTTTCTTTATGAAGCAAAGCTGAGCGTTTCGGGTGGACAAAAAGCGGGCAGGATCATACTGGGAGCCTATCAGCAAAGCAGCTCGCCTCCGCTGGTTTACACCGATTGGATATCTAACCACTTTATATTCCACAATAGTTTCAGCAATCAAAAAACAACTAATCTCTCATTCAACTATATCAATGATCTGCTGAAGCTTGATCTGAAAGCAGAGTATTATCTGATAAACGATTACCTGTATTTCACAGCTGAGCCTAACGGAATAGATGCTACGCCCACACAGTTGCATAATCCTATCAACCTGATAAAGCTGAGCTTGGGAAAGAACCTTTCCTGGCGGAGATGGCATTTTGATAACTACGTAGTTTACCAAAAAAGTGATTATCAAAATACCTTACGCACCCCTTCTGTGTATACCTACAGTAGCTTATACTATTCTAAGCTGTTATTTAGCGTGCTGAACAGTAATTTTGGCATTAATGTTCGCTATAATACGCCTTATGTAGCACCTTCCTACGCCGTAGGACTTGGCCAGTTTTATAATAGTAGTCCTAATCTTACTTTTTCATCTTATCCGGTAGCATCAGTGTTTTTCAAGGCGACGCTGATCCGTACCAATATTTTTGTAACATACGATTATGCCAACCAGGGAATATTCAGCAAAGGATATTATATGGTTAACCGTTACCCTGGCCCCGATCATTTATTGAAGATAGGCGTTTCGTGGTCGTTCTATAATTGAGTTTGCAGTTACCCGTATGCAGTTTGCAAATTATTATGTCAAATGCTCACTGCAAACTGAATCAAGTTTTCTGTTTCTTTTTATGTGCTGCAGGGAATAACACGTTGTTGAGTATCAAACGGTATCCGGGTGAATTTGGGTGCAATTTCAGATCGGTAGGAGGATCACCTACTACGTGCTGGTAATCTTCCGGATCGTGACCTCCGTAAAATGTCCATTGTCCCTTGCCATACTCACCATGGATATAACGGGCCTCGTTGCCGGTTTTCATCTCGCCCATAATGGTTACGCCGGGTTTAAGTAATTTTTCGTTAAAGGCTGTGGTCAGCCCCATAAATCCTTTAATTACTTTATCATGATTCTGAGTGAGCATGCTGGGTACTACATCCCATTTGGCGGAAAAATCAAACAGGCTGAAGAAATCTCTTGTGCGTTCAACCTGGCGGGTAGTAGTTACGTCAATGTTACTGAACTGGTGCGACATAGGGTTCATGTCGAGTGTGAAATTCTGGAAAGCGAAGGTTTGTGTAAAATCCAGTTTGGATTGTGCGTCCGGGTCAGCAGCATCGCCGTCGAACATACTTTCGCAGATGTCAGTGTTGGCTGCCGCAAGTGAAATATCAAAAGTGTCGGTACCGGAGCACATGGCAAATAAGAAGCCGCCACCTGAGCAAAAATCGCGGATATGCTCTGCGACCGAAAGTTTCATTTGCGATACTTTCTTAAAGCCCAATTTATGCGCCATGGCTTCCTGTATTTTTTCGTCATCGTTATACCATTGTGCATAGCGGAATGAGCCATAAAATTTACTGTATTGCCCGGTAAAATCTTCGTGATGCAGATGCAGCCAGTCATATTTGGGTAAATCTCCGCGTACTACTTCTTCATCGTATACTACGTCATAAGGTATTTCGGCATATTTCAGTACAAGGGTAACCGCATCATCCCATGGGAGTTTATTTTTTGGCGAGTAAACGGCAATCTTTGGTGCCTTTTCCAGTTTCACCAAATCCATATTTACTGACGGGTCGCTTATTTCGGTAATGATTTCGCTTACTTTTGCATCGGCGAGTACCGTGTAACTTACACCGCGGATCTTGCACTCATCCTCAATGGCTTTATTATACTTCATCATAAAGCTGCCACCACGGTAGTTGAGCAACCAGTCTACCTCTTCACCATTTTTAAGCGTCCAAAAGGCTATACCATATGATTTCAGATGGTCCTTCTGTTCCTCGTCCATAGGTATAAGAATAGACGCTGCCATTGTGAGCAAAGGCGTAACAACTAAGGTAAAAACCAACAGAAATCTTCGGAGGCGCTTCATTCTCAAAAGTAACGAATAATTATTGAGGCTATTATGATTTTAACGGAATCGTTACTCACTTGGTTTAGCATGCAGGTCGGTAAGGTCTTTCGACTCACGTCTTTCTTTCGGAATTTTCAAAAACTCCTTGTAGCTTGAATCTATATACATGGTGAAATTAAACTCCGGACTTGTATATGTGTCAATCGTTGGGGTATACATAATGATAAAATTTATCATCTCCTGCCCCTTTAATGGTATATAGCCCTTCAAGTTATCAGGACTAAATTCCTTTGCTATTTGGCGCTTTAGTTCCTCATCTTTTCCTAACTGTATATCTTTTTGTCTCTTTTTTGCATCGGAATGTGAATCAAATATATTCATCGAAAGGCCGCCTTTGTAATTCCCATTAGCATCTCTTGAATAAACCACCGTTTGCCCCCCAAATGGCGATAGGGTGGCTGGCGCAGTCAGGCTGCCCAACCTTGTTTGTTGGTCCCTAATGGTAACACCTTTCAGGTTCGTGCCCTTTAGGTCCATTAAAATTTCAGTAGAACTCAGATCTTTTACGAACAATGTATCGGCTTCATAAGCGAAAGAGGAAAATGTAACCAGATCGCCAACATGGGCACGAATAGAGAACAAGCCATTCTTGTCACTTACAGTAAAAATATTGGAATTTAAATTTTGAATGCTGACCCCGGCAATTGGTATCCGGGTCTTATTTTCATAAACGCGTCCCGTCAAATTACCCTGTGCAAAACTTAAATTGACGATGAATAATAGCAGTATAGAAATCAGAAAAGCACGTATCATACCCGCTAAAGTAACGAAATATTTCAGAAGGTATTGTGATTTAGGGAGTGTGAAATACTATCTTAACTATTTTTAACAATTTAGATTTTAGATGACTGATTCCTTTCTGCCAATGTATTTTATGTATTTGTAATTTAATGCACTTTCTCCTTTCAGCTTTCGGCTTTACCCTTTTTTACTAACTTTGCAGTCCAATTAAATAGAAGCAATGAGCAAAGCAATAATCAAGACTGCAAAAGGCGACATGACCGTAGAGTTCTACGATAAAGATGCTCCAAATACAGTTGCAAACTTCAAGAAACTGGCTAAAGAAGGTTTTTACGATGGCGTAACTTTCCATCGTGTAATTCCAAACTTCGTAATACAAGGCGGATGCCCTTTCTCGAAAAACCCTGAAACAGCTTATCGCGCGGGATCAGGCGGTCCGGGTTACCACATTGATTGTGAGCTAACCGGCGATAATCAATACCACGACCGTGGTGTGCTTTCAATGGCTCATGCAGGCCGTAATACGGGTGGCTCGCAGTTTTTTGTCTGCCACAGCCGTGATAATACCGCCCACCTCGACAGAAACCATACCTGCTTTGGTAAAGTGATCGAAAATGTGGAAGTGGTTGACAGCATCCGTCAGGGCGACAAAATTTTAGGTGTTGAAGTGATTGAGGAATAAATAAAAGTTGAAATTGTTGAAAAAGTTATAAAAGTTGGAGAGGTTGTAAAAGTGACAAACATTTTTAACCCTGACAACCTTTTATAATCACTACAACTTTTACAACCACTACAACTATTACAACCAATATAACAATAAAAAATGAATTTACGTGGAATAGTAGCGGTATCTGGCAAACCAGGTTTGTGGAAAGCATTAGCTCAGAACAAAACAGGTTTTATCCTGGAAAGCCTCGACGCTAATAAAACAAAATTGGTAGCCAATCTGTCGACTGCCAAGATTGCCGCTCTGGACGAGATCACCATTTTCGGCGATTATGAAGATATTCGTTTGGTGGATGTGTTTGGTCGTATGAAGGATGCTAAGAGCGTTCCGGATGCTAAGGCTGACGGCAAACAATTACGCGAATTTTTTAGGGAGGTAGCTCCTGGTCATGATGAGGAGAAGGTATATTCTTCTGATATAAAGAAGATTGTTTCATGGTACCATATCCTGAAAGATTTGCCTTTGTTCAGCGAGCCAGATCCGAGTGAAGCAGCACCTGTTGCAGAGCAAGAGTCTGTAGTTGAAGCTGTGGAAGAGGTTAAGCCTGCTAAGAAAGCGAAAGCGCCTGCAAAAGCGAAGACTGAAGTTGCGGAAGAAGTGGCTGCTCCGAAAGCTGCTAAGGCAAAGAAAAAATAACGTTAAGTTATTAAGCTATACAATAATGGGGTCATGCTGAACTTGTTTCGGTATGACTTTTTTATTTTTAAAATTTATGCTTTTTAACAATCCACATGCAAACACTTCTCATCCGAAAACTCAGGCTCGAAGGTGCTGTGGCTGATTGATAAATGTTCCAGGCGGTGACGCAGATCGTGTTTAATGGTATCAAAAGAAGATACCGAATTCTGATCGATCACCAAATGTGCGGTCAGGGCATTCTCGGTTGTGCTTAGCGCCCATACGTGAATATGATGAACATCTACAACACCCTTGGCTTTCATCAGTTCCTGCTTGATTTTTTCCAGATCCATTTCCTTTGGAACTCCATCCATCTCGAGGCGTAAGCTATCGATCAGCAGGCTCCAGGTGCCGCGCAGGATAACGATGGCAACGATCAAACTTACTACGCTGTCAATCCAGTATAAATGGGTGAAATAGATGATCATACCTGATATCACCACACCAAACGATACGATAGCGTCCACTGCCATATGCAGGTAGGCCCCCTTCACGTTCAGGTCGGTGTCTTTGCCCTTTACAAAAAGCCAGGCGGTAAAGCCGTTGATGCCTATACCTGCGAACGCTACCCAGGCCATTGTCCCTCCTGCTATCGTTTCGGGATGAATGAAGCGCATAACGGCTTCGTAACCAATGAAACCCACAGCAATAAACAATACCAAAGCATTAAAGAAAGATACGATAATAGTAGAGCGTTTGTATCCGTAGGTATAATCCTGGTTAGCGTTGACTTTACTTAGTTTAAATGCTAACAGCGCTAAAGCAAGCCCGGCAACATCACTCAGGTTATGTCCGGCGTCGGTCAATAGGGACAATGAATGGCTCCACAATCCGGCAATCACTTCCAGTACAACAAAAGCCGAATTTAAAACAATGCCGATGATAAAGGCGCTGTTTAAATGATCCAGCTTCGGGGTATGGTCGTGATGATGATGATGACCGTGCCCGTGCGAATGGGAATGTGAGTGCGAATGATCGTGACCTGCTGCCATGCAGGCAAAGTTAATGTTTAAAAATCAGATTAATGATCCACCTGAAAAATGCGAAGTACAATATGATCAATAATAACAGGTATTTTACAACATAATACAGTTTTATGTTGTAAGCTTTGATGCGCTTGCCCAATAGCCTGATAGAGTAAATGTATTTGAATACTTTGTTGATATTCCCTGTTTTATCGTTACCCATATTGGGCGAAGCGGCCGCTGCCATAATAAACCATCCGAAAAATTTGTTCCACCCGCGACCGAATATGGTTTTTACCGGGCGTTCGATGTCACAGAATAGGATGATCCGGTCAACATCTGTTTTATTTTCCGCATGATGGATATAGGTTTCGTCGAAGATCACATCATCACCATCTTTCCAGTAATAGCTTTCACCATCTACGATAATATGGCAATCTTCTGAGTTGGGGGTAATCAGTCCTAAATGATAACGCAACGAACCTGCATAAGGATCCCGGTGTTGTAAAAGCTGACTCCCGGCAGGTAACACAGCAAACATAGCTGCCTTGATAGAAGGCACGCTCTTTATCAGCTCGATGGTTTGAGGGCAATGTTTCTTAGCCGACTCATGGAAATCATCATACCATTTCAGGTAAAAACGTTTCCAGCCGCGTCTGAAGAATGAATTAAAGCCCACATCATTATACTTGTCCGATCCTTTGATCAATTCCTCGCGTTCCAACTGTAAGGCCTCATCACGTATTGTCTGCCAGTTAGCTTTTAATATGGCAAGCTGCGGAAAATTTGCCTGGCTGATGTATGGCTTATTCTCCACGCCGGATAGCGCGTACATCGGTATATTGATGGGCGCCATGAAGGTGGAGTGGTCGGTAAGCTGCCTGAAAAACTTATACCTGATTTTCCCCCTGTAATGAACAATGACAGTAGAGATAATAAGAATGTAAAGGATGATGAACTTTACAGAAACTAACTCGAGTAATATTTGATGCATGTCATAGGGGATTTATCACAAAATTAAGTAACCAGTAGTTACAAAATGCATTTCGCATCACCCAACAATGCGTATTTTACAAAATCCTGACGATTTTGTCTTTTTAGTCAGGGGTGGTGATAAGGCTCACCTTTAATGATAGTAAAAGCGCGATAAAGCTGTTCAACAAAAAATAAACGTACCATCTGGTGCGAAAACGTCATACGCGATAGAGAAAGTTTATCGTTAGCCCGCAGATAAACAGTTTGGTCAAAACCGTATGGTCCGCCTACAATAAAAACAAGGTTAGCGACAGAGCCGACTGCTTTTTTATCAATGTAAGCTGCAAATTGCGCTGAAGATAATTCTATACCTTTTTCATCCAGCAATATCACATAATCAATCGCCGTTATTTTTTTGAGGATCAGTTCAGCCTCCTTCGCTTTTTGCTGTTGCTCGGTTAGCGCTTTGGTGTTTTTTAACTCGGCGATTTCAACGACTTCGACTTTGGCGTAATACTTTAGCCGCTTCAGGTATTTATCAATCCCTTCCTTTAAATAAGCATCCTCTGTTTTGCCAACTATCAGCAGGGTGATTTTCATTTTTTTGTTGTAAAGTTGTAAAGCCGAAATGCTACAATACTTATCACATTTCAACATCAAAATTAAAATAAATCAGTGGAACATATCATAGGCGATTATCAAAACAGGGTTAATGCAGCAGCAGAGCAAGGTAATAAATACAAGGAACTCCTGAATACCTATTCCCTTTACCGGCTGGGCATTTTTGCTCTGTTTATCGTATCAATATGTATAGGTGTTAGTTTGGATGATTTCACGATCATCATGCTTTCGCTGGTAACATTGAGCCTTTGTTTTGCATGGGTTATAAATAAGCAAAGCCAATTTGAAGTATTAAAAAACTATTTTCAGAATGTAAAAACGGTAAACGAGAATGAAATAGGAAGCATTACTACCCGAACCAATATCTATCATAATGGTCGATGGTTTGTAAATGATAAACACAATTACACTTCAGACCTTGATATATTCGGTGATGGCTCACTCTTTCAACTGATCAACCGCGCTGCAACTTTCCCGGGCATTGCCAAGCTTGCTAAATGGCTGAATGCACCTGAATCTAAAAATGCTATTCTGTTACGCCAACAAGCTGTGAGCGAGATCGGTTCAAAAAATAATTGGCGGATTGACATCCAGAGCCACCTGGTATTCTCCATAAAACAACAGAAAGAACAAATAAAAAACCTGCTTGAATATTTAAAGATCCCGATTGAACTGGAAGACCAGAAATGGCTGGCCTACTATAGTAAGGTCGCCCCTTATTTGCTGCTCAGCGTGATTATAGTCGCCATTTTTTATACCCCCTTACGCTATTTCGCAGGGCTATTGGCTTTAGTAAATGTGAGAATCGTTCTATCACAGACAAAGACCGTCAAAAAGACCGACCTGATAGCAGGGAAAATAGGGGAGTCTTTAAAACACTTTGTATCCGCCTTTAAGAGTATCGAGAATGAACAATGGGAATCCGCTTATTTAAAAACACAATCAGGAAGAATTAAGCATACCGAAACTGAGGCGATCTCTGTGCGGGTAGAGGAACTATCCAAGCTCATCAATAAACTGAATTATCGTTTAAACGTGGTGGCCAGTTTTATACTCAATACCTTTTTCCTCTGGGATATACGAATGGTGATCGCCATTGAAAACTGGAAGAAAAATAACCAGCAGAGCCTGGAAGAAGCTTTTGATGTAATAGCTGAGTATGAAGCGCTCATTAGCCTGGCAAGCATGCGCATCAATTATCCAGATTGGTGCTTCCCTGAGATAGTTGAAAGTGAAACTTATACCATAGCTGCAAAACAGATCGCTCATCCTTTAATCCCGGTTAATCAGCGAGTAGCTAATGATTATGAACTGACGGATACTCATAAGATCGATATTATCACCGGCTCTAATATGGCCGGAAAAAGCACTTTCCTTAGAACGATAGGTATCAATATCGTATTGGCTTTATCTGGTGCACCCGTTTGCGCCGAGTCGATGCGGGTGTCGGTGATGACTGTGCTGAGTTACATGCGGATTAAGGACTCACTGAATGAAAGTACCTCCACTTTTAAGGCGGAGCTCGACCGTTTACAGCTATTGCTCGCTGCCGTTGATAGTGATGCCAAAATATTTTTCCTGATAGATGAAATGCTGCGCGGAACCAATTCGGTTGATAAATATCTCGGTTCAAAAGCAGTGATACAGCAGTTAATCGGCAAAAAAGGAGTGGGGATGGTGGCTACACACGACCTGCAGATAGCAGAATTAGAGAAACAATACCCGGATTATATCCGCAATTTTTATTTCGATATACAGGTAAAAGATGGTGAGATGCTGTTCGATTACAAGATCAAACATGGTGAATGCAAGACCTTTAATGCTTCTCTTCTCTTAAAGCAAATAGGTATCAATGTCGAATCGTAATTGAGGTGTCCGTCCGTCACGGGGTGCCAGTGCTGCGTGACAGCAGCGGACAAATGTTCCCTAATCTTTAAAATCCAATAATCGTGTAAAAAAAATGTGCAGATGATTACTCGCCTGCACACCTGAATATAATTGACAATCTAATATTTATTACCTGCTACCGGGGCCTGCACTGCCGGGAGAGCCTGAATCTCCTTGTTTCAGGTCGTCATTATCAACGCCCTTTTTCTTTTGTGGGTTGCTGAAAGTTGTTTTACCGAAGCTGTAGCTAAATGTTAAACCAACTGAGCGGAACGGAAACGCAAAGGTGCTGCTTTGGTTAATACCAGTGCTAACCGTCTTGGTGTCGAAGTGTTTGTACTTATTAAACGGCTCCAATGTATTGATACCGATAGAGGCTTTCTTCTTCATGAACTGCTTACGCACACCTGCACCAAGAATACTGAATGACGGGTTAGTACCCTGAATGGTATGCCGAGGAGAGTTTTCTACGGCAAAAACCTGTGCTATAAAACCACTGCTCAAATCAAGTTCGGCCATCAGGAAGGCATTGTATTGTACGTAGGTTCCGGTCTGTGAAAAGAACAGCGCATACTGCGGGTACGGTGTAGGGTGATAGGTATAAACATTCACGCTACCACGGATGGTCAGTATCTTAATTGGGTTGATAGATCCAAAGAAACTAAAACCAAATGAGTTATTTACTGTAGCGTTCTGATACTGGGTTAAGGTACCATGTACGCTGGTATCAGCTGTAATAAGCGGACCTACAATGTTTTCGATCACGTCGGCAGTATGCCTGTAGTAGAGCGAAGTATTGATAACCGACGATTTGATAAACGTAGTATATCCCAACTCGATTGACTGCGATACTTCTGCCGACAGGTTCGGGTTACCTTCCGTCTGAGCTGTGATATTGTTTTTGTTTATATACGGATTCAGGAACTGCAAGCTTGGGCGCGTAATACGTTTGCTGTACGATAACTTGAGGGTCTGCGTAGAAGTTAATGCCTTTTGCAAGGTTAAGCTCGGTATCAAGGTATTGTAGCCCTGGTTAACAGGTGGGAGATCCTGCTCGGCCTGTGAAGTCGCAGCACCATCTATACTTGTATATTCATCACGTAAGCCCGCCATGACGGTCCATGATTTTGGCAGGGTAATGGTAAACACACTGTATCCGGCTGTTACGTTCTGGTGATAATTGTATTTACTTGAATTCAGGTCATCAAATACAAAATTATCTGAATGCGGAGGAACCGGATCAAACAAATCTGACGTACTGTTAATACGACGGATGATCTCTTTGCCACCTACTTCCCATTTAAAGGTTTTGCTTACAGGAAGGGTATAATCTACCTGCAAAGTATATTCATTGTTTAAACCATTGATATTGTTCTGGGTGTTATCATAACCTACAGGGAGGTTACCGTAATAATCGTTGGTGTAATCTGTAACGATCTTGCTGTGGCTCCATTGGGTTGAAATGTCCAGCTCTTCACCTTCTTTTTTGAACTTGTGGGTATAATCCAGGTTCCAGTCAAAGCCACCGAAAGTATTGTGACTGTGGCTATGGCCTTGATAGTGCCTATTTGAGTCTGGTGTAATGTAATTAATATAATCATTCTGAGTAGTTGACGTCGGATCAAAACCACCCTGGTTCAAACGGATATTGGTATGGATAGAGTTAAAAGCATTGAAATCATAGTTCATCGAAACGTTGCCTATAGCGCCATGTCTTTTCAAATAAGTAGAACCGCTCGAGTTGTTGGCAAAATGCACGGTATCCCGCTGAATCTCGTTTTTGAAGGTCGTTAACGAAGTTTGGGGCCAGGTTAAGTTACCGCCGGCATTCATCGACAAGCTAAAACGGTTTTTGTTATAGTTCAGGTTCATGTTGCCATTGTTCTGACGGGTACCTACACCACCGCTAATTGAACCGCTGATGCCAGTCATATTCTTTTGCTTGGTAATGATGTTGATAATACCTGCCGAACCTTCTGCATCGTATTTTGCCGATGGTGAGGTGATCACCTCGATGCTTTTGATCTGATCGGCAGGAATGGTTTTCAACACGTCCGATAAACTGGCAGAGGAAGCGCCTGTTGGCTTACCATTGATCAGTACACGTACGTTCTGGTCACCGCGTATCGAAACGTTACCATTCATATCTACCGCTACCAGGGGCACTTTTTGCAGCACATCGCTGGCATTACCACCTGCGGCGGTAAGGTCTTTTTCAGCATTGTATACAATCTTGTCTATTTTGTTCTCTACCAATGCTGCTGTACCAGTGATCTCAACACCCTTCAGCGACTTTGCGCTCGGTGCAACCACAATAGTACCCATGTTTTTATCAGGTTTGGAGTCGGTGGTAACAACGCCGGTAACAAACTTATCCGGATAACCTACATAGGTAATTCTCAGCTTATAACTGCCCGGGTGAAGCCCTTCGAGCTTAAAGCCGCCTTTTTCGTCAGTCAGTACGCCATTGATTGGAGAAGTACCTGTTGCGCGGAAAATGCTTACAGAAGCATAATCCAAAGGTTTTTTGGAAACAGAGTCGATTAGTATGCCCGATACCTTCCCCACTATAGATGAGCCGCCACCTACACCACCAAGCTGCGCTTTGGCTGTAAGTACCGTTGATAATATTATTGCAAAAAGTAAAAGTATACGTTTCATTTCAAATCATTTTCGTAATTGGAGGCGAAATTAGTGTAAATGTTACAGCGGAAAGCTCATTTTTCTGCCATTAACCCTTTTGTCACTTATTCGTTACGTGAGTAAATAAAGGGTGTCCGTCCGTTGGGGTATAACAATTGTGCTGTGACAAATTGGACAAAGATCTTAAAAGCGTTTGGGTTTGTTTCGTTCTCTATTTTGTAACAGTGGTTGGTGAAACAAAATCTCATGCGTCATTGCGGATGATAGGTTTGTTTTTCACGTTGTAGTGTGTAACCCCAGAAAAATGGGTGTCACACTGAGCTCAGTCGAAGTGCGGTGCGTAGAGGCCCTACCCACCATGCTTCGATGCCCTCAGCATGACACCCTTGTTAGACGTGATATTTGTATTTACACCACAATATTCACAATCCTGCCCTTAACCACGATCACCTTTTTAGGCGCTTTGCCGTCCAGGTATTTTTGTACATCAGCATTGCCAACTACCACGTTTTCGATGGCAGGAGGATCAAGGCTTAATGAAATATTCAGGTTCATTTTCATTTTGCCGTTGATAGAAATAGGGTAGGCAAACTCATCCTCGATCAAATATTCCGGATTAAACTTTGGATAGGCTGCATAAGATAACGTACCTGCTTGATTGCCAAGCAATACCCAAAGCTCCTCGCAGATATGTGGCGCATAAGAAGACAATACCACTACCAAATCCTGAAGGATAGCCCTTTTGTTGCATTTCAGGTCGGTCAGCTCATTTACGGCGATCATAAAGCTGGAGACTGAGGTATTGAACGAGAAACGATCAATATCTTCTTCTACCTTGCGGATGATCTTATGTAATGATTTCAATTCAGCCTTAGTAGGTGCATCTGCCGATACCCTGAAGTTGAACTGCTCATCATGGAAAAGCTTCCAGAACTTGCGCAGGAACTTGAATACGCCTTCGATACCGTTCGTGTTCCACGGTTTGCTTTGCTCTAATGGTCCGAGGAACATTTCGTACATGCGCAATGTATCGGCACCATAACGAGCGATCAGGTCATCCGGGTTGACTACGTTGAACTTGGATTTCGACATCTTCTCGATCTCCACACCGCAGATGTATTTACCGTTTTCAAGAATGAATTCTGCATCCTGAAAATCATCGCGCCATTGTTTGAATTTGTTGGTGTCAAGAATATCATTCTCAACAATATTCACATCCACGTGCAATGGATATGTTTTATATTGTTTGATCAAACCATGCGAGACAAAGGTATTTGTCCCACGTCCCCCATCATCTATCAATCTGTATACAAAATTACTCCGACCTTGTATCATCCCCTGGTTGATGAGCTTTTTAAACGGCTCTTCTTCCACCACAAGGTTCATATCCTTTAAAAACTTGTTCCAGAAACGACTGTATAAGAGGTGACCGGTAGCATGTTCTGACCCTCCGATGTACAGATCGACATCCTTCCAATATTCAATTGCTTTTTGTGATGCAAACTCTTTATCGTTTTGCGCATCCATGTAGCGGTACCAGTACCAGCTTGAGCCAGCCCAGCCCGGCATGGTGGAGTGTTCGTATGCACCGTCCGCGTGTTTCCAGTTTGTAGCCCTTGCTAAAGGTGGTTCCCCTGTTTCAGTAGGTAAATATTTATCTACTTCAGGTAATATGAGCGGCAAATCCTTCTCCTCAATCAAATGAGGAAGATTGTCCTTAAAGTAAACAGGAACTGGCTCACCCCAGTAACGCTGACGGCCGAATATGGCATCGCGCATCCTGAAGTTTACTTTAGCTTTGCCTGCGCCTTTGCTTTCGAGGAATTCGATTACTTTAGCTGTTCCATCCTTATAGTTCAACCCGTTCATAAAGTCGGAGTTGATATAAGCTCCCTCTTTGGTTGGGTCGGCTTCAGTGTCGATGTTTTGTATGTCGATGATCGGTACTATCGGTAAATTAAAGTGCTTAGCAAACAAATAGTCACGCTGATCGCCTGATGGTACTGCCATTACCGCGCCTGTGCCGTATCCCGCCAAAACATAGTCGGCTATAAAAATAGGCACTAATTCATGGTTCACCGGGTTGATCACATAACCGCCTGTAAAAGCGCCCGATACGGTTTTGGTATCCGACATACGGTCCAGCTCCGATTTCTTTTTGCTTTGTGCCACGTAAGCATCTACCACAGCCTTTTGCTCAGGCGTAGTTAATGCGGGCACTAACTCATGCTCAGGAGCGAGTACCAAAAAGGTAACACCGAAAATGGTGTCAACTCTCGTAGTAAACACTTCAATATAGTCGTGCGTGGTGAGTGGTAAGTGGTCAGCGTTTTTATTTATCGGGAACTTTACACTCGCACCAACGCTCTTACCTATCCAGTTGCGTTGCATTTCTTTCAAAGGTTCGGGCCAGTCGATGGTATCCAAACCTTGCAGTAAACGCTCGGAATAGGCGGTGATACGCATGCTCCACTGCATCATTTTCTTTTGCTCAACGGGATAACCGCCACGCTCGCTGAAGCCGTCTTTCACTTCATCGTTAGCCAATACAGTACCTAATGCGGCACACCAGTTTACCGTACTTTCGCGCAGATAAGTAAGGCGGTATTTTAACAGTTCTTCCTGTTGCGCCTGGTTGCTCATCGCTTTCCACTCGGCGGCAGTAAAGGTCAATACTTCTTCATCACTGGCCGCATTTACACCGGCAGACCCACTCTGCTCAAAATGTTTAACCAACTTATCTATTGATTCAGCTTTATCCGCAGATTTATTATACCACGAGTTAAACAACTGCATAAATATCCACTGCGTCCACTTGTAAAAATCAGGGGAACTGGTGCGTACTTCTCGGCTCCAGTCGAATGAAAATCCGATCTGATCCAACTGACGACGGTAGGTAGCAATGTTGGTCTCGGTAGTAATAGCGGGATGCTGCCCGGTTTGAATGGCGTACTGCTCGGCAGGTAAGCCAAAGCTGTCGTAGCCCATAGGGTGCAGCACGTTAAAGCCACGCAAACGCTTATAGCGCGCAAAAATATCAGAAGCGATATAACCCAGCGGATGCCCCACATGCAGCCCTGCACCTGACGGATAGGGGAACATATCCAACACATAATACTTGGGTTTGGCAGAGTTGTTATCAGCCTTAAAGGTTTGATTTTCGGCCCAAAACTGCTGCCACTTTTGCTCTATATCTTTAAATTGGTAGTCCATTGGTAATAGATTCGCGTTTGAGGTTGCGAAATTAAGAAAAATGGCTGAATTAGTTGACTTAGTTGAATGGTTAAGTGGTTAAGTGGTTGATAGGGTTAAGCGAGTGTCATGTCCGTCACGGGAGACCTGTCCAGCGTGACAGACATGACACCCTGAAGAAACTGTCACGCACTGTCTCACTGCATAGGCACAGCGTGACAGACATGACAGTACACAACAGAGAGCAATGCTTATGCCGGTAAATGTCCGTCCGTTTTTTTGTATAGACAGCGATAATACAAACCAGACAAACTCTTGTATCGAATAACCTTGTCCGTTTTGTCTCACGGCTACTGGTGCTCAAAAACGGACGGACAAAACGGATTATTAAATAAAATTCTTTACAAATAAATAATTATTTGTATATTTGTAATAATCCGATCTCCTTTCTATCTCTACTACACAGCAAGCCAAATATTATCATATGATGATATGGTGATGGGGAAGTATTATTAAAATTTCAATTTGAAAATTTAATCTTAGCAGTTGATAACCCGATCAACTTAATCTAACTCAATCAACCTAATCAACTACTCTCCAACCATTCCACAGCATCATCAATAAACTGCTGCCATATTCCATCAGGTTGCCATACATCTTCAATAAACCCTTGCATTTCATCCTGACTTAAAATATCAGCAGAAAAAAGGTATAAGCCAGTAAATGCTGATGCACGGTAATTAGCAGCACAATGCACCAATGTCTTTTGATGGCTATGCTCATTCATCAGCTTGATAAAATCAATCAACTCGCTCAACTGCGGATTGTCAAAAATAATCGGCAGTTGGTGATACGCTAATCCCAATTTAGCAACCGATGCCGCTTCGTCAGCCAAAGCATATTTGCCATCTGATAAACCAAGATTAATAACAACCTGGTACCCATCATCGGCTATACTTTGCAGTTGCCCTTCACGTGGTTGACCAGCACATGCCAGCAGACCAGATACCTGTTTGAAGTTGTAGATGTCGCTCATGATGTAAAGATAGTGAGTGGTTGATTAACTTGAATAAGTTGATTGAGTTGAATTGAGTGTCACGTCCGTCACGGGGACCCCGTGGTGCGTGACGGACGTGACAGTACAGTACATAACTCCCTATAACCTGGCAACTGCCTTTTTCGTATAAGTTCCAAAAAAGATTCCTTTAGAGAAAATTTAAATCTTATCATGAAATTAAAACACATCGCATTAGTGGTATTGGCCTGTGCAGCATTGGGCTATACATCATGTAAAAAATCAAGCTCTTCAAAAACAGTCGACTCAAAAACAGTAACCAGCCAGATCGCGGTAAACCTGGCGCAGACCTTGTATTCTGGTTTCGGCGGTTTTAACATTACAGCTGGTCTTAACTCTCCTTCACAATTCGGCTTAGATCGCAATTCGCTTAAATTAAAGTTGGGAAAAAGTGGCATGGGAGTTAATAGCTTTGGAGATATTACCTGCGGTATGCATGCCGATACTACCTTCAGCGCTACTATCGATGCCGACGGAACTCAGGCAACTGTATCAGGCTCTATTGGTTATACCTATAACTGTACTAATAATGTATTTTCAGGATTTGTAGTTACCGATAACCTCAAGGTGACAGCGGCAAGTGCACAAGTAAATGGTACTTTCAACATTGCAGAAAACCTGACATTAGCCGAGGTAAATCCAGGTGTTGATACTTCAAATGTTTCGTTGAACGGTACCGCCAGCTTCTCTGAAAATGCAAAAGTAAATGGCAAAAGCACCATTATGTCATTCAATTATACCTTTCATAATGTGATCATTGATCAAACGGGTTCTATTATTAGCGGTGCTGCTGACTTTTCAACCACCGGAAGCGGCGCACAAGGCACATGGAACGCCTCTGGTACTATCACCTTCTTAGGTAATAATTCAGCTAAGGTTGTTATCAATGGCGCAACTTATACCGTTAACCTTGAAACCGGAGCAGTAAGTTAACCGGCATAAAAAGATTTTCATTAAAAGCTCTCTTCGGATGAAGGGGGCTTTTATTTGTTTGGTGATGGAAGTGCGAGCGGTGTCACACTGAGGCACTCAGCATGACCCTCTACTCGCAGATATGTTTGCTTTGTCTATTATTTATAAGTACACGAGAACGAACGGACAACCACTTAACCATTCAACAAAATCCCGTATACTTGTTTTCGCATGAAAAAACTCTTATCCAATTTAACCTTCCAGGTGATTGTAGCCATCGTATTGGGTGTGGTGGTGGGATTATATTTCAAAGATTTTGGTCCGACAGCAAAGCTCATCAGCGATAAATTTATCGACATGATAAAGATGCTGATCCCTTTCATCATCTTCATCACCATTGTGTTGGGCATAGCCGGTATGGGCGATATGAAGAAGGTAGGAAGGGTTGGGGGTAAGGCCATACTGTACTTTGAGATCGTGACCACTTTTGCACTGGTGATGGGTGTAGGTTTTGCTAACCTTTTACAACCCGGCAGCGGCTTACCTGCTCCGCATGGTGCAGCCAACGCCAAATTACAGGTATATCAAAAAGCAGCCTCTGAAATGAAATGGGGTGAGTTTTTTGCACATATTATCCCATCCAATGTAATAGATGCCTTTGCCAAAAGCGATATTTTGCAGATACTTTTCTTTGCCATATTGTTCGGTTATGGATTGAGTTTGCTAAAAGAGACTGGCAAACCCGTGCTTGATTTTTTTGAAAAGCTGAACAAGGTTTTCTTCAACATTATGGGTGTGGTGATGAAGGTAGCGCCTATTGGTGCATTTGCGGGAATGGCTTACACGGTGGCAACTTATGGTATCAACACACTTGGCCCACTGTTAAAATTATTAGGTGCAGTATTCTTCACAATGCTGCTGTTCATCTTTGTGGTGCTGTTTATTGTGAGTTTGATCTACAAGTTCAGCTTATGGCAATATCTCAAATACATTCGTCAGGAAATACTAATCGTATTAGGCACTTCCTCATCTGAAACCGTGCTGCCAAGTATGATGGAGAAAATGGAGAAATTCGGGTGCGCCAAATCTGTCGTTGGATTAGTAATCCCGGCTGGGTATTCCTTCAATTTAGATGGAACTACTATTTACCTGTCTATGTCGGTTATCTTCCTGGCACAAGTGTTCAATATTCCTTTGTCGCTGGAGCAGCAACTGGTTATCATAGGTATCCTGATGATCACCTCCAAAGGCGCAGCAGGCGTAACTGGCAGTGGTTTTATTGTCCTTACGTCTACTTTAACAGCCATTAAAGTAATACCGGTGGAAGGTGTCGCTTTGTTATTGGGCGTCGATAGGTTTATGTCGACCGCAAGGGCGCTAACCAATATGATAGGCAATGGCATTGCTTGTATTGTGATAGCGAAGAGTGAGAAGGAGTTTTATCCGGTGGCGAATCCCAACTGATTTACGATTTACGAATGGATTTTTTTGACGAAATAAACGATCTGGAGTACTTGTTTCTAACTAAAATGAAAAACCTTCCAGCTAATAGATTATCAATAAATATTAAAGAAGCAATCATTTCAGAAGAAGAGCAAGATATAACTATAGGCTCTAAAAATTTAGGTCCGGCAAAGCGAATTCTTGCAGATGGACCAGGGAAGGAATATGAGTTTTTTTTCAAAAGCTATGGTGCTTATTGCGTAGTTAACGAGAGTTTTTCAATGTTTCAGAATGATGAAGAAAGAATCGGAAGATTGTTTTGCATCTATTCAAAATCTCACTATTTAGATTTCATTCATAATAATACTTTGGTGGATGATATATATGATTACGATGGTGAATTAAAGCACTATGCTATCAATTGTTTGGACCATATAATCAATATTGTGACAATAGATGAGCCCGTTATAAAAAGGATTTGTTAGAAATTGCCTGTCCACTTTATTAAATACCTATGGGCACGGCGTGAAGGACGGACAGGACAATATGCATTCTTTAAAATCTAAAATCGTAAATCTAAAATCGTAATTTATTCCCTCTTTATTGACTTTGAGATTACCATGAATAACTTTAGCTTTGCGCACACATAATAAAATCTATGAGCGTTCTCGTAAACAAAGATTCCAAAGTAATAGTTCAGGGTTTTACCGGCCAGGAAGGTACTTACCACGCATCGCAAATGATCGAATACGGTACACAAGTGGTTGGTGGTGTTACTCCCGGAAAGGGCGGCAGCACTCACCTTGACAGACCTGTTTTTAATACTGTTGCCGATGCAGTTGCTAAAACCGGCGCCAACGTTTCTATCATCTTCGTACCGCCACCATTTGCAGCTGATGCCATTATGGAAGCAGCCGAGGCTGGTATCGGGGTGATCGTTTGTATCACTGAAGGTATCCCTACTAAAGACATGATTCAGGTGAAGGAATACCTGAGAGGCAGAAACAGCCGCTTGATCGGTCCAAATTGTCCTGGTATTATTACTGCTGATGAAGCGAAGATCGGTATCATGCCGGGTTTTATCTTCCGTAAGGGTAATGTAGGTGTGGTATCAAAATCAGGAACTTTAACTTACGAAGCCGTAGACCAGGTAGTAAAAGCCGGAATGGGCATCACCACAGCTATCGGTATCGGTGGCGACCCGATCATTGGTACGACTACTAAAGAAGCGGTTGAGCTATTAATGAAAGACCCTGATACACACGGTATTATCATGATAGGCGAAATAGGCGGTGGCATGGAAGCCGAAGCTGCACGCTGGATAAAAGAGAACGGAACAAAACCTGTAGTAGGTTTCATAGCAGGCCAAACAGCTCCTCCGGGACGCCGTATGGGTCACGCAGGTGCTATTGTAGGAGGAGCTGACGATACAGCTGCTGCTAAGATGAAGATCATGACTGAGTGCGGTATACGCGTAGTAAAATCACCTGCCGATATAGGTGCTGCTATGGCGGAAGAATTGAAGAAATAGAATCAAGAGGCAAGATTCAAGATATATGAGAATCCTGGTAAGAAATTGCCGGGATTTTTTTATTTACGCCACACCGTTCACACTGAAATCATAGATGCGTTTTGTTGTTAAATTGATTTTTAATTGGAAAAAGCAACTTCCGCCATCGAATACAGAAAGTATCTTTTTTTTCCATGAGAAATTTTGCGGAAACACATCGCAGAAACAATTTGCCCAAACCTCTTTTTCACCGGTTGCGTTAGTTACTATGATAAACTGCTTATAATAACCTGATAGATTTTTAATTAAAAGATATTTTTTTGCTCTCTTATTATATTTCTGCACGCTTTTATCTATTAGTTTTTCGATTGTAGTTATATCACCTTCCGACAATTCAGCCGGTTTATAGCTATTGTCAAAAATATAACCAGGTATGCTATTTAATTTCAGGATTACGTATTTGGACGTATCTGCTATATTAGGATAAATCGGTACATCAATCTTCGTTTTATTTTCAGGCGAATGATGCCTTGAAAGAAATAAGGAGCAGATAAAGATTAGGATTCTCATGGCATGAATATACAATATTATTTGTTCAGGCTTTTGTCCATTTTGTCGCGTAGCGGCTGTCACCCCGTTACGGACGGACAGAACACCACCTTGTCAACCCAATGTAAACAAGCTCCGCCTCCAAAAATCAAAACACCAATGCCATCGTATATTTGTTGTAACCGGGGAAAGTTGATTAAATCACTCATTCACTAACTCACTCATTAAAATTATGGAATACAACAAGCTAACACCCGAAGAAGAAAGGGTAATACTATACAAGGGAACGGAAAGACCGTTCACCGGATCATTATTAAACAACAAAGCAAAAGGCCTGTATGTGTGCAAACGCTGCGATACTCCTTTGTACCGATCTGATGATAAATTCGAATCCTTCTGCGGATGGCCCAGCTTTGATGACGAGATACCCGGAGCAGTACGCAGGGAAACCGATGCGGACGGACGCCGCACAGAAATACTTTGTGCTAATTGTGGTGCACACCTAGGTCACGTTTTCGAAGGCGAATACATGACACCTAAGAATACACGGCATTGTGTTAATTCGGTATCGTTGAAGTTTGTGCCTCTTGAAGACTAAGTTGAAAAATTGTAAGGTTGGAAAGTTGTTTTGATGTTTTTAACCTTACAACTTTCCAACTTTAAAACATCTTATTTCACCTCCTTATCAAACACCCCATGCCACAACAAAGCAGCAAGTATACCACCAATGACGGGTGCTATTATAAATAGCCATAGTTGCCCCAATGCTTTTCCGCCGGCAAAAATAGCAGGACCAAAACTGCGCGCGGGATTAACCGATGTGCCGGTAATGGGGATAGCCACTAAATGTATCAATACCAAAGTGAGTCCAATCGCCAGGCCCGCCATTGTTGAATTACCCCAGCGGGACGTGGTGGCAAATATCACGAACAGAAAAAGGAAGGTAAGTACGGTCTCGGCCACGAATGCCGACTCGGTACTGTAACCTCCCAGGTATCCCGGCCCCCAGCCATTCGACCCAAGGGCATATTCGCCCATGGCAAAATTGGGGCTTCCCTTTTGAAATTCGTATAATAACGCAGCTGCAATGGTGGCGCCAACAAATTGGGCCACGACATATCCTATAGCATCTTTCCCCGAGATCTTACGGGCAACGAGCATGGAAATGGTAATAGCAGGATTAATATGACATCCTGAAATAGGGCCTATGGCATAAGCCATAACCACAACAGCCAGCCCAAAGGCAAGGGCTATACCTAAAATACCGATGCCCAAAGGGGCGTCGGGAAGAACCGCGGCAGGAATTGTCTTTCCGTCGACAACTGCTGCGCCGCAGCCAAATAAAACTAAAGCAAAGGTTCCAATGAGTTCGGCTAGATATTTTTTCATAATGAGATAGGTTGTTTTATTAAAGTTATCACAAATTATTTCTCATTACGAAGGGTTTAGTAATTCTTTTGTTTATAACTAATGGGCATGTGAAAAACTAACATTAACATCCTAATCCCCTCATCCGCTATCTTTGGACCTACAAGTTCTTTAACAAACGCTATCGAAGGTTGCCGGGGTAAAAGCCGGCATTAAAAGGGAACCATGTGTAAATCATGGGCTGACGTGCAACTGTAGAGCCAGACACCTGCCAGGATAGCTTGTCAAAACTTTCACGAATAAGGTTTTGGCAAAAGCCCTGTCCCCCGTACTTCCGTAAAAGTGCCCGGTTCATTGTCTTTTGTCGACTCCAAAATAAAAACGACAAGGCATGAAACAGGAAAACGAAGTATTACTCCGGGAGAACAAGGATCGATTTGTGATCCTCCCCATCAATTACCCCCGCATCTGGGAAATGTACAAAAAACACGAGGCCAGTTTCTGGACCGCTGAAGAGATCGATCTCTCCGACGACCAGAAGCATTGGGAAAACCTGAACGATGGCGAAAGACACTTTATATCGCATGTGCTAGCGTTCTTCGCAGCAAGCGATGGTATTGTGAACGAGAACCTTGCCGTCAACTTCATTAGCCAAGTGCAGGTACCTGAGGCACGATGTTTTTATGGTTTCCAGATCATGATGGAAAACATCCACTCGGAGACGTATGCTTTATTAATCGACACCTACATCAAAGATCCTATTGAAAAAGACCGCCTGTTTCATGCCATTGACACCGTTCCCGCAGTGAAGAAAAAAGCCGAATGGGCCCTGCGCTGGATAGAGAACGGAACATTTGCCGAACGGTTAGTAGCCTTTGCAGCCGTAGAAGGTATCTTCTTTTCAGGCAGCTTCTGCTCCATCTTCTGGATGAAAAAACGCGGGTTGATGCCGGGACTAACCTTTAGCAATGAGCTGATTTCGCGTGATGAAGGTATGCATTGCGAGTTTGCCTGTCTATTGTACAGCATGCTGTCTCAGAAACTAAGCAAACAGGAGGTTAACCATATCATAACCGATGCGGTAGATATAGAAAAAGAATTCGTAACGGAAGCCCTGCCGGTAAACCTCATCGGCATGAATGCCAAACTGATGAGTCAGTATATTGAGTTCGTAGCAGATCGCTGGTTGGTTGAGCTAGGGTACGATAAAGTCTACAACGTCACCAATCCATTTGATTTTATGGAGATGATATCCCTGCAGGGCAAAACCAATTTCTTTGAGAAACGAGTTGGCGATTATCAGAAAAGCGGAGTGTTGAATGCAACAACCGAAACCAAATCTTTCTCGCTTGACGAAGATTTCTAATTAATCTCTAATCACTAACCTTTAACCGCTAACCCACCATGTACGTAATAAAAAGAGACGGTAAAAAAGAAACCGTAAAATTTGATAAGATAACAGCACGTATCGAGAAACTGTGCTATAGTTTGAACCCGGCGTTGGTTGACCCGATAGATGTCGCCAAAAAAGTAATTGAGGGTTTGTATGACGGGGTAACCACCTCCGAGCTGGATAACCTGGCGGCAGAGACGGCGGCCTCATTAACTACCAAACACCCGGATTATGCTTTGCTGGCATCGCGCATAGCGGTATCCAATCTGCATAAAAATACGATCAAATCTTTCTCAGAAACGATGAGAAGATTGCATGGCTATATCGACCCGAAAGCAGGCAAAAACGCATCATTGATTGCTGATGATGTTTGGGAAGTGATTGAGAAAAATGCGGAAGTATTGGATAGCACCATCATCTACGATCGTGACTTTGGTTTTGACTATTTCGGCTTTAAAACGCTGGAGAAATCATACCTGTTAAAGATCGATGGCAAGATAGCTGAACGCCCTCAGCATCTGTTTATGAGGGTGTCGGTAGGTATCCACAAGGATGATATTGACAGCGTGATCAAAACCTACAATCTAATGAGCGAGCGCTGGTTTACGCATGCTACGCCGACACTTTTTAATGCCGGTACACCAAAGCCCCAGATGTCATCATGTTTCTTATTGACTATGAAGGATGATAGTATCGATGGTATTTATGATACGCTGAAACAGACTGCCAAGATATCGCAAAGCGCAGGAGGTATAGGTTTGAGCATTCATAATGTACGGGCTACGGGGTCTTACATTAGCGGTACCAATGGTACAAGTAATGGGATCATTCCGATGCTGAAAGTATTTAATGATACAGCACGTTATGTTGACCAGGGCGGGGGTAAGCGTAAAGGTGCTTTTGCGATTTATTTAGAACCGTGGCATGCTGATATTTTTGATTTTTTAGATCTGCGTAAAAACCACGGCAAGGAAGAAATGCGTGCGCGCGACCTGTTCTATGCCCTTTGGGTATCCGACCTGTTCATGAAAAGGGTAGAGGCTAACGGAGACTGGAGCCTGTTTTGTCCTCACGAAGCACCGGGATTGTCAGAATGCTTCGGAGCGGAGTTTGAAGCATTATATGAGCAATACGAGAGCGAAGGCCGTGCACGTAAAACTGTAAAAGCGCAGGATCTGTGGTTTGCCATTCTGGATGCACAGGTAGAAACCGGTACGCCTTATTTGCTGTATAAAGATGCGGCAAATGGTAAATCGAACCAACAGAATTTGGGTACGATCAAAAGTTCTAACTTGTGTACCGAGATCATGGAATATACATCCGATAAGGAGGTCGCAGTATGTAACCTGGCTTCACTGGCATTACCGAGATATGTAATCAACGGCATATTCGATCATCAAAAATTGTATGAGGTAACTTACCAGGTTACCTTAAACCTCAACCGCATCATCGATAATAATTATTACCCGGTTGAAGAGGCACGTTATTCTAACCTGCGCCATCGCCCGATTGGTTTGGGTGTACAGGGTTTGGCTGATGCATTTATATTGCTGCGCTTGCCGTTTGAAAGTGAAGAAGCAAAACTGTTGAACAAAGAGATTTTTGAGACGATCTACTTTGCCGCGATGACAGCGTCAAAGGACCTGGCTATTAAGGAGGGTGCTTACGAAACATTTAAAGGTTCGCCCTTATCAAAAGGGAAATTCCAGTTTGATATGTGGGGCGTAAAGCCTGACAGCGGAAGATGGGATTGGGAAAATCTGCGCCTGGATGTGATGAACCATGGTGTGCGTAACTCTTTATTGGTTGCTCCAATGCCTACTGCTTCTACCTCACAGATATTGGGTAATAACGAATGTTTCGAGCCTTATACATCCAACATCTACACTAGAAGGGTATTGAGCGGTGAATTTATCATTGTAAACAAATTCTTGCTGCGTGATTTGGTTAACCGCGGCTTGTGGGATAATACAATGAAAGATAAGATCATCACTGCTAATGGATCAATACAGGATATTGCTGAAATACCACAGGAATTGAAAGACCTGTACAAAACTGTTTGGGAGATCAAAATGCGTAACATCATTGATATGGCCGCCGACAGGGGCGCTTATATCTGCCAGTCGCAATCATTGAATTTGTTTATCAATGCACCCAATGCGTCCAAGCTCACTTCGATGCACTTCTACGCCTGGAAGAAAGGCCTGAAAACCGGTATGTACTACCTGCGCACACAAGCAGCTTCGCAGGCGGTTAAGTTTACGGTAGAGAACCAGGGTGGCAAAAACATGGAGCCGGTGATCCCTGATCATGTAAAACAGGTAGCCGATGAAATACCTGCCGGGCCAACCTGCTCGATGGATGAGGGCTGTGTTACGTGCTCGGCATAGATTTTTAGTCGATAGACGATAGACCATAGTCGATGGTAATATGTAATTTTGCCTAAAACTATGGATTATCGACCATAGACTATGGACAAAAATGATCAAACACGAAATAGTTCGCTGTGAGCGATGCCAGTCGCCTTTTGAATGTAAGGCCAATTCATTCACCAAATGTCAGTGCACCACCGTGCAGCTGACGCTGAATGAAACCCAATACATTAGTGAACAATTTGATGGGTGTTTGTGCGCAGGGTGTTTGATGGAGTTGCAGCGAGAGTATAGGGAAGCAATGGGTATAAACGGATAATATGTCGACATTTTTTTTACAAATACGTTGCGAGTTTGATGAGTATTATTCTACAATTATAGAAGATGATGGTCGTGTTGCTTACGCCTATTTATATGAGGGAGAGGACATCATAGGCGATGTTTGGCTCTATAACCAACAGCAAGCTCCCATAACGTCTTTCTGGCTAGCCGAGGATATGCCTTTTTTAAATCCAACAGAATACCTTGCCAAAGATGCGGCCATAAAGCCCATAATAAATGAAAACGAAGTAAGATGTGAATGGACAGAATCTAAAGATGATGGATTGATAGAGGTTGGTATTTATATCCGTGACAAATTTGTAGCTTCTATTACATCAGGTTCTAAACCTGGTTGGTCGGTATTAGTGGCAAAAGATGGTCCTCTGGCATTGATCTATTAATTGTTTCTTTCCGGCTTTCCGACTTTTCCGACTTCCCGACTAATTCCTTATCTTCGACCCCCGAAATCATTCAGAACAAAATGAAATTATTAGAAGGAAAAACCGCACTCATCACCGGGGCATCAAAAGGAATAGGCCGTAAAATAGCCGAAAAGTTTGCCGAGCATGGCGCCAATGTTGCTTTTACTTACTTATCGTCTGTTGAAAAAGGACAGGCCTTAGAGCAGGAACTGCAAAGCTTTGGCACCAAAGTAAAAGGCTACCGCTCCGATGCTTCTAAATTTGATGAGGCTGAAAAACTCGTGAATGATATCGTGGCTGATTTCGGTACACTGCATATCGTGGTGAATAATGCCGGTATCACCAAAGACGGTCTGCTGATGCGTATGACCGAAGAGAACTGGGACGAAGTGCTGGATGTGAACCTGAAATCGATCTTCAACGTAACCAAGGCTGCATCAAAGATCATGATGAAGAACCGTTACGGGGTGTTTATCAATATGAGTTCGGTAGTAGGTGTACAGGGTAATGCAGGGCAGGCCAACTATGCAGCTTCAAAAGCAGGTATTATTGGTTTTTCCAAATCTATCGCAAAGGAATTAGGTTCACGTAATATACGTACCAATGTGGTTGCCCCGGGCTTTATCAAAACGGAGATGACTGAGGTATTAGACCCCAAAGTAGTTGAAGGTTGGGCTGCAGCCATCCCGCTTAAACGTGGTGGCGAAACCGAAGATGTGGCCAATGCCTGTGTTTTCCTAGCATCGGATATGGCTGCCTACATTACCGGGCAGGTGATACCTGTTGATGGGGGAATGCTGTAGGATTTCGGAAGGCGGAATTTCGATTGCGGAATTTTTATCACTTGATAAAATGACAGGTAAAAGGGAAATTAACTATTGGATGTTAATCACTATTTGCCTGTCATTTTTCTTTTATAACACCCTTATGTCCAAAAGTCAGACGCCAGACCAGTCGTTTGAAGTCAGAGTCTCAGTAAAAAAGAAATTGAACCATTACCTCAATATCGTAAAGATTGGTCAGGTAGTAAAAACTTTTAGTGTTGATAAGCTAGCTGATCTTGGAGAGTTTGATCACGCTGATGCTGTAAAAATATTGGCCTGTAAAAAGGTAAAGAATGTTTATTACATCCTGTTTTGGTATGAATATCGATCAACCCCATCTAAAAATGGGCAAGGATTCTGTGGAGACGGCTATGAGGAATTTGTTACATCGTTACAGTTGAGCTAGGATCTCAAAATACTAAAAATTAAGCCTGAGCAAGGTTTCCAGTTGTATTGCAAATCTTGATAAAATTTATAAATATAATAAACGCCATCCCGAATACGGATTTGAAATAAAAGACAGGCCTGCCGGATCACAATAAAACATTCACAATTATTTTGCATTTTGCACACTAACGTAAAACGTATTACGTCATACGTGCAACGTAAACCATATGCAGCTTTTATTTTCAGTAACATGGGGGACAGTTTCGGGTTGGTGGACACCGGTTTGCCTGTTACTGGGTTTGGGGTATGGCTGGATGATGTACCGTCAGCCGGTTAGTTTGGGTAAGCGTGCACGTTATGCCTTATTTGCTGCTCGGTCTGTTACTGTATTCCTGCTTTCGTTTTTGCTGATTTCGCCTTTGATCCGCTCGGTGGCTTATAACCCGCAGAAGCCATTGGTATTGATTGCACAGGATAATTCAGAGTCGATAAGACTATTTGGTCTAAGCTCAAAAGAGAAAGACTTTACCGGAGCGCTCTCGCAACTAAAACAACAATTAGGCGATCAGTACGATGTACGGGAGTTTAATTTTAGCGGTGATCTGAAGGACGGTTTGTCGGATAAATTCAACGGCAAGCAAACCAATATTTCGTCCGCCATTCATCAGTTGAATGAGCGCTATGTAAATCAAAATATCGGCGCTTTGATACTGGCTACTGATGGCCTGTACAACCAGGGGAGTGACCCGCATTATGAAGCTAAAAACCTGAAAACAAGCATCTATACCATTGCTTTGGGTGATACGGTTGCCAAGCGCGATTTGCTCATCGGCAATGTCAATTATAATAAAACGGCTTATCTCGGAAATGATTTTGAGACGGAAGTATTAGCCGAGGCTTACCAGGCAAAAGGCGAAAGCATTCATCTGACTGTTGATGAAGATGGGAAACAAGTGTTCTCTCAAACCGATGTCGTTACCTCCAATAATTTTCGGAGAACGATACCAATGAAATTAAATGCAGATAAAAAAGGTACCCGCAAGTTTACGATCAACATCGCCTCTGTAAAGAACGAGGTATCGATTCAAAACAACACTGAAACCATTTATGTAAATGTGCTGGATGCACGGCAGAAGGTATTGCTTCTGTATAATGGTCCGCATCCGGATATAAGCGTCATCAAGCAATCGATAGAAAGCAACCGCAACTACGAGGTAAAAGCCAGTTTGCTGAGCGATCTGCCTAAATTGAAACTAAGTGATTACAGCCTGGTCATTCTGTACCAAACTGCAAGCAACAGTTCTGGTGAATTGCAGAGTTTCATTACCAAAAGCAAAGTGCCGGTTTGGTATATCGCCGGAGCGCAAACCGATCTGCCGCAGTTGAACAGCGAGCAGAAGCTGGTGCAGATCAACTCGGGCCGGAGTGATATGCAAGAAGTATTTGCGCAGCATGTGCAGGAATTTTCGCTGTTTACATTATCTGATTCTACCAAAAAGAAATTAAGCGAATTACCACCGCTGCTGGCTCCTTATGGCAATTACAGCAGCAGTGGTACCGGGCAGTTATTATTCAAACAACGTATAGGAGAAGTTGCTACGCCATATCCTTTGTTATCCTTCAGTGATGAGAACGGACGCAGAATGGCTGTGTTAACAGGAGAGGGTATATGGCGATGGTCATTATCGGAATACAATACCTATGGTAGTCATGCCGCTTTGGAAGAGTTATTCGGACAGGCGGTTCAGTATTTGACAGCCAATAGTAATCACCAGCGCTTACGCGTATATGCCGCCAAAAATGTTTTTGATGAAGGTGAAAACGTTATTCTCAATGCGGAATTGTATAATCAGGCTCTCGAATTGGTCAATACACCGGATATCCGTATCGAATTGAAAAGCCGCGCCGGTAAGACTTACAGCTTCCTGTTCTCAAGAAACGGGCAAAGCTACCAACTGGATGCCGGCACTTTGCCTGTAGATGAGTACACGTATTCCGCATCAACTAAACTAGGTAATGAGACGTTTAACGCTACCGGTCAGCTCACTGTAAAACCTTTGAATCTGGAAACCCGCCAAAGCGCTGCCGATCATCAGTTGTTGTACGATCTTGCTAAGCAATCAGGCGGGCAAATGCTTCAGCGATCGCAAATTAGTCAGCTTGCCGATTTGATTAAGAAGAATGAAAATATCAAAACCGTTGTTTATGAGGATAAACGCTACAGCGACCTCATCGACCTGAAATGGATATTTATTTTGATTGTTGGAGCGCTAAGCGCTGAGTGGTTTGTGCGTAAACGGGAAGGGGAAGTATGATGATCAATATTCCTTCTGTTATCGAAATATCCGGGACGGTAGCCTTCACCATTTCGGGAGCATTTTCGGCTATGCAAAAGCGCTTGGATGTTTTCGGTGTGCTCATCATGGGTTTTGTAACAGCCATCGGCGGAGGAACAATTCGTGATGTACTGATTGGTGATACACCCGTTAACTGGATGCGTAATTATGAAACACCCCTCATCATTCTAGGTACAGGGATCGCTACGATTTTCTTCAAAAAGTACATCAAGACATTTAAAACTACTTTGTTCTTGTTTGATGCGCTTGGTTTGGGGCTATTTACTATCATCGGTACACAAAAAGGTATCAGTGCAGGCCTAAACCCCGGCGTTTGCGTCGCTTTGGGAACCATAACCGGCTGCTTTGGTGGAGTATTGCGTGATATTTTGCTGAATAATATTCCGCTGATATTTCAGAAGGAGATATATGCGACTGCATGCATTGTTGGTGGGACTCTGTATATTTTGCTGCTGAATGATCTTGATACAGATATTGTAGAATTGTTAGCCGTTGCGGTAGTTTGCGCAATCAGGATAATAGCGGTGAAGTATAAATTATCGTTGCCTAAGTTTTATGCGTAGTCAGTGGTCTGACTTTCAACCTCTTCAGTCCTTCTTTTCTTTCACGATCACAAAAACATCCTCATTGTCTTTTTTCATGAGATACTTTTCGCGGGCGAATTTTTCGAGCTTTTCTTTGTTGGAAGTGAGTTCATCCAGGTCCTGGTGAACCTTTGCAGTTTCTTTTTGATAAAAATCGCGCTCCTGCTTTAGTTTGCTCACCTGCTGATGGTATTCCCATTGCGAAAACAGGTCGTTACGGTCAAAGAAAACCATCCAAACCAGGAATATGGAAGAAACCAAGAAGTATTTATTTCTGAAGAGATTTAAGAAGCGCTTCATCCCAATCGCGTAAATTTTCTTTTAAAGCTATTTAATTTATTTGAATGGTGCAAGTGGGATTGGTAATTTACTAAAGGTTAGGTTTTTAGGCTGGTGTGAGGCGAAGGATGTTTAGGTATATTTGTAGAGACGCAATGCATTGCGTCTCTACATCGGTTAAGAATTATCTCCTATTTCCACGCGATTTATTGCCACCAAATCTCCTCTTGCCATCCCGGTGTCCTGATGTACCTCCCTGCCGCTGGCCCGATCCCGGTCTCTGCCCGTTCTGTGATGCCTGTTTAGTCAATTCCTGCTTGCGTACAATAGCAGCCGCATTCATGGGATAGGGGTGAGCCTCAGTTACCGGAATGGATTTACCGATCAGCTTATGAATATCTTTGATGAATTCCATTTCTTCTTCATCGCAGAAAGAAAAGGCAATGCCATCTGCTCCGGCCCGACCTGTACGGCCAATGCGGTGTACATAAGTCTCGGGAATATTCGGTATTTCGTAATTGATTACGTGAGTAAGCTCGTCGATGTCAATTCCGCGTGCAGCAATATCTGTAGCGATGAGCACCCGTGTTGTCCGGTTTTTGAAATTAGTCAGCGCTCGTTGCCTTGCATTTTGCGATTTGTTGCCATGAATTGCTTCGGCGGTAATGCCCACCCTGTTCAGGTCTTTTACCACTCTGTCTGCTCCATGCTTTGTGCGGGTGAATACCAAAGCGGTTTTTATGGATTTATCACCCAATAGGTGGATCAGCAATGACTTTTTGTTGTTCTTCTCTACATAATAAAGCGTTTGCTGAATGGTATCCGCAGTAGACGATACCGGCGTAACTTCTACTTTTTCAGGGTTCCGCAATATGGTATCCGCCAGTTGCTGAATTTCTTTTGGCATCGTAGCCGAGAAAAACAGCGTTTGTCTTTTTTGAGGCACTTTGGCGATTACTTTTTTCACATCGTTCACAAAACCCATATCCAGCATGCGGTCTGCTTCGTCGAGCACCAGCATTTTGATATGGTCCAGCCTGACAAAACCCTGGTTCATCAGGTCGAGCAATCGGCCGGGAGTGGCGGTCAGAATATCTACCCCACGGCGCAAAGCATCTACCTGCGGGTTTTGTGATACCCCACCGAAGATCACCAAGTGTTTCAATCCGGTATGGCGACCGTAGGCCGCAAAGCTTTCATCTATCTGTATAGCAAGCTCACGCGTTGGGGTTAATATGATTGCCTTAATTGTTTTTTGTTCCTTGTGCTGCAGCCTGTCCTGGTACAGTAGCTGCAAAATAGGTATGGCAAATGCTGCGGTTTTACCAGTGCCGGTTTGCGCGCAGCCCAGCAAATCTTTTTGTTGTAATAAGATGGGTATGGCTTGTTCCTGTATAGGCGTCGGTGTGGTATATCCCTCGGTTTTTAGGGCCCTGAGGATAGGCTCAATTATTTTTAAATCTTGAAATAACATGTAATGTGTCTAAATGTAATATGCTAACGCGAATGCATAAGCGGATCTGAAGAGTCTCGTCTGAAATGATCAAAACCGTAAGCGAACGGGTAAATATGGCGGCAAAGATACGGTTTTTATTTGAGGTAGGATTAGATTACTCGTGCTTAAATAAAAGTCACGGGTTGCCTTTGCGCTAAGACCGCCTGTCACACTCGCGCCAAGGTTGTGTTCGCGAAGTGAACGTGAACACCTATACCCACAAAAAAGCCCCGGTTTCCCGAGGCTCTATAATCTATTAAAAGCTTTCGCTTTCGCCTTTAAGCTTTTACCTTATTTTTTCGCGTATTTAAAATTCTTGCCGATAAACTTCGCGCTGTCGCCCAACTCTTCTTCAATGCGAAGCAGTTGGTTGTATTTCGCGATCCTGTCTGAACGTGATGCAGAACCGGTTTTGATTTGTCCGCAGTTAAGGGCTACTGCTAAGTCGGCTATAGTAGCATCTTCAGTTTCGCCAGAGCGGTGGCTCATTACTGAAGTATAACCATTAGTCTGTGCCAATGATACTGCATTGATGGTTTCAGTTAACGAACCGATCTGGTTTACTTTAACCAGGATAGAGTTGCCAATGTGCTCATCTATGCCTCTTTGTAAACGTTTTACGTTGGTTACGAACAAGTCATCGCCTACTAGTTGAACTTTACCGCCGATTTTATCGGTCAGTAATTTCCAGCCATCCCAGTCATCCTCAGCCATGCCGTCTTCGATGGAAATGATAGGATATTTTGCTGCTAATTCAGCCAGGTAATCAGCTTGCTGCGCACTTGTACGAACAGCGCCTTTGTCGCCTTCGAACTTAGTATAGTCGTATTTGCCGTTTACATAAAACTCGGATGCAGCACAGTCAAGCGCCAGGCATATTTGCTCGCCTGCTTTGTAGCCAGCTTTTTCAATAGCTTTCAAGATAGTTTCGGCAGCGTCTTCGGTGCCGTCAAAAGTTGGCGCAAAACCACCTTCGTCGCCCACAGCAGTTGAAAGACCACGGTCGTGCAAAATCTTTTTCAGGTTGTGGAACACTTCTGATCCCCAGCGTAATGCTTCAGAGAATGAAGGAGCGCCAACCGGCATGATCATAAATTCCTGGAACGCGATAGGTGCGTCAGAGTGAGAACCACCATTGATGATGTTCATCATCGGGATAGGCAAAGTATTGGCATTCACACCACCGATGTAGCGGTATAGCGGCTGACGGCTTTCCTGCGCAGCAGCTTTAGCAACGGCTAATGAAACACCAAGAATAGCGTTAGCACCTAATTTGCCTTTATTTTCGGTACCGTCAAGTTCGATCATTAAAGCGTCGATAGCATTTTGTTCAAATACATCAACACCTTGCAGTTCTTTGGCAATAATATCGTTTACGTTGGCAACGGCTTGTAAAACGCCTTTGCCCATATATTTTGATTTGTCGTTATCACGAAGTTCAACAGCTTCATGCGCACCGGTTGAAGCACCTGAAGGGACAGCAGCACGGCCCAGAGCGCCATTTTCAGTTAAAACATCTACTTCGATAGTAGGGTTACCACGCGAGTCGAGTATCTGGCGGGCGTGAACGTCAATAATTAAGCTCATCTTAAATTGATTTTTTTAGGAATTGAAATTTAGTTAGTGTCAAATGTACACTAATTGTATTATACTTTCCAAATATACAAATCATATTAAGTTTAGCTCAAATAAAATTGCAGGATTATGCTGAATTAACGATTTGATAACACAGATGGGTAGTACCTGAAACGTTTTACGTAGTGCGTTTTTGATTTGGAGTTATACGTATAGCGCAATACGTCGACCATAGAACGTTAAAAATTATTCCCATTTAAAGGTCTTCACTGCAACCACATAAACGCCGATGAACCATATTCCCAAGATAAGCAACTGATGAGAAACATCTCCCAGTGATGCTCCTTCAAAAGCAACTTTACGCATTGCTTCGTTCAGGTGGGTTAATGGCAATACTCTACTGATATGTTGCAACCAGCTGGGGAATGCAGCCGTGGAGAAAAATGTGCCGGACAACAAAAACTGTGGCAGCGTTATAATATTAGAAAACGGCGGCACAGAACTTTCGTTTTTAGCGACACCGGATATAATAAAACCAAAACCCATAAAAATGATGAGCCCGATAGCCGACAAGATCAGCATATCAACAACTGTAGCAAGACCATGTATCAGGGTGAAATGAAAGACATAATGTCCGATCGCGATAATAAATAATGCACCCAGCAACGCAAAAACAATACGTGCCAGTGCCTCGCCCAGAACAATGCTGTAGCGTTTTACCGGAGTGGCGAAGAAACGCTTAATAACAAGTGTCAGACGCAGACTCAGGAACACAAAAGCTGTACCGAAAACCCCGCTGCTGAGTAATGAAAAGCCCAGCATGCCAGGAAGGATAAAGTCGATATAACGGTACTCGCGGCCTTGTATGGTGGCTTCTTTAACTTCAGCTAATTGTGGCTGATTTTTGTTTATTGCCGCATTCGCCTGGTATAAGATGTTATTCAAAGTGGATTTTAAGATGCCGCCTTTAGATGAAGCTTTTGTATACTGAACATCAATTGTAAAAGGAGGCATTGCATTATTTTTCTTAATATCCAATATGGCATCAATTGACCCTTTTGATAAATTTTTGTTCATCTCCTCGGTCGACTGATCTTTAATCAGATTCAGCATCTGGTTCTTTTTCAGTACCTGGTAAACCATGTTAGTGGTATCGCAACCTTTAGCCACACCTACATCAACCGTAACACCGCTACCGCCAATATTGGCAAATACCACAATAAATATCAAAGGGAACACCAAACTAAACACGACAGCCGAAGGGCTGCGTAATATCGACCTGAAACTAGCCTTGGCTATGGCGAGTGTTGCACGGGTATTGCTGTATGGTTTTTGGTTATTAGTCATTGGTCATTTTTAAAGCCCGGAAGTCGGAAAGACTGAAAGTCCGGAAGATTGTTTAGTTTGAAAGATTTTAACTCAGTACTTAAGACTCTGGACTTTACTCCTCCCGCCATTCCTTACCGGTCAGGTTGATGAATACATCTTCAAGGTTGGCCAGTTTTACTTGTTTTGGCCTTTCGAAGCCGCCGGCTACCAGTTTATCGATAAAATTGTCGGGGGTATCAATGCCGATCACTTTGCCGCCATCGATAAAGGCAACACGGTCGCATAATACCTCTGCCTCATCCATATAGTGCGTGGTTATTACCACAGTAGTTCCGTTGTTGCGTATCTCTCGGATCAGGTCCCACAAATTACGTCGTGCCTGTGGGTCAAGGCCGGTAGTAGGCTCATCCAGGAAAATTATGCGCGGGTCATTGATCAATGTAGTAGCGATAGAAAAGCGTTGTTTTTGTCCTCCCGACAGGTCTTTATACTTCGCTTTAGCTTTTTCAGTCAAGGCTACTTTTCCAAGCATTTCCATTGGCGTTTTGTTGATGCCGTAGAGGCCAGAGAAAAGTACGATCAGCTCTGATAAATTCAGATTTGGATAATAACCCGCTGCTTGTAACTGTACTCCGATACGTTTTTTAATATCATCAGCATCTTTCCCGATAGAAAAACCATCGACTGAAATTTCGCCGGAGGTTTTATCCCTAAGGGTTTCAATGATCTCGAGGGTGGTAGTCTTACCCGCGCCGTTAGGACCAAGCAGCCCGAATATTTCGCCTTCATAAACTTCAAAGCTGATATCGTTTACAGCGGTGAAATCACCATACTTTTTTACCAGGTTTTTTACAGTGATGATCGGTTTTTTTACCATGCTGTAAAAATGATACAGAAAAATGGAATATCAATGAGTTTTTCGGTGAATAGCGCAATTTTTACGGTGAAGAGGTCTTACGTAATAGGTTAGACGTTTTATGTATTATGATTTCTTGAATTGATGAGGGAAGGGATTTGAAAAGTGAAATGGAGGAGAAGTCTGTTCCGATGGGGACAAGATCAGTGCGAAGAGCTCGTTTCTTCGGTTAGCTCAGCAGGTTGGCAAACGAGCGCGTGAATGATTCCATCCGCTCGAATAAAAAATTTGAAAATTGTGTTAATGTCTTCATGTAGTTTATCTTATACAAAATAACAGAACGTGTATTAAGCGTTCTGTTAATCTGTGTTAAATTATTGTTGTGTGATGTTAAGTTTGAGAATCAAGGGTCAAGAGCCAGGGATCAAGAAGGTCTGCCAATGAATGCGTTCTATCTCGATTCTTGTCTCTTGCTTACGGACTCTTCAAATTTATTTCACCAAATGCCCCAACGTTTGGATCACGGCATGGAGTTGATGTAGGGTCTCAGTGGCAAGGTGGATGAGCTGGATAAGCAGAATAGTTTTCATGATATTGTTTTTGTTTTGCGATACAAATATGTCCCCGTCCACAAAAAAGCGTGAGGGATATTAGGCGAACAGCTGGAAATCGTCGGTGAATTGGGGAGGGAAATTGGATGAGTCGGGGAAAATTGCCGGTGTCTTATTGCAAGATAATGTAAGGCTTATATATTATATTTATCTCATCGTAACCATTAGATCAAACATATGAAAACCTTTATTCTCCTTACTACATGCATATTCATTTTGTACTCCTGTTCCTCTCATCACGACCAGACAGGTGTCGGGTCATCAAAAACAGCGTATGCTTTACCTGATGATAGTGCCATAACGAAAGCCGTACACGATGCCTATGCCGCAATCAGTTTCAAAAAGGGAGAGAAGCCACGTTATAGCGAAATCAAAAATTATTTTATCCCCCAGGCGCAATTGATCAATTTCCGGACAGATACTGCACAGGTTACAAGTATCGATCAGTTTATCGATCCGTTGTATAAGCAGTTCATAGAAGGCAACCACGTCAGCATGTTTTATGAAGAAGAACTTTTTGGCAGAACAGAGCAATTTGGCAGGGTAGCACACCGCATCAGTACCTACAAAACCTATCTAAACAGTATGGATACCGTTGCGGAAAGGGGTGTGAACAGTTTTCAATTAATAAAAACCAAAGGTGGCTGGAAGGTGTCTAGTATAATCTGGGACGTAGAAAAGCCCTCACTTAAAGTACCTGATTATTATTTAAAGAAATAGTATTGATTAATAGTTAGTATATAGACTTGCATTGAGCCTCTTTGCTAACAGGCCCGTCGCTTTTTCGGGATCTATATCTACAACCAATACGCCAACTTCTGAGTAAGGCTGGTGAGCAACACAATTGCCATCAGGATCGATCACACAGGTTGCCGATTCAGGATATTTCATGGTATAGTTGCAGGCTGCATAATAAATGGTATTCTCCATGGCTCGCATCATGATCGCCTTTTCGTAATAGGGGTTGTTCTTATTGCCCCACTCATAAAGCTTATCGCCATGGGTATCGTTGCCGGTGCAATGCGGATGGAAAACAATTTTTGCGTCCCTTCTGGCCGACCATCTTACCGATTCAGGATAACGGAAGCCTTCATGACAAATCGTGATCCCGAACTTAACGCCATTTACTTCAAATATACTTTTCTCGTTACCGGGAATAAATAGCTCATCTTCCGTTGGCGGCGATAGTTGATTTTTAGTCTGACGACCAATTACTTCTCCTTTGGCTGATATCACCCATGCTACATTTAATATACCATCGGGATGGTCCCAGTCCATTGGGAAGATAACAGCGATAGCATTTTCCTTCGCCATAGCGCAAACACTTTTTAGTGCAGCTTCCAGTTTGGTAGGTGAGTGAGCTTCTACCTCAAAACCAACGCCACGTAAGCCAGGGACATAAGACTCAGGAAAACAAACAACCTCCGCTTTTTGTGCCGCTGCCTCTTTTATCATTTTTTCAACCCAGTGCAGGCCGTCGGCTATTGATTTTGGAAAAGGAGGGGAGGCTAAGGCTATTTTCATAAGCTATAATCGAATTAATCAGGGATGGCCAAATCTATAAAAATAAAAAAGGCGGGAAAAATTCCTCCCGCCTTCAAGTTTGTTTCTTATTGCATCAGCTTGATGAAATCATCAAACAAATATCTTGAGTCATGCGGGCCGGGTGATGATTCAGGGTGATATTGCACCGAGAATGCTTTTTTACCTTTCACCCGGATACCTTCTATCGATTGGTCGTTCAGATTCACGTGGGTGATCTCTACTTTGTCAGATGCACGCACAGCTTCAGGCACTACGCCGAAACCGTGATTTTGTGAGGTTACTTCGCAATGATCGATAATGATATTTTTTACCGGGTGGTTCAAACCGCGGTGACCATTAAACATTTTTTGAGTTGGGATATCATTGGCCAATGCCAGCAACTGGTGGCCAAGGCATATACCGAACATTGGTTTATCAGATTTTAATATGTCTTTCACAGTTTTAACCGCGTAAGGCATAGCAGAAGGATCGCCTGGGCCGTTGGAAATGAAGTAACCGTTAGGCGCAAAATCCTTTTCCATTTCTTCGAAAGAAGTTTTTGCAGGGTATACTTTAGCGTAAACATCACGATCATGAAAATTGCGCAGGATATTTTTCTTAACGCCCAGGTCCAAAACCGCTACACGGTACTTGGCATTTTCTTCGCCAAAGGTGTAAGTTTCGGTAGTTGAAACCTGTGATGACAGCTCCAGCCCATCCATTGATGGTACCTCGGCCAGTTTTGCTTTCAGTTCTTCAATATCGAGGATTTCAGAAGAGATGATCGCATTCATTGCGCCTTTATCGCGGATATGACGCACCAACTGTCGGGTATCGATATCCGAGATCGATACGATATTTTGTTCCTGGAAATAATCCTGGATAGATTCATTAGCCTGCTTGCGGGTATAATAGATGTTGTAGTTTTTGCAAACCAACCCTGCTATTTGTATGCGGTTTGATTCAACTTCATCTTTAGCGATACCGTAATTGCCGATATGCGCATTGGTGGTTACCATAATCTGACCGAAATAGGAAGGATCAGTGAATATCTCCTGGTAGCCGGTCATCCCGGTATTAAAACATATCTCGCCGGTGGTGGTGCCTATCTTTCCGGCAGCTTTGCCATAAAATACAGTTCCGTCAGCCAGTAATAATACTGCGGGTAACTTGGTGAAGTTGGTAATCATAATAATAAAAAAATGAATAGTTAAAGTGCCGGTCAGACTGAGGTTCAGCTCCGTGAAAGCAGTTGTAAGAAGTGCAATGGGCAACTACCGGATTCACGCCGCAAAAGTAAGATTTTATTTCGGATTTCGAATTTGAAATTTCGAAATTTATAAATGCGTTTAATTATGTGATTTTGATGATGGTACAAATCCGAAATTCGGCTCCCGGAATTCGAAATTATCATACATTTGCCAACCAAATATTACCAGTATGTCTGTAAATAAAGAGATCAAACGGGTTACTACCAATACCTTACAGGAAATGAAGCAACGTGGTGAGCGCATATCCATGCTTACTGCGTATGATTATTCCATGGCAACCATAGTTGATGCTGCCGGAACGGACATTATACTGGTTGGGGATTCCGCCTCAAATGTAATGGCAGGCCATGAAACTACCTTGCCCATTACGCTCGACCAGATGATCTATCATGCTTCCTCAGTTGTTCGTGCTGCAAAAAGGGCATTGGTTATCGTTGATCTTCCATTTGGCTCGTACCAGGGTAACTCTAAAGAAGCGCTTAATTCGGCTATCCGCATTATGAAAGAGGCCGGAGCACATGGCGTGAAGATTGAAGGCGGGGTAGAGATCGCCGAATCTGTAACGCGTATTCTCACAGCCGGTATTCCGGTGATGGGGCATTTGGGTTTAACCCCACAATCTATTTATAAATTTGGCACTTATACTGTACGTGCAAAAGAAGAACAAGAGGCTCAAAAATTACGTGAGGATGCCTTAAAATTGCAGGAACTGGGTTGCTTTGGTATCGTGCTTGAAAAAATACCTGCACAACTGGCAAAAGAAGTCGCTGAGAGCGTGAGTATTCCCATCATCGGTATCGGTGCGGGGAAATATTGTGACGGACAGGTTCTGGTGATTCACGATATGCTGGGCCTCAACAAAGGGTTTAAACCGAGGTTTTTAAGGCAATATGCTGATTTATATACAGTGATGAGCGATGCAATAAAGAATTATATTGATGATGTGAAATCGAGAGACTTTCCGAATGAGAAAGAACAATATTGATGTGCAGATGTGCGTATATGCAGATGATAAATCAAAAATGATATTTGATTGTTCAACACTATGAACCGTTAACTATCAGCCACCTACAACCAATGGGCAAAGTATACATCAAATACGTAAACCAGGAGATCACGGATAAGGATATTATTTATGAAGATAACCACCTGATCGCAGTGAATAAACGCGCCGGGGATATTGTGCAGGTAGATGAGACGGGGGATGAGTCGCTCGACGAAAAAGTAAAAAAATACCTCGCCAAAAAGTACAACAAACCAAATGGCGCTTTCCTGGGTGTAGTGCATCGCCTCGACCGCCCGGTAAGCGGCCTGATCCTTTTTGCCAAAACAAGCAAAGGGCTCGACCGGATGAATAATCTGTTTAAGCGCCGCGAAATTCAAAAGACTTATTATGCCGTAGTACGCAAACGTCCCGAACCACCCGAAGGCAAGCTGGTGCATTGGCTGCTAAAAAATCCGCAGAAAAATGTGACCAAGGCTTATGAACAGGAAGTGCCAGGTAGCCAGCGGTCGGAGTTGAGCTACAAACTGGTTGGTGAATTGGACGGGTATTATTTGTTAGAGGTCAACCCGATCACGGGCCGTCCGCACCAGATACGGGTACAGCTCTCCACATTGGGTTGCCCAATTGTCGGCGATAATAAATATGGTTATCCTCGCGGTAGCTTAAAAAACAGTATCAGTCTGCACGCCCGCAGATTGCGGTTTACACATCCGATAAAAAATGAGCCCATTGAAATCGTTGCCGAATTGCCTAAAGATGGTTTTTGGGAAAAGTTTGCGGGAATGATTGAATAATTCGATATGCTTCGCATGTCGTAGGGATGCAACCCATTCCTTTATGCAGGAACCTTATTCAACAACGTTTCTGCTATCTCATCAAAATGTTCACAAATAGCAGAAATATGCCCGTCGTTAGGACAAGTCACTAACCTTGCATGAGGTATGCGCGGCACCATCCATTCTACCACCTGAATGGGAACGGTTCTGTCTTCTTTTCCGTGAAAAAAGGTGACCGGAAACCTGATCATACCTAATTCAAACCCCAACGGGCGGATGGGAAGCCTTACATCCATCGCAACACCATTCATATCGCGAAAAGTTTCTTCAACTCCCTGCTTTGATAACGATAACCGGTTATTTTGTTTGAAGGTTTCAAAATCTGCTTTAGGCATGTTTTGCTCAAAGCGCGTCATGATAGCCTCATCGGACATTTCCCTATAGTTGCGCATCTTTTTTAGCATGATGGGAAGCAGAAGAGGAAATTTATCGGCCACTTTCCAAAATATCCGGTGCTTTAAACCCAGGTTATTCCATACTTCAGGCTGGTTCATTTGTCCGGCGCCTGCAACAATTACCGCTGAGAGTAAGCGGTCAGGTATTTTTAAAGCACACGCCAATGTATAAGGTGCCCCACCTGAATAGCCCAAAATGGCAAATTTATCGATTCCTAAATGATCAGCCAGCGCGATGGTATCATTTGTCCAGTCGATAAAAGTCCGTTTGCCATGTCTATCCGACTGGCCCATACCCGGACGGCTTGGTGAGACGATTCGTAGATTGTGCGTTAAAAAGGCTTCTTCGCCTATCATGGCTGGTTCGAGACAGGAGGAAGGAGTACCGTGAAAATACATTACCGGGTAGCCATCGCTTTTCCCGAACTCCACATAACTTAGTCGTCGTCCATCCGGAAGTGTGAGGAATCGAAAATCGGTCATAAATGCCTAAAGATATAGTTTTGGATGATAACAATATTGCAGGACTATAGTTGTGTTACTTTTTCCCATATTTTATCATCTACCCAAACGCCTTCCTCCATACTTTTCTTACGGATGCGTAAAGTGTTTTCTCCAGGGTAAAGTATTTCCTTGCCTTCGCCCACGGTGCGACTGCTTTTAGTATAGTCGAGTATATTTTTAATAATATTTTCAGTTTGGATACCAGCATCAGGCTTTATACAGATAAATACCTGTGATACGCCCGATTCTGATCCGCCCCGGGTAACATCACCCGTCGAGCGTCCCTGGCTTAATATAGTAGTCAGGAGGTCGAGCACAAGGGATAATCCTGAACCTTTCCAGAAACCAATAGGCAATGGTCGTACAGAGTCGATTATTTCGCCGGGGTCAGTGGTTAGGTTGCCATCTTTGTCATAGCCTCCCGGTAGAGGCAGTTGCTCATTTCTGGATTTATAGAGGTTCAGCTTGCCGAATGAATATTGCGAAATAGCCATGTCCAATACAATATGCCCTTCTTCGCGCGGAATAGCAATTACCAGCGGATTATTTCCCAGGCGCGGATCGACCCCACCCCAGGGCGGCATATTCGCGATAGTGTTAGTAAAACATATGCCGATCATGCCGGCCTCGGCGGCCTGCCAGCCATAACTGCCCCCACGCATCCAGTGGTTGGTGTTCCTGATAGATACACAACCAATGCCGTTTTCACGGGCAAGTTCGATAGCCCGGTTCATACAAAACGTGGCGTTTAGTGTGCCTACGCCCAAGCGCCCGTCCCATTGTTCAAGTGCATCAAAACCGCCGCTTCGGAGAGGTCTCGCATTGGGGACGATAAGGCCATTCTTTACATACTCAACAAAGGTCGGGAAACGGTTTAGCCCATGAGTATAAACGCCATCGCGGCTGTTCTTTGCAAAAATGGTTGCGCTTTTATCAGCATGCTCTTCATCAAAATTGAGCGAAAGCAGGACGCGTTTGAATTCGGATTGTAGTTTTTCGAAGGAGACTTTCATGGTAGTCAAAAGTCGGAAGTCTTAAGTCCAAAGTCAATAGGTGTAAGTTGAAAGTCTTGAGCCGGAAGTTGAATTTAGATTGATGGTTAAACTAAACAGGAATTTTTACAGTTATATACTCACTGTAACGCCAGTTTGGCATTGATTTCTTACTTTTGTACAACTGTATAAATGAAATTCAAGATCCGGTTATTATTTCTGTTTGTTGTTGCGGCTGTTGGTTTACTGGTTAATTCATGTAAAAAAAACAACCAGGATTATATAGAAACATTAATTGCCCAGAATCAATGGCAATTGTCGTCGGCAAAAGTTACCACTTATGTAGGTAGTACGGCGACTAGTGTTTTGACGCTGGATACAGCATGCCTGGTAACCCAAATATTTAAGTTTAATACGGATAATACTTGTACTTACACCAATTTTGATTGCCTTCCACAAGCGACAAAAGGAACCTGGGCACTTTCTCAGGATAGACTTTTTCTGAATGTGAACATGACCTGCAAGGATACAATAGCCCGGACTGATACAACAACACATTCTAAACCATTTCTTACAGCCCGCATCGTTAACCTGGGGCAGTATTCATTGATACTACAGACAGGTAATCTGGAAACTTACTATTCACCTACTCAAATACGGGTGGTTTACCAGTGGGGCTTTGTGAGGGTAAAATCGCAATAGTGTGTTGTTTAACTGTATCAAAATTTTATATTTGAGTCGTGTTAACAGCATTTTGAATACTTTATAAGAAAAAGCCAGGATAAAACAGAATAAAAGCGGCCATTTTAATAAAAGCCTTATTGCCGCCGAAACGATAATATCAATGAAAAAAAGGATTGCTATTTTTGCTTCCGGTTCGGGATCAAATGCCCAAAAAATAATGGAGCATTTCAAACGTAATTCCGAAGCCGAAGTAGTACTGATACTTACAAACAACCCGCAGGCTTATGTGCTGCAGCGCGCTGATAATTTCGAAATCCCATCGCACATATTTACCCGTGAAGAGTTTTATCAAATTGACAATATCATCAAGCTATTAAAAAACCTGCAGGTCGACCTGATTGTGCTTGCCGGGTTTCTGTGGCTTGTTCCCGAAAACCTGCTTAAAGCATTCCCTAATAAGATCATTAATCTTCACCCTGCTTTGTTACCAAAATATGGTGGCAAAGGCATGTACGGCGATCATGTACATAAGGCCGTTCTGGCTGCCAAAGAAGAAGAATCGGGCATTACTATCCACTTTGTTAATGAGAAATTCGACGAAGGCGAGATATTGCATCAATCACGTTTTAAAATTGAACCCGGGGATACTCTTGAAGTGATCAAATTCAAAGGCCAGCAACTCGAGCATCAGCATTTCCCCAGGGTGATAGAGAGTTTGCTGAGAAAGATGAAGAGCTGAGTTTAGAGATTAGTTAATGAGAGATTAGGCTTGTTCCCGGTGTAATCATAAACCAGTCTATTCAGTCTGCAGATCAATTTCTAAAGCACATGTTTTTTGATTTCTCAATGAGCAATTTGTGCTTCAATTATTTATTGCAAAAAAACTAATCTCTAATCTCTAATCTCTGACACCTAATCACTACCTTTGCGGCTTTAAAAAAACCCGTGTCCATGAGCCATTCTGTTCAAATAAAAAACGCTTTAATTTCAGTTTATTACAAAGACAATCTTGAGCCCATTATCCATGAGCTGAGCCGCCTCGGAGTGAACATTTATTCCACCGGCGGAACGGAAACTTTTATCCGTAGTTTAGGTGCCGAAGTGATTGCAGTTGAAGATTTAACTTCTTATCCATCTATTTTGGGCGGACGTGTGAAAACCCTGCACCCAAAGGTGTTCGGCGGTATATTGGCAAGAAGAAACTTTGAAAGCGACGAGCAGCAGTTGGCTCAATATGAAATACCGGAGATCGATCTGGTTATTGTTGACCTGTATCCATTTGAAGAAACTGTAAAATCAGGCGCAGGCCAGGCCGATGTGATCGAGAAGATCGATATCGGTGGTATCTCCCTGATCCGCGCAGCGGCCAAGAACTTTAAAGATGTAGTGATCCTGGCATCAAAAGATGACTATGTAGAACTGGGTGAGATCCTGAAAACACAGGATGGTAAAACAACCATCGATCAGCGCCGTTCATTTGCGCAACGTGCATTTAACATTACATCTCATTACGATACTGCCATATTTGAATACTTTAATCAGGAGGAGCAATTACCTGTTTTCAAACAAAGCATTCAAAAAAGTCAGGTATTGCGTTATGGCGAAAACCCGCACCAGAAAGGTGTATTCTATGGCAACCTTGATGCGATGTTCACCAAATTACATGGAAAGGAGTTATCATACAATAACCTGGTTGACGTGGATGCAGCAGTGTCATTGATCGACGAGTTTACTGAACCTACTATTGCTATTTTAAAGCATACCAATGCATGCGGTATCGCCAGCCGTTCGTTTATAAAAGAAGCCTGGATCGATGCTTTAGCTTGTGATCCTGTGTCTGCTTTTGGTGGCGTGATCATTGCAAATGAAGAGATTGATGCGGAAACCGCAAGAGAGATTAACAAAATATTTTTTGAAGTACTAATTGCTCCTGCATATACCGATGAGGCTGTACAGGTATTGCGCGAGAAGAAAAATCGCATCATTTTAATCCGTCAGCCGGTTGAGTTGCCTTTAAAGCAATTTAAAACTTTGCTGAACGGCGTGATTGAGCAGGATAAAGACCTGGTAGTTGAAGGTCCGGATCAGATGAGAACCGTTACCGAAAAGCAACCGACCGAACAGGAACTGAAAGATCTTTACTTCGCTAATAAAGTTGTGAAGCATACCAAATCAAATACGATAGTTTTTGCAAAAAATAATCAGCTGATGGCAAGCGGCGTTGGGCAAACCTCAAGGGTTGACTCTCTGAAACAAGCGGTTATAAAAGCCGCTGAATTTGGATTCGACCTGAATGGCGCTGTAATGGCTTCTGACGCGTTTTTCCCGTTCAATGATTGCGTGCAATTAGCAGCCGAAGCAGGTATTACAGCGGTGCTGCAACCAGGCGGATCGATCAAAGATCAGGACTCGATAGACATGGCAAATCAAAAACGTATCTCTATGGTTATGACCGGGGTACGACATTTTAAACATTAATTAATAATAACACGTAATAAGTTGTGAATTTTAACGCTTTTAATAACAACTTGTAATTATTAAGTTATTTTTATACAACTTTACATATCTATTATTTGATAATCGCCAATGGGTCTTTTTAATTTTTTCACACAGGAAATAGCTATCGATTTAGGTACCGCAAATACCCTTATCATACACAATGACAAAGTAGTGGTCGACGAGCCATCCATCGTGGCATTTGACCGTACAACTAACAAAGTGATCGCCATTGGACGACAGGCGATGCAAATGGAGGGTAAGACCCACGAAAATATACGCACGGTGCGCCCGTTGAAGGATGGCGTTATTGCCGACTTTAACGCTGCCGAGCACATGATACGCGGCATGATCAAGATGATCAACAAAGGCAAAGGCTGGTTTTTTCCATCTTTGCGTATGGTGATCTGTATTCCCTCTGGTATCACTGAGGTGGAGAAACGTGCTGTACGCGACTCAGCCGAAATTGCCGGGGCTAAAGAGGTTTATCTTATCCACGAGCCTATGGCTGCTGCTGTAGGTATCGGTATCGACGTGGAAGAGCCAATGGGTAATATGATCATTGACATAGGTGGTGGTACCACAGAAATTGCTGTGATTGCCTTATCAGGTATCGTGTGCGACCAGTCTATCCGCGTTGCAGGTGATAATTTCGACTCAGATATTGTTCAATACATCCGCCGTCAGCATAACATCATGATCGGTGACCGTACTGCTGAGAAGATCAAAATAGAAGTTGGTTCGGCACTGCCGGAACTGGCCGATCCACCATCAGATTTTGCCGTACAGGGCCGCGACCTGATGACTGGCGTTCCAAAGCAGATCATGGTTTCTTATACCGAGATCGCTCACTGCCTGGATAAATCCATCTCGAAAATAGAAGAGGCGATACTGAAGGCATTGGAGATTACGCCGCCTGAGCTTTCTGCCGACATTTACCAGACCGGTATTTACCTGACCGGTGGTGGTGCATTGTTGCGTGGTTTGGATAAACGTGTTGCAGCAAAAACCAAACTGCCAGTTCACGTAGCCGAAGATCCACTGCGTGCAGTAGTTCGCGGAACCGGAACCGCATTAAAAAATATAGGGAACTTTAAATTCTTGATGCAGTAATTTTAGATTTGAGATGTTAGATATGAGATTTGAGACTGATTAGCTTATATTTAACATAATAGCCGGTTTCGAAAGATATCTCACATCTCAAATCTCATATCTCAAATCTGATCTGACCAATGCGTAACCTCCTGATATTTATCAATAAGTACAACGCATTTTTTCTGTTTATTATCTTTGAGATAAGTTCTCTCATTATTTATATCAAATACAATTCTTTTCAGAAGGCTTCTTTTATCAATTCGGCCAACAAGGTAACCGGCACTTTGTATTCGCAGGTTAACGAGTTATATGGTTATCTCTCGTTACGGGAAACAAATGACAGCCTTGCCAAAGAAAATGCCCGTTTGAGGGCTCAGCTAAAGGCGTCGTTTTATATTGATAGCGTTAATAAAAAGCAGGTTACCGATACCATTTACAAACAACAGTACACTTACATTGAGGCCAGGGTGATCAACAATTCCACCAACCGAAGTAATAATTATATCACCATCAATCGGGGAAGCTTGCAAGGCGTAGGAAAAGGTATGGGTGTGATCTGTAGCTCGGGGATTGTGGGAAAGGTAGTGTTTGTGGGTCCGCACATGTCTATAGTGCAATCTCTATTGCATAAGGATTCCCGGTTTAGCGCCATGCTGTCGAAAAATCATGAGATCGGTTATATCGAGTGGAGTGATGACCTCGATCCGCATAAAGGATATTTAAAAGATGTATCGAATAATGCACAGCCGCACGTTGGTGAAGAGGTGGTGACCTCAGAGTTTTCACTTTTCCCGGCTGGCATACCTATTGGCAAAGTAAGCAACCTGCGTACTAAAAATGGAGGTTTTGCATTAAATATGGAAGTAAAGCTTGCCGTGGATTATGGCAAGCTACAATATGTAGATGTAGTTGTAAACAAATTTGCGGAAGAACAGGCGGGACTGGAGGCGCAGCAAAAGAAAAATGAGTAGGGTTATATTAATCAACTTTTTGCGGTTTGTATCGCTGATCTTTTTACAGGTGTTTTTGCTGAAGAACATCACCCTGTATAACCTGTCTACACCTTACTTATACATCATGTTTATCCTGCTGCTGCCATTTGAAACACCTAATATTTTGTTATTTGCCCTGTCATTTTTGATGGGGATTATCATCGACGCATTTTATGATACGCCTGGTCTGCATGCTGCATCCTGTGTTTTATTGGCATTCGTCAGAATATTATTTATCAGTATCACCGTTCAGAAAGAGGGTTTTGATAATGAGCCCGAGCCAACGTTGAGCGTAATGGGTACACGTTGGTTTTTTACCTACGCCCTGATACTGACCTTAGCCCATCACTTTTTCCTGTTCAACCTGGAAGTTTTTCGCTTATCCGAGATACCATTTACACTAAGCCGCTTTGTGTTGAGTTCTATTTTTACGGTATTTTTGATGCTGCTTTCAGGGTTTTTATTTTACAGAAAGAGGGAACGCTAAATGAATAGTTTTTTTGAGCGGCGCTACGTAATTGCAGGTATCTTTATTACGCTTATCCTTATACTTCTTGCCCGGTTATTTTATATTCAGATCATAGATGACCGGTATCTGTTGTATGCTCAGAGTAACGTGCTGCGTAAGGTTTACAAAAACCCTGCGCGTGGCCCCATCCTTGATCGCAACAACAAAATATTAGTACAAAACGAGGCCTTTTACGATATCATGGTAACGCCAAATTTGGTGAAGCCTTTCGACACCGCATCATTTTGTAAGTTATTAGGCATAGATAAGGCAGAGTTCGATAAAAGGTTTGAAAAAGCCATAAAATATTCTCCCCGCCTACAATCTGTTTTCGAAAAACAATTATCGGCACAAGCATTCGCCGCAATACAGGAGCGTTTGTCGGAGTTTCCGGGTTTTGACTCGTCTCCACGTTACCTGCGTACTTATCCTGACTCTATCGCTGCCCAGTTCTTAGGGTATATCAGCGAGGTAACCGACAAGGATATCAAGAAATCGGGCGGGTATTACCACCCCGGTGATTTTATCGGTGTCACAGGTGTGGAACGCTCCTATGAAGACGTATTACGTGGTCGCCGTGGGGTAGAAAACGATCTGGTCGATTCACGCAGCAGGTTTAAGGGGCACTATGCCAATGGCGCTTATGATACCGCACAGGTGGCGGGTGAACGGTTGACATCGTCGCTTGATAAACGCATACAAAAGCTTGGCGAAAAGCTGATGTTAAACAAAGTGGGTAGTATCGTTGCGATCGAACCTTCTACGGGTGAGATACTTTGTTATGTAAGCAGCCCAACTTACAACCCCAATTTATTAGTTGGACATGAAAGAGGTAATAATGCTGCCGAACTTTACAAAGATCCGTACAAGCCATTTTTCGTCAGGCCAATTCAGGCTTCTTATCCTCCGGGATCATCTTTTAAGCCCCTAAGTGCTTTGATCGCAATGCAGGAAGGTCTCATTACTCCGGAAACTACTTACAACTGCCCCGGCTACTACTGGGCGGGCAATCACAGGGTTAATTGTTTCCATAACGAGCGTCACGGTGTAGTAAACCTGGCAAGCGCAGTAGCTGAATCATGCAACGGTTATTTTTCAATGGTATTTGAAAGATTAATGAATTACTATGGAGCCAAACAAACGGCATCTACCTTTACCAACTGGCGTGGCAATGTATCAAAGTTTGGATTGGGTTCAAGATTGGGTTTGGACATGCCAAGTGAAGGTAAAGGCTATCTCCCTACCACTGCCCATTATGATAAGGTTTATCATCCAGGGGGCTGGCGCTCAAGTACTGTGATCTCTTTAGCGATTGGGCAGGGCGAGTTGTTAGCAACCCCATTGCAACTGGCTAATATTGAGTGTACTATTGCCAATCATGGATTCTATTATAAACCACACCTTATCAAGGGTATCGGCGACAAAGAAATTATTAAGCCGGAATACCGGCTTAAAAATTATGTCGGGATCGATTCTCAGTATTTCGAACCAGTCATCAATGGGATGCAAGCGGTGGTCGACCGTGGTACAGCTGCAGGCTCAAAGATATCCGGCATTGTGATGTGCGGTAAAACAGGTACTGCTCAAAACCCGCATGGCGAAGACCACTCCGTGTTTGTTGCGTATGCTCCGAGAGAGAATCCAAAGATCGCGATAGCGGTAGTAGTAGAAAACTCTGGCGAGGGTTCAAAATGGGCGGCGCCAATTGCCAGCTTTATTGTCGAGAAATATCTGAGAGATAGTATTTCCTCACGTCCAAATGGCATTACCCCCGACTATATCATGAGTGCCAACCGGTTACCGGCACTCGAGAACTATTACCAGGGGCCCAAGCTGAAGCTTCCGTCCACACCTAAAGACACGGCAAAACATATAGCAGACAGTGCCAATAAAAAGGCAGCAAGTGGCGCGAGCCGGAAAAAGAATAAAAGCAAATACACAACATCTGCTTATCAGTTAGAGAGGAGGGAAGATGAGAAGTAGTATGCAACAGCAACAACGCGGATTCTTTTTCAACGTCGACTGGGCGATTGTGTTTGTGTACCTGGCACTGTGTACCATTGGCTTGCTCAATATCCACTCGGCAGTTTATGACGAAAAGCACCCATCATTCTTAGATCTAAGCACAGACTACGGCAAACAGCTTATTTATATAATAGTGGCCATTGTGGTGGCTATATTTATTTTGTTGCTCGAGAGCCGTTTTTTTAGCGCTCTTGCACCGGTGTTTTATGGTGTAACGGTCGTCTTGCTGATGCTTGTACTTGTCGTCGGGCGAAATGTAGGTGGTAACCAGGCCTGGATATCATTGGGAGGTGGGTTTCGATTACAACCGTCAGAGTTAGCCAAATTGACTACATGTTTGCTGTTGGCCAGGTATTTAAACGGTACTAATATTCGGATAACGGATCCTAAATCGTTCATGATCTCGCTGGCAATTATTGGTTTCCCAATGCTGCTTATCATGCTGCAACCTGATGCTGGATCAACCCTGGTATTTAGCTCATTGATATTTGTACTATATCGGGAAGGCCTCTCACCCTATTTCCTTATACTTGAGGGACTGTTTATCACGCTCTTTGTTCTTACGCTAAAGCTCAACAATACGGCTTACATCGTCGGCGCTTTGATCATTGTTGCCATTATTATTGTATTGCTTACCAGGCGTAACAGAAAGCTGATGCCTGTAATAGCCACTGGTTTAGCTATTAGTATCGCCTTTGTATTCAGCGTGCATTTCCTTTATACCAGTGTGCTGAAACCTCACCAAAAGGTACGTATCGATATCGTATTAGGCATCACTACCGATATTAAAGGCAAGGGTTACAATGTAAATCAGTCGAAAATTGCAATAGGCTCTGGTAAACTGTGGGGCAGGGGGTATATGCAGGGCACGCAAACCAAATACTCGTTTGTACCGGAGCAGGGAACAGATTTTATCTTCTGTACAGTGGGTGAAGAATGGGGCTTTGCCGGTGCGACCGTAGTGCTTGGCCTGTACCTGTTTTTATTGTTACGCATAATCAGGATAGCCGAGCGACAACGGTCCACGTTTACCCGTGTGTATGCTTATGGCGTGGCGTCAGTTATTTTTTTTCACGTCATTATTAATATCGGGATGACTATAGGTATCGTGCCTTCTATCGGTATCCCGTTGCCGCTTATCAGTTACGGAGGCTCCTCATTGCTCAGCTTTACCATCATGCTGTTTATACTGGTAAAACTCGATTCAAACCGTATGGGAATTGTTTAGGATGAAGTAGCAGCAGCAGTTTTCTGTAGCAGTAAATGGATTGGTGTTAATACTGCAACTGCCACTTGCCACTGCAACTTACGAATACCTTCTCCTCAACAGCTCATAAAATTTCTCAGCAGTAGCTGGTTTGGCGTCCCAGTTATTTTTGGCTGCATAGCTTGTTTTAAGGAAGTTCTCAGCCTCATCAAATGAGTTAAAGCGGTTCAGGATATCCAATGCTTCGCTATAAGCCAGGTTATAACCGTTAAACAGGTCCTTAATGTAAAGCAATTTATCATTCAAGGTGATAGCCTGCTTCAGGTCAGTAATAGGTTGTGAGGAACTGACGTGCTCCGCGTTTCTGGAGGTATTAGCATTAATTTGTGCCGAAATGCGCTGGTTAATGGTTAGCATTCCCTCTTTCTCATCGATATCAACCTGCGGCTTAACAGGCTCTTTAATTACAGGTGCAGAAGTTACCTCAACCTTTGGTGTTTCAGCCTTAAGTTTTTCAGGTATTTCGTGTATCGGATGGCGCATTTCGTCTGGTTCCGGTTCCTCATCATCTTCTTCTATATGTGGTATTTCTTCCAGTTTAAGCTCATGCCTGATCACATCAGGTTCTGGCCTGATGTAAGAATAATCCGTTCCGGTATCATCGCCTCTCAGATCAATATGCGGAACCGGTACGTCCATTTGAGGCTTTTCGGCAATAATCGGCTCTTCAGCTTTTACCTCTTCAGCAGGTTCCTTCTCAACGGTTGAAGGGGGCGCTATCTGTACTACCGGTTCAAAAAAACGAGGCTCAGTTACAGGTGCTGCTTTTGGTGGCTCAGGCTTGTTTATGCTAAGCTTGCGTAATATTTCGGAGTGATCAGCCAGGAAATGTGCGTTGGCTACAAACAACTCAAGCTCAAGATCATTCAGTTCGCTTTCGTTTGCTGCCAGGTAATTGTATTGGTCGTTGAGCTCCTTTAATATGGTGCCTATCTTTTTAAAAACTTCCTGTTGCTTCATGACGATATATGCAAATGCTTATCAAAAATAACATTTAATTATGATATTTGCCCGCTATAAGGAGTTTGTAATGTTGTATAGCGAAGATGTTTTTAAGCGCAGGAGTGAAGTGGGAGGCAGTATCGAAGTAATTTGCGGGTCGATGTTTTCGGGTAAAACAGAGGAGCTGATACGCAGATTGCGCCGGGCGCAGATTGCCCGTTTGAAGGTGGAGATATTTAAACCACGCACCGATAACCGGTTCCATGAGACCGACGTTGTATCGCATGATGCCAACTCCATTCCTTCTACCCCGGTAGATACCTCGTCCGCTATATTGCTATTGGGAAGCGATGTTCAGATAGTTGGGATTGATGAAGCTCAGTTTTTTGATGAAGAACTGCCGAATATTTGCAATATCCTTGCCAATAGAGGTGTGCGTGTAATTGTCGCCGGACTGGATATGGATTTTAAAGGCACGCCTTTCGGTCCTATGCCTGCCCTGATGGCCATTGCTGAATCGGTTACCAAAGTACATGCCGTATGCGTTAAATGCGGCAATCCCGCCCTGTATTCTTACCGTACCGTTCCCGGGGCCGGAACTATCCTGCTTGGCGAAAAGGAAAGCTATGAACCGCGTTGCAGAGTATGCTACAATATGGCAGACTGAGCCCGCCCTAATCTCCCTTGTTTAATCTCTGACCATGTTCGTTCGTTTGCTGAGCCGATATAGTTTGAAACAAAGCGTGACTTAGTTGAACAAGTCAACCCAACCAACCACTTAAATCAATCAACCTAATCAACTTACCAAATTATGACATAAAAAATACCATTTGGTATTTTTTATTATTTAACATTGCAGCGCATTTCAAGACAAATGTTTTCGCCTTTTGATATAAGTAAACGAATTGTTGTGAATTAAAAAATACCAATCGGTATAATATGATGAACGAGTTCAAGAAGAAATTATTAATAGTTACTGTAATAGCAGCTGCTATTATGGAACTGATCGACACCTCGATAGTGAACGTGGCGCTAAACTATATGAGCGGAAACCTGGGGTCAACGCTCGAAGATACGGCATGGGTAATCACCTCTTATGCCATAGCTAATGTGATCATCATCCCCATGACCAGCTTTTTGACCAACGTACTTGGCAGGCGTGTGTATTACATAGGGTCAATCATACTGTTTGTCTTCTGTTCCCTTATGTGCGGGCAGGCGACCAACATCTGGGTGCTGGTATTTTTCCGCTTCCTGCAGGGTTTAGGCGGTGGTGCCCTACTGTCAGTTTCGGCAGCGGTGGTGTATGAAATGTTTCCAAAGGATAAGATAGCCACTGCAAGTGCTTTATTTGGTATAGGAGTGTTTATCGGTCCAACCATTGGGCCTACATTGGGTGGATTCATTACTGAAAACTACTCCTGGCCATGGATATTTTATATTAATGTGCCGATAGGTATAGCTGCTATTATATCGTGTTATTTCTTGTTGCCCGACGCGCCTAACAAAATGCCTAACGGTAATGGGAAAATCGACTGGGCGGGCATTATCCTTCTAACCATCGGCATAGGCAGCTTGCAAACTGTGCTTGAACGCGGTCAAACTGACGACTGGTTCTCTGCTGGCTATATTATCGTACTCTCCGTAACTGCCGCTATCGCCCTGGTTGCTTTTGTATTATGGGAACTACACGCGGCTCACCCGGTTGTTAATTTGCGGGTGTTAAAGAGCAAGCAGCTCTTTATTGCGGCTATTCTCACATTCGTTTCAGGCCTGGGCTTATTTACCACCATCTACCTTACACCGGTATTTGCACAGCGATTATTGGGTTTTACACCCACTCAAACCGGGTTGCTACTATTGCCAGGCTCAATTGTGGCCCTGATAGCATTAGTCATTACAGGTAAATTACTGCAAAAAGGCATAGCACCGGCGACAATAGTGGCTGTCGGGTTTTTGCTGTTTATTTTCTTCAACTGGGAAATGGGGCACATGAGTCTGGATACTTCAGCAAACAGTATCAGTTTAATGCTGATCACGCGTGCATTGGGAATCGCCCTGCTTACTGTGCCTTTAAGCTCTCTGGCGGTATCTTCCCTGAAAACAGCCGACATCCCGCAAGGAACAGCCCTCAATAATATGATGCGCCAACTGGGTGGTTCATTTGGTATCAGCATTGTCAACACCTATTCTGCAAGACGCACAGAATTGCACCGTACCGACATGCTGGCCAATATCACTGACATTAATCCATTGGTACACGACAGGATAGTACGCTACACCAGCTACTTTCAGGATAAAGGGAAAACCCTGCTGGATGCCAAACGGCTGGCTGTGAAAGCGATTGACGTAGCAGTAGTAAAGCAGTCCACATTACTTAGCTATCTTGATTCTTATCTGTTAATAGGACTATTGTTTGCAATCACTTTGCCTTTGCTCTTATTCGTAATCAAACGCGGCAAGGCAAAAACCGCTAACGTGGTTGTGTCGGATCATTGATAGGATAGTTGATTAAGTTAAGTGGTTGATTGGATTATCGCATCCGCAGGGTCTCCTTGTTTTTTGCTTTTACCATTTCGGCTAAAAAGAGTCACAAGCAGTTTGGTTGCATAACTTTTTGGAAAATGTTGACGCAACACCCTTGTATTTATAAAAACATAACAGGTTAAGCGGTAACACGGATAAACAACAATAGGCGCTGCCAGTACATCTATTGTGTAATGGATATGCTGTATAAGTAATAAACAAGCAACGGCAAAAACTGCAATAAGACCTATTATTTTATCCGTTCTCCTTTTGAGGCATAAAAATATCAGGAATATGGTGGTAGTATGCCCTGAAAAAAACAGGTCCTTTGTAATAGAGGCGTGCCCGTAAAAAACGCTGCCGAGCGGGTCAACCAACGAGATCATGCCCGGGGGCGGATTGAGCGCAACCAAGCTGAGGGTGATAAAACGAACTATATAAACAAATATCAAGGTCCAGCAATAGGTTATATAAATGGAAGGATTCTTAATGGTCCTGATCAGTATTAATAAAACCATCCCCCATATAATTCCAAAAATTAACAGGGATACATTATGAGGAGGTATGCTTTCCAGCAGCCAGTCATTTAATACAGCCCCATTTCTTTTTTCAATGTGACCGAAAAAGAACGGTAAGGTAAAAGCTATGCCGAGCACGATCACGGTGCCGATGATTATCTGATACCGTTTGTAACGTAAATGCCACATTAACGCCCAGTTGTTTTTTAGTGGGACTGATTCCATATTTCAGCGCAGTGTTAAATTGGTGCTGGCAAGTAGTTATAATTGAAAAAATATCGGGAAGCCTTTGTGTAAATATTCCACCTCGCAGAGTCTCGCATAGCGTACCTTTCAGTACCTCAAACCCTCACAAAATTTTACAAAAAATCGCCACCATGGCTTTCACTTTAAAAACACAGCTCTACCTATGTTTGTTTGTTACTCACCCATTTATATTTCAGCAACTTAACGCGTACTGTTCGATCGTTTCCTGAACCGATATCGAATGATACAAACGAACACGAAGGTTGATTACGTTAATTCGCATATCAACAGCCAACTTAACCTGACTCTAATCTCAATGTTTTATTTTTGCGGAATCGGCTGAAGCAAGTTTGTTTGCGGCTTTCAATTGCGCTGCTTTTAAAAAGGCAGTGTCGTTTTTCATCCCTTCTTTAACCTGCGCTACTGTTTTTACCTGGGAGGTTGGCGTGGCTATCGAATTGTTGTATACAAAAATAACCGCGGTAGAATCTATCGATCCTTTTTTTACCGAATCCATCATATCCTTTACCCTTTGAATATTCATGTAAGCATTTTTATATTCATCCGTTTTGAGGGCATCCTGCAAGTATTGTGCCTGTGATTTTAGGGTATCCGGGTTTTTTGCTTTTGACTTATCAGCATTCCGGCCGCAGGAAAGTAATGATACGATCAGTAAAGGATAAAGTAATTTTTTCATCGGGTTAAAAGTTATCCTACTAATTTACAATTATTTATGATAAGAACTTGTAGGTCGGCCCTGTAAAATTCCGGTTCATATAATCTTAGCAGAACAAAAAATCAGACCTCTGTCTTCCGACTTCCGGCATCACTTCGCGATAGTAAAAAACATGGCAATAGCAGCGGCGCCCATCGCTATAAAGGTGATCCAGAGCAGTGAGGTGGATAATACGCCGCTTTTATGCTCGCCCATGATCTTGTCATTTTTGGCAATGCGCAGGATGAGGTAAAGCAGGGGCACGGCGGCAACGCCGTTCAGCACGGCGGAATAAACCAGCGCCTTAACAGGATCGATACCAACAAAATTGATGATCAGGCCAATAACCGTCGCTACCGTGATGACGCCATAGAATCCGCGGGCTTGCTTAGGTTTATAGTTCAGGCTTGCATTCCAGTTAAAAGCTTCCGATACCGCATAAGCCGCTGATCCGGAAAGTATCGGCACCGCCAGAAAGCCCAGACCGATAATGCCAATTGAAAAAATAAACTTTGCCCAAAAACCGGAGTCGGGAAATGAATGTACCAGTGGTTCGAGCGCCCGGGCTGCATCGGCCGCAGTTTTAATATCCTTTACCCCGCTTTGGTGCAGCACAGTAGCACCCACCAGCAGGATGCACCAGGTGGTGATTTCGGACACGATCATGCCTGCATTATTATCCAGTCGCATGCGGTGGATCATATTGCGGCTCACGATGCGTTTGCCATTATTATTTCCGTTGCCTTTCTCCTCTTGTTCTTCCACCTCCTGCGATGCTTCCCAAAAAAACATGTACGGCGAAATGGTGGTTCCTAAAACGCCGGTAATGATAAACAGGAATTCAAAATTGAATTCAAAGTGAGGCACAACTGTCGCTCTAAAAACAGTGCCCCAGGGTTGATGGACTATAAATGCAGTAATAGGATAGGCCAGCAATGCCAGCGCCAGCCACTTAAGTATTTTGGAATAAACTTTATAGTTAGTAAATATTTCGAGTGCGAGAATGATGGTCGTAATCGCCAGGGTAAGCACGGCAAAATGCACATGTATTAATAGCCCCGCTGCTTCGGCCATAGCGCCAATATCGGCCCCGATGTTGATGGTATTGGCAATTACTACAAGGCTCACAACGGCATATAGCACCCGTTTGCTGTAATGTTCTTTTACCACTGCGGCAATACCTTTTCCGGTAACTAAGCCAATCCTGGCACAGGCTTCTTGCACGGCAGCCATAAAGGGCAGCATGTATAAGGCTGTCCACAGCTGACCGTAGCCGAATTGCGCACCCGTTTGCGAATAGGTAGCTATGCCCGAGGGGTCATCGTCGGCAGCCCCGGTAGTAAGGCCCGGGCCCAGCAGCGTTAAAAATCTCCAGAATCTTCTCTTTCTGAGTTTAGTAAACTTCTTTTCTGTCATGTATTCAGGGGATATTTAATATTGCAGGTTCCGGATTGGCGTCCCCTAAAATAACGATTGTTTTTACTAACATTATATTATTCTACAGGCAACCCAAAACATTGTTTTAAGGTAATGATAAATGAACGTCACAGATGTTGATCTCAATTATAGAAGCGGAGCAAAAACTAAATGGCCTGCTACCTAAACGACGGCTGGAAACCAGTCCTCCGGCTGACTTGGTAGCTGCTGCAAAATTGTGGTCGGACGAGATATGGAACCATGCATTGAGTTTGGGGCCGATGCCGTTAAGTGATGATCAACTGATACAGGGTACGATGCTCGCTAAAAATCCGATATACATTTGCGGGGTACACCGCAGCGGCACGACATTGGTAAAGGATATACTCGAAGGTCACCCCGATGTGGTGGTGCTGCCATCAGAAGGCACATGGTATACCAACCTGGAGTATAAAGTAGGTTTATTAACCAAAGAGGCGCAGATTGGTTTTCTGGGTACAGAATGGCTGCGCAGGATAGCTAATCCTATCAATCAGCCCCCTTACTGGTTAGCAGGGCGCAGTTCGGCCGAAAGCTCACCTTATGTTGACTTTGCTCGCTACCTTATGGCCTGGTGGACACGCGTTAAAAGGAATAATGACCAATGGCCGCACATTGCAGTGGTGCTAGCCTGGGCTTCATGCACCAATAAGCTCGGCGCAAGATATTGGGTAGATAAAACTCCGGTAAATGAACGCTTCCTTATGCGGATATGGAACTCGGTACCACAGTCTAAAATTATCCTGGTTATCCGCCACCCGGAAGCTACGCTCACTTCCCGTAAAAAAATGGAGCCGTCTGTAAATTTCCGGCATGCGCTTGCTGATATGAAAATTTCCTTTAGCGTCGCAGTAAAACAATCTGTATTAAGCCATTCGCATTTTATGCAGGTGCATTACGAAGAGCTTTGCGAGAATCCGGAGCTGATTGCACAGGAAATGGCATCGTTTTTGGGCATTCCTGTATCGGCTGAATTGTATCAGCCTACCGTAGCCGGGATACCTGCACAGGCCAATAGCTCGTTCGTAAAGGAACCAATAGCAGGTAAGGTAATTAAAACGAACGAACACCACCAGCCAGATTTATTAAGTAAAGCCGAAAAGCAGTTAATAGCGACTTATATGGGCAAGCTATCAGCCAGGCTGAATTATCCTTTGCATTCTGTAAGCTTCTTCCGGAGATTATACTTACGAACAAAGTACAGGCTATTACGATAATTGGAACATGATGATCATTCAATTTTGCGGCTTATCAGGCAGCGGGAAAACAACCCTGGCAACACAAGTGAAAACCTTGCTCCACAAACAGGGTATCAGTGTTGAGGTTATTGATGGCGATGTTTACCGGAAGACATTATGTGCTGACCTGGGATTTTCAAAGGCCGACCGAAATGAGAATATTCGCCGCCTTGCTGCCGTTGCTAATAGCTATGCGGTAAAAGGTATAATTCCCATCATCTGTGCAATTAATCCTTATGAGGACGTCCGCCTTCAAATTGCCCAAAGATACAGCAATGTAAAAACTGTTTATATTAATTGCAGCCTTGATGTGCTTATGCAGCGCGATACTAAACAATTATATCAAAAAGCAATGCTCCCTAAGGGGCACCCGGATAGAATAGGCAATTTATCCGGCGTTAACGATCCCTTTGAGATACCACAACGGCCCGATCTGGTTATTACCACGGATAAGCAATCTGTTGACGTATCTGCCCAGGAGCTGTTAGCGTTTGTTCTTAGTGTATATGCTCTGATTCCTACTCAAATTTCTTCTCGTCAGTAAGTCCTTTCCAGTTGTCTGAACGGAACGGTGCTACAGGAAATCCTTCCTTGCTGAAAAGGTTGGCATCGATGGGGGCATCCGTCCAGGCATAGCGCACAGCAACGGGTTGTTTAACTTGATCGCACCATACTTTTACCTTGTTGCCATCAATAATAACGGCCTGGGCAAAATAAAATTTATGATCGGCACCGGCCAGTTCAAATCCTTTTAAATAACCATACTTGTCTTTCACTATTAGGCTATCGGCATAACTGAATTTAATATCAGCATGCCCGTCTTTAAAATCGACTGAATTGAATTGAGGACTTTCATAAAAACGTGATTTATTATAAGTAAGCGTTAATGCTTTAGCTGCCAGCCGAAAACCTACATCAGCTTTATCACGCGGGTGAATATCATAAGCATTGCCGACATCAGTAGTGATAGCCATGCCTGTTTTTGGTAGTTTCAGGGTCATGGTCTGTGCTTCGCGCAATTCGGCCCATTCGCTGCCTTTATCGCTTCCCTGGAAGCCACCAAAGGAGGATAATTGCACAAAATAAAAAGGGAATTCACGTTTCCACTCATTACGCCAATTGGTAATCATCAAAGGGAATGATGCCCGGTACTGAAAAGCGCGGCCTACATTAGCCTCGCCCTGATACCATAAAGCACCTGCTATGGCATAAGGAATTAATGGGTGGATCATGGCGTTGTACAAAAGATATCCGGTATTATTGGGCAAATAATTGAAATGATACGGCTTGCTCAGATCGGGCATATTGTGCCAGTTGTTATCGGCAAGGTTTACCGTAGTATCCGGGAAACTTACATATAGGTCGTTACCTTGTCCATAAAAGCCAATACCAAACCATGTTGGATTTTTCTGCCCTGATTTTAGGTTAATGAACAGGATATTGTCGCCACCTTTCCATGTTCCGGCAGGAAGATCGAGTTGAAAATTGGAGGGCAGCGGGCCGTTATTGATCAGCTTGCCATTGATATAAATGGCCAAATCCGCATCTGATTGGCCTAGACGTAAAGTGGATTTACGATTGGCATACTGATCATCCAGTTTAATGGTGCGCTCGGTAAAACCCTGCCCGCGGTAGGAGTAGAGTTTAGGCTGCCATTCCCATGCACCGGGAACACTACCTTTTAACCACGAGTCGAAAAGAGATGCCGGTTGGCTGGCGAGTTGTTCAGTGGTTAAATTGGCAGTTTCCGGTTTGTAATAAGCATCCCGCAATTGTTTGTCAAGTCTTTTGCTGACACCATCCCAGTCGGCGGGCAAGTTCTTTGCCACATCACCTAATTCGGGCGAGTTTAATAAAGCATCCTTACTTATCCAGCTTTCAACCTGTGTGCCACCCCAACTGCTGTTAAGCAAGCCGACGGTAACATGTAGTTCCTGCGATACTTTTTTGGCGAAAAAATAACCTACAGCAGTAAAGTCTCCTACGGTATTGGTATCTGCCTTTATCCATTGTCCACCTGAAATGTCCTTCTCGGGTTCGATACTTATTTTATTGGGTACTTTAAAGTGACGGATATTCATTTGAGCGGCGGCTTTCAGCTCCGATCGGTATCCAAGCGCATTTCTCAGCGCAAATTCCATATTGGATTGACCTGAGCAAAGCCATACCTCCCCAATCATGACATCACTGTAAGTTATTTTTGATTTGCCTGAGGTGACCGTCATGGCATAAGGACCACCAGCTTCCATAGGTTTCAAGGAAACCTTCCAGTTGCCCTGCGCATCAGCTTTTGCATACACTTTCTGCCCGTTAAGCGTAACACTTACTTTAGTACCCTTCGCCGACCAGCCCCATATTGGTATATCCTGGTTGCGTTGCAAAACCATGTGATCGCCAAAAATGCGTGCGGTGCTTAACTGGGCCTGACTTTGTAAAAAAAGAAAAGAAAGAATAAAAGCAATACAAAAAGTTCTCATACAGATTTATCGGATAGCGGTGCCAATATAGGGCACAATGCCTTAAATGTAAACTGAAAAAATGCTTTTGACCAAGCATGTTACATCAATTGAGAATTTTATGTTAAATGTGAATCAGAGGCTATCTATCTTTTTCCGAATCGTCCGCTTGTCTGGTTGGGTACGGGAAAGGGACAATGCCTTCTGAAAATGCTGGCGGGCGATATCATTATCTATACCTGTGTAAAGCTCGCCAAGCAGGGCATAGTAGAAGTGATTATTAGTGAGTTTTAGTTTCTCGGCTTCAATAATGGCTGCTTCTTTTCCCACTGTTTTTGAAAGCGCATAAGTCCGATTGAGTGCAGCTATCGGCGAATATTCAATCTGTAGTAATTGATTGTAAAGTTGCAATACGCTTTCCCATTTCTCCGGTGTGTCGGCTTTTTGTGTGCCCCAGTAAGCTATAGCCGCCTGGATATGGTATTTGGATAAGCTGTTACCGGTTGTAGCACAATTAAGAAAATAAGCGCCTTTGCTGATCAGTCCGGAATCCCATAGGTTAATGTCCTGATCGTCGTAAAGCACTAGCTCACCGTTTTGGTCGATCCGTGCATCAAATCTGGAAGCCTGGAAGCACATCAGGGCCAGCAATGCGTTTACCTCGGGTTTGCCGCTTAGCTTGTTTTCAACCAGCATGGTGCACAGACGCATGGCTTCATCGCAAAGGTCTTTGCGGATGGTGGTATCCTGACTGCAGGAATAGTACCCTTCGTTAAAAAGCAGATATAAAGTGGTGAGTACAGTAGCAAGCCGGTCATTTATTTCAGCAGGTCCCGGAAATTCGATTTTTACATTTCCTTCTCTTAGTTTCTCTTTAGCACGAAACAGGCGTTTATTAATAGTTTCTTTGTTGGAAAGAAATGCATCGGCAATCTCCTCGATGCCGAAACCACAAAGAATACGAAGCGATAAGCCTATCTGCGCTTCAGGTGGGATAGAAGGCTGGCAAATAGCAAACATCATTTGTAATTGACTGTCATTGATATTTTGAGGTGATAAATCGATCTCGGTTTCGTAAGTTTCTCCGGATGATATTCTTAGCTCATCGCTTACCTTATTTTCAAATACAAGGTTACGTTGTAAGTGATTTTTAGCCTTATTCTTCGCTACAAAATATAGCCATGCGACAGGATTTTGAGGAATGCCTTTATAGGGCCAGGTTTGCGAAGCAGCAAGGAATGTATCGGCAGCAATGTCTTCGGCAGTTTCCAGCTGATCGAAGCCAAAACGCTTACACAGAACGGAGACGATCTTTCGGTACTCCGTTCTGAATAAGTGCGGTATTAACTCCTGTTGTTTCACTGTAATTGGTCATTTTTTGGCTATCCGGCGAACTTCCATGGTATTACCCTCTCCTCCTAAAACAGGGCAGCCTTTTGCAAATTCTGCAGCTTCTTCTATTGACTCGGCCCTTACCGTGATAAATCCGCCTATGGTTTCTTTTATCTCGCCAAAAGGCCCGTCGGTTACTACCTTATTGTGGTGTACTACTTTGGCATCGGCAAATAGCAGACCGGTGCCACCCACAAATTTATTCTGCGCAGCAATACCGCCAATCCAGTCCATAGTTTGTTTCATCCATTCCTGCATTTGTTCAGGCGAAGCTATTTTGCTGCCATCCTCATGTCTCATAATTAATGCGTACTCGTCCATTTTTTTAAAATTAAAAGGTTAATGAATATATGAATTATACATCCATAACAAGTCATGTTTTGCAAATTGGACATGGCGGAAGAAAAATCGCAGTTGTGTATTCTTTTTGATGTTACTAGACTAACTATTTTATAAATTTATATGATTAAACATATTATGAAACCTTCCTGCCTTATTGCGATATTTCTTATAGCCGTTGCAAATTCCTGTAAATCAGGTAACACTTCTCAATTAAAGGAAAAACTAATTGTCAATACTTTACAAAAACCAGAAGCTGTAAATAAAGTTAAATTAAAACCTGTTTTCGGTTATCGTTTCTCCATTGCAGGCGATTTTGATGGAGACGGGAAAAAGGACACATTGACGGAACATTTTTTTAGTGGGATAGATAACAAAGAGACGAACAAATATTATGAAAATGGGAATTATGATACCCTGGTTGCTTTGAACGCGAAAAAGAAAACCTATTGCTTTCTGAGCTGCAGCAATAAAAACATCAGGGCGCTGAACATTGCATCAACACCGCAGCTCGGCATTGCATATTTGAAAAATGAAGGCGATTTAAACGGGGATGGTACAGACGAAATCTCCTACGCAGTTGATTGGGCAGATTGGTCTAATGTTAATTTTTGCCGGGTGATGACCTTTAAGAATAACGAGTGGAAGGAGATTTACTCCTTTCAAATCAGGGACTGGCAAATACCTGATCGTCCCCAAACTTACAATCTATATGGGACGGCTGGACTGGACGATAAAATAATAAATACTGCTAACGTAACTGCAAATAAGCAGATAGAAATGAATTTACTTGACTTTAAAGGATTTATAAAAAAACTTGCTGATAATAAGATACAAGTGGCTCTTATAACCGATAACGCGACACTGGATACAATAGTTGTTGATCTGGAAAAACTAAAAAAGAAAAGGAGATAACCCCGGTTTATTTCTTTTCATTGTTTGCTTTCATCGCATAATCCATGGCCTGCTGAAAAGTAGTTATCCAGATATCTTTCTTGTTTTCTTTCAGATAAGCCAATAGTTCCCGGTGTGCCTGAGCAGAAACGGTGATATAATCCCCGCCAACGCCGTGAAACATAAAAATGCCCATGCCGCCGCTTGCTTCTACTTTCTTTACAAAGTCGATCAGTTGTGTGCCGGAGTTTTTGCCCTCCAGCCCGTAGGATGGCACCAGTAAAGGATCAAGTTTTTTAAAGTCGGTGATGACAGCATTGGCATCGCCTCCAATACGGGCATATTTGATAATGCCGTATTTGCGCAAAGAATCCACGTAGTCTTTGCCGCCAACATGGGTTTCGGTGCATGGGTAGGCATAAGTGCGGCCTTTTTTTCCGTCAACTGCAAACAAAAAATTATTCATCACTTCAATTTCGTGGAGTATGCGGTAAGCGGTATAATGCTCAGACGCCATCGGGTTATCATCGGTACTCAGGCAGGGATGAAACACAGTATGATTGGCCAGCTCATGACCATTTTTACTTGCTTTTTGCCATTGAGGTATCGTTTGACTATTTAGCTCCCCGGTAAGAAAAAAAGTCCCCTTTAAATGAGCAGAGTCCAGCTGAGGGATAGCGACATTTAATTGCGAGTGAAGCGCATCATCATAGGTAAGTACAATAACTGCTTTTTTATGATCAGGCCAGGTGATCTTGTCCTGTGCCTGTGCAGCAAAATTTAATAACAGGAGAAATAGGGTCAGTTTTTTCATGAGCAGAAATATAATTGGCAGCTAAATCTAAAAAGAAAATCTATAAACTACCAACCAACCCTTTAGTGTGCAGGGCTTAACAAAACTGCTGATCAAACATTATTATGTATCTCGATATTGGCGAATACCGAAGTGCCTTTGATAGCCAGCACCTTGTCCGAGTTTCTTACTCCGTATTTATTTTCCCGGTAATCATCTATGGTAGCAAATAGTTGGGAAATATCAGTTTCCACGTGCCAATCGGAAGGGACAATCAGGGTTATTTCGCCAAAAAGCTGTGAAATATTTAATACCGCCATTCCGGCCAGGTCGGCATTGCTCAAATCCAGTTCAGTGCTTGCAAACATGTTGTTGATCTTTCCGCCTTTAAAATCTTTTGAGATCATCGGTTTGTCTATGCTGCTGAAAACAGAGTTGATATTGATCTGGTCTTCAGCGTCCGGGATGATGGTTGATTGCAAGTTCATGGCCTTCGGTTTTAATGTTAAACCAAAACTAAGGCACTCAGGCCCCGGGTAAAAGTTAAATCTTGTTAAATGTTTGATGAAGTCGGTGAATGGCGGATTTTAGTCGGTGAAGATTATCCGCCACTGTTTAACCGGTATTAAATCTTATGTGAATAATAAAACTACTAGTTAAATTATTTGTTAAATAATTAACAATCAATCTTGAAAAACATATTATGAGAACACAAAGTTACATTTTGGCATTTGCCCTCGGCGCACTCTCGCTCGGCGCATGCCAAAGCCACAAAGACAGTAAAGGTGAAGCTGACAGTGCCAACCAGGTTAAAGACACCATGAGAAGTGGCGTAAGCGATTCAGGAAAAGCGGTAACGCCGCCGATAAAGGTAGAAGAAAGCGATGCCAAGTTTGCGGTTGAAGCAGCAAACGGCGGTATGGCCGAAGTGGTTTTAGGAAAATTAGCCCTTGAAAAATCAAATAACAGCAAGGTGAAGGATTTTGGAAACATGATGGTGACCGATCATTCGAAAGTGAATGACGAATTAAAAGCCCTGGCGAAAAAACTAAATATTACCTTACCTGATTCAATTGGCAGCGATGAAAGCAAAACTAGGGACGATCTTGCAAAAAAATCCGGCGCTGATTTCGATAAGGCCTATGTGCAGGACATGGTAGATGATCACAAAAAAGATATAAAAGCTTTTGAAGATGCTGCAAAAAACTGCAAAGACAGTGATTTGAAAGCTTTTGCAGCTAAGACGCTACCCACACTAAGAATGCACCTTGAAGCAATAGACAAGGTTAAAAGACACATGAAATAATTGGGTTATCCTGGTAATAAGACAAAGCCTTCAAAGGAATCCTTTGAAGGCTTTTTTGTTATGAAATAAGCCCGTGGGTAAAAGTTAAAAAGTGTTAAAAAAGCAGGGTTTCGTCGGCGTTCTATGCCATTTCATCTATTCTTCAGAATTGAAATGTAATATTGTTATCGATAATAAGTTAATAGATTTTGTTATTGGTTAACTGATTGGCAATATGGCAGTATGTTCCGCTTTTAAAAAAAGTTGTAAGTTAATGGGAAACCATTTTGAGCTGACTGTCGTTGCTGATGACGAAAAGTGGGCACACGAGAGGATTGAAGCCGGCATAAGCGAAATACAACGGATTGAGCGGCTGCTTACCACTTTTAGTGATGACAGCGAGACCAATCTTATTAATCAGAATGCGGGTATTGGTCCAGTGGTTGTCAGTGCCGAAACTTTTAATCTGATAGAACGATCGTTGCGAATCTCTCAAATCACGCAAGGTGCTTTTGATATTACCTACGGCTCAATTGACAAACGGCTTTGGAATTTTGATCAGCATATGACCTCACTTCCGGATAAGGAAACTGCAAAAAATATGGTGCGATTGATCGATTACCGTAATGTGATACTTGACCGCGAAAAGAGTACAGTGTTTTTAAAAGAAAAGGGTACACGTATTGGTTTCGGAGGTATAGGCAAAGGCTACGCGGCAGAACGTGCCAAATTGGTGATGAAGCAACAAGGGGTTGAAAGCGGCGTGGTCAATGCATCTGGCGACTTAACAGCATGGGGTCAGCAGCCGAATGGCAATCCCTGGACGGTAGGTGTCGCCAACCCTGACGCAAAACACAATGTGTTTTCTTATATGTCGATCACGGATATGGCGGTTGCTACATCAGGCAACTATGAAAAATTTGTAATGATAGACGGGAAGAAATACTCGCACACCATTAACCCGCGCACAGGTTTGCCGGTGACTGGCATTAAAAGCGTCACCATTATCACTACCAATGCCGAGATAGCCGATGCGATGGCAACACCGGTAATGATAATGGGTATCAGGACCGGCCTGGATATGATAGATCAGATAAAAGATATTGAGGCGGTTATCATTGATGATAACGACAGGTTGTATACTTCTAAAAATATTAATATAAAATAATACCCCTATAACTATGATCAAAAAAACATTAGGAATTGTAGGTGGACTGGTCGCTATGGTGAGTATATCATCATGTGTCCACCTCAAAGAGTATCAGAAAAACCGTGTTAACGATGCCGAGATGGTATTAAGCAATCGGAAAGTGGAGAAAAATGAACTGAATTTTCAATCGTACAGGGAAGCTGCATCTGGCGCCAATGCCGGTAAAACCGGTGGTGGCTGTGGGTGTAATTGATAGACCTTTCTTACAAAACGCATAATTTAAAATGAGAAAGGTATTTTTATCAATAGTAGGCTTTTCCCTGCTATGCAGATTAAATGTTGCTGCGCAAACAAAACAAGATAGTCTTCCGCATAATTCGGGTGTAAGTTTGTTTAGACCTGTTGGTGACCCTGAACCTGCGGAATATAATCCACGGGCACTGCACGTCGACGAGATTAACCTGGTCTCGAGTTATTACTGGCAAAATGGTGATCACAGCGCTGTAACAGGTGGTGTCGGTACCGAAAAGGTTACCGACATTTCAAATGGTATTGATCTGAAATTGGTTTGGGGTGATCCTAAAGCAAAACAAAATTCGCTAACACTTGGTTTGGGCATCGATCATCATACGTCAGCTTCTGCTGCCTATGTGAATGTTAGCGGTGCGTCAAACCCTGGTGGGAGCAGAATATATCCATCCATCGATTGGACTACCGAAAATATAAAAAAGGGAAGCAGCTTCGGCATAGGCGCTTATTACTCGGGCGAATACAATTATCAATCGCTTGGGGCTGATATGCACTTTTCGCAAAAGACAGCCGATAAGAATGGCGAGTTCTCTGCTAAAGTGCAGGCCTATTTTGACCAGGTGAAAATGATTTATCCATCTGAGTTCATTCCAACTACTACCACGACTATAGTTACATCAGCGAGCGGCACTAGTTCCGAAGAGGGAGGAAGGGCTAATATTCCAAGCAGGCCTCGCAATACCTATTCGGTGTCACTGGGTTATTCGCAGATCATTAATTCGCGTATGCAGGTTATGTTTTTGGTCGATGGAGTGGCGCAAAATGGTTACCTGGGATTGCCATTCCACAGGGTATATTTCAACACCGGGAAAGACACGATAGAGCACTTGCCGTCGAACAGGTTTAAATTACCGTTGGGTGTAAGATTGAATTATTTCCTTGGCGATAATGTCATCCTGCGCTCGTATTACCGGTATTATATGGATAGTTGGGGTGTCAAATCAAATACCGTTGGGTTGGAAACCGCGATTAAGGTTACACCTTTTTTTTCAGTTTCACCGTTTTACAGGTATTACGATCAGACAGCGGCAAAATATTTTGCCCCGTACGAAGCGCATAGCCCAACGGACGTGTATTATACCAGTAACTATGAATACGCTCAGTTCCATGCTAACTTTTATGGAATAGGGTTTAGGGTTGCGCCGCCAAAAGGTGTTTTGGGATGGCAAAGCCTGCACGACCTGGAATTGAGATACGGGCATTATTCGCAGACGACCAATCTGGTGTCGAACGTGGTATCTCTAAGCTTGGGCTTTAAATAGATAACAATAAATTTTTGATAAAAACAGTTAATAAGAATTGAATATGAAGTTGTTAGCAATATATCTCGGAATGCTGCTATTGCCGGGAGTGACCTGGATAGGTGATTTTAACGCAGCAAAATCAGAAGCTGCCCAAAAGCACAAATTGATACTGATCAATTTTTCTGGCTCCGACTGGTGCGGCCCATGTATCCGCCTGCGTAAAGAGATACTCGAATCAGGCACCTTTGAAAATTATGCATCAGATCATTTAGTATTGGTTAGGGCAGATTTTCCGCGTCAGAAAAAGAACCAGTTGAGCAAAGAGCAAACCAAATTAAACGAAGCACTGGCCGATAAATACAATGCTGATGGTAAATTCCCTTTTACCTTATTGGTGGATGATAGCGGCAAGGTGCTAAAAAGCTGGGATGGTTTTCCGGATGAAAGTCCGGATCAGTTTGTATCGGATATAAGTTCGGTGAATGACCGCAAATAAAAAAATCAAAACATTAGAAAGGCCATTAGTTATGAACTAATTGCCTTTTTCGATTGAATGACTTTTATTAATAGATAGACTTCGGTCTGTCTGCAGGTCCATTACCAAAGTCGCCTGGTTTGTCAGTCATCGTTATTATTAACTCTCCGCCTTTTACCAGTTGGTTATGTAACAAGTAATCATGTGTATACGATTTGTTATTTAGGGAGACTTTGCTGATATATTTATTGGCGCCACTATTGTTTTTTACCACAACATGAAAACTTTTTCCGCCGGGTAGTTTTATTACAGCATCATTTATAACCGGGCTACCAAAAACATACATGCCATTGGCCGGATTTACCTGGTAAATACCCAATGCAGATAATACATACCAGGCCGACATCTGTCCTACATCTTCGTTGCCAATGATGCCATCTGGTTTGGTGGTATAAAAATCGGTCAGTATCTGCCGGATTTTCTCCTGGGTTTTCCATGGTTGGCCGGCAAAAGTATACAGATAGGCGATATGGTGGCTCGGTTCATTGCCGTGTGCATATTGTCCTATCAAGCCTGAAATATCCGGCGACGCCTCTTTACCCAGATCACCTTTTACGATAAATAATGAATCTAATTTTTTAACAAATCCAGCATCGCCGCCATGCAGTGCGATTAGTCCTTCAACATCTTCCGGCACCAACCAGGTATATTGCCAGGCATTACCTTCCGTGTAATCATCCTTTTCATGACGTGATACAAAGGGACTGAATGGGGTGCGCCATTCGGTTGCAGATACTTTTCCGCGCATAAAGCCGGTTTGCTTATCGAAATAATTTTGATAATATTTTGCCCTTTTGCTGAAGTAAGTATAATCACCTTGCTTGCCCATTTTCAATGCCATTCGGGCAATACACCAATCATTAATAGCATATTCAAGTCCCATTGCTACCGATTCGATGGTGCTATCGGCAGGGATAAATCCTTGTCTTTTTACATACTTCAATCCCCTGATATCTTGCATCTGGGTAGTCTTTATTGCTTCATAAGCCAGGGTAGCATCAAATCCTTTGAACCCTTTCAAATAGGCATCAACTATCACGGGTACCGCGCTGTTACCCACCATGGTATTGGTTTCGTTAGCCATTAAATGCCATACTGGTAAGCGACCCTGTTGCTTATAGACGGTCAGCATAGTATTAATGATATCCTTAATACGCTCGGGCTGAATAATGGTATACAGTGGGTTAGCAGACCTGTAAGTGTCCCACAGCGAAAAAGTAGTGAGATTAGTAAACGATTTGTCATTGTGAACCTTCTTGTCAGCTCCCCAGTAATCGCCATTTACATCGTTAAATGTTGATGGGGCGATCATGGTATGATACATGGCCGTATAGAACTTTTTATATTGAGAAAGCGAGTCTGCTTTGATTTGTATTTTTCCTAATTCGGCATTCCAGGCACTATGTGCTGCAGATACCACTTTCGCAAAATTCCAGTCAGGTATTTCTTTATTAATATTAAGCAAAGCATTGGCAGAACTAACCGGCGATATACCGACTTTTACAAATACATTTTCCCCGGCTTTGGTGTTGAATGTGATGATGCCTTTTACTGCTTTACCCTTCAACGATATGCCATTTTTTAACTCGGTGGTATCATAAACAGCGAATTTCTCTATTGGCTTTGACAATACGGCAACGAAATAAATACGCTGATGTCTGGCCCATCCTTTTGAATAACGATAGCCTTCGACTGTATATTTATTTACCTGTTTTATGTAAGTCTCGGTTGCAATATCGGCTATGCCTTCCTGCAGGTCGATAACGATATGAGACTCTTTTGAGGCAGGGTAGGTGTATTCATGAAATCCGACGCGGTTGGATGCGGTAAGTTTAACGTTAATGCCATAACGTTTCAGTTTTACTGAATAATAGCCTGGCTTAACTATTTCATCTTTACGGTCGAATAATGAGAAATAGCCATCTTGAGGGTCTTTCAATGAGCCTTTCATAGAATGTGCGGCTCCAATAGTCGGCATAAATAAAACATCGCCCAGATCGCCAATGCCGGTTCCACTTAAGTGTGTATGCTGAAAGCCAATGATGGTGGAATCGGATATATGATAACCCGAGCACCAGTCCCAGCCTTTGGAAAGATTGGTTGGCCCTAATTGAACTGCGCCGAAAGGAACGTTGGCGCCCACAAAAACGTGCCCGTGAAAGCCTGTACCAATATACGGATCGACATAATGGGTATAATCAGTTTGAGCTTTAGAATAAGTGTGCTTTGCCTGGGCAAAAACCTGGTATGTGAAAATTAAACAGAAAGCAGTAGTAAAATATTTAAGCATTTGTAGTAGATAGTGCCGGGGCTATGTCCCGGCTAGTATATTAATATTGAATTTTAAATGCAGCAGCGTTGTTTAACCCGTTATTACTTTGTAAATCTTTCGGTAAAACCACACTGATACCGTCGCCGTATTGTGCCCATTTTAGCCTCTTATTAACACCAAGTAAGCTGATTTTTTTTACCTTACCATTAACCTTTAAATGAAAAAAAACTTTCGCAGGCAAAATAACGGAACCTTTATCTGCCAACACATAGGCGTAAATAGTATTTGAGTCTTTCAGCTTGGTATAGAAAGTGTTCCCTTCAGAATATGGCGCTACCGATGTTGTATTATATATGCCTTCGCCATTGATCTTTATCCAGTTCCCAATTTGTTGTAATCTTTCATACGCTACCGGATCCCAGTCGCCATCAGGGCCGGGGCCGATATTCATTAATAGATTCCCACCTCGCGAAACGATTTTTACCAGTAACGATATGATTTGGTCGGCAGATTTATAATGATCGCCCGGCACATAGCTCCATGAATTGCCCATTGTAATGCAGCTTTCCCACGGATGATCCAATGGTACATCGGGTACCTGCTGTTCAGGCGTAGTGTAGTTTTCATATTGCCCCGAAACGGTGCGGTCAACCACAATCAGCCCGGGTTGTTTGGTGCGGGCCATGGCTGCAATTTTAGGCATATCGATATCCTGGTCGTAGGTGATGCTCTTTTGCCAGTCGACACTTGGATCGATGGTGCTTTTAGGCCTTACCCAACCACCATCAAGCCATAGAATATCTACCTTGCCATAATCGCTCATCAACTCGCCGATCTGGTTAAAAGTAAAATCTTTGAATTTCTGCCAGCGCTCGGGGTATTTAGCCGGATCGTAATTTACATTTCGGTCTTTAGGCGGAAAATATGGCCACCAGTAGTATTCTGTGTGCCAATCAGGCTTAGAAAAATAAGCGCCTATCATAAAGTTTTCTTTCCTGAAAGCATTAAATATTTCTTTTGCGACATTACTTCGCGGGTTGGAAGAGAAGGGCGTTTTTGAACTTGTTATTTTGTAATCTGTCTGCTTGGTATCAAACATGCAGAAACCATCGTGATGCTTGGTGGTGAAAACCACATATTTCATCCCGGCATTTTTAGCGGCCTGTACCCATTTTTCAGGATTGAATTTCGTTGGGTTAAAAGTGGTTTGTAAATTCTCATACGCACTTTTATATGTGTTGTAGCTTGCGCTGTAAGGACCGCGGCGCTGGGTCCAGCCTTCATCTTCAGGACATATGCTCCAGCTTTCAACAACACCCCATTGGCTATAGGTGCCCCAATGCATAAATAGCCCAAACTTAAGATCCTGCCAGGTAGCCAGTTTGTCTTTTACCAATTGATCATCAGGAGGGATATAACTTTTTGACATTTGGTGTTCCTGTGCAAAAAGTTGGTTGATCGTGATAAATACAAGAGCTAAAAGAGTAAGGACTTTTTTCATTTTTTCGGTAATTTATTATTTGAAATTAGCGTAAATCAACGAACTTCTAGTAGTAATGACAATAGACGTTAATAATTTGCTTGCATTGTTTAATTTTTTTAAGAAGTTTACCTACTTATTAAAAAATTATTAAATTTTATTATGAATTTCTAACTTAAATCGTATTATTGTGATAGTAACTTAACTGGGAGACCAATTTGAAACAGCGAACCGATACTTCAGGTTTATGGCGACAAATATGTTTCAACGATGACCTTAAGGCATTCGAGGCGCTGTTTTATGGACTTAATAACAGGCTTATCAAATTCTCGATATTATATGTGCATCAGAAAGAAGCAGCCGAAGAGATAGTATCCGACGTCTTTGTAAGGTGTTGGGAAGGAAGAAAGGGTTTAGTCGAAATTGTAAACCCTGAAACATACTTGTTTGTATGCGTTAAGAATCAATCATTAAACTACGTTAAAAAGTATTCAAACATTCATCTGGTTCATATCGAATCATCTGATAAAGTTGAGTTCGTAAATACTTATGATCCTGAAAAGGAAATGGAGCGAAAAGAACTGCATTTCCTGCTCGATCAGGCTATCGCAAAATTACCTCAGCAAGCCTGTATTGTATTCAAGCTGATAAAAGAAGACGGGATGAAATATAAAGAAGTAGCAGAAATACTTAATATTTCGCCCCGTACTGTACAAACCCAATTGTTCAGGGCTATAAAGAAACTTAGCGTAATTTTATCAGGGCATCAATTAGCTTCCAAACCAATCGTTAGTCCTTCGGCAAACACCCCACTAATAGGTTTTACATTATTTTTTCTGGCCATAAAAATATTTTTTTCAGGCTTGTAGGCAATTTGTAAAAAAAAATTGTCCTTCCACTAAACCGACAATTTTACAAGCCTGATGGTCAACGATAGATTTATTCAGTTACTTACTAAAAAGCTTTCAGATGAAATCGATGAAAGTGAACTGGCTGAACTGAACTATATGCTCATCAACGACGAAGAATGTCGTCAGCAATATAATTTCTTTAAAAATTACTGGGCACAGGACGAGGAAAAATACTCCAACGAAGAGTTGCTGTTTCAGCGTATACGAAACAGGATCACTGTTCCTAATGATTTTGATGATGCCGACTCGAAAAAAGGCTGGATCAGAAGATTCCCATTTTTTTGGCGTAGCCTGGCTGCAATTGTAATTTTAGCAATCGGTTTATTTACTTATCGCTACTCACATAGTGCATCTGCTAAAAACAATAAGGGAAATATCGCGATTACTAAAACCCCAAGCCGGACGAAATCGAAAATTTATTTAAGCGACGGTTCGGTCGTGACCTTAAACTCTGAGACGGTTTTACGGTACCCTGCTTCTTTTGAGGGTCCTACCCGTGAAGTTTATCTGAACGGCGAAGCTTTTTTTAATGTAACCAAAGATCATACCCATCCTTTCATAGTGCATGCAGGCAAAATGAATATCAGAGTGTTGGGGACTTCGTTTAACGTGAAATCGTATTCTAATGATAAGAACACGGAAACAACCCTTATAAAGGGAGCGATTGAAGTAACTTTATCTGACCGACCATCCGACAGAATTATTTTAAAGCCCAACGAGAAATTAATTCTAAATAATAAATCCTTTAAAAAATTGGGTACAAATACCAATTTATTAGCCTCTGAAGACAGCGGCACTAATTATGCGCTTACAAACCTAACACACCTCAGATCGAATGACACAACAATAGTTGAAACTTCGTGGGTAAACAATGAACTCGTTTTTAAAAATGAGGCTTTCAGCGATCTTGCCAACCAGATGGAAAGATGGTATGGCATAAAAATTAATTTTAAGAATTCAGATACTAAAGATTACCACTTTACAGGGGTCTTTACAAAAGAAAATATCGTTCAGGCATTAGATGCACTGAAGATGATAGAACCATTTAATTATAAGTATAATAACGAAACGGTATCCATTTATTAACCCTAATTAACTAAGTGCTTATGGATTGAAAAAAACTTACTCACCAACCAAAAAAAACGGGAATCACCCTGCAAGGTAACTCCCGGAAAAGATGAACATCCGTTAATTAATCGTGCTACCTTCTCTGGAACAGAACGTAGCCATTATCATTCACCTTAATCAAGTAAAAGTATGAAATATTTTAGACACCTTCGGGGTGTAAAAAATAGATATCGGCTAATCAAGTCCATATTAATAATGAAATTGATATTAATATTTTTGGCAATTTTCAATCTGCAGGCATTAGCCAATGTTTATTCGCAGCAAAAGGTAAGCCTGAATTTAAAATCGGCTGACTTCAAGAAAGTTATTACTGCCATTCAAAAGCAAACAAACTATCATTTTGTATTTAGCGAGCGTAAAATACCGCCCGCTAAAAACATTTCGATCAATGTTCAAAACGAGAATGTGACCTCAGTTCTTGACCAATTATTGGCAAACACTGATTTTACATATACTCAATTGGATAATAACCTGATTGTTATTACCGGTAAAAATGATGTTGTTATTAACAAAGTTATTACAGGTAAAGTAGTTGACGAAAAAGGCATTCCACTTCCTGGCGTATCGATCAAGGTAAAAGGTACCGGAACAGGCACTGTTTCTGATATTAATGGTAGCTTCTCCATTAATGCACCAGATAATGCTGTATTGGTGATCTCTTTCATTGGCTATGAGACACAAGAGGTAGCAGTTGCTGGAAAAAGCAGCATCAATGTCACCCTGGCAAGCTCAACCAAAAACCTGAATGAAGTAGTTGTTACTGCATTAGGTATCAAAAAAGACGAAAGAAAACTGGGTTATTCAGTTACTACTGTAAACGGCGACGACTTGAACAAAGCCAAAGAAAGTAACGTTGCCTATTCATTAGAAGGTAAGGTAGCCGGTTTAAGTATCAACGGTACAAACGGCGGTCCCGGTTCATCAGCGCGTATTTTATTACGTGGTGTGACCAGTTTTAATGCCCAATCGCCACTTTTCGTTATCAATGGTGTGCCCATGGATAACTCACAAAGAGGTGAATCTGGTGAGTGGGGCGGTGCTGACTACGGAGATGGTATTTCCAATATCAACCCTGATGATATTGAAAATATTACTGTACTGAAAGGCCAGTCGGCTTCTGCATTGTACGGTTCACGCGCTGCTAACGGCGTTATCCTTGTTACCACAAAAAGCGGTAAAAAGAATACCAACTTTGGTGTAGAATATAATCTGAACTATCAGGCAGATAAACCTGTAGATAATACAGATTTTCAAACGACTTATGGTCAGGGTTTGCATGGAGCTAAACCAACAGATGCTGCAAGCGCACTGTTAGCAGGCAGCGAAGCTTGGGGTACCAAATTGGACGGCTCATCGGTTCCTCAGTTTGATGGTCAAAGCCATTCGTATTCATTGGCTCCAAAAAATTATATAGGTTTTTATAACACAGGACACTCCTTCACTAACACAGCCTCATTTACCGGCGGTAATGAAACAGGAGCATTCCGTTTATCATTGTCTGATCTGAACAACCACTCCATTGTACCAAATAGCGGTTTGGACAGAAAAACCTTCAACTTCAATGGGTCTCAATCAGTAACGAAGAAACTGGAAATCAATGTCGTTGCCAATTATATCGTTGACAACGAGAAAAACAGACCAAGCTTGAGCGACGGTCCGGGCAACCCTAACAACGTTCAATTCCTTGCGCCAAACGAATACTTTAAAATTTTGGCACCTGGATACGATGCTAGCGGAAAAGAGACTTCTTTTACCGATGATATCTATGTAACTAACCCTTATTTTGCAGCTTATAAGTTCTCCAGTACTACAAACAGAACTCGTTTAATAAGCTCTTTATCTGGGAAATACAACATTCTTGATTGGGTGTTTGTACAGGGTAGGTTGGGTTATGACAACATCAGTGATAAACGAGTTGATATTACTCCTACCGGGACAGCATATGCAAGTGGTAACGGTGGTATGTCACAAACTAACTACCAGGTAACTGAGTTTAACACTGACGTGTTGGTTAATGCAAAACATGACCTTGTTAAAGGCTTGTTAAATCTTGATTTGTCCATCGGTGGTAACATACGTAAAAATACACAGGACGGTACCTATATCAATGGCAATAACTTTATTATACCATACTTCTACAGTTTAACTAACCTGCCAAGCAGAAGCAGTGGTTACTCCACTTATAGTAATGGTAACTATCCATTTGAACAACAAACAAATTCTGCATATTATACTGCTGATTTTGCTATTAAAGATTACCTGGTGATTAGCACCACCGGCCGTTATGATGCGTACAGCACGCTGCCGTCAAATAACAGGGGTATATTCTCGCCTTCGGTTTCGGGAAGCTTTATATTCTCTGATCTTTATCATATCAATGGTCTTGACTTTGGTAAAATCCGGTTGTCATATGCTCAAACAAGCGGTCAGCCTACCTCTCCTTACCAAACGGCTGTTTATTATTCTATTAACAATTCAATTAATGGTACTCCGGCAGGTGGTTTTAGTTCGCAATTGCCAAACCTGTTCCTGAAGCCATATACATTGGATGAAATAGAAGCAGGTACCGAAATGAAATTCTGGGGAGACAGATTTGGTTTCGACTTGACTTATTTCGCACGCAAAACGCATAACGAAATTATTAACGGAAGCATCGACTGGTCAAGCGGTTATACCAATCAATACTTGGGTACCGGTTCTACACAAAATAAAGGTGTCGAAGTTGAAATCCATGCTACTCCTTTTAAAACAGCAAGCTTTAGCTGGACCCCGTCGTTCAACTTTACTTACGTTGCGAACAAAATTTTGCATACCGATGCAGCAAACAATAACGTAGGATTCGGAACCTATCGCCCTTTAAATGCTAGCTTAGCTTTGGTAGTAGGTATGGCAGGCCCGCAAGTTATGGCTAACGACTATCTGCGTAACTCAAGCGGCCAGATTATTTACGATTCGAGCGGTTTGCCAGAACAAGGTGCTCTTAAACCAATGGGCAGTACTGTTCCAAAAATCTATGGTGGTTTGAGTAACACTTTCAACTTCAAAGGATTCAACTTCTCGTTCCTGACCGATTACCGTTTTGGCAATAAGGTATTGTCTGCAACAAATTATTACAGTATCTACCGTGGTTTGAACAAATTAACCCTTCCGGGCAGAGAAACTGGAGTTGTTGGTGTAGGTGTTACTGAGTCTGGTGCAACAAATACTACAAGTGCTGACGCACAAACTTACTATCAAACGTTAGCTCAAAAAGTATCAGCATTAAACGTTCTGGACGGAAGCTTTATTAAGTTGCGTCAGGTGACTTTCGGTTATACGATTCCAAAAACCGCATTGAACGGTACGCCATTTGGCTCTATTCAGCTATCATTGGTAGCAAGGAATTTGTGGACAATTATGAAGCATACCAATAACATTGATCCGGAATCAGGCTTCTCGCCAGATATCAGGTACGCAGGTATTGAAGGTACCAGCCTTCCGACAACACGGACATATGGTTTCAATTTAAACTTCAAACTTAAAAACTAACAGACATGAAAAAACGACTTATATATAGTTGCCTCGTCATATTGGGCGTTTCTCTTAGCACGGGATGTACTAAAAATTTTGATAAATTAAATACTAACCCTAACGCGACTGGTGCAAACCTGTTTAATCCAAATTTTTTGATGTCACAGGCTCAATTCCAGTTTTCTAATACTGGTTACGATCAATTGTTGTATCAGAGTATGTGGTCACAATCACTCGCCAGTACCTACAGTTATTATAGCAATGGTGATAAATATGTATATGGCGGTAGTTTCCAGGATTACAAATCGCGTACATGGAATACCAGCTATAATGCTGCTTCGCTGGTTTACGAAATGAAAAACCTGGTTAAAGGTAATGATGCTTTGAGTAACCTTGATAATTGCGGAAGCATATTATTGGTGATGATGCTTGAGCGTGTTACTGACGCTTATGGCGATATTCCGTATTCTCAGGCATTGCAAGCAAAAAGTGGTATATCACAGCCAGTGTTTGATACACAGCAAGCTATTTATACCAGTATGCTGAATACCCTGGAAACTGCTATCCCGAAATTGGATGCAGCTAAAGCTACTCCAAGTGCTGACCTTTTCTACGGTGGTAATATCGCTCAGTGGAAGAAATTGGGCTATTCATTAATGCTTAGAGTTGCTATGCGTTTAACCAAAGTAGACCCTGCTACTGCGCAAAAATATGCTGAAATGGCTTATGCAGGCGGAACAATGACCAGCATAGCAGATAATGCAGGCGCTAAGGCTGATAATGCCAATGGCAACAGCAATAGCGATGCTAATGCATTAAACGTAACCGACGATTTCAGAGAAGTACGCTGGGGAAAAACGCTGTTGGATTATATGCAGTCAACTAATGATCCACGCTTAAGCGCAATAGGTGAGATTTCAGCCGGAACAGGTAAAGCTGCCAACCAAACAAAAGCTGCCGGCATTAGTACTGCGGCATTGCAAGTTGGTATGCCGAATGGCTACGACCTAAACGGAGGTGCAACAGATATATCTCATGCTCCTGGTTATCCTGGAACTAGTCCTGCGGATCCTTCTGTTTCGGGCGATGCTGCTGCTCCTGATGGCAAATATTCTCGCCCAAGATATCTTGTTTATGACGATTATAACCGCGTAAACTCGATTTTAACTTATGGCGAAACCGAATTGCTATTAGCAGAAGCTGCTACAAATGGCTGGGCTACCGGTAGCGCTGCTACTCATTATGCCAATGCCTTGGCTGCTGATATGCAATCACTTGCTCAACTCAACTCGCCTTCTGTGGCAGTAGTTGACGCAGCAGCGATAACTGCATATGTTGCTGCACATCCATTGGTACCGGCTACTGCTTTACAGCAAATTAACATGGAATACTATGTTGAAACGTCAACCATGTTTAATTTCAACGAAACCTGGGCCAACTGGAGAAGATCAGGATACCCTGTATTAACACCGGTTACTTATCAGGGACAATTTGCTGTTAGCACTATTCCTAGAAGAATGGAGTACCCTGTTACTTTACCATCTACAAACGGAGCTAATCTTGCAGCTGCTGTTGGTCGCTTAACCGGCGGCGATACATTTACCGCAAGAGTATGGTGGGATAAATAATTTTTCTTACATCATAAAGCAGGGAGACATTAATGTCTCCCTGCTTGTTTTATTACAATTATAAATAGCTATTTTGTATGGTAGCGTTTCAGAATATCCCTATTTGATTAAGAATGTGCCGGGTTAAAAAATTGTCTGTTAAAAAAAGCATTAAAGCATTTTCTGCTGCTTGGGCTTTTACTTGTCTTTCAACTACTGCGGCTTTTTCGCAGCAACCGCTATTTAAACTTTTACCCCCCAAAGAAACCAACGTTAAGTTCAGCAACGACATTAGTGAGACCGAATCATTGAATGTGTTGTCTTACGAATACTTCTACAATGGCGGGGGAGTCGCTGTCGGCGATATCAATAACGACGGTCTTCCGGATATCTTTTTCACCGGAAATATGGGTTCAAATAAATTATACCTGAACCTTGGTCACATGAAGTTTAAAGATATTACTAAAGAGGCTTCTCCGGAACTTGCGGGCCGTTCGGGCGCCTGGAAAACGGGTGTAACAATGGCAGATGTGAATGGCGACGGATTGCTGGACATTTACGTATGTTATTCGGGCAAAACAGACAACGATACCCGCAGAAATCAATTATTTATTAATCAGGGTAACAACAAATTTAAAGAAGAAGCGAAAGTGTACGGGCTTAACGACCCCGGATACAGCACGCAGGCTGTATTTTTTGATTACGACGATGACGGCGATCTGGATATGTTCCTGCTGAACCATAACATAAAAAAGATCGACAACATGGAGCTGGCCAGGTATAAAGATCAAACCGATGACCTCGCAAGCAACAAATTGTTCAGAAACGACGGTGGGCATTTCACTGATGTCTCTAAGAAAGCAGGTATAGTTCAAAATCCCCTGACTTTTGGTTTAGGCGTGGCAATTGCCGATGTAGATAAAGACGGCTGGCCCGATATTTATGTAACCAACGATTATAATGAGCCCGATTATTTATACATCAATAATCATGACGGCACGTTTACAGAAAAATCAAAACAATTTTTCAGGCATATTTCCCATTTTTCGATGGGTGTGGACATAGCCGATTTCAATAACGACGGTTTACCGGATGTAATGACTTTAGATATGCTTCCGGAAGACAATCACCGTCAGAAATCTTTACAATTAGAAGAAAACTACGAATCCTTTGCACTGATGCAAACACAGGGATTGTATAAACAATATATGCGCAATATGCTGCAGCTTAACAACGGCGACGGCACTTTCAGCGAAATTGCGCAACTGGCAGGAGTTTCCAATACCGATTGGAGCTGGTGCCCATTAATAGCCGATTTTGACAATGATGGTTATAAAGACATCTTTGTAAGCAACGGGTACCTAAGAGATTACACAAACAAAGATTTCCTGCGTTACTGGGGCGATTATAAAATTAAAAAAGCGATGGCTGCCGAGCCCTTTTTGTTGATGGATCTGATAAAGGCAATGCCTTCAACTAAGTTGCCAAATTACATTTTCCGAAATAATCACGACCTGACTTTTGCTAACAAACAAAAGGAGTGGGGGTTGGATGAAGCGACAGTTTCAAGCGGAGCAGTTTATGTCGACTTGGATAATGATGGCGATCTCGACCTGGTCATCAATAATATTAATCAACCGGCATCGATCTACCAAAACATGAGCCGCGAGAATAATAATACCAATTACCTTGCTGTGAAAGTAAAAGGAACGGACAAAAACACTAACGCCATTGGAGCTAAGGTTTACCTATATGTGCCCGGGAGTATGCAGTACCAGGAAGTTAATCCCAACAGGGGCTACCTTTCCTGCGTTTCTACTACGTTAAATTTCGGCTTAGGTGATAACAAAACTGTGGACTCCTTACGTGTGATCTGGCCCGATCAAACGTCAAAATCATTAACAGCTGTTAAGGCCAATCAACTGTTAAATATCGATTATCCTGGTACATTAAAACCATATGCTGCTGTTACTGCCCATGTCGAGCCAGTATTTAAGCATACCGATCCAATCATCAACTATAAGCCGGAAGAAATAACCCTGAACGATTTCAAGCGCCAGTTGCTGATGCTGTTTATGTACTCTAAAGCAGCACCTATTATAGCGAAGGCCGATGTAAATCATGATGGTTTAGAAGACTTGTTTATTAGCGGAGATCAGGATAGCCCTGGTAAAATTTATTTACAGCAACCCGGTGGAAAATATATTGTTACAAAACTCTTTAGAGGAAGTAACGAAAATATTGGCACCACTTCAGCAGCAGTATTCTTCGATGCAAACGGCGACGGTCAGCCTGACCTGTATATTGCAAAAGGCGGATACTCATTATATGAGCCGAACACACCTGACCTGCAAGATGAACTATATATAAATAATGGAGGTAATTTCGCTCTATCGCCTAATGCCTTGCCTGTGCTTACTGCAAATAGCAAATCATGTGTGCGGCCTTACGATTTTGATGGTGACGGCGATATCGACCTTTTTGTAGGCGGCAGAGTGATACCGGGCCAATATCCTGTAACTCCTGAGAGTTATTTACTGGTAAATGATGGTAAAGGGAAATTCATTGCAGCTAAAATACCTTTTAACAAAATCGGTATGATGACCGATGCCGAATGGATCGACCTGAATAAAGATGGACGAAAGGACCTGGTGATATGCGGCGAATTTATGCCGATAACGGTATTGATCAATACCCCAGAAGGATTTAAAGATAAAACTTCTGACTATTTCGATGCGCCTCAAAATGGATTCTGGTTCTCGTTGACTTTTGCCGATGTTAACGGCGACGGCGAACCTGACTTGATCGCCGGTAATCTTGGCCTCAACTCACAAATTCATGCCTCAGCGCAAGAACCGGCCGAAATGTACGCGATGGACTTTGATAACAATGGTTCCATCGACCTATTCTTCAACTTTTATGTGCAAGGCAAAAGTTATCCTTTTGTAAGTCGCGACGAATTAAATGAACAGATATACCCGATGCGCCGGAAGTTTAGTTCCTATGCTGCATATTCCGATGCTACAATGGCTGAAATTTTCAGCCCGGCAGATCTGGCTAAGGCTCAAAAGCTGACTGTCAACGAAACCAAAACCATGCTGTATATCAATCAACACGGAAAATTCAAGGCTGCTGTTTTGCCATTACAGGCACAATTCTCAGTCGTGAGCCAGATTCTAACAGGCGACTTTGATCATGATGGTTCAATAGATATTCTGTTGCTCGGTAACCGCTCAGATAACAGGCTTAAGCTGGGAAGCTTTGATGCCAATTATGGCTGTCTGTTGAAAGGTGATGGGAATGGCGGGTTTAAGTATGTGAACCAAACTACTTCCGGCCTTTCTGTTATTGGCGATGTGAAGTCTGTTGTTGAAACAAAAATTAATAATGTTCCCTATCTGCTCATCGGTTTAAGCGATGAACCGCTACAGTTTTACAAAGAATGAAAAGCTATTTTAGATATTTACTGATCCTGTTTTGTTCACTGGTTATTAAACCTTGTCTAGCTCAAACCAGCAAGGATGTTTACCCGGATTATCTGCAACCCGATCATGCGGTTAATGCCATCACCATGGTAATGGTGCACGATGTAGTTAGTCCGCCGGTAGCAGCAAGGTATTATGCTTACTGCACGCTGGGCGCTTATATTATTGTATCAGCAAATAACAAAAAAGTACCCCCATTGCAGAGTTTTGTAAAATCTTACAAAGCAGCCGGGTTTTTAGATACGGTCCATTATTCCTACGACTATCGCATCGCTGCATATTATAGTATGCTCGAAACCGCGAAACTCATGCTGCCATCAGGCTTTATGTTGAAGGATGATGAAGACGCTTTTGTACAATTGCTTCAAAAAACGCGGGTGCCTCAAAAAACAATAGATAATTCGATAAAAGTGGGTGTGCTGGCAGCTAATGATATCGTTGGTTTTTCAAAGACCGATCATTATAACAAACTAAGCGCACTGAAGAGATATACGCCGCTAAAAGAGGAAGGCAAATGGTACCCAACACCTCCGGGATATTTTGAGGCAGTTGAACCCAACTGGAAAACGATAAGAACAATGGTGATCGATTCTTCCAACCAGTTTAAACCTAAGCCGCTGATCCCGTTTAGTAAAGACACTGCCTCGAAGTTTTATAAGGGAGTAAAAGAAGTGTATGATGCCTCAAAACATTTGACGCCTGAACAGATCAACATAGCTTTATTTTGGGATTGTAACCCGTTTGCGATTACTACATCAGGCCACATGGCTATTGGCTATAAAAAGATTAGTCCGGGAGGGCACTGGATGCACATCACTGGCCTGGTTACACAACAGGCTCATTTAAGTTTTGATAATTCTGTAGTAGCAATTGCATTGGTTGGCACCACATTGATGGACGCATTTATCAGTTGCTGGGAAGAGAAATATGATAGTAACCGTATCCGCCCCGAAACTTATATCGACCGTTATATGGATGTGAAATGGCAACCTGTTCTGCAAACTCCGCCGTTCCCGGAATACACAAGCGGTCATGCTGTTATTTCAAATGCTGCTGCTGACGTGCTGACCTATTTATTGGGTGACAACTTTGCTTATAATGACAATACCGAAATACCTTTCGGTAGCGGACAGCGGGCATTTAAGTCGTTTAAAGAGGCGGCGGCCGAAGCCTCCATGTCAAGGTTTTACGGTGGTATCCATTATATGGAAAGTATAACAAATGGCAATAATCAAGGGATTGCGGTAGGCAATAATATCATATCAAAAATTAAAAAAGCAGGCATTTTACCTATTGAACATAACTAAGAAACCGGATTAATAAAATACAGCATAACTTGCAATTGGATAGAAGTGCATTAATTCACTTAATTAAGCATGTTTTTTGCTTTTAGATAATTGACCAATGCCAAAATAGCTTAAGAAATGGTATTTTTTGGAAACTAATTGATTGCAGGTGATGAGTATAATTGTAGGATTGCTTAATTCTATTTAAAACTCTGTCAATCAGTAAGATGATTAGAAAATATATAATTACCTTATCAATTCTGTTAGCAAGTTCATCGCTCACTGCCCCTTATACGTTTGCGCAAACAAACTACGCGCTCATACCGTACCCAAAGTCTTTGGAGCCTGGTAAAGGCAGCTTCTATATTACCAAACAAACGATTATCAGTTCTGCTTCACAGGAAAAATTCGGTAGCGAAATAAAGCAATTGAATGAACTGCTTGCAAAGGCGTTAAAAGTCGATTTAAGGGTTTTAAAATCTACACGCCCAGCCAATGTTATCGATGTCGTATATGATCCTGATATAAAATCACCCGGCGAATACCGGTTGAAGATCACACCATCAAAAATGACAATTGTTTCAGGTAGTAACGCGGGTGTATTTTATGCAATTGAAACTATTAGGCAATTATTACCCGTATCTGTTGAAGAGGGTACTCCGGCTTCAAAACTACGTTTGCCGGCATTAACCATCAGTGACGAGCCTGACTATTCATGGCGTGGCATGCATCTGGATGTTTCGCGGCACTTCTTCTCGATAGCTTATTTGAGAAAGTTTATCGACCGGATGGCCCTTTATAAAATGAATAAGCTGCACCTACACCTGACAGATGACCAAGGCTGGCGCATAGAAATAAAGAAATATCCAAAACTGACCGAAGAAGGTGCATGGCGTATATTTGATAAGAATGATACGGCCTGTATGAAACGCGCGGCCGATAATCCTGATTTTACCATAGATAAAGAACATATCACCCAACGTAATGGCAAAACGCTTTACGGCGGATTTTATACTCAGCAGCAGATGAAAGGACTGGTAAAATATGCTGCTCAAAAGCATGTCGATATTATTCCTGAAATAGACATGCCGGGCCATATGATGGCGGCGATCAACTCTTACCCATTCCTAACCTGCAATGGTCAGAATAGTTGGGGAGAGTTATTTACCAAGCCGATTTGCCCATGCAACGAAAATACTTTTGAGTTTGCTCAGAATGTGTTCACGGAGATCATGGACATATTCCCATCTGAATATATTCATATCGGCGGGGATGAGGTTGACAGAAGCGATTGGGCCAAATCTGAGGTTTGTAAGGCGTTGATGCAGCGTGAAGGGATAAAAGACATTGCCGGATTAGAGAGCTACTTCATTAATAGAATGGAGAAATTCTTTAATTCAAAAGGGCGTAAACTGATCGGTTGGGATGAGGTATTGGAAGGCGGTATCAGTCCAACAGCCAATATAATGTATTGGCGAACATGGGTGCCTGACGCTCCCGCGAAAGCCGCCCGTAATGGCAATCACGTGATTATGACGCCGGGCAGCCCGCTATATTTTGACTATCCTGCCGACAAAAATTCTATTTACAATGTTTATCATTTTAACCCGATCCCAGCAGGATTGACACCTGAACAAGCAAAACTGATCATCGGTGCGCAGGCCAATGTATGGTCTGAAAATATTCCTTCAGAAAAACGCGCTGACTATATGACCATGCCAAGAATGACCGCATTGGCGGAGATGCTATGGACGAATAATAAGGACGACTATGCACCATACCAGAAAAGACTGGTAATGCAATTCCCGCGAATGGATGCCTTGAATATTAACTACCGTTTGCCTGATCTTGAAGGTATTGTTGATGGCAAAGTATTTATAGATAATGACCATTTAAACGTGACCTCGCCGCTTAAGACGTTAACTGTCCGGTATACAACGGATGGATCATTGCCACAGGCCAATTCACCGGTATTGAATAACCTTCTGATCAATCATACCGAAACAGTAAAGGTTGCGGCCTTTACTCAAAGGGGTAAACGCGGGGACGTTTATGCAATAAAATATGAACAACAAAGCCTGGCCAGGCCGGTTACACCAGATAAAACTGTTTCCGGATTGATGGTAGATTATTATAAGGGCTTCTTTAAAGGCACAACGTACATCCGTGACGGAAAACCGGATAGCGCTTACAATGCTTTAAGTATTGATGTGCCGAAATCTGTTAATGCGCCATCATTTGGGTTAAAATACCGAGGCTATATTGACGTACCGGAAGCAGGAATTTATACCTTCTATTTAACGTGCGATGATGGCGGCACTTTAAAAATAGCTGATCGTATGACAGTTGATAATGATGGTCTCCATTCGGCCGTGGAAAAAACAGGACAGGTGGCGTTAGGTAAAGGATTGCAGCCGTTTGCGCTTGATTTTATTGAAGGTGGAGGAGGTTTTGCACTTAAACTGAAATACAGCTTTAATGGTTCGGAACCGAAGGATATACCATCGTCCTGGTTCAAGAACTAAAGAAATAACCGGCAAATCCGGTAGAAGATAACAATGATTGCATTTGGTTGTGCAACATTCGTTGATTAGTTGATCGCAGCCGTTCCGGGAAATCGGAACGGTTTTTTTAGTAGTTTAGATTGCATGATCACGTTTATATCAAAGATTCGAAGAGGCTTAATTTTTGTTTTTTTATTTGCCATGCCCTTCGGTTTCGTCCGGGCGCAACAAACCCGAATCAGCAATAACTATCGCGATACAACCGGCCTGAAACATCTTAAAGTAGAGCGGAGCATGATCTTTTCGCCGGAAAAAGAGTGGCTGTACAACCACCACCCGGCAATTACACTATTCAAGGGCAAATTGATCGCCATCTGGTCCGACGGGATGATCGATGAGGATTCTGCGGGGCAGAGAGTTGTTTTCTCGGTATCAAATGACTTTAAGAAGTGGTCGGCCCCACAGGAATTGGCATACCCGTCAAAAGCCGCTAATGGTGTATCGAATGTGCTGACTGCTGCCGGTTTCCATCAATTTAATGATACGCTTGTAGCCTATTACGGAGAGTATGAGAAAGACCGTACTCATACCCACTTATGGGCCAAAACAAGTACCGATGGATTGCATTGGAGTGCGCCTATAGACATGCATGTTGCGGTTAATCCTAATCATGGCCCCGAAACGATACAAGGGGGCCGGCTTATTATCAGTGGTAATTTCACTTTCCCTTACACAGATGACCATACAGGACTTTCGGGTTGGAAAATGAGCAGCTTTTACCCGGATTCGCTCTATGAACAGGACAATCCCGCAACATTCTATAAGCCGGCAGAGAAAATGGGGCTGCCGCCTTTGTGCGAGGGTTCTTTTTTTCAGACCGATGATAAAGTGATCCACATGCTGCTGCGTGTGACGGGCAAGGGCTGGAAAGGCAAATTATGGTTAACGGAAAGTAAAGACAATGACAAAACCTGGTCAAGGCCAGCTGAGACGAACTTTACGGATAACGACAGCAAGTTCCATTTCGGCAGATTGCCGGACAAAAGATTTTACTATGTAGGCATCCCGGATACCCTTCATCATTACGACCGGAATCCATTGGTACTAGCGCTATCTGACGATGGTAAATATTTTAACAAGCAATATATTATTGCAGATGGCCTGTATACCCTAAAAAAGAAGGGTTTATGGAAAGGAGGCCAATATGGCTACCCGGTAACTATGGTCGATAAAGGTTACATGTATGTAATTATCTCCCGTCAAAAAGAGTCCATCGAAGTAATCCGGTTCAAACTATCTCAACTGAGATAGATCGATTTTAAACCAAAAATATCAATAAACCAGCGAGGAGTTCCTGATATCCAGTTGCGAGGGACAGATGATTTTTTCGTTTTTTAATGACCGGTTATTAGTAATGGCACTGCAAATGAGGCTGGCAGCCTGCTCTCCGATCTCGAATGCAGGTTGAGTTATGGTGGTCAATGGCGGCGATAAAAATGATGCATACTGAAGGTTGGAAAAGCATATCACCTTTAAGTCTTCGGGTATGCTGATATTAAGTGCTTTACAAACCGTATAAATCGGGATAGTTAGCAACTCAACCGAGATTACTATACCATCGGGTCTTAAGTCAGGATCTGACAGCAGGGAGGTAATGGTTTCCTGGCATTTGTTCTTATCGGTCGATATTTGATATACGCTATTATCGGCGTTTGTAATGTGTTTTTCCGAAAGCGCCCGTTTAAAACCTTCGACACGTTTTTGGAGGATCGAAAGATTTTCAGAGATGGAAAAGAAACAAACTCGTTTGCATCCCTGCTCAATCAAGTGCTGGGCAGCATTATATCCGCTTTTAAAATCATCCGTCACCACTTTGCCCGTTTCAATATCTTCTACGACCCTGTCAAAGAAAACCAACGGCATCCCTGTGTCCATCAGTTCCTTTATGTGGTCGCTGCAGGTGGCATCGCGGCAAATAGAAATTAAAACACCATCAACTCTTCCGTCCGACAGAAGCTTAAATATCTCCTTTTCCTTGCTAACCAAATCATTGGTAATGTAAATGTTGATATGATACCCTTTTTTTTGCGTTACCGTCTCGATGCCTTTGATCGCTAAAGAGAAGAAGCTGTCAACAATTTCCGGTACGATAACAGCAATGGCTTTGCTTTTTCTGCTTTTTAATCCGCTCGCAAAATGATTGGGCTTGTAATGCAACTCATTAGCCGCTTCCAATACTTTGTTCTTAGTTGCGATGCTAATCTCGTGACTATCCTGTAGCGCTTTCGAAACAGTACCCTTTGAGATGCCCAGTTTCGCGGCTATGGTTTTAATTGTAGTATGATTTTGACTGATCATCAAGACCGTATAGGGGATATCAATAATGTTACAATATATAAAAATTTATTAAAAATACTGCTAAACTTTAATGTGTTTTTTAAAAAGTTCTTAATGATTCTTAAAGTTAGTGTCATGATAACACGCAACCGGTTTCGCAAATAAATCCCGGTTAAACCCCAAAATTCCTGCCTTTAAAAATTAGATTCGTCTACAATTTTTTCAAAATGTGACTTTGGTCATGTCTTGCTAATCACAGTAAATCAGTGTTTTACTCAATATAAGCTTTGAGGGGGACTTATATGCAATGAAACCTTTACTAAAAATATTTCCTGCTTTTTTTTGCGTATTACTGGTTTCGTGTAAGCACAGTCCCAATACTGTCTTTACAGAAATATCGCCTTCGTATTCAAATGTCAATTTCAGAAATGATATAGAGGAAACCAAGGATCAGAATATCCTCTCTTATGAGTATTTATTTAATGGTGGCGGGGTTGCAGTTGGCGATTTAAATAATGATGGCTTGCCTGATATTTTCTTCACAGGTAATATGACGCCTAACAAATTATATCTGAATAAAGGCGACTTCAAGTTCGAAGATGTTACTGATAAAGCAGGTGTTGCCGGCCGGAATAAATGGAAAACCGGAGTGGTGATGGCAGATGTTAATGGGGATGGATTGTTGGATATCTACGTTTGCTATTCCGGTCCGGGCGATGAGCTGAACAGGTCCAACGAGTTGTATATCAATAATGGCTCAAAGAATGGTGTGCCCTCATTTACCGAGAGCGCCAAAGCGTATGGTTTGGATGCCCCGGGTACTTATACCACCTCGGTCGTTTTTTTCGATATGGATAACGATGGCGACCTGGACATGCTGATGGTGAACCACGCCGATGTTTTTTTTAATCCCTTCTTTAATACAGAAAAACTCAGAGCTACACGAAATGCCAAGTTTGGTAACCGGTTATACAGGAACGATAATGGCCATTTTACCGACGTAAGCGTGCCGGCACATATTGACGGAAGCGGGCTGAATTTTAGTTTGAGCGCTTCCATTAGTGATATAAACGGCGATGGCTGGCCGGATATCTACGTTACCAATGATTACGATGAACGCGATTTTCTGTACCTGAATAACCAAGATGGCACATTCAGGGAAGTATTGCCAAAAGCCACTAAGCATATCTCACAATTTGCGATGGGCAGCGATATCGCTGATTTTAATAATGATAACAAGCCCGATATCATGGAGCTGGACATGCTGCCCGAGGACAATCATCGCCAAAAACTGTTGCGAGGGGCAGACAACTATGATAAATTTAATCTATTGGTTGAGCATGGTTTCCACAAGCAATTGATGCGAAATTCCCTGCAATTAAATAACGGCAATGACGAAGACGGTACTCCCATATTATCTGAGATCGGGCAGCTTGCAGGGGTATCGAACACTGACTGGAGCTGGGCTCCCCTTTTTGCTGATTTCGACAATGATGGCTGGAAAGATCTTTTTGTTAGCAACGGTGTCCTGAAGGATATGACCAATCTCGATTTTGTTAAGTATACTTCGGGTTACTCGCCCCAGTATGTGAAAGAGAAACAGGATAAAGGTGAAATATGGGAACTGGTGCAGAAAATGCCTACCACCAAACTCACCAACTATTTATTCAAAAACAACCAAGACCTGACATTTTCCAATGTTACCGCTAATTGGGGCCTCACCAAACAGGCGATAAGCAATGGCGCAGTATATGCTGACCTGAACAATGACGGCGCTCTCGACCTGGTGATTAACCAGTTAAATGATGTAGCCACAATCTACCGGAACAACACTTTTGAAAAATTACATACCAAACATTATTTAAGACTTCAGCTTAAGGGCTCCAATAAAAACACCTCAGGTATAGGTGCCAAGGTGTACATCACCACCGCACATGGCAGTCAGTTCCAGGAGCAGTATTTTAACCGGGGATTTCAATCATCAGTAGACCCGGTGATGCACTTTGGTTTAGGAAATGACAGCCTGATTCAATCAGTTAAAGTATTGTGGCCAACAGGCGAGGTATCCATCCTGCAAAATGTTAAAGCCGACCGGCTGTTGGTTGTTGAACAAAAAAATGCTGCTGTTGCTCAAAAAGATTCCCCTGTTAAGGATGAAAATATAAAACCCCTATTTAAAGATGTAACTAATTCAGCCGGGATTAATTTCGTTGACAAGCCGTCGCCCTATGTCGATTTTAAGACGTCGCCGCTATTGCCTTACCAGGTTTCTAAAATGGGGCCGTGTATTGCAAAAGCGGACGTTAATGGCGACGGGCTTGAGGATGTTTTTGTGGGCGCAGGTGTTAACCAGGCCAGTCAACTTTATTTACAGACCAAAGACGGCCATTTTCTGCCCTCCCAATCTCAACCCTGGAATAATAACAAGCTGATATTTAACGCCGATGCATTGTTTTTTGATGCCGATGGAGATGGGGACATGGACCTTTACCTGGTAGGCGGCGGGGCCGAATACCCACAGGGGAGCGAAAACTACCAGGACAGGATATTTGAGAACGATGGCAAAGGGAATTTTAAAGAAGTACTAAATGCTCTGCCAAAAGATGCCATTAGTGCAAGCTGTGCCAGGGCAGCCGATATCAATCATGATGGTAAGCCCGATCTTTTTATAGGCGGAAGGTTCAAACCGGGAATGTTCCCAATGGCACCGCTGAGTTATGTTTTAAAGAATGTCAGTCAACCTGGCAAGATTCAGTTTCAGTTAGACTTATCGCAGAAGGACGCAACCCTTGCTAATCCTGGAATGGTGACGGATGCCGTTTGGTGCGACCTGAATAAAGATGGCTGGCAGGACCTCGTTGTGGTGGGTCAATTTATGCCGGTCACGGTTTTTGAGAACCATAAGGGGGTTTTGGTTGATAAAACAAACGCATACGGGCTTTCGGCGACAAATGGCTGGTGGAGTAGGATTAGTGCGGCAGACCTGGACGGTGACGGAAATATTGATTTGATTGCCGGAAATATCGGGCTCAACACGCAGCTTAAAGCGTCGCAGGCTGAACCTATTACCATCACTTGCTCAGATTTTAATAATGACGGCACGATGTTCCCCATTTTAAGCTACTTCATACAGGGCAAAAGCTATCCATATAATACCCGTGACGAATTGATGGACCAGATGCCCTGGCTGCAAAAAAAGTTCGCAAGGTATATCGATTATGCAGACGCACAGTTGTCAGATATATTCCCTAAGGGGAAGCTGGATTCTGCTAAAATATTCAAGATCAATTTACTGTCATCCGTAATTCTGAAAAATACCGGCAGTGGAAAGATGGAAGTGAAAGCGCTGCCAAAGGCTGCGCAGGCAAGTATGGTTAACGGGATTGTAGTAGATGATCTGCAAAAAAATGGACACAAGGATATCCTGCTGGCTGGCAACTTTTATCCGTTTCGGGTTCAATTCGGGCCTTTAGATGCGGGTATTGGATTGGTTTTGAGAGGAAACGGAAAAGGAGATTGCACTTCATTGGGATATGCTGAAACCGGATTAAAAATAGACGGAGATGTAAGAAGCCTGATAAAAGTAAATGGAGCTAACGGCAATTATTGGTTGATAGCTGCCAAAAGCGACGGCGCAGTACAGGTTTTAAAACGGAATAATTAACGCACCTAACAATTAAACTTTTGAAATAACACTAACTAAACTCAACTCCATGATTCAAATTCCAAAAGAGAAATTCTTCACCGAACGAAGATTTTATCAGTGGCTTTGGTTAAAGTCCGCTGCATTTATGCTCTTGTTCGTCACGTTTCTGTTTTCTGCAGCAGCGGCGACGGCGAGTGCCAGGGAGAGTGGCCCCGCTACTTCCGCCAAACCGGGATCATCAGTAGCTGCTACTCCTATCAAAGGTGTTGTGCTTGATGAAAATAAGCAGCCAATTCCGGGAGCAACGGTATCAATTAAAAAGCTTAGCCTGATTACTGCTACTGACATCCAGGGCAGGTTCCAGTTTAATGTGCCCCCTGGCGAATACGATCTTACAGTTACTTATGTCGGGATAAAGCCCATACAAAAGCATATCGTAGTTGGTGATCAAACGCCCGAGGATATTATCATAGTGGTCCCAGCCTCAGCTTCCACCCTAAGTGAAGTGGTAGTAGTGGGTTATGGTACACAGACTAAGAGAGACGTTACCGGCTCGGTAGCAAAAGTGAAAGGGGAAGATCTGAAGAACCTTCCGGTAAGTAACCCTGCTACCGCCATACAAGGAAAAGCAGCTGGCGTTGACATCGTTCGGAGTGATGGTTCTCCCGGTAGTATACCAAGCATCCGTGTCAGGGGGACTGGAACCGTAAATGTTGCTGATCCGCTAATAATAATTGATGGTGTCCCGGCAAGCGGATTAAATGATGTGAATTCAAATGACATAGCCTCTATCGAAATATTAAAAGACGCTTCTGCGTCGGCTATTTATGGTTCACGTGCGGCAAATGGCGTAGTTATTATTACTACTAAAAACGGCAATTTTAATGAAAAACTGAAAACCTCGGTGAACCTTTATACTGGTTCAAATAGTCCTGTAAAATACATTAAGATGCTTACAGCACCTGAGTTAGATCAGCTTAAAATTGAATCATACTCAAATAATGGACAGTCAGCCCCTGCTATTTGGAGCAACCCATATTATTCGGTTCAAAGAACAGACTGGCAGCGTGCATTGTTGGGGACAGGCCATGTGCAGAACGCTGATATCGCCCTGAGAGGTGGAAGCGCAAGTTCTATATATAGTTTTTCAGGTAATTACTACAATGAAACGGGTATGATTCCCAATTCATTTTTTAAGCGTTACAATTTCAGGGTAAATTCTGAACATAAAGTAACTTCAAAAATTAAGATCGGTGAAAATATACTTTATTCAAATTCAAATACTACATCTCCCGACACCAGATCAACTCAGGCAGGGTTGGTTTGGAGCGCTATCCGTTTCAACCCCGCAATACCTGTAACTAATCCGGATGGTTCATGGGGAACTTCCCAGGCAGATAATCAACTTGGGGATATAAACAATCCGGTCGCAACTGCCAAATCAACAGACGCTTATAATAAAGCGAACAGGTTGCTGGCCAATGCCTATGCAGAAGTTGAAATTTTATCCGGCCTTAAGGTAAAAGCAAATTATTCTTACGATGGTACCTATTCAGACTATTACAATTTCCAAGTTGCAATGCCTGATCAAACAAGGGGGCCAGGAACATCCTCACTTAACCAGGGATATTCGAAGAACTACTCTTTGTTGGAGGAATATTTTGTCACCTACAGTAAGACGTTCAATAAGCACGCTTTGACCTTATTAGGCGGGTATTCAGCGCAGACATTTCAAGGTAATTATGTTAATGCAACCCAGTCTGGATTTAGTGATATAGATCCTTCAGTTAGAGTATTGGATTTTGGAAACAGTCCAGGCAATAATGGAAGAAACAATCCGAATGAGGGTTTACAATCTTACTTTGTGAGGGGCAATTACGCATACGACAATAGGTATTTGCTAACGGTAACAATGCGTTCCGATGGCTCCAGCATATTTGCGCCTGGCAAACAGTGGGGCTATTTTCCTGCTTTTTCGGCCGGTTGGAGGATCTCAGAAGAAAAATTTTATGGTGAAAGCCTGAAGAACATTTTTAGTTCTCTAAAATTGACCGGAGGCTGGGGCGCATTAGGTAATCAAATAGTTCCCCCGTTTGAATATCTAAGCACACTGAGTTATGCCAGAAATTTTGGATACGCACTAGGTACAGGCACTGTTTTACAAAATGGGGCAGTAGTAACAACTCTGTCAAACCCCAATATAACCTGGGAAAGTGCCCGGGAAACCAATATAGCTTTGGAATTCACAGCCTTGAATGACCATCTTTCGGGTTCGGTAACTTATTTCAACAAAAAAACTTATCACATGCTGATTAAGCCAAATATCGTTGAAACTTTTGGGGCACAAGTTAGTTTGCCAGACGATCCGGGTAATGTATCTATACCCAATCTGAATAATGGCGAGATGAACAATCGTGGTGTAGAAGTTGAGCTCGACTATCAAAATAAAGCAGGGAATCTGAAATATTCTTTTGGGGCAAATGTATCTTTTCTCAGCAACAAGATCACTAAGCTTTATGGACCTGGAGATTATATAGGCGGACCAAATTATGGCAGGGAAAACGTTGATATTTCCCGCTCTTACGAGGGGCAACCGATAGCTTCTTTTTATGGCTTTAAAACCAACGGCCTATACCAGACACAGGCGGATATAGATAATGACCCGAATATTAAAAACGATCCCAATAAAGGTAGTATAAAACCCGGTGATGTGAGATTTGTGGACGTTAACGGCGATGGTGTAATTGATAATCAAGACCGTGTAAATCTGGGGAACCCTAACCCAAAATATGTATTCGGGTTTCACGGAACACTTTCTTATAAGAATTTCGATTTTTCTTTCAGTTTTGCCGGGCAAGCTGGCTTGAAACTGTATAATGCGGACAGGCTTGCTGGTTTAGATGCAACCCAGGTATTTAACTGGTACGCTGAGCAGGAAGGAAGATGGCACGGCGCAGGCACCAGTAATACGATTCCAAGACTAACCTCACCGGGGAACAACCTAAATGACAATTATCGCTCATCCGATCTTTGGGTGGAGAACGGATCTTACCTGGCATTGAAAAGTGTTGCTTTGGGATATACATTTTCAAAAAAGAGTATAGCTGGCGTCCAGTTACCGGATATCCGTTTGTATGTAAGTTCTTATAATCTTTTTATGATTACAGGGTACAAAGGATATACACCTGAATTGGGTTATACTAGTACAAATGGCTATCTGCCAAATTCACAAAAAGGTGTTGATGTTGCTCAATATCCAAGTGCCAGGAATGTGACTTTTGGAGTGACAGCTAATTTTTAATTTCTTAAAAAGACAGATATGAATTCGATCAGATATAAATTATTAAGCCTATTATTCCTTAGCACGGTATTTATAGCAAGCTGTATAAAAAAGCCTATTGATCAAAAACCAACGGCTTCATACACCACAGCTACCTATTGGCGAAACCAGAATGACGTAATTGCGAACGTTTTGGGGATATACAATATTCTTTATGTGGAAGACTGGGTAGGACACGCCTTGTATACTTACGATGACCAGTCGGACGATATTTATGTAGCAGGTGACCACTCTGACTTTCAGGCGGTTGGCAATCTCAATGCTGACCCGTCGCTGCAGGTAATTTATTATACCTGGCCGTTTGCCTATGAGCAGGTTGCCAGGGCGAATAATGCTATTATCTACATACCCAAGGTCCCTATTATGGATCAGACTATCCGCAACCGGTCAATGGGTGAAGCTTATTTCCTGAGGGCACATGCTTATTTCATATTAAGCCAGATATATGGCGAGGTGCCGTTGATACTAGAAAATAATGTATTAACAGGTAGTTACAATGTTCCAAAATCAACATTAGATCAGGTGCGTGCACAGGTAGAGTCTGATCTGCTAAAGGCAGTCGAGCTATTACCTGAAACATACGACTCTGCAAATAAAGGCCGTGTCAGCAAGGGGACAGCCGAAGGGTTACTTGCCAAACTTTACTTGTTCGAAGATAATTTTGCCAAGGCTATTCAATATGGTACTGCAGTAACAACTAATGCTAATTATTCATTGGCACCTAACTACACTGACAACTTTACTCCGGGCATTCAGCAAACTACCAGTACTGAATTACTGTTTGCTGTATGGAATCAGAACAGTGAAATTTCCGGATCGCTTCAATCACCTATGGGTATTTATTTTTCTCCAAGACCATGGCAGGGATGGGGCTTTCACCATCCAACCCAGAATTTTGTAGATGAATTTGAATCTGGCGACTCCAGAAAACAAGCTACTGTATTAGCAGTAGGCGATTCAATTCCGTATCAAACCAGTCTGGTAACCATTGCAGGATCAGATGCAGTTCAAATGTTTGCCGGAAAAGAAGGGCAATCAACCGGCCGTATGCTTCCCAGTATGTCAACCACCGGCTACTATATCCGGAAATATACGGCCTATATGCCAAGTGGCGATGGAAACCTGAATTTTGATCTGAAACAACCGCTTTTGAGAACTGCAGAAGTTTATTTGATTGTCGCCGAAGCAAAGATCAGAGCGAGTGGCGCTGGCGCTGGCGATGCGGAAATAAATGCAGTTAGACAAAGAGCCGGATTGGCAGCCATTACGGGTGCAGGTATGCCGCAGCTTATCCACGAAAAGAGGGTTGAACTTGGCGGCGAAAATGTGCGCTGGCAGGATCTGTTGCGATGGGATAAAGACCAGATCATCAACCTGGACACTATCGTAGGTAAGCCGAAAAAAGCTTCGCCTTTGCCACCTTTTAACGGTTCAGTCATAGTACCGGCCAGAACATTTAAAAGGCCTAAAGATTATTTTATGCCTATTCCGCAAAAAATTATTGATGAAAGTAAAGGGATTATTAAGCAGAACCCGAACTATTAACATGGGTATATATTTCTATTTGAGATCAGTTGTTAATGGGCGAGCCGCCAGGCGCGGCAGCCCATTATTTTTCCTAAACTAAAGTATCAACGTAATAATCGCTATGAAAAATAAAGACGAAATGTCACCGCTATCGTCCCTGGAGGACTGGGACGAGGACGTGCTAAAAAGATACCCTGAACCCGGTAAGCCGGCAAAAACCAAAGAAGAATTCAGGAATTATGATAGCCCTGAAATCGATGGGGTACGGGAGTTTTACAGGCTCAATCATAAGTATCAAACCTATGATAACGTTTTGGCTAAAAAGGCCAATTTCCTAAAGTTTGATAAAAAAGAGATGCCCTGGTGGGCAGCAATGGAATACCTGAATACATTGATTGATGACTCGGACCCTGACCTGCAGCTTGATCAGTTACAGCATTTACTGCAAACAGCTGAGGCCATCCGTGCAGATGGACATCCTGATTGGTTTGTTTTAACCGGTTTTATACATGACTTAGGAAAAGTGCTTTGCTTATTTGGCGAGCCACAATGGAACGTGGTGGGTGACACATTCCCAGTAGGGTGCAAGTTTTCGGATAAGATCGTTTATCCCGAGTTTTTTGCGGATAACCCAGACTCCTACGACGAACGCTTTAATACAAAATATGGCGTTTATTCACACCAGTGCGGTCTGGATAATGTGCACATGTCATGGGGGCATGATGAGTACTTATATCAAATTACCAAAGACTATCTGCCCGAAGAAGCTTTGTATATGATCCGATATCATTCATTTTATTCTCAGCACCGCGAGCATGAGTATGATCATATACTGAGTGCGCATGATCAGGAAATGTTTAAATGGGTGGATAAATTCAATCCATACGATTTGTATTCAAAAAGTCCTAAGCCGCCGGTTGTGTCTGAATTGAAACCTTATTATGAGGATCTGATCGCTAAATATTTGCCCCTAACTGTTAAATTATAATATATCATTGCAAAGCTGCACTGCAGTCTCCTCCGGGAATTACCGTCGTTGACGGCAATTCCCGTAACGGGGAGCGCGTAATTTTGTTAAATCTTCTATCTTCAGCCGCATGAAGAAATATCTGCTCATTCTCATCTGTATAATACCGGGCCTTATTGCCAAAGGCCAGATCGACCAAGCTGCCCTGCATGCTTTCATAGAACGAACAATACCGGGCCGTTCCGGTGCATTCTTGATTGAGGGCATTCCGCAGGAAAGTGGCAAGGACGTTTTTGAGCTGGATACCATGGGCGACAAAATTGTCTTGCGTGGTAATAACGGATTATCTGTTGCCTCAGCTTTAAATTATTACCTGAAGAACTACTGTTTTTGTGATATTGGCTGGAATGGAACAAATCTGAATTTGCCAACTGTTTTACCACTTGTTAAACAGAAGATACATAAAACCACACCTTACCGCTACAGAAATTATCTCAATTATTGCACGTTTAATTACTCGATGTCGTGGTGGGATTGGGACCGCTGGCAAAAAGAAATAGACTGGATGGCGTTGAACGGCATCAACATGCCCTTAGCCATAACAGGCGAGGAAGCCATCTGGCAGGATGTGTATAGAAAGATGGGTTTCACTGATAAGCAATTGGATGAGTTTTTTAGTGGCCCGGCTTATTTTTCCTGGTTCTGGATGGGAAACATTGATGCATGGGGAGGCCCGTTGCCACAGCATTGGATAGATGCGCACAGAACATTGCAAAAAAAGATACTGGATCGCGAACGGTCGTTTGGCATGACGCCAGTGTTATCGTCATTTACCGGGCATGTGCCGGCCTCATTTAAAGATAAGTTCCCTTCGGCAAAAGTTAAAAAAACCAACTGGAGAGCAGGCTTTCCTGATGTATACATTCTTGACCCGGATGACCCGATGTTTGAAACCGTCGGTAAAAAATATATTGAGGCGCAGACTGCAGAATTTGGAACCGACCACCTTTATTCGGCTGATACCTTTAATGAAAATGTGCCTCCGACAAATGACTCTACCTACCTGGATGCAATGAGCAAAAAGGTATATAACTCAATGGCTGTTGCTGACCCTAAAGCAGTTTGGGTTATGCAGGGTTGGATGTTTCATTATAACAACGCTTTTTGGCAACCGCAGCAAATCAAAGCTTTGTTAAATGCAGTACCGGATGATAAAATGATTATCCTTGATCTTTATAGTGATGCACATCCTGTATGGAACCGTACCGACGCTTATTATGGTAAACCCTGGATATGGTGCATGCTCCAGAATTTTGGTGGAAATATTAGTCTTTTTGGGCGTATGCGTCACGTCGCCGCTGACCCGGCAGTAGCTTTGCACGATCCTGAAGCAAAAAATATCAGCGGTATTGGCATTACACCGGAAGGAATAGAACAAAACCCAGCCTTATTTGCGCTGATGCTTGAAAATGTATGGCGGGACAACCCGATTGATGCAGATGCCTGGGTAAAAGATTATGCTCATAGGCGATACGGTAATATTAATGCCAATGCATATGAGGCCTGGCATATATTACTGAACTCAGTTTATAGCGGAGGCCTTACCGAGGGTGGGCCAGAATCAATTATAGTGGCGCGGCCGACACTAAAAAAATCCATTGACCGTGTGTTGACCCACCTCGATTATAATCCCGAAGAATTATATAAGGCATGGGCCTTACTGATTCGTGCTGCTGATAGCCTGAAACAAAGCGATGGTTATCAATACGATCTGGTTGACGTAACGCGACAGGTATTGGCCAATTATGCTGGTCCGCTGCAGCAAAAAACAGCATCGGCCTATAAGGACAAAGACAAAGAGAAATTCAAAAATTATAGCGCTGAATTCCTGCAATTGATGGATGATATGGATGATTTGTTAAATACCCGGAAAGACTTCCTACTGGGTAAATGGATAAACGAGGCAAGAGCCAATGGTATCACGGAAAAGGAAAAGAACCTTTATGAATTTAATGCACGCGATATCATTACCCTATGGGGCGATAAAGAAAGCGAACTGCGCGAATATTCAAATCGCCAATGGGCGGGCTTAATAAAAGGATATTATAAACCACGCTGGGAGTTATTCTTTGCCCAAATGAACAAAGCTATGGATACCGGAACCGATTTTGACGCGGCTAACTTTGATAAACAAGTGAAGGATTGGGAATGGAAATGGGTGAATACTCATAACAATGCTTACCCGGATGTTACAAAAGGAGATGCGGTTGAGGTATCCAAACGGCTATTTTCGAAATATCACCAAGTCATACAAAAGTCCTTTTGACTCAGCAGCAACTAAGTTGAGTCTTAACAAAGGTGATATTTATCACATTGTGGGGGGCCCTTCGTCATTTTTATTAGTATTTTATTTAGCCAGCTTTATAAAAAGTTTCACCTTTTATTATTGACCGGCCATGAGGACAATACTTGTATTCAATGACGACTCCCCCGAAGCAATAAATGCAGCCGAATTCGCATTGCACATTGCTAAAAAAGTAAAGGCTGACATTTTTACTTTAAATCTTGTAAAACGGGAAACTTATAAAGTTTCAGAAAAGTTGATTGCAGCATATGCTCAACCGATTGACTCAAGCCTGGAACCCCAGGGGGGGCTGGTTGAGGCGGATGAGGACTTTAAACCTGCAAAGTGGGAAATTGATGCAAGCCAGTACTCGGAAAAGGAAATCAGCGAATTAGTGATCAGGAAAAATGTCTGGTTAATGGTAAAGGGCATCGAAACGCAGGTTACACATGAACTTTTGTGCCAGGTTGATATTCAGGCTATACTAAATCATGTTGGTTGTCCATTATTGTTAATTCCCGACAACTATAAGAAGAGAAATTTTGAAAATATCGCCTATGCGGTTGATATGCGCTATTGCCGGAGAACAGTATTAAAATTTCTTACCGAGCTTGCAAAAGATTGTGGGGCTAGCCTCGTACTGGAACATCTTTCAGCCAAAGGGTTACCACCCCTGGATGATAAATATGCAATGTCATTATTTGATAACGAAATCACTAATAAAACCTACTATAATAATGTCTATTTCAATAATATAAAAGAACGCAATTTGAATGTTGCCATTGGTGTCATAATCAATGATTTACAAGCTGATTTGCTGGCTGTGGTAAATCACCGGTTTCATTTTGAAGAACTATTTGGCAGAGCGATAAAAACCTGTATGCCGGAAAATATACCAATACCCGTAATAGTGTTCCCCTTGTAATAAACTGCAAGGCAAGTGCGGAGGGTTTGAGCCTATGTGACGAGAATCACTTTTTGAGCTGATGCCTGTCACCTGGCAAGAACAAAAAAAGTTCGAAATTTATCCCAACAAACAAACGAATATGGAAACCCTGAATAGTTTATCGGCCCGTTCATTACAATACTTTGTAATCGCCAAAAAGTGGAGTTCAGACCTGGAGTTTTATAAGGTTGAGATCAAGTTTTTACGTTTATTGCTTGAAAATAATTATTCGGTATTGCAAAATACAGGCGATAAGGATACCGTAAAAAGAATCAATAAGGACCTTAAAATACTGGATGAGGAAAAAGATCAATTGGAAGTATTGTTAGGTGATCAGATAAAGCACCTCGAATTGATGGCTGAAGATGTTATACCGGAAGATGCCACTACTGTAGCCGGCAACCAGATACGGCTTGAATATATGGTTACTGATCTGTTTTCGCAGTATAAAGATCTGAAACGGGAGATTTTTGATTTGGTGCAGGAAGCATGCGCCCAGGGTAATCATCTTGAACAAATAACGCACCTCAATTAATCGATCCATATACCAGTCGAAGGCGCCGCATGATGAATGTGAGCGCTTTTCTTTTTTTTAAGTGTTTTATTATCCTGTTTTAAATCAGTGTAATAAGTGACCGATGTCATTATTTCAAAGCACTGCATTATCCAATTTTACATTAATAAAACTAAGGTTATGGAAAGCTTTTTTAAATACATGCAAAGAACCAAAGCAGGAGGCTTTATGCTTGCTGCCGTGGCAATTTTTTCTGTACTGCAAAGCACCGCTTCGTGCAACAACGAACGTGTTAAAAGCATTGTCAATGTAGTTCGTAAAGACACTTCTGTTGCTGCTTTTATTCAGCAATACCTGAATGACAACAACGCAAAGGCATTATTGGGTTTATATTATCCAGCTTCTGTAAAGCGCTTTTATGATGCTAATAATGGGGAAGCTGCCTGGGTTAAGGAGCAAAGGAATCCTAAGCAAACCTGGGAAGCTATGTTATTGCTGGATTGCGTTTTACAGTATGGTCTATCTCATGATGACTATCACCCTAAAGAATTATTATATAAACCACTTCATGAAATGCTGGAGGAGCCTGGCAAGATAAGTAACAACGAGAAGGCGAAGTTCGATATTCTGCTTAGCGATGCCATGATCACCTTTATGAATAACCTGCATTATGGCAAACTTAACCCTGTGTATTATGCCGATAAGATTGATGCTGGTTTAATGTTGCCTTTTCATGCAGAAAACGCCCTAACAGACGCTCTCAAGCAAAGTGATTTTATGGACGGAGTTTTAAATGTCCAGCCTAAATCCAAACAATATGCCGCTATGCAGGACAGGATGCGGCTTTTAAAAGGCCAGTACAAGGAAGATTGCTACGAAGTGCCAGAAAGTGAAGTGAGAAAGATTGCCATTAATATGGAGCGCCTGCGCTGGGCCGAAATAAATGAAGACGCTTATATACAGGTAAATATTCCATCATACAACCTCAAATTTATACAGCCTGACACTACGTATGAGTTTAAGGTAGTGGTGGGCAAACCTACCGCGCAGACCCCATCTTTAAGCAGTGAGATCACTTATTTTACTACCTATCCTGAGTGGAAGATACCGCAAAGCATTTTTGTGAAAGAATTGCTCCCAAAGGCGCTGAAGGATACTGCTTACCTGGATAACAACCACTTTACTATTTATGATAGGGCAGGCAATTATGTAAAGCCCACTAAGGCCAACCTTCGGAATGTGAAACGTCATATACAATCTTATTATGCACGCCAGTCATCGGGTTGCGACAATGCACTTGGAAATCTGGTGTTCAGGTTTCAAAATATCTATGATATCTACTTACACGATACGCCGGAACAGCAGCTATTCAAAAGGGAAGAAAGAGCATTTAGTCATAGCTGCATACGGGTGGAAAATGCCCAGCATCTGGCTGAGCTGGTACTGAAATTCAGCGGTGATGAGAATAAAATAACTGTGTTGCATAAAGCTTCCAGTGCACATCTGACCAGGAATATCTCACTAAAAAAACATGTGCCAATAAAAATTACCTACCTCACCTGCGAAGTGAAAGAAGGTTTGGTGATTACCTATAAAGACATTTATAACCTGGATAAGAGCCTTGAAATGGCGCTTTATAATACTGCGCAAACGCTAACTCTAAAATAAAATTCTAAAGCCCACAGATATGAAAAAGATATTGATAGCAACAGATTTCTCGGCCAATGCAGCACATGCTGCTGAATACGGCTACGCCATTGCATCACAGGTAAAAGCCGATGTGGTTTTATGCAATGCATTTATTGTCCCGGCAGAAATGCCGCAGGGCGGTACAATAGTTTGGCCCCAATTTGAATATGATGAATTAGTGGGGAGCTCCAATACTGAATTAAAACAGCTAAAGGAACAGCTGGAGCACAACCGGAGTGACAGTAGTTTTAAACCAGATATAACCAGCATATCAGAAGTCGGGGCGGTGAAGGACGTGATAACAGAAATTACCGCTAAAACAGATATCGAACTGACAGTGATGGGTACGCATGGAGCAGGCAAATTGGATACCTTTTTGGTGGGCAACCATAGCCGGCATATGATCAACAATACCAAAGGCCCGTTGTTATTAGTGCCCGCATCAGCTGCAATAAAGCCGGTAAAAAAAGTGGCTTTTGCTACTGATCTGGAGCATCCTGAAAGGGATCTGAAAGCAATTTATGAGCTCATACCGCTATTGAAAAGACTTAATGCTGAATTGCTGTTAACCCACATTTATAATGGGGATGATCCGACCTATAAATTCAAACAGCATATTCAAAAGCTGCTTGTTGAACTGTCAAATAAAGCCAATTATTCCAACATATTCTATCGTATTGTGAATAGCAATAAAGCAGAACGCGGTTTGGATTGGTTATGCGATCATGGTCATGTAGACATTTTGGCGATGGTGCATCGGAAGCATGATTTACTTGATAACATACTAATAGGCAGTCATACCCAAAAAATGGCCGGTCATATCCACATCCCATTATTGGTTATTCCTGAAAAGTGACAAAGATCACTTTTGGGTGCCTTTTAAATCATTCTTTAACAATCCGTTAGCTTTCATCTTTGGATAATTAAGAAATTAAAGATGAAACAAGCGGAAATTGATAAACAAACCACTTGCTACCATTGCGGTAACGATTGTGCCGACGAACGCATTGAACAGGATGAGAAAGTTTTTTGCTGCAATGGATGCAAGGAAGTTTATTCCATCCTGTCTCAAAGCGGGCTGTGCAATTATTATTCTTATAATCAACACCCTGGTGTAAATCAGTCGAAAGCAACTCAACGCTTTGACTACCTGAAAGAGCCTTCGATCATTAAAGACCTGATCGATTACTCTGACGAGAAATTTACCATCGTTACTTTTTATATTCCTGATATACATTGCAGTTCCTGCATCTGGCTGCTCGAACATTTGAACAAGATCAATCCGGCTATTTATCAAAGCAGGGTTGATTTTTTACGTAAGCAGGCAAATATCCGCTTTGATACCCAGCTGATCACCTTGCACGAGGTAGTTAGCCTGCTGGACAGAATAGGTTACGAACCGCTCATCAGCCTGCATGATGTAGTGAAGAAACAGGCTTTCGATAAAAAAGACAACCTGGTAAAAAAAATAGCAGTAGCTGGTTTCTGTTTTGGCAATGTGATGCTGCTAAGTTTTCCTGAGTATTTAGGGATATCGGTTTATGAACAGTCTTTCCGTCAATTCTTTGGCTGGCTCAACCTGGCTTTCTGCTTGCCGGTCATATTATATAGTGGTACTGGATATTTCAAGTCCGCATGGACAAACCTTCGGAATAAAGTGCTCAACATTGATTTTCCGCTGGCTTTGGGCATTGCGGTATTATTTGTGCGTACTGCTGCCGAGATACTTACACACACTGGTCCCGGGTTTGCAGATACTTTATGCGGATTGGTCTTTTTCTTGCTTGTCGGTAAGTTTGTACAGCGCAAAACCTATTATCATCTTTCATTCGAGCGCGATTACCGCTCGTTTTTTCCCGTCGCTGTGCAGGTTATTGATGGAATAAACGAGCGGCCGGTTCCTTTAGCTGAAATTCAGGTAGGACAACGTATACTGATCCGCAATAACGAGATCATCCCCGCCGATGCCATATTGTTAAAAGGTGATGCACGTGTAGATTTTAGTTTTGTTACCGGGGAGTCGGTCCCTGTTAGTAAAGTTTTAGGCGAAGTAGTTTATGCAGGAGGCAGGCAAACCGGCGAGGCTATTGAACTGGAAGTTGTAAAGCCAGTATCGCAAAGTTACCTCACCCGTCTTTGGAACAATGAGGCCTTTACCCGTACGCAGGAAAACAGGACAAAAACCTTTAGCGAAAAGATAAGCAAGTATTTCACCATAGTTTTATTGCTGATTGCTTTTGGATCCTTCTTTTTATGGCTGCCATTTGATTTGCCCAGAGCTATTTCAGCTTTTACTGCGGTACTGATCATCGCGTGTCCCTGTGCATTGGCTTTGAGTACACCTTTCACCATGTCGGCAGCGCTGAGCATTTTCGATAAGAACTTTTTTTATCTGAAAAATACAGCTGTTGTTGAGCAATTGGCCCATATTGATACCATAGTTCTCGACAAAACGGGCACAATTACCATTAGCGGCGATGCCGCCATAACAGCGCATATTACAGCTACAGAGGCTGAAAGACAGATGATTTATTCGGTGTGTGCCAACTCAACGCACCCTTTGAGCCAGCTGATCTGCCAGTATCTGAATAGTTACATAAAACTAAATACCAATTCCTATTACGAAGTGCCCGGTCGTGGTATCACAGCCGATGTAGATGGACATTTTATAAAAGTTGGTAGCGCAAAATTTGTTGATGTGATGCAGGCAGAAGCTTTATCAGCAAAAAAGACCGAGGTGCATGTTTCTATTGATGAAAGATACATCGGCTACTTTACTATTCAACAACATTATCGCGATGGGGTCAGCGCCGTGCAATCATTGTCTTCTTCCTATCGCCTATATCTTTTATCAGGCGATCACGGGGTACGAGCGTGAGTCACTTTCATCGGTATTCTCAATGGAGGATATGTTCTTTGAGCGCACCCCGCAAGAGAAGCTCGATTTTATTAAGCAGTTACAACAAAATGGTCATAAAGTAATGATGATAGGCGATGGTCTTAATGATGCCGGCGCTCTGAAGCAAAGTGATCTGGGAATAGCCATAACAGATAATGTAAACAACTTTTCGCCGGGCAGCGATGCTATTCTGAATGGAAGGGCACTTAAAAAGCTGCCTATGTTCCTCAAATTTTCGAAGGATGCCTTGCATGTGGTCTATATCTCATTCTGTATTTCGCTGACTTATAACGTAGTGGGTTTGAGTTATGCCGTTAGTGGCAGACTATCGCCGTTGATTGCCGCTATCCTAATGCCCTTAAGCACATTTACTATCATATCATTTACCAGCCTTGCCACTCACCTGGCGGCAAAAAAGAGAAAATTAATATGAGTATCATTTATTTCCTGATCGGCTGCAGCGTATTGCTGGCGCTGGTCTTCCTCGGAGCTTTTTTCTGGGCACAACGGAATGGTCAGCACGAGGATCTGTACACCCCTTCGGTGCGCATCCTGCTGGATGATGAACCAGAAGAAACAGAGCCCGAAAAGTGACGAATGTCATGTTTCTGTCAAACCAATGTCATTCGTCAGGCAAAAACGTCCCGATAATTTTACAACCGAAAAAACAACAATAAATAATTATGCAACCCGACAAATTTTACTACGATAACAAGATCGTCCGAAATTTTGGTATTGCGACAGTAATATGGGGCATCATCGGCATGTTGGTGGGCCTGATAGTTGCGATCCAGCTGTACAAGCCCGAAATGAACATGCACAATCAGTACACAACGTTTGGTCGTGTGAGGCCGCTGCATACTAACGCAGTGATTTTTGCTTTTGTGGGCAATGCCATTTTCATGGGTATTTATTACTCGTTGCAAAGGCTCATGAAGGCGCGCATGTTCAGCGATGTTTTAAGTAAGATCCACTTTTGGGGATGGCAATTGATCATCGTATCGGCCGTCATTACATTACCTTTAGGGCTTACAACCTCACACGAGTATGCAGAACTGGAATGGCCTATAGATATCCTGATCACTATTGTATGGGTGGTTTTTGGCATCAATATGTTCGGTACCATCATCAAACGCCGCGAACGGCATATTTATGTGGCAGTATGGTTTTACATCGCCACGTTTGTTACCATTGCTGTATTGCACATTGTAAACTCAATAGAGTTACCTGTCGGTTTCTTTAAAAGCTATATGGTATTTGCCGGTGTACAGGATGCATTGGTGCAATGGTGGTATGGGCACAACGCGGTTGCATTTTTCCTTACTACACCATATCTGGGCATGATGTATTACTTCCTGCCTAAAATGGCCAACAGACCGATATACTCTTATAAATTAAGTATCCTGCATTTTTGGGCGCTGATATTCATTTATATCTGGGCGGGTCCTCACCATCTTTTATATACCACCTTACCAGGTTGGGCACAATCATTAGGTGTAGTATTCTCGATAATGCTTATTGCACCGAGCTGGGGTGGTATGATTAACGGGTTGCTTACACTTCGCGGTGCCTGGGATAAAGTGCGCGACGATGTAACACTCAAATTTATGGTTGTCGGTTTAACCGCCTATGGTATGGCTACTTTTGAAGGCCCGATGCTCTCACTAAAACAGGTAAACGCCATCGGCCACTTTACCGATTGGATCATCGCACACGTTCACGTTGGCGCACTGGGCTGGAACGGTTTCCTCACCTTTGCCATTCTGTATTGGCTGATACCTCGTATTTACAAAACCGAATTGTATTCTAAAAAAGCAGCATCGTTCCACTTCTGGATCGGTACGTTGGGTATATTGTTCTATGCAATCCCGATGTATTGGGCTGGTTTTACGCAGGGCCTGATGCTGAAGGAGTTTACACCTGAAGGTATGCTTAAATATCCAAACTTCCTGGAAACAACCATGCGCATTTTGCCGATGCATGTCATGCGCTCTGTGGGCGGGGCAATGTATTTAACTGGTGTTATCGTTATGGCATACAACCTGTATAAAACTGCTGTTCAGGGTAAACTGGTTGCGAATGAAGCTGCTGAAGCCATGCCACTTGCAAAACTAAACCCAGAGGCAGGCACCGAACGCTGGCACCGCCGACTTGAGCGCAAACCGGTATTATTCCTTATTGCATCATTGGTTGTGATCCTGATCGGAACCTTCATAGAGCTAATGCCAACACTTACCATTTCATCTAATATCCCGACGATAGCCAGTGTGAAACCTTACAGCCCGCTCGAATTGCAGGGGCGCGATTTATACATAAGAGAAGGCTGCTCAAATTGTCACTCACAAACCATTCGGCCTTTCCGGTCAGAAACGGAGCGTTATGGCGAATACAGTAAAGCCGGCGAGTTTGTTTACGACCACCCATTCCTGTGGGGCTCAAAACGCACAGGGCCTGATTTGCAACGTGAGGGTGGCAAATATGGCAACTCCTGGCATTATAACCACTTGATGGATCCACGTTTGATGTCGCCCGGAAGTATCATGCCGAGCTATGACTGGCTGATTACCCAAAAACTCGACACGACAACTACCGGAGCCAAAATACGGGGTATGCAAAAGTTAGGTGTTCCGTATCCTGCCGGTTATGATAAAATAGCCAACCAGGAACTGGATAAACAGGCTAAAGGCATAGCCGATAACCTGGCGAAAGACCATATAAAAGTAAAAAGTAATAAAGAGATCGTAGCCATTATTGCCTATCTGCAAAGGCTCGGTACAGATATTAAAGCAGGTAAAACAGCAAATAATTAAGATCATGTTCAGGCAATTTACAGAGCATATTTCAGGTAACCAGGTTTACCTGTTGGCCTCATTATTCATATTTCTTGTATTCTTTATCGTGGTAACGCTGCTGTTGTTGAGGCTACGCAAACAGCATGTAGATTACATGAGCGATATCCCTTTACAAGACTGTACAAAAGAAAACATTAAATTTTTGGAACCATGAAACCGATTCGCTTAATATTCTTATCATTTTTTGTTTTAACAATTGCTCCTGCATACGCTGAAGATGGCAGCTTGTTGTCAGGCGAAACCATGAACTATATTGGCTACGGGGCTATTATGTTAGCATTAATAACATTAGTTGTAGCCATGTATGTGGTGTTAAAAGCATTCAGGGTTGTCGCCAAAATATTGCTTGGCCCTGAAGGTCTTGAAGAAAAGAAGGTCGATAAAGTGGTGCTGAAAGCCGATAAGAAAGCCGCACGCGCAGAACGCATTAATAAGATGTTCTCGTTAAAGCCGCTATCGGAAGAGAAAACTATACTGATAGAACACGACTATGACGGAATACAGGAATTGGATAACCCTACACCAGCTTGGTTTATGTACCTGTTTTATGTCACCATTGCTTTCGGTATCGGTTACCTGTTAATATACCATGTATTTGGCGTTGGGCAATTACAGGACGCTGAGTACAGAACAGAAATGGCCGTTGCTGCAAAACAAAAAGCTGCATTTTTAGCTAAATCGGCAAATAAGGTAGACGAAAATACGGTAAAACTTACAACCGACGCCAGCGTACTTGCTGCAGGGAAGTCCATTTTTCAGGAAAGATGTGCTGCCTGCCATGGGAACAACGGGCAGGGCATGGTCGGCCCGAATTTAACCGACGACTACTGGCTGCATGGCAATAAAATCAGTGATGTATTTAAAACCATCGAATATGGCGTGCAAAGCAAAGGTATGCCAACCTGGGAAAGCCAGTTAACGCCAAAGCAAATATCAGATGTAGCTAATTATGTAAAATCATTGCATGGCTCTAACCCGGCTAATCCGAAAGAACCACAAGGTACCAAAATGGCTGATAACGATGGCTCGGCTTCAGACAAAGAGGCAAAAGCCAAGACAGCAATGGTGGTGAAATAAACGATAAATAATATTTAAGAATAAAAGGGATGTTAAATACAGAATTAGCGGAGCAGCCACAAACCACGGAGAAGGGAAAGCGCAGGTGGATGTATCCTATTATCAGGAAGGGGAAGTTTTACAACTACCGCAACTGGTTAAGCTATATATATCTTATTCTGTTTTTTGCAGGGCCGTTTTTGCGGATAAACGGCGAACCTTTGTTGCTGATTAATGTGATGGAGAGGCGATTTGTCCTGCTGGGCCAGGTATTCTGGCCGCAGGACTTTTTCCTCTTCGTGCTGGCGATGTTGGCATTTATCGTATGCATTGTGTTTTTCACCATGGCATTTGGCCGGATTTTTTGCGGATGGATATGCCCCCAAACCATATTTATGGAAATGGTCTTCCGCAAGATAGAAATATGGATAGAGGGGGATGCCAAATATCGTCGCAAGCTGGATGAAGGTCCCTTGAGCCGCGAAAAGATCGTTAAGAAAACAGCCAAGCACACCATTTTTGTAGTGCTGTCTTTCATGATCGCTAATACGTTTCTCGCTTACGTTATTGGAAGCGAGAACCTGATAAAGATAGCAACTGAGCCAATCAGTCAGCACATAGTAGGCTTCATCAGTATTTGGGTATTTACTGTCATATTCTACCTGGTTTATAGCCGGGTACGTGAGTTGGTCTGTACGGTAATTTGTCCCTATGGTCGCCTGCAAGGTGTACTTACTGATAAACATACCTTAATGGTAGCCTACAATTATAAACGCGGTGAGCCAAGGGGAAAGCTGTCAAGGAAAGACGTTACACCCAAAGGCGACTGCGTAGATTGCGGCTTGTGTGTAGATGTTTGTCCTACCGGGATTGATATTCGCAAAGGTGCACAACTGGAATGCGTAAACTGCACCATGTGTATCGACGCCTGCAACCAGGTGATGGAAAAGATACACCGCGATTTGAACCTGATCGGCTTTTATTCCGAAGAAATGATCGAAGAGAATAAGAAGCCGTCATTTACCAGCCGTATGAAAGCTTATAGTGCCATCATTGTAGTATTGTTTGGAGTGTTGGCTTACTTTATTTACCAGCGGCAGGATGTAGATGTAACTGTAATGCGTTCGGCAGGTATGTTGTACCAGGAACAACCGGACAATTATATAAGTAATATTTATAATGCAGATATTATCAACAAGACCAACAAAATACAAAATATAAAACTGGTGACTGATGATCCGCAGGTGAAAATTAAATATATACAGGCGCCCGGTGCATTAGAAAAAGAGAGCGCCACTAAAGCGGTCTTTTTCCTGATGCTGCCAGCTAAGAGCATCCGCGCCACCAAAACAGATATCAAACTAAAAGTAGTTGAGCAAAACAAAGTGCTCAACACCATTAGCACAACTTTTATCGGGCCATATGATGAAGATTAAATTAAACTGGGGTAACGGGATTGCCATTGGCATGACAGCATTTGTCGCCTTCATTGTTGTTTTAGGTGTACAAATGTTCAGGGATTCACCGGGCGATTATGACCGGCAGTACTATGAAAAAGGGCTGGCGTACGATTCGGTATATGCTAAAGAGAAGCAGGTAATCACCGACAATGCAGCACCACGATGCAAACTGGAAAATAAACGCATGCTGATACAATTTGCCGGTGCCTCTGCGGGACACATCCGTTTTGAAAGGCCTTCTGATCCTGAGCAGGATAGAGTGCTTGCGTTCCAGTCAAATGGGGTTGATAAGGCGGCTATTCCGCTCGAGAAATTTGCTTCAGGACAATGGCAGGTAACAGTCGAATGGCAAAGCAAGGGCAAAAAGTATTTATATCAACGTGAAATATTTTTACCATGAATGTTAATGAGATTGCATTTTTTGTAGGATTGTTTGGCAGTTTGCACTGTATCGGCATGTGTGGGCCACTGGCCTTTGCTATACCCGCTTCGCAAAAAGGCTGGTTATCGCTTGTGGCCGATAAATTTCTTTACAACCTGGGCCGGGTGCTTTCTTACACTGCATTGGGTTTTTTGATCGGCTTCATCGGCAGGCAGCTTTGGATATCCGGCTTGCAGCAGGGCATCAGCCTTGCCAGTGGGCTTTTAATAGTTTTGGCTGGTTTTTCGAGGATGTTTAAGCTTAAGTTTTTCAACGGCAAAGCGTCTTCCAAATTCCTTGCACCAGTAAGCAAAGCCATTAATTATGCCATACAGCACCGGGCAGGTAATTTTGCCGTAGGTGTGCTCAATGGTTTTTTACCCTGCGGATTTGTTTACCTGGCGTTAGTAGGCGCTATCAATACCGCTTCACCCTTATCTGCTGCACAATACATGTTTTGGTTTGGCGCGGGTACGTTCCCTTTAATGCTGGCAGCAACGATTAGCTCAGGTTTTATGAACGTTACTTTTCGCAGACGCGTAAACAAAGCATTACCATACCTGATGGTTTGCCTAGGCTTTTGGTTCATCCTTCGTGGGATGGATCTCAATATTCCTTATCTGAGCCCATCGATTAAAGACGCCACTGCCATTTGCAACTAGTGTTTTGTGATTAAGATCATCTTTTAGGTTGACGGACATCAATGCCTAACCGGACATAAACCGGGACATTTGCATCAGAAATAAAAAACAAAGAATTATGGCAACGATAAAAACAAATGTACCTGCAACCTGGGCTAATACCAGTGATACAAACGTTAGTATATGGGATAGATTCATTGCGTTTGCTGATAGTCAGCACGAAAGAAAAACTATGTGGTATTTTTTAGCACTGGTGGTGCAGGGTATATTCTTTTTGCCACTACCGGCATTTTTAATGTACTATTATAATGCTCCAATTATAGTGCTGCTGATCACTTTAACCTGCTTTTTCACCAGTATTATTGCCTGTATGGGCGGTGCTGGTATCCGAAGCGTTTTACTTTTATCAGCAGCAAGCGTATTGATCCAGGTATTAATGACCATTGCTGTGTTGATTTGACAAATCGTATCTGGATAATTGAAAAAGCGGCCCACGCCGCTTTTTTTATACTGCTTCACTTAACCAATTAAAATTATGTCACATACTTTTCATATACCCGTTTTGGGGCTTGCTTATTCTATAGATACCCCATTAAAAGTTGCCCGTTATGGTATTTCATCCGTAGTTTCTATCGTTGACGATGAATTAACAGAGCGTATGCGGGACTATCATTGTAAACAAAATGATTTAGAATACATCCCCATCCAAAAATCGGAACACGACAGCAGAGCGCGACGTATCACGGCTTATTTAAATCTCTTAAACAGGTTGGTGAATGATCAGTTTTCAAAACTTAGGGAGGAGCTATATGAGGCGGGGAGTGACATTGAACGCTATTTTAATTTACTGCCCGACGATTCCGTATTGAAACAAGGCTATGATCTACTGGACGAGTATGAAGAAGGGAGTGTGAAAAATCTTTTTGAGCAGGTATTGAAAAACCGGATAACGAAAGGAGCAATAGATGTAAATATCATGGCGAAGGTGGATAAGCTGAATTACGATAAGCACGGTAAGTACAGTGGTGATGAAAATACAGATGCGCTGGCCGCACTAAGAGGTTTTGCTGAAAGCGATCTGGAATCATCAGTGGTCATTTCGGCCGGGATGAATCCAAAGTTATTTAGCTATCTTGAGGCGTTCGATGATTTTTATCCCGATGCAAACGGGAAATTTCGTAAAAAAGTCATTTTGAAGGTAAGTAACTACCGCTCGGCAATTGTACAAGCTAAGGTATTGGCAAAAAAAGGTATCTGGGTTTCCGAGTTTCGTATTGAATCAGGGTTGAATTGTGGCGGTCATGCATTTGCCACCGATGGTTTATTATTGGGACCAATATTAGAAGAGTTCAAGGTTTTCCGTTCGGCCATGAGGTCTGAATTATATGAAATATACCGTGGTGCTCTAACCGCAAAAGGCCGGGACGTATTGGAAATTCCTCAGCAAAAGATTAGCGCACAAGGTGGTATCGGGACGGCTGATGAGGATAACTTTCTGCGTAAATATTACCAATTAGATAGTACAGGCTGGGGGAGCCCATTTTTGTTAGTCCCCGAAGCTACTAATGTTGATAAAGATACTTTACAACAGTTAGCAGATGCCGGGCGTGAAGATTTCTATTTAAGCAATGTGTCGCCGTTGGGGGTGTTGTTTAATAATTTTAGAGGCAGCGGCATTGAAAAACAACGGCTGCACCGCATAGCCCAAAATCGCCCGGGCAGCCCATGTACTAAAAAGTATCTGTGCAGTAACACTGAGTTTACCGAACGGCCTATTTGTACAGCATCCAGGGAATATCAACGCTTAAAGATAACGCAGTTGGATACCTGTGAATTGACGGACGCGGAATATCAAAAAGAGTTTGACAAAATCACGGAAAAAGTTTGTTTATGCGAAGGATTGGCTGCTTCAGTCTATATTAAAAACGATATGCTGAGGCCCCGGGAGAAGATCGGCGTATCAATCTGCCCTGGACCTAACCTGGCCTATTTTTCAAGAACATATTCACTTGATGAGATGATAGGGCACATTTATGGAAAGAATGATCTTTTGAAAAAATCTGACAGAAGCAATGTTTTTATTAATGAGCTTAATCTGTACATCGATTATTTAGCTAAAGAAATCGCTAACAATAAGCTGGCATTAAGTGAAAAGAAAGCTAAGTACCTCGAAAGCTTTAAGCAGCAACTTAGGCAGGGTATCGATTATTACAGGCAATTAATACCTAAGATGAAACGTTTCAGTATAGATTATCGTGATAAAATTTTGCACGAATTGTCCATTTCTGAGCTGAGGCTTAGTATATTAGTCTGACAGACAAAACAAATGCTCAGACATATAGGTCAAAAACGCACCAATGCGCATAACATACGACTGGCCTGTGTGCTATCCCTCACCGCTGGATTTGTAAATGGCGCAGGGTTCCTATCGTTTATGGTATTTACTACCAACGTAACCGGGCATGTTGCCACGTTTGCCGAAAAATTAGCGGCCGGCGATTTGCATACCGCGTTCGTCATTGGTATGTGGATGCTGTTATTCCTGGCAGGTGCGTTTGCGTCCAGCATCATTATCAATATGATCGGGCCAAACCAGCGTTTTGCTTATGTCATACCAATCATTGTCGAGATAATTATTTTATTGATCGTAGCAAACAATATTGATTGGTGGTTACCTGTACCAGTGCAAAGTTTACGTTTTAAAGCTGGAAGCCTGCTTTTTGCCATGGGATTGCAAAACGCGATGGTATCGATGATCTCCGGATCAGTTGTGCGCACGACGCATCTCACCGGTATGTTTACCGATCTGGGTATTGAGCTTGCAGGAAAACTTTATGATATTAAAGGAACCAAAAGCACTGCATTAAGCAACCGGATACTATTAAGGTTGATCATTATCGTGTCGTTTTTCTTTGGTTGTATCATTTCAGCACTACTGTATAAAACACTAAAGCTCCGGGTGTTTTATATCCCTGCCATTTTACTTTTGGGAGGGATGCTGTTTGATATTTTCAGGATAAAAACCGTAAGATATTACCGTAAGATCAAATCAAAATATGGCACAACGTTATCATCCGGCCATGCTGAATAATTGAGTTGAAGGCTGATCTGCCCATAAACGGGCATCAATGGCCATGCATATATTCCGCAGAAAGCGTTTGCCGGTCGGTGTTACTGAAAGATAGTATGAGCCCAACTCAACCAACCCATCATCAGCTAAATCCTGCATACGCTGTAATCCTTCCATAAGGCTATAACAAGGCTCCGTGTGGTGGTTCCATTCTGTTTCGCCTTTACACATAATGTTCAATATATGTTTGCGGATGATTATATCTTCAGCCGACAAAAAATGGCCCTTCACCACTGGTAACTCATTGTTGTTTGTCATTTCGATATATTCTTCCACAGTCTTCACATTCTGTGCATAAGCATCCCAGGTGTCGCTGATAGATGAAACTCCCAGTCCAACAAGTAACCTGGTATATTGATGAGTGTAACCCATAAAGTTACGGTGGAGCTTTTTTTTCCGTTCAGCAATGTAGAGGGTATCAACAGGCAAAGCAAAATGGTCCATTCCTATATCATAATACCCCATTGCAGTCAGCATACTATGTCCCAGACCATACAACGCTCGTTTTTCATCAGGGGATGGCAGATGCTTTTCAGTAAATCGCCTTTGTCCCGGTTTTATCCAGGGCACATGGGCATAACTGTAAAATGCGATACGGTCGGGCATTAGCTTACTCACTTTTTCCACGGTATCAACCAAGGTACCCAGGGTCTGCAGGGGCAAACCGTAAATTAGGTCATAATTTACAGAAGTGTAGCCTATTTGTCGCGCCCAATCAGTTACATCTCGTACTTGTTCAAAAGTTTGTATCCGGTTGATGATAAACTGCACTTTCGGATCAAAGTCCTGTATGCCCAGGCTTAGCCTCCGGAAGCCTAAGTTATATAGATCTTTCAGATGCTCATAGGTTGTATTAGCAGGATGCCCCTCAAAACCAAAATCAGCTTCGGGATGCACATCAGCATTCATTAAAATACTTTTAATAAGATGGGTCAGGTTTGCCGGGCTAAAGAACGTGGGCGTTCCGCCGCCCAAATGAATTTCGCGAATTATGGGTTTGTCTTCAAAGATATCACAGTACATTGACCATTCTTTTAACAGGGCGTCAATATAAGGTTCTTCAACTGCGTGATTTTTGGTGATGCGGGTGTTACAGCCACAGTAAGTGCAAAGGCTTTCACAAAATGGGAGATGGATATATAAGCTAATACCATCCTTTTTATTACTAATCTCAAAGGCCGATCTTACATGTTCGGACCAAAGTTGTTTGTTAAAAGCATCTTTACTCCAGTAAGGGACGGTAGGGTAGCTGGTGTAACGAGGTGCAGCTACATTATATTTATCAATCAGGTGTTTGGAAAGCATTATGGTAGGTGATTAAAGTTATTATTTACTATTTTTTCGGCTGCTTTTTTTTCCTGGCAATTATTGTTGCCGGCACAAGCGTTGCCCACACATTTTTCCTTTTGCCACAAATCGAGATTTTTGATTGTTTGATTGGCGATTTCCTGCAAAGCCTCCCTGGTCAGAAATGCCTGGTGCGGAGTAATCAACACATTAGGGTAGGAGATCAGTTTATCCAGCAAAACATCCCTTTTTTTATCATTTTCATGATCTTCAAAAAACAGGCCTTTTTCGAATTCGTAAACATCCAACCCCAGATAACCTATTTTACCATTTTCCAAAGCATTTAACACGTCTGCGGTATTAATTAAACCACCTCTTGAGGTGTTAATGAGCATCACATTTGGCTTCATTTGCCCGATAGTGAGTTTGTTGATAATATGTTTGGTTGCATCGGTTAACGGAGCGTGCAGAGATATGATATCTGATTCTGCTAGTAGTTCCTTCAAGCTCACTAAGGGAACGTGATCATGCTTCTCATGTATATTAGCATCATAACCTATTACATGGCATCCCATGCTCTTAAAGATTGAAGCTGTGGCAATACCTATTTGCCCCATTCCTATTAACCCTACCGTTTTGCCGTTGAAATTGAATCCCAGGAGGTCATCCAAACGAAAGTCAAAATCATGAATATTAGCGTTTGCTTTTACCAGGTTCCTGCTCAATGCAAGTGCAAGGGCTACTGTGTGTTCGGCAATGGCCTGTGGTGAATATACGGGCACATTGGCCAATTTAATTCCCCGTTTTTCGGCAGCTTTTTTATCAATATGATCCGTGCCTTTTGACCGGGTACCGACGTACTTCACACCCAGGTCGGCCAGTTTATTTATCACATTTTCGGATACATCATCATTAGTAAATACCAAAACCGCATCTTTCCCTTTAGCATATGCCGCGGTTTCTACACTCAACGCATTTGAGATCAGTGTTATATCGTGCTTCTTCTGATTGGCTCTGATCAGGAACTCTTTCTCAAACGGATTTATACTATAGGCTACAACCTTCATCTGTCAACAGAATTTATAAGAACAAAAATACCCCTGCCGGTTTTCACAGCACATGAGGGTAGTCATTGGGAAAAGTGATTGTTATCAGTTTTTCATTTTCGCCAGGCGGTTCAGATCGAGTATCTGTATATGGCTGCCTTTTTTCTCTATCAATTTTTCATCTTTAAAGTCGCTCAGCGTCCGGCTCACCGTTTCGGTTGCCATGCCTGCCATGGATGCCAGTTCGTCACGTGAAATTTTAAACTGTGAAGGATCAGGCAATTGTTTGCTTAAGCGAACCAACACCTGTGCAAGCCTTTTGCGCACCGAGTTATAGGCAAGTTCCAATAATTGATCTTCTTTTTCTTTGATGTTGTTGGCAAGTATCTTGATAAACTGCATCGAAATATCCGGGTATTTATTTACCAGACTGATAATGGCGTCTTTTGGTAAGAGGCAAATGGCTGAGTCTTCCACTGCTTCCGCGGTTTCAGTAAAGGCCTCATCCAGCAATAAAGCATTTACACCCATATAATCATCAGCTTTGTGCAGACCCATCATTAGTTCACGTCCGTCTTCGGCCAATTTAAATGTTCTAACAGCCCCTTCAATCATTAAATACAGGCCTTGCGGATGGTCACCTTCATAATACAGCACCTGTTTTTTCTTGATCTGTCTTATCTTTCGGCCGGCGATGATATTTTTTAGCTCCGTTGCTCCTTGTCCGTTCCCGGTGGATAGCTTTTCAAGACTTTGGAGCGATTTGCTGTAGTATTCTTCCTGCCTGCGTTTTTTTTCCAGTCGGCTTTCAATAGCGTTTAGTAATTCAATATCGTCAAATGGTTTGGTCAGATAGTCATCAGCACCCATTTCCATGCCTTTCCTGAAATCTACGCGTTCAGCCTTGGCGGTTAAAAATATAAAGGGGATAGAGGCTGTTTCTACGTTTTTGCTCAATAAATATAAAACGCCATATCCATCCAGTTCGGGCATCATGATGTCACATAATATCAGGTCGGGCTTGTGCTGAAAAGCCAGGTCAACACCCCGCTTACCATCGTCAGCCTGGTGAACCGTATATCCGGCTAGTTCCAATATCTCCGCAGTGCTTTCGCGGATGTCGTTGTTGTCTTCAATGATCAATATTGTTTTCATGATGATTTGGGAACAAAAGTGTGAATGAAGTGCCTTTATTTACCTCGCTTTTGAAGCTGATTTTGCCATTCATAAGGTTGGTATAACGTGTTACGATATTTAGACCCAGCCCGGTGCCTGGTATGTTGCCGGTATTATGTGCCCTGAAGAATGCCTCGAACAAATGTTTCTGGTCGCTTTCAGGAATACCAATGCCGTTGTCTTTTATATTGATGATCAATTGTTTTTTGCTGATTTCGGTATTGAATTCAATAAAGGTATTTTCCCCCGAATATTTGATCGCGTTACCAATCAGATTCAGAATGCAGTTTTTTAGGAGCGCTGGATCGATCCGCACGCTGCTCCCCGCTCCTGTGTGCTGAAATACAATTAATTGGTTTTGCTTAGCTACGAGTTGCATTTCCTCGGTTATTTCCTCGGCAAATTTTACTATATCAAAGTCGGTAAAAACAGGTTCAACTTTGCCGGCTTCCAGTTTTTCCAACGATAGAAAATCATTTAGTATTGAAGTAAGATTACTTACAGCAGCCTTGATTTTGGCAATGTGCTTCGCAATATTAGGATTTTCTTGCTGCGCTGAATATTTTTCGACCAGTACAGCCGAAAGCTGTATAGCGCTCAATGGCGTCCTGAATTCGTGTGATGCCATAGAGACGAAGCGGCTTTTTAACTGGCTCAGTTCTTTTTCCTTTTCTAGCGAGATGCTCACTTCTTCTTTGGCTTGCTGCAGTGCTTTAACCGTTTCTTTCAGCGACAATGTCCGCTCTTCTACCAGCTCTTCCAGTTTGGCAGCGTATTCTCTGAGTTGTTCCTCGGCATACTTTTCGCGCGAAAGATCATGAATGAAGCCGGTATAGACTTTACGTTCAGAGAATTGCACTTCACTTACCGCCAAGCGAAAAGGAAATACTGTTCCATCTTTTTTTAATCCTTGTACTTCGCGGCCAATTCCTATGATATGCGGATCGTGCGTGCGCTGGTAACGGGCGATATAGCCGTCGTGATTTTCGCGATAAGGCGAAGGCATCAATACCGAAACATTTTTGCCAATAACCTCAGCAGGTGAGTATTGAAATAAGCTGCATCCTGCCGGATTAATAGATTCAACCCTTCCGCGTTCATCAATGGTGATGATCCCATCAATGGCAGTTTCAATAATTGCTTTTAGTAACGCGGTGTTTTCCATATAAAAGTGATATTGATCACAAATATCAAATTTGCAATAATTTATAAAAATGCTTTTTATTATTAAAAAAAGTGACGAAAATCATTTTTGTAACTAATTATCGGTTAATGTTTTGAGGGTGGCTTGTATCTGGATAAATGTTTAGTGCTTTATTTGCTGCGAAAAAATAATTTTTTACGTCTGTTCGCTCTGATAATCAGTAAACTATTTACATTCAGTCGACAAATTTTGGGGCTTTTGTGAGTATCTTTGTGCGTTGAAGATTTGTAGCGATTCCTTTCATTTGACCGCATCGGCTTTTAGCTATTTCCGCTTGTTTAAGCAACATCACTACGCGCATTTTAAGGTTCACAATCTTTAGCATTCACTAGGAAAGGTATTTTGATAAATGAGACAACTTAAAATAAGTCAGTCGATCACGAATCGTGAGTCTGCGTCATTGCAACAGTATTTATCTGATATTGCAAAGATCCCCATGGTGACGCCGCAAGAGGAAGTGATCTTAACACAAAAAATTAGACAAGGAGACCAGGCAGCTTTGGAACGCCTGGCAAGCGCGAATCTACGGTTTGTAGTTTCGGTTGCAAAACAATATGAAAGCTCCGGACTTACCCTGGGGGACCTGATCAATGAGGGTAATCTTGGATTGATCAAAGCAGCAAAACGATTTGATGAAACCAAGGGCTTCAAATTCATTTCGTATGCTGTTTGGTGGATTCGCCAATCAATTCTTCAGGCCATTAACGACCATGCGAGGATAGTGCGTCTTCCGGCAAACAAAGTTGGGGACCTGAGTAAAATAAGCAAAGCTTCGTCGGAACTGGAACAGCATCTTGAAAGAGCAGCAACAGTAGAAGAAATTGCTGAAATTTTAGAGGTGACCGTTGAAAAGGTGGCGGGGACGCTCGCGAGCGCAAGCAGGCATATATCTGTTGATGCGCCATTTTCTGGCGATGAAGAAAACACGCTGTTAGATGTACTGCAAAACCCGGGATCGGGTACGGATAAGGAAGTGATGGATGATTCGCTGAGAACCGAAATCTCACGCAGCCTTACTATGCTTGAAAAAAGGGACAGGGAAATTGTCGAACTGTTTTTTGGTTTAGGAGGTTCGCAACCTTTAAGTCTTGAAGAAATAGGCGAAAAATACAACCTGACCAGGGAGCGTGTAAGGCAGATAAAGGATAAAGCGCTGGCGAGGCTAAGGCATAGCGATCGGGCTTACAGGGAATTGAAGAGTTATTTGTAATTCTTAATGGATTAACATACAATAAATTGGGTAAAAGGCCTTTAGCGTAAAGCTAAAGGCCTTTTGGTTTCACTGTGCATCTCTTCGCCTGTTCGGGCCTGTCGACCCAACCGGCGGGCAATGCTGGCAATTCATGATTTACTTTAAGAAGTCATCCAGATAGCCTAATATCGTTTTTGTCTGCATCATCAGGCTGACATGACTCTGCGAAGGAACAACGGCCAGATGCGATTTTGGCATCGGTGCCATATCAGCAGCTACCCCACCACCCAGTAATTGATATGTTTTCATTAACTCAACTTTATCCAGCCCGTCATTATCGCCCGAGATGATCAATACCGGCGAAGTAATTTTCGCAATGTTGGCGTCACCCATGTCGAATGGTGTTTTTATGAAAACGATCATTTGTTCTAAAAATGGTATCCATTTTGTTTTGTCAGGTGCCACTGCATCATAGGCCGTTTTCAAGGGCGTATTCATTAAAAATTCGGGCTTGAAATTTTTAAACCCATTTGTAACTGCGGGCTGCCAGCCACCGGTTTTATAGGTAGAAGAAATGATCACCAATTTATTTACCCGTTTAGGGCTTAGTATGGTCAGCTGGTAGGCCACGGAACCACCCATGCTGTATCCTACAATGTCAGCGCTTTCAACTTTTAAGTAATCCATTACTCCTTCCACATCACTTGCCATGACAGCCAGGTCCAGTTTTCTATCTGAAAAAGGGGTGTGCCCATGGCCCTGCATTTCAATGGCAATTACTTTTCTTGTTTTCGATAATTCAGGTATTAATTGCCCCCAGTTCATCTCTATGGTCATAAAAGCACCATGCAGCAAAACAAGAGGCTTACCCTCGCCATATACCTCGTAATAAACTTTAATACCATTAACAGGTGCATAGCCACTGGCGGAGGGTTTAAGCTGTTGCCCGTTCGATTGCACTGCCGTAAATACAATGATTGCAATTAACACTATTGATTTAAGGGGGTTATTTGTTTTGAATAAATTTTTCATAACGCTATCAGATTTGGTTTGAGTTTGTTGACAATACGAAGTTCGAAAGTATTTCGGGATATAGCGCTGTGTAAAATCGACAATTTGAGGGGTGGATCGCGACAAAAAATTGCAGCTATATAACGGAAAGAATACCAGGTTTTTAACGGTAGTCGCGCAATAAAGCGTGCGCATGCAGCGGAAGGCAGCGGATTGGTACTCGTAACCAGATAAAAATCACAAGTAGTCTTTACGTTTTGCGCCAGTCAGGATACTTAATCCGTTGCCGCCGATGGGTGCTTTCTGTTTATCCTGAATAAAATCAGCATTACCGCCACCGACAATATTATGAACACCAGGTAACTATAGCTCAGATTAAGTTGATCCTTAGCGGGAATGACAGCCACTACCATATAAGTAAGCAGCGAGAGAATCACATACACCATACCGCCGGTAAACCCGCCAGACATAGCCGCGTTTTTCGGAAACCGACCTAAACAATACGTAAAATAATTATTATAGGTAAATCCGGCGCCTACATGTATCACAAAAGCAAAAAATACCATTACATAAACATTGCCGACAAATTTTGCGGTGACGATCATTAAAGCAACCATTAAGAGCTGCAACAAAATATTAACGAACAGCTTGCCAAAAAAAGGCCGGCTGATCAATGCCCTGCCAATAAAGCCACCCACCATCCAGGCCAGCCCCAGGATGAGCGAACAATAACCCGCAATAACCGGCGTAAATTTAAAGTGGTGCTCAATAATAAACGGGCCGGTCATGTTATACATGATCACCATTGAATAGGCAAAACTCAACATCAGTATTCCAAGGCTGAAAGTGGTTTCTTTAATCATTTCGGTGTACACAGCCGCTATCTTTTTTAAATGGAATTGTGTGCGGTGACGGATAGTCTCGCCGCTATATAAAAATTCCAGCACGGCTATAACCGATGCCATTGCTGCCAGGAAATAAAAGTTTGACTGCCAGCCGAATGTATTCTGAAAATAACCGCCTAGGAAGGGCGCAACTATAGGCCCGGCAGACCAGATGATGGTGAACATACTCAGGTAATGTTTTAACTGCGAGCCTTCATATACATCCACAAAATAGGCCCGTTTGGCTATTACTATCATAGCCACCGTGATGCCATGGATGATCCGCATGGCATAGATCATATAAATATTGTGCGTGACGGCAATGACTATACTTGCCAGGATAAAGACGACTAAGGCTCCCACACTGAACTTGTATCGTCCGTATGAATCCAAGATACTCCCCAAAAACAATTGGGAGGTGCCATAGCTGATCAGGAACAGCGTCAGGGTTAATTGTACCTGTATGCTGCTGATGTGCATATCGGCCCCCATATTGGGTAATGAAGGAATATAAATGTCTGTAGCAAACCCCGACAGCGGCAACAAAGCAAACGCCAATATGGTTGAAACCCGCTGGTTTTTGAGTTGTGATGTTGTTATAGCAGATGTTGGAAGCATTTGCGGCAAAAATAACAATAGCTCAAATGACGATTGTTTGGCGGATGTAATAAAGAAAAGACCTTCCGCTGACCGAAAGCGTCATAAATTTAATTAAGGTTGACTTGTTGAAATATAACTATTTGATTGTCAAATGTCAATGCTTATTCAAGGGTATTCGCAATGAACGTGAACATTTGAATATCGACATGACTTATGCTTTTTTCACAAACTCCGATTTGAGTGCCATTGCGCCGAAGCCATCTATCTTGCAGTCAATATTATGGTCACTATCTACCAGACGGATATTTTTGACTTTCGTTCCGGCCTTTATGTTTTGGGAGGAACCTTTTACCGGGAGATTTTTTATAATTACTACAGAATCACCGTTTTGAAGGACATTACCGTTGCAGTCTTTTACAATGAATTGATCATTCACAGTACTTTCTTCTTCAGGACTCCACTCATGGCCACATTCCGGACAGGCTAGCAGACCATTCATTTCGTACGTAAAGGTCGATTTGCACAATGGGCATGGAGTTAATTCTATCATATTAAAGTTTTGGCAAAGGTAAAATTATTGTCCGCAATTTGGGTGATAACAACCACTGGTTTGGTGCAGTCTTGAAAGAAAAAAGCCCTCAGATTTCTCTGAAGGCTTTCAGTGGTATCAGCTGTACTCGAACCTAAATATTTCTTTCGATTAAACCCGATTACTTGGATTGCTTATATCGTATAATAGATGGCATTTTAGTTAATCGAAATACAACGAGACAAAACAAAATTAAAAAAAAGTGTACCCAAATTTGTACCCAAAATAAAAAACCGTTAGCTTTGATTAATCAACATTAAAATCATGGCAGAGGTTAATTTTTATCTTAGGGAAACAACTCCAAACAAGGTTACAGGTGTAATGATGTTTTTTTCATTTCGGAATTGCAGATTTAAGGTCGGTACAATTGAAAAGATCAATACTAAGTTTTGGGACAGTGAAAATCAAAGAGCAAAGCAAACAAGTGCTTTTCCCACACACCCGGAATTTAATACCGGGTTGAAAAATAAAAAGAATATTGCTTTAGATGTTTACCGTTCCTATTTGAATGATAACGAACAGCAACAGCCTTCGCCAGATCATCTAAAAGAGTTGATTAAAGGTAAGTTACTTGCTGATAAAAACAGAGGCCAGGAACAGCCGGAAATAGTTACTTACAACCTCTTAAGCTTTGTCGAACTATTTATTAAGGAATGTGTAACCGGGAAACGGTTAAGTGATAAGGGTACACCGATACAGCCAAATACTATCAAAATTTATAATACCCTTAAAAACAACCTCGAAGCATTTAAAAAGGAAAAGCGGTACAACCTGAGTTTTGAAAATATAGACTTAGCGTTTTTTGAAGATTATAAGGAGTATATGATTTTTGAAAAGAAATATGCTACAAACACACTTTCAAAACATATCCGGGTACTTAAATCAATAATGAATGATGCGGTTGAAAGGGAATTGACAAAAACCTCATTTACAGGCAAAAGGTATAAGGCAAAAACTGAACAAACAGAAACAGTCTATTTAGATAAAGCCGAATTGAAAAGGCTGTATGAACTTGATTTGTCGCAGGAAACCCGTTTAGAGCGTGTCAGAGATTTATTTATTGTTGGTTGCTGGACAGGATTGCGATTTTCTGATTTTAGCGATATAAGCCCTAAAAATATTAAAGGCGATTTTATAGAGATCAAAACTCAAAAGACAAAAAAAACTGTCATTGTCCCTATTCACAAATATGTACGGGAAATAATGAAAAAGTACAAAGGTTTAACTGAAAATAGTTTGCCCCCGACTATCAGCAACCAAAAAATGAATGAGTACCTAAAGGATGTAGCTAAAAAAGCAGAATTCAACGAAATGATTTCATTACATTTTACAAAGGCCGGGAAAGAAGTTATATCAACCGTGCCGAAACATACGCTTGTATCAAGCCATACAGCACGTAGATCGTTTGCGACGAATATGTACTTAGATAATTTCCCTACGATCAGCATAATGGCTATAACAGGCCATACAACTGAAAGTTCGTTTATGAAGTATATAAGGGTGACACCAAAAGAACACGCTGAAAAGCTTAAAAAACACTGGAGTACTGATTTAATGCTCAAAGTGGTTTGATTTGTTTTTTATTTTCGATGACATTATTATGGATAATATAATTAAGCCCGATTTGACTGGCCCAGCGTATAAAGACGCGATTGATAATTCACTTTATGCAATAAATTTTAGGGGCTTATACCAAAAAAATAAATATGATATTATGATTACAGCCCCAGTAAAGATTAAGGGCTTTGATGATAATAAAGAAGATTTAAGCTATGTTAACAACGTCAGTGTATTTAATTCAATGTATTTTATAATCAATGCAGAACTTCAAGAAAACTTTGAAATCGCTGATTTTCTTAACTACCAATTTTACCAATGTAAAGATAAAAGCTACTTCTTGAAATTTACCAAGACGATGTTTATAGATTATTGCAGTAAATATAAATATGAAAACTACCCATTAGGAACAAATCTAAATAAATACAAATTTGTCATGAGCTGGTTTGAAAATATGGAGAGACAATTTTCCAAATCTAATTTCCATCAAAATAGTAAACCCGATTTTGAAAAAATAAAACTTACTGAAAATGCTAACATTAATGAAATCACAACCTATTTTGAGAAGTTAAAAGACAACGGGAAAATCAATACTTCTATTGAAAACCTTAAACGTGTTCTAATTTCAGTTTTTGAGAATAATAATGGACAACCATTAAAAAAAACTACACTTGATAGTTACTTTAACAAAAGTAAAGCACTCTATAACCGGTCAAAAAAATAACGATTTATCTAAATCGAATAAAAAACATATCCTTAAAAGTATCCTTAAGGATTTATCACCGAATTAAGCCGCGATAACTTTGCTCAAACAAAAGTAAAGTTATGGCAACTCAAACATTCACCACAACCTACGAACCAGCGGAGTTTAAAACACTCTTAGTTGATTGTATTTCAGAATCTGTACGATCAGAAATTTATAAGGTAATTTCCGCACAAAAACCTGAAAAGACTATTTATACAAGGCAAGAAACCGCAGAACTTTTGGAAATTTCTCTGCCCACATTAAATGAGTACACAAAACAGGGTTTTATTGTCGCTTATCGATTAGGATATAAGGTAAGGTATCGGCTGGAGGATATTCAAAAGGCATTAATTCGAATCAAAACTAAATAAAGAGGGGGTAACTCATGCTCGAACATAATTTACCCCCAGATCAATGCTTTGTGCAAAGCAAAGGTACTGCAAATGTTTCGTTCGAAACAATAGAAGGTTTAACGATTGAACCCCAAACGTACACCGGAGCTGACTTGTATAGACTGGATGCAGAGACTATACCGACTTTAATTAGTCCGATTGTTCCGCGGAAAGGCGTGTGGGCACTTGTTGGTAGTTCTGATACGGGTAAATCCATGCTATTAAGGCAGCTTGCTATTTGCGTAGCAAAAAGAACGAATTTTTTGGGCTGGGATGTTAGCGGAGAACATTGGAAGGTTATCTACATAGCTACCGAAGATGATAACGTGTCAACCTCTTACCTTATAAAAAGGCAGTCTACGCAGATAGACGATTTGGAGAATATACGTTTCCATTTTGAGTCCGATAATATACCGGAATACCTTGAAGCGCAATTATCATCCGAATTGGCTGATCTTATAATAATAGATTGCTGGAGTGATGTTTTCGGCCAAAATCTGATCGACAGTGCATTGATACGCCAAGTTCTAAACCGATATAAGGCTATTGCGACAAAGTATAATTGCTCAATTGCATTTTTGCATCATACAGGGAAACGAACCGAAAAATTAGAGCCTTCAAAAAACAACATTCTTTCAGGTCAGGGATTTGAAGCAAAAATGAGATTAGTTATCGAATTGCGAACAGACTTAAACGATGAGAATATAAAGCATTTGTGCATTGTTAAGGGTAATTATTTGGGAAGGGAATTTAAGAATAGCAGTTTCGTCTTAAATTTTGATCCGCAGACTTTCTTATTTACCAATAGTAACGAACGTGTACCTTTTGAATTATTGGCAGTACCAGTGGATACTGCCCAAAGGAAAAGAAGGGTACAACCACATGAAATACCCAATGAAACTCATCTGATTATTTTGTCAAAGGTTTTTAAGGGTAATCAAAAATTGAAATTAGGTGAGTTAAATCCTAAGCTATCAAATCACTACGACCAACAATGCAATGATGGGTATACGTTTGGCAAAGAAAGAGTTGCTAAATTTTTATCGCATTTGTTAGAAGAAGGGTTAATTATTAAGCAGGGAGTTGATAGATCACCAAATACTTTTTATACGCTATTAAATGATGATTAACTCTACTGGTTGGGTTACCCTAAAGGGTATTACCCGACCAGTGAAGTAATAACTAATCTCTTAACTCGTTGACCCGACCAGTTACCCGGACAGTAAATTGTTTGCAATGGAACATTCAGTATTAAATATCATGATTTCGAAATACAGTCACTTTTCAGGCAAGCACCCTTTTGAATGCAATCTCTTGGAATACTTGAATGATTGTTCCCTCGAATCAACTATTCTTAAAATAAGATCAAAGAAAAATAAAGATGAACGGGACAAATTGAAAGCTGAATTGCCGGGTATAACACCTTCAGCCATTTGCTTTCCCTCACGAAGCGCAAAAAATGTTATTAGGCGTACGGGGTTAATGAGTTTCGATATTGACAACCTTCACCCTAAAAGAATGGACAGTGTAAAACTGATAATATCAACAATGCCATACGTTGCATATTGCGGATTGTCCGCATCTGGCAGGGGCTATTGGGGGCTTGTACGAATCAGCAACCCGGCAAAGTTCGATCAGCATTTCGAGGCCTTACAATTATACTTTAAGACGTTTGGTATTGATCGACCTTACTTTGATATCGCCGTAAAAGATATAGCCCGTTTTAGGTACTATTCAGTCGATAGGAACGCTTATTTTAATCATAGTGCAGTTGTGTTCCCTTATGTATATGAGCCTCATATAAGCCCTAGAAAGCCTTATGATACTAAAACCGTGGGAAGTACTGAAAGCAACGTGTTTGACGATTTTAATAAGAATGGGGATGTTGAAAGCCTTTTAATCTGTCATGGCTGGAAATATCAACCTAAATATGACAAGGGTACAAGGAAACGATACACGAGGCCAGGGAAAAAAGAGGGTGTGTCAGCTGACTTTTGCACTGCACGGAGATTGCTTTATGTTTTCACTGATGCTACCAATTTTCAGCCAGCTAAAGGAGTAAATCCGGTCAATGTTTTTTTGCAACTCGAATGTAATTATGATTGGAAGTTGTGCGCCAAAAAATTAAAAGACATGGGATTCGGTCAACCATAGCGGAATAACAAGTATTTATGAATAAAGTGAATCCATACGAAAACTATAGCCGTGACGAGCTATTAGAATTGGTGAAGGCGAAAAACAAAAAGATCGACAGTCAGCGATCAATGCTTAATCAATTGAGAGAAAAGACTGATAAATTAAAGGCCGACAATAGAAACACCAAACGTGAGAATGTCAAACTGAAAATGGAATTGAACAACCTAAATAAAAGTATTTGTCGGCTTACAATATCCAACAAAGGGCAAATGGGTATCTCCCCCGAATTTGTACAAATAATAATTAATGTGATATTACGTAGTTTCAAGCTCAAGAAAATTATCGAAATCACCAATAATGAGCTATTTTTTTTAATTGTTGCCTATCAACGTGAGTTTTTTACACAAGCTCACTTGAATGAATTTAACTTACAACATGGGCGTAATCCTGACTTTAGATGGCGAAAGGAATTTCGCGATTGCTGCGAGGCTGGGTTGTTTCATAAAGAAAAGATCGGTCGTAAAACTATTTACTTTATCTCATGGCAAGGCCGCGAGCAGTTGAACGACATTTTGGAGTATCTTTATAGTGGTAAAATAAAACGTTCTATAGTTAAGTGCCAAGGTTAATCCCTGCATAAAATTTTCATAGTTTAAGAATGCGGATAGTTAATATTTGCTAAAAAGGATTTTTAATTCCGAAAAATGTACTTAACCATTTGCCCCAAAGCACTCTAATAGTCTAATATGATTAAAAAAAAAATAGTTTCCGATAATTTATTTGAATCCGGTCCGATTGTTCGGGTAAAGATCAAATCAACATTTAAAAATCAAAAAATTGATACTGTAAATAATATACCCGAACGGTTTATCATGCTCGACGCCTTCGTAGATACAGGTGCATCGACGTCCGTTATTGATATTTCTATAATGAATGAAAATATAGTTGTGGAAGAAACCGATTTTGTGGCTAACATGAACTTTATCAATGCCAATAAGCGGCAATTGCCAGTTTATAAAGTTGGAATTGATTTATTAAATAGCGATTTATGCCGAGATACTTTAATTGCTGTTATGGATATGTCTGTCTATAGTTCAAATATCAAAATGCTCATAGGTAGAGATATTTTGCGTAAGTGCATTTTTATTTACAATGGCATAGATAACACTTTTACGTTAGAGCAAAAACTATAAATACCCTATATCTTCTTTACGGCGCTGGTGGAGTTATCCAAAATAAAGCATTTATTTTAGTAATGATATACAGGTTGGGAGGAAGATTAAATAACCTTATAATGAGTAATAAAATGCTTTTCTGTAATTCCAGTTTTGCCTCGTTTTTTCTCAAATGCCGTATTAATTGCAACCTCAAATAAATCCTTAAGATTTAAATTTAAAATACTGCCGTACAGGCTTTCTCCAAACTTTCCAATAAATATCTCTTCGTTAGAAGACTCAAATTTAAATGTGTTTGAAATCGAATCCAACGCCCTAAAGGTTCCCTTAGTGATTGTTTCTTTATTTTCTATAATTTCGAGTTGGTCCAGGTTGTCCAAAATGGTAGCGGCTTTTTTTAAGTCAAAAGCTTCGCGTAATACCTGTTTGTCGACCCAATCCCCGTATTGGACAGATACATTAATATCGTTCTCTTTTACAGTTTTAAGAAATGATGTGTACGCACTTAATAATTCGTCCGATAATTCGATCTTATTGGTTTTTAAATCCTCTATTTTGGTGCTTTTTTCAAATACGTAAAATATCTGATTGGCAATAGACTTCGATTCTGATCCCAATTCGGGGAATAATTCGATAGTTGGTTTTATCGGCTTTAAAAATATACTAAATGATGCCGCTTTGGCATAGGCGAAATTTGTGTCGCCTAATGATTTTACCTTAGCAACTTCTCCTTTCGCTCTTCTTGTTTTATCCCCGCTTCTTCTACTGTCAAACATGGTCAATGCTGTCGCCGCAGAAATATCGCTAAAACTTTTAAGTAACGAACCTAAAATAGAGGTTTGGATGACGCCAAAACCAACTTTTTTGTTTTTAGATTTTATATGAATGTTATATAAGTCGCTACCAACTTTTGCGGATTCTTCAACTATATCAAAAAGTCCATTATCGCGCATACTTCGTGACAATGTATCTAATCGGTTTAACTGAATTTCATTCTTAATATCAGCTAAATTTTTTGATTCGTCTATGTCGAACATAGTATCGGTTGCAGGAATATAATCGTAGGGTAAATCGGAAATATTTGCAAGTGTGCAATTGCTTATTTTGTTTGATATAAAGTCTGTTACAAAAACGGAATGATTTATAGGATTATTTAATAGCTGAAAATATGAAGCCTTATTATTTATAAAGCCGTCCAAATCCTCACCATATGCGCAAAAAATTAAATAACGATGAATATTGTCATTCGATTCAACCCATGACTTTATAAAAATTTGGTTTTCGTCGTCTTTAAATACAGAGATAAGAGGCCAATCATATCGCAATAAGTCACCAACCCATTTAATTTGAAATGGTAACTGATTTAATTCTATGCCCTTAATCTTACGCATCACTATTGATTTAAATTGGTCACTATAACGAATCGATTATTAAATACCGTTTCTTCAAACTCATGGAATGTTACATGTCCACTTCCCGACTTTTGCCCGATAAGCCCATCGTGTTGACAAATAATTCCTTCAGCAACACAAGTCCCGACTCTTTGTGCAAAGTTGGGGGCATTCTTAATAAAATTAGTCAGTTTTTTTTCTGCTTTTCCTTTAGTCATCCAAAATGATAAACCATAGCCAGCACATTTAGATTTACAATCCTCGTGTTCTCTATCCTCGATAAAATTTACGGGTTTGAAATTATCCGGGTGATTTAAATTACTGTGGACGAATCTAAAAACCTGACCGTTGTGAGGTTTAAATTCAGATAAATCAGGGCAATCACACGGCAAATTGTCTATTTCCTTTTGGTATTTAAAACTCATTATAATGGTAAAAGCAGGTTAATTGGTTCGTGATAAATCTAATCCTAATTCAGTTAACAATCAACTCGTTTTATCACCCTTCTTCATATTATAAATTGTTGGAACCTGTAAAGCCTGAAGCTAAATGGTTGTTTATTCTTTCAGGGGGTGATAATAGCATAGCAACTACATACGATCAAATTATTGTTCAACGCTTAACTCATTGGATGAAACACCAGTTTGCCTTTCAAATAATTGATGTACTTTAGTGTCAATTTTTAGGAACTCGTTCAGGATACCGAAACGACCAAATCAAAATCCGAACGCAACGAGAATGATTTTCCGTACGCTACGCGTGGGGTTTATCGCTCGTTGTATGGGGCGCTTGGTCGTGCCTGGTATCCGGTGAGGCCTCACGCTAATTTTTGTGTGGCAAGAGTTTTTAAAAGCAAACTCTAAATCAATATCCACATGAAAACCTTAATTATCACAGCGACTCTTATTTTAACATCTCTGTGCAGTTGGGCACAAAAGTTGGGTTACGAAGACGTTCAAATCGGCTCTAACATTGACAGTATCTATTACCTAAACAAATATCAAATAGTTAAAGGAGATAAAGAAACTGAATTTTTTATTAAAGGTGCTGATCTGAAAATATGCGCAATGGATGTAGCATACTTAAAGGGGGAAATTGATTCAAATAGAACCATAATTAACCTATCGGTTTTTACTAAAGAAAAATTGTATGCAAATTATCGGCAATACGATGATGACTTTTTTAGAACCCTATTTTCGATTAAAAATACGGTAGGAGCAGCGTCATGGGACAATTTAAATAAGCCGGACGGGACACGAACGTTTGGATGGAGATTTAGAGATACTAATACAGTGCTATTTATGAGCGTGAAAGAAATAAGTAGCTTCGCGACAGACTTCAAAGTCAATTATAGTTTCTTTTGGGAAAAATATAAGGAAAACAAAATGTGGTAACTATGAAAACGCTTGTCCTAATATTTATATTCGCGACAACCAATCTGTTATCACGAGCTGAAATACGTCCCGACAGCGTTTATTTATGCATGGGTAAATATTCACACGCCTATCATAGAAATACCTATTGCAAAGGGCTTAGAAACTGCAAGGGCAAATTAATATACGTTTCGCTGCAAGATGCAATAAATAAATACGCGCGCAAACCTTGTGGGTATTGTGAAAAATAACGGTTAATATATTTACTGTAGTGCAATAGAAATTTATCAAAAACATGCCGAGTTGCTTGGGATAGTGCCGGTGTTATAGAACACTATCAACCAAAGGGGAAATATCTGGGGGCAGTGCAGGCGGCGGGGTAGGCATTTTGTTTTGTAATTTGATGGAAATAAGTAATTGAATAGAATAGTATAATTTCCCTAATCCTACACATCCACGTTAGCGGAATAATCACCGTTATTTGCAAGACCGCATACATGAAAAGGTTTCAAAAGTTTCAAAAGGGGGTGGGCTGAAATTTGAAACCGAATTAATAATAATAGAGTAGCTCCTTTCGACAGTTTTATTGAATTATTATTCAAATAGACGATTCTAAGAAAGAAAGTATCATTATAAGCTTAAACTGTACCCAAATTTGTACCCGAATAAACAAAAAACCCCTTAGATGTTATCTAAGAGGTTTTTTTTTGTGGTATCAGCTGGAATCGAACCAGCGACACAAGGATTTTCAGTCCTTTGCTCTACCAACTGAGCTATGATACCATCCCGTTGGGGCTGCAAATGTACTCCGTTTTTTTGTTTATGAAAATTTTTTTTGAAAAAAAGTCTATATTGAGGATTTTAGTCAATCAACATAATCCAACCACTTAACTCAATCAACTCTCACCCTTGGACATTTCAACTTAAAAATTAACTTTGAAAAAATTTACTATGCAAGCATAATGATTGGACAGGTCATATTTATCATCATTCTGGCTGCGGCAATTTATCTGTTTAGCAAAAATGTAGCTAAGATCAGGCGGAACATACTACTAGGCCGTGATACAGACCGTTCGGATAATCTTGCCGAAAGATGGAAAACGATGGCTAAAATTGCCCTCGGTCAAACCAAAATGACCAAACGGCCGCTTGCCGCTGTGATGCACTTTTTTATCTACGTAGGTTTTATCATTATCAATATCGAAGTATTAGAAATACTAATCGATGGGGTGTTTGGATCGCATCGTATCTTTTCTGCTCCACTCGGCGGTTTGTATAATTTGCTGATAGGCGGATTTGAGTTTTTGGCCGTATTGGTGCTGGTAGCCTGTTTTACTTTTTTGATCCGGAGGAATATAGGTCATCTAAAACGCTTTAGCGGTGTCGAGATGACTTCATGGCCAAAATCGGATGCTAACTATATCCTGATCATCGAAATACTGCTGATGACCGCTTTCCTGACCATGAATGCTGCTGATCATAAATTGCAGTTGCTGAACTTCGGTCATTATATTAAGGCTGGTAGTTTCCCGGTAAGTAAGCTGATTAGTCCGCTATTGCCTGATAGCGCAAATCCATTGGAAATCATCGAGCGTGGTTGCTGGTGGTTCCATATCATCGGCATATTGGCTTTCCTAAATTACTTGCCATACTCCAAGCACTTTCATATCCTGCTGGCTTTTCCAAATACGTATTATTCCAATCTGAATCCAAAAGGGAAGTTCACCAATATGGCATCAGTGACCAATGAGGTGAAAGCCATGCTCGATCCCTCGTTTGTTCCTGAAAATAACGGTGAAATAGCTCGGTTTGGAGCTAAGGACGTAACTGATCTGACCTGGAAAAACCTGATGGAAGCTTATACCTGCACTGAATGCGGCAGGTGCACATCGGTTTGCCCGGCTAATCAAACCGGTAAGTTATTATCACCCCGTAAGATCATGATGGATACCCGCGACCGGATAACGGAAGTAGGCAATAGTCTGGATAAAAACGGGAAAGATTATAAAGACGATAAATCGCTGCTGGATAACTATATCACCCGCGAGGAGCTTTGGGCCTGCACCACCTGCAACGCCTGTGTAGAAGCTTGCCCGGTGAATATTAATCCGCTGGAGATCATAACCGAAATGCGCCGCTATATTGTGATGGAGGAATCACAAGCGCCTGCGAGCCTGAACAATATGTTCGGCAACGTAGAAAACAATGGTGCGCCGTGGAAGTATAGCCAGGCGGATAGGTTTAACTGGAAGGAAGAATAGTAGGCAGTTGACAGTAAAATAAATCCGAAATGGAAAATTCGAAATTCGAAATAACAATTCCAACTATGGCCGAAATGATGGCCCAGGGTAAGGAACCTGAAATATTGTTTTGGGTAGGGTGCGCCGGTAGCTTTGATGAGCGTGCGCAGCGCATTACCCGTGATATCTGCAAGATATTAAGTCATGTGGGGATCAGCTTTGCCGTATTGGGTACTGAGGAAGCTTGCACAGGCGATCCGGCTAAACGCGCCGGCAATGAGTTCCTGTTCCAGATGCAGGCCATGATGAATATACAGGTGCTGAATGGCTATAATATCAAAAAGATCGTGACTGGCTGTCCGCATTGCTTCAATACCATTAAAAACGAATACCCTGGTCTGGGTGGTAATTATGAGGTAATCCACCACACCCAGCTGATACAACAATTAATTGACGAAGGCAAACTAAAAGGCGAAGGGGGCGAGAGCTTTAAAGGCAAGCGCATCACTTATCATGATCCCTGTTATTTAGGCAGAGGAAATGAAGTATATGAAGCTCCCCGCAAAGCTTTGCAAATTCTGGATGCTGATCTGGTTGAAATGAAACGTTGCCGCTCAAATGGTTTGTGCTGCGGGGCAGGGGGGGGGCAGATGTTTAAAGAACCCGAAAAAGGGAATAAAGACATCAACATTGAACGCATGACCGACGTACTGGAAAGCAAAGCTACCGTAGTGGCTGCGGCTTGCCCGTTTTGTATGACTATGCTGCGCGATGGTGTAAAAGGTATAGAAAAAGAACAGGAAATACAGGTGCTGGATATAGCCGAGATCACGGCGAGGGCGAATGGTTTATAACTTGGTGTCTTTCAGAAACCTCATTGCATCATTCAGGCTATCCAATTTTTCAGGCGTCATGTCTCTTACTGGGATGGTTAAAACAGTCGCCATAGAATCTATATTGCCTTTGGGGTCGTCGTAGGTTTGTACAATGATATCGTCGTTTATGGTCTTGAATTCCAATTGGCCGTTAGTGGTACTTCCAAGAAAATTTACGCTATCCAGTTTAGTCAGATGGAAGGAAAAATACTCCTGCTTGCCATGTTGATAAGTTTTTCTGAAATGGATAAAATGCTGCGGCGTCACCTCAATTTCCCACTTCTTCAATTTGGTGTCTGTTGAGGCATCAAAAGTCTGCAAAAAGCATCTGTTACTCCAGTCGAGCCATTCTTTTTCGCCCATTTTATAGGTAAAAGCGCAGCAAAACGCTATTGGGATCATTATTGCCACAATTTTAGCTCTAGTAAGAATTGATTTTACCATGACAACATTTTGTACTACTAAAGTTAAGAAATTCGGTATTTTTGTAAATGCGATTTTCTGAACAGTCAAGAGTGTGGATCTACCAATCGGATAGGGAACTATACGATGATGAGGCAAAACAGTTACATGAAATTTTAAACAAATTTGCCTCCGAATGGACAGCTCACAACAATCAACTGAAGGCAAAAGCCGAAATCCGGTATAACCGCTTTCTGATACTGATTGTTGATGAAAGCCAGGCTGGTGCGAGCGGTTGCTCGATTGACAAATCGGTCAACTTCATCAAAGGAATAGAACAAGAATTCGGCATCAGTCTTTTAGACCGCTTTAATCTTGCTTACCGTGAGGGAGAAAAAGTGCTTTCAGCACCGCGTGATGAGTTTGAAGATTTGTTAAGGTCAGGCAAGATCAATTCCAACACGATCGTCTATAACAACCTGGTGCAAAACCTGGGGCAACTGGAAACCAATTGGGAAGTGCCGTTTAAAGACAGCTGGCATAACCAGTTGTTTGGCGACCTTGTTACAAACTAATCTTCGAATCAATCTATCTTATCGATACGTGTTGGCTTCTCATTTGGTGAACTAACAAGGAGATACTTTTTGCCGTTTTCTTCTTTGAAGAGAATATCCATTTTCTCGTTCTCATATATAAAGAAACCATCTTTGGTAAAAGGTACAAGCTTTAGCGGTATGTCACCTTCCTTAAAATAAAGAGCATTATTATCGACATAAAATTTCAGCTTGTCATCCGTGTGGCCGGTAACAGCATAGGTGCCGGTATATTTGATCAGCTCACTTGCAGGTATTTCAATTGGTTTATGCTTAGTACAGTAAAAGAAGGCAATGGCATTTTGCATTACCTGTGCCAGTGCCGCGCCGTGGGCCGCGTTGGGTGTAATGCCGGTTAAAAGATCAAAGTCTTTAAAGTTTTGTTTAGCGACGTACGCTTTGAAGTCATCGATATTTTTTACAACATTATGCTCATATGATCCAACCCCTAAAAACACTTTAGTATTGAGGTCTTTATGAGAAGCAAGATATTTCTGCGCTTCAGGCATTAAATCGTTTCCTCCATTACCGGGTGCACCGATACCAATCATGTTAAATAACCCCGGATGTTCAAATAATGTATAAATAGTAAACATGCCGCCAAGTGAATAGCCATATAACGTTTTGTTATCAGTTACCCGGTATTGCTTTTCTATAAAGGGCATAACCTCTGTCTGTATAAACGCCAGGAATTTCGGTCCTCCTTTTCCAGGATCAAGGTCTCTTGAGCGTTTGTTTGGGCGATTCCCATACCCGATTCCTACTATGAGTGGTTCAGTGGTAATGTTATAATCCTGCCTGAGCATGTTGAAGCAATTCATGGCTACAGTCATGTTCCAGTCACCATCGGTCATATAAAGTACCGGGTATTTGGTTTTTGAGGTATCATATCCTGGCGGGAAATGGATGTATATGGTAAAGTCATCGCCAATGGTTTTTGAAGTAAAATCCCATTGTACGATCTCTTTTTCAACGTATGGGCTCGCAGAAGCGCTCTTTGGCTGACCAAAAACAACAGAACAACTGATAAGGGCAATAAACAGGGTAAAAGGTAAAAGCTTTTTCATAAGGGGTAATTAGTATTTAGCAGACGCAAGAGCGGCCAAAAAGGTGACAATTCAAATTAAATTTTAAAATAGCATTTGGTGATGATAATTACAGAGAATTCCATTAATTTTATTCGTTATGGGACAATTTGACGACCGTATAGACGCTTATATCGCCAAATCAGGTGATTTTGCTAAACCAATTTTAATCCACATCCGCGAGGTGGTTCATAGTGCATCGCCGCAGATTAATGAAACGGTTAAATGGGGCATGCCATTTTTCGATTATAAAGGGCCTATATGTATGATGGCTGCTTTTAAGCAGCATTGTGCCTTTGGGTTCTGGAAGGCTTCAAGATTAAACGACCCTGATCATCTGCTGCAGGGAAGCGACGAAGAAGCCGCAGCGGGGAGTTTTGGGCGTATCAATAAAATGGAAGACCTTCCGTCGGATGAAGCACTGATCGGTTTCATCCATCAAATGATCGCCATAAATGAAAGCGGTATAAAAGAGGTAAAAAAAACGTCAGCTCCGAAAGCTGAAATACCAATGCCTGATGATTTTGATAATCTGCTCAAAAATAACTTAGCAGCAATGGGTAATTACGAAAAATTCAGCCCCTCAAGTAAGCGCGAATACCTCGAATGGTTTGTTGAAGCCAAAACGGATGCTACCCGCGAAAAACGGCTGCAGCAGGCGTTGGAATGGATAGCTGAAGGAAAGACGAGACATTGGAAGTATAAATGAGTTGGAAAGGTTGCAATGGTTATAAACATTGTTGTGGTTATATAGGTCTCTGAAAGACTTAAGCACTTCAACTAATACAACTCTAAAACCTCTTCAACTAAAGTCAAAAATCCAGCGGCCCCAGTCTCCTCATATTCTTCCGTATCAAATACTGGCGGTGTCTTAAATTATCGCTTGGATTAGTAGGCGACCATTTCAGCGGATCGGGGAAAATAGAGGCAATAGCCGCAGCCTGGTAAGTATTCAGGTCACTGGCTGATTTGTGGTAATAATTCTGGGCAGCCGCTTCAACACCATAAATGCCGTCACCCATTTCTATCTCGTTCAGGTATACTTCCATGATGCGTTTTTTGCTCCAGAATAATTCTATCAGGATGGTAAAGTAGGCCTCAAAACCTTTGCGCACATAAGAGCGGCCCGGCCATAGAAAAATATTTTTGGCAGTTTGTTGCGAAATAGTACTTCCGCCTATCAATTTATGACTATGCGAGTTTTTGTCGATTGCTTTTTCCATCGCTTTAAAGTCGAACCCGAAATGGTCCAGGAACTTTTGATCTTCTGCGGCAACGGCAGCACGCTTCATCGGATCAGAAATATCATCGAAATCGATCCACTTTTTGTCGATCTTCCAGTCTTTGCCATCCGCCTTACGCTCAAACCCACGAGTGATCATCAGCCAGGTAACCGGCGGATTAACAAACCGGTACAGCAATACCCATAGGATGCTGATTACAAAGAAAAGAATCAGGGCCAGTTTAAGGATGCGTAGGATAAGTTTCAGGATGCCGCCGCGTTTCATGTTTCGAAAATAATTTATTCATTTCGAATTTCGAATGTTCGATTTCGAATTTATATTATACCCTTATACTGCTTTTAAATAAAAAAGGTGCTTAGCTTTCACTAAACACCTCTAATTTTTTAATTCCGAAATTGTAAATCCGAAATCGAAATCTAAATTATTCCGCTACTACTTCAAACGGAACTTTAACTTTCACTTCTTTGTGCAGGTTCAGATTGGCAGTGTATTCACCAACAAACTTAGGTTCTGCATCAAATGTGATACGGCGGCGGTCAACTTCAAAACCTTCTTTTTTCAAAGCGTCGGCAATCTGAATCGTGTTGATCGCGCCAAATATTTTACCGGTTTCGCCTGCTTTTGCACCGATGGTTAGTTTAACACCTTCCAGTTTAGTTGCAATTGCGTCAGCATCTTTACGGATCTTTTCTTGTTTGAATGCCGCCTGTTTTAGGTTTTCTGCTAAAACTTTGCGGGCAGATTCAGTAGCCAGCGTAGCAAATCCCTGCGGGATAAGATAGTTACGGCCATAACCTGGTTTTACCTTTACGATTTCGTCTTTTTCACCGAGGTTCTTTACGTCTTGTTTTAAAATAACTTCCATTGTTTAAACCTCCTGATTATTTTAAAGAATCTGTTACATAAGGTAATAAACCGATGTGGCGTGCACGCTTCACAGCCTGGGCCACTTTACGCTGAAACTTTAATGAAGTACCGGTAAGACGGCGAGGTAATACTTTACCCTGGTCGTTTACGAACTTTAATAAGAAGTTTGCGTCTTTGTAATCGATGTATTTGATACCGTTTTTCTTAAAGCGGCAGTATTTTTTACGTGTATCGTCCACCTTGGGAGCAGTAACGTATTGGATTTGTTCGTTAGCCATTATTTTGCTGCCTCCTCTGCTTTAACGGTTTTCTTTTGATTGAAAGCGCCACTGCGTTTTTTCTCATTGTAAGCAATAGCGTGTTTGTCCAGCGCAATAGTAAGGAAACGCAATACGCGTTCATCACGTCTGAACTCAATCTCCAATTTATTAATTAATTCACCCGGAGCCTTGTATTCAGTTAAGTGATAGTACCCTGTGTTTTTCTTCTGAATAGGGTACGCTAGTTTCTTCAAACCCCAATTATCCTCCTGGACAATTTCGGCTCCGTTATCTTTTAAGAATTTGCTGTATTTGGCAATAGCCTCTTTAGCAGTCTCTTCAGATAACAACGGGGTAAGAATGATTACGGTTTCGTACTGTTGCATTATCTTGCTTTGTTTTAATGTTTTACCCGTATTAAACGGGCTGCAAATGTAGGTATAGTTTTCTTTTTTTCAAAGAATTTTGGCAGGATATTTTGCCTGATGTATGGCGCAAGGTGATTTTCGTTTTCCAGAGTTGTTGCAGGATGTGGTTGGTGGAATAACAGATGACGAAGTAATCAGATTCGTCCGACATGATTTGTTTGATTATAGGTTACCTTGATTACTGCCAACTGAGATTAGGGCGCCTAGGCGGGCTATCCATTTATATGCCTGCAGGCCCTAGGCACTGGGCCGATATCCATTTCTATCCCCGGCGCAATACGTGGGTTAATTATGTGAAAATTTTTAAAAAAATCGGTGTATGTTTTTTGACAAAACTTATATAACATTGTATATCAATTAACGCAAACGCTAATTTCTAAAATATACGATCATGCTAATCACTGATCTTGAAAACGATGAGGCATTAATAGTTAATTCCTCATGGGGACCTGAAGACGATAACTGGGAAGAAGAGGATGATGAAGATTTTGAGGATGAGGACTTTGACGACAGGATCCAGGATATGGATGACCTGCATGAGATCCAGGCAGATGACGATCTGGGCGAGCCCTCTCTAGATGATGATGATCATTTTCCGGATGAGTATGAAGAAGAGGATGACGAATAATTCTTCGGACTACTAAGAAAAATCAGATTCTTTATTGCATTTTGCAGGGAAATTTTTATTCCTTGTCATGAAACGTTTTTTACTTTGTTTAGCACTTACAGCTATTAGTGCAACTATATCGTACGCCCAAACCCCTGTTATGGGACTGGCAGAAAAGAAAATAACCGACACATTGTGTGATTGTGTTACGAGGTTAGATCTGTCTAAAATAAAAACGAGGGAGGAGGCGATAGCCGCATATACTGATTGCATAGCCAGGCATGCTGATTTGTTTACAGACTTTGCAAAAGAGCGTAACGAAGATGTAATGAACGAAAGTACCGGGGAGAAATTGGGTATGGTCATTGCAAAAGATCTACTTGCAAAAAATTGCCAGCCTTTTATAAAATTATCGTTGTTGACGGTAAAAAAAGACGATGCTAATGCCAATCTATCAAGTGTGTCTGCGGGGCGTTTTAAACGAATTGACAATAAAGGGTTCAATTATATTGTCCTGATAGACAATAACAAACAAGAGACGTCATTTTTGTGGTTAAGGCAATTCACCGGCTCTGAAAATTTTACAGGAGATATGACCTCTTATGTTGGCAAAGAAATGAAGATAGGATGGCAGGAAATTGAGGTTTACTTGCCGCAGGCTAAAGGGTATTATAAAGTAAAAGAGATCACCTCGATCTCAATATTGTAATCATCACATAGAAGAAAGTTTTAGACATTTGTTACCAGTAATTTTAGCATCAATTTTATTCTTTTTATCTTAGCAGCAGTGGATAATTTCATTGTTTCGGCACGTAAATACCGCCCAGCTACCTTTGAAAGTGTTGTAGGTCAGCAGCATATTACCAATACGCTAAAAAACGCGATCAGGAATAACCAGCTTGCGCAGGCATTTTTATTCTGCGGTCCGCGTGGTGTGGGTAAAACTACCTGTGCCCGTATTCTTGCCAAAACCATCAACTGCGAAAATTTGCAACCGAATGGAGAGGCCTGTGGGGTATGTGCGTCTTGTACTTCTTTCCAAAATGGTAATTCATTCAATATCCACGAACTGGATGCAGCCTCCAATAACTCTGTCGACGATATCCGCAGCCTGATCGACCAGGTACGTATACCACCGCAGGCAGGCAGATACAAAATATACATCATTGATGAGGTGCACATGCTGTCGCAGGCTGCATTCAATGCCTTTTTGAAGACGTTGGAAGAACCGCCTCATTATGCCATATTTATATTAGCCACCACCGAGAAGCACAAAATACTTCCGACTATATTGTCGCGCTGTCAGATTTTTGATTTCAACCGTATCCGGGTAGAGGACATGGCCAATCATCTGGCATCGATCGCAAAAAAAGAAAGCATTGAATACGAGCCGGACGGGTTACATATAATCGCCCAAAAAGCTGATGGTGGTTTGCGCGACGCGCTGTCGATGTTTGATCAAATCGTTAGCTTTTCAGATGGTAATGTTACGTATAGGACAGTAATCGATAATCTGAATATCCTTGATTACGATTACTACTTTAATATCATCGATAGCCTGTTAAAAGAAGATACAGCAGGTACTTTATTATTATTTGATGAGATTTTGGCAAAAGGTTTTGACGGCGCTCATTTTATATCAGGTTTGTCGGAGCATTTCCGCAATCTGCTGGTAAGTAAGGATGCAACCACATTAAAATTGCTCGAGGTAAGCGAAGGTATTAAGGCTAAATATTTGCAGCAATCGCAGGCCTCTTCGGTATCTTTCCTGTTGTCAGCAATGAATATTGCCAACCAGTGCGATCTGAGTTATAAGCTGAGCAAGAACCAGCGTTTACAGGTAGAACTTGCCCTGCTCAAGATGTGTCATTTGCCTTCGGCATTCAATATGCTCACCGCACCAGCCGGAGAAATGACTGTCAGCCAGCCGGCTGAACAGGTAAAAAAAAAACCTGATACCTCAGCAGTAAGTCATCCCCCGGCCCCAAAAGTTGAGAGTGCTGCGCCACCAACAATCACCCGGCCCGTTGAACAGAATACACCTCAGCCACCAACGCCGGTTAAAGAACCTATAACGAATGGGAGCGAACAGACAGTCGCTGAAAAGCCCAAGGTGTTTATTCCAAATCAGCATTCAGCGTCGACATCTATTAAGATACCCTCATTAAAAGATCTTGGTAAAGCAACCGCTGCTGAAATGGCAGAGGAGGAGGACCCTTATATAAAAGGTGATGCGGCAGAGGATTTTACTATGGATGCTTTCCTGAAGCATTGGAGCGATTATGCTGCTAAATTGAAAGCCGACGGAAATATGACCCTTGTGACAATATTTACTTCTAATGCCCCGGTGATGCTGAAGCCTTATGAGTTTGAGGTTATTTTAGCCAACAAAACTCAGGAAAACCAGTTCAGGGATGATAAGCACAATCTGCTTAACTTTTTGCGTGTAGGTTTGAGAAATTTTAATATCGAAGTTACTACACGCATTGACGAGATCAAAGCAGCTAAACGCCCATATACCACAACAGAAAAGTATCAGCACATGGCAAATAAAAATCCACAGCTCGCTGAATTAAGGCGTCGTTTTAATCTTGATCTGGATTAATTGTCAAACCCCCAAACCAGATATTCCGAAGTCAGACTTCTTACTTCATTTTTTTCGGTCATTCTTCGGATAGCCCTCCTCGTCCAAATCTGTTCGGCTATCTTCAGGAGTGCGCGAAAGAACGTCATCAATCGGATCGACATCTACAATCTTTCCTTTACTGTCTATATGCATACCTAACTGATCGACATCGGTTTCGAGTGATTCGTTGGGGATATATTCATCTGCCGTATCGAAAGGATTGGCTTCATCATAAGTGGAATAGATATCAGAGCCATTTTTCGCTGAAGTATGATACGGGTCGGGATGATCATAGTCCGGGTCGTCGCTTTCTACATCATATTCAAAGCTGTCATCATCATCGTTAAAATTCAGGTTCTCTACATTTGATGTTTCACCCAAATCATCCTTTAATATCCTGTCCCTGTCGGAATTTTCGTCATCAAATTCCGGGTAGAATGTTCTCTTTGCCATAACTTATCCTTTCTTATTTAACAATAAAGTTCGGCTAAGGATTTGAGAAAATGATATAATTCTGCGATTAAAAATTAATCTGCTTGCGGTAAGAAGTTACCTCGCCAAGGGAGAATTTTACGCCTATGGTGAATTGGGTATAGGCATCGTTGAGATGACCGGCTTTAAAGCCATCCAGTTCGTCGCCAAATACCATATTATACTGATACCCAATATCCAGTTTTATGTCGGGGCGTTGATATTTGTTAAAAAACTTAAACTCGTAACCGATACGAAATGGAACAAATAGCTGGCTTGCCTTATTTAGGCCTGGTGTATAATAACCCGGATATTGCACCGAATACCTGTTTATACTGGATATTTCGTCATAAATTATACCGACACCGGCGCCTGCATACAGGTTTTTTAAAGCATTGGCCAGGCCGTCTCTCGAATAATCGATCAGTTCACCAGCCTGCAGTTGCAATCTGAGGGCATAATATTGATAATCAGCAGCGAACTGGCGACCAAGTGGATCATTAATGGCATCACCACCAGCCAGTTTGCCGAATTGCGCCTCAAAAATATAATTGACAAAAGGGCTCTGATTGTAGGTGAAATTGAAGTTGACGCCCTTGGTGCTTTTGACCGTAACCACATCCCCATAAAACTGGTTAAAGCCTACGGAGAAGCCGATATCATATTTTCCGTAGTCATAACCAATCTGGGCCTTTGAGATGAGAGAAGTTAAACATGTAAGGAGAGTTAAAAGTGCAGTTCTTACAATAAGTTTCGTCATAATCAGAGGGTAGCCCTATCTATGGCAAGCGGGATATCTATTTAAATATGTCACAATTTTATAAAAATAACTTGAATGTTTCATTAATTAACGCTGAAAATGAAATATTTGTTCAATAGGCCTAATAATAATTTCAACAAAGTATTTCACAAATAGGAACACCATTTTTTTATATTTGAGCCCTTTTAAAACAGAAAACAAAACCAGGTTATGTCAAAAATTAAAGTAGCAAATCCCGTTGTAGAGCTTGACGGTGATGAAATGACCAGAATTATATGGAAATTTATTAAGGATAAACTGATCACCCCGTATCTTGATCTGGATATAAAATATTACGATTTAGGTATTGAATACCGCGACCAGACAGACGACCAGGTAACTATTGATGCAGCAAATGCAATTAAAAAATATGGTGTAGGTATCAAATGCGCCACTATTACTCCTGACGAAGCACGTGTAAAAGAGTTTAACCTGAAACAAATGTGGAAATCGCCAAACGGAACTATCCGTAATATATTGGATGGTACGGTTTTCCGTGAACCAATCGTTATGTCTAATGTTCCGCGTTTAGTTCCAAACTGGACTGCACCTATCTGCATCGGCCGTCACGCATTTGGTGATCAGTACCGCGCTACCGACTTTTTAACCAAAGGTAAAGGCAAGCTGACTATTACTTTCACCCCTGAAGATGGTGGCGAAGTACAATCATACGAAGTATTCAACTTTAAGAGTGATGGCGTTGCGCTGGCAATGTACAACACTGACGAATCGATCAAAGGATTTGCCCGTGCGTGCTTTAACCAGGCTTTATTGAAGAAATGGCCTCTATATCTGTCTACTAAAAATACCATCCTTAAAAAATACGATGGCCGTTTCAAAGATATCTTCCAGGAAATTTATGAGAATGAATTTAAACTGGAGTTTGAAGCAAACCAACTGACCTACGAACACCGCCTCATCGATGACATGGTTGCATCAGCACTGAAATGGCATGGTAACTTTGTTTGGGCTTGTAAAAACTACGACGGAGACGTACAGTCAGACACCGTTGCACAAGGTTTCGGTTCATTGGGTTTAATGACTTCAACTTTAGTTACTCCTGACGGCAAAACCATGGAAGCTGAAGCTGCTCATGGTACCGTTACCCGTCACTACCGCGACCACCAGGCAGGTAAACCGACCTCTACCAACCCAATTGCATCAATCTTTGCTTGGACAAGAGGTTTGGAATTCCGCGGAATGCTGGACGACAACAAAGAACTGATCAAATTCTGCAAAACGTTGGAAGAAGTTTGTATCGAAACCGTTGAAAGCGGCAAAATGACCAAGGACCTTGCGATCACTATAAAACCAAAAGTGGAGCACGGAACAGATTACCTGTACACCGAAGAATTCCTTGAGGCAATTGACGAGAATCTGAAGAAAAGGTTAGGTAAATAATAAATGTGGTGGAGAGACGCGATACATCGCGTCTCTCCTAAGATATAATAGAAGTCTGCCTGGTAACATGCGGACTTTTTATTTTCCAAACGTCAATCGCTTTTCGCTGTTTACTGTATAACTTATACATTTGCGCAAAATCAAATATCGATGTCAGCATTATATCCTTTAAAATTTAAAACCATTTATAAAGACAAGATTTGGGGCGGTCAGAAAATCAAAACCTATCTGCATAAAGATTTCGGCAGCCTGCCAAACTGCGGTGAGACCTGGGAAATATCAGGGGTTAAGTCGGATGTTTCAGTTGTTGCAAACGGTGAATTGGAAGGGCAGTCGCTGGCAGATCTGCTGGAAAAATATCAGGATAAACTAGTAGGCAAAAAGGTTTATGATCATTTTGGTAATATCTTTCCGTTACTTGTAAAGTTTATCGATGCTAATGATGACCTGTCGATACAAGTGCACCCGGATGATGAGCTGGCAAAGAAACGTCACAATTCGTTCGGGAAAACTGAAATGTGGTATGTGATCGAGGCTGATCCGGGTTCGACTTTAATATCAGGCTTTAATCAGCAGGTAAGCGAGCAGATTTATGTAGATAAACTGAACACCGGCCACATTATGGATATCCTGAACCGCGAGGATGTCTCAGCTGGCGATGTTTTCTTTTTGCCTGCTGGCAGGGTGCATACCATTGGCAAAGGTTTATTAATTGCTGAAATACAGCAAACTTCAGATATTACTTATCGTATCTATGATTTTGACCGTGTGGATGACAAGGGTCAAAAGCGCGAATTGCATACCGAAGAAGCATTAGCTGCTATCGACTATAACTTCTATCCGGAATATAAAACCAAATATCAGGCTGAAAAGAATGAAACGGTAAAATTGGTGACGTGCCCATATTTCACTACCAATATCCTCGATTTCACAGAGGATACTTCCAAAGATTACTCAAGGTTGGATTCCTTCGTTATTCATGTTTGCGTTGAAGGTGAGTATATCATTGAAACTAATGGACAGCAATATCCTGTAAAACTGGGAGAGTGTATCCTGCTTCCAAAAACAATTGACGCAGTTGAATTAAAAACTACGAAAGGCTTTAAGATACTGGAAAGCTTTATTGAATAAGAAGTGAATAGTCAATAGTGAGTAATGAATAGTGAATGTCTTTTCAATTGACTATTCACTAAACCAACTTAATCGTAAACTTCGTCCCCTCATTCACCTTGCTTTCAACGCTGATCGAGCCGCCAAGGGCTTCAATTTGGTTGCGGGTAATGAACAGGCCAATGCCCTTAGCTTCAGGGTGGTTATGGAAGGTCTTGTACATACCAAATATGCTGTCACCATAACGTTCCATATCTATACCCATGCCATTGTCCTGAAAGTACAGGTAAATATGGCTACCGTCTCTTGCTGTGCTGCATTTGATGAGAGGCGCGCGTGCCGGATCACGATATTTCAGGGCGTTGGTTAGCAGGTTCTGTAAGACACTTTCAAGGTATGCCGGTATGTAATTTACGTCGGGTGCTTTGCTAAAATCGTATTCGATCTTAGCGTGCGTGGACTCGATATTGCTTTCAAGCGCTGACATCACGGTTTTGAAAGTTGTTTCAAAATCCAGACGTTTACGTTCCTTGCCAATCTCTGTTTGTATTTTTACGATCTCGCTCAGATGATCGATGGTAGTTTTTAAACTTTCGCTGATCGATTTGATGTGAGCGAAGATCTCCTTCTTGTCGTCGGCAACATCGGTCTGGTCGTGAAGGTTCACCATAAACTGCAGATTACCTGTATGCGAACGCAGGTTGTGCGATACGATGTAAGCAAAGTTTTGCAGACGTTTGTTTTGATCGCTTAGCAGGTTAACTGCATTCTGAACATCCATCTCCTTCTTTTTGATGTAGTCGATGTTCTGAAATATACAGCGCGCTGTGATGCACTGACCAAATTCGTCAATAACGGCAATACCTCTTGCGCGCAGCCATATCTGGTTATTGCGTGCAGTTCGGAACAAAAGCTCAAGATCAAAAGGCTGCGAATATTTGATGATGTTATCTATAGCAGCGCTTATTGCCTCGCGGTATTGCGACTCGAAGAAGCTGATGGTCTCTTCGATGGTTAGCTTAACTTTATCCTGAAGTTCGAATATATCATAAGCTTCGCGTGACAGGGTAATAGTCCTGCTTTTAACGTCAATCTCCCAGCCGCCAACTTTGGCTACTTTAATGGTCTCTTTAAAGAGAAAATCGTTGCGGTTGGCCTGGAGCTCTAATAACTTAAAGTCGTGAATATCTACTATCGAACCGGTGATTTTGGGCTCGGCTTTGTCTCCCCATTTTTTTATAGTGCTCTCAAACCAGCGATAGCCTTTTCTTTTGGTTAAAAGGCGTATCAATACGGTTTCGGCCGGGTCACTAAGATGTCTGTTTAATGATCTCTGGAATACAGGTTTATCTTCGTAATAGAGAAGATTTTCAAAGAAGAAGTCGTACGTGTTAGGTATATCACCCGGATCATATCCTAAAATAGAATAGAAACCGGAAGACCATTTCACGTCTTTCGTGATGATGTTATACTCCCAGATACCTGTGTTTATTGCGTTAATAAGGTCGGTAACGTGGAAATCGCCATCATAAGAAAACTTGTCTCCTTCTGTAACGCTCATATTTTCAGATAGTTCACAATAATTTTATGATGGTTAAAGTATACTTTAGTCATTAGTTCAAATTAATTACATGACGGGTTTTGTCATCGTAACAGCTTAGGATAACAAATTAGATACCAATCATTTAAAGCGAAAAAATAAGGATTAAATGTATCTCTTATTTACTTCATTTACAATTGGTTATTTTACGTTGAAAAGGGGTATAAAGTTCTGCTCCTGAATATGATTTTGCATTTTTCCCCGTGTTATGCGCGTTAAAATGGGAAATAAATTGCCCACATATTATTGACGTTCAAATAAGTAGACGAGTAGCTGTTAAGCGGAAATTTTATGAAAAAAATGCCGGGGCTTTTGTTTGTTTAATCAGTAAAACTTTTCTTTTGGAGTTTCTTATGCGTTTCCACCGTTTGCATTAAAGCTGCCGATCCATACCAGGGGTGCAGTTCCATTACCAATGAACCGGCCTGTATTGCCGGATCGGTCTCGGTTAGTTTCTTTGCTTCTTCAATGGTGCTTACGTTGAAAATGAAAATACCCTTTATAGGCTGATCATCCATAAACGGACCTGCAACGATGAGTTTACCTTCATTGGCCAAACGGCCGATGTTTTTTTAGTGGGCCATCTGCAGCTTCATGCGCGCGGCAGAGTCTGTCAGACGATGCGGGCCTTCCTTTAAAAATGCCATGACATATTGCTTCATACCATAATCATCAGCTCCGAGTTTTTGAGCCAATTGAGGGTCGTATTGAGAATTTTTTGATTGCGCGAAACAATTGATGCTACCGAGTAATAATAGCGCGATAAGCAGGTTACGTATCATGATTAAATTGATTAGCAGGATAAATTTACTAAACACCGAACTTTTTTTCAAATTCTGCCAAAGCATCTTTGGCTATCCATTTGGCAGATTTGCTATCTTGTTGGGCTACCCGTTTGGCACATTCAATAGCGACCACACGAAGCTCTTTATTTCTTTTACCCATCTGCCTTAAGGCCCAGTTGACAGCTTTCTTTACAAAGTTTCTTTCATCCCATGCTTCGCTTTCGATGACTGGAAAGAATTGCATTAATTCCTGATTACGTACTTTTTTATTATGTACCTGCATTTCAGCCATCAGCACAAAGCCTGCACGCTTAATATATTCTTTTTCAGATCGACTGTATTCCAAAGCTTTTTCAATCGCATAAGGCGTGCGTACAAAAAGATTTCCGCACACCTGGTCGCATACCTCCCATGAATTGAAATCCGACACCCAATGATCCATCTGTTGTTGGGTAACCTCTTTACGATCATCAACCAGCGATGCGAGTATCTGGCACTCGCGTATACCAGTTCCCCATAAATGAAGCGCCAAAGAATGGTCTTTTTTGATTTCCTTAGCCAGCTTCCGGATTTCAGGCATAGTAACGCCCATAGCTCTTGTCGTATCAATACCATAACGGCTCATACCCTCAAGGCGGGATGCATCTGCTCTTAGTTTTAATTGGTCTATTACTTCAGTAACATTCACACAAGAAAATTAAACAAAAAAGCCGGGATGCCCCGGCTCAAAAATCTCATATCTCAAATCTATTTCAAAGATTTCCTCTCAAGTCCTGCTCATGCTCTATTGCTTCAAAAAGCGCTTTAAAATTGCCTGCGCCAAATGATTTGGCTCCTTTTCGCTGAATGATCTCAAAAAACACTGTAGGCCTGTCTTCCAGTGGTTTGGTAAAAATCTGTAACAGGTAACCTTCATCATCACGGTCAACTAAAATACCTAACTCTTTCAATGGAGCCAGGTCTTCATCAATATGACCTACACGACTCAAAAGGTCATCATAATAAGTGGTTGGTACGTGTAAAAACTCAACACCACGATTCTTTAATTCCATTACTGTCTCAACAATATGATCGGTAGCCAGCGCCAGATGTTGTACGCCTTCACCTTCATAAAACTCCAGGTATTCTTCTATCTGCGATTTTTTTTTGCCTTCAGCAGGCTCATTGATCGGGAATTTAACATAGCCGTTGCCATTGCTCATTACCTTACTCATCAATGCAGAATATTCAGTCGAGATCATCTTATCATCGAAAGTCAGGATGTTTTTAAAGCCCATCACCTCCTCATAAAAGTTCACCCAGTCATTCATTTTATGCCAGCCAACATTGCCTACGCAATGGTCAACATACATCAATCCGGTAGGAGCAGGGTTATAATTGGTATGCCATTCCTGGTAGCCCGGCAAAAATATGCCGGTATAATTCTTGCGTTCTACGAACAGATGCACGGTTTCTCCATAAAGCTTAATGCCGCTTGTGCGGACCTCGCCGTGTTCATCCTTTAGCGTTTGCGGTTGCTGATAAGGCTGTGCTCCGCGCTTGGTGGTCTGCTCAAATGCATCATAAGCATCATCCACCCACAAAGCCAGTACTTTTACGCCGTCGCCATGCTTTTTCAGGTGATCAGCGATAGGGTGATCGGAATGCAGAGGAGTAGTCAATACCAGGCGTATCTTGTCCTGTTTCAATACATAGGATGCCCTGTCACGAACACCTGTTTCCGGTCCGGCATAGGCCAGGCTCTGAAAGCCGAAAGCCGTTTTATAAAAATGCGCTGCCTGCTTGGCATTGCCTACGTAAAATTCAACGTAATCTGTACCGTTCAACGGTAAAAAATCAGCTGATTGTGGTTTCTTATCTAAGGTTAGTGTTTCCATTTTTTAATTAGTTGTATTGGTTGTAAGGGTTGTAAATGTTATAGAGGTTGTAATGGTTTTAGAAGTTAACCTTTTCAACCACTACAACTATTTCAACTACCCTCCGCCCAACTCTTGTAATAATTCTCGTCCTCTATTTTAAGTGCATCTTCTGTCAGCATCAATGGTCTGAATGGGTCGATCATTACTGCCAGTTCATCCGTTGATTCTTTACCTATTGATTTTTCTACTGAGCCGGGAGCTGGTCCGTGTGGTATGCCTCCGGGGTGTAAGGTGATTTGGCCTTTTACTACACTCTTGCGACTCATAAAATCGCCATCGACATAGTATAAAACCTCATCGCTATCCACATTGCTGTGGTTGTATGGTGCAGGGATAGACAAGGGATGATAATCAAACTTGCGCGGAACAAATGAGCAGATCACGAAGTTGTGGCCCTCAAAAGTTTGGTGTACCGGTGGCGGTTGATGTAACCGGCCCGTTATCGGTTCAAAATTGTGTATCGAAAATGCATAAGGGTAATGGTATCCATCCCAGCCAACAAAATCGAAAGGGTGTGTGCCGTAAATATACGGATAGATCAACCCCTGCTTTTTTATCAGGATCTTAAAGTCGCCTTTCTCATCATGAGTTTCAATATCGATGGGCAATTTCAAGTCGCGCTCACAATAGGGGGCGTGTTCCATCAGCTGACCGTATTGATTCAGATAACGTTTTGGCGACCGTATCGGGCTAAAGCTTTCTACGATAAACAGGCGGTTATCTTCGCTGTCGAATTCCAGTTGATAGATAGTACCACGCGGAACGATCAGGTAATCACCATACTCAAATGGGATGTTACCATAGCCGGTTTTTAGTGTGCCTGAACCAACGTGAATGAAAATTACCTCATCAGCCTGGCTGTTTTTGTAAAAATAGTCTGTCATTGATTTGCGCGGAGCTGCCAGCGAGATATGCAGATCGCTGTTGACCAGAACCGGTTTGCGGCTTTTTAAATAATCGTCCTCAGATTCAATTTTAAAACCGATGAGGCTGGTATGTTTCAGGTGTTTTTCGCGGGCTATCTTTGGCTCAACAGAGTATGGTTCGCCCAAAGTTTTTACGATAGTAGGTGGATACACATGATATACCAGCGAATAAAGGCTCGAAAAGCCCTCGGTGGATACCAGTTCCTCAGCATATAAAGTGCCATCGGCCTTACGGAATTGCGTGTGCCGTTTTGGCGGGATCTTCCCTAATTTATGATATATGGGCATGGTTTATTTTCTTGGTTGTAATGTTGTAAAGTTGAAATGTGCAAGGTTAATATTTGTATTAACTTACAGCATATCAATTTAATATAATTAAAACGATTAGTTGGGGCCAATAGTTTAGAATTTGTAAGGCTAACTTTTCAACTTTCCAACCTTACAACTTTCCAACAAAAGAATTAGTACTGCGCCAGCACGATTTTAGCAAGCATAGCATCCCTGAAAGAAGAAGCATCACTCATGGAAGTGAGCCCAAGGGAAAACAGAAAATGTTTTTGTATGTGCAGCATTGTAGTACAAAGTTAGGGTAGATAAATTTAATGTGCAAGGGGTTGGTTGTAGATGTTGTAGAAGTTGTAAGGGTTGCAGATGTTATAAAAGATTTTTAACTATGCAGAATAACCAAACCTTAAATACATGAATACCTTCGAAGATCTGAAAACATGGCAAAAATGCAGGGAATTCCGAAAAGATGTTTCTATATTGATAAAAACTTTTCCGGTGGATGAAAAATATCGTTTGGTCGACCAATTAAAACGGGCGTCAAAGATCGATAACAGCGAATATAGCAGAGTGACACGGTCGTTTTCACAATCAGGATAATCTTAAATTTTGCAGGAATGCCCGTGGTTCATTAAATGAAGTACTTGATCATTTAATTTGTGCTCTTGATGAGTTGCTTATAACAAAGAGTCAGTTGCTGGAATTGCGACAAAAATACAACGAATGTTATCGTCTACTAAATCGATATATCGCTTTTTTAAGCAAAAAAATGTTTAGAAACTATTGATGGAGTTGAATTGGCATGAAAGTTCGCGGAATTCTAACCATTACAACATTTTCAACTTTTACAACCATTACAACTAAAATCAATAGCTTTACCTCACCAATTCAACCGTAATGAAATTAGTATCCTATAAAACTGAAGACCGCGAGCACCTGGGCATATTTGTTAATGGCCATATTTATAATCTCAACTCGTGCCACAAGCTGCTGCCAGACAATATGAATGCTTTTTTATGGGGTGGCGACGAATTGATGGACCGTGCAAAAAAGGTTAACGATGATATCGCTTCAGGTAAACTGGAAGCGAAAGAGGAATTGTTTTTCGAGCTGTTGGCTCCAGTACCTCACCCTACCTCGTGCCGGGATGGATATGCATTTCGTCAGCATGTGGAAGCTGCAAGACGTAACCGCAAGGTGCCCATGATACCGGAGTTTGACCAGTATCCGATCTTTTACTTTACCAATCATAATGCGATACAGGGGATGGGTGAAATAGAGTGTATGCCCGATCATTTCAATAAACTTGATTTTGAATTGGAGGTAGCTGTTGCGCTCAATAAGAAAGGCAGAAATATCAAAGCCGCTGATGCGGATAGCTACATAGCCGGTTACATGATCATGAACGATATGAGTGCCCGTACCCTGCAAATGGAGGAGATGATGCTGAACCTCGGTCCGGCAAAAGGGAAGGATTTTTCAACGGTGATCGGTCCGTGGCTGGTTACACCGGATGAATTGGAGCAGTATAAAGTGTCTGCAAAACCTGGTCATACAGGCAATAATTATAAGCTGAACATGAAATGCCATGTGAACGGCAAAGAAGTATCTAACGGCAATATGGCGGATATGGACTGGACCTTTGCCGAGATCATTGAGCGTTGTGCCTATGGATGCGATGTACTGCCCGGCGATGTGATTGGTTCGGGAACTGTTGGTACAGGCTGTTTCCTTGAATTGAACGGCACTGGTTTATTAAACGATCCCAATTATCAATCCCAATGGCTGCAACCCGGCGACTTGGTCGAGATGGAAGTAACCGGACTCGGCATCCTGAGCAATGTGATCAAAAAAGCCAACAGCAACTTTTCGATACTGGATTTAAAGAAGTGATTTTGCTTTGTTCGTTCATTTTCTGAGTAGATAGTATTGCGAACAAAATGGAACAAATAACATATTTTATACGCTACCTGAATTATTAGATTTTACCTGCTATCTTATCCAACATTGATTGTATCCTTCGGTCTGCCTCTGCTTTTGTTATACCGTTATAATAATCATGAACGAACGGGTGTTCAAAGTTTTCATGAGGTACTATCTCCGGTCATTGGTTCGCACTTGTTCTACTTAAAAAACGAACGAACAGACTAATTATACCGATGGTTCCTGCTGGCTTAGGCAATGAAAGCTACCCAGTCCCCAGATGATATCTGTTGAATCAATGCCGATCACTTTACGGTCAGGGAAACATTGCGTTAGGATATCCAGTGCCCTGTCGTCATTGTTACTGCGATAAGTAGGTACAACTACCGCAGCGTTGCTGATATAGAAATTGGCATAAGAAGCAGGCAGGCGCTGACCATCGTAATAAACCGGATCGGGCATAGGCAACTCAACTATATTCAATTGCTTGCCATTCAGCAGGCGCATTGTTTTCAGTGTTTCAAGGTTTGCCTGAAGGATGTGGTAGTTTTCGTCGTTTTTATTTTCCTCAACAACAGTCACTACAGTATCCTCATTGGTAAAGCGGGTAATATCGTCGATATGGCCGTCGGTATCATCGCCAATAATGCCATCTCCCAGCCATAGCACCTGCTCCACACCATAGTAGTTTTGCAGATATGATTCTATTTGCTGTTGATTCAGATGCGGATTACGGTTCTGATTCAGCAGACAAGCGGTAGTCGTCAATACTGTGCCTTTTCCATTAAAGTCAACTGAGCCACCTTCCATAATAATACCGGGCTCATATAAAGGTAAATCGAAACGCTCTGAGATTCGGGTTGGTATAATATCATCTAAATTGAATGGAGGATATTTATTGCCCCAGGCATTGTAATTCCAATCAATTATTACTTTTTGCTTTGTACCCGTATTGATTAAAAAGGCAGGGCCATGATCACGGCACCAGGCATCATTGGTAGGAAAGTCAAAGAACTCGATCTGTTTCAGATCAATGCCAACGGCCAATAATTGCTCTTTGGCGAAAGCAGCCATCTGCTCATTCACCACATTGATACGGACTAACTCACCCTCCGAAACTGCTTTAATAAACTCGCTATAAGCGCGATAAATGGTCCCAATTTTGCCGGGCCATGATTCTTCCTTATGTGGCCAGCTAAGCCATGTAGCAGTATGCGGCGCCCATTCAGCAGGGAAATGAAATCCCTGCGAAGCAGGTGATTTAGAAAAATCAATCTTCATCTATGAGGCGTTTTGTGATGGGCTGATAGGAGTCAATACGACGGTCACGCAGGAACGGCCAGTGAGTACGATAATAATCGGTTTTGGTTAGGTCAAGCTCCTGTACTACTACTTCCTCATCCGTATGAGATGCCTGGTGTATCACGCTGCCGAATGGATTGGCAAAGAATGATCCTCCCCAGAATTTCAGTTCTTCTTCCTGACCGACACGGTTCACACTTACTACGTGAACACCATTGGCTACAGCGTGTGAACGCTGGATGGTTTGCCATGCGTTGTATTGCTCGGTGTTGGTAGTGTCGTCCTGACTGGTAGACCAACCAATAGCAGTAGGGTAGAATAATATCTCGGCACCCATCAGAGCAGTAATACGGGCAGCCTCAGGATACCATTGATCCCAGCAAATCAGTACACCGATTTTGGCGTATTTAGTCTTGAATACTTTATAACCCAGATCGCCGGGTGTGAAGTAGAATTTTTCATAAAAGCCCGGGTCATCCGGAATATGCATTTTGCGGTATTTGCCCAGGTAAACACCATCAGCATCTAATACAGCAGTGGTATTATGGTAAACACCTTGTGCCCGCTTCTCGAATAGAGAGGCAATGATCACCACATTCAACTCTTTGGCTACTTTTGACAGCTCGTCGGTCGACGGGCCGGGGATAGCTTCAGCCAGTTTGAAATTGTCGTAATTCTCTACGTCGCAGAAGTATAGCGAGGTAAACAATTCCTGCAGGCAAACTATCTGTGCGCCCTTCGCCGCGGCTTCGCGCACTTTTACAATTGCTTTTTGCAAATTATGCTGTTTATCAGCCGTGCACGACATCTGCACCAAACCAACCTTTACTTTAGCCATAGCCTTTAAATTTTGCGCAAATTTAAAATTTTAATGTTAACTGAAATGTCAATTTATGGTGCTTGTGCAGAATGGGAAATCTACAACTTTTATCCGTGTAATCACTTGATCATCGCTGTAATCTAAAAAAAAACTACTTTTGCAGCCGATGACAACATTTGAAGACGCAGTAGAGGACAACCCCAATCCCCGAACCTGGAGGCATAAAGTTTGGAATGTAACCAAGTTACTCTTAAAACTTGCAGTTACTTCGGTGTTGTTATGGTATGTGTTCAGCAAGCAGCCAATCAGCGAAATTAAAGACAGGCTTTTACATGCCAATTATTGGTGGATGCTGGCAGCTATACTGATGTATGCCTGCTCTATGGTCGCCTCAGCATGGCGTTTGCTTAGCTTCTTTAAATCAATTGATTTACGTTTAGATCCAAGGTTCAACCTTAGACTTTATGCACTTGGAATATTTTATAACCTGCTTTTACCGGGTGGTATAGGCGGCGACGGTTATAAGATCTACCTGCTACATAAAAGATATAATTTACAGGCAAAAAAGGTGTTCTGGGCCATAGCGTTCGACCGTCTGAGCGGGCTTTGGGCTATTGGGCTGATCGTGGTAGCACTTACCATATTTATCCCACAGATTCAGGAGCAGATACATATTGCGATTCCGATGGCGATATTTCTTGTGGGGTCGGGTATTTACTATGCGGTAGTAAAAATATTCTTTAAAGATTTTACCAAACACTTTTTTAAGGGACATGCCAAGGCCGTTATCGTGCAGTCGTTCCAGATATTGGCTATACTTTGCGTCTTAATGGGGCAGGATTTTCATGGTAAATTCGCACCTTACCTGTTATCGTTCCTGATTTCAGCATTAGCTGCGGTAGTGCCCATTACCTTTGGTGGTGCAGGTGCACGTGAAGCAATTTTTGCACGTCTGTCGCCAATATTTAACATGAATGTCGGTCTGGCGGTATTCCTCAGTGTATCATTCTACCTGATATCATTAATAGTGGCCTTATCGGGGCTTTATTATGTAATTCGTCCGAGCAGGCTGGAAGAAGGTTTGCCGTCAATTGACACGAAAGAATAGTTGATTAGGTTAACTCACTCAACTCAATCCAACTACTTAACTAGCTATCCAATTATTCACTTTGTTCGCAACCTGTCCCAGTCTAAAAACGAACGAACAGGCGGGTTAGGTTGATAGGGAGACTATGTTGAATAGCTTATCCAACTTAATCAACCTAATCAACTCAATCAATCAATCAATAATAAACAACGAAATTCCTAACTTTACGTTCTCTTAATAAACCTACTGAACGTAATGAGCGATTTTAATGATTTTAAGAATCCGCAGGTTGCTGCGCTGCCACGTCATTTAAAGCAATTTATAGTACCGCAGCACTACAACCATTATACTCCAATCGACCATGCGGTATGGCGTTATGTCATGCGCCAGAATTATAGCTATTTAAAAGATGTCGCTTATTATCCTTACATCCCTGGTCTGCTAAAGGCAGGGTTGACCATTGAGAAGATTCCCAATCTGCAAGAAATGAACGATGCGCTGGGTAAGATCGGCTGGGGAGCAGTTACCGTTGATGGCTTTATACCACCTGCTGCATTTATGGAATACCAGGCTTACCGGGTGTTGGTTATCGCGGCAGATATCCGTCAATTAAAGCATATTGAATATACACCTGCACCGGATATTATACATGAGTCGGCAGGGCATGCACCAATTATAGCCGATAAGGACTACCATGAATACCTGAGTTATTTTGGCTCGATAGGAGCAAAGGCCATGTTTTCGGCACAGGACTTTGAATTGTATGAGGCGATAAGACAGCTATCCATTTTAAAAGAAATGCCTGATGCTGATCCGGAAGACATAAAAGAAGCTGAGGAACTGGTTGCTTACCGGCAGGAAAATATGGGGAAGCCTTCGGAAATGGCGCTATTAAGCCGCCTGCACTGGTGGACAGTAGAGTATGGCTTGATCGGCACCTTAAAAGATCCGAAAATATACGGTGCGGGCTTACTTTCGTCCATAGGTGAGAGTGTTAGCTGCATGAAAAAGGATGTGAAGAAGCTGCCTTATACTATTGATGCGGTTAATTATCCTTATGACATTACTAAGCCACAACCGCAATTATTTGTGACGCCAACCTTTCAAAATCTGATCGATGTACTGGAGGAATTTGCGAATACCATGTCGTTCCGCGTTGGGGGGAATTATGGATTGCAAAAAGCGGTGGAAAGCAAAAATACCTGTACGGTTGTGTATAGCTCGGGGTTGCAGGCCTCGGGAACGGTTACAGAGTTTAAGAAGCTGGATGATGAACAACCATCTTTTATTAAAACATCAGGCCCGACTATATTATCTCATAACAATAAGCAGCTGAAGGGCCACGGAAAAGATTACCATAAAGACGGGTTCAGTTCACCAGTTGGCCGTTTACAAGGGATTGACACGCCTTTGGAGGATATGGCTCAGGATGCATTGAAACTGCTGGGAGTAGAAGTGGATAAACACACACGGCTGAACTTTGCCAGTGGTATTACCGTAAGTGGAATGGTAAAGAAAATTCTAACCGTAGACGGTAAAAATCTGATTATCACTTTTTCAGATTGCACGGTGAGGGATGAAAATGATAATATATTGTTTGATCCATCATGGGGAGTGTATGATATGGCAATCGGAGCGAAGGTAACTTCTGTATTTTGTGGCGCCGCGGATAAGGATGCATTTGAGGAGATCGTGTACAAATCCAATACCAACACTCATCACGTCGAATATGATGCAAGGACAAAAGAATTGCATCAGCTTTATCAACAGGTACGTAACCGCAGGCATAAGGGAGGTGATTTTGGTTATTTAGGAAATGTGTGGATGCGGCTGCAAAAAAACCACTACGATGATTGGCTTTGTCCACTGGAAATATTAGAAATCCTGGAACACGAAGAAGTTGAACCGGAAGTAGCAGCAGAGATAAGAACCTTTTTGGAAGGCAAAGCAAGAAAGGAGCCGAATCTTAAAAAGTTAATCAATGATGGTCTTTACCTGATCAAGCATCCCGTGGAGCAAAAACTGGTGGTTTGATAAAATTAATATCTTCGCCTTATGAATATTATTGTTACAGGCGCCAGCAGCGGCGTTGGCTTTGAAGCGGTGCTTGAATTTATATTGACCAACAAACATAAAGTAGTTGCTTTAGCGCGATCTGGTGATAAGTTAGGGCGTTTGCTGGAAATAGCTAAGGGCTTAAATCCCGATTGTGTGTTGTATCCTGTAGCTTTTGACATTGTGCATGATGATTACCACCATTTGCAGCAATTTATCAATAGTCATCTGGATGGGCAAGTGGATATACTGATCAATAATGCCGGTGTCCTGATCAATAAACCCTTTGCAGAATTGCTGGAAGCGGATTTTGTAGAAATGCTGCAAAGTAATTTTATCGGGCATGTTCGTATCACTCAGAGCTTGTTGCCTTATATGCCCGCAGGGGCTCATATCCTGAACATCGGCAGTATGGGTGGTTTCCAGGGGAGTGCTAAGTTTCCGGGATTATCAGCCTATTCAGCCAGTAAAGCAGCTTTACACACGCTAACCGAGTGTCTTGCCCAGGAGCTTACAGAACAACAGATCAAAGTAAATTGTCTGGCTTTGGGTTCGGCACAAACCGAAATGCTGGAGAAAGCCTTCCCAGGATACGAATCACCTGTAATGGCCTTTGAAATGGGGAAATACATTGCTGACTTTGCACTTACCGGTCACCGCTTTTTTAATGGGAAGGTTTTGCCGGTAGCGGTAACTACGCCTTGATTACTTCTTTACAAAGAGTAAGATAAAAGCTAGCGTGGCGCTGATCTGTCCGACCCAGAAGATAAACATCCATTTGATGGAATCAGCTTTATGTTCACCGATCTCTTTGCGGATATCGTAGCGAAGATTAGCAATCTCTTCCTTTGTGTCTACGATCTCGGCTCTGATACTTGCGATATCATCCTTTGTAGCCAATGTTTTAATAGTTGCTTCCACTGATCGTTCTGTTCTATTATCAATGTATTTGAACATGGCCTCGGCTGTATCGCTGCCTAATTTTTCGGATAGTAGTTTATACAGCCTGGCTGTTTCTTTTGCCTCTGAGTACATAACAAATATAAGGTTAGGATTTAATAATTTTAATACAGAGCAGCCTTGCGCCGCCCTGTATCGTTGTGATAGGTTAGGTTGTCAGGTTTAGGTAAATTGTGACAGGTTTGGTATTTATTTCTTTAATCCGATCTTCAGGAATTCGTTTACCACTACTTCGGTTACATAGCGTTTGTTGCCGTCTTTGTCTACATAGCTTCTACTAGCCAGCTTGCCTTCAATGGCTATTTCATCACCTTTCTTTAAAATTTCTTCCGCTAGTTTAGCTTGAGCACCCCATAATAGAAGATTGTGCCATTGGGTGTCAGTTACTTTTTCGCCTTTGTCGTTTTTGTAAATCTCATTGGTAGCGATGGCAATCTTTGCCAGCTTGCGGTTGTTATCAAAGCTTTTTACTTCGGGATCCATGCCCAGGTTCCCTACCAGGCGTACACTGTTTTTTAACGTATTCATCGTTTTAGTTTTTAATAATTCTTATCTGAGTCAACGATACAAAGGTGAGGAGGAATGAAAAACATATCCGGTTAATAATCGCTTATAGTCGACAATTTCCGTTTGTAAGCGTTTGTAAACGAATAAATGATTGCTTATCTTTACTGCTATGACCGAAGAAAGATTTTGCCTTGATTGCGGCGAGGTGTTGCATGGCCGCGCTGACAAAAAGTTCTGCAATGATCAATGCCGCAATAATTACAATAATCAACTGAACAGTAACAGCTCAAACCTGGTGCGCAACATCAATAATATCCTGCGCCGTAACCGCAGAATTCTGGAAGAGTTAAATCCATCAGGTAAAACAAAAACCACCCAGAAGAAGATGGCAGCCAAGGGGTACAATTTTGACTATCATACCCGTACCTATCAAACCCAGAATGGTAAGACCTATCACTTTTGCTATGAATACGGTTATTTACCATTAGAGAGCGATGAGGTATTATTGGTGAGGAGGGAAGATAATTCGATTAAGTAATATCCGGATGCGCTTCTGTATGCTTTTCTCTTTTGCTGGCAAGCAAACCAAGACTCATTATAATGCTGGTACCCAGAATCACCACAAATAATAATCCGGTTTCTACGCCTTTTATTTTTAGTTCCTTTGGCAGATTGTAGTACAATAATACACTTATCAGGCCACGTGGTACCAATACCAGTTCGGGCATCATTTCAATTTTCGACACTAGTTTGATGTATAAAAAGCGAATAAGGTAGATAGCCAATAAAATCGCTCCGCCACTGATGAGAATGGAGACATTCCCCAATTGGTAGATATCCATTGAATACCCAAACAATACAAAAAAGAAGGTCCGCATTACAAACGCACTTTCACCTGATAATTGTAAAAGCTGTTTCAACTCGAACGCATAAGTAGGGTATAAAAAGAATCTGCGGAACCAGGGCAAGCGAATCTGCCCGGCATTATTCAGAAATAAACCTAATGATAATACAACGATCAACGCTGATAAGTGATAAGATTGGCCTATGGCATATACCAATGTAATCAGGGAGATAATCAGGAAAAACTTGATATGGTGTTTAATGCGTCCTATCAGGTATAGCAGGCAAACACATGAAACCGCGGCGAACAAAAGAATGATAATCAGTTCAATACCAAGTCCGGTAAAGGCTGATACGTCAAATTGTGTATTGCTGATAGCAAAATTGAAAAGGATAATAGCAAGTATATCTGAAAAAGAGGATTCATAAATAATAAACTCCCGCTTGGATTTACTAATACCTGCTGATGATGGGATGGCGATAGCCGAACTGACCACACAAAAGGGAATAGAGTTTACGAAACATAGATAAATGTTCTGCCCGGTCAAGTAATTGATCACAAAAGTGATGGATGCACAGGTAAGCAGCAGGATGATCAATGCCGAAAAGAAGGTCTTCTTGATAATGGCATTTTTTTCCTTGCTGTATTTAAGCTCGAGTGAGCCTTCAAATACTATGAGAATTAATCCGAGCGTACCAAGAGCAGGTAATATCTTCGTAAAGTCGAAAGTTTTAAAATTGAAATAATCCACCGTCTGTTTGATGATGATCCCCAAAAACAGAAGGAGCAGAACAGAAGGTATTTTGGTTTTTCCGGCAAGAAGGTCAAACAGGTACGAAAAAATTACCAGCGCGCTTAAAATGATGAGGGTAGTGTACGTCGTCAAGGTCGGATTGGTAATTGGTTAGGGGCACTTTATCTAAAATACATATTTACTCTGCTATTTAACCCTGGAATAAGATAAAATGTTCAGACCAATATCAATTAGTTTACGGCGATCTTATTTTACAAAACCATGAGCTTGCCTTCGGTGTTAGTTAACCTATATTTGCACAAAACGTCTATATGTCTAACCTGTTTTCTCCCCTTAAAATAAAAAACGTCGAATTTAGAAACCGCATTGCGGTATCGCCTATGTGTGAATATTCATCAGTTGATGGCTTTGCCAGTGATTGGCATTTGGTACACCTGGGTAGCCGTGCTATAGGCGGCGCTGCGTTGGTTATTACCGAAGCGACTGCAGTATCTCCGGAAGGCCGGATCAGTTATGGTGACCTGGGAATTTGGAAAGATGAGCACATTGAAAAATTAAAGCAGATCACTGGTTTTGTTCATGAGCACGGTGGTGTTGCCGGCGTACAATTAGCACATGCGGGCCGCAAGGCCAGCCACGAAGTGCCATGGAAAGGTAACAAGCAAATACCATCCGGTGATGAAAATGGCTGGAAGGCGTTGGCACCAAGCGCTGTAGCGTTCATAGAAACAGAAGAACCTCCAATAGAATTGGATAAAACAGGCATCGAAAAAATAAAAGCCGATTTTAAAGCTGCTGCAGCAAGAGCACTTAAAGCGGGCTTTAAAGTGATTGAGATACATGCGGCGCATGGTTATTTGATCCACGAATTTTATTCGCCTCTCAGTAACCGTCGTGCCGATGAATATGGGGGCTCATTTGAAAATCGTATCCGCCTGTTGTTGGAGGTTGTTGCAGCAGTAAAAGAAAGCTGGCCGTCTGAAAACCCATTGTTAGTGCGTATATCATCAACAGACTGGACCGAGGGTGGATGGACTATTGATGATTCGGTTAATCTTGCTAAGAAACTGAAAGAAGCCGGTGTCGACTTGATAGATTGCTCATCCGGCGGCAACATATTGGCTAAAATTCCTTTAAAACCCGGATACCAGGTGGAATTTGCCGAGCGCATACGCAAAGAATCAGGAATATTGACCGGTGCTGTAGGGCTGATCACGGAAGCCAAACAGGCTAATGAGATCATTCAAAATGGTCAGGCTGATATGACACTATTAGCTCGTGAGTTGTTGCGCGATCCGTATTTTCCGTTGCGTGCGGCACATCAACTTGGACAAGAGATTAAATGGCCCGTTCAATATGAGCGGGCTAAATGGTAAACTTAATATTGAAGTATAAATAATTTAACTAATTTCAAATACATTCACTTTAAACAAAGAACGAACTATGAAACGCACAGCAAAGGCCCATTGGAATGGCAACTTAATGGAAGGCAAAGGGGAAATTTCCACCCAGAGCACTATCTTAAACAATACACAATATTCATTCAAAACCCGTTTTGCCGATGGCATTGGTACTAACCCTGAAGAATTGTTAGCAGCTGCTCACGCCGGTTGTTTTACCATGGCAGTTAGTGCGGCATTAGCCCAGGCTGGCTTTACTGCAAATGATTTAAACACAGAAGCAATTCTTGATCTTGATTTACAAGCCTTAGTCGTTAACGGCATCCATCTTGAAATTAAAGGTTCGCCTATCGATGGCGTATCTGAAGAAAAATTTAAACAGATTGCTGAAGGTGCAAAGGCTGGTTGTATTATCTCAAAAGCTTTGAGCGTGCCAATTACACTGAACGTACAGTACGCATAATTACTGTTTGTCAATTTATTGAAAGGGGATCCTGGTCTGGGGATCCCCTTTCAATTTTTATAAAAATTAAAATGTGATATTGGCACATATCGTTTCGTAACGTAAGTACTATATTTATAGTCTTACATCTAAACTGCATCTTATGATATCAAAAGGAGTAAAATTTCTACTATTTGCAACAACCCTTTACTTATTGGCATTTCAAACAATGGCCCAACCAAGGCTGCCGAAGGGGTATTATTGGAAAAAACTTCCAAACGGGTTGGAAGTTGTCGTGATCGAAAATAGCAAAGTGCCGCTGGCTACTATCGAGATTGCTGTAAAAAACGGAGCGTACACTGAAGGGCCTGAGTACAGCGGCCTGTCGCATTTATTTGAACACATGTTCTTTAAGGCTAACAGGGATTATCCCGACCAGGAGAAATTCCTGAAACGCACCCAGCAATTAGGCGCTATATGGAACGGTACCACCAATGTGGAGCGCGTAAACTACTTTTTTACATTCGACAGGGATAGCCTGAAAGCGGGATTGAAATTTATGAACGCTGCTATACGCTTCCCGATCTATCGCGAAGAAGATATGAAGAAAGAGCGCCCTGTGGTTGATGGTGAATTTCAGCGTGCTGAAAGCGACCCGGGTTTCCAGCTCTGGTATAATGTTCAGCAGCATCTTTGGGGCGATCTGATCACCCGCAAAAACCCTATCGGTATACATGAAGTGATCAATACCGCTACACCAGATAAGATGATGATTATTAAGAACAAATACTATTTTCCTAATAACAGCTTGCTCACTATTTGCGGTGATGTGAAACACGAGGAGGCATTTGCAATGGCTGAAAGTATTTTCGGCGATTGGGAAAGCAGCGGCTTCGACCCGATTCAGAAGTACCCGATCCCTCCATTTAAACCATTGGATAAGAACGATTACTTTGTAAAGGAAACAACCATCGCGCAAACACCCAATATGCAATTCTCGTGGCAGGGGCCATCGTACCTGACAGATTCTGCCTCAACCATATCAGCTGATGTATTCTCAACCATATTGGGCTTAAACGCATCAAAATTACAACAGGCACTGGTTGATAAAGGACTGGCATCCGGTGTTTCGTTTAATTATACTACCTGTAAGTATGTAGGTCCTATCGATTTGTTTGTGACGCCTAATCCGAATAAGCTGAAAGAATGCTATGCAGAAGTAATTAACCAGGTAAATCAGTTTGCAAACCCTGATTACTTTACTGATGAGCAGCTAAATGATGCTAAGGCCATTTTGTTGCGTAATCGTATCCATAATATGGAGAAACCATCGAGCCTGCCAAGCCAGGTAAGCTACAACTGGTGCAGTACCTCACTGGATTACTTTACAGATAATGATGACAATTATCAGAAAGTAACCCGCGAAGACATTGTGAGATATATTAAGAAATATATTGCAGGTAAACCCATGGTTGCCGGTTTGATCATTAATCCTGAACTAAATAAGCAAATAAACGCAGGTTCATTCTTTGCAGCTAAATAACCTTAAACTGAACATCATGAAAAAGAAAATATTTATACTGTTTATTAGTATTGCGGTATCTGGCTTTCAGGCGGTAAAGGCGCAACAGGCGAAGCCTTATGATATGACAATCGATGGGGTTAAAGTAATTGTTCAGCCGAGCGGGAATGATATTATTGAGATACAAACCGCTATAAAAGGCGGGGTGCATAATTATCCGGCTGATAAAACAGGTATCGAGTCATTGGCATTAACCGCGCTTAGTGAATGTGGCACAGTGAAACATGATAAAAATAGTTTTAAAAACCAGCTGGATAAGGTAGGCGCGGATGTGTACGGTTTCAGCGGCAGGGATTATTCCATCGTGAAAATGAACTGTATTAAAGGCGATTTTGAAACTGTTTGGCCTTTATATGCAGAAATGATGACCTTGCCGGCTTTTGACGCCAAGGAGTTTACCCGGATTAAACAAGATGCTATCAATAACCTGAAGGAAAACGAAGGCCGCCCGGATGCAGCTATCGATAAATATGCTAACAAGGTGGCATTTGCGGGTCGAGATTATGCAAAAGATCCCAGCGGTACGGTAGATAATATCAATAAGATCACATCGGAAGAAGCCAAAGCTTACTACAAATCTATATTAACCAGGTCGCGGTTATTAATCGTCATCGTAGCAGATCTGGACAGGAATATTATTGAGCAAAAGGTGAGTCAGCTATTGAACGGCATAAAACAAGGCGCACCTTTTGAGTTAAAAAAAGAGGATTTCCGGATATATAAGAATTCATTCTCAGCTGAACAACGCGACCTGGCTACCAATTATGTAGAGGGTATTACCGGTGGCCCTGAAGCCGGCACCCCTGATTTTGACGCCTTTAACGTGGCTATGCGCATATTTGCTAATCGTCATTTTCTTGATGTGCGTACCAACAATGGCTTATCCTATGCGCCACAGGCCTGGTTTAGCTACGGAGCTACTTCTGTTGCCAAATTTGCCGTTTCGACTACCCAGCCCAACAAATATATTGAAGTGTTTGACAGATTGGTAGACAAGATTAAAACAGACGGCTTTAAAGCTGATGAAGTAGCTGATATGAAAGTAACCTATCTTACAGGATTTTATTATCGCCAGGAAACCAACAGCGCACAGGCGGCGTCGTTAGCCACAAACGAAATCATATTCAATAATTGGCATCGATCTTATACGCTGGTCAATGACGTGAAAAAACTAACTGTTGAGCAGGTAAGTGATGCTTTCCGGAAATATATCGGCAATATTGTTTGGGTATACCAGGGCGATCCTAAAAAGGTTGATCCGTTAAAATACACCAACGGCACCATAGATAAAGGCGTTGGTGGTGTAAATAATTAATCACTAAGAAAAATTTGCGACAGGAGAAGGAGCGGGAGTAAATGCCGGCTCCTCTTCTTTTATAGTACCGACAACACCGACTGGAAGCGTGAAAAAGAATTCTGTTCCTGAACCCTGAACACTTTCAACCCATATTTTTCCATTGCATTTCTCGATCAGGTCCTTACAGAATAAAAGTCCCATACCGGTACCCGATTCATTATTAGTGCCGGTTCCGCTATCTACCTTACTCTTGAATAACTTGTTCAACTGTTTTTCGGACATACCAACACCACTATCTTTAACTGATATCAGGATATAGGTCTCATCTTTCTGCCGGGCACTAACTACAATGGTATCGTCTTTCCGCGAGAACTTGATGGCATTGGTAATTAGGTTACGGGTAACAATACGGATCGAATTCGGGTCGGCTGCCACGGTGATATTCTCCGACACAGTATCCGTCAGTTTAATCCCTTTTTCTGTTGCCTGCTCATAATAATTGCTTACCTCGTATGATATAACATCTTTAATAGGGAAACTTTTTGCCGAGCTGTCGAAGTTTTCCATCTGGCTATTGATCCAGAAAAGCAAGGTGTCCAAAAAGTCAGACGTATATTCCAGCTTTTTCAAGGCTTGAGGTATCATAGTTAAAAACTGGTCGTGCGATATGGTATCATCTTCCAGCAAACCAAACAGGCCGCGCAGGGTACTTAATGGTGCCCTAAGGTCGTGCGCCAGTACGGAGATAAGTCTGTCTTTCAGATTATTCAGGTCATTTAATTTGTGCGCCTGATCATTCAGATCCGCTTTTTGTTGTATGACTTCGGCGTTTTTGTCCTCTAGTATGGAATTGATCTTTTGTTGTTTAAGTTTGGCTTTATAGTAAACGATCAGGATAGCGGCCATACCCAGTATGATCAGGAAGAAGATAGCACTCAATAAGCCCTGTCTCTGTATTTTCTGCTGATACAGATCGTCCTGGCGCTGGTGCTGTGCAGCAAGCAAACGCTGCTTTTCAGCAAAATTAGATTCCAGGTTAAATGAGGTTAGCTTCTGGACGCTTTCATCACTTTTCAGGCTGTCTCTAAGTAAATTATACTGTTCCTGAGCTTTATATGCCTCTTTAAATCTGTTTAAGCCGCCAAGAGCTTCGCTAAATTGTAAGGCGGCGTTTGTCCTATTGGTTAAACTACCCAGCTTATCAGCAAGGGCCTTAGCCAGTAATGCATATTTATATGCATTTGGATAATCCTTTTGCTGGTTATAAACAGTAGCAAAACCGATATAAGCATAAGCCTTATTGTAATCAATTTTATAAGCTGTCGAGATATCGAGCGCCTGGTTCAGAAAATTTAAGGCGGCGTTAAATTGCTTTTTATTTGAATAACAAAGGCCGAGATCGACATATAAAGAGCCAAGCCCATCTTTGTCATCCTGTTCTTTGGTTAATTTTAATGATTTGGTAAGATATACAATGGCTTCATCATATTTTTTCTCAGCCATAAATATTTCGCCCATATTTTCGTAGGCAGTACTAATACCTTGTACATTCTTCTGATCCTCCCATATTTTAAGAGCACGTTTATAATACTCCATTGATTTTGGATAGATCTCCATATTCTTCATCAACTCCCCAATATTATTATAGTTGTTTGCCGCAGCAAGGTTGTTATGTAACTTGATATCTAATGAGAGCGACTTAAAATAGTTATCAAGTGCATACGATGATTTTCCGATATTGTCTGACACCCAGCCTATATGGTGGTAACACTCGGCAATACCGGCTTCGTCCTTTATTCTCTTTTTTATTTCAAGGGCCTTATTAAAGTAGTCTGCCGCAACATTGTAGTTGGCTATCCGGTTATACATACGGCCATAAAAAATGTAAAAATCACTCAGGCTTTTATCATCCTTTAAATTGATATATAGCAGTTTTGCACCTACAAAGTTTTTCTGTGCCAAATCATACTGCCCCTTTTGAGAGTATATATTAGCTAAGGTAAGCATACCGTCGGCAACACCTCTTTTATACCTGATTGCCATTGATTTTGAAATTGCCATTTTACCATAGTAAATGGTACTATCTGGATTTATATCGGCAAATTCTTTTGCTAACTGGTTTATCCTGTCAATAGTAATAGCGTCTGTTGGGTTATCCTTACTGCTAAGGCTGGAGGCTAACAAGGTTTTAAGGCTATCCACTTTAAAATTGGCCAGATTATAAGCCACAGAATTATAGGTAGCGGAGTATGACACGTATGCGGCAGACACCGTTATAGAGGCCAGTAGCAGAATGAGAGTAAAAAAAGACCTAAAATTTTTGATAACTGATGACGACATTTAATATATGCTAACCTAAATAACCATAGCAAAAGACCAATTAGAGTTGGTGGTAATTGCCTTAATTGCATTTACTTATGTCTTATACGATAACACGCTATTAATTTGTTTTATTTTGTCTTAAAAAATTTAACCCAATATAATATTACGTGGAACTATACAAGTAAAAAAGATGCATGGGGATACTTAAACCATGTTTTATGATACGATCATAGCTTCTTCATTAAAACTCCCGAGCGGTAGCGTAAAGAAGAATTCCGTTCCATGGCCGGGTTGGCTTTCAACCCAAATTTTGCCGTGGCATTTTTCAACTAAATCCTTGCAAAATAATAACCCCATCCCTGTTCCCGATTCGTTATTTGTGCCATGCCCGCTATCGACCTTGCTTTTGAATAATTTATCAAGTTGGTGCTGTTGCATTCCTATACCCGTATCTTTTATAGACATTAGGATATTGTTGTCATCCAGATAGTTGGTACTGATTGTAATAGTATCATTTTCGCGGGAAAATTTAATAGCGTTGGTGATCAAATTGCGTACCACGATACGAATAGAATTAGGGTCAGCAGCTACAATAATATTGTCCGAAACATTATCTATCAATCTGATTCCCTTCAATGCTGCCTGCTCACAATAGTTTGTAGTCTCGTTGGCAACAACATCTTTGATAAGAAAAGCCTTGTCGGTGCTGTCAAAATTATCCATTTGGCTGTTTATCCAGAATAACAAGGTATCCAGAAAATCAGAAGTATATTCCAGTTTTTTTACTGCCTGCGGGATAAGATCCAGAAACTGATCATTGGTAAGAGTGTCATCTTCAAGCAAAGTAAAAAGTCCCCGCAATGTACTTAGCGGAGCCCTTAAGTCATGCGCCAAAACCGCAATCAAACGATCTTTTAAATGGTTCAGGTCATTTAACTTAATGGCCTGTTCGTCCAGATCGGCTTTTTTCTGTACGATCTCGTTGTTTCTTTCCTGAAGAACGGCATTGATCTTTTGTTGGCGGCGTTTGCTTTTATAATAAACGGCAGCTATGAGTACCATCCCTGATAAAACCGTACTTAGAAAAATGAGATTAGTCCGTTCCTGTTTTAATCTTTGGGCGTAAAGTTCATCCTTTTCCTTTTGTTGCGCAATCAATTTGCGCTGCTTGCTTGCAAACTCATATTCAAGGTTGTAAGATGTTATTTTTTGAATATTTTCATCGTTATTCAAACTATCCTGAAGTGCAATGTATTCCATGGAGAGTTTATGTGCTTCTTCAAATTTGCCCAGACCTGCCAAAGAATTGTTCAACTCAAAAACTGCATTTGCCCTGAACCATATATTATTTATTTGTTCCGCCAGTTTATGACCAGAAGACGCATAATTAAATGCCTTTTGATAGTCCTTTTGCTGATTGAAAAGTGTGGCAAAGCCTATCAGGGCATAAGTTTTATCGTAAACGATGTTGTATTTTGCTGCGGTTTGCAATGCAGTATTGAAATAGCTTAATGCCAGATCGTATTGCCCTTTGTTGGCATAGCATAATCCCAAATCGGCAGAGATATAGCTGATGCCATCCTTATCATCCTGTTTAATAGCAATATGAAGCGCTTTTGATAAATAATTGATCGCTTGATCGTAATGTTTTTGAGCCAGCAGCACCTCGCCGATATTTTCAGTTGCGGTACCGATTTCGAGCAGGTCATGGGTTTGTTTAGCAATTCCTAACGCTTTATTGTAGTAATCAAGGGCTTTAGGATATGCCCGCATATTTTGCAAAACATCGCCAATATTGTTGTAAATGTCGGCAGTCGCCGTTTGGTTTCGCTCTTCAATTTCAACAAAAAGTGCTTTGTAATAATAATCGAGTGCAGCAGAGTGGCGGCCCTGCCCGAAGTAAACCATGCCGATATTTTTATAGCAAACAGGTAGCTCCCGCTTGTTATTTTGATGCTCATATATACCTCGGGCAAGATTTAAATAATAAAGGGCTTGTTTATAGTCAGCCTGCATATTATACATTTGGCCTGTAACCGTGTAGGCGTTGCTCAGGCCCTGCTTATTATTTAAATCTGTATAGATGGATATAGCCTCGTTTAGCTCAGCCTTTGCCTGCGCAAACCCACCTTTAAAATAATTGGCGTGCCCGGTTTCCACTAACCCATCGGCAATACCAGCTTTGTAATTGATTTTTTTTGATAAAGCAATCGCTTTATAACCATAATATAATGTACTGTCCGGCTTTATTTCGATAAACTCAGCAGCCAGTTTGTTGATCAGGTTGATGGTCGCAATATCAGAGGGGTGTGAACGATCGCCCAGACCGGCAAGCATTATTTTTTTCAGGCTATCGGTTTTATTGCTACAAGCCGACTGGGCGTGACCTGAATTCGATAGCGAATAGGAAAGCCCGTTTAAAGCGGAAAATAAAAAAATAAAAATTACAGGGGCTTTCAACTTTTTACTATTTACCAGAAGCTAATTACTTCCCAAAATCACAATCTAAAGAGATAATTTTCTCCAGACTATCTCTTTTTGTTTAATTATAGATTAAACATTGTGTTTATACGATAACAATGACGAAATAGGTTTGGATAATTTATAAACAAAATAAAAGAGCCCGGTTTTATGCACTGCCCCCAAAAAGTTAGACACTATTTGGGGGCATTTTTATGGCAAAAAACAGAAAGCATGGAGTAAAATTTA
>NZ_JAUMKB010000008.1 GCF_030519375.1 Mucilaginibacter tolerans | reverse complement strand
ATGAGCCCGATAAATTATCGGGCTCATCATTACAATTAATTTTTAAATTCGTCCAACTTTTGGGGTTCAGTCCAAAAACCGGAGGCTTTTTATAGTATTTACTACTCAATTTTTAATTAGTGCTTTGAGCCTTAGGCAATTCTACTCTCGGTATCATTTCAGCACGCTGGGCTGTGTTATACACAAACGAGGCAATTATTGTAGCGGCTTGCTTCAGATCATCTTCGCTCAAGCGGTCATAAGTGTCCTGGTTGCTATGATGTGTGCGTGTGCCATAATCCATGCTATCCTGTATAAACTGGAAGCCCGGAATCCCTACTGCGGCAAATGACAAGTGATCTGTACCACCGGTATTGCTGATGGTGATAGTTCCTGCGCCAAGGTCTTTAAACGGCTCAAACCATGGTTTGAACACAGCTCCTGCAAGCGAATCGCCCTGCAAATAAATGCCACGTATCTTTCCGGTACCATTATCGAGGTTGTAGTAAGCCGATACTTTAGCCTGTTCAGGTTTCAGCTCCATGGTTTTAGGATCGCCAAAGTGGTTTAACACATAATAGCGCGAACCAAACAAGCCCTGTTCTTCAGAACTCCACAATGCGATCCGGATGGTACGTTTTGGTTTAAATCCTGTCGCTTTTAAAATTCGTATGGCTTCCATCATAACCGCGCTGCCTGCTGCATTATCCGTGGCTCCGGTAGCAGCATGCCATGAGTCAAGGTGACCGCCGATCATTACGATCTGATCTTTTAATTTTTTATCCGTTCCCGGTATTTCAGCTACCACATCATATCCTTGCAGATCATCTGAAAAAAATTGCGTTTTGATGTCGGCTTCCATTTCCACCTTCTGCCCGCCTTTCACCAATCGTAAAATACGCAGATAATCTTCCCCGCTTGTTTCCAGCTCAGGAGCAGTAGCCTTTGCAGTATCAGCGTATGATGCCCCATTAGTGGTGAATACGGTACCATCTGTTCCCCGGGCCATACTCAGGATAAGGCCCACGTTTTCATCTTGTAGAAATTTACTGATAGCAGTGCGTAAAGCGCGTGCTTTTTGCATAGCTATAAACTGAGGAGAATTACGGTCTGGGGCCCTGCGTTGTGTCGGTTGTGAAGTTGCCTGAGCCATTTTTTCCAGCTCTTCATCGGTATAGCGGGTCAGATCAGCTTTTGTACCACCGGCCAGTTTATTTTTGGTATCGAATATTACAATTTTCCCGGCCAGTTTCCCCTTGTATTGATCCAGGTCAGTAATGGTATCAGCTTTTACCAATACTACATCACTTTTAATCGGGCCGTTTGTGCCTGATGTCCATGCTTTGGGGATCGCTATAATAGCATGATAATAGGGAACTGTTATGGCAGCGTAATTCTTCTGCACTTCCCAGCCTTTACCAAACTTGCCCCAAGCCTCCAGCTTAGCATTTTCCAGCCCCCAGCTTTTTAATTGATTTACTGCCCAGTTTTGTGCCCTCTTTAAACCCGGAGAGTTTGCAAGCCTCGGACCTGAAACGTCCGTAAGATAAAAGGCCGTTGCCATTACCTTCGAATGGTTCAAACCTTCGTCTCGTATTTTTTGGACTGCTGCTGCATCAGGTGCCTCCTGTGCAAAAACAGAACCCGCCATTCCGGCAATGAGTATGCCGGAAAATAGTAGTTTCCTTTTCATTTTATAAGATCAGTTAATAATTAAGAATAAACAAACCTATCTATTTTATATTTAATTTATTGACAGAACAGGCTAACAAATTTGTTACAACGAATTACCATTTTGAAGTATATTTGAGTAATGGGTTCATACTGTTTAGACAGGACAGCGTTTAAAGCACAAACAGCAACTGAAGCTTCAGATCATGCCCGATACTATAAAAAACTTTCATGGCAGGAGAGTCTTAGAATAGCTAACTACTTAAACAGTATTGCTTATAATTATCCTGAAAGCGCTCCTCCTCGTTTAGATAGAACTGCTTTTAAAGTAAGATCCCGTAATTGATATGGGGAATATTTTTAACGAAGATTTTAGAGATTTCATTCATCAATTTAATAGGCACAAGGTGCGTTACGTACTTGTTGGTGGCTATTCCGTTATACTTCATGGCTACTCAAGGACGACAGGCGATACGGATATTTGGGTTGATTGAACCGCGGAGAACTACGATAAAATAAAATCAGCTTTTATTGATTTTGGCATGCCCGTTTTTGAAATGACGGAAGAAAACTTCCTAAATCATCGTGAATGGGAGGTATTTACATTTGGCACGCCTCCATGAAGAAGAAACTATAAAGTTTTATACTGAAAAACTGGGCTTCACCTTCCACTCAAGCTGGGAAGGCTATCTGATTTTAATAAGGAAAAAGTTCAGGTGCACTTATGGCCTACCGATGATCCCACCATACCTAAAGATACGGGGTGCTACATTAACGTAACCGAAATAGATAAACTCTACGCCAAATACGAGCCGCTTGGCGTCATCCACCCTAACGGTTAGTTAGAAGAAAAGCCCTGGCGGATGAAGCAGTTCAGCATTTGGGATAATAACGGGAATATTATCCACTTTGGCGAGGATATGGATGATGATTAATTGATCAGCAGCTTGTACCCCCGCCCATGTACATTGATGATCTCGACATTTGAATCGTCCTTCAGGTATTTGCGTATCTTACTCAGGAAAACATCCATACTACGGCCGTTAAAGTAGTTATCATCGTGCCAGATATTTAACAGGGCCTCTTCACGGGTAAGCACTTCATTCTTACGCAGGCATAGCAAACGCAGCAATTCTGCTTCTTTGGTTGATAATTTTTGCTGGTTGTCACCGGCTGATATCATCTGCGAGGTGTAATCGAAATCGTAGCGACCTATCTTAAAATGAGTTTGTTTTTCTTCCTCGCTCTTTTCGCTGTTGTTTACCCTCTTTAGTAAAGCATTGATGCGAAGTAGTAGTTCTTCAATTCTGAAAGGTTTGGTGATATAATCATCTCCGCCCAGGTTAAATGCCTGGGTTTTATCCTCGATCATGCCTTTCGCGGTAGCAAAAATGATAGGTACCTGGGTGTTAAACTTCCGTATCTCTTTACCCAGCGTAAACCCGTCCTTTTTGGGCATCATCACATCCAGTATCAGCAGGTCGAAATTTTGTTTTGTAAATGCCTTTAACCCTTCCTCGCCGTCTTTGCACAAAACCACTTCAAATTTTCCCTTCAACTGCAGGTAGTCTTGTAAAAGTAAACCAAGGTTCGGGTCGTCCTCTACCAATAATATTTTCTTCATGCTTTAGGATATGTGAAATTTAAGCTCAAACTCAGAGCCTTTTTCCTTTTCAGATTTAACGCTTATTGTTCCGTTCAGTTTCTTTACTATTGTGTTTACATAGCTTAAGCCTAAGCCAAAGCCTTTCACATCGTGCAGGTTACCTGTCGGGATACGATAGAATTGTTCAAATATTTTCGACTGCTGGTCACGGTTCATGCCTATGCCTTTATCAGCAACACGGATCACCAGCTCACCATTTTTATTAAAGGTGCTGATGGTGATCTCCGGCGCATTCGGGCTATATTTTATGGCATTATCGATCAGGTTATACAGCACATTCGAGAAGTGCAGCTCATCAGCCTCGATCATCGGATTCTGTGCATCCAGGTGCAGATTGGCAACCACCTGGTATTTCTGCAACTTAAGCGACATGCTATCCAGCACCGTTGTCACCATCTCGTTCACATCCAGCTTTTTGATGTCGAGCTTAAATTCGTTCTTTTCAATGCGGGCAATATTCAATACCCTTTCGATATGGTTCCCCAATCGCTGGTTCTCTTCAAAAATGATATTTGCCAGTCTTGCTACACGATTCTTATCCTCCATTATCTCCTGATCCTTTAATGCTTCACTGGCGATCATGATGGTAGATACCGGTGTTTTAAACTCGTGGGTCATGTTATTGATAAAGTCCATCTTCATTTCAGAGATCTTCTTTTGACGAAGGATGGAGAAAATGGTATAACCAAAGCAAATGATCAGCACCAGCAGCAATGCTCCTGAAGTTGCCATTGTGGCTGCCATCTTTTCCAGTATCAATGAGTTTTTTTGTGGGAACGATATCTTAATTCTGCCCGGGTCGTTAATCACCTCTTTGGTAAAAATAGGCACCTGGTAAGTATTAGCCGGAATAATATTGGCGTTACTGCCGTCGGTATACGAAACATTGGTATAAAGTAACGAATCGCTGTTAAAGGTGCTTACCGAATAAGTAAAAGGAAGGAAAATCCCTTTATTATGCAATTCAAAACGCAGCAGTGAATCGACCCAGAATGGATTAAGGCGCTTAGCCAAAGGCTCGTTCGACTTCTGATACTCATCAGCCAGGTTGGCAATCACATTGGTTGGCTGACTGATCTTCTGGAGCTTTTGTATCGAATCGTCCTCCAGCATCTTCTTCACTTCCTGGAACCTGCGTTCGCTTCTTTTCCGTTCCTGTTCGCGTTGCCAGAAAGGGTTCATCTGCACCACCGGTATCACCTGCTTACCAAACTGCGGGTCGATATAATCAACCAATAAAGTATCGTATTTGTGCAGCTTCAACGGCTTCCTTTTGTACGAAGGGCCTACCGGCACCCTGACGATCTTTGGATCCGTCATGCGCTGATGAACGTTACCAAATTCATCCGTATACTCTTCATAGCGGAAGTGAAGGTTCAGCTCGCCCGATTCCGCCATCGTGTAAAATTCCTCATCCAGTTGATTGCTTAGTATTACCTTCTTCAAACTATCGCGCAGCACGTTCAATCTTTTTTCACGGGCGGTAAGTATCTTTTTGGCGGGCTTTTTTTGATCAAAGTACACCTTGGTATACTTCGTTTCAACCGATTTTACAAAACTACGATGGCTGGGGCTATCCTTCCTGGCCCGTTGCCTGTCAAATACCTGCGCTTTTTTGTTCAAAAAATTGATGGCGTCCTGCTTGGCCAGTTTGGATACCACATTGCTGAGCGCATCATTTACAGAACGATCAAACAGATCGGACTGCGTTTGGTACGACTGGCGCAAAAAATAAAACTGCATAGACATAACACCCAAAAGTGCAAATCCCATCAACCCAATTATAAGGCCTATACTTTTCTTCTTCATCCCGGTAACAAAAATATTTCAAATACGCTCATATCAGTCGCATTTAACAATTTTTAACATATTACGACAAAGATTTAACATCTTGAAACAGAACTGCTTGTTAACTTTGATACCATAAATTTAAACAATATCGCATGACAACGCACAAGATAAAACCCGGTTTCGAGCTAATATTTGCGCTTAGCATTATCTGTATAATGACTTTGCCGCTGTTAGTTTTTGCACAAGGCAATAAAAATATGGATATCACCATTATAAATGGCGACACCACTGTAAATGGTAAAAATATCAAGAACCTTTCTGCTGATGAGCGCAAGCAGGCCATGAAAGACATTGATAACCTGAGCGGCCCCGAAACCCACGGAAGGCAGCGCATCGTTTTCAAAAGACGCTCGATGACTGATACCGGCGCAAAAAATATGGTTTATAAACGCCACTTCTTTAACCATGATGACCTGACCGAAGATCGCCGCTTTTTTAACGACAGTACAAAGCATGTATTTAAGTTCAGGATGAAAAGGCCCGATGGCGACGATTCCACTTTCACTTTCGACTATAAGCTAGAGAAACCTGACGATGCTTTGGGCCTCATTATGCCTGATGAACCTTTCCGCGAGTTCAGATATCGTATGCGCGAGCCGGAAGAAGGCTTCCGTCACCGCAATGTGCAGCGGTTTGATTATACCAATACCGGCAACGATGGCATCAGCACGCATACCAGCTTCAGGTTGAGCGATGCATCGCCCGAAAAGACCAAAAACATAACCGGAAGCGAAAAGACCCAACTTGAATTGCGCGACCTGAACCTGGTACCTGAGTTCACCTCGGGTAAGATCTTGCTAATGTTCAGCCTCTCGGCAAAAACCCCTGCCGAAGTAAAGCTTACCGACAGCGAAGGCAAATTGATATGGAGCGAAAAAGCAGCAAACGGCCAATTCAGCAAAAGCTTCCCGCTGGGCTTGAACGGCGTATACTTTCTGGAAGTAAAACAAGGCGGTAAAATTGCGCTGAAAAGGGTGGTTAAGGAGGAGTAGAAAGTTATGTCGTCGCGAGCGAGAGCGTGGCAACCGCATACTATAAAGAGCGAAGGCGCGCATCATACAGGAGTGTCACCATTTCAGCTTTGCCTTGAAATTACCGTTTTTAAGGAACGCTTTTAAGATTTCGACATTATTTTCGTCCTCTGCTCCAACTTTTATCAGACTGGCTATTCTACTATTGCTGTATAGTAGTATCCAGCCCTTAATAATTTTTACTTTATAGACTTTTTCCCAATTTAACTGACTGTTGAACGACTCTCCGGTAACTGAGTACCCTTCATCCGAAAAGCTATAAGTAATTTCTTCATTTAATCTGTAATTGCTTTTATAATTCCTGTTCACACCAATTAAAATGGCTATTGGGTACCAAACAGACAACACAACAACGGCAACTCCGAATGAGGAAGTGTCGTTATTCCAGATACTACCTTTTGTAATTATTAATAATACAAGATAAACTAATGCTAAAGCATTTACCAGGATGATAAACCATTTTTGATAAGTCAGCGTAAAGCTAAGTTGTCTATACTCTTTTTGGGTTAGCTGATGCTGGATTGAAAAGTTCATGTTGTGATTCAGATTTAGTGAAGCTAAAATAGGAAAGATTTTTAAAAACCGTAATATCTATAACACCTGTAAAGGGGGTTTATACGTGTTACAGACAATACGCCTATTCTACTCACCCCGACTACGCTGCGCTGGTCGACCCTCTTTATGGCAAGCCACAAAGAGGGGAAAAGCTTTTAATTTTAAAATCCTTCTTTACCCCCTGCGGTAGAGAGGGTGGTCGGGCGGAGCATGACCGGGTGAGTACTCTACGCCAAATAGTTCAAAATCCTTCTATATTTGCTACGTTGATTCATTTGTCCATTAAACACCATTTCACATCATGACATTATACAGCTTCTTCCTGCACCTGCACTCCGGTTTCAGGTACATCGTGCTTTTATTGCTGCTGGTAGCCATCATCCGCGCCTGGGCCGACTGGCTGAGCCACAAAGCTTATAGCGAGGGTAACCGCAAGCTCAACCTGTTCACCCTCATATCGGCGCATACACAATTGCTCATCGGTATCGTGTTGTATTTTGTGAGCCCGTTCGTACGGTTCGGCGGCGATACCATGAAGGATGCCACCACCCGCTACTGGACGGTGGAGCACCTGACAGGCATGCTGATAGCCATTGTTTTGATCACCATCGGGCATGCGCGTTCTAAGCGCGGAGCCACACCTGATGCAAAACATAAAAGCATTGCCATATTCTACACGTTAGGCCTCGTTGTTATTGCGATAATCATAATTTTCAGCAAAAGAGGCCTGCTTGGAATGTCATAATCATAATTTTTAAAGAAAATGGCAAAATATTTTCCTGAAAAATTTGCTAATTCAATTTTCTTTATAAATTTGTGACCGCGATGATTAAAACTAACAAAAATACTAGCTGGTGGCACCATGAAAATGGCGTCCGGATATATTTTTGGTGAGACTTACTAATCAATTGTAAACCTAATATGAACCCGGCGCCAACCAACGCCGGGTTTTGTATTTTATAATGCTGCTGAACAACGAACAATGAAACGATATAAAATAATCACTACTTCTAAAAAACTACTAGCCGATACCACCACGCCGGTGAGCATTTACCTGCGCCTGCGCGATGTGTACCCGAATGCCCTGCTGCTGGAAAGCTCGGACTACCATAGCCGCGAGAACAGCATGAGCTATGTTTGCTGCGAACCTATCAGCGGATTGGTTTTAAATGATGGTCGCCTGAAAAAGTACTATCCCGACGGGCATACCGAGATCTGCGAACCCGGCAAATTTGACCTGGTAGCTGAACTAAGCCAGTTTGTAAGCGATTTTGAAACGACTGAAAACAATAGCAAGATCATCTCGAACGGTATCTGGGGCTACTTTACCCACGAGGCTGTTGAGCATTACGAAACGATCAAGCTCAAACAAAGCACCGACGATACACGCAAGATTCCGGTAATGCAGTACCATATTTACCGCTATATCATCGCTATCGATCATTTTAAAAACGAACTACACATCTTCCAGAATCAACCTGACGGTCAACCCACAAACGGCGGACTGGAAAAGCTGGAGTACCTTATCAAGAACAAAAACTTTCCGGAATATCATTTCCAGAGCAATGGCGATGAACAGTCGGCACTCACCGGTGAGGAATTTATGGCAATGGTGGAGAAGATGAAACAACACATTTTCAGGGGCGATGTGTTCCAAATCGTACCGTCGAGGCCATTCTCAAGAGCATTCCAGGGCGATGAATTTAATGTGTACAGGGCCTTGCGGTCAATCAACCCGTCACCCTACTTGTTCTATTTTGATTACGGCGATTTCAGGATATTCGGTTCATCACCCGAGGCGCAGATCACCATAAAAAACAACGTAGCCAGTATATTCCCCATCGCAGGCACATTCAAACGCAGCGGCGACGATATAAAAGATGCCGAGATAGCCCGCGCTTTGGAAAACGACCCGAAAGAATCGGCAGAACATGTGATGCTGGTCGACCTGGCACGCAACGATCTGAGCCGCCATTGTGAGCAGGTGGAAGTGAAGGCATTTAAAGAGGTTCAGTATTACTCGCACCTTATCCATTTAGTGTCGCATGTAAGCGGGAAGGTTCGTCCGGGGGTATCATCGTTCAAAATTGTAGCTGATACTTTCCCTGCCGGAACACTGAGCGGAGCGCCAAAATACAGGGCAATGGAGATCATCGACGAAAATGAAAAGAGCAAGCGCAGTTTTTACAGCGGAGCTATCGGTTTCCTGGGCTTCAACGGCGACTTTAACCTTGCCATTATGATACGGTCGTTCCTGAGTAAAAACAATACACTGCACTACCAGGCAGGTGCCGGCATCGTAGCCGACTCGAACCCGGAAAGCGAATTGAAAGAAGTGGATAACAAAATAGCGGCATTGAGAAAAGCTATTGAATTGGCGGAGGAACTTTAATATGAGCAAGATTTTAATAGTAGACAATTACGATTCATTCACCTACAACCTGGTGCATCTGGTAAACGAGATAGGTTTGCAGTGTGAGGTGTGGAGGAACGATAAATTCAACCTGGACGATGTGGAGGATTTCAGTCATATCATCCTGTCGCCAGGGCCGGGCATACCCTCTGAAGCAGGTTTGTTGCTGGATGTGATAGCCCGCTATGCACCAACTAAGAGTATTTTTGGTGTGTGTTTGGGTCAGCAGGCCATTGCCGAGGTATTTGGCGGACATCTGTATAACCTGAGCCGACCGATGCATGGCATAGCAACGCCAATCAAAGTGACTGATACTGACGAAAAGCTATTTGCCGGATTACCGCAAAGCTTTAAAGTAGGACGTTATCATTCGTGGGTGGTTGATCAAATAGGGTTGCCCGATGTGTTAACGGTAACTGCCATTGACGAGAAGGACAACAGCATTATGGCGCTAAGGCACAAACAGTATGATGTTCGTGGCGTTCAATTTCACCCGGAATCGGTGCTGACAGAGTATGGCAGGCAAATGATGCAGAACTGGCTGGCGCCTCAGTTTGCAGAGATTGGATAAACTTATTTTTAATTTAATTAAGGCACAATAGGTGCCGGTACTATATGACTATTCTTGATAAAATTGTTGCACATAAAAAGAAGGAAGTAGAACAAGCAAAGGCAATTACATCCTACAAAACACTGGAGTCGGCGGAGTTTTTTAACAGGCAGCCGCTTTCCTTTAAGGATTTCTTGCTGGATGCCAACCGGACGGGGATTATTGCTGAGTTCAAGCGTAAATCGCCCTCAAAAGGGATCATCAACGATAAAGTTTCTGTGGAAGAAGTGACCACCGCCTACAACGCAGCAGGTGCGTCGGCGCTCTCGGTTCTGACCGATACAGAGTTCTTTATGGGTCAAAAAGCAGACTTGATAAAGGCACGTGGAGTTAATCAGATACCTATCCTTCGGAAAGATTTCATGATCGACGAGTACCAGTTACTGGAAGCAAAAGCCTGGGGAGCAGATATTATCCTGCTGATTGCCGCTATACTCACGCCTGAACAAATTGATCTGCTGGCAAAGAGGGCAAAAAGTTTAGGGCTGAAGGTACTGCTCGAAGTACACAACCTGGAAGAATTACAACGCAGCATCAACCCAAATCTGGACGCTATCGGCGTAAACAACCGCAACCTGGCAGATTTTACCGTGTCGGTGGAAACTTCATATCAACTGGCAGAGCATATCCCGGCGGAGTTTTTGAAGATATCCGAAAGTGCCATCAGCAACCCGGAAACAATAAAGCAATTGAAAAAAGCAGGCTTTAACGGCTTCCTAATCGGCGAAAACTTTATGAAGCAGGCAGACCCGGGAGTAGCGATAAGGGAGTTTGTGAAGGAACTTTGAATAAATTAATTACCTCAATTCAACAATATCAATCTCATGTGATAAGTAGTTTCATTCTTGACAATTAAGTCAGATACCCCAATGTTTGGGGAAAATGGATTTGCGACTCAGCAAATCAAGATGAGTGTAATGCGTTAAAGCAATTTTTTTGTTTGTTGCTTATCTTCTAAAGTTGAAATTGTTTTACTTACTGTCATTTTAACCGCATTGACGCATTATGGTTAACTTGGCATATGGATTGATAAATCATTATTTGAATGAGACAAAAATTTTATGATACTGCTGTGAAGCAGGAGAAAGTAGTGCTGGTGGGTATCATTACACCCAATGAAACCGAAGCACAAGAAAAAGAATACCTGGAGGAACTGGAGTTTTTAGTGGAGACGGCGGGCGGACTTACGGTAAAAACCTTTACCCAAAAAATGCTGCGTCCCGAAAGAGCTACCTTTGTCGGTACAGGTAAGCTGGAAGAGATAAAGGAATACGTACAGGCTGAAGAGATCGACATCGTAGTTTTTGACGATGAGCTTTCGCCTTCGCAATTGCGTAATATTGAGAATGAACTGCAGGTTAAGATACTCGACCGTAGTAACCTGATACTGGACATATTTGCCAATCGCGCACAGACGGCACAGGCCAAAGCCCAGGTTGAATTGGCGCAATTGCAATATTTGCTGCCACGACTGACCCGTTTATGGACGCACTTAGAGCGACAGAAGGGTGGTATCGGTATGCGTGGACCGGGTGAGTCGCAGATCGAGACCGACCGCCGTTTGATCCTGAACAAGATTTCCTTGTTAAAGGAAAAGCTAAAGCTGATCGACCGTCAGAACGAAACACAACGCAAGAACCGTCACCAATTGGTGCGAGTAGCATTGGTGGGATATACCAATGTGGGCAAATCCACTATCATGAACATGATCTCCAAATCGGAGGTGTTTGCTGAGAACAAGTTGTTTGCTACACTGGATACTACAGTCAGAAAAGTGGTGATCGAGAATTTACCGTTCCTGTTATCAGATACAGTTGGGTTTATCCGAAAACTGCCTCACCATTTGGTGGAGTGCTTTAAATCGACCCTGGATGAAGTACGTGAAGCTGATGTATTGGTTCATGTGGTGGATGTTTCGCATCCAAATTTCGAGGACCAGATCAGAACAGTGAATGAAACGCTGAAAGACCTGGGCGCTATTGATAAGCAGATGATCACAGTTTTCAATAAGATTGACGCTTATGAACCGAAGCATCATCATCCCGGTGAAGAAGCGCACCAGATGACCTTAGAGGATTTTAAACAAAGCTGGATGGCTAAGAATAATAGTCCGGCGATATTTATCTCAGCTCTTAAAAAGGAAAACGTCGATGAGTTCAGGGCAATGCTTTACGACCATGTAAAAGCGATACATACGGCAAGGTATCCGTACGATAAATTGTTGTACTGACCTGTTAGTAGTAGAGACGCGACGCATCGTGTCTCTACTCTCCCTCACAAAAAATAAAAGCCGCCTGTTATTACAGGCAGCTTTCACATTATAAATAATAGCAATTATTTCAGACTAAATGTAGTTGTTCCCATTTTACCGCCATCAGCATAAAGCAATACCTGGTAGGTACCTTTTACAAATGGTGGAGCAGGGTTAACCCAATCGATGGTATAGCCGCTTCCGTCATCTTTAAAGTCAATAGACGTTTTATAAGTGTATTGCAGATCCTGTCCTTCAGACTGGAATGTTCCTGCGTCTTTCGGATCGGTGATCAGGTTGCCTGTTGGATCCAATATACGTACATAAATATCGTGCATGCGTTTTTCAGCAATGCTGTTTTCTGCTACAGTAAAGTTGATCTTGATCTTCTTAGCCGGGCTTGCACGGGTTACGTCTACCTCTTTACCGCTGCCCTTTATCTTATAGGCTACCACATTGGCCTGGGCCAGCTTTAAGACGGATGCGACCTTGACCTTGGTGTCCAGATCCTGGTTTTGCTTTTCCAGGTCGGTTGCCTTAGCGCTGGTTGCGGCAAGATTAGTCTTCAGCGTATCCCGCTCACTTGCCAGGCTGGTATTCTGTTTCTTCAGCTCTTCAATGTCGGCGGTATATTTAGTAACAAAATACCTTAGTTGTTTTACATCTTCCTGTGCTTTAGCAAGTTCAGCTTTGGTCAATTTCCCTTTAGCCAGTTGAACGCGTAATACCTTAATCTTGGATTCAAGCGAATCATTTTTGGCTTTCATTGCGGCAGTCATTTTTGCCTTACCGGTATTTACCTGTTCTATTTGTGCTTCCAGACTGTCTAATTCGATCTTCAGGCGGTTTCGCTCATCATCCTGATATATAATTTTTGTATCCGATTTATTTTTCTGCAGATACAAGTATACATCTGTCCCCAGCAAAGCCAAAACCACAACAATCAGAAAATAGATTACGTTAGAATTCTTTTTGGGAGTTTGTCCAGATTGATTTTCCATGGCGGTCTTTAGTGTTTAGTTTTAAATTAATTAGGGCTGTTAAATAACGTGGGTGCTACAGCCAACAAGCATTTAAATTGTGTTTTTTGACATTTAGCGTTAAATATTCTTTGTGGCAACAAACTTGTTACAAGATTGTTTTACTTTAACTTAAAAATTATTGAACGAAAAAATGATAAAATTATGACATTGATTTTCCTGTTGGCTTAGATTCATAGCTAAATCTGCTTTAAATGTAAACACAAAAAAACTAAAAACACAATACTTGAGTACAAATTGGTTTAATAATAAAGCAATAGATTTTTGAGTTTCATATCTTTGTATCTTTTAATAATGCCCTTCTGATGCGTATTTACAAATATTTCATATACTTTATATTGCTTATTCTTTTCTTTCTAAAAGTTCATGCGCAACAGGTTGATTCGCTGCCCAAGATAAAGATCGATACGAATAGCAAGGTAAAAATGGCTCCAAAACGCGAGTTCAGGGGAGTGTGGGTAGCCACGGTAGCAAATATCGACTGGCCTGTACAGGGGCATATATCTGTAGACCAGCAAAAACAGGATCTTATTAATATATTAGACGAAGACCAACGCATTGGCATCAATGCAGTGATCTTCCAGGTGCGGCCAGCAGCTGATGCTTTTTATGCAAAAAGTCTCGAACCATGGTCGAAATGGTTAATGGGCCAACAGGGAGTGGCTCCTGCCCCGGGTTTCGATCCTCTTGAGTTTGCAATAGATGAATGTCATAAACGTGGTATGGAAATGCACGCCTGGTTTAATCCGTACCGGGCAACGTTTGACGGCAATTTCAGAGCGCTTAGTCCGACACATATTACCAATATACAGCCAAGCTGGTTCTTTACCTATGGGGGCATCAAACTGTTCAATCCGGGGATACCACAGGTACGCGATTATATTGTAAAAGTGATCCTGAATGTAGTTGACAATTATGATATCGACGGCGTACACATGGATGATTATTTCTATCCCTACAAAATAGACGGCCAACAGATACACGATGCCCAAACCTTTAAAACTTACGGTGGCGATTTTACTGATATTAACGATTGGCGGCGCAATAATGTCGATCAACTGATAAAAATGTTGGGCGATAGCGTGCACGATCACAAATACTACGTCAAGTTTGGCATTAGTCCGTTTGGGATATGGGCCAATAAAGGCCATAACCCTGCAGGTTCAGATTCTCACGGGCTCGAAACTTATTATGAATTATATGCTGATGCACGTAAGTGGATGAAGGAGGGCTGGATAGATTATGTGGTACCGCAACTTTACCGTCCTACAAATGATCGTTTGATGGATTATAATAAGTTGGTAGAATGGTGGAGCGATAATACTTATGGCCGGCATTTATACATCGGCCACGCTGCTTACCGCGCTTTGGAGCCTAAATCCAGGGCGTTTTTGAACCCGTATGAGTTGCCAAATCAGATCAAATATCTGCGGAATAATAACCGTGTAGAAGGCAGTGTGTTTTTCAGCAATAACTCCCTGATGCATAATGCCTACGGTTTTATCGATACGCTCAAGAATAACTTCTATAAATATCTCGCATTGCCGCCGGTAATGCTTTGGCTGGACTCTGTACCACCAAGTCCGCCTAAAAACCCTACCGCAAAATTTACGGGCAACAGTGTTCGTTTAGCATGGGCAATGCCAGACACAGCCAAAGATGGTGACCCCGCTTATGGCTACGTCGTATACCGGTTTGAAGGTACGGAGAAGGTGAACCTGAATGATCCAAAATACATCCTGCACATCCAATATAACACCGACCAGGTTTATGAGGATAAGACTGCACAGCGGGGTAAAACTTATTTATATGTGATCACGGCTCTCGATCGCATGAAAAATGAAAGTGATCCAACGCCGACAATTGCAGTAACGACCAGCTACCCCACCACCCAATAACGGTTCATGCCGGCATTGTAATGAGTTGCTTATTGGCAAGAGACTGCAGATATATGTCGATCTCAAGGTCGCCCATGCCATATATTTTTTCAGTTTTCCAAAAAAGTTCGTAAATGGCGGATTTGTTTTTTATGCCGCTATTATAGATATCAAGCAGTGTTTGTTCAATATTGTTCAGACCTGCTCCATTTATTCTTACTCGCTTTAAATGTGCTTGCAATGCTGGTTTCAGCAGGTGAAGGCTTCCCCAAAAAGTGGTTTCGTTTATCCATTTTTCAAGGGCAATGTCATCACCGCTTACATACAATTTCCAGGCTTGCGAAGCTAATGTGAAATCCCAATCGTTAAGACGGAAACGATCATCATATAAAAGAGCCAGTTGCTTCCCGTTAAGCTGTCCCATTCCCCGGAAGTCTTCAACACCCGGATATTCATTCGGGCATACTAAATAGACTTTAGGTATCGAGAGATCGGTATGTTTCAGCATCATCTCCATCACACCAAGCATATTGATCTGGCAATGCAAATCAAACTCAAACCAAAGCGTAATCTCATCATAAATATTGCTCAGCTTCCCCAGGGGCTCAATTACCTTCTTTCGGTAATTTTCAGGGGCCTCATTAAAACCCTTAGAAATCCAATCGGAGCGTTTTTCCCAAAATACAGCCGAGGAAATATCTTCCAGCAAGGGCCCTTGCGAAAGTACCTCACGCCAAACCAATATATCGCCGTCAAGCCCGGTATCTTTAAAGCTGTACGCGGTAGAATCGCCATTGAGGATATGTAGGATGCTGCTCATAAGATAAATATCGGATGATCGGTATGGAATATCAAATTTGAAAGTATAATGTGACAATACAACTTTTAATCGTTACTAAATTTGAAATTGGATATTCCATATTCGATATTCTGATTACTTTTGGTCACATGTCGACCCGCAATAAACTCTACTTTGCCTCTGATATTCATTTAGGTGCTATTAGCCATGCCACCAGCCGCGAACGGGAAGACCGTCTGATTCGCTGGCTGGATATGGTTGGAGAAGATGCAACAGAAATATTTTTGATGGGCGATGTGTTTGACTTCTGGTTTGAATATAAGACGGTAGTGCCCAAAGGCTATATTCGTTTTTTGGGCAAGCTTGCTCAATTAGCTGATTCCGGCGTCAAAATCTATATGTTCAAAGGAAACCACGATATGTGGATGTTCGATTATTTCCCAAAAGAATTTGGTGCTGCAATTATCAGCAACGAATTGGAAATTGAACGCAATGGTAAGAAGTTTTATTTGCACCACGGCGATGGCCTCGGACCGGGAGATACTAAGTACAAAATCTTAAAAAAGTTTTTCCGCAGTCCATTTTGCCAATGGTTATTTGCGCGCATTCATCCAAACCTGGGAGTTGGAGTGGCCAATTACTGGTCGAGCCATAGCCGCATTGCGGGCGAGAAGAATGGAGGCCTTAAACCTGGCCAGAATGAATGGCTGATAACTTTCTGTAATGATTTGCTAAGGACCCAATATTTTGACTATCTGATATTCGGCCACCGCCATAAAACCATGGATGTGATACTGAATGAAAAAAGCCGATATGTGAATCTGGGCGAATGGGTTAACACCTTCTCCTACGCTGAATTTGACGGACAAGAGCTTCATCTTAAACATTTTGAAAGGCCGATTGTAGCTAAGTAAAGCTATAATCATATGTTAGGCAATAACAGAACAGACTCTGCGTCTAGGGTAATCAAGGCATCTCCCGAAACTATTTACAAAGCATTTTTAGACCGGGAAGCTGTTGCTATTTGGCGGCCACCTAAGGGAATGCAATGCTATGTTTTTGAATTTGACCCGCAGCAGGGTGGAAAATTCAGGATGTCGTTCAGCTACATTAGTCAACAGCACGAGGTTGAAGGAAAAACAACACCTCATGAGGATATTTTTCATGGTGTTTTTAAAGAGCTTATTCCCAACAGGCTAATTACAGAAGTTGTGTGGTTTGAATCGGATGATCCGGCATATGCGGAAGAAATGACCATCACTACGACTTTGGAACCAGTTGGTGAAGATACCAAAGTAACCTTCACCTGTAGTAATGTACCATACGGTATAAAACCGGAAGATCATCAAAAAGGGATCAATTCAACTTTGGATAACCTGGCGGCATACGCTGAACCCATCGCCCACATAAGCCATTAATATGGCATTTGCGTCGCTGCGCAATAATAAAAATGTCCCTAAAATTTCGTATTTTTGTGCGATTTTTTGCTGAGGTTCAATACCCTCGCAGAGAGGTATAAAACTATGTTAGAAAAGTTAGAAGCGATCCACCAGCGTTGGAAAGATGTAGAAGCCGAGTTGAGCAGTCCCGATGTAATGTCGGACATGAAGCGTTATGCACAGCTGAACAAGGAATATAAGGACCTTACAAAAATTGTGGACGAATATTATATCTACCGCAACATCATCAGCAATATCGAAACGAACAAGGAGATATTAGCTACCGAAAAGGATGAGGAATTCCGCGAAATGGCTAAAGGCGAGCTTGATGAATTACTGGTAAAACAGGATGAAAAGGAAGAAGAGATCCGCCTGATGCTGATCCCTAAGGAGCCGGAAGACGCCAAACATGCTATTGTGGAGATCCGCGGTGGTACAGGAGGCGATGAAGCAGCCCTTTTTGCAGGCGACCTTTATCGCATGTATATGCGTTACTGCGAGAAACGCGGCTGGAAAACCGAGTTGGTTGACTACACAGAAGGTACGGCGGGTGGTTATAAGGAAATTGTCTTTAACGTATTGGCAGAAGATGCTTACGGTACATTGAAATACGAATCAGGCGTTCACCGCGTGCAGCGTGTGCCCGATACCGAAACCCAGGGTCGCGTACACACCTCTGCAGCCAGCGTAGTGGTATTGCCCGAGGCTGATGAATTTGATATAGAACTGAACCCAAGCGATATCCGCAAAGACCTTTTCTGTGCTTCAGGACCGGGTGGCCAATCAGTAAACACCACTTATTCAGCCGTGCGACTAACCCACATACCAACCGGTATAATTGCACAATGCCAGGATCAGAAATCCCAATTAAAAAATTACGATAAAGCCTTACAGGTATTACGTTCCAGGATATATGAAATGGAATTACAAAAGCACCTGGAAGATATCTCCAAAAAGCGTAAGACAATGGTTTCAACAGGCGACCGTTCAGCTAAAGTACGCACCTACAATTATCCGCAGGGACGTGTTACAGAGCACCGTATCAGCCTCACAATGTATAACTTACCCGGCGTAATGAATGGCGACATACAGGAAATTCTGGAAGCGCTTCAGTTTGCCGAAAACGCTGAGAAATTAAAAGAAGGCACAATCGCTTAAATCGTCGTTTTTAAGTCAGATTTTCTTAAAAGTTTAACGTATTATTAAGCATAGCTGCTTTTTCATTTGATTTTCATGTTTAGCTTTTACTTTCGGGCAAAATGCATATTGCATTAATTGTGCTTTTACGGTACAATTTGACTGGAATTTATTAAGCGCCCATGTTAGCTGTTAAAACCTATAATAACGACCAGAACATATTCAGACGTGAAATGCGTTTGATGGGAAACCGTTTCGAAATCAGTGTGGTTGGAAACGACTCAGTTTGGGCAGATAATTGCGTCGATGCTGCGGTCGCCGAAATCAACCGTGTTGAAAAGCTCCTCAGCACTTTTAGCGATGATAGCCGGATCAACGAGATCAATCGTAACGCGGGTGTTAAACCGGTAAAAGTTAACGCAGAGATCTTCAGGCTGGTAGAACGGGCTCTTAAAATTTCCGAGCTTACCTTTGGCACTTTCGATATCACTTATAATGCCATTGACAGGAATGTTGAGCCTTCAAAGATCGAACGGAAGTCGGTAAAATTCACCAATTACAAAAATGTACATATCGACGAGGCAAAAACCACTGTATTCCTGACGGAAAAAGGTATGCGTATTGGTTTTGGCGGTTTAAGCAAGGGTTATGCTGCCGACAGAGCAAAATACATATTACAATTAATGGGTGTCAGCAGCGGTGTTATCAACGCTGGTGGTGACCTGCTTACCTGGGGCTTACAGCCAGACCATACGCCATGGACCATTGCTTCAGCTGATCCTGACCGCGAATCTCAGCCTTTCTCAAATATCAATATCAGCAACATGGCTGTAGCCACATCGGGCAACTTCGAAAAAAATGTGACCATCAGCAACAAAAAATATATGCACAATGTGGACGCCAAAAAAGGTTTCCCAATTAGCGTGCTAAAAAGTGTAAGCATAGTTAGTCCTACTGCCGAACTTTCGGATGCAATGGCTACCCCTGTGATGACGATGGGAGTAAACGCCGGTTTGTATCTCATCAACCAGTTACAGCAGCTTGCCTGTGTGATCATTGACGACCACGACAGGGTTTACACTTCAAAAGAAGTTAATTATCTGTCTTAATTTGGAATATTGTCATACCCCCAAAAAGGGTATGCTTACCTAAGTAGGATTTGCCCGACGCTGATAAAAAATTGCTTAACATATAGAATTATAGACCAGCTCAGTCATCCTTTAACGGGCGACCGTCAGCCAATGAGCAAATTATATCGTTAAAAATTTCCATTTTTGACTTATAAACAATATCGTTACATATATCCTGGCGGGGCAACCAGGGATGCGGTTTAACTTTGAAGGGATTCCGTTTGAAAAAACTTTTAAGCTTTTCTACTCCAAATGATTAAGTGGTTTGTGTATATTGTCCTGCTATTGATACTCATACCATGTTTATCTTCCGCGAAACTTAATGATGGTGTTTATCATCATAAATCTGTCGCCTTTCATACCGAATCGAAACTCCTAAAAGCTCTTTATAGTGATACCACCAATAAAAAGAAGCAACAGGAAGCCGATGATAAGAAAAAAATAAAAGAAGTTGCCAAGGCGAAGCGTTTACCCAAACCGGAAAAGGTTGATGAAAATGGTAGCGCAAATTCACAAAACAACGTAAAACCGAAAAGGCAACGGCGCCCGGCGGGATTGGAGCGACCTCCTGAAATACCGAGGAGGAATGGTAATTAATTGTATCAATGGACATTATATTGCGTATTTATTAAGATGAAATACATCTGTGCCCTGCTTCTTTTGACAATTTATATGGCTGTGAACGCCACGCCGACAAATCGTATTTTAATTGATCGTCCGGCCCGGATAGTTGCTGATTCAGATACGCTCGTAAAGAAAAGATCTGTTTCGGCGGGTGTAAGCTACGGGAGCGACGCCAGCTTCTTCGGTCGTACGGGACCGGTTAAGTATCCATTTCTAAATGCAGATGTTATTTACAATACCAAAAATGGCTGGTTCGTTTATGGATCGGCTTATAAAGTATTAGGGTCTACACCTACAATTGATGAAATTGACCTGGGTGGCGGATATGTTTACCATATCACTCCAAAATTCTCTGGTAATATAAGCTACACCCGGTTTATTTTTGACCGGAACGCATTGATCATCAAGTCGGCCTCTTCCAATGATATCAACTTCAATAATAGCTACGACTGGAAGATATTAAAATCAGGAGTAGTGCTGGATTATTTATTTGGCGAATCGCACGACTTTTTCATCACCATAACTAACTCCAAATACATCGAGACTAACTGGAGTATTTTTGATGACAAAGACTACCTATCATTTAACCCGGGGGTGAACATAATTTTAGGAACACAGAATTTCGTGCAAAAATATAATACAAATCACCCAGGCAGAGTGGGGCTGGGCTACGATGATGACCTGCTAATGCCACCGCTAATTGCTCAAAAATATGCGGGGCATAATAGTGAACTGGACATGCTGAATTATAGTTTCAAAATCCCTATAGCCTATAATAGACCACACTATACCTTTGAGTTTGCTTACAAATATTCTATACCCGTAAATGTCGAGGGTATATTAAGAAACCATAAAGAATCGTTCTTTAACCTGACTTTTTATTATGTTTTTTATTGAGCCCGCATGAATGTTCTGATTGTCGAAGACGAAAAAGCCCTGACCAATGAGCTGGAAATATTTCTATCCAACTCAAATTATATCTGTGATGTTTGTTTTAATGGTGCTTCTGCATCAGAAAAAATAGCAACCAATTTATACGATTTTATTCTGATCGATCTTGGCCTGCCTGATTACGATGGGCTTGATCTGTTAAAAGAGGCAAAAAAATATAACCCGGAGGCCGCTTGCATTATATTAACGGCCCGTGCTGAGGTTAATGACCGCATAAAAGGTTTGGATTTAGGTGCCGATGACTACTTACCAAAGCCATTTTCTCTGCTCGAATTGCAAAGCCGGATGCAGGCGATTATGCGCAGAAAGTTTGGGTTGAAACATTCTGTAGTAATGCTTGGCAACTTTGTTATCGATCTGACCAACCGGACCATATCTTATAATAATACCCCTATCGGAACAATTACTAAAAAGGAATTCGATCTGGTGGCATACATGCTGTTGCACAAAAACAGAACCTTGACACGGTCGCAGTTAAGTGAACATATATGGGGAAGCGTCGTCAATGACGATTATGATTCCAATTATATTGATGCCCATATTAAAAATATTCGAAAAAAATTAAACGTGTATAGCTCACCAGACTGGCTCGAAACTGTGCGGGGGCTGGGTTATCGTATAAACATTAACCATTAAAGTATCTTGAAACTCGGAACCAAACTGACACTTTTTAATACCATTTCGAAAGTGGTAATAGTAGTGTTGTTTGTTTTGTTACTGCCTACACTGATCAGAGATATTAATCAAAGTTATACCGACAACTGGCTCAGACACCAAAAGGATAAAGTATTAAAAATTGTTAGCGGCCCGGGCATAAATAATTATATCCAAAATGGCGAGGGCTATGGCAGCTATAACGCTTTACTTAAAGAAGAATACGTGAGCCTGGATGTTGATTCGCTTAATGAGAATATAGATACTATCATCAATGAGAACCGATTGGTTGAGGGCGACACTATACAATACCGTATTTTGAGCCACAATTTTAAGGTTGGAAAGCAGAATTACATACTGGAAATAGGCAAAAGCATTGATACCATTAACGAGACCACTACCCCTTTACAAAATATAGCACTGGAAATACTATTAGGGATGATCCTTCTGACTATCCTTGCCGACCAGGTTTATTCTACTTATGTGTTACGGCCTTTGGGGCTTATTATTAAAACCAAGCTTATCGGGCATAAATTCCCTAATCATACTCCGTATAAAAAGGTGAAAACTTCAACTACCGATTTTGAATACCTGGACATCAGTATCCATAAAATGATTCAGACGATAGAGAACACTTTTCAGAAAGAGCGTGAATTTATATCAAATGCATCGCATGAGCTGATGACTCCAATATCTATCCTTCAATCGAAGATCGAGAACATGTTTGAAGAGGAAGACATGCCAGACGAAACCAAGGTGAGGCTGATTGAAATGCAGAAGATATTGAACAGGTTGAAAAGTATCACCAAAACCTTACTACTGATATCACAGATAGAAAATGAGCAGTTTTTGAAAGAAGACAGCATATCGTTATCCGAACTGATACACGAGGTATATGAAGAAATCTCTATCCGCCTGCAGGAGAAGGAAATTAATTGTGAAATCGATATCCCCGCAGAATGGCGACTAAATCATGTAAATAAATTCCTGTTATTCAATTTGTTCTTCAACCTGATAAATAATGCTATCAAGTACAACAAGGAACACGGTGAAATAAAAATAACCGGCCATACTGATAATAAATTCTTTCTTGTTGCAATAGCCGATACCGGTATAGGTATAAGTGCTGAACGGGTTCCTCATATTTTTAATCGCTTTAAGAAATTCACCCAATCGCTCCAGCAAGATAGTTTTGGTTTGGGTTTACCGATAGTAAAATCAATTGCTGATTTCCATCACATTAGGATAGAAGTTACTTCAGAACCAGGCTCGGGCACCACATTTAAGCTCATATTTCCTGCTGATCTCATAACAGCTCAATTTTAATATTCTATTAACTAACAACTTACGAGATATTTACTATTTTATACTACTATTTCTATAGATTTAATCGCTTATTTATAAGATATTCCTATATTTGTCCGGTGATGCTTAACACCAGGTTTTGCTCACAAATAATGCAGAGCGCTGGTTTGGCGGCAAACAGATGGTTCGAACCCATCCTCTGCGTCCTCTCTTCTCTCTTAGGTTTTATAATTGGTTGAAAGAGTTCCTGCCCATCAGGAACTCTTCTTTTTGTCTCAAATCGCTGCTGAGATTGTCAATATTTAAATTGTCAAGAAAACACTTATTTCCCAATAATTAATTTTATAACCTTTAATTTAATTTTACGTATATATGTAACATATTTTTTATACCCAAACCAAGCAATGAAAACAAAGCAACATCATTTCCTGAACAATACGTGGAAAGAATACCCATCTGAACTGGATGCAGAGAAATGTCAGCTGGTTTTAGTATTCGGGGCATCCACCTGTATTATAAAACCCGAGGTTTATGAGCATTTAAGACTGATTTATCCTACTGCTGATATTGTATTTTCATCAACATCGGGTGAAATTCTTAATGACTCAGTATTTGACGAAAGTGCGGTTGCCACAGCCATCGAGTTTGAAAAAACCCGGATACGTTGTGTTAAAACAAACATTAACCGCCATAACAACAGTTTTGAAACCGGCAGCTTTTTAATGAAAGAATTATTGGCCGATGATTTAAACTCAGTTTTTGTGATTTCTGACGGAACATTTATCAATGGTAGCGAACTGGTTGATGGTTTCAATAGCAGTAAACACCCAGTACCCGTTTCAGGTGGCCTGGCAGGAGATGCTGCCCGGTTTGAAAAAACTTTTACGGGTATAAATGAAGTGCCCTCACAAGGGAATGTAATAGCTATTGGTTTTTATGGTAACGATATAGTGATTGGTCATGGTTCTTTAGGCGGCTGGGATGAATTCGGGCATGAACGTACAATTACCAGATCAGATAAAAATGTGTTGTTTGAAATTGACCATAAAAATGCGCTTAACCTTTATAAAGAATATTTAGGCGATTATGTGAATGAACTGCCAGGATCGGCATTACTTTTCCCGCTGTCAATAAAATTAAATAATTCAGAAAAAAACCTGGTTCGTACTATTTTAAGTATTAATGAGGAAGACAAATCAATGGTCTTCGCGGGTAATCTTCCCGAAGGTAGCAAGGTGAGGCTGATGAAAGCCAATTTTGATAAACTTATTGAAGCCTCCTCTTCAGCCGCAAGCAATTCATTTAAAGGGATTAACAGTCAGGAGCCCGATTTGGCCATACTCATTAGTTGTGTTGGACGCAAATTGATATTACAGCAAAGAACTGATGAAGAGGTTGAAGCTGCTAAGGAAATTTTAGGCAACAATACCGCCATTACTGGTTTCTACAGCTATGGCGAGATATCTCCTTTTAATTCCAATGTGCAGTGCGAATTGCATAATCAAACTATGACCATTACTACATTTACAGAACTTTAGTAACAGAGGAAGCGAGAACAGTGGGTATGGCGTATCACAATGTACTAAACAAGCAAATCAGAAAACTACTTCCCGAATCTTACTTAAAAGATGAGGCTATGCTCGGTTTTCTTGAGAGTGTAAGTAATTACTATCATTCCATTGAAAAAGCTCAAAAGCTATCAGAACACGCCTTTACAATAAGTGAACGGGAGTACCAGGAGGTAAATAGCAATTTACTTAACGAGAACAATATAAAGCAGAAGTCAATTTCTGAAATAAAGAAGGCCATAACCGCTCTGGCTCCTGATTCAATTACGGAATTTGGAGCGTCAGATGATGACCTGATTACGATCATAAAATTTCTGCAGCAAGAAATCGGGAAAGCTAAAGAACTGGAGCAACAGCTCATACTATCAAAAGATGTGGCAGAAAAGGCGGCGTTGTCTAAATCGCAGTTCTTATCAACAATGAGCCACGAGATCAGGACGCCGATGAATGCGGTGATCGGATTCACACATCTGCTTTTGCAAATGAACCCTCGTGAAGACCAGATGGAATATCTGAAAATGTTGAAGTTTTCGGCAGAAAATCTCCTGGTATTAATCAACGACATATTGGATTTCAGCAAAATAGAGGCCGGTAAGATTGAATTTGAAGAAGCTGATTTTAGCATAAAGCAGTTAATCAGCAATATCAGGCTGGCGTCACTGCAAAAAGCCACTGAAAAAGATATTCAGCTTAAATTATTGATCGATCAGGAATTGCCCGATGTAGTTATGGGCGATCCGGTGCGGCTTGGGCAAATATTGACAAATCTTATCAGTAACGCAGTAAAATTTACTAAGGAGGGCAAGGTTACCCTGGTAGCCTCGCTCAATGAAAAAAATAAAGACTTTACAACAGTTGATTTTGAAGTTACTGATACCGGTATTGGTATTGCTGCGGATAAACTGGAAAATATATTTGAAAGCTTTACTCAGGCGAGTTCTGATACAACACGCAAATTTGGTGGAACCGGTTTGGGCTTAACCATAACCAAGCGTTTATTAGAGTTGATGGGCAGCGAAATTAAGGTGAAGTCTGAATTAGGTAAAGGTTCTGTATTTTACTTCAGCCTTAAATTGAAAAACAGCTCGAAAAAGTTTATACAAGGCATAAAAGAAGAAAGCCATTTTGAAACCAAAAGCTTAAAAGGCGTTAAAATATTAATTGCGGAAGATAACCAGATCAATGTCATACTAGCCAAACAGTATATGAAATTATGGGATGTTGATTGTGATGTTGCCGAAAACGGGGAAATTGCCTATACGTTGGTACAAACCAATGATTACGACATGGTTTTAATGGACCTGCAAATGCCCGAGATGGATGGCTACCAAACAACTGTCGCCATAAGACAACTGCCCAACGAAAAATTCAAGACCCTGCCCATTATTGCATTAACAGCTTCGGCCATGCTTGATATTAAGGATCAGGCTTTTGTTGTAGGAATGAATGATTATATCAGCAAACCCTTTAACCCGGATGAATTACACCGAAAAATAGCCCTGTACGCCAAAGTTGGGGTAAACACTTTACAATAATATCTCTTCTTCTCAAAATTTTAGCGGCTGATTGTATAAATCAGCCGCTTTTTACTAAATCTGCTTTTTTATTTTATAGATAAGATCTGCACCGGGCCAAGCAATCCGGATGGTGATAATGGTGAATTTGCCTGGTAAAAAGGCATAGTAGTATAAGTATATTTCTGGGTTACACCCTGCTGCTGATCGCCAATGAGCCTGTTTACCCATAGGTTGGTAACCTTAATTTCGATTTTGTTTTCACCAACCTTTAAAGCATTCGTCACATCAACCCGGAAAGGGCTTTTCCACACGATACCCAGTGATTTCCCATTCACAACAACTTCCGCCAGGTTTTTCACACTGCCCAGATCGAGGCAAAGCATATCGCCCTTTTTAAACCAATCGGCTGTAGCTTTAACCGTTTTCGTGTAACGCGCTGTTCCAGAGAAATATTTTATGCCTGTATCTTGATTATCTGTCCAAGATTTTAACTCGCTGACCTTTGCCGAAGCAGGTGCACCCAAATTTTTAGCGAAACCGATAGTCCAGTCGCCGCTAAGTGTAGTCAAAGACTTCTCAATTTTGGCGGGAACAGAAACAGTTGCATTCATTGCATTGCCCTCGAACACGACAAAAATGGCATCCTGCGGCTGTAGGTTAAGGCCGACTTTGGTAACACCGTTCGCAATTGTATAGGATACAGCTTCGGTTTTACCAGTCTCAGCATGCCAGATCTTCGGTATTTTTCCGGTGACCCTGAAAGTAGCAGTGACATTTTCCAAAGCATTCTGACGATTATTCACCCAATAAATATCACCATTGCTTGTTTTGCGGTGTACATACAAAAGCTTGGCGTTAGCATCCGGCTTGGTGTAAGTAAAATCAGGAGCTATACTCATTTTATTTAACACATCGTTCAATGATTTTCCTTCGCTAACATTGACATTTGATGAAGACCATATCTCATTAACCAATCTGTCAAACTCGCTCTTATCATCGCTTAAGCTTGGTGTACCTATTGGCTTTATACCGGCTACCGTTGCGCCCGCTTTCACCAGTTCACCTATTTTGCGCAACACAGGCAACGACATTTTAACTGCATTGCTATCCAACACCAAAACTCTATAAACCATGCCGCTTGGTGTAACCAGTTTCCCATCTTTTACTGATAGCAAGTTAATAAGAGCATCGGCATTGATGAAATCGTAATTATACCCTTCCGGAATATTCGGCAGTTTTTTGTGGAACAGCGAAGTAATGTTATTGTCCTCACCATAATAATAAACTATATCGGCAACAAATTTCCCCTGTTGTAGCAAATAACTGCTTCTTGACAGGTAAGAGGTCCATGCGGTTGCCTGCTCAGCCCAGGTATCATGACGGTTAAACCATTGTCCGAATGGGCCCAGGCCTAATCCCGGTATCTTATCGTCTGTGGGCTGATGCACTGAGCAATGAATTACAAACCTGTTTAATCCACTAGCAAGTTCCAGGTCAGCAGTTGGCTTTAATGCTTCCGGCGAATAAGACCAGGCTGCGGCAGGAATGCCTAAGGCCGTCAATGATTCCGCTGCCACAAAATTTTGGCCGTAGATATGCGCCACGGAAGCTGATTCTCGGATATCAGCCTGGTAATTGGTTTGATCATTACCGTTTATAAACGGATTAGGTGTCCACATTGCCGACATCGGAATAGCGGCTTTGCGTTTTACATCCATCCCATCAGCAATCAAGGCGCGATCACTTTCATGCGATTCGGAATAACGTTTCATCCCGTATTGTGCAAGAATACCGGTCAATGCGTCATAATGATATTCAGCCAGCATCTCGCTCAGCGTTTTTCTAAAATCAAACAGGAACTGTTCACTTGCTTCTGAGCTCTTTACAATCTCACCTGTTAAGACCGGCAGCCATGCTATCAAGCTGTAGCCTCGACGTTTTTGAAATTCAGCCGGAAGATTAGCCGTCCAGTTTTGTGCGCCGGCTTCCCAACTGTCAGTCACCATAAATTGCAGGCCACCTTTAGTACCCATCAGACCGCCTGTAGCATCTTTATATTGATCAAGGTAATTAGTAAAGTATGTCTTTACTGCAACGGGATCAAGTTTATCTACTTCGGGGCCAGTTGCTTCAGGTGATGCTGGGTGGTTTGTTATACCTAATAAGGAATACCCAAAGCGAACGATCTTCCAGTTACCATCAGGAACGGTCCAGCTCAATGTCCCGTCAGCACTCATCTTGCCAGTCAAATCAATAATATCGTTGGTTGCTATCACATCGTTCGTAGATGCGGTCATCTTTTTGCTCAAATCATTTACCGGGGCGAATGCCGCTTTTTCTTCAAAACGACTGATCACATCAGCCGGATGTAAATATATTTCAGCTATCTCAGTACCTGGGGGTGTAACCGGCTTGGTGATAATACCCACCATTGCCGCCATCGAATTTATTTGCGGGGGTGGATTTTTAACTGTCACTCTAAAATATTTTGCTGTAGTGACGGGGACAGGAATAGTTTGTTGCAAAATCGCTCCGGGGGGTATATTGCAAATGAATTTGAAATTTACGCCGTCATCACTGGCTTCCAGTTTACGACTATCAACGGGCGCGGCACCCATACCGAACATACCCGGTTCTCCGCCACCCACCATCGTGATCGCTTTAATGCTTTGTGCCTGCGGGAATGCAAATTGTATCCATGCAAAACCGGCGACAGAATCACGCGGCAACAGGTTAGAAGATCCTAAATCACCGTCTGTTAATTGCTGCAAGGTAAAATTTCCTCCACTGGATGTTACAACGGCGCCAAGGTCGCTTAATGATCTATCGGCAGCCGGTAGTTTAAATGCTACAACGGCAACATCTTTATAAAACTTTGACTGTTTAGAAGGATCCACCGTTTCTCCGAATCCGGGTTGAAGCGAAATATTTTGAAAAGGGCCGGTAACACCGGATGGCTGTTCAATTTTCAGGTTGCTTGCTCCGCCTTTCACGCGCATTTCTGACCAAACAACTTTTTTCATCCCATCTGCAGGTTTTACCCAGGGACCGCCGCTTTCGCTCCAGCCCGGAGAACCGGCAATTGCCATTTCTAGATGCAAAGAGTCAGCTAGTTTGGTCGTAAATCGAAATGCATCCTTCCACTCTGGTGTCATGAAAGTCAACCGTTTTTGAACTATTTGCGGGGTGAGCAGCGAGGCGTCAAAGTTCTGGAAGCCTCCAACGCCCGCCCGTTTCATCCATAAAAGATCCAGCTTTATTCCTTCCTTGGTAATATTGCCGTTCATCCAGTGCCACCACACACGTGGCTTAGCCGAATTGGGCGGCGATACGAATTTCTCATACAAGGTATCACCCTTCCTGGCTTGCGCCTGGATACCATCTGCACTGCACAACAGCAATCCAACTGCTGTTATCGAACCTAAATATCTCTTCATGTTTGGTTGGTTAATTGGTTAGGTATGATCTGGAAATCATACTGTAACAAATTTATTGTTTTGCGTATTTTAACTGTCCTTAACTGTCTTGATTAGAATTTATATGTAAGGGTAAGGAAATAAGCTCTTGGCGGTATAGCGATAGTTGAATAGGGCTTATTTGCGGCTACATCTGCCTGATACATTGCCTTGGTATAGCCCTCGCGATCTAATGCCGCTAAGAATGTTCCCGGTCTCGACCAGCTCATCACTCCATACTTGTCTAATATATTGTTGATGTTTACACTAACCTGCAATTTTTTAGTGAAGTCATACCCCGCTCCCAGGTTAAACTGGCTGAATGCAGGCAGCAAAAAAGCGTTGGCCACATTGGCTTCCCTTGAGCCCATATATTGCCAGGTAATGAAAGAGAAAAACTTTCCAACATTATAAGAAGGCGTTACATTCAGAATCATGTTTGCGCTGTTATCGGCACGGTTTCCTGAATAATCTGCAAGTATATCATCCGACGGACCATTGGCGTTGGCGATCCAAACCTTATAGGTTAGCGCTTTTGAATTCTGGAGCGTAGCAACTGCTTTTACACTAAAGTTTCTGCTAAAATCCACGTGGCTCTCCAGCTCTATACCGTATGTTCTGATCTTCTCATACTCAAGTGGTGGAGAGTAGAAGGTTACATTGTCTGCACTGGTAAAGGTTTGTACGTTGGGTACGTTACTTAAAACGCTATAGAAAGGTGTTGCGAACAGGGCAAAATTGCGATCGGTAATTTTTATACCTGCCTCAGCCTGGCTGACGTGCTGTGCCGGAGCAACCAGATTAGCCGAAGTAAATGCAGTATTAGCCGCAAAATAGGTGCTCAGATCGGGCGCTTTGTTACCCAACGAGTAGCGGCCATAGAAGGCGATATTACTTGATAGCTTGTAATTCAATCCTGCGGAATAAGAAAATGTATTAACTCTTTTGTCAAAGCTATAATGTGTGCCTAGTGTGCCGCCTGCATTATCGTAAATAGTAAGCGGGTTACCATCAGCACCGCCATAGGAAGGGTCGCTCGCCTGAGGGTTAGCAACGCTTGGCGCTGCAAAACCTTTTACATGCATAGATTCGAATCTTACGCCATAATCAAGGTTTAAGTCCGGTATAATCTGCCAGTTATGTCCAAAATAAAAGGCCATTTGGCTTTGGTCTGCATGATTATCTGCTACACCACCGCCACCTAACCCCGTAATGCCATTAGGGTTGGTGATCTGGTAGGTTTGCCCCTGGTTAGTGATCGTTAAATTCACCAGGTCCGGATGATTTTGGATAGTTCCCAGTCCTAAACCCATAATACCATTCTGGTTATCAACCTGGCTGTACCCATAAAACCCGCCCAACGTAAAGCTCATATTTTTGAGCGTCTTGCTAAAAGCGAATTGATCTAACAACTCATTCGATTTGTTTTTGACATAAAATAAAGGCTCAAAAAATAATGAATTGGGAGAAACAGCTGAGCCTGGGAAATTGCTGTTGGTTACCGTAAAGTCATAACCTGAAACAGAATTGACCGTACCCAAAGTGGCACCTGTCCGTGCATTGGTAAAATTATAGGTGCCCGGCCGGCCCAATGTACCTAATATGGCATAAGTAACCAGATCATTAAGCGCTACCGGGTAAACAACAGCAGTTGTATTCCAGTTGGCGTTTTTAGACGAATACCTTATGGCATTATTAAAAGTGAGACTACTATCCAGATGCTGTGTCCAGTTAGCCCCTACAGATTTGTCGACAGAGTGTATTAGATTAGTTGAATTATAAGTATCAGTTCCTGTATTGTTAATTGGAACTTGTACTGAAACGGCAGGGATTAACACTGAAGATGTTTCAGTGAAACCTGGTGCCGGTTTAGGATTAGTGAAGCTAAGCGTTGGTGTAAACTCAAACCAGCCATTATGATCATTCAAATATTTACCATAAATTTTCAATGAACCTGTTTTATATTTTTTATAAATATTGCCTTTAATCTGGCCACCTTTGTTAAGCGGATAGCCGGGATCCTTTGCTCCCGTGCTGTAACGGTAAAAACCGCCTACATCATAAGTCCAGGTTTTGTCGGCGCTTAAAGGGCCTCCCAAATTAAGGTCGCCTCTGTAAAAAGGGTTTTGACCGTCTCCTTCGAGACCAACTTTGGCTCTAAATTCTCCTTGAAAAGTCTGGCCTCCGGTTTTAGAAATATAGTTGAATATACCACCTGGTGCGTTGTTACCCAAGATAGATGCAGTACCACCACGCACTGCCTCTAATTTACCTAAGGTTGCATCAGGGCGATAAAAGTAATCGGGACCGTAGTTGCCAAAAGTGGCGTTAGTTACCGGCAAACCGTCTTCCTGCAATGAAACATAGTAATAACCTGAGGCGCCATCATTTGACCCTACAGACACGCCGCGTGAATAAACCGTGTTCCTGATCTCACCTAATGAGGAGTTAACATAAACGCCGGGAATATTCTTCAGCAGGTCAGCACCACTCACAGGCGCTTGCTTCTCTATCTGTGCCGCTGTTATTGATGAAATAGCAATGGATGAGTTTTGCGCTGTCCGCTTATCGAACACCCCTGTTACGATCAATTCATTTAAATTGCTTGATTCAGGTACAAGCGACACATCGATAACAGAGCGGCTCTTTACTGCGACTTCTTTTATCGTATATCCGACAAATTTGAAAATCAAAGTCCCGTTTTCAGCCACCGAAATACTGTATTTACCATTATTATCGGTACTTATACCCTGCTGTGTACCTTTTACTGATACAGTAACTCCGGGCATCGAAATGCCTTTCTCGTCTTTCACCGTACCAGTTACGCTTAATTTTTGAGCCGAGGCTTTGAGGGAAATTAATTGAAGCATAAGCAGGGCCAAAATCGGTGCCCACTTTCTACCGGGATGATTGTAGATCTTTCTCATAGTTGTTAATTGAGGGAGCGGTGCTCCTGGTTTAATTAGTTTAGTTGGTTTAATTGGCTATGTATCGAGTGCGTCAGATTGACACAATAATCAAATGTATTTTAAACCAATTGCTTAACTATCCTCAGCTCTCCCCAACTGTCCTGAACTGTCCTGAACTATCCTGAACTGTCTGACCCTGAGAATGATTTCTGAAATAAAAAACTATGTTTGTATCTGTAAGCCAATTATGAAGAATTATCTGAAGATTGTTGAGATAGATGAGTATTCCATCACCCCTAAATATTTGCAGCTAATCAACTCTATTTTGAGGGGTATCGAATCAGGGAAGATTGAGAAGGATGATATTCTTCCGTCCATCAACGATTTCTGTGTGGCCTTGGATACTTCCCGGAATACTATCGAAAGAGCTTATACCGAATTAAAGAAAGCGGGTGTAATAAAGTCGGTTGCAGGTAAAGGTTATTTTATAGCGAACACCAATTTCAGCCAGCCGGTAAAAGTGCTTTTGTTGTTCAATAAGCTTAGCAGCCATAAAAAGATTATGTATGATGCTTTTGCCGCGACATTAGGGCATAATGCGGCAATCGACTTTTATATCTATAATAACGATTTCAGCGTCTTTAAAAAGCTGATTGTGGACAAGATCAACAACTACTCCAAATTTGTGATCATCCCGCACTTTATGGAGAATACCGAGCGGGCCAACGAAGTGATTAACACCATCCCGAAGGATAAACTGATTTTGATGGATAAGCTGGAGTCTGGTGTTACGGGTCAGTTTGGTGCTGTATACGAAAGCTTTGAGAAGGATATTTACGAAGCTCTTGAAAAACTGCTCGGCAAACTGGGTAAATACCATACGTTGAAGATCATATTTCCGGAGAGCTCCTATTATCCAAAAGAAATACTCTCTGGCTTTTTAAATTTCTGCCGGCAATACGCCTTTGATTACGAGGTGATTTATTCTTTAGAAGAAGAAAAAGTTTCAAAAGGAATAGCTTATATCAATGTAATGGAGGACCATCTTGTGGAGTTGATTGAAAAGATCATTGCGGCCAAATTAAAAGTAGGCAAGGATGTGGGGGTGATCTCTTACAATGAAACCCCGTTAAAAAAGATCATCCTGGATGGGATAACTACGATTTCAACGGACTTTGAATTGATGGGTCAGAAAACTGCAGAGCTGGTTTTAACCAATTCGACTGCGCATATTGCTATTCCTTTTAAAGTTACCGGCAGGAATTCGCTTTAATCTTCGCTGAGTAGAAAAAGGCTCATACTCCGCGGACCATGCGCCCCTATCACTAATGACTGCTCTATATCAGCTGTTTTTGAAGGCCCTGCTATAAAAGCCCCAAACCCTTGCGTGGTAATACCGATAGAACCGTAGGCATCGTGCATAGTTGCAACTATGTTTTTTGTTTTAACTACTATAGCCAGATGCTGGGTTATGAAAGGTAAAACCCTTTGTCCCATTTGATCTTCAGTGATCCAAATTGCGCCATTTTCTGCCACGGCCAGACCGGACTGCAATATTGCAAGTTCGACATCGGCTAACTGCACCGGCAAATCACTTAAATATTCATTTGTATCGGCAATATCACCTAGTTCAGATAAAGTGGAAACTAATCTTTTACCTGATCCGAAATTATTTTGGATGACCGTTTTTACTTCGTCCAAGTTTTTAATTTCATATACTTTGGCACCAATATTTGTGGCAACGGTCGTTAATTGGCCTAACAGATTCTCCTGGCTACTGTAGGCTTTAAGCGGTTCGACATCCGGCAATGCTCTCAATTCAGGTTGATTTGCCCGAACGGCTGATAATATCTTCCCTCTGCTGCTCATTTCTTCCCCCTGTTCTTTTTATACCATTCATCAAAAGATTCTGCTGGCGGTTTTGGCATATCCCGCTGTTTATACCATGGGTTCAAAGCATTGTTGACTGCAAAAGGCGCATATTTCATCACCATTCTTCCGGCTTTGCCTGCCACATGGTAGATTCCCGGCGAAGAAAGCGTCCATTGCATCATCTTCATGCTTGCGGTTTTGGCCTTAGTTGTGTACCCGGCCTTAACAATTACCTGGCGCCATTTATATAACTGGTCGTGAATATCAATTTTCACAGGACAAACATTGGAGCATGATCCGCACAGCGTAGAAGCAAAAGGCAGATCGGCATATTTTTCCATATCCAGATTGGGTGCCAGTATAGAACCAATCGGTCCGCTGATGGCGTTGTGATAACTGTGTCCCCCGCTACGCCGATAAACCGGACAAGTATTCATACAAGCACCGCAACGTATGCATTTAAGCGAATTGCGGAAATCCTTTCTACCTAATTGGACGCTCCGGCCATTATCTACAATCACGATATGCATTTGCTGACCGGATCGTGGCCTTTTATAATGGCTTGAGTAGGTCGTGATGGGTTGACCTGTTGCACTGCGGGTAAGCAATCTTAAAAATACGCCCAAATGTTCGCGTTTAGGTATGATCTTCTCGATGCCCATGCTGGCAATATGAACTTCGGATAAATGCGCGCCCATATCGGCATTGCCTTCGTTGGTGCAAACTACAAACTCACCTGTTTCGGCAACGGCGAAGTTTACTCCCGTAAGCGCTATTTTCCGCGTAAGAAATACTTCACGAAGGTGCTGGCGCGCGGTTTCGGTCAAAATCTGGGGGTCAGAAACCCCGGCGGGTGTGCCAAGGTGCTCATGGAACAGGTCGCCTATTTCTTCTTTCTTTTTATGAATACAAGGCAATACGATATGGCTTGGCGGTTCTTTTGCCAGTTGCACAATGCGCTCACCTAAATCTGAATCAATTACTTCAATACCATTTTCAGCCAGGTATTCATTTAGATGGCATTCTTCCGTCAGCATGGATTTACTTTTCACCATGCGGTTAACGCCATGATTCTTAATAATCTGGTGTACTATTTCGTTATGCTCCTTTGCGTCTGCGGCCCAATGAACGGTGACGCCGTTTGCCAAAGCATTAGCCTCAAATGCTTCCAGGTAATTTCCAAGATTTGAAAGTACATGCTCTTTTATTTTAGAAGCCGTTTCTCTAAGCAGTTCCCATTCAGGCAATTGATTTACTGCCTTATCGCGCTTTTGGCGGATCCACCATAAAGTTTCATCATGCCAGTCGACGCGGTTTTCATCGGCATTGAATTGCCCGGCTAGTTCGGCGTGATCTTTTGTCGGCATCGTACTCATTGGACTGATGAATTTAATATTTCCGCAATATGCAGCACTTTCACCTTACTGCCCTGTCTTCTTAAAATTCCTTCCATATGCATCAGGCAGGACATATCAGCGCCGGTAATATATTCGGCACCATGCTCCAGATGATCCGAAACCCGATCAACCCCCATTTTTACTGAAACCGCTTCTTCTGCCACGCAAAACGTCCCGCCAAATCCACAGCATTCATCCTGGCGGCTCAGGGGGATCAATTCAATTCCTTTCACCATATTGAGCAACTGGACGGGCTTGGAAAAAGGTTCAGCAACAAGTTCAGTCATTTGCGATATTTTAAGTCCACGCTGACCGTGACAGCTCTGATGCAAGCCGACTTTATACGGGAACACCGCATCTAGGTGATCAACCTTTAAAACATCTGTCAGAAACTCGGTCAACTCGTAAACTTTACGTCTTACTTGTGCCGCCTCGTTTTCCCTGCCTTCAGAATGCAAATGATCTTTTATATGCAGGATGCAACTACCTGAGGGTGATACGATATAATCAAACTCAGAAAAATTATCTATAAAAAGCTCATTGCAACCGGTTGTCAGATGCTCATAACCTGAGTTTGCCATCGGCTGTCCGCAACAGGTTTGTTTAGGCGGATAAACCACCTTCACACCAAGCTTCTCAAGTAATTGTAAAGTAGCTATTGCAGCGCCGGGATAAAACTGGTCTATGTAACAGGGGATAAAAAGGCCGACAGTCATTTGGTTACAGGCTTGCTTTGCGCATAATATTTCAGTTCGATGATGTCGCCCGGTATAGGTTTATAGTTCCACGATTTATGAATGGCCAGTGCCGCGCCCAATGCCGTTGCCTGGGCCATGGAGGCCGCAAACACTTCGATATCAGGAAAGGCGTTCGCCAGTAAGTTCATATACACTGCATTTTTACTAAAACCGCCGTCAACAAAAATCCGCTTCACAAATGTACCTTTCAGCACCAGCCTCGTTGAATATACCTGTTGATGTATCAGGTCGAGGACCAGCTGGTGATAGGCTTCAATTTCGTCGCTAAAAATAGTTAAATCCCTGTCCTTAAAAACGGATTCTTTCGAAAATGTATCCGAATGCTTGTTTTGCTGAATAGATTGCTGCAATAGGTTAATCACTTCAGGGTCAAATGTCATCGTTCGGAACCTGATCGGGTCCTGGTTAAAATGCTCGGCAATGCGCTTGACCTGTTGTTCATGTTCATTCCCCGCAAATAACCTCGACGCCTTGACTGGCTTACCCTGGTATTGCAGATAGCACAAGCAATCGTTCTGCAATTCGTTTTGGGTTAATGGCGTGTGATTGAACGGATTCATGCTAATACACCATGTGCCTGTGGAGATCAGGATAAACGGTTCATTAAAGCTTACCAGGTATGGAATAAGTGCTGCCGAGCTATCGTGCAAACCAATACCTACGCAATAATTGGTACCCGGAAAAACAGCCTTTAAGCACTCATCAGGCTTTTTGATAGGCGCTAGTTTTAAGGACAACCCCTCTTTTTCGACCCACTCATGATAACGTTTGCTGTTAAAATCCCACAAAGCAGTATGACAGCCGATACTGGTGATATCTGAATAATATTGACCTGATATTAGCGAACTCAGATATTGAGGCAGGTGCAGCGCGTATTTTAACTTCTTGAATATATTCGGTTGCTCCATTTTCAACCTGTAGAGCTGAAGGCCCGAATTTAAGCTGCCTAAAATAGGTGATGCCGTCTCAGAAGCAAACTGATCTCCGCCGCCATATTTAGCGTAAAGTTGTTTGCTTAGCTCAGCCGGGAATGGTTTCAGATAATTATACAGTGGCGTTAGCGGTTTGCCTTCTTCATCCACATAAACCAGGCTCGCACCGTAAGCGCTAAAGTTGACAGCCTTAACCACAAACTCCTTTAGCCGGAATATTGTGCTTAGTGAATCAAATACGGACAGCCGTAAACTTTCCAGGTTTTCGCAAGAAAATCCGTCCTCGTCCACCGTCTCGATAAAACGGGCCGATCTTTCATAAACTATCTGGTAATGCTCATCGAACAGGAATATTTTCTTGTTCGTCTTGCCTACATCAAATACAGCTATGACGGGTACAGCCTTCATTACAATCCGGTTGCGATAGTTTTCAGCCCTCTTTCTTTGATCAGGTTGTCGCGAACAGCCAGCTTTCTGAAAAGTGATAAAGGCTGCAAAGCCCCGCCTGCCAATAAACGCGCTTGTGCCACTAATGGGCGCACATCGGTACGATAAGCGTGCTGTAAAATTTCCTGCGCCTGCACCACGTCGTTTTTTTGTTGTGCTTGCTTTAGAGCAACCTGGTCAACCAATAGTGCTTGTGTATAGGCAATTTTTATGGCTTCCACGGATTGTAGCAGGTCTTCTATCGGGTCTTTTATATTGTGTGATGCATCGATCATCCAGCCAATACCTGTTGCGTGATTCATGCCTCTGGCATCCATACCTTCCACCAGTTCATTAAAGATAAGGAACAGCTGATAAGGATTGATGCTGCCAACCGTCAGGTCGTCATCACCGTATTTTGAATCGTTGAAATGGAAGCCTGCCAGTTTCCCCTCCATTAAAAGCAGGGCGACTATCTGCTCAATATTAGCGCCCTGTAAATGATGCCCGAGGTCGACCAGTGTTTGGGCCTTGTTACCCAATTTGGATGACAAAAGATAAGATTGCCCCCAGTCGCCAATGGTAGTTGAGTAAAAGTTAGGTTCGTAAGGTTTATACTCCACCCACATTTTCCAGTCACCAGGCAAAGCAGCATAAATCTGTTGCAGACTATCATAGGTCCGCTCAAAGGCACCCCGCATATTCAACTGACCGGGAAAATTCGAACCATCTGATAACCAAACAGACAAAGCTTTTGAATCAAGCTCAACACCATATTTAATCACCTGGATATTATGTTCAATGGCCTGCTGGCGTACGGCCTTATCCACATGGTTCAACGAGCCATATTTATAGCTGAGTTCCTGGTCCGGTTGATCCTGGAAAGTATTGGAATTTACGGCATCAAAATGCAATCCATAATGTGAAGCCAATGCTTTAATGGTTGATGCATTTTCTGGAATATCCCATGGAATATGCAAAGAGATAGAATTGCTCGACCGGTTTAGGGCATGAATTAAACCTACGTCACTGATCTTCTCTTCTAAGCTACGCGGTTCGCCACCGCCGGAAAAACGTCCAAAACGGGTACCGCCTGTGCCCAATGCCCAGCTAGGGATCGCAATGCTGAAAGCAATCAACTTTTGCAATACGGCGTCTACATTTTTCAGCCCGTCAGCAACAAATTCAAATTTGCGTTTGTGATCCGCCGTAAGCTGATGATTATGTTCGTCAATATGGTCCTTCTCCAGTTTCATAATTGGTTCGATTGTTATCTTACAAATGCCATTGCCACGCCGCCGTCAACATTCAATACATTTCCGGTTGATTTATCGAGCAAGCCACCGACAAAAGCAAAACATGCATTGGCTATATCCTGAGGAAGAATTACCTGGTTAAGCAAAGTGCGTTTAGCATAATAAGCCGGTAATTCTTCAACCGTAACCCCATAAGCTTTAGCACGACCTTCGGCCCAGCCACCTGCCCAGATATTGCTATCACTAATCACCGCATCTGGGTTTACTACATTTACGCGGATACCATCAGCGCCTAATTCAGCCGCATTTAACCTGCTTAGGTGTAGCTGCGCTGCTTTTGCACTTCCGTACCCGGCATTATTCGGCCCGCTTACCAAAGCGTTTTTGCTGACGATATTGATCACATCGCCTCCAATGGCTTGCTTCTGCATTACTTTAACAGCTGCCTGGGTGACAAAGAATTGGCCTTTCACCAGTACATCATAAAGCAGGTTCCAATCTTTTTCCGTATGGTCGCCGATTGATTTGGAGATAGACAAGCCCGCATTATTTACCACAATATCCACTCCGCCAAAAGCCAAAGCAGCTATGTTTAACGCTTCGTCAATTTCATCCTGTTTGGTCACATCCAATATTGCTGTAGCGTAAGAATCTTTACCAAATTGTTTTTTAAACTCTTCTCCTGCGCCTTCCAGACGCTCAGCATTCATGTCATTCAGGATCACTACTGCCCCTTCTTCCACAAATTTTTTGGCTATCGCTTTACCTATACCGCCTGCGCTGCCGGTTATCAGGGCGATCCTTCCTGATAACGCTTTTGGCTTTGGCATACGCTGCAGTTTTGCTTCCTCCAGCAGCCAGTATTCAATATCAAATGCTTCCTGCCGAGGTAGCGAGGTATATTCGGAGACCGCTTCGGCGCCTTTCATCACATTGATCGCGTTGATATAAAACTCAGAAGCAACACGTGTGGTTTGCTTGTCTTTTGAGAACGAAAACATACCCACACCCGGATAAAGAATGATTACCGGATTAGCATCGCGTACAGGCGGACTGTTTGGATGCTTACAGTTTTCGTAATATGCTGTGTACATCTTCCGGTAGGCTTCAAATGCGGGTTGCAATTTTTCTTTTATTGCTTTTACATCTGATAAGTCCTCATCCGGTTCCAGCTCCAGCACCAGCGGACTGATCTTCGTTCTCAAGAAGTGATCCGGGCAACTGGTTCCCATCGGTGCCAGTCGATTTAGATCATTTGAGTTGATAAACTCCAGCACACGCGGATCATCGGTAAAATGACCAACCATGTGGCGCTCGCTTGAACAAAAACCGCGCAGAATTGGCGCTATGGCAGCGGCTTGCTTTTTACGACCGGCTTCGCTCAGGCTTTCTATTTTTTTGCCACCAAATACGGGAGCTTTTTTACCATAGTTATCTTCCAGGTAAGCGGCGCAACGCTCAATTACTTCCAAAGTATTGATATAGCTTTCATAAGCCGTATCGCCCCAGGTAAATAAACCATGTGAACCCAGCATGATGCCCCGGATACCGGGATTATTGTCGAGGCACTCTCTCAGTTTCAAGCCCAGGTCAAAGCCCGGCCTCTGCCAGTCTACCCAGCCAATACTGCCGCTGAATAATTCCTGCGTAATGCGCTTCCCATCCTTTGCCGCCGCGATAGCAATAGCTGCATCGGGGTGCAGGTGATCGATATGTTTGAATGGCAAAAATCCATGTAAAGGTGTGTCGATTGACGGGGCCTTTGAGTTCAAATCATAAATACAATGGTTGAATAGCTCTACCATCTCATCTTCAAACTCCAGTCCGCGGTATACATTTTTAAGGCTGCGTAATCTGTCGACATATAGTGCTGCCAGGCCGCTTTTTTTGAGTGTTCCTATGTCCCCGCCTGAGCCTTTGATCCACATCACCTCGGTTTCCTCACCAGTCAACGGATCGCTGGCCATAGTTTTACAAGAGGTATTGCCTCCGCCATAATTGGTCAGGCGCAGATCGGCCCCCAGCAGGTTTGACCTGTAGATCAGTAAGTCCACCTCATTGCCATTTAATTTTTCGGCTGCTGCGTCATCCCACAGATAACTCACATATTTAAAATCAGCAGTTGTTTTCATATCAGATATTTATTTTAAGCTTTTAATGAGTTGCCGTACCCCACCAGGAGTACCGAGATAATAATGATTAATATACCTGCAATTACCGTTGCAAAAGCTTTTCTGCTTACGCCTTTCCATTCTCTGAGCAGCAATCCCCATGCATTAGCGACCAGGATGATAAATGCCATGTGCAAGATCCAGGAGCTTGCGCCATTACCCAGTTTGCTTTCGCCCATGCCGTAGAAGAAAAACTGCAAAAACCAGGTCGTTCCGGCCAACGCCGAGAATAAATAGTTCTTCAGTAACGGTGTGTTCTTATCAGCATAATTATCAAACGTCTTATTGCGCGCGTTCAGGATCATACACCAGATAAAGTTGGTGGTCAATCCTCCCCATAATAAGGGCACATAGGTAACATTGTTTTGATACAGGAAATTTCCCTGCCCCGGATGTGCAGCTTGCCATAAATGGTTAGCTGTGTCGGCCATGTCCTTACCGGCCTCGATACCGAAATTGAAGCATGCGCTCAGTACCCCGGAAACAATAGCTACAAATATTCCTATGCCAAAATGGTATTCCTTATTATCGGCAGCTGCAGCTTGGTTATTCCGTAGGTCCTGTTCTTTTATTGTTCCTGCTTTGCCGCAGACTATTATCCCGATAACACATACGATGATCCCTATCAGCACCATTTGCCCCCAGTGGGTGTGCAGCAGCGTCCCGAAGTTGTCTTTACCTGTTTTTGGATTAAAGCTGTAATAAACCGAAGGCACCAGAGAACCAAATACCGAACAAAGTCCTAATATGATTGTGCTGCCTAACGAAACGCCGAGGTAACGTACGCCAAGGCCATAAGTCAATCCACCAATGCCCCACAGCAGGCCGAAGAAATAGGTTAGCCCCAGCACGCTTCCATTTGTTTGACGGATGATATCCACAAAACCTGGAATGGTAAGCCATGCGGCTATTGGTGGGACAATTAGCCATGAGAATAATCCGCCCACTATCCAGAAGCTTTCCCAGGCCCAACCTTTTACTTTCTTGTAAGGGATATAAAAACTGCCCGACGCGAAACCACCGATAAAATGGAAGATTACTCCGAATATTACCTGCATTTAATTTAAGTTAATTGGTTGATTAATAATTTTTGCTAAGGTAATTTACAACTTTTTCCCAACTGTCCTTATCTGTCCTTAACTGTCACGAACTATCCTTTTTATAAGCTGGAAAAGTATTATTTGGGCGAAATGCACCGTTGAAACTAAAAACAAAAAAAGCTTCCCGAATAATTCGGGAAGCTTAAAGATCAGTTAATTATTTAATGAGTTTTTCTTATTTGCTTTTCGCCTCATCGATGCTCACTAGTGGAGCCAAAGCCTTGTGCACTTTTTCAACTGTTATTGATGTAGCAAGACTAAATGGTTTTTCCAGCTTAATATTCTCACTTGAAGCGCCTACTTTGACCTTGTATTCACCCGCATCCGCTATCCAGGCTGACTGAGCCGTATCAAAAGAGGCCAAAGATTTTGCATCAAGAGTAAACGTCAAAGTTTGTGATTCACCAGGTTTCAGTACTTTGGTTTTTGCAAAACCTTTTAACTCTTCCGATGGTTTATCCAGGCTTTTATGGGGAGCGCTTAGGTATAATTCAGCTACTTCCTTACCTGCAACCGATCCCTTATTGGTAATGATTACCGTAGCAGTTAACTTGCCACTAAAAGCCGTGCTGCTCAAGGTCAGGTTACTGTAGGAGAAATTGGTGTAAGAAAGTCCATAGCCAAACTCGTATGCTGGTTTTACTTTAAAGGTATTAAAGTAACGGTAACCAACATAAATTCCTTCCTGGTAAGTCACCTCGGCAGGCACTGATCTGCCCACAACGGTCATGGTTGCTTTTTCAGGGAACTCCTTACCCGGGAAGGTTTTGGCAGAAGGCACATCACTATAAGATGCAGGGAAAGTAGTTGCTAGTTTGCCTGAAGGGTTTACTTTGCCGCTCAAGACATCTGCAATAGCGTTACCACCTTCTTCGCCCGGTTGCCAAGCCAGCAATATAGCGTCAACCTTGTCACGGAAGGCTGTTACATCCATCACACCGCCAATGTTCAGCACAGCAATAACCGGCTTATGTTTTGCATGGAATGCATCAGAAACACTTGTGATCATTTCTTTTTCCAAACTTGTCAAATCATAATCATTTGCTACTTTACGGTCATTGCCTTCACCTGCATTTCTACCTATATAGATAATCGCGACATCTGAAGCATCAGCCTTCTGGCCCACGCTACCTGAATCAAATTTATATTCAGGCGCAAATGGTGTCGGATTCATGAGCTCCTGCAGCAAAGGTTTCTTCGGATGTTTTGATGAATAATCAGCCAGGTAATTTTTGTAGTTCTGTGCAAGGTCGTTATCCAGCTTATATCCGGCATTGGTCAATCCTTCTGCCAATGAAACAGCGTACAGTTTATTCACGTCACCGCTTCCTGTTCCACCAGCTATCAGATCGTAGCCATGATTGCCAAATAAGGCAATGGTTGCATCACTCTTTTTGACAGGCAGGGCATTTTCGTTATTTTTCAGCAATACCATACTTTCAGCAGCAGCTTCCCTTGATATTTGTGCATGACCTTTCAGGTCGGCTTTGTTCGGATAAGCATAGCCCTTAGCAGTTATCGTGTGCACCAACACATTCAAAACACCCTCCACATTCTTATCAATTTCAGCTTCCGATAGCTTTCCGCTTTTTACAGCTTCTAATATTGCTTTTACCTGTGCAGGTGTTCCCGGCATCAGCAGGTTATTCCCGGCATTGATCTGAGCCGCAGCATCTTTGCCACCAAACCAGTCGCTCATTACAAAACCCTTGTAACCCCAATCCTCCCTCAACACCTTGGTCAGTAAGTCTCGGCTTTCCGATGTATAAGTTCCATTGACCAGATTATAGGAGCTCATCACCGCCCAGGGGTGTGATCTTTTTATGGCGATCTCAAAGTTTCGCAGATAAATCTCACGCAATGCACGTTCGCTGATGATTTCATTCACCGAGTTACGATTGGTCTCCTGGTTATTGGCTGCAAAGTGTTTGATAGTAGCACCAACGCCTTGTGACTGGATACCGTTGATAATAGCAGCAGCTGTTGTGCCCGAAACCAGCGGGTCTTCAGAATAATACTCAAAGTTTCTTCCCCCCAGCGGATTGCGGTGAATATTAACTCCGGGACCCAATATAAAGTCGATGCCATAAGCTTTTATCTCTTCACCAAAAGCAACACCTACCTTTTTTACCATGGCGGTATCCCAACTGGATGCCAGGAGCGTACCCACTGGCCATGCCGTTGAGAATAAATTATCAACCGAATCCTGTTTGCTCATTGCAAACCTATGAATACCCGCAGGTCCGTCGGCCATCCCTATGGATGGTATCCCGAATTTGGGGTTAGCAATGGTATGGCCTGATATCGCTGCCAGTTTATCAGGCGTATTGTCAACGGCCCCCATACTTAAGCCCGGAACAGAAAAGCCCTTTCCCACTACTACCCTCACTTTTTCTTCCAGCGTCATCTTTTTTACGATCTCTTTGATCGGGTCTTTGCCAAACTGGGGCTCTTTCTCCTGCCCGAAAGCAGATTGCCCGGCAACCAATGTTGCTGCCACGACAATCTGCATAAAAAATAATTTCTTCATTCCTGTTTTGATGAATTAACTGCTTAATGATTCTCTTTAACACGTATACCTTTCGCATCAAACATGCCCATCAGGCTGCCTTTTGCATGATCATCATCAACCGGTTCTAATGTTAATGAAACATCGTAGCTCTGAATAGTAAACGCGGCGGTAATGGTTTTGTCTTTTTCGTCGATCTGGGTGATCTTTGTCATTTCCTTGCCCGTAGTATCTTGTACCACACCGCCCAGTTTGCCATCTTTTCTTTCCAGTACGAAGGTCATCTTAGCATCGCCGTTAGGTGTGCCCATAACAACAACGTTCCATTTGCCGGGGAAATAATCGGCAGTTTGTGCTTTTGCATTCAGGCCAAAAAACAGGGCCATTGCCACTGTAAGAATAAAAGTCAGTTTTCTCATAATGTGTTATTGATTAAAAAGTTAAATACAATCCGTAATTTGAACGGAATAAAGATATATTGTGTTTTTTACAAAAGCAAATTTTATTACGTATTTTTTACGTAATAAGAAATGATTAACTTTGGGATCAGTAAAAAACCCATGACGGAAGAACTATTCGACAACTTTTTTAACCCTGCCAACGATTACTTGCGCAATGTGTCGGTTGACAATGTAATATTCGGGTATCATGAAAAGGAACTAAAGGTTTTGCTGCAACAACCTTTTGCAGATGAGAAATGGACAGTGACCGGCGGTTATATTAACAGAACAGAGTCTATTGAAGAAGCAGCTCAGCGAATAGCCTTCGCGCGAACGGGATTAAAGGGATTGTTTTTACAAAAATTCAGCGCCTTCGGAAATCCACAGCGTGTGGCCGACAATGGCTTTACTGCTGAAAAAATATCAAAACTAACCGGGTTTGAAGTGCCGGCGGACTCATGGGTCTTTGACTATTTCGTATCAATAGCTTTTTATACGCTGACTGAGTTTTCAAAAGTGACCGTAAAAAAGGCTGAACCGGAAACGGACTGTGCGTGGTGGCCGGTAAATGAATTGCCGCCATTAATGTTCGACCATGAACTGATCATCAAGGAAGCATTAAAAGCCATGCGGCTTCATATTGCCCATTACCCGATAGGCTACGAATTGCTCGAAGAAAAATTTACTTTACCCGAGATTCACAGCCTGTACGAGACCATTCTTGGCAAACAACTGGATGACCGGAATTTCGCCAAACGCCTAATGGCTACGGGCATCATTATAAAACTCGATGAAACCAGGAAGATCGGGCCTCACCGCTCACCATATCTTTACAAATTTGATAAGGAAAAATATGAGGCCGGATTAAAAAGCGGGGCAGACCTCGCTTTCTGATGCCCATGCGAGCTCAATATAATAATATCGCATAAAATATTTTTTCAATCCATTAATTTAGGGAGATCAAACGCAACCAAATTATCATGACTGCAGAAGAAATACTTGCAAGGCTTGAGTCGCTCGGGAATGAGACGATGCGCCGGCATAATACAAAGTATGGAGCCCACGACAATCAGTTCGGCGTGAGAATGGGGGACATCCGGACATTGAGCCAAAAAATAAAAACCGATCATGAGCTGGCTCTCGCTTTATGGGAGACCGGCAACATCGAAGCGAGATTCCTGGCTACGCTCATCATAGTGCCCAAACGATTGTCGGCTGCCGATTTAGAGAGAATGGTTTGTTCCGAACGCTTTGCTCAGGTGATAGACTGGCTGTACAACTATGTGATTAAGGAACGCCCCGACAAAGAACAATTGCGTCAGCAATGGCTTGAATCAGATGATGTAATGTGCGCCCGCTTAGGCTGGAGCCTCACCAGCGGGCGGATAGCAAGAAGTCCTGAAGGTTTGGATATGCCTGCCCTGCTTGACCGCATCGAATCTGAAATGCCGGGCTCTCCTCCCGAGATACAATGGACGATGAACTCCGCACTCGCGCAAATAGGGATAAACTTTCCCGTCTACCGCGATCGGGCCATAGCCATAGGCGAGCGGTTGGGGATATACCGCGATTATCCAGTATCAAAAGGCTGTACATCGCCATTTGCGCCGATATGGATCAGTGAAATGGTGAAAAGGAAGTCGGAAGTCTGAAATTACGCTTTTATTCCGCCATTTTAAGTGTCACACTTAAGTTCAAATAAGAACATGGTCTAACAGGAATATAGTCTCCTGACAACACCAACAATGACCGCGTTAAAATTTGACCGGTAATTTTTCAGAAATAAGCTTACCATCCTTATAGTATTCGAAAAACCAATTTTCGCCCTTTTTTATGACTATTCCGTTAGTAGTAGCACTACTCGCCATAAAAAAATTCTCTTCCGAGGTTTTCAAAAGGGTTAAAACTATTTTCGGTGTAGTGTCAATTAATTGATACCCGTTAGCGATCACCTGGGCATATAAAGTTCCTGCTGATTGATTGGTTTCGACAGCCGTTGATTTTACAGATGTTTCTGAAACAGGTGTTGCAGTCATTGGCTGGGCCGGCTGACTAGTTACTGCTCCTGTTGATTTTGCAGGCGACTCCGAAGCAGGTGTGGGTATTGGCTGGGCTGGCTCCTTGGTTGATTCTGTATTGGCAGCATACGAAACTTTATTCAAAGAAGTAAAAGCATCCCTTAAAGCACTATTGTAAGCAACTCTATAATCTTTCTCACGGCTTTTGCCTTCTTTACTTTTGAAAACAATATTTCCCCGGCAATCTTTTAATAACAGTGTCAGGCCGGTGGTAAACATTCCACTTTTTTCCAATACGTCTGCACTCAATGCCTGGCACTTATTATTAGCCACTTCAGTGGGCAATTCATTATCATCAAAGTATACCGTAAAACCTTTGTCCTCTAAAAGCGCCTTAGTCAGGCTATTTAATGAATACTGATCATTTTCCTTAAGGAAACTAAACCGCTCGGGCACCACAACATATTTGTAATGATCAATGGCGTTTTGCGAATAAGCTGAAAAAGAGAGTAATAAGAAGAGAGCTAAAATATATCGTTTCATATAGGAACCCAATTTAGATTATTAACTTGTTGATAGCAGACTGTATGCTTAATGATAGCACTAAAATTAATGCTATTTTTTTTATAAGTCTTATTCCGGGGATATAATCGCTCGATAATCCTTAAATGTAACAGCTACTCAATCATCCAACCCCTTCCCACTCAAAATTAGCGGTATGGCTTTTTCAACTCTTTCCTCGCGGGTTTTAATTAATTTGGGTTTTGAGAAATGGAACAGGTAGTTTCTTTGTCTTCCAGGAGTTAAAGCTTCAAAGGCAGCCCTCAGGGCCGGGCTTCCGTCCAACTTGTTTTTAAATTCTTCAGGAACGGCAAAGTCGGCCGTCTTTTTCAACTCCACCTTCAACCCAGCCTTTTCTACATCAATAGCTTCGTAAATATAATCTTTCAGGATAGGCTCCAGTTTCACTATCTCTGTTGCCGAACTAAATCGTATCTGCCGCGGTGATTGCACATTCTCCGTTTGTTGAATCAAAATACCGCTGGGATCCTTTAGTAATGCGCCCTTAAAAAGCAGCAGTGCACAGTATTCTTTAAAGCCATGTATCAGCACGATGTTGGCATTATTCAAAGTATAACAGGGCTGGCCCCACTTTAACTCTTCGGTCAGTCCGCAATCAAGGCAGATTATTCTCAGTTTTTCATACTCTTCCTGCCACTGTGTGGCTTTGTCAAAAAACCAATCAACTTTAGGATTCATACTACAGGTTTTTGTTGAATGTAAAATTAAAATTATTGTGCAATTATTTCGTCACACCCGCAAACAGCCACGAAAGCCCCTTGCAGCATAATAAGATTCGGCCCCGTTATGATAAACAAAAACGGTATCATACCGGCGGTCACAAAAAAGCCCCCCGCCAAGTTTCCTGATCTTATCAGGCGTTTTTACCCAGCTTGATGTTTTCAGGTCGAAATTACCTAATTGCTGCAGCTCCCGGTATTGCGCTTCTGTCAGAATTTCAATGCCCATTTCCGAAGCCAAGTTAATGGCGCTGTTCGCCGGTTTGTATTCCTTTCTCGATTTCAAAGCTTCGTGGTCGTAACAAACACTCCTACGTCCTTTAGGGCTTTCCGCAGAACAATCATAAAAGATGTACTCGCCCGTATTTTTATCATAGCCGACAACATCCGGTTCGCCTCCTGTTATTTCCATATCATCAAGTGACCACATTTTTTCAGGATTAGCGTCCAGTCTTGCTTGTACCTTGGCCCATTCAAGGCCTTTATGGCGGTGCATGTTTTTTTCAAACCGCATGTGCAGTACATGGAGTAGTTCCTGACGTTGTTCTAATGATCGTTCCTTTTTATTACTCATAATACTCTCTTAATTAACTGCGCTGATTTTTCTATCGGCTGGTCTCAAATACCAGGACAACACCGTAAAAATAGCCAATACAATCGGGGCAATTATTTGTGCATGAATATCATTGCTAGCAATATGCGAAATCACGGCACCCGTCATAGTAAAAAATATGCCTGCATAGGCCCACTCCTTAAGTAGTTTAAATCCCGGAATAAGTATTGCAATTATGCCTAATACCTTCCAGACGCCGATGACCGAAATAAAATAAGTTGGGTATCCCAAGGGTTTAAAACCTTGCACTACTCCTTGCACTTGTAAAGCCTGGGCCAGTCCGCCCGAAAAAATACAAAAGGATAATAGAATTGTGATTATCCAATACCATATTAATTTTCTCTTTTCCATCATGTGTTGGTTTTAAATTGGTTTTATGTTGTCGCTAACAGGAATAGTTCTCCACTTGCCGGCATCAGGCCGTCGGTTCTGTCATTAAAATAATATTGCTCCATATCTTTGGTTGATATGATTTTCGCATCCTTAAAGCCTGCGTCTTTAGCCATGGTTAATACCTCATCCGGAGCAAAAAAACTGACGAACGGTGTTCCAGATGTGCGTGCACCCTTCTCGGCCATTTCTTGCATGGCTTGGTCTTGTTTGTCAAGCAGCTCTATTGGCAAATAAAATGTCATCGCTAGTGTCGAACCCGCTACAAGCGCTGCGATTTGCTTTAGGGTAGTAACAATAGCTTCTTTAGTGAGGTATAGACTAACCCCGGTGCAGGCAACAACAGCAGGTGTATTAGCATCGAATCCTGTCTTTAATAATTCTTCCCACCAGAAAGAAATCTCAAAATCAACAGGTACAAAATGCAGGTGATCCGGCATACCAAAACCAAGTTCTGCTAATCGCTGCTGTTTCCAGGCCAGGGTGTCGGGCTGGTCGATCTCATAAATTTGGAGTTTGGATGCAATATCAGTCCTGCGCTGGGCAAAGGTATCTAGCCCTGCACCAAGAATAATATATTGACCAATGCTTTGCCTGCTTTGCTCAATAATCAGATCCTCAATAAACCGAGCACGCGCCACAATAGACGCACGGAGGCGGGCAGTATATTTCATGTCAGGGCGCTCCTGCCAGCCATCCTCAGGAGCCACTAGTTTTAGCCCGACTTCGTCCTCAATTATATATGGCTTTGCGTCCACTTGCGTGTGCAATCCCCGCCATAAAGCTGTTCGTACTGCTGTATTATCCGGTTTGTTCACGTTACATTATTTTAATTTGCTCATAATTTCTTCTAAGCGGCTATGCGCCCAGTTGATGCCTTGTGCAAAAGGCAGTTTCAGCACCTCGTCACGTTGGGTAACAGATTCGTAGATCACATGCATATTCAATTTGCAGGTATCGTCATCAATTGGCTCAAATTTGCATATCTCCAGTTGCACGCCAAAGGGCGTATTGGCCATCTCAAATGTACGGGTGATCTTTTCGTTCTGTTTAAACTCATGAAATGTCCCATCAGCCTTAAATGCCACATTCCCCTTTGGATCTCTTGTTTCTATCTGGTAACTGCCGTGCTTTTTCCCCTCAAACCTAAGCACTTTAGTCCCCATCCATTGCTCTATCAGTTCAGGCTCCGAAAAAGCTTTGAAAAGTAAATCCACCGGTAAATTAAACTCTCTCGTTATTACCATTTCCTGTTTGCCGTCTTCGGCATTAATCTTGGTCTTCAGTTCCATGATTTCTTATTTTTTTGGTTTATAATTTTTCATGATATCTTCCAGTTTGTTGAATCGGTCATCCCACATCCTGCGGAACGGCTCGATAAAGTCGGCTACTTCTTTCATTTTTTTTGCGTTAATATGATAGTGAATTTCCCTGCCGGTTTGTTGCTGCTCGAGCAATTCGCACTCGGTGAGTATTTGAAGGTGTTTAGAAACTGTAGGCCGGGCAGTGTCAAAATTTGCTGCTATAGCGCCTGCCGTAAGTGATTGCGAAGCAACCAATAGCAATATGGCCCGCCTTGTAGGGTCGGCTATGGCTTGAAATACATCTCTTCTTAAATTCATTATGTAGCTATTTGACTACAAATATAAATGTAGTCATTTAACTACGCAAATTTTTTTAAGAAAATTTTATGCCTGGCATTTACGGTATGCAGCAAATTAAAAAAACCGGCATCCAGTTAAGGATGCCGGAGTATAATGATTGATATATTGCTTTTCTAAGGAGAGCTAAACCTTCGGCATTTTATTGAACAATAAATATAAAGTGAGCTGTCCGCAATATGATTTTAATACCTTTTAAACTATTACATGGCTTGACCCATTTCTCATCCTATCCAGCTTATTCATAAACATTGCAGCCATTAAGCCGGCCTTCTGCTTTGCCTGCTCAGCGATTGAGCCGATAAAATGTTCATCAATCGTTTCGGCAAATAGTTCCAGCCATCTGCCAAAATGCTCTCCAGCGATGGGTAAAGGTGCGTGTTTTGCAAATGGATTACCTTTAAATCCGGGTTCCCCAAATAGTACAGCATTCCAAAAAGCATACATTTTCTCTAAATGTGGCTGCCAATCTGCAATTACATCTGCGAAAACAGGACCGATCAAATCATCCTCTCGCACTTTGCCATAAAACTCATCTACGAAGAGCTGTATATCTTCCAAACCTGTTATATCTTTTATCATTAAATTATTATGTAAACACCTTGTTTCCGTTATTGAGGTAAATTTTTTTGCTTCTTCAACACTGCTATTCCCATGTTCAATTCTTTATTAAACCCACCTATTTTTGTCGTCTTCAGCAGATCCTGAATCTGGTTACGGATAGCCTTAAATTCATGATGTATGGGGCAGGGATTTTCTTCAGAGCAATATTCCAGGCCTAAACCACATCCGGTAAATATATCACTGCCATCCACCGCCTCTACTATTGATGCCAGCGGCATATTCAATATCACTTCATCCACATAAAAACCGCCATTGGGCCCTTTGGCTGACTGAATCACGCCACGTCTGCTCAAATCCTGTAATATTTTGGCCAAAAAGTGTTCGGGTGAATCTATCCCAAGGGCAACCTCCTTTATGCCAACTCGGCCGCCTCCGGCTGTTTTGTGGGCAATGAAAAAAACTGCCCGCATAGCATATTCACAAGTTTTTGAAAAAATTCCCATACGCTGATGGAACAAATATAAAACAATTTCTTTAAATAAAAGAGCTTTTCATCTTTTATTAGAGTGCTGCTGCAATTGAGTAGTCAATAGCCAAATTTTCATAGTTGGATTTTCAAGAAAAAATGTAAGTTTGACAGTATTTAAAACCAATAACATCCTGATTATGCGGAAAACCTTACCCGGAAAAAGAATTCGATGCATTTTCCTATTGACATTTCTAAGTTTTAACTGTCTGACTGTATTGGCGCAGCAGGTTTCCGAAAACCACCTGTTCTCCAAACAAGATACCGCTTTCGTACCAAAGGAAATTGAAGACCCTGAATGCATAGGCATAAATAAAGAACCCAATCACGCTACTTTAATGCCATACGCTTCATTGCAAGAGGCGCTGGCGGCTAATCGGCATGCTTCATCCTATAGCAGGAGCCTAAATGGCCAATGGAAATTCAATTGGGTTGATTGGCCGCAGAAACGCCCGGTAAATTTCTATAAGACTGATTACGACGTATCAACCTGGAAAGAAATTAAAGTACCTTCCTGTTGGCAATTGCAGGGATATGGTACGCCATACTATAGTAATTATACTTATATCTTTCAGAAAGACTTTCCGCGGGTGATGAGCACACCATCGGTGACTTATACAGCGTACCAGGAGCGAAACCCTGTAGGTAGCTACCGTCGCAATTTCGAAGTTCCATCGAATTGGGAGGGAAGGCGCATATTGGTAACATTTGATGGAGTTGATGCAGGCTTTTTTCTTTGGGTAAATGGTAAAAAAGTTGGTTACAGTGTAAACAGCCGGAACGCAGCAGAGTTCGATATAACCAATTATGTAAAACCAGGCAATAACTTAATTGCAGTTGAGGTGTACCGCTTTACAACCGGCAGTTACCTGGAAGACCAGGACATGTGGCGTTTAAGCGGAATTATCAGGAATGTTACTTTATGGAGCTCCCCGCAGGAACATATCAGGGATTACTTTATAAAAACAACTTTTGACAAAGATTTTCATGATGCCCATCTCCTGGTTGCGGCAAAAGTAAAAAACTACAGCAATGTGGCGGTCAAGTCCAAGGAGATAGAAATATCCCTGTTTAATGGCGAAGTTATGGTGCCGGGGATCTCGGTGAAAAATCAAATACCCGCCTTACAGCCAAATGAAGAAGTGACTATTAATGTGGATATTCCAGTAAAAAATCCTCAGAAATGGACCGCAGAAACGCCTAAACTTTATACTACCGTTTTGACGATAAATGACGGGAGCAACAAGGTGGAAACCTTATCGTCGAGAACGGGCTTTCGACAAATTGAAATAAAGGGACGTGTATTTTTAGTTAATGGCGTCCCGGTTAAATTGAAAGGGGTTAACAGGCACGAGAACTGGCCGGATGACGGGCATGCGATCACCGAAGAGCAGATGATCCGGGATATCATACTCATTAAACAGGCAAATTGCAATCATGTAAGAACCTGTCATTACTCTGACGATCCGCGGTGGTATGAATTATGTGATGAATATGGAATATACCTGGTTGCCGAAGCCAACCTGGAAAGTCATGGCGCCTGGGACGAATTCAACGAAGAGCCGAGAATAAAGGCTGCTCTGATTGAGAGAAACGTAGCGAATGTCGAAAATTTCAAGAACCATCCATCGGTACTTATTTGGTCGTTGGGGAATGAATGCGGAAGCGGTGGTTCAAACTTCAGGGCGATTTTAAAAGTCATCAAAGGCATTGACAATACCCGCCCTACGCATTACCAGGGCTTTGGTATAGGTACCGGTAACCCGGCAGACCTGGATAGCGAAATGTACACCTCAGTGGATGACGTTGAAAAGAAAGCTAACGATAATGAGCTGACAAAACCCTTCTATTTATGCGAGTATGCCCACGCTATGTTTAACTCGATGGGCTCTGTTGATATTTACAATGAACTTTTTGACAAATATCCAACATTGCTTGGCGGCGCTATATGGGAATGGCAGGACCAGGGGGTTTATAACGACCGCGACCCCAACCATCATATAACGGCCTATGGCGGTGGATTCGGTGAGTATCCTAATGATCGTTATTTTATTCACAAAGGCGTGGTATTTTCTGACAGATCACCTAAGCCACATTACCCTGAGCTCAAACATGCTTATCAATGGATCACCATCAAGGCAAAAGATATTCCAAATAAAATATTTAGTATCAAAAACAGGTACCAGTTTATCAGCCTGGATGGCCTTAGTGCAAAATGGACCTTGAGCGAAAACGGCACCGATATTGCCTCCGGTAATTTTAATCCGGGCAATATCAATCCCGGCGAAGAAAAGGATGTAAAAATCCCTTATTCGCTAAAGCCTAAAGCAGGTGCAGAATATTTTCTGCGCATATCCTTCAGCCTGGCTTCTGATCAACTATGGGCGCCGAAAGGTTATGAAGTGGCTGCACAGCAAATTGAAATTCCGGTGGCAAAAGCTGATGCTAATAACAAAATCCCGGGCGGTCGTCTGACGCTGATTGACTCAACGGGGTTGATCAAAGTAAAAGGTGAAGAGTTTAGCCTGGAGTTTGATAAAGCAAAAGGGAGCTTTTACAGAATAGAAGAAAATGGCGAAAACCTGCTCAGAGAGAATGGAGGTCCGGCGCTGCACCTTTGGAGGGCTCCTCACCAGAAGGATGACATGTGGGCTTACGAGGATTGGGACCGTAAGGGTTTAAAAGAATTAAGCTGGACCGCAAGCGGCCTAAAGTATGCCCAGGTTTCTCCCGGTGTTGTTGAGATCGAGGTGAACTTAACAGGCTCAGGCAGACAAGGTTTTAGTGTTTATCATCATGTTGTATATACCATCTATGCAAACGGGACGATCAATGCGAAAAATGAAGTGAACTTCAATGATCCAAAATTGGTACTGGCGCGCATCGGTGTCCGTATGCTCCTGAATAAAGGGCTTGATAAGTTCGATTATCTGGGTAGAGGGCCGATGGAGAATTATGCTGACAGGAAACAAGGCTCAGATATTGCCCATTATTTCAGCCGTGTTGACCAACAGATGACCGGCTACGAAAAACCGATGGAATGCGGTAACCACGAAGATGTTCGGTGGGCCAATCTTGCCTCTGAAAAAGGACAAACATTTACTGTTAAAGCAGATTCATCGTTTATGCAGGTATCTGCACTTCCCTATACCGATGAAGAAATGGAACCGGTTGAATACAAGATAGATTTACCGAAGAGCAAGGGTACCGTGCTTGTTGTTAGCCATCAAACATTGGGTGTAGGCTCATGGGGTTGTGGCCCGAGGCCGTTGAAGCAATATCAGGTTTATGCCAAACCAACTACATTTAGTTATCAAATCCAGTTGTCTAGCAAAAACAAAATCAATGAAAGATAATACCTGGAAAACTAACATCAAGTGGGGAAGATGATGTTGTAAGAGATTTTACAGAAGCGTGTTAAGCTTCAGGCATAATGCAAAACAAGGGGCCCTTCAAATGACGCGATTTGAAAGGCTCCTTGTTTTTTATACTGATCTGGTGGAATAGCCTACAAAAAAAATGGCCGCCAGGCGGGCGCCTGGCAGACCATAATATACCAATTTATGAGGAGGGACTTGCTTATTGTATTCAGGATATGATTTCGCCTGTAGCCTGAGTAATATCCTCAGGTTTTAAGACTGATCTTTTTCTATCTATTACTTTCAATGCGGCAGCTACGATATGCCCACTATCCAGGCCATACTTTTTCATTAATTCTTCAGGTGTGCCGCTTTCCCCAAACGAGTCGTTTACTGCCACGTATTCCTGCGGTATTGGCATGTTGGTTGCCAGCAATTGTGCTATGCTATCGCCAAGACCACCCAACCTGTTGTGTTCTTCTGCAGTTACTACACAACCAGTTTTAGCTGCTGAGGACAATACTGCATCGCTATCTAAAGGCTTGATGGTATGGATATTGATGATCTCGGCATTTACTCCCATTTCGGCTAGCTTTTCACCGGCTATAATAGCTTCCCATACGAGATGGCCGGTTGCAAAAATGCTTACGTCTGTACCTTCATTTACCATCCAGGCTTTGCCAATCTCAAATTCCTGGTCAGCAGGAGTGAAAATGGGCACTACAGGGCGACCAAAACGCAGGTAAACCGGGCCATCATATTCGGCGATAGCCATAGTGGCTGCTTTGGTCTGATTATAATCACATGGATTGATCACCGTCATGCCTGGCAGCATTTTCATTAAACCAATATCTTCCAATATTTGATGCGTTGCACCATCTTCGCCGAGCGTTAAACCGGCATGCGAGGCACATATCTTTACATTTTTACCAGAATAGGCGATGGATTGCCTGATCTGATCATAAACCCTTCCGGTTGAAAAGTTTGCAAAAGTTCCTGTGAACGGAATTTTTCCTCCTATGGTAAGCCCTGCTGCAATACCCATCATATTAGCTTCAGCTATGCCGATCTGGAAAAATCTTTCCGGAAACTCCTTGATAAAATCGTTCATTTTAAGTGAGCCGATCAAATCCGCACATAGCGCTACTACCTGGTCATTTCTTTTGGCTGCTTCCAGCAAACCGGCACCAAAACCCGACCGGGTATCTTTTTTATCTGTGTAAGTGTATTTTTTCATTTTTACAAGCCGTTTTTTAATAGTCACCAAGCGTTTCTTCCATTTGAGTAAGGGCCAATTCTAATTGCGCATCATTTGGAGCTACGCCATGCCATTTATGACTTCCCATCATAAAATCAACGCCGTAACCCATCTCTGTATGCATTAATATTACGATCGGTCTACCTCTGCCGCTACGGTTTTTAGCTTCTTCGAGTGTAGCCACAACGTTGGTCATATCATTGCCCTTCATTTCCATTACATCCCAACCGAATGCTTCCCATTTAGCGTGGAGGTCTCCCAAGGAAAGAACTGTTTTGGTAGGGCCGTCAATCTGCTGTCCGTTAACATCAACGGTTGCAATTAAATTATCAACGCTGTTATGTGGTGCAAACATCGCAGCTTCCCATATCTGGCCTTCCTGCAACTCGCCGTCACCATGCAAAGTAAAAACCAGGCTATCGTCGTTGTTTAGTTTTTTTGCCAATGCCGCACCAATGGCAACTGACAAGCCTTGTCCTAGTGAGCCCGAAGCAATACGAACTCCAGGCAAATGTTCGTGCGTGGTTGGATGGCCCTGCAGGCGCGATCCCAACTTCCGGAACGTAGCCATCTCAGACTTATCAAAATAACCGGCATGCGCCAATACGCTATAAAAAACGGGAGAAATGTGCCCGTTTGATAAAAAAAATAAATCTTCACCTATACCGTCCATTTTAAAATCAGGATTGTGTTTCATAATGGAGAAATACAAGGCGACCAAAAAGTCAGTGCAACCCAATGAACCTCCGGGATGTCCTGACTGGCAACCGTGTACCATCCGCACAATATCCCTGCGTACCTGCGAGGCTATTTTTTCTAATTGTTGTATATCTGTTTTCATTGATCTAGTTAAGTTTTAAACAACGGCGGCTTTTGCATGATCCGCAAGGAATTGCGCTAGGCCGTTATCAGTAAGCGGGTGTTTCATTAAGGCTGCCATTGCACTTAAAGGCCCGGTTATTACATCGGCGCCTATCTTGGCACAGTTGATAATATGCATTGGATGCCGCACAGAAGCTGCAAGTATTTGTGTCTGGAATCCATAATTATCATAAATGAGATTAATATCTTCTATCAAACGCAGCCCATCGGTAGACACATCATCCAAACGACCAATAAAGGGAGAAACGTAAGTTGCACCAACTTTAGCAGCAAGTAAAGCCTGGCCCGCAGAAAACACGAGGGTGCAATTAGTTTTAATTCCCTTTTGAGAAAAATATCTAATGGCTTTTATACCATCTTTTATCATTGGTACTTTAACTACAATTCGTTCGTGCAAACTGGCTAATGCTTCGCCTTCAACTATCATTTCGTCAAATGTTGTTGCTATTACTTCGGCGCTTACATCACCATCTGTAATTTCGCAAATGGCTTTATAATGATTGATAATGTTTTCGTGTCCGGTGATACCTTCTTTGGCCATTAGCGATGGATTGGTGGTAACGCCATCTAAAATTCCCATTTCGTGGGCTTCTTTAATTTGTGCCAGATTGGCTGTGTCAATAAAAAACTTCATTTCTTAATTTTAATTATTACCAAAACTTTACATAAAGCATGGCGAGCAGTAAAAGTGTTGTTACTATTAAAGCAAGGGTTGAGGGCGCAACTTTAAACATCGCCTTGTCAATTGCAAATGATTTGGGGTTGATTTTAGGTCCGCCCAAACTGATCCCTATCATGATGAGCATAGTGAAAAAGAATGACCATCCCATACATATAAGGAACGGTATCTGATATACACCATCACTATCGGGATAAGCTGTATATAAAATAGTTTCGTGCCCGAATAATGCCGGAGCGAAATTGTTAAACAAAACAGATAAGGCAAAACCCGACAGTACACCAACAATTGCAGAAGCGCCGGTAGTCCTTTTCCAAAACATCCCGAGAATGAACATGGCAAAAACGCCGGGGCTGAAATAACCGGTACCCTTTTGTATGAAATTAAAGCCTCCTGAGCCACCAATACCTAAAAGGTCTTTCCAGGTAAGCAAAATAGAAATCAGCATTGCCGCAGCAATAATTATTTTACCCATTTTTACCATGCCCTTTTCATCGGCATCCTTTTTAATGTATTTTTTGTAAATGTCCATAGTAAATATGGTGGAGATGCTGTTTGCCTTACCGGCAAGTGAGGCTACAATGGCGGCGGTTAACGCAGCTATTGAAAGCCCCTTTAAACCTTTTGGCAAAAAGCCCAGAACAGCCGAATAAGCATTATCAGCGTTTAAATGGCCACCGGCATTCATTTCCTGCTGCAGGCCACCATTTTTATATAATACGTAAGCAGCAATACCGGGAAGGATTACAATAACAGGCATGGCCAGCTTCATCAGGCCGGCAAATAATATACCTGTACGGGCAGTGTTAATATCTGAACCCAGGGCTCTTTGGGTAATATACTGGTTACATCCCCAATAATTAAGGTTTACTATCCATTGCCCGGCAAAATACATGGCAATGCCGGGCAGCAGCAGGTATTTATTAATATCGGCCTGCGATGCATGCGGCCCCGGTTTAGCTAATATCATCTTAAAGTGCTCCGGGGAATCCTTCAGCATCGCGGTAAAACCAGCAAGTGCGTCTTTACCCAGTCCTAAGCGCTCGCTAACCAATGTTAGTGCAATATAGGTTGTGGCCAAACCGCCAATTACTAATACTAGTACCTGTATTACATCGGTAAATCCAATTACTTTCATACCACCAAGGGCAATAACCAGTGCAAACACAGCAAGTGCGATGATTACCCAGTGAAACACAATAGGATCACCGCCTAACAAACTGTTTATGGCCAAAGCCCCCAGGAAAAGAATAGAGGTTAAATTAACGAATACGTACAGGAACAGCCAGAATAAAGCCATTATTAAACTAACAGCCGGGTTGTAACGTGTTTCGAGGAACTGCGGCATTGTATAAATCTTATTTTTAAGATATACCGGGATAAACCAAACGGCTACAATAATCAGCGCGATGGCAGCTATCCATTCATATGCCGCTACTGCAATCCCTACAGTAAAGCCTTGTCCGCTTGCTCCAATAAATTGTTCTGCAGAAATATTAGAGGCGATCAACGATGCGCCAATGGCCCACCAGGTAAGAGAGCCTTCAGCCAAAAAGAAGTCGTGACTGCCGGAGATGCCCTTCTTTTTTTTGCGACTGTAAACCCAATAGCCATAACTGGATACTATAATAAAGTATATGACGAAAATGACATAATCGGGGGTTGAAAATTTGTTCATAATCAGGTTAAATTGGTCTTAAGTGTTAAAACAGATCAGGCAATCGTAATCCCATCCGGACTGCCTGATCTGCATATCTATAATGCTTATTTATAAGCTACCTCATTCCAGCGTATCTCATTGCGGAATTGATCAAGCTTTGTGTCTTTACCTATTCGTAAAAACTCTAATCCTGCCATATCTGCAAAATCCTGTAAATGTTCAGCAGTAAGATTTTGGCTATAAGCCGTATGGTGTGCGCCACCCGCATATATCCACGCTGCGCAGCCGGTTTTCATATCAGGGTATGGCTTCCAAAGCACCCGTGCAACAGGTAGATTAGGCAGGTCATTCTGCGGCTCAACAGCCTCGACCTCATTAATTAGTAACCTGAAACGATTGCCCATATCGATGATGGAAGCATTTATTGCTGGCCCGCCCGCTACATTAAATACCAAGCGTGCAGGATCAGCTTTGCCGCCAATTCCCAATGGATGAACCTCGAGTGAAGCTTTGCCATTTGATAACGATGCATCCACTTCAAGCATATGAGAGCCTAAAACAAGGCTATTATTGGGATCAAAATGATAGGTATAATCTTCCATAAAGGCATTGCCACCCTTAAGCCCGCTTCCCATTACTTTAAAAGCGCGTACCAGGGCAGCCGTCTTCCAGTCACCCTCGCCTGCAAATCCATATCCATCGGCCATTAAGCGCTGTGCTGCGATGCCTGGTAATTGTACCATACCATGCAGATCTTCAAATGTATCCGAGAAGCCTTTAAAACCTCCTTTTTCTAAAAACTTACGCAACCCGATCTCTATTTTAGCAGCTTCATATACAGAGGAATATTTTTCGCCACCTTTGCGCAAAGGTGCATCCATGTTATAAGACGCTTCATACTCAGCTGTCAGTGCATCGACCTCCGCTTCAGTTACATCATTGATCACAGCAACAAGGTCGCCTACGCCATGGGTATTTACTGAGAAACCAAATTTTAATTCAGCCTCTACCTTATCGCCATCAGTAACGGCCACAAAACGCATATTATCTCCAAAACGAACAAATTTCGCACCCTGCCAGTCGTGCCATCCGGCAGCGGCCCTTGCCCAGGCATCTATTTGCGCAACAACTTCACTGTCATGCCAGTGCCCTACAACAACCTTACGGTTTTTGCGCATACGCGAAACAATGAAGCCAAATTCACGATCGCCATGAGCGCTCTGGTTTAAATTCATAAAGTCCATATCAATTGAACTCCATGGAATATCCCTGTTAAACTGCGTGTGCAGGTGAAGCATTGGTTTTTGCAGGATGCTCAATCCTCGTATCCACATTTTAGCAGGCGAAAATGTATGCATCCAGGTAATTATTCCGATGCAATTTTCAGCTGCATTAGCCTGTTGAATAGTTGCATAAATTTCTTCTGTGCTTTTTACCACTGGCTTATATACTACCTGTACAGCTATTTTGCCCGAGCTATCGAGGCCTTTTGCTATCTGTTGTGAATGCTCAGCAACCAGTTTTAATGTTTCTTCACCATACAGGTGCTGACTGCCTGTAACAAACCACACTTCAAATTTTTTTAGATCGATCATTATTTTAAGGTTTATTTAAAATTTTAATTCTGTTTAATATGCTGATATTGGCTCATAGCAAAATAGGGTCGGCTTGTGGTAAACTATTGGTTGATTGCAGGCCAATTTGCCAGGCCACAAATTTTCCAAGGTCATTGTACTGACGATAGCGTTTACTATAAATTTCGCGCAATTGGCTATCGGGATAATACTCCACGTCAAAACCGCGCCCCATTGCTGTCATAGCCTCTTCAACAGTTGAATATATGCCTGCGACAACTGCTGCAAACATGGCTGCGCCTAAAGCGCAGGTATGTTTAAATTGATGGATCCGGATAGGCATCCCCAGCACATCAGCCATCATTTGCATCACAAACGGTGATTTTTTGGCAACGCCACCAATACCTATAATTCCTTTAACAGGTATTCCTTCTTGTATAAACCGGTCAACAATGCTTTTGGCTCCAAAACAGGTTGCCTCTGCCAATGACCTAAATACTTTTGGCGCATCACTTCCCAAATTCAAACCAGTGATAGCGCCTTTAAGGGTTTGATCGGCATCTGGGGTACGGCGGCCATTGAACCAGTCGATTGCTAATTCATTTTCTACATCTAACGGTAGTAATTGTGCCTGCTTGCTCAATTCCGGTATAATTCGTTCACTCATTTCGGTCTTCAGCGCTTCGGCTGTTTTACCATCGATCACGGATGAATCTTGAAGGAGATTGTCTAATGGCCACGAGATCATATTTTTAAACCAGGCATAGGTATCGCCAAATGCAGATTGACCCGCTTCGAGTCCTGTCATGCCGGGTATAACGGAACCATTTACCTGGCCGCATATTCCTCTTACCAATTTGCCCTGCATTTCACTAGTGGGTGCCACTAAAATATCACAGGTGGAAGTTCCCATTACTTTACTCAAATGATAAGGTTCTATTTGCCCCCCTACTGCCCCCATATGTGCATCAAATGCACCTACGCCAACAGCTACATTGGTAGATAGACCGAGCTTTTGAGCCCACTCTTTACTTAAATATCCTGCTCTTTGATCTGATGTATAGGTTTCTGTGAATAGCCTGGATGTAAAACCATTGAGGAGCGGATCAAGTGATGAGAAGAATTCATTGGGCGGCAACCCACCAAATTCTTCGGCCCATAGCGCTTTATGCCCAGCTGCGCATCGGCTCCGTTTTATATTATCTGCCCTAGTACCACCGGTTAACAAGAAAGGTATCCAGTCACAATGTTCTACCCACGAGTGGCAGGCATTCCGAACCTGGTCGTCTATTCTTAAAATGTGTAGCAATTTTGCCCAAAACCATTCAGACGAATAAATACCTCCAACATATTTAAGGTAGTTAATATCAAATTTTGCTGCGTGTTCGTTAATCTGGGCAGCTTCAGCAACTGAAGTATGATCCTTCCATAAAATGAACATCGCATTCGGGTTCTGCTCAAAACCTGGCGTTAACGCCAAGGGCATGCCAAATTTATTCACCGCAACCGGAGTTGAACCTGTTGTGTCTACCGATAGGCCTTTAACCAGATCGGCCACATTATTACCGGCTTTTTGCAGACAATCCTTAATTGTGACTTCGAGCCCTTCCAAATAATCAAGAGGATGCTGCCTGAATCGATTTTCAGCAGAATTGCAATATAATCCATCTCTCCACCTTGGATAGTTGAATACAGATGAGGCGATTTCTTCGCCATTAGATGCATCAATCAATACGGAGCGGACAGAGTCGGAACCGTAGTCCACCCCAATTACAAATTGGGTTTTATTCATTATGGGTTTATAATTAGTGTCGAATTAACACTTATTTTTTTAAATAACAAAATATTTTTTTAAACACTTAATAAAAATCAGAAGGCATAGCTTTAAATTTTACGAATGTGCTGGCCGAAAAGAGGCATTAGGCTTATAATTCGCTGAAATTTAGCCAAGTATATTCCCCTCGTTGTGCTATTGAAGCATGCTCCAGGTTTTTGGTCCCCTTTCCTCGCTATCGTCGCTTAGGCTATTCAGTTTATACCAGGAACTCTTTTTCCAACATTTCTTTGGTTTGCGTGTCACTTAAATCCTACTAATGTGGACTTTAGGGCGATAGGTTGATTTAGGCCTTTTTGTTTTTCAATTGTTTGCCACACACTAATAGAGCCAAAATTATTTAAGTGTTTATTTCACAATTAAAAAAATATTTATACATTAGGCTCCAAATTAAGCCCATCAGTGCTGAACCAAGTATAAACCAAATAACCGAACTGTATTTTTTTAAAGGTAAGTAAAAGCAATCGCTGCAGGTACCTGCGAAAAAGAGCGTAAAGAATTATGAAAACAAATTCAGCAATTTTAATTTGTGCATCAATATTTGGTGCAACCATTTGCCAATCGTGTGAATCTTCATCGAAAAAGGCAACGCCTGCTGGCGATACCAGCATAGCAAGGACTGTATGTTTGCCGGACGCAAAAAACTTTAAGCAAAGTATTAATGGTAAACAGGCTGATTTGTATATACTAAAGAATAGTCAAGTACAGGTAGCTATCACCAACTATGGCGGCAGAGTTGTAAGTATTATCGTTCCTGACAAAAATGGGTCTCCCGTTGATGTGGTTTTGGGATACCAAGACCTGAAATATTATCAAAAGCCAAAAGAGCCTTATTTTGGTGCACTTATAGGCAGGTATGGCAATCGTATAGCCAAGGGAAAGTTCACACTTGACGGCAAAATGTACCAGCTTGACATAAATGATGGAGTAAATACCTTGCACGGTGGTTTTAGCGGGTTCTTCTCAAAAGTTTGGGATGCCAGGCAGGTGTCGCCACAAATTCTGGAACTTTCTTACAAATCAAAAGACGGCGAGGGTGGTTATCCTGGTAATCTGGATGTAAAAGTAACGTATACATTAACAGATGACAATGGCCTCAAAATAGATTATAGTGCGGTTACCGATAAGGCAACATTAGTCAACCTTACCAACCATGCTTATTTTAATTTGAGTGGCGCGGGCAATACTACTATTACCGATCACCTTTTGCAGATCAATGCCGATGCAATTACTCCGATTGATTCGACATTGATTCCGACTGGGAAATTAATGCCTGTTAAAGGCTCTCCTTTTGACTTTATCAAGGCCAAAACGATTGGTGCGGACATTGATAAACAGGATGAACAGCTCAAAAACGGGAAAGGGTACGACCACAACTTCGTGTTAAATAAAACTGATGGCCCCGTGGCCACTGTATATAGCCCGAAAACAGGCATCAGTATGCAGATTTATACAACCGAACCTGGTTTGCAATTTTATAGCGGCAATTTTTTAAACGGAAAAGATCATGATGGTAAATGTGATGATGCTTACGGCTATCGGTCGGCGTTTTGCCTGGAAACACAGCATTTCCCGGATTCTCCGAATGAAACCTCATTTCCTTCAACCGTTTTGAGACCCGGTACTACTTATCGTACGTCAACAACATATAAGTTTCTTAATAAATAGGTGCTGAGGCAATCTATCACCTGACTATTTTCTGTTTATTTCATATGACTGGGCGCCACCTAAATATAACGTAAGAGTGGGCAGAGCAAATGATCTGCAAGACACAGCTATGATTTTAATGATGATTATGAAAAGATCTTTTTTAACGTTTTGCATCACCGCGCTATGCGTGTCAGCCTATTGCCAGTCCACTAACACGGAAAACGTGTACACAATCAATGCCGGCAAAATAAAGGCACACGTCCAACCCACCATGTACGGGATATTTTTTGAAGATATCAATATGGGTGCTGATGGCGGAGTATATGCTGAATTGGTGAAAAATCGTTCGTTTGAGTTCAAGGAGCCTTTAATGGCTTGGGACGAAATAAAACAGGATGGCGCCAACGGCAGTATCCTGATATTAAACAGGGGTGCTGCGAACCCTGATAACCCGAGATTCATACATATTACATCAAATTCAACCAAAGGCTATGGCTTAAGTAACGAAGGCTTTTTCGGTATGGGTATTAAAAAAAATAACCAGTATAATTTTTCGGTTTTAGCAAAACAGGCCGGAGGAGTTAAAATTACCCTGCAAATAGAATTAATCAATTCAAAGAAAGAAGTTATTGGCAGCACTTCGGTTACACCAGCTTCAAAAGAATGGAGAAAATATACGGCGAGTTTCATAGCAACAGAAACTGAGCCCAAAGCCAGTCTCAGAGTATTATTGAAAGGCACCGGTTCGGTTGATCTCGATATGATCTCGCTTTTTCCGCAGGATACCTGGAAGCAGCGCCCCGGCGGTTTGCGCGCTGACCTTGTGCAAAAGCTTGCTGATATGAAACCTGGATTCCTTCGTTTTCCAGGTGGCTGTATCGTTGAAGGACGTGAATTAGATACCCGCTATCAATGGAAAAGAACCATCGGCGACATAGCAAACCGCAGGATGATTATGAATCGATGGAATACCGAATTCGCTCACCGTCCAGCTCCTGATTATTATCAGACTTTCGGCCTGGGCTTCCTGGAGTATTTTGAAATTGCCGAAGACATAGGTGCATCACCACTGCCGATTATCAATTGCGGAATGGCCTGCCAGTTTAACACCTGCGAGCTGGTTCCGGTAAGTCAGCTTGGACCCTACGTTCAAGACGCGTTGGACCTGATTGAATTTGCAAACGGCTCAGTTAATACCAAATGGGGCAAAAAACGGGCTGAGCTTGGCCATCCGGCGCCGTTTAATTTAAACATGCTTGGAGTAGGTAATGAACAATGGGGCGAGCAATACATTGAGAGGTATAAGATTTTTGAAAAGGCCATCCACGCCAAATATCCGCAGATCAAATTGGTCAGCAGTTTGGGTCCATTCCCCGGAGGTGATATATTTAATAGTGCAAATCAAACCTTCCGGAAGTTGGGGGCATCCATCTTAGATGAACACTATTATGCCTCGCCTAAATGGTTCTTGCAAAATGTTAAACGCTATGACAACTACGACCGTAATGGCCCTAAAATTTTTGCAGGTGAATATGCTGCTCAAAGCAAGGTAACAGGCAGCCCTGATAATAAGAACAACTGGGAATGTGCCATGGCTGAAGCGGCTTTTATGACTGGCTTGGAGCGCAATGCCGACGTAGTTAGCATGGCTTCTTACGCGCCGCTTTTTGCTAATGTTGAAGGCTGGCAATGGACGCCCGACCTGATCTGGTTTGATAACCTGCGATCTTATGGCACACCAAATTATTATGTGCAGCAATTATATTCTTTAAATAAAGGAACGGATGTAGTTCCTCTAACGCTGAACAATGAAGCGGTAACCGGGCAGAACGGATGCTTTGCCACTGCAGCTTTAGATGCTAATACACGGGAATTGATTATTAAAATAGTTAACACCGGGAAAGATGAGCAAAAATCAGATTTTGCAGTGAGCGGTGCTAAAACAGGTTCTGTGTGCAACTGGACTGTATTACAAAGTGACGATTTGAATGGGGTTAATTCATTAGATAAACCATTAGCCATTAGTCCTCAAAAAAGCGAGGTTGCAGTTGATGGTGGGCACATAAAATTGAGCCTGAAACCGTACTCATTTAACGTGATCAGGGTGAAAATAGACAAATAGCCTTAAATCGGTGTCTTGTAAGAAAAACAATTACCGTACTACCTGGCTATTGCATATTACTCTTCGTCTTAAGGGTTACGAATCGAAAATATTTTTCTGTCTCTATTGAATTTGCAATTATGACAAACTTTTCTGAGGTTTTTTTAATGGCAAATTGGGTACGGTCGCGTAATACTGCATCATACCCGCAAATAAGATTCCTATCTTTATCCAATGAGCCGCGATGTTTTCTTCCAAAAAATAAAAACTTACACTGAACTCTCGCCGCAGGCCGAAACGGCATGGGCCGCTTTGCTCCGCGAAAACACCTACAACAAGGGCGACTATTTTGTTACCGAAGGCCAGACACCCAAAAAGGTGGCTTTTATTGTAAATGGCTTAATGTATCAATATTACGCTGCCGAAAATGGCGACATGGTGGTTAAGTATTTCTTCCCCGAGAACCGAATTGCAGGTTCCATGACAGCTACCCTCACGCAGTCGCCGAGTAATTTTACCATAAAAGCGCTGGAGGATACAGAAGTGCTCGAATACAATTTCATGGAATTTAAAAAACTTGTTGCCATTTATCCCGATATCGCCGCTTTTTATATCCGCTATATGGAACAGCACTGGATAATCGAAAAGGAACCCTATGAAGTATCACTCCGGTATGAATCGGCTAAGACCAATTACGATAATTTTCTACGTAAATACCCTGGTTTGGTGAAAAGGTTAAAGAAACAGCACATTGCTGCCTACCTAGGCATCACCCCCACTCAGCTAAGCCGTATATTTTTTGCAAATAAGTGAGGATTTTTTGCTTTTCTCAACATATGTAAATTTTTTAGGAAAACAGTTGCCGCAACTTTGTGCATCAATAACAATTAAAAAATTTAGATCATGGCAACAAAAATTTTCATCAACTTGCCTGTTAAAGACCTGGAGCGGTCAAAGGCATTTTTCAACGGACTTGGCTATAGCTTTAATCCACAATTTACCGACGACAAGGCTGCCTGTATGGTGATAAGCGAGCACATCTATGTAATGCTGTTGGTAGAAAGTTATTTTAAAACTTTTACCAAAAAAGAGGTGGGCAACGCACACCTGGCAACTGAAGTATTGTTGGCCCTTGATGCGGCCTCACGCGAGGAAGTGCAGCAAACCATAACGAAAGCAACCGAACTTGGAGGCTCCATTTATTCCGAACCCCAAGATCACGGATGGATGTACCAACACAGCTTTGCAGACCCGGATGGACATCAATGGGAAATTGTTTATATGGATGCAACGAATATGCCGAATTTTGGTTGAGGTAAATTCTGTTTTATACCTCTGCGGTTAATTTTTTACCACAGAGGTATAAAATAATCCCGTGCTTATATTGAAAGCTAAAACATACGGGGAAGATATCGCATATTCAGGGCCGTTAAAGCCCTCCCTACCGTACTGTAGTTCAACGCCTTAAATCGGCACAATAAAATGGCACCCATTTTGACTAGTCCAATGATGCCGCCAAAGGCAATTTCAGTCTAAAATGTGTTTATTTGGTGTATTATAGTACAAAATATACTGAATTTGATATAAACATGAGCCAATAAGAACCGATAAGAGCCAATGATGAGCCGATAGCCTCTTAACCCGTTTCCCTTAATCATACCACCCTAAACAACCGAAAAAAATTGGCTGTCTTGTTGACTTATCAAAACCGCTGCCGTTCAAGTTAGTTGATTAATCCTGCCCATATCTTTTGCATAAGCATACCATTTCCAATTTACCCCGGCGTTCGGATGTGATACCAAATTAAGATGGCTTCCTTTAGGCATGGATGTAATGCCGCTAAGCAAAGATCAGCCCTAGCGGGAAAAATGAATATCTTTACAATAAAAAGGAGCTACAGGAAGAGCTGGGGGAATACGATTACGGCGCAAGGTTCTATGATCCGGTGATTGGGCGTTTCAATACAATAGACCCACTAGCTGATAAGGATCGTAGATGGAGTTCTTATAGTTATGGCCATAACAACCCTATTACACACGTAGATGTAGATGGGATGTTTGATTGGGTTAAAGAGGGAAGCAAGTATGTTTGGGATGACAGAGTGGTTGATCAGAAGACTGCAACTAAATTTGGAGGTGATGGGGCAAAGTATATAGGAAAGTCAGCGGAAGTATATTCGAAGTATACAGCCACTCAAGGGAGGGGTGCCGTCTACACCGACAAGGTTACTTTCTGTAAAGATGGCTCGGTTAGTAGGGCTACTCAAAGAGATGGATTTTCGGGCTGGACATCTGCGGGATCGGCAAAAGCCGGATCTGATCCTAGGTTTTCTACCCTCACAAACTTTAACGGCTCTCAGTTTAGCGCAAGACAAACAGGGGGAACCTATATGGGTGTCACTGTTGGAGGGGCTTTAATAGGTGGCTATAGCTTAAGCGCAGGGTGCAGTTACTGATGCCACAGGGAAGACACGCCCATATTTCACTTTATCTGGAAACATAGGATTGGGTGGAGGCGTTGGTCTGGATATGGGAACTATTACGCCAACTAATGGTAATCAATTTCATACAGAGGATTTTGGGGGACGATCAGGATCTTCCAATGCAGGGATCACCACCCCGTTTGGACGATACGGGTACAGCAACGGTGGCAGTTTAGATCCTGCATTGGGAGGTAAAGAAACAATGTCTCCCAGCAACTTTGGAAAAAATGAGAAAGATTATACTACACAACAGATAGGCCTGTCACCGGGAGGGAAGGTAAGTGGTGGAGCAATGTACAGCATCGGACAGACTTGGGTTTGGTAATTAAATAACATTATGGAAGAAAAGTTTATGGTTAACAGGAAAGCAAGTCGCATATTATTTATAGCTATAATTGTTATAATAGTACCTTTGATCGCTCTAGTTTATTGGAAGGTGTCACATAGTATAGGTGGGTGGGATTTAGTCCTAAGGAAAGCATCAGCTAGGTCGTTTCATGGAAGAGTGGATTCAATCTACTTTGATAGACAAAACCACAACACAGAAACTCTAGTTCTTTCTGATGGGAATTTACTTAATCTATACCCAGATTGGGAGACTTATGTAGCCGTAGGTGATTCTTTGGCAAAAGACACAGGAACTGTACCAGTCTTAGTTTATAAGAACGGTAAACAGGTACACGTCTTAGACTATAAAGAGCTGATAAAGCATTTTAAGTCCAAGAACTGATAGCGTACCAATCCTGTTGATATAATTCTCGAACTATTTTATTCAAAATCTAAAGATTGCCACGATTTAAATCGGCTTGCTTTAGGGGCAAGTAATTTCCCGATGTTCTATATGAAGATTATTCAATATGGAACAGATCACCATGCCCGGAACATTAGCATCATTTTCAATTTTTTCTTCCATCCCTAATACAATCATAGTAGATAAATGTATATTGCCTGCCAATGACCTAAACTTGGGCGAAAACTATTATCATGCCAGTATCATTTGTACAAAACGGCCAGGAAATCCGGCACACCGACGAGATGCAGGACATCATCACCAAGGCGCCATCGTGGATAATGCGCTTTGGTATCATTTTATTTTTTTTTATAATGATTGCGATCGTTGGTATATCGGCTGTCGTACGATACCCGGACGTAGTCAAAGCCACGATGAAAGTCAATTCGCCGAATGCTGCCAAGCCGGTTGTGGCCAAAATTTCAGGAAAACTGATCAAATTACTAGTCCAACAAAACGATGAAGTTACAGCCGGACAAGCGTTGGGCTTTATTGAAAGCACCGCTAATCACGAACAGGTGTTGAATCTTCTGAAAAAGTTATCGGAACTCCAAATACGAGTACAGGGCAATCACCCCGAGCTGATTAGTTCTTTGGATCATAACGATATTGTCGAGCTGGGCGAGCTTCAAACGTCCTATCAGAATTTCTACCAGGACTACCTGGTCTACAAATCATCGGTTCCCGATGGCTTTTATGTAAAAAAACGCGCATACCTGGTAAAAGATCTTGCCGATCTTTCCAAGCAGGAACAAGAGCTTGGTGCACAGAAGATGATCCAGCAGCGTGATTTTACTCTGGCGGAGCAGGAATTTCATATCTATGAGAAGCTGGTTCAGCAGAAAGCCGGCACGCCTTCGGAATTGCGCAATGTAGAGAGCAAATACCTGACAAAAAAATCGCTTATGGTGCAAACGGATGCATCATTGGTGAGCGCTAATACGAACTATCTGGCAAAACAAAAAGAAATCCTCGAACTGGATAATCAAATCGATCAGGAACGGCTCAAATTTATACAATCCCTCAACAGCCTGGTCAGCCAGATTCAGGATTGGAAAAGCAAATATGTGCTGACCGCCCTCCAGTCCGGCAGGCTTACGTTTGCTGGCGTGATACAGGAAAATGACGTGCTTAGCAGCAACGAAGAGATTTTTTATATCAATCCCGGCAATGAGCAGTTTTTTGGCGAAATGATGATACCCCAAAACAGTATGGGTAAGGTAAAAGAAGGCCAGCCTGTACTTATCAAGCTCAGAAGTTATCCTTTTGAGGAATATGGCATGCTGCGCGGAACAATCCGCTATATCTCTGACATTCCTTACAGAGACAGCGTTTTTCTTTCAAAAGTCGATTTCAAAGTTAGCACGCGCTCAGACATGAGGCGGCCAATCCACTTAAAACAGGGCATGGTTGCCGATGCTGAGATCGTCACGCAGGACGCAACCATCCTACAGAGAATCTGCAGGAATATTCTTAAGGTGATCGATAAAAAATAGGCCCTAAGTTCTGCTGCTTTTCGGTCGATATTAATATTTATTGTACATTGGAGCCTGTTAACGCGTTTACGAATTAACTGCACTTAATGGTTTTTTTGAGAACATAAACTTTATCTACCTCAACATGTCTTTCCCTTTTTATAAGCAATATGACCAAATGGATTGTGGCCCGTCGTGCTTAAAAATGATTGCAAAATACTTTGGACACAACTACCAATTGCAAACTTTAAGGGATCTTTGCGGCATCAACCGGGAAGGCGTTTCGCTTCTTGGCATCAGCCAAGCATCTGAAAAAATGGGTTTCCGATCACTGGCGGCAAAGATTACCGCAGGTGATCTCGATAAGGCAGAACTTCCCTGTATTTTACACTGGCGACAGAATCATTTCGTCGTATTATACAAGATCAAAGGCAACAAATATTATATCGCCGATCCTGCAAGCGGCATGGAAACAATTAGTGAACAGGATTTTATTTACAATTGGATAGGTGATCACGAACAGAAAAAGGGAATTGCACTGCTCCTATCACCAATGCCGGAATTTTACCAGGTGAAGGATGAAAAAAGGGACGAGGCCGGCTGGTCTTACCTGATACGCTATTTTGTTGCCTACCGAAAGCATTTTTTACAACTTTTACTGGGCCTCGGTATTGGCAGTTTCCTGCAACTGATTGCGCCGATCATGACGCAATCAGTCGTTGATATTGGCATCAATACGCGAAACCTGAATTTTATTTACCTTATATTAATTGCCCAGGCAGTCCTCATTATCGGCAGGGTGAGCGTGGAGTTTATACGGTCGTGGATTTTGTTATATATCAGTACCCGCATCAATATTTCCATACTGACCGACTTCCTCATTAAACTCATGAAGTTGCCGATCAGTTTCTTCGATACCAAGATGACCGGTGACATTATGCAGCGAATGAATGACCAACGCAATATTCAAACATTCTTAACCGGTTCCACACTCACCACCTTGTTTTCTATGTTTAACCTGGTGGTCTTCTCCATTGTCCTAGTCTATTACAACTTTTTAATATTTTTTGTATTTGCGATCAGCAGTACACTTTATATCGGCTGGATAGCAATTTTCCTGAGAAGCAGGCGCCGGCTTAACTATCAAAGCTTCGATATCTCTGCGAAAAACCAAAGTGCAATCGTGCAGTTGATCGGGGGAATGCAGGAAATTAAGCTTAACAACTATGAACAGGAAAAACGCTGGGAATGGGAACATATACAGGCCCGGCTGTTTAAATTTAGTCTGCGAAACCTGGCGCTGTCACAGTACCAGCAAGGCGGCTCGACATTTATCAACGAGGGAACCAACCTGCTCATTACCTTTTTGAGCGCAAAAGCCGTTATCGATGGTAATCTAACCTTGGGCGGCATGCTCGCGGTCCAGTATATTATTGGTCAGCTGAACGCCCCTATTCAGCAACTCCTGGCGTTCATGCAAGGTTTCCAGGATGCTAAGATCAGCCTGGAAAGGTTGAATGAGATCCAATTAATGTCCGATGAAGAACCCTTAAACAGGGAATGGAACTCCGGGTTACCCGAAAATAAAAGCTTGAGCATTCGTAACCTGACCTTCAGATACCCTGGAACCCGGAATGAACCGGTTCTCGAAAACATCAACCTGGACATTCCGGACGGAAAAACAACAGCGATCGTCGGCATGAGCGGCAGCGGAAAAACGACAATTCTAAAGTTATTGCTGCGGTTTTATGAACCGGAAAACGGTGATATCCTGGTTGATGACCAATCAATCAGCAACATTAGTTTTAAAAGCTGGCGCGCGCAATGCGGTGTGGTCATGCAAGAGGGCTTTATTTTTTCAGAAACCATTGAAAAAAACATAACCCTGGGAGATGAATACCCGGACCGGTCCAAATTGCTCCATGCCATCAGGACGGCCAACATCCAGGATTTTATCAACAAACTTCCGCTGGGTCTTAAAACAAAGATTGGTGCTGAGGGTAACGGTATAAGCCAGGGCCAGAAACAACGGATGCTAATTGCCCGCGCAATTTACAAGGACCCTCATTTTATATTCTTTGATGAGGCGACCAACGCCTTGGACGCCAATAATGAAAGCATTATCATGAACAACCTAAATGATTTCTTTAAAGGCAGGACGGTGGTCATTGTTGCCCATAGGCTGAGTACGGTCACCAATGCTGACAATATCGTCGTTCTTGATAAAGGGCGGATCATCGAACAGGGCACCCATGAACAATTGACCTCTTTAAGGGGAGCATATTACGGTTTAGTAAAAAACCAGCTGGAACTTGGAACCTGATGATCAACGGTCAGCTCAGCCCGAAAAATTAATTTATTTGAAACTGTGTTAACAATCCGTATTTGTTTAAGTATACTATTATCGTTTAATTCTATATAATCCTAACATGAAGCATCTATTCTTATTAATCATTTGTTTGGCGATTTTTAAACTCGCCGCGGCCCAGAAAACTATTGATACGCTAAATTTTGGCTTTGAAAATCAAACGGGTTCTGCAGGTTTTGCCGATCGCTGGATGAAGATGCCCCGTAAAAGCAATTTCACGTTTAAGCTGGATTCCAATACCAAGCATTCGGGCAGGTATGCATTGCTCATCGAAGAATCCAACCCGAGCGACCAAATATTTGGGTGCGCTGCACGAAAATTACAACATATCAGCGGCAAAGAAATTGAAGTAAGAGCCTATATGAAACTGGAAAATATAACCGGCGTCATGGGGCTTATGCTGCGGATAGACGGCAAAGATAGTATCCTGGCATTTGATAATATGGAGCGAAAAAGAATCCGTGGCACCATCAATTGGCGACAATATTCCGTTAAACTGGCCATACCGGAAGGGGCTGAAACCGTGTACGTCGGAGGCATATTGTCTGGAACAGGTAAACTCTGGCTGGACGACTTCGAGGTCCTGGTTGACGGCAATGCCATCCGCTAAGCTCAATCAAGAGACCAAGAACACGCATGACAGGTGTTACTCCATCGTGACACGCTGGTTGTTTCTTGCTTTTTCCGATTGATAGGTTCGCAGCAGAAAGTCGTAGACAACAAGTTCATTCTCTCTTGGCTTACTCCTGAATATCCGGTTTAGAATCATATGGACATGCGATGAAATGAAATCGCGCAGCATCTTATCGTGCAACCCGGCCTGTTGTCTGATCATAGCAGCAACAGCTTCCAATTGTTGCGCACGGGACTCCAGACAATGCAAAAGTGAGGTGTTCAGGACGGCAGGACCGCCATTTTGGTAGACGGCATTGCTGATCTTTGACCGCTGTTCGCGAAATTTTTTGTCCAGGTGCAGTTTGAAAGCTTTGCCGATTTTGAACTCATTTCCATACGCGTTTCTGTACCATTCGAGGTATTCGAATTTAGTGTCCAGGGACAGGTTAAAGGAGTCCATAAAATGGTCAACTGATTTAAGCGCAAAAAGCCATCTTGCCTGATCATCCGGGCAAAACTCCAGCATTTTTGCCGAACACCTACTGTCCGCGTAAAAAATCTCCTCGGTTAAGGAGATATCGTATTGACCGTATCTTTCTAATTCGCGCTCATAAGCGTCGGCTTGTACTTTCCATATTAAACCAGCTTGCTCGGCCCCTGCTATTTCAGCGTTTACCAAGCTGATAACGTGGCCTACTCTTTCCGCGGAACGCAAATGGAACCTGATCCGCAAATGAAAATCCGGATCGTAATACCGGATGAAAAACCATTTATTGATAAGCCCTTGCGCAAGCAGCTGGTCAGTGACCGGAGTCACAATATCGGTTAATAAGGAATCGGCAACTTTGGTACCACAGTAAAGTTTCAGATACAACCATTCTGATCCTAGGGAAAATTTTCTTTTCGAATTGATTGGCTCCGAAATGGAGGTTTTGGAATTCACCGTTTCCTCCATGGCATCATTTTTAAAAATCGTGGCGATAATTTCATTGGTATAGACGCCGCCGTTCACACCATTTACAACAGCGTTGTCCTTGTCGAACAAAAACTCCTTAAGAACGAGCATTTCAGTTTTTTGAATGGTCGCCATAAATAGCTCAACGCTTAAGCTGGCTCTGAAATCAATAAGTAGCTCATTATCGCCTTCAACTAGTAACACTAACTCTGGCATTTTCAATTGACGTCGGAATTCAGCCACAGTTTCCAGGAGTTCCGGCATATCAGGATTGTCCTTTTTATAGGTTAGGAGTGATTGGAGGTCCTTTTTGGTCAGTTGCCACGTTGCGGGGAAAATGATCATCCGGTCTACCGTAACGCGGGGATGAAATTTAAACTCATTTTTTATGCCTCTCCAGTCAAAGAATAAACCACCCCTTTTCCCCTGCAGTTGCATGTCGCACAGGAATTGATAAACCGGCAGCGATCGGGTAGAAAAATTATGGGCCGTCCCAAGCCTCGGCAGAACCAGCTTGTCTAGTTTTTTGGACCTTAAACGTATCTGGTTGTTGCGAATTGAGACATAAAGATCATTCACGGGTATCTGCTGATCGCCTGGCAAAGACGATCTGGTCAGGTACGGAATTTCATATTTCCGAAAATTTGGCCGGAGGAGTACATTTCCCAACCTGTTTTCTGGCAAGTGTGATATTTCTGCGACAATTTCATTTTTAAAATAGCGCTCTTCAAAATCAGCGATATCGTATATCGTTTTTAAAACGTCCGTAGAACCCGCGGCAAATCGTCCCAAAAGATTGGTAGCGCTCGGGTTGCCGGCATTCCTAATAAACAGTACATCAGCGCCCTCTTCGCATCCTATATGACTGAATACAACCGACATGGATGCCGGCAAATCGGCCCAGTTCGCTGGAATATCTCTCAGCTCGTCTTCAGTAATGGCAACTGAGTACTGGTCATTCTTATGGGCTCCCAGCAACTTTTGAAATAAAAAGGAATCGATCCGGTCCCATGAAACAGTGGAAGCGTCGCCTTCCCCAACTGCAAATGGCAAATCATCGATCAGTGGATTCAAGTCGCCCTTTTCTATAGCGCCGCGCCCGTATCCAATACCATTTTCATTGTCCAGAACTTCCAGTAAAGCCACTTCGCTGTATTCATATTTTTTAATAAATTGTTCTTTAAAAGTTTCCAGGTTCCTACGGCTTGATTGGGGCGATAATTTGTTCAGGATAGTAAGGGCCTTTTGCAGCGATTCATGGGTAGACTCTGACAGGTGATTGTGGCCATCCTTTCCCTGCGACCCGGCTATATTTTGAAAAAGATCCGTTTGAAATAGCTTGCCGGCTTCAAACGGCACGCCGAGTTGGTCCACTGTGGCTATCACATCGCGGTAGCTTTGTAAGCCAGTGTACGCTTTGGCCTCATCTTTTGATTGAAGTGTGTTGTAGATAAATTGCAATGACGAAATCAACTGAGCGAGTTCAGTCGACGGGGCCTGTCCAAAAACTTCCTCTAGCGTTGTCATCATTTGCCAGAGAGTTTCGTTGCCGATTACCGCGGGCTCGAGTTCACTAACTAACAGCTGAGCATCGATGAGCTCCTGGAGAAATGCCTGCGCATCGTCGGAGTCTACATCATTATCCGTAAGTATTTTAGTCAGGTCATTTAAGGTTGCACCGGCTTCTGCAGTGCCAAGCAAAGCGGTCAGGTATTCGGTATTGTCGACGGAGGATATTTGATAGAAGCGTTTTTTGTTTTTATAAAAATACTCCACATACCTTAATTTATCGCCTATAGGATAGCCGCTGGTATTGGGGTAATATTTTAAATAGGGTTTGATATATGGCTGCTTCGCAAGGTTGGCCGCGAGTGCGCAGGTATAGTCCATATCCAGGCGGGTGGAGCGCGAAAACTTTTGCGGATCAACAACCATCGATTGGTTCCGGTCAACCACACTGCAGCCGGCGAACAAGCCGAACGGTGTGCAGCGGCTGTGAAGCCTGAGGATGTATTTCAACAATGACAGAACCAACTTTTTTGATTCGCTATGTGCCTGCATTCCCGCCATGAGCCATTTTTCATATTCACTCAACAAATCCGGCGAGGAAAGATATAAAGCCTCGTGGATCACCGGGTCCTTAAATAATTCGTTGAGCTCCGTAAGGGTAAACGATGTCGTTAATGGTCTTAGCGGTATACGTACTAAAAGCTTTGGATAAAAAGTATAGTTAGTCATGGTAAACAACAAATAAAAATATATTGCCAGGTTTCCGGCATATTGCGCTGGTCATACTTATTGATAGCTTCAACACGCTAGCAGCAATAGCTGGGGCCGGACAATAGGCCCATTCAGCCAAGAGTGCTGCGCCATCTACAATGATTCAGGCTTAACAATTCAAACATTAGCCGAATGATTCAATCGAATTCATTCGGCTAAGAAAAATTAAGGGCAACCCACAGTCCCTACACACATACTTTCGACGCTCGTTGTGCAACAGTTCGATACATTGGTCTGGCATTGGCTGGACTTATTGCAACAAAGGAAACCAGTGCAGTTCCCCGAGGTGGTGATTGCGTCGCCGCCTTTAACGTTTGCCTGTTCATCTTCTGTCAATTTTGCAATGACTGATTTGTTCAGTGTCAATTTTTTTAAGGCCTTTTCTTTCATTTTCTCGGCGTTTATAATTGTTTCAATTCGGTTAATCAACATGCTGAAGGTATTTTGCGGTCATGCCGGTTGCCTGTGTTACCAGAAAAATCCAATGGATGCACCCGCCGGGCGCATCCATTGGATCAACCATTAAGCGCAACCTGAATTGGTCTCACAAGTGTTTTGAGGCGAAGTTTTTGGCCAGCAATCCGGTGTATAAGTAATACAATTGCTCGTTCCCTGGCAGCAAAGGAAGCCTGTGCAGTTGCCTGATGTGGTGAACGCAGCTCCGCCTTTAACCATTGACTGTTCGTCTTCAGTCAATTTTGCAATCACAGACTTGTTCAAAGCCAATTTTTTTAATGGTTTTTTTTCCATGGTTTTTGTTTTTTTGGTAAGGTTTTCCTACTCTAGTGGCTTTTCGGATTCCGCCATTTATTGTCTATACAATAAATTTCTTTTTTCAGCTATTGTGAGTTTGATTTGGTAAATCGGTTTCTTTGGTCCAGCATACAAGGAGCAAACAGTGTATTTTTCGGCAAAGGGTCAGGTATCATAAAATCAATTCTTGATTAACCAGATTTGAGCAGGTCTATGATAGCAGCATACTTTCGTCCCAGTCGGCCAGCCCAGGATGCAAATAGCAAAGCAGGCTCAGGGCAACACCGCTGTTGCCTTCTAGCACATCGTCACATTTTTTAAAGGCCCTTCCTTCAAAACTTCCGATCAGATAATTATAACCTAAATTGTCAGATGGGTCGGCGTCATAATCAAGTGTTTTGACATACCAGTAATCGGCTTCCTGCCCAAATCGCGCTAACCCGGTGGCATGCCATAGTTTCCAGTAGACATAGGCAATACCTGCTGTGCCATGGCAGAATCCGGCGTCAACCACGTTAGTTTCGTCAAAAGATTTACGGTTGGTGGTTTTTATCAGATATGTGATACAATCTTTTTTTAGTTCATAAAGACCGAACCTTTCCGTTGCAGCATAGAGCGTATAAAGTATCGTCAGGTCACCGTAACACCAGGCAAGCCGGCTGGAGATAGGCCGGTTCCGGCCGCTTCGGTAAACCTCGCATGGAATGGCGCTTGGGAAAATAGAGGTGGCTTGTTCATCGCGTTGTATGTTATGCAACAGGAAGTTAATCGAGCCTTTGATCAGGCTTTCGCACGTCTCCTGCCTGATTCCCAGCTGATGGCAGTTGAGCAAAAAACGAATCACACCGGCTGATCCATGAGCTAACCCAAAATCGTAGGTAAACTCCTCCTTGCTCAGCAGATTTTGCTTTCTCCACTTAATTTCATCATCGGTGGTAATTTTTATTTCGTCCAGATGGTCAATCAGGGTCTCAATGCGACGATATTGTTTCCTTTTCAGAAAATACCTTCCAATACCGATCGCGCCATGCAGCGGATCAAAATAACCTGTCTTCAAATAGTTTATCATACCCTGGTATAGGGGCGCGTCAATGGCGCCGAGCAAACCATCAATATCTGGGTCGATCATTCCTTTTTCAGCCAAATGACAGATCAGCCAGCCCCAGCCCGGTATCCCGGAAGCGAAGGATGGCCCCAGGGATTTGCTTCCATCGATGTATCGAATAGTGTCGTCCAGGATGAGGTTTAGCTTGTCCTGAAAGATTTCCTGCCCGGTGGCCAGGTAATTCGCACACATATAAAGGGATGCCCCAGAAGGACCTGTATAGAGTCCGATCTTATCCGAATGGGAATCAAACTGCAAAAGGTGGCGATTGAATTTTTCTATCTTGGCTTGGATGGGTTCTCTCAGGCTGTCGGAGTACATTTTCATGTTTAGGTAGATCAATAAAGTTTAGTCATCAGTTTTTATAAATTTCAGGTAAGGCAGCATGGGTGGTTCTGATAAAAACGATACCATCATATAATAATGCCAGCGGTTCATCGATATCTTTGCCTTTACCGAATTTCGCGTTACTATAGGACGAACCGATCGACCTGGAATAATATCGTTTATTGAGAAAATCACGGATTTCGGCTGAAGCTGACGCCGTTTTGAAATCCAGGATAAAGTTCGGTTGATCGCATTCCGACAGGAGGTAATCAAAAGAGTTTTTAGTTTCCACGGCAGGCACGTTAAAAACTCTTGTCTTCCCGGTGGATGGAATGGATGCGGCACGCACGCTGCCCGAATTAAATCCAAACCCCAACGCATAATATTTAGCCTTAAATTTGGCCGCCATGTAGGCTCCCATGGGCTGCGACGGGGAAACTGTCTTGTATTTCGCTATATGACCGTTGTGCGCCCAGATTATGATCTTCGCCGAATCTTCATGACAGTAAACCCATGTGCTGTTTTCAGCCATGAACTTATCGCGCAAAGCAAACTGTTTTTTGCCCGGACTCGCCGACTCAAATTCCAGTAGTTGCTCGATCGTCCGGATTTCATGCTGATAAAATTGTTCGTCGTGCCGCTTAATGTCCGCGGGGCTATCCGCCCGTATTTCGCTGATTGCATTCTTTACCGTCGCAATTTCAGGGCCGGATAGCTTCCGGTAATTAATATTATTGATCAGGATGTCCAGACCAGCCAGGCTGGCAGCGGATAAGGGGTGCCTTAATTGGATTACTCCGTTCCGCAGTTGCTGTAATATCGTAATAGGATACTGCATGTCACAGCCGTAAAACCTGACTTGATCAGCGGCTTGGTGCTGCGAATTATAGCTTCTGATCCATTCGACCATCTCTATGAAGTCCTGGTTTATCCAAAAGCCCACGCCTATCGCCCTAAGCGCATCGTAGGCGGTACCCTGGCCATTGGTAATGTATTCGTTCATCAATTTTGCACCCGAAAAGTCCCCCTCCACCACCAGGGCCCTGAAACCCATTTCTGTGATCAGGAATCTTAACAACCGATGCTTATAGAGTAGGAACTCTCGGGTGCCGTGTGCGGCCTCGCCCAAACCAATGACGCTGACATTGGCAAATGTTTGATGTAATTCGGATATATCTGAAAAGCTCTCGTTGGCGGAAAAAGTCTCAATGGGAATCAGGTACGTGTTTAGATCTTTTTGCAGACGTTCCTGCGGACTTCCGGCAAACGGAAAAGTGACAAGGCATAACACTATTATATATTTCACTTTAAAAATAAGGTTAAAAGGTATGGCTGGACGTCCGTTACCAACAATTGACTACTGAACGTTCATGTTCCTGGTTCAATCAATCAAAAAAGCATTTCAGGACATTCACCGTTTTTGATGATTAAACTGTTCTAATTAAGGGATAATATTTTAGAAAAGCGAATTTAATTTAAAAGTTAATATGTGCCCTGATTTACCGGCGAACTGAGACAAAGTGGAGCCATGAGCTCAAGTGACCGCCTCCTGGCCGCCAAGTCAGTTATAACATCCTGAATCATAAACTCTTCCACCCCGAGATCCAATGACAGGGCTGACAATTGTTCTGTTACCTGACCCTGCGTCCCAGCTATGATGCGCGGAAGAATTCTTGACCCCCTTTCGTAATACTCAATTTCAGGCAAGTAGCCAAGGTGTCGGAACGCTTCATCAGGTGAGAGGAAGGGTTCGCTGAACTTTCCCGCAGACAAATTGTGATTCAGGAGGTAAGAAGGGCATAACTGTCGTCGGACTTCGGCCTCTGTATCGGCACAAACTACTTGAAGGCAAACGATCGGTACCACGGGCATAATTCCATACGGGTCACTTGACCGTTTAAAACTGTTCTTGTAGCTATCAACGGCGTAGGCGGTTTCAGGATGATTTAAAAATCCGGCGTAAGCATATCTTACCCCTTTTTTGCCGGCCATTTTTGCGCTGCCGGAGCTGGAGCCCAGGACAAACAATTCAGGATGGCTTTGTCCGGCGTGCAAGCCGATGCTTGCAAACGGGTGTTCCCCCGGAAAGTCATCCCCCAGCCAGCATAACAATTCATCGATTTGTTCCTTATAGTTTCCTTTGGTTATTTTTTTTCGGGTCTGCTGCAAAGCAAAATCAATAGCCGGTCTGTTGAACGCCCTGCCGACACCAAGATCAATTCGGCCGGGAAACAGCTCATTTAAGGTACAAAAGACTTCAGCAATCTTATAGGGACTGTAATGATTAAGCAAAACAGCCCCTGATCCAACCCGAATGCTCGTGGTGGCGGATGCGATTGCGGCAATCAGCACTTCCGGCGCGCGACCAGCTATATAAGGCGTATTGTGGTGTTCTGCAACCCACATGCGATAGTAGCCTAGCGTTTCCACATACATGGCGAGCTCAATACTGTTGGCTAAGGCCTGGCTTCTTGTTTGATCTTTTTTGACAAGAGATAGTTCAAGGATAGATAATTTCATTTTGATGAGGTGAAATGGTTTTTTTGGGGAATATAGATTTTTAGCATCGAGTTCGAAAAAAATCGAATGAGATTCTGCCTAAATGTGTGATCCCCATAGGACTTTTTTCGAACTTTTTTCTAGAGAATTTAAGTGATTTTAGCTCTATTTAAAGGTAGTTCTACAAATCAGGCCTGGAAACATATTCAGGCTTCGAACGTGATTCGCACGGAAATCACTAATGTGCCCGCGATTCTTTTCTTTGTAAAGAAAAAGATCCAAAAATTTGTTGTTTGAACGAACTACATGTCCTCTCTCTGTTACGGACTTAAATCATTGATAATTTCGATTTAAGAGCTTGCATATCTTCACTTATCCTTGCCTTGATTTTTCAGCAATTCTACTTTTTCGCGTTCACTTGCGAGTAACCGTTCTAACAAGGCAACTTTGTCATCATATAAGGCGACAATCTTTTCTATCGGATTGAAATTGTTCTGAATTGAATTATCGTGAAAATTATTGATATTATTGAAGACAGAATCCTCTGTGAAGTGCCTTAGACCTTCAACAGTTACGCCTAAGACTTTAGCAATCTTTATTAGGGCGTCGTCCTCTACGTCAGCGCTTTGTTCGATTTTAGAAATAGCTTGTTGACTAATGCCAAGTTCTGCAGCAAGGGTTTCTTGCTTCATGCCACGTAACTCACGAAGTTTAGTAATCTTTCTTCCGATATTATGCAAAGCTTTGCATAACAACTCTTATGTCTACAAATTGATTATGTAAAGCGACTGCTGGTTTACGTATGATTCACAATCAGTTATATCAATAACACCATTAGTCTCTTTACATAATACTTGCGATTTAAAATGACTTTAAGAAGTCTATCAATTTCTCATTACCCAACCATAGCGGTTTAACTTTGACGTCCGGAGCCACTTTGGTGTATGCTTTTTCTATCGCCTCACGTTTCGCTTTTGAGTCTGCTCTCGCATATATTTCCGTCGTCTGTATATTTTCATGTCCTAAAAGATCTCGGATATAAACAAGATTCACACCGGCTTGTAGCAAGTACATGGCCCGGCTGTGGCGCAGACTGTGGCAACTTATCTTTTCCGGGATTAATGTAGGGTTGACCAACATCGCCATCTTGACGTGCGTATTAACGATGTTTGATACTCCCGCACGCGTTAGTTTTTCACCCCAGTAATTTGCAAATAAGGGGTGCTGCATGTTTTCCGGCAACAGTAAACTGCATTCGTTCATATAGTTTTTCAATATAGCGGCCTGCTCTTCCAGTAGTGGCACCACCCTGGTTTTGTTGCCTTTGCCGGTGATTATTACTGTAAAAGGTTTATTTAGCCGTATGCATTGTGGTGTAAGGTCAATAAGTTCGGATACTCGGGCACCGGTATCATACAAGAGCGACAATAAAGCAAGGTTTCTTCGTCCCTTTGTAGTGGTTGGATCAGGCTGTAATAAAAGCAGTTTTATCCCGTCGACAGTCAAATAATTCATGATAGGCTTAGATGTAATAAGATTAATGTCATTTGCATATTCTCGATTCGCGATCTGCAAATTGAGGACAATACAATCATTATAATGTTTTATATATTAAACAAATTATCTATCTTTGTTTAATATATAAAACATTATGAAACAGCAACTGATTCTTTTACCTAAAGCCCAAAAGGTGCTTAATGACCTGGGTGAGAACATTAAGCTTGCCCGTTTACGCCGAAAGCTGAGCACTACCCAGATTTCAGAACGGGCCGGCATTAGCAGAGCTACGTTATGGCAAATCGAAAAGGGTACGCCCACCGTGGCCATGGGAGCTTATTTCCAGGTATTATTTGCTATGGGGCTGGAAAAAGATTTCCTGAAACTGGGATCAGATGATGAATTAGGCAGAAAGCTACAAGATGCCGGTTTACTAACTAAAGAACGAGCCCCTAAAAAATAGTCTTATGGCAAAAAGAATTTTGGTTTATGCGGACTGGCAAGGATTGCCGGAGACTATTCAGGTTGGAACACTGAACGCCGAAACAACTCGCGGAAAGGAAATATTTTCTTTCGAATATATGCCGAAATGGCTTCAGGCCCCGCAAGCACAAATCCTTGATCCGGATTTGCAGTTGTATTCAGGGCCTCAGTTCCTTAACGATGAAAAACCGAATTTTGGTATGTTTCTGGACTCCTCGCCCGACCGCTGGGGCCGCGTGCTTATGAAAAGACGCGAGGCCATCCTCGCCCGGCAGGAAGATCGCCGTATACAACCTTTAATGGAATCTGATTTTTTACTTGGGATATATGACGGAACCCGAATGGGCGGACTAAGATTTAAATATACAGAAGATGGTGAATTTTTAAGTCATGCTACGGAATTAGCAGCTCCACCGTGGGTAAGTCTCCGTGATTTGGAATACGCCAGCCAGCGCCTAGAAAACGAAGGCATGAACGCCACTGAGGAATTACGTTGGCTGAATATGTTACTTGCTCCCGGTTCATCGCTTGGTGGTGCACGCCCTAAAGCAAGCGCAACTGACCCTAATGGAGGGCTGTGGATCGCTAAATTCCCAAGCGTTACCGATGATCATGACATTGGGGCATGGGAAATGGTCGTCCATGAGTTAGCGGTAAACTGCGGTATCCGGGTTAGCCAATCACAGCTCGGCAAGTACTCCGGCAGACATCACACCTTTCTGACAAACCGTTTCGACCGAAACGGTGGGCAACGCATTCACTTTGCTTCTGCAATGACCTTGCTTGGCCAGCAGGACGGCGCAGATTTTAACAATGGTGTCAGCTATCTGGATATTGCCGGTTTTATTATTCAGAACGGGCAGCAGGTTAACGAAAATTTGCGGGAATTATGGAAGCGAATGCTTTTTAATATCCTAGTCAAAAACACAGATGATCACCTTCGTAATCATGGCTTTCTACTTCGTGAAGGTGGATGGGAGTTATCACCAGCTTATGACATGAACGCCAATCCATCCGGTCAGGGTTTAACACTCAACATTTCCGATGATGATAATTCGTTAGATCCTGAATTAGCTCTTTCAGTGGCTACATTTTTTCGGCTGGCAGCATCTGATGCAGAAAAAATTCTGGAAAATATGATACGACAGGTTGCCCAATGGCGTACCATTGCGGGAAAACATGGAATGTCACGCAGGGAACAAGAAAATATGTCCCCCGCCTTTTTTGGCAATTGATCATTACATAAGCTTGCTGTCGCTGGCGGATTGATAATAAAGTTGTGCTGACAACCCTTCATAATTGATGAGGATCTGGCCGGATATAGAAAAATTAACGCGGCCACATCTATAAGATAATGTTCAGTTATCTATCATTGACTGCGCTTCTCAATAACACCTTTTTACAGAGAGTTAACAATGCAAACTTCTACTGATGTAATAATTAAAGATAAAGCCCCTTATCGAACATTTGCTTCGACTACATCATCTCATTTTCAATTAATTACGGCAAAAAGCGTCTTTTTCCAGAAAAAAGACGCAACGAAAGACGCAATGAGAGGTGGTGTGTTTTTGATAATTTTCAATGAACCGAAATTTAAAAACCGCTTAATTTCGCAAATTAGGGCAACAGTCTGTTTTCTACATCTCGGCATGAATGGCCTTCATATTTATTTAGAATCTCAATTGCCTGCGGAATAAGAGGGACATTAGCTTCGATCTCAGTTTTAGTGCGCGTGGTTTTGATCCATAAGACCTTATCTTTACCGCTTACGATGTTTTGTCGTGTTAATTTTTCTACATCAACAAAAGCATACCCTGTAAAGCAGCAGAAAAGAAAAGTATCCCTTACTTCGTCAAGCCGCTTCACTTTAAATTCATGCGAGGCCAATAATTCAATCTCCTCCCATTCGAGGACATCCCGGTTAACTTTCCGGTAAGTACATTTGAAGGCATTAAACGGGTTGTGAATTAACCATTTATTATTTACTGCCAGGCTAATGATCTTTTTCAAGTTTTTGATGTATCGCATGGCAGTGTTATGCTCAATTTCGCATTCTATCTTCAAATACATTTCGAAGCCTGAGACAAAGGCAAAGTCTATCTGTTCGAGATACACATCATTTTTTTGAAACCTATGTATTATAAATCCTGAAACACGGCTTCTGACTGTATTGTACTTTGTCAGCGTTGCTTTTACAAAGTCTTTCCCTACCAGTTTTGCCAGGTCTGAATTATGTTGGTCGAAAACTTCCAGCAGCATTTTCCTGTCCGGCTCCTCACCCAAATACTGCAACTTGATTTTTTCGGCGGTAATAAATTCGTCCGTGCGCTTTAAGAATTTAAAAGCCTTGTCAATCTCATCCAGCGTATCATTAATATCTGCATTGATCCTCCTGGCTTCAGGACTTGTCCCTTTGAGAAAACCGGTTTGGGCATCCCATTTAGCGGGATGCACTCTCCTTTTAAGCGAAATTTCCGCGCGTTTTCCTAAATAAGTGATCCTTGCATAGAGCGGTACCAGCCCTGCGGCATCTGTTTTTCGTTTGTCAGCCCAGATAAGGACTGAGAACCTTTGGGTTGTTTTCATAACACATTAATTTTAATTTACTTAATCGCATAAATTTTGAGTTCAGATGAGCTGTTTTAAGCTCAAATAAATCAACACAAGCACTTTAAAATCAACTTATTACAAGCTAATTCGGTGACTAAATTAGCGGATCAAAACAGGTCACCGAATAGGTCACCGATTGAGTCATAAATGGTAGTATGAAATGAGCGGGATTGAAAATAAAAAACCGCTTAAATCATTGATTTAAGCGGTTATAAACGGTTCTGATACCTTTTAGCGGAATGGACGGGACTCGAACCCGCGACCCCATGCGTGACAGGCATGTATTCTAACCAGCTGAACTACCACTCCGTTTGGGATGGCAAATATAGCCACCTTTTTTCATTCCACAAGGATTTTTTTAAAATCTTCTTAAGCCGCTGATTTTGAGCAATATTTTTTACTCTTATAGTGTTTACCTGTGAGAAACGATGAGCAGATCCAGGTCTTTACAAGGGATATTAAAGCGTTCGCCGATATATTTGCTGGTTAACTGCCCCTCATAAATGTATACCGAATTACGAACTCCGGTCTTTCTCCATATTACATTTTTCAATCCACCTTGTTCGCCGATATCCAACAAAATAGGTGTAAAAATATTGGTGAGTGCATAAGTTGCGGTACGTGCCACACGCGATGCTATGTTCGGAACACAATAGTGGATCACATCATATTTCCGAAAGACAGGGTGTGTGTGATTAGTTATTTCTGACGTTTCAAAGCAACCACCCTGATCAATACTTACGTCGATGATAACAGAGTTTGGCTTCATGCGGCTCACAGTACTTTCAGATACAATGCATGGACTGCGGCCATCCTCTGCACGCAATGCGCCAATTGCTACGTCACAAGTGGTAATTGCCTTCTCCAGCACAATCGGTTGTACAACCGAAGTAAATACCCTGGTTCCGATGTTATTTTGCAACCTGCGCAGTTTGTAAATTGATGGATCAAAAACCTTCACTTCGGCTCCTAATGAAATGGCTGTACGCGCAGCATACTCGCCTACTGTGCCTGCACCAAGTATCACAATTTCTGTAGGTGGGACACCTGTAATACCGCCCAGCATTAACCCTTTACCATCAAAAATATTGCTCAGGTATTCGGCTGCTATTAATATTGAAGTAGCGCCGACAATCTCACTCATGGCCCTAACAACGCTCAATGCATTACCTTCATCCCGTAAATGTTCAAAGCACAAAGCGGTGACCTTCTTTTGCATCAAAGCCTGCAGGCAATCTGCCTGAAGTGTTGACAGCTGCAAAGCAGAAATTAATATTTGGTGCGATTTCATCATCGCTATCTCTTGCAAAGTAGGCGGTGCAATCTTGATGATAATATTTGCCTCATAAACTGATTTCGAGTCATAAACTATCTTGGCACCCTGCTCGCTGTAGTCTTTATCCGAAAACTTAGCAGCCTGGCCGGCATTACTTTCTAGTATCACTTCGTGCCCATTGTTGATCAGCAAAGCAACAGAAAGCGGTGTTAAAGCAACTCTGTTCTCTTGAAAAGAAGTTTCTTTAGGTATACCTATATGAAGCTTATTCTTTTTGCTTTTTACCTCCAGCATCGATTCCTGGGGCTGCATCATTGCCTGTTTGGCGGCATCAGAAAAACCACTGTATAACTCCGAACTCATGTGTCTTTAATTCTGGCTGTTGAAGATAGGTAAAAAAGCGGGGATGAAGAACTAAATTTTCGCGAAAGTTAACAGGCGTTCTTTGTCGCTCACAACCTGCACATCCACCCGTATATAATGATCTGGCCATAAATCGGGTATCTTTTCCGGCCACTCAATAAAGCAATAATTGCCTGAATAGAAGTATTCTTCGTAACCCAAATCCAATGCCTCGCTTTGATTTTTCAAACGATAAAAATCGAAATGGTAAATTTTGGATGATCCGCCCTGGTACTCATTCACAATAGAAAATGTAGGGCTGGTTACGGTCTCTTTAGTCCCAAGACAGCCGCAAAGTGATTTAATGAGCGTAGTTTTACCCGCGCCCATGTTACCATAAAAAAGGAATATCTTTTCCGAACCTCCGAAGTTTATCAGTTGCTCCGCAGCGTGTTTGAGTTCATCAAGACTTTTAACAGGCAAATTCATGCCGGCAAAGTTATAATATTCAGCCTGATTTACTTTGTTCCATAAGTAACAACCGGTATGATCATTTCTTCAAGAGAGATACCCCCGTGCTGGAAGGTCTCGTTGTAGAAGTTTACGAAATGATTGTAGTTATTTGGGTACACGAAGTAACTGTCGTTCTTGGCAAATACAAAGCTTGAGCTCACATGCAGCTTCGGCAACATAATATCGTGCGGGTTCCGGACATGAAATACTTCCTTCGCATTAAAGTTCAGGTTTTTACCCTGTTTATAACGCAGGTTGGTATTGGTATTGCGGTCACCGATGATCTTGCTTGGATTTTTAACGCGGATAGTGCCATGATCGGTTGTAATGATCACTTTCACCTGTTTCTGCGATAAATATTTCAGCAGGTCAAATAAAGGGGAGTGTTCAAACCATGATAGAGTCAATGAGCGATATGCTGCATCATCACTCGCCAGTTCGCGTATCATCTGCATGTCAGTACGTGCGTGCGAAAGCATGTCTACAAAGTTGTAAACTACCACGTTCAACTCATTATTCATCAGGTTGTTTACTGAATCATTGAGCGCGCGACCTTCGTCGATATTTAAAATCTTGTTATAAGAGTATTTAACATCACGGCGTAATAAGCGCTTTAATTGGTCGCCCAGGAAATTTTCTTCATACAGGTTCTTGCCGCCTTCGTCCTCGTCATTCTGCCACATATCCGGGAATCGTTTTTCCATGTCAAGCGGCATTAAACCTGAAAAAATGGCATTACGCGCATATTGAGTGGCTGTAGGCAGAATGCTGTAATAGGTATCTTCTTCCTCCATCCTGAAATATTCAGAAATGTAAGGATTGATGATCTTAAATTGATCGAAGCGCAGGTTATCGATCAGGATAAAGAAAACCGGCACTTTGGAATCCAGTTTAGGCAGAACTTTCTTCTTGAATAGCTGTGGCGAACTAATTGGACCAGAATCAGGGTTTTGTATCCATTTCTGATAATTCTTTTCAATAAACTTGCAGAACTGCACATTAGCCTCTGCTTTTTGCAGGGTTAGTATCTCGTGCATGCCTTCATCTTCAAGCTTTTCTAATTCCAGCTCCCAGTAGATCAACTTTTTGTAAACATCTACCCACTCCTGGTAACTCAGGTTGTCGTTTAAGGTCATACCCAGCGTTCTGAAATCCTGCTGGTAAGCCATGGTGGTCTTTTCAGTCACCAGGCGTTTATTTTCAGTCAGTTTTTTGATGGTAAGTAATATCTGTTTGGGATTAACTGGTTTAATCAGGTAATCATCTATTTTCGAACCAATAGCATCTTCCATCAGGTACTCCTCTTCGTTCTTGGTGATCAAAACGATAGGCACCTCGTTATTCAGGTTTTTTATTTCGGAGAGTGTCTCCAGTCCGGTCAGTCCCGGCATATTCTCATCCAGGAACACCAGGTCGAAGTAATTATTTTTAAATGAATCCACGGCGTCGTTACCATTGGTAACCGTGGTTACATTGTATCCTTTTTCTTTCAAAAAAAGCACATGTGGTTTCAGCAGATCTATCTCGTCATCGGCCCATAAAATTGTCGTATCTACCATAATATTTTCTTTTATCGATTAACCACAAAGGACGGCTTTTGTTACTGGTTATCAGTTTTAATTAACAAAAATTAACAATTATAAAACAGAATATTACTATTATTTAACATTTTTGTAGCGCATATTACCCCTTGAATAAAAAGAAAATCATAAACGATCCGGTATACGGTTTTATCAGTGTCCCCACCGAGCTGATATTCGACCTTATTGAGCATCCCTACTTCCAAAGATTACGCTACATTAAGCAACTGGGAATGACCCACTTGGTGTATCCAGGCGCCTTGCATACCCGCTTTCATCATGCCCTGGGAGCCATGCACCTGATGGGCCTGGCCATTGAAACACTATGCAATAAAGGTCACCTGATAACCGAAGAAGAAGAGGAAGCCGTAACCATAGCCATATTACTTCATGACATCGGTCACGGGCCATTTTCGCATGCATTGGAAGAAACTATTGTTGAAGGCATTTCGCATGAGGATATTTCAACCCAGTTAATGAACAAGCTCAATGTTCAGTTCAACGGGCGATTATCTATGGCAATTGCGATATTCAATGGCATATATCCAAAAAGATTTTTGCATGAGCTCGTATCCGGACAACTGGATATGGACCGTATGGATTACCTGAACCGGGACAGTTTCTTTACCGGTGTCTCGGAAGGTGTTATTAGCTCCGATCGAATCATCAAAATGCTGAACGTCGTGGACGATCACATAGCTGTGGAAGAAAAGGGCATTTATTCTATCGAAAAATTTCTGATAGCACGCAGGCTAATGTACTGGCAGGTATATCTGCATAAAACCGTCATCGCTGGTGAGCTGCTATTGGCTAAAATATTAAAACGTGCACGTGAACTCGCCCTGGGCGGCAAAAAACTATTTGCTACGCCTGCTTTGGAGCATTTTTTGGTAAAGAAGATCAGTAAGCAGGAATTTATCAATCAGGATCATCACCTGGAGATTTTTGCTTCTTTGGACGATACAGATATTATGTCGGCCATAAAAGTATGGACGCACTGCGATGATCCGGTGCTTTCTGAATTATGCAAAATGATGATGCAGCGACGCCTTTATCATGTAGAGATCAGCAACAATCCGCCTAATGGGGAATTGCTTAACAAGCTGATTAAGAAAGCAGAAAGCAAGTACCCTATTGCCGACTATTTTGTGTTTACCGACACCATAAAAAATATGGCTTATAAGCCAGGCGATGGCAGTATCCAGATTTTAATGAAAGACGGCTCGCTACAAGACATTGCTGCAGCCAGTGATAATTCAAATCTGGAGGCATTGGCCAAAACCGTAAAAAAGCATATAATTTGCTATACCAAAGACCTTTTATGAACGTATTGAGGCTGATAGATTTATACTTTGCGGCTTCAATTATAACACTTAAATTTGCCCGATGCAATTTACTGCACATGAGATAAGTTTACTACTGAACGGAACTGTAGAGGGGGACCCTCAAGTCACAGTCAGCCGCTTAGCAAAAATAGAGGAAGCAACCGCCGGCTCTATCTCCTTCTTAGCCAATCCAAAGTACGAGCAGTATCTGTATAGCACCGATGCTTCTGCCGTATTGGTAAACAATGATTTTGTAGCTACCGAACCGGTAAAAGCGACCTTGATCCGTGTGGATAATGCGTACAGCGCCATTACCGTTCTGCTCGAAAGATATAATACCATCAAGCTGAATAAAAGCGGTATTGAACAGCCCAGCTTTATTCATCCAACTGCTAAGCTGGGGGATGACTGCTATGTCGGTGCTTTCGCCTATATCGGTCCTGGTGCCCGGTTGGGCAAAAAATGTAAAATATACCCGAACGTTTACATTGCAGATAATGTTGTGCTGGGTGACAATGTAACCCTGTTCCCCGGCGTTGTAGTATACTTTGATTGCGTAATCGGCAACAATGTGATTGTGCATTCAGGGGCTATCATCGGCAGCGATGGTTTTGGTTTTGCACCGAATCCGGATGGCACTTATTCCAAAATAGCACAAATAGGTAACGTCGTTTTAGAGGATGATGTGGAGATAGGCTCAAATACTACTATAGACAGGGCTACAATGGGATCGACCATTATACATAAAGGCGCCAAGCTGGATAATTTATTACAAATAGCTCACAATGTAGAAATTGGGGCTAATACCGTTATAGCTGCACAAACAGGTATTTCTGGAAGCACCAAGGTTGGGGACAACTGCGTAATTGGTGGCCAGGTAGGTATGGTTGGGCACATTAGTGTTGCCAAAGGAAGCCAGATAATGGCCAAATCAGGCATTAATAAGAATATTACAGAGGAAAATAAGAAATGGGGTGGTATACCATTTTTTTCCGCCTATATGGAGAATATGCGTATAGAAGCGGCAGTATCTCATTTGCCTGCGTTAGAAAAGAAAGTTTTAGAATTAGAAAAAGTGATTGCTGAATTAAGAAAAGACGTTCAATAGTTCACTGGTTCGTCAGGCTTTCCCATGGATATGCTACCAATGAACAACTGAACTAATGAGCTAATGAACATCATTAAAAAATGAACGTAAAACAAAGAACGATTAAAACGCCCGTATCTGTTTCGGGCACTGGCTTACATACCGGCGAAAAGGTAACTATGACCTTTAATCCTGCTCCTGAGAATCATGGTTATAAATTCAGGAGGATAGATATTCAGGGCTCTCCTATTATTGATGCAGACTGTGACAATGTTACCGATACTTCACGTGGTACTACCATCTCCCAAAACGGCGCCAGCGTAAGCACCATCGAGCACGTGCTGGCTGCACTGGTGGGTATGGAGATTGACAATGTGCTAATCGATATGGATGGTCCTGAAACTCCTATCATGGATGGTAGCTCTATTCAATTTGTGGATGCATTGACAGCCGTTGGATTTTTGGAACAAGAAGCTGACCGTGAATACTATCATATACCTTACAACATTCATTACTCAGAACCAGACCGTAAAGTAGAAATGGTGGCCATGCCGCTGGATGATTACCGCTTTACTTGCATGGTCGACTATAACTCGCAGGTTTTGGGTAGCCAGCATGCCAGTATTTCAACCATATCGGAATTTAATAAAGAAATAGCTTCCTGCCGTACTTTCTGTTTTTTACATGAACTTGAAATGCTATTGAAGCATAACCTTATCAAAGGTGGCGATCTCAACAATGCTATTGTTGTGGTAGATAAAGAGGTGGATGATGAGGAATTGGCCGGTCTGGCAAAAATGTTTAACCGCAAGGATATTAGAGTAGCGCCGCAAGGCATTTTGAACAACATTGAATTACGTCATCAAAACGAGCCAGCTCGCCACAAGTTGCTGGACATGATTGGTGATTTGGCTTTGGTAGGTGTTCCGTTAAGGGGGCATATCATGGCTGCACGCCCAGGTCACGCCGCAAACGTTGCCTTTGCCAAGAAGATCAAAACGCTGATAAAAAAAGAAAGAAGCCGCAAGCATATAAAATTATATGACCCGAATGCTAAACCGGTGTATGATACCGTTGATATCATGAAAATTTTACCGCACCGTCAGCCTATGCTGCTGGTTGATAAAATTTTAGAAATCAGCAAAAGCCACGTTGTTGGGTTGAAAAACGTAACCATGAACGAAGAACTGTTTGCCGGGCATTTCCCTGGTCAGCCTTTGTTTCCTGGTGTGTTGCAGATTGAGGCGATGGCACAAACGGGCGGTATTCTGGTGTTAAATACGGTACCTGACCCTGAAAATTATATCACGCTGTTCCTGAAAATCGAAAATGCCCGATTTAAAGACAAAGTGACGCCAGGCGATACTATTATTTTCTATTGCAACCTGATAGCGCCTATACGTCGCGGTATTGCGCAAATGAAGGGTATCGGCATGGTCGGATCGAGAATAGTGGTGGAAGCCGAACTGATGGCACAGATAGTTAGAAAAACAACTGAAGATAAAGAAGCATGATACAACCTTTAGCATATATACACCCGCAGGCTAAAATTGCTGACAATGTGGTGATCGAACCTTTTGTAACGATACATAAGGATGTGGAGATAGGCGAGGGTACCTGGGTAGGCTCAAACGCCGTTATCATGGACGGCGCGCGTATTGGTAAAAACTGTCGCATTTTCCCGGGAGCAGTTGTATCAGCCCCTCCTCAGGATCTAAAATACAAAGGCGAGCCCAGCACTGTAACCGTAGGCGACAATACTACCATCCGCGAATGCGTAACGCTTAATCGTGGTACGGCATTAGATAAAAATACCACCACCATAGGCAGTAATTGTTTACTAATGGCTTATGTGCACGTTGCCCACGATTGCGTAATAGGCGACAACGTGATCATTGCCAACTCGGTACAGTTAGCCGGGCACATCAATGTGTACGATTACGCGTTTATTGGCGGTACATCTGCCGTTCACCAGTTTGTAGAGATCGGCACGCATAGCATGATCTCGGGCGGTTCACTTGTGCGTAAAGACGTTCCTCCGTTTACAAAAGCAGGACGCGAGCCATTATCCTATATAGGTATCAACTCAGTGGGTTTACGCCGCAGAGGTTATTCAGCTGCATCTATTAATGAAATACAGGAAATTTACCGGATCATATTTCTGAAAAAATATAACGTGACCAAAGCCCTGGATATCATCGAAGCTGAATTTGCTCCTACTGTCGAGCGCGATGAGATCATCAACTTTGTATCGAACTCGCAGCGTGGCATTATGAAGGGATTCGGTATCTAGTAATTTATTTAACAAGGTGTCCATGGTCTATGGTCCATGGTCCATGGTCCTCTTGAAAATGAAAATAACTCTCCAGAACATAGGCCGCCGTTTTAACCGCGACTGGATATTCAGGAACATCGACTACACTTTCAATTCAGGTGAAACTTATGCTATACTCGGGCCTAACGGTTCGGGTAAATCTACCTTGCTGCAGGTTTTAAATGGCAGCTTGGCCCCTTCAAGTGGCAACATCAACTATTTTCTAAACGACAATCCAATCGAGGTAGATACTGTTTTTAAACAGGTTAGCCTTGCTGCACCTTATCTCGAACTGATCGAAGAATTTACAATGGATGAGATGACCGACTTCCATTTTAAATTCAAATCCTATCGTCCCGGAATAAATAAAGATGCGTTGATCGATCTGTTAAACTTAAAGGGTGGTCGAAACAAGATGATCAAGTACTTCTCGTCTGGCATGAAGCAGCGTTTAAAACTGGCCCTGGCTTTTTGCTCAGATACGCCTATGCTGATGCTGGATGAGCCAACCTCAAATCTTGATACGCAGGGTGTGGATTGGTACCTAAACCTGGTTCAGCAATTTGCGGCGGATCGTCTTACGATCATTTGCTCCAATCAACTCCACGAATACAGTTTTTGCAGGCATCAATTGAATATTTCGGATTATAAGAAATAAGAATATGTCACCCTTGATCATCGCCCGGCATATACTCCAGTTTCTTTTGAAAATACTTATCCCAGCTACTCTGCTGCCTGCGATTGGTCATGTGCTGGGTATCTTCGTCGTAATCCTGGTTTAATTGCTTGTATTTGGCATCGATACGATCGAATATCTGTTGGGCTTCGTACTGGTAATTTGAGCCGAAGACGGTCTTCCCTACTTCACGTAATAATTCCTGCTGCTCCAGGTAAGCGATGATATAGTGCCCCTGTTCGTGCTTTAAAACTTCGGATAGCATTTCAGATGAGGTAATATTCCCCTTGTCCATCCATGAACGGTCGCGGTTTACCTTCAGGTTGATATTGAAGTAAAGCTGATAATAACCGTTCCTTTTGTAGGCTTCATATTTAAAATCTATGCTGCAATTGGTATAAGCTATAACACCCGAATTGCGGTGCGGTGTACCTCCAAAGTCATTAACCGTCAGCAAACGATAGGCCTGTGCATGAACAGCCAATTTGCATGCGCAGAGCAAGGCCACGCATATCACCCTCCTAAATATCAACCTCATGTATTAAAGTAAATTTTTTACTTTTTGACTTTGTCCTGGTGTAAAAGGTTTAAAGCCATTACTTCTTTCATCGTACGCTCCATACCTTCCGCCGAACCATCCAAAAAGATAACGTTGCCCTGTGAGTGTTCTGCAAAATGCTTGATTGATTCCGTCCACATCGTAAAGAGTATCACAGAAGTATCCATATGGGCCTGTTCCATTTCTTTTGCAGCGGCGGTCATACCTTTTGCTACTTCCTGCCTGAAAAGGGCAATACCCTGACCTCTTAACTGTGCAGCTTGCCTTTCAGCTTCAGCGGCGATTTTTATCGCATTACCTTCTGCCTCGGCAGCTTTTGTTTTGGTGATCAATAAAGCCTGGCCTTCGTTTTCAGCAGCGGCCTTCAGGTTATTGGATGCCACTACCTGGCTCATCGATTTCATTACCGCCTCATCAAAAGTGATGTCGTTCAATTGCAGGTCCTGTAAATGATAGCCCCATGTTTCCAGTATGTTATCCAATTGCTCCTTCACGTGCTCCACAATATCTTTCCGCAGGATCAGCACATCGGCTTGTTTTTTTGTAGCCACGTATGCCCTTATCGATCCCTCAATAGTACGTATCAGAGCCTGCATCAGGTTACGCTCGTCAACAAATTTAAATGCCACATTTTTGATCGTCTCCTCAACCTGGTCGAGTACTGAATAAAGCAGCATCGCCTTAAAATACACGTTAGCCTGATCCAGCGTCACCGCCTGGAACTCCAGCTCGACAGAGCGGTTCTGAATAGATATGCGGGAGTAGATCTGCTCTATTAAAGGCAACTTCAGATTAAGGCCCGGTTTGAGTATGCGGCGGTATTTGCCAAAGATGGTAATAACTGCAATAGTGCCTTGTTTTACAGTCACAAATGATGAGAAAAATACAATGATCCCGATAAAGACAATAATGTAAAGTGTTATCTGCGTAGCCATAGTTAATGTTTAAGGTTACTAAATATAGGTTTTTATTTTTTGGTGCGCTATTTGTTTTTATAACTCACAGTAAACCAGCATCAACTAAAATCATGAACTTAAAACGCATCTTTGGGGCCATACTTACTGTATTGGGAATCATCGGGTTGATCTATACCGGTGCTAATATCATTAATCATACGGCTCATTTTACTACGTTAGCTGTAATAGGGGTTATTTCGTTATTGTTTTTCTTTTCGGGGATAGGATTGGTGAAGGCTACCGCTGATAAGGCCTGAGCTTTAAATCTAATGCCAAGCTGAATTTATTTCAGCAACCCATCACAAAGGCCATGAGATAGACAGGTCTGCTACCGACCTATCTCAGACCAGGAATGCGTGAATGTCCTGTGGATTCCCGAAACAAGTTCAGGATGGCATTGTGGTGGTTTTGTCCGTCCGTTTTTTAGTATCGCCCCCTATCTGAAAGGTTTGAGATAGGCAAGTCTGCTACATGTAAATCGCAGATCAAGTAAGCGTGAATGTTCTAAGAGGTGCCGAAATCAATCATTCAAACTGATCTGTCCGTCCAAATCTATATTCAACCCTGATTCCGGAAAATCGGACTCCGTGAGAGTTTTGATACGTTGCACAACGCGGTTAGCGGTATCACGGGATAAACCTTTTTCATGGGTTTGGCGAAATGAAATAATATTGCCGTTCAGGAATTCACCCTTTTTATTGAGATATACTTTTAACAACGGCGCCATCCCACATACGCCTGACACACTTACACTTTTATAGGTACAAAAATTACCCAGACTATAAGCTATCAATCGCCCTTTATAAGTTTCCATTGCACGGCTTACATGCGGACCGTTGCCTATTACGACATCAGCACCTGCATCTATAGCATTGTGTGCAAATTGATGAACATCTCCGCGTTTAGCATTCAGGAAGGATTCCATCTTAAAAGGTACATGCTCATATTGCGCCCCTTCGGCACCACCGTGAAACGATACGATCACTACATCGCATTGCTCTTTCAATTTGCTGATGATCTGCCTTTGACTGATCGAATCCAATAACTGCATCGTGAGCGCATTCGGTGCAAATGCACAAAAGCCATATTTAACCCCATTACGCTGAAAAATAGTAGTAGGGCAAGTTTCAAGACCGGCATAATGAATGCCATTGTCAGCCAGCGTTCTCGTGGTACTGACACATCCTTTATTGTCAAAATCGGTGATGTGATTATTGGCTACACTTAACAGGTTAAACCCCGCATCTTTTAATACCCGGCCATATTGGGTTGGCATGCGGAAAAGATAAGCCGTTTGAAGATTCTTTTTATGTGCAGCGGGCATGCCCGAATCCAGCAGCGTTCCCTCCAGGTTGCCAAATACTACATCGGCTCCCTCAAAATATTTTTGTGCCGATTTAAAGCTACCCTTGGCGCTGTCAGTTGGTAATTTGCTGCTGTCGGGATAGGATGATCCCAGCATGATATCGCCCACGGCTGCTATGCAAATGGTATCGCGCAGGCTATCGCGCTTTAACCTTGCTGCGTCAGATTTCTTTCGTTTGAATTTGTGATTGACCGCTTTGCTACTGGCAATAGATGATACCTGCTCGCAGCCTTGTGCCAGCATCATCACTATAACACCAATAAAAACCCAATCAAAAAATCGCATTATCAAAAAAAAATCCTTCCGGTTAAGAAAGGATTTCAACAAATATAAAAATCTTTACTGTTTGTCGGTATCTCCCGAAGTATCTCCGGTGCCTACATTCGTTGTGCCATCCGGTGATGCTTCCAGTTCTTTCTTGAACACATCCAGTAAACGACCGCCTTTATAAAAATAGCGGTTGTAATACCCATCGTCCAGACTGCTGATGGCTACCCCACGTGACGAAGCATGAGCAAATCTTCCATTACCTAAATAGATACCTACGTGGCTGATGCTGCGGCTGTGTATTTTAAAGAATACCAGATCGCCTTGCTGCAAATCATCTTTACTTACAGGGTTAACCATGCTGAAAATATCACGCGAGTTGCGTTTGATAGTCAGATTGAAAACTTTGCTGTATAATTCTTTGGTGAAAGCTGAGCAATCAATGCCTTTGCGCGAGTCGCCGCCAAAGTGGTAAGGGGTACCTACCCAGTCGTATACAAATTGAAATAGCTTGATATTGGAGGTTGTTGACACTGCAACACCCATAATTTGTGAGAAATATTCTTTTATAAGACCATCCTGCTCTTCGTTGGGCTTATCGGGGGTTTGGGCCGTACTTGTTTTTGTTTGCGCCTGCGATCCTATAACACTCAGACACAATACAATAGCTAGGATAATTTTCTTCATTTAATCATTAGTCTTTGTTGTACATAGGGGGCAACAAGTGCTATTTTTATCGAGTTATTAACATTCGGTGTCGTGCAAAACTATCGGAAATTTTGATAATTACAAATTTATGACACCTTTTTTTAAATTCTCTTAATCGTCTTATACGTAATAAAAATCAAAATGGTTACCACGTTAAGTAATTTAACTAATTGTTTAACAATCAAATAGGTATATATTAGTGTAATTTTTACGCTTTATTAAATTCTTCACAACAAATTCGTTGCAGTTTCGATTTTTTCAAGGATATAATTAGATTTGCGCTTCTTAACAGAAAGAGGGCTTTTTACACACATGAGTTCAACCGAAATAATGAGTTCAATCGAAATAAATAAAGACACCTACCTGATGTGGTATGAGTCTATGCTGCTGATGCGCAGGTTCGAAGAGAAATCCGGCCAGTTATATGGTCAGCAAAAGATACGTGGATTTTGTCACCTGTACATTGGCCAGGAAGCAGTGCTTGCCGGTGCCATGTCGGTATTGAAACACGAGGACAGCATGATCACTGCTTATCGCGATCACGCGCACGCCCTGGCTAAAGGAACATCAGCCAACGCCGTAATGGCCGAGCTGTATGGTAAAGCCACCGGCTGCTCAAAAGGTAAAGGCGGATCGATGCACATGTTCGATAAAGAAAATAACTTTTACGGTGGTCACGGTATCGTAGGCGGTCAGATCCCGCTGGGTGCCGGTATCGCATTTGCCGAGAAGTTTAAAGGTACCGACGCGGTATGCTGCACCTATATGGGTGACGGCGCTGTTCGCCAGGGTGCATTAAACGAGACCTTTAATATGGCAGCACTTTGGAAACTGCCGGTGATCTTCATCTGCGAAAACAATGGTTACGCCATGGGTACCTCGGTTGAGCGTACTACCATCCAAACCGATATCTATAAATTAGGCTTGCCATACGGTATCCCTTCATCACCTGTTGATGGTATGGACCCGGTTGCTGTTCACAATGCAATGGACGAAGCTGTTTCACGCGCCCGTGCAGGTGAAGGCCCAACCTTCCTGGAAATGCGCACCTATCGTTACAAAGGTCACTCCATGTCCGACCCTCAGAAATACCGTACCAAAGAAGAGTTGGAAAGCTACAAAGCAAAAGACCCTATAGAAGCGGTAAGAGCTGCCATCCTGGATAACAAATATGCCGACGAGAAATGGTTTGAGGAAATGGATGAGAAGATCAAAGCTATTGTTGATGAATCAGTACGTTTCTCTGAAGAGTCGCCATGGCCTGAGGCATCTGAGCTGTACACCGATGTGTATGTTGAGCCGAACTATCCTTTTATTAGGGACTAATATTTACAAATTTTATAACACACTATTCATATTTAATATATGGCCGAAGTAGTTAAGATGCCAAAGATGAGCGATACCATGACCGAAGGGGTATTGGCCAAATGGCATAAAAAAGTAGGTGACCAGGTGAAATCAGGCGATGTATTGGCCGAGGTGGAAACTGATAAGGCCACGATGGATTTCGAGTCGTTTCAGGACGGCACCTTATTATATATAGGTGTTGACGAAGGCAAGGCTGTTCCGGTTGATACGGTGATCGCTGTTTTAGGTAAAGCCGGCGAAGATTATAAATCAGCGTTGGAAGGTGCCGGAAACGGTGCTGCTGCCCCTGCTGCCGAAGCACCAAAAGAAGAAGCTAAACCTGCCGGCGCTCCTGCTGCTGCAACCCCAAAAGTTGATACATCTAACATCCCTGCAACGGTTATCCGTATGCCTTTGCTGAGCGATACCATGACAGAGGGCGTAATACAAAAATGGAACTTTAAAGTAGGCGATAAAGTAAAGGCTGATGATTCGCTGGCCGACGTGGAAACCGACAAGGCTACCATGGAGGTTGTAGGTTACGAAGCCGGTACCTTATTATATATAGGTGTAAAAGAAGGCGAAGCCGCCCCTGTAAATGGCATCATTGCTATTGTAGGTAAAGAAGGCACCGATATTACTCCTTTGCTGCAAGATGGCGGTGGTAGTGAAGCCCCTCGCGGAGCTGCACCAACTGCTGAGGCTGCCCCTGCAGAAACCACTTCAACCACTTCAACCAATACAACTGCTACAACCTCTTCAACTTCAAGCGACGATAGCAGGGTAAAGGCCTCTCCACTAGCACGTAAGATTGCTAAAGACAAAGGCATCAACCTGAATGATGTAAAAGGCAGCGCCGAAGGCGGCCGTATCATCAAAAAGGATGTCGAAGACTTTACCCCATCTGCTAAACCGGCTGCACCAGTAACCACTAAAACTTCTCCAACCTCTACAACCACTCCAACCCCTGTTATCCCACAATACGTTGGTCAGGAAAAATATACCGATAAGCCGCTTACCCAGATGCGTAAAACCATCACCCGCCGCTTGTCTGAAAGCTTCGTGATACCGCACTTCTACCTCACTATTTCTGTTGATATGGATCAGGCTGTTGCCGCCCGTACCAAAATGAACGAGGTAGCCCCAGTGAAACTATCCTTCAACGACCTGGTATTAAAAGCCTGCGCCGTAGCCTTGAAGCAACACCCTGTGGTGAACTCCTCATGGATGGGCGAAAGCATCCGCACCAACGAGCACGTGAACATTGGCGTAGCCGTAGCGGTTGACGAAGGTTTGCTGGTACCTGTGGTTCGTTTTGCTGATGGTAAATCGCTTACGCAGATATCGGCCGAGGTGAAAGACTTTGCCGGTCGTGCTAAAGCCAAAAAGCTGCAACTGCCCGAGATGGAAGGTTCCACCTTTACCATATCTAACCTGGGCATGTTCGGCATCGATGAGTTTACCGCCATCATCAACCCTCCGGGAGCCTGCATACTGGCCGTTAGCGGCATACAGCAGATACCGGTAGTGAAGAACGGCGCCGTAGTACCCGGCAACGTAATGAAACTAACCCTCACCTGCGACCACCGCGTAGTAGACGGCGCCACCGGCGCAGCCTTCCTGCAAACGCTGAAAGCATTGTTAGAGGAACCGGTTAGGATATTGATCTAATAGAGTCGGGAAGACCGAAAGTCCACAAGAATATAAAGCGACGGGTTAAGAGCCTGTCGCTTTTTTTGTTTAAAGTTCTCCTAAGAGAGGGTGCGGTGGGTGGTGAAGTGGTAATACCGGCACTTCAACAAAGCTCAGTGTGACACCCGCTTTCCTTTTGCCTTTTAGTAATCCAATTGTTACTGCCACACCTTTTGAGCATAACGGTGTTATTAGCTACATTAGCCCTATGATACCTCTGAAAAAATACTGCTACTGCTTACTGCTACTGCCAACTGTTATAGCGGCTTCGTGCTCGCCTAAAGGCCCCTACGCGGTTACCAATCAATTTTATAAGCATCATGCGGATTCGGCGGCGAAGGTGGTTCAGCTGGAGCAGCCTGCGGTGCTGGTGGATAGTACGGGGGCTCAGGTGCCGTCGGAGTTTGTGGGTACGGTGAACTTTAATTTGCGCAAGCCCAATTATGTGATCATCCACTTTACGGCGCAGGATTCGCTGGCGCAAACGCTGCACACCTTTACGGTTACGCAAACGCAGGTGAGCGCGCATTACGTGGTGGGCAAGGATGGCAAGGTGGTGCACATGCTCAACGATTACCTGCGGGCATGGCATGCGGGCGTGAGCCGGTGGGGCAGCATCAGCGATATGAACAGCTGCTCGATAGGCATCGAAATCGACAATAACGGCAACGAGCCTTTTAGCGGTCCGCAGATAAAGAGTTTGCTGGCGTTGCTGGGGTATTTGAAAAAGACGTACAATATTCCCGCTACCAACTTTATCGGTCACCAGGATATAGCCCCCCTGCGCAAACCTGATCCGGGACCCTATTTCCCCTGGAAGATACTGGCCCAGCACGGTTTCGGCTACTGGAGCGACGACGTGCTGGAACTGGCTCCGGATAATTTTGACTATACTACCGCCCTGAAACTAATAGGCTACGACACGCGGGACATTAACGCCGCCGTAGTAGCCTTTAAACGTCACTTTGTGCAAACGGACATCAAACCGCAGCTAACGCAATTGGATTTGAACGTGTTGTATAATGTGTACGTGAAATACTAGTGCCAGTAGCAGTGGCAGTCTTTTTTTCAGTAAGAGTAGTGCTACTTTTTACTTATTAATCTTCGCAGTAAACGTTCCGTTAGTAATGGTATAATAAAGGACCATACCTTGAAAGTCATTCGGTGCAAATAATTTACCTGAGAATGTTCCCGAAATGGTTGTTGCGGTTACCCCGGTAATGGTTATGTTTCCTGCGGGAACCGTTGGCTGACTGGTATAATAATCGGAACTGGTTTTCCAATAAAAAAAGGACGACACATCATCCTGTCCATAGGAAGACTGTGCAAGGTAGGTTTGCCCTGCTTTTAAGGTTGCCGGGTCGTGGGTTATGTTTAGCCCGAAGTTGACGTCGCCTGGTTTACCGTCTGTTATAATGTAGCCGGTGATTGTGGTTTGCTTCTGGTTATTTACATCTGCTTCAATTTCCTCGCAATCATTAAAATTGAGGTCGGTTCCATTAAGCTTTAATTTCATGGAAGAGGTAACTGTGCCGTTGGGTGTGGGATTATTGGAGCTCTTTTTACTGCAAGAGCTGAAAGTAAGCGCAATAGCTGCTAAGGCGATACAGGTATATGATAAGGTTTTCATAATACAATTATACGGAAAATTTCAAGTAGCAGTGGCAGTCATTGGCTAATCAAAAACGGCTACTGCTACTAAAAACGCCACTTTATTTCTTCACCCAACCATCCTTCAGTGTCACCGTGCGGTTGAACACGAGCTTATCGGCGGTCGAGTTTTTATCAAGCGTGAAATAGCCTTTTCGTATAAACTGGTATCCTTTACCCGGAACGGCATTAGCCAGGTCGGGTTCTATGTAAGTATTTGGCAGTATTTGAAGGCTGTTTGGATTCAGGTAATCTTTAAAGTCGCCATCTTCGTTGGACGGGTCATCTACCTGGAAGAGGCGGTCGTACAGGCGTACCTCGGCAGTTTTGGCATGAGCTACGCTTACCCAATGGATAGTTCCTTTTACGTTCACGCCGCTGGTATCGTGGCCTGATTTTGACTCGGGCAAATATTTACAGTAAACGGTGGTTACGTTGCCATCTGCGCCCTTGTCAAAACCTTCGCAGGTAACGATGTAAGCACTTTTCAGACGGACACTCAAACCAACCCCCAGGCGGAAGAATTTCTTTGGCGGTTCTTCCATAAAGTCTTCGCGCTCTATCCAAAGTTCACTGCTAAATGGAATATGACGGCCACCTTCGCCACCTTCTACCTCAGGGTTATTCTCGCCCCACATCTCTTCACTCTGACCTTCAGGATAATTGGTGATCACCAGTTTGATCGGGTCGAGCACCGCCATACGGCGCCATGCGGTTTTGTTCAGATCTTCACGGATGCAGAACTCCAGCAGGCTAAGGTCGATCATATTTTCGCGCTTAGCCACGCCTATACGCTCACAAAAATCACGGATCGACTTAGGCGTATAACCACGACGACGCAAGCCACTTATAGTCGGCATACGCGGATCGTCCCATCCATCTACATGACCATCCTCTACCAGTTGCAGCAGCTTACGCTTGCTCATTACGGTATAGTTCATGTTCAGGCGGGCAAACTCATATTGTTTGGATGGGAAAATCTCCAGTTTCTCAATAAACCAATCGTACAACGGCCTGTGCGGAACAAACTCCAGCGTACAGATAGAATGGGTGATCTCCTCAATCGCATCCGATTGTCCATGAGCAAAGTCATACATCGGGTAGATGCACCATTTATCCCCCGTGCGGTGATGATGGGCATGTTTAATGCGGTACATGATCGGGTCGCGCATGTGCATGTTGGGCGATGCCAGGTCGACCTTAGCACGCAGCACTTTAGCGCCATCCGGATATTTACCATCCTTCATCTCCTCAAACAGTTGAAGGTTTTCTTCTATACTACGGTTACGGTATTCGTTACCTACGCCAGGCTGTGTAGGCGTACCTTTCTGAGCGGCAATTTCTTCTGGAGTACTGTCATCTACATAGGCCAACCCCTGACGGATCAGCGTCATGGCGAAAGAGTACAGTATATCAAAATAATCAGACGCATACAGCTCATTGGCCCATTCGAAGCCCAACCAGCGCACGTCTTCTTTTATGCTGTCAACATATTCTACATCCTCTTTCACAGGGTTGGTATCATCAAATCGCAGATTGGTCTGGCCGCCATATTGCTTAGCCAACCCAAAGTTCAGGCAAATGGATTTGGCATGGCCAATATGCAGGTATCCGTTAGGCTCGGGCGGGAAACGGGTAAGCACCCGGCCGCTGTGTACGCCTTCGCGTATATCTTCTTCAACAATCTCCTCAATAAAATTTAATGATCTTTCTTCGCTCATGATATAATAGAATGCGCAAAAATAGGGATTTGAAGGTGAAAGCCGAAAGGTAAAAGGCGAAAGGCGGTTTTCCACCGGTTTGTCATCCTGAGCAAGAGCTATTACTTTGACCACATTGTCTCATCAGACCTTATACTAAAAAACGGACGGACAACACAAGATATGAATAAGGGCGTTTCCTGCTGATAGAAGCGGGTCGTGCTATCCGTTCATACACCTGCAGGCATTAGGCCCGGCTTATCACACTTAGGCTCTCGATTGCCGGTATCCACTGCTACTAACGCGGGTATCAACTATTACAACCACTATAACCCAATCAACTTAATCCAACTCAATCAACCATTCAACAATTTCTTCTTACTTTTACGCCAACCAATACGGTTTACATGAGTAATACCTTTAACCGCCCCATCCGCGTTCTTGTTGCTAAAGTAGGCCTCGACGGACACGACCGTGGTGCGCGCATTATTGCCACCTCCCTGCGTGATGCAGGTATGGAAGTGATCTACACCGGTCTGCGGCAGACGCCTGAAATGGTGGTGAATACTGCTTTGCAAGAGGATGTGGATGCGATAGGCATCTCTATCCTTTCGGGTGCACACATGACGGTCTTCCCTAAAATTCTCCAGCTCATAAAAGACAAAAAAATGGATGATGTGCTGATAACCGGCGGCGGTATCATCCCCGAAAGTGATATGCGCGAACTGAAGAAAATAGGTGTTGGTGAGCTTTTCCCGCCGGGAACTAATACTAAAGATATTGTTCAATACATTACCGATTGGGTGAAGGAGCATCGTAACTTTTAAACCAACTCACCCCGACTACGCTACGCTCGACCGGGTGAGTCTTCTGAAACATACATTAAATATTATCTGCCATGTTTGAAAATCTTTTTGTCGACTATAACGGCGCTATCCAGCATATCATCATCAACCGCGAAAGCAAGCTGAATGCCTTAAATAAAAACACGCTTGCTGAACTGCACACTGCCATTTATGATGCATTTAACAATGACCGTGTGGGCGGTATCATCATCACAGGTGCAGGGCAAAAGGCTTTTGTAGCCGGCGCAGATATATCTGAGTTTTCTTCGTTCGATTCAAGCCAAGGTGAACAACTGGCGCGCAATGGTCACCGATTGGTGTTTAACCAGATAGAGAATGGTAAAAAGCCTGTGATAGCTGCCATTAACGGTTTTGCGTTAGGAGGAGGATTGGAACTGGCTTTGGCCTGCCATATCCGCATCGCATCAGATAATGCAAAAATGGGCTTACCCGAAGTAAGCCTGGGTTTGATACCTGGTTACGGAGGCACACAACGCCTTTCCCAGTTGGTAGGAAAAGGCAAAGCTTTTGAAATGATCCTGACCGGCGATATGATCACAGCGCAGGATGCTTTGCAATGGGGGTTGGTCAACCATGTTGTGCCGCAAGATGAACTGATCAGCAAAGCAGAAGAGATCCTCAACAAGATATTAACCCGCTCTCCACTGGCGATCGAAACGGCTATCGGTGTTATCAATTCTGCTACTCAACCTGGGGTTGACGGATACGAAAAAGAAATACAAGGCTTCGCAAAATCCTTCAATACTCCCGATTTTAAGGAGGGAGTCAGCGCCTTTCTAGAAAAGCGAAAACCTGATTTCCAGCGCAAATAGCCACTTTTTATGACACTATCCTGACTAATTCAAATAAATAGTCAATTTTATCTTGCTGTCAATCAATCGATTGAATAATCCTGACATTCAGATGAAACGCTGATGTTTTTTTCATGCTTTACTTTGCTCCGTGTTTCAACCAAACACATGAACAAATAATACATAATACAATGAAAACTACATTCAAAATTTCAGCCTTAGTTTTAGCTTTTGCCGGATTTGCACTGGGCGCAAAAGCACAAACTTCAACCCCTGCATCTACCAAAACTTCATCAACTGGCCCTAATGGCATAGTATTAAGCATTGGCGCTGATGCCGGTATCCCTACAGGAAAATTAAGCGATACTTACAACTGGAACATTGGCGGGTCGGTACAAGCAGACATCCCGGTTCTACCACATCAGTTATTCGTAACCGTTAATGCTGGTTACAACAGCATCCAGGGTAAAAAAAATCTGGCTATTTTGCAAGGACAAGATGCTACCAACATCCAGTTATTACCAGTAAAAGCAGGTTTGAAGTACTTCCCTGTTAGTCACTTGTACGTTCAGGGTGAAGCAGGCGCCGCATTCCTGTTGAACAAATCAGATTTTGATGGTGACAAAAGCGCAGCATTTATTTATGCTCCTCAAATCGGTTACCAATTCCCATTGGGTGGCAAAAGCTACTTAGATGCAGGTGTGCGTTATGAAGCATCTACTAAATTTAACAGCTTAGCTGACAACAGCAAAGTTAATTTCTTTGGTCTGCGCGTAGCTTACGCATTCGATACTAAGTAATAATTTTACGCACATCAATTTTTGAAAGACGAGGGGCAATATGCTCTTCGTCTTTCTTTTTAATAAAGAAAAAATTTAAAAATTAGCCCCTTAATTAAATTTACCTAAAAAATTAGCAAATTTGTTTGTAACTTGACGTACAACAAATACGTTTACCTGTCAAAAGTATATCCCGGTTATGAAGAAAATACTCATCATTGATGATGAAGTTAATGTATCCCTCCTATTATCCAAGTTTTTAACTCGGAATGGTTTTGACGTTACCTCAGCTGCCACAGGTACAGGCGGTATGGAATTGCTTAAAAATGTGGGGTTCGACCTTGTTTTATGTGATTTCCGCCTTGAAGATACCGATGGCCGCGAAATGCTGAAAAATATAAAAAGCCAATATCCAAAAACCGGTGTGATCATCATTACCGGTTACTCTGATATAAAAATGGCCGTCGAGCTCATTAAAATGGGCGCGTACGATTATATCACCAAGCCGCTTTACCCTGATGAAATTTTAAATACCATCAATAAAGCCTTTGAAACCCACCATGCCCTGGTTGACGAACCTGAGACTACACCTATGGCAAGGGGGAACAATGGCCGCGAAGTAAAGAAACAGCTGCCAAACAATGAGTTTGTTGTTGGTAGCAGCAAGGCATCCAAAGAATTAGCACGACAAATTGAGTTGGTAGCGCCAACCAATTACAGCGTGATCATTTTGGGTGAAAGCGGTACAGGTAAAGAATCGGCAGCCAAAAATATTCACCTGAACAGTCAGCGTGCAAACATGCCGTTTATTGCAATGGACTGCGGATCGCTTACCAAAGAGCTTGCTGCAAGTGAATTTTTCGGTCATGAAAAAGGCTCGTTCACGGGTGCATTATACACAAAAATCGGCCACTTTGAAATGGCTAATGGCGGCACACTATTTCTTGATGAGGTTGGTAATTTGTCATACGATATACAGGCTGCTCTTTTAAGAACTGTGCAGGAAAGAAAAGTGAAAAGAATAGGCAGTACCAAAGAGATTGACCTGGACGTACGCATTATCATTGCAACCAACGAAAACTTGCAGGACGGTATCTCAAAAGGACGTTTCAGAGAAGACTTGTACCATCGTTTTAACGAATTCACGATTTATATGCCTGCCCTGCGCGAGTTGGGAAGCGATATTATGTTATTGGCCGAGCACTTTTTGAAGATGGCCAACCAGGAACTGGGGCGTAATGTGACAGCTTTCTCGCCGGAGGTAATTGATTGCTTTATGCATTACCGCTGGCCGGGCAATATCCGCGAATTAAAAAATGTGGTGCGTCGTGCCACGTTGATCGCCGAGGGCGATATTATACCTATAAAAGCCTTACCTTTGGAAATATCAAACTACAGAAACCCGGTAGTAGAAACGCCAGTGTATGCTGCTGCAACACCAGAGCCTGTAATGATTAGCAAGGAGAACAGGAACGATCTGAAAAATGCGGCACAGGAAGCAGAATACGACACGATATTAAAAGTGCTGCGTGAGGTGAACTTTAACAAAACTAAAGCTGCAGAAATTTTAAATATTGACCGGAAAACGCTGTATAATAAAATGAAGGCTATTAACCTGGGCAAATAAAATGATGCAAGAGCCAATTGATGGTGAAAAATCAGAAGATAAAGTACGCCGGCTGCGCCATGATATCAGGAACCAGCTTTCAAATATCAATCTCGCTGTTGAACAGCTGAAGTACGAAATACCAGATGATGCAGGCTCTGACAGCGAATTTTATATCAGTACGATAGCCATCAGCTGCGCCAAGATAAATATGCTGCTTGACGATTTATAACAGACTGGAAAACAACCTAATTTATATATTGGCACTGAAACATTTCAGTGCCTTTTTTGTTAATGTAACGTACTTATTGCAATTACTCCCCGATGTCGATTTTTAACTATAAACAGCGAAACAATATTATACTGGTAGCCATCATTGTTTTGGGCTGTTTTTTAGTTTATGCATTAAGTGGTCTGTTTAGTGCTATACTGGGTGCTATTGTGCTGTTTACCATCTTCAGGCCTGTATATATCAGGCTTACTGAAAAAAACAAGTGGAAAAAAAGCCTGGCGGCTATTCTGATTATTTTTCTTTCGCTCGTTGTTATCGTTATCCCTTTTCTTTCTTTGAGCATTATGGTTATCGATAAGATATCCGGCATTAATAAAGATTCGTTACCTATACAGGAGTGGATTTATAAAATAGATGCTTTCTCGGCATCACATTTAAATCAGCCGAAGCTGGCCGAAACCACTATGCAAAAGCTGGGCGCCTATGTAACCGAGCTATTCCCTTCTATCATCAGCAGCGCAATCAATATCGTCCTCACTTTGCTGGTAATGTACTTTTTGCTGTACTTTATGTTTACCCAGATTAAGGAATTTGAGGCCGGTTTATTAAAGTATGCACCATTTCGTGAGCAACATGCTCTGAGATTTTCACAAGCACTGCGCGATTCCACCTATAGCAATGTCCTCGGACAAGGAATAATAGCTGTTACCCAGGGAACCTTACTGGCAAACGGGTTTTGGATATTTGGCATACCCGATCCGATTTTCTGGGGTGTAATAGGCTGTTTTATTTCATTCCTGCCGGTAGTGGGTGCGCCTACACTAACCATCCCTGCAAGCATCATCCTTTTTGCAAACGACCATACCTTAGAGGGAATCTTGCTGCTTGCTTATGGGTTGTTGTTTATTGGCAATGTCGACAATGTATTAAGGATGATTATTAACAAGAAGATCGCTAACACACACCCGATTATATCAGTGATCGGAGTATTTATAGGACTCCCCCTGTTTGGTATATTAGGTTTAGTTTTCGGGCCGTTATTATTGTCTTATTTCTTATTATTGCTTGAAATTTATGAGACTAACCGGTTGGCGGCTGATAGGCTGGCAAGGATAAAAACCGGGACCGACGGCTGATGTTTAATGAATATTTTTTGGTCGGGCAAAATTAAATACCGATATTAATAGGATAAATATTTTCAATTATAAGGCGACAAAAAGTCTGAATATGCATAATTGGCAAGATATTTAACCGTTAATAAAACAAATTGGGAACTATAAAATTATAAGTATATGAGCGATAACTCAAAAGTAGTGGTTGCATTGCTTGCAGGGCTAGCAGCAGGAGCAGCATTAGGAATATTATTTGCACCCGAAAAAGGAACCGAGACACGTGATAAACTTACTGAGTCGCTAAAGAAGTTAGGAGATTCTATAAGAGAAACTGCCGCCAACGAAATTGATAACCTGGTGGGTTTGAAAGAAAAGGTAGTAGATAATTTCAAAAGCAAAATAAAAAACAACGAAGACGAACTTCAGGACGACCTGGAGCACGCATGATTATAAACGGCCCTGGATAAAATCATATTCAGGGCTATAACAAAAGCCCATGGAAGAACAGAAACAAACGCCCCCTCCCATTATTGACCAGCTAAAAGAATATGCCGAAACGCAGATCAAGCTGGCAAAATACGACGCGATAGATAAGGGTTCAAAGTTTCTAGCAAGCTTCATTACCGATATGGTGGTGGCAGTTGCTTTTGTACTCACGTTCCTGTTTCTAAGCCTGGCTTTGGCTTTTCTTTTGTCAACGTGGTTAGGTTCCTATTGGGCAGGATTTGGCACCATGTCCGGTTTATATCTGTTAGTAGCGATTATAATTATGCTTGCTAAGGACAAGATTCAGAAGCCGTTAATTGATATGTTTATCAAAAAGTTTTTCCAATAATATGACCGACGTAACTATAAATAATGCCGAAGATTTGAAGGCGGAGATACTGCGTCTGCGTCACTTGAAGGAAGAACAGGGCGAAGCGCTTAAGGCACGTTTCAGTTCACCGGGGGCTGCTATTTCCAGTCTGATGACTGTGTTCCCTAAAGGATCAAAATATGATATATTTCACCAGGATTTTTTGGGCCTCATCTCACGGATAGTGCTGCCGCTAACTCTTAATAAAACGTTATTCCGTAATTCCAATTTCCTTATTAAAGGGCTGGTTGGATTTCTATCACAAAAAGCTTCGCATTTTATCAGCGAGGATTCTGTAACCGGTCTTTGGGATAAAGTGAAATCGATGTTCGAAAAGAAAAAGGATAAGCACCAGGATTACGGCATCCCTCCTGAAAGTGAAGCTTCCTGAGCTGCTTTCCCGATTATCATAAGAAAACTTATTTTTGCCCTTTAATTTTTTTAAGTGGGAAAAGATAAATTAAGACGTTTCGCTGAAGTAAGCACCTTCAGCAATGTAGTTCAGTTAGACGCCGGCAAACCTTTTAAAGGTAAATGGGCATCAGATTTTTTCAAGAATAATAACCCGGTAGTACTTGAACTAGCCTGTGGCAAGGGTGAATATACTGTCAACTTGGGCAGGTTGTTCCCTCAGAAAAACTTTATAGGCATTGATTATAAAGGCAATCGCATCTGGCGGGGCGCTAAAACAGCTTTGGAAGACGGTGTAAGTAATGTGGGCTTTTTACGCATACAGATCGAGACTATACAGGATTATTTTGCTAAGGGCGAAATCGATGAAATTTGGATCACCTTCCCTGACCCGCAGCCACAGATAAGCCGCGAGAAGAAGCGCCTGACCTCACCACGTTTCCTTGAGAAGTATAAGGAGATGCTTAAACCTGCTGGCCATGTCAATCTGAAAACAGACAATGATGCCTTACATGCTTACACTTCTGAAAAGATAGATGACCTAGGCTTGAAGTTATTTGTTAAAACGGAGGACTTGTATAATTCTGAATATGCCGACGAGGTACTATCTATAAAAACCTATTACGAGAAGAAATATTTGCAGGATAATAAGAATATCAACTATCTTAAGTTCTCATTCTAACCGTCTATGCCCGACCTGAATTTTTACGAACAGGTGTATCAAATCGTCCGGCTGATACCGCCCGGACGTGTGACCTCTTATGGAGCCATCGCAAATAGCCTAGGCACAAAGGGTTCGTCGCGCATGGTGGGTTATGCCATGCAGGCTTGTGGGGCAGCTGACCCGCCGGTACCTGCGCACAGAGTAGTGAATAGTGCGGGGTTATTGACAGGCAAATTCCATTTCGGCGGTGATTTGATGGAACAATTGCTGGCATCAGAAGGTGTAAAAGTAGAGAATGATAAAGTGGTCGACTTTAAAAAAGTATTCTGGGATCCAACAATGGAATTGGGGTCATAACTATCCGATTGGTATAAAATTGTAAAGAACGATTATTCCTACCAAGATAAGTATTGAAACAAGCAAAGCCATCGTTTGATAACCTTTACGGGCTATCAAACGATAACTTGTCCAGCATAATAATATTGGAATACCTAACACCAGTATCCAAAACATCATTACCATAATTAGGTTAGTGATCAATTTAAGTTCCCCCCTTGAAATCTTTCTGATAATCCCTCAATCACATCACATATAACTCAACCACCACTTATCCTTATTGCCTTGTTTGTAACGGTCGTACCATTTACAAAGCGGGTACAGTCCAACAACAATACCAATCCAAACCAGGTAAGCTACCGGTAACGAAAATCCATAGCCTTTCAGGTCCGAAGTAAACCACACCGGTTTTTTCAGGAACCAAATATGCCAGTCCTGGCCGGGGGTAAGAGCCGAGGCTATTATTGCAATTATATGGATAACATAAATATGGAGGAGGTAATAAAACATCGGCACTCTTCCGTATACAGAAACCACTTTTACAACCCCATTTTGCAGTCGCTCGGTAAACCCTAAAAATAAAAGCGCCGATCCTATGGTTAATAGTGTATACAATAGCGAGAACGGGTACTTATTCACCTTGATAAAGGACAAGAAAGTAAAAAATCCGTTTTTTTGTTCGCTCCACTTAACAGGGTCGCCGTAAAGATTGCTCCACCGGAGCAAAATAAATAAGATGAGGGCCGCCCCACCAATTGTGATCAATATCTTTTTTCTTTTCTCCGAGTCATATCCTGACGTATACAATTCGCCAAGACAATACCCTAATGACATCACAGCAAATAACGGAATGATGGGATAACCTACCAGCAACACCTCGTTATGCCATGTAAAAAATGCCTGTTCGTGAAGCAACGACCAGCCAAATTCAGTTAATGTATTGGCAGGAAAGTGGATACCATCCAACAGGTTATGGCCGAAAATGACCAGGAGACTAAGCACCAGGATTACTCTTTTGGGCAGATATATTAATCCAGCCAGAATGATCATACCTAAGCCCAATGCCCATATAGTGATAAAGAAAAACATCGGAAAAGTAATATTGAAGTTCCACGCGAAGTTGGTTACCACCATCTCTAATAGAATGAGCCAAAGACCACGTTTCACCAGGAAAACCGACAGTTCCTTTTTGGTCTTTTTCTGCCCGATGAGGTATGCTGAAGTACCTGCCAGCAGCAAAAATATAGGCGCACAAAAATGTGTGATCCATCGGGTGAAAAATAACGCTCCGCTGGTTTTTCCCAGATCGAGCGGATCAAAATAAAATGATCCAAAGAACAAATAATCTCTTACATGGTCGAGTGCCATGATGATCATAATAGTACCTCGTAAAAAATCAATGGATGTGATCCTGGCTCTGGTAATGGCTTGGGTTGGATTCATATACCGAAGGTAATATTATTTGTCCCCGTATTAAACCCGATACTTGCTACAAAGTAATTTTTACAAAACAGAAACTATTTGTATCAACTCTATCCTGTTTCCAAAGGGGTCGTAAAAGGCAAACCTGTCCCAGCCGGGTACTACGGGCTCTTTTACCAATTCAACATTATGCACTTCAAGTAGTTTTTTGGCTGCTGCCACATCTTCGACCTCAAATGCAGTATGCCGGTTTGAACGTGGCATTTGTGGCTCGACACTGATGTGCAACTGTATATCACCGATGTCGAACCAATAACCTTTACTATTAAAGATGTGATCAGGGCGTGGTATTAATTTCAGGCCGATCACATCTGTATAAAAAGCTCTAGCATCTTCCAGCTGCTCCGGTGTTACACAAATATTAATATGATTGGTTCTTTTAAAAGTTATCATTCGTGTTCAGCAAAAGTCAGCACATAGTTATTATTATCGAGGATGGAGAACTCTGTCGCGCCGTAAAAAGTCACATCAAGTCCGCTCAACACTTTAACCTTTTCTTTTACCGACTCAAAAAATTGTCTGATATTTTTCAGGTTGATGTATAGCAAGAGTGAGCCGCCATCCTTGCGCTGAATTTCGGGCAGGCTTTCCCCCAAACTTTCGTAGGTCTGGAACATGATAGTTACATTGCCATTTACCATCATCGCCCAAACCAGGTCATCGCCATTTTCGGGCACCGACATCGTTACATTAAAACCGAGCATCTTATAAAATGCAATAGTTTCGGACATATTGCTAACAAAAATATTGGGGGCCAGGCTTTCCATAGTCAGTAAATTTTTGAAGGTTTATTACTAAGATATGACCTGCTAAAGATAAAGGATTTTTACCTTTAACCCTCCAAAAACAAATCGATAATTCATCAACTGACAATCACTAATTTAAATGACTTATGGGAAAACTAGTAGATGACTTCAACGCTTATCGTACCAAAATGAACGACAGGATAATGGAGTCGGCCAACACCAATATCAAACGCTTTTTTGCGCTCGACACAACTACTTATGCCGAAGGTGCGCTGGATGTAAAGACTAAGGAAATGCTGGGGCTGGTAGCGTCCATGGTGTTACGCTGCGATGATTGTATTAAATATCATTTGGGCAAGTGCCACGAGGCAGGTGTCAATAACGATGAAATGGATGAGATATTTATGATCGCAAATTTAGTAGGTGGATCGATTGTGATACCGCATTACCGCAGAGCTGTTGAATACTGGGATGAGTTGAATGGTATCTGAGTGAGTGATTCAGGCAAAACCGCAGACCAATAAATTATATATTTACCTATCAAAACACAAATTATGCCAACCGAATTAAAACGCTGTATCTGGCCCGGGACCGATGAACTCTACATTAAATACCATGACGAAGAATGGGGCAAGGAAGTTCATGACGATAAAAAGTTGTTTGAATTCCTGATACTCGAATCAGCACAGGCGGGTTTAAGTTGGATCACCATATTGCGCCGTCGTGAAGGTTATCGTAAGGCTTTTGCTGACTTTGATGTAAAAAAAGTAGCTGCCTTTACGGACGTGGACGTAGAGCGCCTGATGCAGGATACAGGCATTATCCGCAACAGACTGAAAATATTGGCATCGGTGAATAATGCACAAAAATTCATCGAGGTACAAAAAGAGTTTGGCTCATTTGATAAATACCTGTACAGCTTTATGCCTGATGGTAAGCCTATCGTCAATTACACTGATAAGATTCCTGCCAGCACGCCCATATCCGATGCGATAAGCAAAGACATGAAAAAGCGCGGCTTTAAGTTTTTTGGCACTACTATCTGCTATGCACATATGCAAGCCACGGGCATGGTAAACGACCACCTGCCCGATTGTTCATTTAAATGATTACACTGATTGTTTTTTTTGATTACACCAATGATGAGTGAACTTAAATTGTAATTTTGAAAAACTCACCGATCTATGAAATCACTTAATCATCGGTGGAATCCTAACAAATCAGTGTAATCGTGTTATGAAAAAACTCTTTCTTTTGGATGGCATGGCCCTTATTTACCGGGCACATTTTGCGTTAAGTAAAGCCCCGCGTTTTACGTCAGGCGGCCTGAATACTTCGGCAATGCTGGGTTTCACCAATACCCTGCTAGAGGTACTGAGGAAAGAAAAACCAACACACATGGCCGTGGTGTTCGACACGGAAGCCCCTACCGAGCGCCATACCGATTTCGAGGCTTATAAAGCACATCGCGAAGCCATGCCTGAAGATTTAGCGGCTGCGATCCCTTATATCTATAAGATCATTTTAGGGTTTAATATACCGGTTATTACTTCAGACGGTTTTGAGGCTGATGACATCATCGGCACCCTCGCAAAAAAAGCAGAAGCAAAGGGTTATGATGTGTATTGCATGACACCGGACAAGGACTTTGCTCAGTTAGTTTCTGAGAAGATCAAAATTTACAAACCGGCGCGCCTGGGCAACGAAATGGAAATCCTGGGTGTAAAGGAAGTACTCGCAAAATGGGAAGTGGAGCGTGTAGAACAGGTGATCGATATTCTGGGCCTGTGGGGCGATGCGGTAGATAATATTCCTGGCATACCGGGTATTGGTGAGAAAACCGCCAAGTTGCTGATTAAACAATATGGTTCAGTTGAGAATATCATCGCCAATAGTCACGAGTTAAAGGGTAAGCAACGCGAAAATGTAGAGCAATTTGCCGAGCAGGGTCTGCTATCTAAAAAATTGGCAACCATCAACCTGAATGCGCCCGTTGAATTGGATGAAGCCGGACTTGAAATGTGTGCGCCAAGCAAAGATTTATTAGAGCCTTTATTTGCCGAACTTGAATTTAGAACATTAGGCAAACGCGTATTTGGCGAGGATTTCAGCATTACCGAAACCAGGGCGGTCAGCATACAAACTGACCTTTTTGGAGAACCTGTGCCTGATGCCCGACCGGTAACTATGCAGTTGGAAATCACTGATATCGATGAACCTAATATTGTTCCGGGTAAAAACATCAGTAATACTCCGCATGAGTATTATCTGGTTGATACTGCTGAAAAACGGGCTGACTTGATAAAAACCCTGAAACAGCAAAAGAGCATTTGCTTCGATACCGAAACCACTGGTACCGATGCCAATGACTGCGAGTTGGTGGGATTATCATTCGCCATAAAACATGGCGAAGCCTGGTATATCCCCGTTCCCCCTGACCAGAAAGAAGCAAAAGCAATTGTGGATGAGTTTAAATCAGTACTGGAAGATGCGTCCATCAGCAAAACCGGGCAAAACATAAAATACGATGTGCTGGTATTAAAATGGTACGGCCTTGAAATCAAAGGTGAACTCTTTGATACCATGCTGGCGCATTACATCATTGATCCGGATACGCGCCATAATATGGATGTCCTTTCCGAAAACTATTTGGGCTACAGCCCGGTATCTATCACTACACTGATAGGCGCCAAAGGTAAGGGGCAGGGCAATATGCGCGATGTGGAATTTGAAAAAATAAAAGATTATGCCGCTGAGGATGCCGACATTACTTTACAGCTCAAATCAGTTTTTGAACCTAAGCTGAAAGAAGTAGAAGGCGACAAGCTTGCAAACGATATTGAATATCCTTTGATCTACGTGCTGGCCGATATGGAGTTTGAAGGCGTACGCATTGACCATGATATGCTCAAAGGCTTCTCCAAAGAGTTGGAAAGCGATATCATCAAATTTGAGAAAACCGTTTATGAAAAAGCAGGCGTAAGGTTCAATATCGCGTCGCCAAAACAATTGGGCGAAGTATTGTTCGAGAAATTGATGCTAGACCCTAAAGCTAAAAAGACCAAAACCGGGCAGTATCAGACCGGTGAAGATGTTTTGTTATCGTTAGCGTCAAAGAGCGATATTGTTAGAGATATTTTGGATTACCGTCAGCTGCAAAAATTAAAATCGACCTATGTAGATGCCCTACCGCAGATGGTGAATCCCAAAACTGGCCGCGTGCATACTTCCTATAATCAGGCTATTGCCGCAACCGGTCGTTTAAGCTCGATCAATCCTAACCTGCAAAATATACCGATCCGCACTGAGCGCGGCCGCGAGATACGCAAAGCATTTATACCGCGTGATCAGAACCATACCATCGTATCGGCGGATTATTCACAGATCGAATTGCGTATCATCGCCGAGATCAGCAAGGATAAAAATATGATGGATGCATTTAGGCAAAATCTCGATATCCACACGGCCACGGCCGCAAAGGTGTATGGCAAACAGCTGCATGAAGTTGACAGCAGCGAGCGTCGCAACGCTAAAGCAGTTAATTTCGGGATTATCTACGGGCAGTCAGCATTCGGATTATCACAGAACCTGGGCATACCGCGTAAGGAAGCTGCCGAGATTATCGAAAATTATTTTGCGCAGTATCCGGGCATCAAGCAATATATGAGCGATACCATGAATTTCGCCCGCGAAAATGGTTACGTGTGTACACTGAAGGGCCGTCGCCGCTACCTGCGCGACATCAACTCAGCTAATGCTACCGTGCGGGGCTTTGCCGAGCGAAACGCCATCAATGCTCCGATACAGGGCTCGGCAGCGGATATGATCAAAGTGGCCATGATCAATATCCACCGTGAAATGAAAGCGCAGAAACTGGATGCACGCATGACCATGCAGGTTCATGACGAGTTGGTTTTTGACGTACCCAACCACGAAGTGGAAAAAATAAAACCGATCATCATGGAAAACATGAAGAACGCCATCAAAACCGAAGTGCCTATTATGGTAGAAATCGGCACCGGTTCAAACTGGCTTGAAGCACATTGATATTATCATTTTCATAAAATACAGCATCTGGGACACCAAAAAAGTAATGATTTTGCAATAAAATCCCATTATAGAACATATTTTAAAAACGAATTGACCTATAGACTATACAAATAAATAAAAATTAACTTTTTGCATAGATTATACCGTTCAGCATTGATTATTTAAGTAATTCTTTGCTTAAATTGAGCCGATATATCATCTATAAATGAAAGTTTTTCACCTAAGCGCCGAATGTTATCCTGTTGCCAAAGTCGGCGGTCTGGCCGATGTGGTAGGCGCCCTACCCAAATACCAGAATCAGCTTGGTATAGAGGCCGCTGTAGTAATGCCTTTTTACAACCGTAAGTTTACCCAGGAAAATGAATTTGATACAGTTTTTCAAGCTTCGTCATTGCTGGGTTCCGAACGTTTTTACTTTGAAATATTAAAAGAACGGACCAATAAATTGGGTTTTGAGCTTTTCCTGATAAAAATACCGGGGCTGCTCGACCGGGAAAACGTTTACGAATATCCTGATGAAACTGAGCAGTTTATTGCTTTTCAGATCGCGTTTTTGGACTGGATCAGCTGGTCGCAGCAATCCCCCGATCTGATACATTGCCACGATCATCACACAGGCCTGGTGCCATTCCTGATGAATAACTCTAAATTGTACCTGCGCTTTGCCAACACGCCAACCGTACTCACCATACACAACGGTCAGTATCATGGAGCTTTCAGCTGGACCAAGCTTGCGTTATTGCCTGAAATCGACATGACCAAAATTGGTCTGCTCGATTGGAACGGAGGTATCAACCCGTTGGCGGCAGGTGTAAAATGCTGCTGGCGATATACCGCTGTATCGCCAACTTACCTGGAAGAGCTCACTTATAATTCAAATGGGATGGAGTACCTGTTTTATATGGAACGTGCAAAGGGAACAGGTATACTCAACGGCATTGATACCGAAGTATGGAACCCGAAGACCGACCCGATGATTCCCGAGAACTATGCCTTGCGACAATTATCTACCGGAAAACAAAAGAACAAAATAGCACTCTGCGAAAGGTTTGGCTTATCGCCCGATAGACCGACAATATCCTTCATCGGGCGACTGGTTATTGAAAAAGGTGCCGATGTATTGCCCGAAGCGATAAAAAATAGTATAGAGGCACATCCCGATGGCGTAAATTTTATTATATTAGGTGCAGGCGACGTAAAAACGCAGGAAGAATTAGTTGCATTAAAAGAGCAATTTCCAAATCAATACAATGCTTTTATTGGTTATGATGAAAGCTTGGCACACCTGGTATATGCCGGCTCCGATTTTTTGCTGATGCCATCCAGAGTTGAGCCTTGCGGCCTGAACCAAATGTACTCCATGCGATATGGTACCGTACCTATTGTACGCGTGACGGGGGGCTTAAAAGATACCGTGATTGATTATGGCGATGAAGGTGGATATGGTATTCGTTTTTTACAAACCAGCGCAGCTGACATTGTAAACTCGGTGGAGCGTGCAGTGGGGGTTTACGCTAATACCGCTCTTTTACAATTGCTACGCAAAAGAATGATGGCGCTCGACTTCTCATGGGATCGTTCGGCCAAAGAATATATTGATCTTTATCAAAGTTTAAATCCTGTTATATGACCTCAAAAGTAATTTGCATCGTGTTGGGAGGGGGCCAGGGAAGCCGCTTATCGCCGCTCACCGCCACCCGCTCAAAACCGGCTGTGCCTATCGCCGGTAAATACCGTTTGGTAGATATCCCTATCTCCAACTGTTTACATTCTGGCATTACGCGAATTTACGTATTGACGCAGTTCAACTCGGCATCGTTAAATAAGCACATTAAAAACACATATCACTTCAGCAGTTTCAGCGATGCTTTTGTCGATATTTTAGCTGCAGAGCAAACGCCTTCCAGCGTGTCATGGTTCCAGGGCACTGCCGATGCGGTTCGTCAGAGCCTGCATCACCTGGCGGTACATGAGTTTGATTATGTGCTGATCCTTTCTGGCGACCAGCTATACCAGATGGATTTTGAGGATATGATTAAAAATCACATTACCAATAATGCGGAAATATCTATCGCAACCATCCCGGTACATGCCAACGACGTACCTGGTTTCGGGATTTTGCAAACGGATGAAAGCAGCCTGATCACCCAATTTGTAGAAAAACCGAAAAAAGATTTTGAATACCTGAAATCGGATGTGAGCGACGAGATGGTGAAGCAAGGCAGGCATTACCTTGCATCAATGGGTATTTATATGTTCAACCGGAAAACGTTGTTCGACCTTTTGGAAGGCAATGACCGGACCGACTTTGGTAAGGAGATCATACCGCAGTCTATACCAAGTCATACGGTGTTGAGCTATCAGTATGAAGGTTACTGGACCGACATCGGTACCATTCCGTCATTCTTTGAGGCTAATCTGGGCTTAACAGATGATATCCCTCAATTCAACCTGTTCGACAAGAATTACATATTTACCCGTGCTCGTATGTTACCACCTTCAAAGGTCTCAGGCAGCATGGAAAAAACTATCATTGCTGACGGATGTATCATCAATGCCAGCCGCATATATCGCTCAATAATTGGAATCCGTACGCGTATCGGGAAGGATACGATTATCGAGAATTGCTATGTAATGGGAAGTGATAATTATCAGACACTGGAACAGATACAGGAGTCGCGGGCAAGTGACTCGCCGATCATGGGTATAGGCGACCGCTGCGTGATCAAGAATGCCATTATCGACAAGAATACTTACATCGGTAACGACGTAAATATCAACTGTGGTGGCAAAAAGCTGGAAGATGGTGATTATGGCACGCATACCGTGCAAGATGGAATAGTAGTGATAAAGAAAAGGGCGATAATTCCCAACGGAACAACCATTTAATTATAGTTTTTAAAAACAATTTGTAATTGAATTGTTACTGTTAGTAATTATTCAAACCAAAAAATCGTTAAAACTATGAAAAAGGCGCTTGCTATGATTGCTTTAGCAGCAATTGGTTTTGTTAGTACCGCTTCTGCATTTACACCGACAAAAATGGTTCAGGACACCACAAAGAAGGACACCGTTAAAATGAAGATGAAGAAGAAGGGTGACAAAATGAAGATGAAAAAGAAAATGAAGGATACGACCAAAATGTAACCTTCGAACGAAAAATGCCTCACGAGATTTGTGGGGCATTTTTCGTTAAAATATTCAACTATAATTCTATGCTATCGCCGATAGGTATCAGTTTCAGATTTACTCCGGCCTTAGCAAACTTTTCAGATGTTTCCTGCTTATTTATTTTTATTGGCGGGAATGTATCATAATGAACACCTATCACATTTTTACAGTTTATAAAGCTGGCGGCTTTGATAGCATCGTCTGGCCCCATTGTAAAGTTATCGCCGATGGGTAAAATGGCCCAATCGATGTTTTCGTCGGCAAGTAATTTCATATCGTAGGTAAGTGCCGTGTCACCAGCGAAATAGATCTTCTTTCCACCTGTATAAATAACAAATCCTGCAGGATTACCGCCGTATGAACCATCCGGCATTGAGCTGGAATGAACAGCATTTACCATTTTTACACGGCCAAAATCGAAATTAAAACTTCCGCCAATATTCATCCCATGTACATTGGTTACACCTTTGTTTCCAATCCATACCAGGATATCATAAATGCAGATCACTTTGGCGCGACTATTTTTTTGAATTGTAAAAAAATCAGCAAAATGATCCCCATGTCCGTGTGAAAGCAGGATATAATCAGGCTTCAGGCTATTGACATCAATATGTTTAGCCAATTCGTTATGCGTAATAAATGGATCAAAAAGTAGTTTTTTACCGCCCGTTTCTATCTCGAATGCAGCGTGTCCATAATAGGTGAATTTCATAATGGTAGTTTGTTGTAAAGTTAAAATGTGAAGAGTTGGAAAGTTGTTTTGCTACTATGCTTTTCCTTTTACTTTTTTATTGTCTGTTGGCTGTCTGAAGATTGTTTTGAACTCTGCCTTGAATTCTTTGTCAGTTTCAAGGCTGTTAATGTTGATTGAATGATTTGCTGCACTGATTAATCGTTCGTTTGCAAAGCTTTTATTGGCTGCGTCTTCATATTCAAAATATGCGACTAAAACTCTAACCCCGTTTTTCATTAATGCTCTTACAAGTGGAACAAAGTCTCCGTCACCAGTTACAAGGACAGCCATGTCTATTTTATCATCCAAACCAACTTGCAATGTTTCTACTGCCATATAAACATCAATTCCTTTTTCTCCCTGTGTTTCTGACATTGGAACATTCTTAGGTTCAATTCCTGCATGTAACAAATCGATTTGCCTTTTTCGGTCTAATCTCAAATTGTTTTCCTGAGCTGTACTTTCCTTGTGAACACCTTGAAACCATGCAGAATAAACTACTTTGTAAGAAACATGCCCTTGTTCTTTTGTTCGAATAAAACTTTCTAAAAGTTTATGAAATTCTTGAAATGATAACCAGCCGTATTTCTTTCCCCAAAAATAGTTTTGAGCTTTAATGAAAAAGGTCCCATCATAAAAGACGCCGATACGTAAGAAATTTTTTGTACTCATATTTTTCTAAAATTGAACGTCAGGTATTAACTAAGTGGTAGTATTACTGATTTATCAATCTAATTTAGTACAAATGCTTATTAAAATTACAAAAGTCGAAGTATGATTTGTTGGAGTGGGATTTGCCAGCATATCGTAGAGACAGACCCCTGCCCCTCTCGAGAGGGCAACAACGTACCAATTTACACTGACTGTTTTGGGTTGCCGGGATGGAGGATAAGTGCTATAACTTGTGCTTCTTTCGGATTTTTTCAACAGACTTCTTTGTGATATTTTCAACGATACTGTTGTATGGGTCTTTTTCTATAGCTTCTCCCTTTTCATTAACTATAGTTGTTTGAAGATTTGGATTATTTGCCATTAAATTCCGAAACGTTTCTACTGGATTAATTATTGGGACGATATATTTAGAAAATTTAGTTGCGCCAATGTTTTTAGCCATAAACGCACGTAAGTGATTAAATGAAATGCCGAACATTGTTTCTAGTGCATTGCTGGGCCACATGATAATTCCATCTTCACCGACGAACGCCTTGAGATTATCAATTCCAAAAAACGTGACAGCAGTACCAGTAGCAAAATTTTTACCGTTTGCTGAAAATTGAGCTGTAACGTTATATTGCACCCAACTTTCGTCAAGATTATGGTAAAATGCTAAGGCGTAGCCAATTTTCACATCTTCTCCATTATTAATACTGACCGCTTCTTCGACCATAAATACACTGTCAAGCACCCGTAAAACGTTAAATGAAAATGGGGGAAACTGTTTTTCCATCGCTATGCTGCTTGATTTGAATTTTCTAATGAATAATCTGGTTTGTAAACATGAAAGTCTTCTACCTTCACATCCGGCTTTACAGATGTCGTTGCATGTCCGCCCCCAGAAGTAGTTGTCCATGTTTGGACTACCCTATCATTGGTAATTGGTGGTATAAACGAACTATAATTTGTAAGGGCAGCAGTTTTTTTCTCAGCATCATTAGATTGTCCATAAAATTCTTGTAGTAGCTTATCTTCGATAAGGACTTGTTCAATAGATTTATATTCTATTTGTGGAACTATTCCGATTGCTAGGCTAACATCGAAAAGCTTTTTTAATGTGCAATTAAGATCACCATTTAGTATTTGAGATACTCTACTTTTTGATATGCCGAGTTTTTCAGAAAGCTTTGTTTGATTTATTTTATTCGTATCCATATACGCATAAAATTGCCTAAAAATTTCATTTTGGGCATGATCAAACCAATAGGTTGGTCTACTAAGTAGTTTTTCTCGTGATGTCATTTTCTTTAGCTGATAAATACCTTTTCTTTATACCTCTAAAAGTATTCAAATCTTGATCTTGTTCTTTATTCTTCCCGGCGTAGAGTATAATATACCCATTTTTATCTAAAATACAGTATGCCCTTAAATCATCGGTTCTGACCTCAAATTCATCTGTTCCTGGAGGGTCTAACTTCTTGAATTTCTTTCCCGGAATCTTGGATTTGTCATTGCCATATTGAGAAACTTCATTCATAATTGACCTCAATTTATCTATCTGAATCTCCCACGTACTTTCTTTTTCAATACGTTGGGCAAATAAATTCCAATAACAGACGGTGTCTTCTATGATTTTGTAAAACTTGGTTTTCCCAATTACGTCATTAAACGGTTCTAATACAAATTTACTCATTTTGTTTAGTTATACCTAAACTTTAGGAAATAAAATTTAGATTTTACAAGCATATTATAAAGTTTAATAACACTGCCGGCGTCGAATTTACGACAAGAAAAATAAAGGAACAACCCGTGTTTTCACGGTAAATTCCGTCTTAAATATTAGGTATATTTGGGGATGGAAGAGCCGGAAATAACCAGTCTTGAGCTATTGCAATTTTTAAAGAAAAACGGCGGGTTACATAAAAAAATTAGCATTTCTAACCTAATAGATCAATGGTATCCTACACCGCTTCTTTTTTACGAAACACAGTTCAAGCTAACACCTCTATATAGATTAATAGGCACGTTGGAGTTAGAGGGTTTTATAAAAAACGTAGATAAACCGAATCCGAATGGTAACACATATACATGGAATGTTCAAAAGAATTTCCAAATGGCATTAACTATTGCCGGAGATGAATATTTAAAAGATAATCTACATAAAGAGGCGGAATTTGAAGTTAACAAACTAACAATCGATAGCCATGATTTAACTGAAATGGTACATAAATCTGTTATTGACACTAACAGAAAAATGATAGAAATTTCAAAAGAACAAGCTATCTCAAATGACATTATTGCAACTAATTCAAGAAGACAGGCTGATTTTTCTAAATTTCAAACATGGATAGCCGCATTTACCGGCTTGTTCATTTTATGCACCTTAGCAGCTACGGTATACGGTATGTGGAGAGACAATCGAATAGAGTCATTAGGGTTAAAACTACGACAAAGAGACTCAACGATACGTAAAGAGAAAACAAACATAGACCTGCTAAAGTCTGACACAGCGCGTTTGGGACTTCAGGTGCGCACTTTGAAAAAAAGTGAAGATTTTTTTCACTCATTTACCGGATTGTCATAGGTAAATACCACACTTAAAAACTTTTTTATCTTATTATACCATTAAAAAATTATCTTTTTTTATTCTAACCTCTTGATTTACAGATATTTATATTGATTTGGTGTAAATTGCGATGTTAGTGCCCTCGAGAGGGGAACCTTCTTTGTTATTTGCCAAACATGCCGCCAAGACCTCCCAGCATTTCTTTGGATAATGCCGCCATCTCACTTTGGCTCACATTCTCGGCCTGGGTCAGTGCTTTATTTACAGCAACTTGCAATAATTCTTCCAGCTCCTCTTTATCAGCTGACTTCAGAAACTCTTCGTCAATAGTAATGGATTGGATCACCTTGTTGCCATTGCAGGTAACTCTGATCTTGCCGCCCTCGGCATCACCCCAAACGGTAATACCATCCAGGCGTTTCTTTACCTCACCTGCCTTTTGCTGTGCTTCAAATAATTTATCGAACATGGTTTTTTAGTTAAGTGGTTGATTGAGTTAGATTAGGTTGATTAAGTTGTAAACATACGATCGATTACAAAGTTGGGAAGAATTTCAATTATCACAATGAAAAACTAATCAACCACTTAACTTAATCAACTAAAGAAAACTAATCCTCCGCTGTATCCCCGGCACCATTATAGGCGCCTTTGCGGATAACCGGCATATCTTCCATCTTGAAAAGCTCGTCCAAATGTAGCAAGCTTCCGTTAACCAGGTTGCCAAGCAATACAATTGTTACGTCGTTTTTCAGGTCGCGCACATAGATGTGGCGGAATCCGTGCCACCAGCCGGTGTGGTAAACTACTTTCTGGCCCGGAGCTTCAAATATCCTCCAGCCATAGCCATAGTTAAAGTGACCGCGTACCATAGGATTGCGCGGTGTATATGCAGAATCTTGAGTAGCAGGTTTGATCAGCATGCCGGCCCTTAACGCCTGGTCGAACAAGAACAAATCGCCAACAGTACTGTAAATGCCTTTGTCCCCTACAGGACCATCCAAAAAGTTAGGAGCAACGGAATATCTCCAGCTATTACGGTCGTGGCCAACCACATCTACAGGTATTTTATCGAAGGCCGCTTTTGAGTAAACAGCAGTATGGGTCATGCCAGCCGGCTTAAATATGTTTTCCTTCATGTAGTCTGCATAGCTCATCCCGGTTACTTTCTCGATGATGGAGCCCAGCACCATGAAGTTGGAATTGTTATATAAAAAGTGCGAATCTGGCTTGCTAAAAGGCCTTGGTTTATACTGGGCGATCATATTCATCGCCTCGGTATTAGTAATACCTTTGCGTTGATTTAAATGCTGTTTACGATAGATATCGTCTATGAAATAAACATAGTTCATCATCCCTGAGCGGTGGGTCAATAACAATTTAATCGTCACACCATCGTATGGAAAATTCGGGAAGAATTCTTTTACATCCTGGTTCAATTTAATCTTGCCACGCTCCAATAATTGCATAATGGCTGTGGATGTCATGGTTTTGGTAACCGATGCCAGCTGGAACTGGGAGTTGATCTTCAGGCTGTCTCTTCTTAGATGATCGGCCCAGCCCAAAGCATTTTCGTAGATTATCTTGCCATGTTTGGCTACCAGTATATTGCCGTTGAAACCGCTTTTTGAATGTAATTTGTGAAAGAATTCATCAATGCGTTTATCGGCATTTTTGGGGTTGTATTCTAAAAGTTTAGCAGGGTTAAATGGTTTGCTGTTATATGTCGGTTTAGCAATACTTGCCGGGTTTGCATTGTTATTGTTTCCGCATGCCATTATCATAACCAGGGGGGCGGAAGTTATCAGGAATCTTCTTAACACTAATCTCATAAATATATACTAAACACTTTAACGCCTGCGAAATTTGTAAATTATCGTCCGGTAAGAAATTAAAGTTTTAAACATTTTTATTGTTTTAGTTAATAACCTTTACATATTTTTAAATTATGAACCGATTATATAAAAACCTGGTCACTTTAGCACTCACCATAATCTCTTTAAACGCATCAGCGCAGGATAAAGGTTCAGTATCCGATTTGATTAAAGAAGGCGTGCAATTGAATGACCAGGGCAAGTACACCGAAGCCATTGCCAAATACGACGAAGCCCTGAAGCTTGAGCCTGAAAATGCACAGGCGAATTACGAGATGGCTTTTACCCTTGTACAATCAGGTAAGGGGAATGATGGTATCCCATATATAGATAAGGCCATAGAAAAAAGCAATAGTCCGCAATTAAAAGCTGCTTGCTATGATATGCTGGGGAGCATTTATGATAACGCTCATCAACCACAAAAGGCTATCGAAGCTTATAAAAGCGGTATACAAATCAACCCACAATATCAGCGTTTATATTACAACCTCGGCCTTACTTATTTCCGAAACAAACAATTTGCCGAAGCCGAAGCGAATGCAATCGAAGCCATCAAGCTCGACCCAAAACATGCCAGCAGCTTACGTATGTATGCGCTGGTAACTTTTCATCAGAACAAACGCGCCAACGCTTTGATGGGGTTTTGCAGTTTTTTATTGCTAAATCCGCAAAGTCCGCAGGCTGCTGAGGCATTCGGCAATATTCAGCACATTTTGCAGGGTGGCGTATTGAAAGATGTCAATGGAAAAAATACGATTCTCCTTTCGCCTAAAGGTGATAAGGAAAATGAATCCATGAACCTGGCTATATCGATGTCGGTACTGACAGGTCAAAATAAAAAGCTAACGGGAATGGAATTACTGGAATACGAACTAAAAAGCATATTTACTATAGCAGGTGAGCTATCCGAAAAGAAAACCGACAAGGGTTTTTACGATAAGTTTTTTGTCGATTATTTCTACAACCTGGCCAAAAGCGATAATATGGCAGCCTTCGCCCGTTTAGTGAGCCTGAGCGCCAACAAAGAAGCCAATAGCAAATGGATGAACGAGCATGAGGAACAGGTAAAAGCGTTGGACGGCTGGCTGGCTAATAGGCCGAGAGAATTTTGAGTTGAGTTATCAATATGCCAGCTCATTAAAACCTAAGTCGACGACGAAAGGAAAGAAAATAGCTAAATTCATATTTATCTGATTGATAAGAAAACAGCCAAATTATATATGATTAAATTGATTTATGAATGCGATAAGTTAATAGCTGAGTTCTCAAAGTTTTCTCGGGATATGCTTTATTTAGGCCCGGCCATTAATGATAACAGGATGGAATTGTTTGAAAAGGAAATAGGTTTTGAACTTCCTTTTGATTTTAAATACATTATGACAAAACATAATGGACTTTCTTTAGATGGAACAGAGGTGTATGGTATTGATAAGAAATTGCGGGGATCATCACTTGATGAAATTTATAATTCCGAACATGTCGATGCAGACAATAAAATGCAAGTAGGTTTTCTGCCTTTTTCACCGGATGGATATGGCAATCACTATTGTTTAGATCTGCTGGCATCAAAAGAAGGAATTTGTCCGATTGTTTTTTGGCAACATGACTGTAACTATGAAAACAATGATGAGGTGGAAAGATGCAATGATAGTTTTATCAACTGGGTAAAAGAGGTAATGATTGAGTGGACACTTGAAGATTATAACTACGATGGTTCAGAAAAATAAACTATAAAATGTAGTAAAAAGATTACCCAACCCTATCAACTCACTTCACATAAAACCCTAACTTTGCCGCGCAATATAATTCATTATAAATACCATGAGTTTCAGAACTGAATACGATACCATGGGCGAGGTACAGGTACCTGCCGATAAATACTGGGGAGCACAAACCGAACGTTCACGCAATAATTTTAAAATTGGTCCCGAGGCATCTATGCCGAAGGAGATCATAGCCGCCTTTGCCTACCTGAAAAAGGCCGCAGCCTATACCAATACCGACCTGGGCGTATTGCCTGCTGAAAAACGCGATCTGATTGCCCAGGTTTGCGACGAAATTCTGGCCGGTAAACTGGCTGGAGAATTTCCGCTGGTGATCTGGCAAACAGGTTCAGGAACGCAGTCGAACATGAACGTGAACGAGGTGGTGGCTAACCGCTCGCACGTATTACAAGGCAATAAATTAGGCGAAGGCAAAACGTTTATCCATCCGAATGATGATGTAAACAAATCACAGTCATCAAACGATACTTACCCTACTGCCATGCACATCGCAGCCTACAAAATGCTGATCGATGTTACGATACCTGGCGTTGAAAAACTGCGCGATACCTTGAAAGCAAAATCAGAAGCTTTTAAAAGCGTGGTAAAGATCGGTCGTACGCACCTAATGGATGCTACACCGCTTACTTTGGGCCAGGAATTTTCTGGTTATGTATCGCAGCTGGATCATGGCCTGAAAGCCCTGAGAAATACATTGGACCACCTGTCAGAACTGGCTTTGGGTGGTACCGCTGTTGGTACAGGCATTAACACCCCAAAAGGATATGATGTTAAGGTGGCTGAATACATTGCAAAATTCACCAACCTGCCATTCCGTACAGCTGAAAATAAATTTGAAGCACTGGCTGCTCACGATGCTATAGTAGAAAGTCACGGCGCATTGAAACAAATCGCTGTTTCGTTAATGAAGATCGCTAATGATATTCGCCTGCTGGCCTCCGGCCCGCGCTCAGGTATCGGCGAAATCCATATTCCGGACAATGAGCCTGGATCATCTATTATGCCGGGCAAAGTTAACCCAACCCAAAACGAAGCGGTTACCATGGTGGCCGCACAGGTAATGGGCAACGACGTTGCCATCTCAATAGGCGGCGCCAGTGGCCATTATGAGTTGAACGTATTTAAACCGGTAATGGCGGCTAACTTCCTGCAATCGGCGCGTTTAATTGGCGATGCCTGCGTATCATTCAACGATCATTGTGCCAAAGGAATAGAGCCGAATTATGATGGCATCAAAAAGCACCTTGAAAATTCACTGATGCTGGTTACTGCACTGAACCCACATATCGGTTATGAAAATGCTGCTAAAATTGCCAAGACAGCATTAAAACAAAACACATCGCTTCGCGAAGCCGCTATCGGACTAGGTTTACTCACCAACGAGCAATTCGACCAGTGGGTACGCCCTGAAGATATGATCGGAAGTTTGAAATAAGAGCCTCACTCCAACCCCTCTCCAAATGGAGAGGGGCTTAAATTTTCGTTTATAAAATATGCGTTCTCCTTTTCGCTTTCAGCTTCTATCTTTCGCTTTTTGCCTTTTGGCTTTCGCCTTACTAAACGGTTGCTGGTTCAATCCAAACGTGCAGGGTAAAGGCGAAGGTTACCTGCAAGGCGAATGGCAGCAGGATTCCGTTCCGAACCAAAAGCGATTGCTGGAGTACTCGCTGCATCATCTGAAGTTTAGCTGTGATTCTTTTTTCATTCAAATAAACTCCTTTAGCAAAGTGAATAACAGTGCCGACACCTGTTTGCATTCAGATCATTGGTCAGAATATATTAAGGGCACTTACCGGCAACGGAACGATACTTTATTCATAAAAGGGCAGTTTTGCAACCCCGATTATTCGCTTAAAGAAGACGCAGGGTGCCTGCGCATTGGTATGTATGAAGAAGCATTTAAAGTAAAAAAGCAAACTGATTCGGTAATTGAATTTGCCAGTACATCCAACGTTATACCTATCAGCGCACGTTTAGTTAAACGTACTACCTGTAATCCAAAACCTTTGTAAAATGAAACTGAGCTTCCTAAAAAAACTGATCATCGGTGCTGCAATCCTTTATGCGCCGCTGCAATCCATGGCATGGGGAACCGAAGGGCACCGTATAGCCGGACAAATTGCCGACAGTTATTTAACTGCTAAAGCCCATGCAGCCATAAAAAACATCCTGGGTAATGAAAGCATCGCCATTAGCAGTAACTGGGCCGATTTTATTAAATCAGATCCCAACTATAATTATCTTTCTGTTTGGCACTACGTCGACCTGGATAAAGAATACACTTTACCTGAGTTGCAGGATTTTTTAAACAAAGACACCCAAACAGATGCCTATACCAAACTTAATTTCCTGATCGCTGAGTTGAAGAAGAAAGATCTGAGCAAAGAGAATAAGCTGCTTTATCTGCGCATGCTGATCCATATTGTAGAGGATGTGCATCAGCCTTTGCATGTGGGCCATACCGAAGACAAAGGTGGCAACGATATCAAAGTAACCTGGTTCAACAACCCAACCAATTTGCACTCAGTATGGGATTCACAACTGATCGATTTTCAGCAACTGAGTTATACTGAATACACAGCAATGATCAACCATACAACTGCAACTGAACGTGCAGAGTGGCAAAAAGCGCCGATAAGTCAATGGATATTTGAGTCGGGCCAGATCGCCAATAAATTATACAGCGAAACAAAAACGGGCGATGTACTTAATGGATATAAATACAATTTTGAACACATCGCCACCGTTAACCAGCAATTGCTGAAAGCAGGGGTTCGTTTGGCGGGGGTATTGAATGGAATTTTTGGTTAATGTTGGTCGAAGAAGTTGGAGTGGTTGTAAAAGTTGTTAGGGTTGAATTAGTCTTATAAACGGATGTCCTTAACTGACCTAACCACTACAACCAATAAAAACTTTACAACCACTACAGCTAATATGAAAATACTAATGGTTTGCCTGGGCAATATTTGCCGCTCACCACTGGCCGAAGGGATCATGCAGTATCTGTCTGATGCGCAGGAACTCGGCTGGCAGATCGATTCTGCCGGCACAGGCAGCTGGCACGTGGGCGAAGGGCCTGACAGGCGTTCGGTTCGTACTGCTCGTAATCATGGCATTGATATCAGCAAGCAGGTTTGCCGACAATTCAGAAGACATGATTTTAACGATTTCGATCATATCCTGGTGATGGATATGTACAACCTATCTGATGTATTATATATGGCGCCTGATGAAGAATCGGCTGCTAAAGTGAAACTACTCTTAGGCAACAGGGAAGTCCCCGATCCATATTATGACGACAGCCAGTTTGAACCTGTTTTTGAACTGATTGAATTGGGCTGTAAGGATTTTATTAAAGAACATTTGTTGTAGAGAGGTAATGCATTGCGTCTTCTTGCATGCCGGGAGACGTGACGCATCATGTCTCTACGTTTTTTTATATGGGGTTAATCTCCATCTCTGTTGCCGTTAAGCCCACCAATTCCTGCGGATTATGACTTACAATAAGTACTGTAGTTCCCAGTTCATCCCATATCGATTTCAGCCCCGGTATCAATTCCGACTTCATTTTAGGGTCAAGTGCCGAAAATGGCTCATCCATTAGCATCAGTTTTGGCTTTATCGCCATAGCTCGCAAAATAGCCAAACGTTGCTGTTGTCCACCTGAGAGATATTCAGGTTTATGCGAGGTAAATGTTTCCAGTTTGCCAATGAAAAGTAAGCGATTGATCCATTGCGTATCATCCGATACATATTCCAGGTGTTGTCGTACCGTCATGTTTGGGAACAACGCATAATTCTGAAATACCAAGCCCACTTTTCTTTTTTGGGGAGAAAGAGAAATTTTTGATAAGGTGTCGAGCCAAACCATATCATCAACCGATATTTTACCATGCTCAGGCTCAACAAGTCCGGCAATGATCCTTAAAAAAGTAGACTTTCCCGCACCCGACGGCCCATATATCTTGGTAATACTACTCTTGTCAAACTGGGCCGAAATTTTCAGTATCTGTTCGCCGCGATAGGCCTTTAGCTTTTTCTCTATGTCTATGCTGATCATTCTAAAGGGCTTTTGGCTTTATATTTATTGAAAACGAATACTGATATGACCATGGCAAACGTGATGCAGAACAAGATCAGTGAATAAATATTGGCGGCATGATAATCCATTATTTCCACGGAATCATACACAGCAATGGATGCGACCCTGGTCACACCGGGTATATTGCCCCCGATCATGAGTACTACTCCGAACTCGCCAAGTGTATGGGCAAAAGTAAGGATGGCTGCTGTTAGTACCGATGCGCGGATATTTGGCAGTAAAATTTTTATAAAAGTTTCCCTTTCCGATTTACCCAGCGTATACGAAGCCTGTGAAAGCGATAGTGGCAACTGCTGCAAAGCAGATTTTATCGGCCCGATCATAAATGGCATACTGTAAATTATGGAGGCCAATACCAATCCCTTAAAAGAAAAAACCAGTTGAATATCGAATGTCTTGTGCAGCCATTCACCGATACCTTGTTTCGGGCTGAATGCCATCAGCAGATAAAACCCCAGCACCGATGGAGGCAATACCAGCGGCATAGTAATAATGGCCTCAATGATAATCTTTGCGATCGATCTTCCCTTTGACAACCAGTAAGCCAAGGGCAAACCAATGATGAGCAATATCACCATGGTGATTGCTGCTAATTTTAGCGTGAGCCATATCGGGGTCAGATCCATTTATTAAAAATAATAGCGATGATCATAAAACCATCGCTATCTGTAAATATTTTATAATTATTTATTACCCGCCATACCCATAGTCCTTCAATATCTTTTTAGCGGCAGGGCTTAGCATATATTCATAAAATTTGAGCGCATTAGCGCTTTCCTTACCTTGTTTCAGGATGATCATACCCTGCTTTATAGGTTTATAGCTTTTCGGATTGATCTCCTTCCAATAAATAGTTGTTTTACCTTCCACATCTTTCACCAATGCCCGTGTTGTAAAGCCGACATCTACAGTTCCGGTTGTGATATAAGTATTCACCTGAGATATACTTTCGCCGGTCACCAATTTTGATTTTATATCATCCAATACCCCTTTTAATTTCAGCGACTCTTCAGCGGCTTTGCCGTAGGGCGCGATTGCTGGGTTTGCAATCGCAATTTTCTTAACGCGGCCACTTAATAATAGTCGTTCCCAATTCTCAAAACCGATATTTTGCGTACTGCAAATGATCAGGCTTCCATAGGCGTAAACATCAGGCTCCTTTGTACTAAAGCCTTCTTTAGCTAAACTTTCCGGGAAACCCATATCTGCCGAAAGAAACAAATCAAACGGCGCACCGTTTTTTATCTGGGTTGATAAATTGCCTGATGAGCCCACAATAGCTTGTATATCAATCCCCGTCTTCTGCTTAAAGTCTTTCCCTAAAACTTTGATTACTCCCTGCAAGTTTGCCGCAACCGCCACTTTCAATTCCTGCGCAAATGATGTTATGGTACTTAAAAGAAAAAATAGAGCAAAAATAATGGGGACTTTTATTTTCATAGGGTTTATTAAACGATATTATTATTTCATTTCTTGTTAAAAATACGAGCCTGTATTAACATTTCGGCAAAAAAGAAATATTTTTTACTATGTATTTTGTACACTAAGTAAAATTAATACTATATTGCATCTGCAAACAACTAATCAACCAATTGCAATCCTCAAGATATGCCTGCGTAAAAACAGGCATATTGATTTTAAAAACAATCATGAACAAGACTGTCGCGCGCCTCATCGTATTGGTGATGCTTTGTTTCTCACCATATTTACATGCCCAAACAGGTTTTATCGCTGTAAAAGGTAAGGCAATCGTTACCCCTGATGGCAAAAACTTCCTGATGCATGGTACCAACCTGGGCAACTGGCTCATCCCCGAAGGTTATATGTTCAAGTTCAAAAATGTGAACTCTCCCCGGTTGATCAATGACGCCATAACAGAGTTGATCGGTCCCGATGAAACCCGGGCTTTCTGGGAAAAATATCTGCATACTTATATTGAAGAGGGTGATATTCACTACCTCAAAACTTTGGGGGTCAACTCAATCCGCATACCATTCAGCTACAGATTGTTTACCAAAGAGGATTATCTCGGGCAAAACAATCCCGACAGAGGTTTTGAATTGCTTGATCGCGTAATTGAATGGTGCAAGCATGAAGGTATTTATGTGATACTGGATATGCACAGCGCACCGGGTGGCCAAACAGGCGATAATATTGATGATGGTTATGGCTATCCGTTCCTTTTCAAGAGCGAAACCAGCCAGCAATTGGTGGCAGATATCTGGAAACGCATTGCAGATCATTATAAGAACGAAACTATTGTAATGGGTTACGATTTACTGAATGAACCCATTGCCACCTACTTTAATGCAACCGAACTAAATCCATACCTGGAGCCGGTTTATAAGAAAATTACTGTAGCGATCAGAACTGTGGACAAAAATCACCTGGTGATATTGGGCGGCGCACAATGGGATAGCAATTTCAAAGCATTTGGCGCTCCGTTTGATTCAAAAGCAGTATATACTTTCCATAAATACTGGACCGATGCAACTAAACAGGTAATACAGGATTACATTGATTTCCGCGATAAATATAACGTTCCCATCTATTGCGGCGAAACAGGTGAAAATAAAGACGAATGGGTGGGCACTTTCAAAAATGTGCTGGAAGAAAATAATATAGGCTGGCATTACTGGCCTTATAAAAAGATGGATAATGTTGCAGGCTTCGTCACTTTTGATGTCCCTGCCGGATACGAAAAAATCATTGAATACACTGAAAAGCCACGGTCAAGTTTTGAAGAAATCCGCAAAGCCACACCTGCCGACCGTGAGCTGATCAAAAAGGCATTGTATGATTTTATCAATAACAGCCGCTTTGAAAATTGCAGGCCGAATAAGGGTTATATCGAAGCCTTGGGTTTAGGCAAAAAATAGAACAGAAAACCAATTTGTTTATACATCGTATATTAAACTGTTGAATGTATGCTATTGCCCTGCAAAAGGAAATCAGCCTTTAAATTAAGTGGTATCAAATTGATAGCTATTGTTCTGCCTTTTACTTTTTTGTCTTGCAGTAAGAAAAATGGCCTGACGACTACAATCCCGCCCCCTATACCGGTTGACACGACAAAAACAGTAAAACCTGTTTACGCGCTAGTATGGTCGGATGAATTTGATGGAACCACCGTGGACACCTCTAAATGGGCATTTGAAACAGGTGGCGGTGGCTGGGGCAACAATGAAAAAGAGTATTATCAGGCGGCAAATGCCACGGTTGCTAACGGTAACCTGATGATAACTGCAAAAAAAGAGAGCGTTGGTGGCGAACCATATACTTCGGCACGCATGACCACCCAGGGTAAAGAAGCTCCAACTTACGGTCGCATAGAGGCCCGTATCAAAACACCATTGGGTATGGGTTTTTGGCCCGCTTTTTGGATGCTTGGTTCCAATATACAAACCGTGTCCTGGCCTTCATGCGGTGAGATGGATATTATGGAACACGTCAATAATACCAATACTTTTTACGGTACTATGCACTGGAACGTAAATGGGCATGTATCGTATGGAAGCACCATCAACATTTCTTCTCCCGGCGACTATCACCTTTATGCGATTGAATGGGATCAAAATTCAATCAGGTGGTATATAGACGATACGCTATATCAAACAGGAAACATTAAGAGCAACATTAACAGTACCGGCGCCTTTCATCTTCCATTCTTTATCCTGCTGAACTTTGCTTTAGGTGGAAATTTCCCTAATGCAGCAGTTGACGAAAGCCTTTTACCCGCAACTATGTATGTGGACTATGTAAGGGTGTATAAGCAGACGAACTAGTCATAAAGTCCGGAAGACAGTAAGACTGAAAGCAAGTGAATCTCCAAACTTTCGAACTTATGCCGGCTTTCCGACTTACGGACTATAAAAAAACAAAATTGTCATTTAGACGGTTTTTATTTAGTTTCGGCTTAGTTTAAACCGTTTCTTATTATAGACCACTCCGATGAAATCTGTTGCCCTGTTTTTCCTCTGCTTCTTGCTGTCGTTTACAGCAACTTTGGCACAAAACGAAAAAGTATATCATGTAAAATCGCCTGATGGCAAGATCGACTTGACTGTGTCGGTTGATAAAACTATCAAGTGGTCGGTAAATCATGAGCAGACCGAAGTAATAACGCCGTCGGAAATTTCCATGTCGCTGGAAAAAGGCGGTGACTTTGGTAAAAACGCAATTGTAAAATCAGCTAAAAACACATCGGTTAACCAGGAGATACACACGCCGATCTACAAAAAAGACATCGTGCGTGATCATTTTAACCAATTGGTTTTGACTTTTAAAGGGGATTATGGGCTAGCATTCAGAGCTTACAATGATGGGGTTGCTTACCGCTTCGTTTCTACCCGGAAAGGTGATATTATCATTAAAAACGAGGAGGCAAATTTCAATTTTAAAAATGATGATAAAGCATTCTTACCTTTTGTAAATGATTATCGTAATCATGATAAGTTCACTACATCTTTTGAGTCGCATTATGATCATATCAATCTATCTGAAATGAAGAAAGATACACCGGCTTTCCTTCCGGTGCTGGTTGACCTGGGAGATGGTAAAAAAGCCGCCATACTGGAAGCGGATTTGCAAAACTATCCGGGCATGTACGTTACCGGGCATGGCAAGAATGATTTGCAGGGCGTTTTTGCTCCATATCCTACAAAAGAATCTGTAAAAAGAATCAATTACGTGGTGGACGACCGCGCTGATTATATTGCTAAATCAACTGGTGTGCGTAGCTTTCCATGGAGAGTGGTGATAATCAGTACCGAAGACAAGCAGCTGGCTAATAACGATATGGTACAGCGTTTGGCAGAGCCCTCAAGAGTTGTAGATGAATCATGGATAAAACCGGGTAAAGTAGCCTGGGATTGGTGGAACGACTGGAATGTCACCCATGTTGATTTCAAAGCGGGTATCAATGTGCCGACTTATAAGTATTATATCGACTTCGCCGCAGCAAACAAACTGGAATATATCATCATTGATGAAGGTTGGTCGGATGACTACGATCTGAATAAAACCACGCTGGACATCCAGCAAATAGTAGATTATGGCAAAGAGAAAAAAGTTGGCGTGATATTATGGTCGACCTGGTACGCGATTACCCGTGACGCAGATGGCCTATTTGCCAAATTTGCCAAAATGGGTGTAAAAGGGTTTAAGATCGACTTTATCGACCGTGACGATCAGAAGGTGGTTATTTCACTCTACGATCTGGCCCAAAAAGCGGCCACGAACCATTTGATGGTTGACTACCATGGCATGTATAAGCCAAGCGGCATTCAGCGTACTTTCCCGAATGTGATCAATGCCGAAGGCGTAAAGGGTTTGGAAAACATGAAATGGGGGACAGATAACGAGCCCGGCTACGACGTAAGCATTCCGTTCATTCGTATGCTTGCCGGACCAATGGATTACACCCCCGGAGCTATGCGCAACGCATCAAAATCGGCTTTCCGCCCAGTCAACAGCAACCCGATGAGCCAGGGCACACGCAGCCACCAACTGGCAATGTATACCATTTTCGAAGCGCCGCTACAAATGCTTTCGGATAACCCGACAGCCTACATGAAGGAAAAAGAAAGTACTGACTTTATTGCCGCGGTACCTACAACCTTTGATGAGACTGTGGCTGTTGATGGCAGGGTTGGCGAATACGTTACCATCGCCCGTCGTAAAGGCTCCACCTGGTACGCTGGCTCTATGACCAACTGGAACGACCGCAAGATTAACATCGATCTTTCATTCCTCGGCGAAGGCAAATACAAAGCAGTAATATTTGAGGACGGCGTTAATGCCGATCGCGATGCAACAGATTATATCCACAAAGAAGTAACGGTAACTGCTAAAGATCATATTGAGATTTCTATGGCCTCCGGTGGCGGATGGGCAGCGAGGTTCGAAAAGCAGTGAAAGTTAACCGGTTATCAGGCATCAGTAACCGGGTTGAAATCAAATAATATCGAATATCAGAATTTCAGGTTGGCTTTAATCCATTCCTGCACAGCTTCCTGGGTATCGATCTCGGCAGGCATTTTATCGTGGATCAGTTTTTCCATTTTATTGCCCGTGTTTGAAAAACGGTAATCCCAAATTATCATTAGTTTATTAATAAGATAGATTACCTCATTTCCTTCGTCCCTGGTAAAGTGAGTATCATCTGGCTTACCATTTATACGCGGATCATTCGGGACGTAGGGGGTCCATTTGTAATCGCCGTAAAATAAATTTCGTTTTGAAAAAAGGATCATGCGCGGCTAATTTCTATAAAGATAGCATAAATAATCAGTTGGCAGTTGTCAGTGCGCAATTTGCATTAACTGTAAGGTGCCAACGGCTCAATGCAAACTCGTCTAAAAACAGTAAAGCCCCTGATGGGCAGGGGTCTTTACTAACCAATTATAAACCTAAATTATGAGAAGGGCTGTAGGAGAAGGAGTCGAACCTTCACGAAGTGGTTATTCTCATTGCTGAGAGTTTCCCATTACTCTTCGCCACCGCGACAAGGAGGTGTGTCTGCCAAAAATTTCACCATCCTACAGTATATTTAAGTCTGAGTCTGTAGTCATAAACTGAAAGAAGGAGTAATGACTCTCAACTTACGGCTTCAGACCTTTGACTTAAGCTGTTGGGGAAGGGGTCGAACCTTCAAGGAGTGGTTAGCCAGCAAGCTGGTTTCCCATGATCTCCGCCACCGGGACAAGGAGGTGTGTCTGCCAAAAATTTCACCACCCAACATTATTGTAAACATTTAAAGAACGGTAGATAATATCTAAATGCTTATTACAAATTTAATGGGACAATCAATTTCTTGCAAATATTTCAATAAAATATTTTTATTTTTAATTTTATTTTAATTAAACTTGTATTTAAATAGAGAATTTAAAATTTATGTCCCACAGAAAAGCTCAAAATTTAGAAATTGATAATCTCGACATTCAAATTTTGTCGATTTTGATGAAAAATGCGACAACTCCCTATACCGAAATAGCCAAAGAGTTGATCGTTTCCGGCGGAACCATCCACGTTCGCATGAAAAAATTAGAGGAAATGGGGGTTATCAAAGGCGCCAGTCTGGAGGTTGATCCGCAGAAACTGGGCTACGATATTACTGCCTTCCTGGGTATTTATCTCGAGAAGGGATCTCAATACCACGAGGCCGTAAAACAGTTGAAAAGCATCAAGGAAATTGTAGAGCTGCATTACACTACAGGCGGCTACAGCATCTTTGCCAAGATCGTTTGCCATGATACTAATCACCTGCGTGAGGTACTGAACGAGCACATCCAAAGTGTAAAGGGCATCCAGCGCACCGAGACTTTTATCTCGCTGGAAGAAAGCATCAGAAGACAGATTACTTTGGAGTAATTCTACAAAGCTTTTATTGGGACGAAATAAAAAGGGTGTCGCACTGAGGCACCCACTACTTTTTATTACGTTTTGATTTATTTAAACTTCCCTTTCAACGCAGCCAGCTTAATGGCCATATCGGTCTCAGGTTGATTTTGAGCTTTTTTCTCTGGTGCCGGTTTATGCTGATATTTCGGTTGTTCTCGCGGCTTCTGCTGCTCACGGGGTTCATGAGCCTTCATAGATAAAGATATCCGCTTGCGGTTCACATCAACTTCTGTCACGGTCACTTCCACTTTCTGATGCACCTTTAATACTTCGTTCGGATCCTTTATATAGCGATGCGTGATTTGGCTCAGGTGAACCAAACCGTCCTGGTGAACACCGACATCGACAAAAGCGCCAAAGTTGGTGATGTTGGTTACAATACCTGGTAATTTCATTCCAACCTTCAAGTCTGTAATCGCATTTACGCCTTCAGTAAAGCTAAAGGCTTCAAATTGTTCACGTGGGTCGCGGCCAGGTTTGGCTAACTCATCCATAATGTCGTTCAGCGTAGGCAAGCCGACGGTTTCCGTTACATATTTTTGCAGCGGGATACTTTTACGCAATTGCTGATTGCTCATCAAATCTTTTACCGAACATTTCAGATCTTTCGCCATCTGCTCTACCACATTATATCTTTCAGGGTGAACTGCACTGGTATCCAATGGATTTTCCGCATCACGGATACGGAGAAAACCTGCTGCCTGCTCATAAGCTTTATCGCCCAAACGGGCTACTTTTTTTAGCTGATCGCGGCGTTTAAAAGCACCATTCTCATTCCTATAATCCACAATATTCTGCGCCAATTGCGGACCAAGGCCCGATACATACGCTAATATTTGTTTGGATGCTGTATTCAACTCCACGCCAACAGCATTCACGCAGCTGATTACCGTATCATCCAATGAGCTTTGGAGTTTATTCTGATCCACATCGTGCTGATACTGGCCCACGCCGATTGATTTCGGGTCGATCTTCACCAGCTCAGCCAAGGGATCCATTAAACGGCGGCCGATAGATACGGCACCTCTCACTGTCACGTCCTTATCCGGGAATTCCTCGCGTGCAGCTTCGGATGCAGAATAGATGGATGCACCGCTTTCATTGACCATCACTATATTTACTGACGGCAAGTTCAAGTTGCGGATGAATAATTCTGTCTCGCGTCCTGCGGTTCCATTACCGATTGCGACAGATTCAATAGCATATTTGCTCACCAAATGACGAGTAGTTTTCTCAGCTTCTACTACACCACCCGCTCCTGTATGAGGGAAAATGGCAGTATATTCCAATAGTTTACCTTGCTCATCCAGGCATACCACTTTACACCCCGTACGGAAACCCGGGTCGATGGCCATAGTGCGTTTCTGACCAAGCGGGGCTGCCATTAACAACTGGCGCGCATTTTCGGCAAACACACGTATCGCTTCTTCGTCTGCTTGTTTTTTGGTGAACAGCCGTATCTCTGTCTCCATCGATGGCTTCAGCAAACGCCTATAGCCGTCGGTTATCGCCAGTTTTATTTGTTGAGATGATTCATTATTGCCGTTTATGAAAATAGTGTCCAATAGCTGGATAGCCTCATCTTCGTCGGGCTGAATATCGAGCCAAAGTATTTCTTCCTTCTCACCACGGCGCATAGCCAATACGCGGTGCGACGGTGCTGATTTTACAGGCTCTGTCCAGTCGAAATAGTCTTTGTATTTGATGCCCGCTTCCTCTTTGCCCGCAATAACTTTTGATTGAAAAGTGCCTTTCTCTAAAAATAGCGCGCGCATTTTGGTACGTACGTCCGCATTTTCGCTGATATGTTCGGCGATAATATCTCTTGCTCCCGCCAATGCTTCTTCAGCGGAGTTTACCCCTTTTTCCTCATCAATATATTTAGCTGCTTCCGGCTCGAGATCAATCCTCTTTTGCTCCAGGATCAGATCGGCCAAAGGCTGCAAACCTTTTTCGCGTGCCGCGGTGGCTCTTGTTTTCCGTTTTGGACGGTACGGTAGATAAATATCTTCCAACAGCACCATTGTCTCTGCTTCGTTGATCTGCTTCTCCAGTTCCGGGGTCAGCTTGCCCATTTCGGCGAGCGATTTCAGGATGGCTTCGCGGCGTTTGTCCAGATCGCGGAGTTGCTGTATGCGGTCGCGGATGGCAGCAACCTGCACTTCGTCCAGGCTGCCGGTCAGCTCTTTGCGGTAACGCGAAATAAAGGGAACGGTCGCGCCTTCATCCAGCAAGCCCACAGTGGTGCTGACCTGTTTTTCGGCAACAGACAATTCAGCAGCAATTTTTTTATAGTGAGTGATCATATCTCAAAAATAAGGATTGCGAAGTTGCCACTCTTTAGGCAGAAAGAGAAATGGTGTTTAAAAGTATTTTGAAGTGTTACATGGAACAGGTGTAACACCTGTAACGATGTGGAACACCCAACAAAGGCGGCGTTTAAAAGCAGTTCTATCCAAATGAAGTTAGCTGGCTAAGCCTGCCCAATAGTTCGGCTGCCTGGGTTACAAGAGCACTGCTCCCTATCTTCTCTTCATAAGCTATTTGGATCAATTCAAAAACTCTATCATATTGCTTTTGCTGCACACTCCTGTATAAAGCAATATTTAGCAGCAAGTCAGCCAATGGATTTTTCTCGTTTTCTTCCAATTGGTCAAAATCCGCCAACCAGTGGGGATTTGAGTTTCCGGCCCTTAAAAATTCAAGCACTTTTTGAGGAATTTTTGGACTGGGTTTATTAGCAGAAATATTTGATGGTGGCCTCATCCCTGTTTGCAAAGAAGCTGAGCATAGCAAGCCCATTACGTAGACGGTGTGATAGGCGGTAGCATGTAAATATTTTTTCTTTTTTTCGCCCTCGAGCTTTTGAAGCGTATCAATACGCGTTGCAGGCGATGGTAAAAAACCAGCCTCATCCTCCACCCGCATCAGCACCTGGAAAGCAAAAACAGCTAAAGGGCTCCAGGCGCTACCGGTGAGTGGCCAGGCTAAAAGCAATTCGCCGGCTAAATCATAATCCTGCTCGTCAATACAACGGGCAAGCATCGCTTCAGCTTCTTCTAAAATCAACTCTGTTTTCTTTCCTATTTTCCAGGGGGAGATATTAAAACAAGTGGCATACATGAGTGCATGGGTAAAAGCGTATAAGTCTTCGCGCGTGCCATGCAACAGGTCTACGGGATATGAGAGCGCCGAATTTGTGATCATATCAGAAATACGCTTCCCGGCCGGCTCGTTGCTGCCGGTCCAGACCCGCTTCACCCATTCCTGCTCCAGCATACGATGCGGCGGCCGCTCGCGTCCGAAATGAGATTGTGCACTGATGCTTTTATCGAGCATTCTATCAAAACAGTTATCGGGATAGCCTATCCGGGTTAAAAAAACATGCGCCTGTGCGAATTCTATAGCCAATGCCGGGTACAGACATATTCCTAAGAGAATCTTTTTGCTGCGTGCATATGGTGCCAGTATTTGCGCAATTTCAAACACTTTATCCTTTATAGCCGCGTGTTCAACTAACGACGCTGCATATAAAAGAAAAGCCGTTTCACCAATCACTTTCTCGGGCAGTATCTTATCCTGTAACGTGTCCGGGTCATCGTATCCTTCCTCTGCCAGCAGGCCAAGGGTATTCCTGGAGAAAGACAAAGCATGCAGTACCCGGTATTCGAAGCCGGTAACCGATGCTTTGTCAGATTGGACCGGATTACCGTAATTCACCTGCTACCTCAGCAAGAGTATTAATATTTTCCACCGGCGAATTTACCCCCGGTAGACGATAAAGGTGGATAAATGTGCGCATGGTTCCGCAGAATCCTTCCCATGGCTCATCTGCCAATGAAAGTGAAGGGCCGATCTCTGCTACCATTTTACCGATTGCGTTAAAGTCAACGGCTTTGCTGTCAAGAAGTTTCTTAACAATGTCATGTTTGTTCATTTTTCGTTTTTTTAAGGTTAAATATTTACTTATTAAAAGAGACCTAAAACCAAAGTTTACCGATGGATTTACAATTGTAAATTTAACCTATAGGCAAATACAGTATCAACCGTGTTTATACGTTATCTGTTGCGTTGAATTACGCTTTCGTTTCCTACTATTGTAGCACTTGGGCTACCGCTATCGTAATGATAAGCAACTAACAGATTAGATCACTGTCAGTTAATAGTTAACCAAGCAGGACGGGGTGGGTGGGTTGTGCAATCCTGCTTTGGTAAAGGATTCCGTTCGAAATCCAATCATGCAGCATTTTTTGCGGTTTACTTTGCCTTTTGCTGCCCGGAAGAAAATAGGCTGAATGATATTGTGTTAACACCGACAACAGCCTGAACTCTTTAATAATATCACCACATATCTTACCTTAGTAGTAAAATTGCCTAAACAACTTTAGCTAATCATGCTATTTGAAAATTTGAGAATACAAAATAAAAGGCCGTTTCTATTCATCTTCATCTGTTTCGCGTTTATTTCAATATTTTATTACCTACAGCCAAAAAGTTCTGACGAGGTTGCTGCGGATAGATTCGTTAAAAGCCTAAATCTAATTTTAACATTGAAGATCAAAGAAATCATACCTACAAACAATGGTAGATAGCCTGTTTTAGTAGGTGATGTAATTCGTTCAAATAAAAGAAATAGTTACCGGGCCAATTTTCAAACGAGCAATAATAACTATGACTATTGTCAGATCAACAGCAACAAGGGCTTAATCGTTTTTCATTGTGTGGAGGCGAAAAATAACGAAGAAGTAAGATTGAATGACAGTTTAGTTATTAATTCGAATCAGAATAGATATTGGTTATATAGGAACGGTAATCTTACCGAATCATATAATCTGCATGTAGGATCTGACGGGGATTTCTCTAATCAACTGACTTACGAGTTAGCAAATAGCAATTATTGGAAAAACTAATGCATTGGTTAGGATTTACAATACCTCCCCCGCAAAACAACTTAATTTGAATCCGCTTCCAAAATGACACTTCCCCAACACTAACAGTCCTTCCCAATTTTGACTTTACAACATTATTGTGCAAATTTGCACTGCTTATAGAGAAAGACGGAGGGATTAGACCCTGCGAAGTCTTAGCAACCTGTGCTTACAAGGTGCTACGTTCTACTTATCCGCCTCAAAAATGGATAGGACAGATAAGCGAAAGTCAGACAATACAACCGACTTTTCGACATAAGCCCTTTTTAGATGTGAGATTTGAGATATGAGATTTGAGATGGTTTTTCAACCTTCTTTCCCTCGCGTCAAGACTCTCTATTCTATGATTTGAGATATCTGTTTGTGATTGGATTATAAACTGTTTTCCGGTCTCATATCTCATATCTCACATCTCAAATTTAAGAGAATGGACATACGAAGAGAATTAGAGAAACGCATACTGGTAATTGACGGGGCAATGGGTACCATGATACAACGGTACCAGCTGACCGAGGAGGATTTTCGTGGGGAAAGGTTTCGTAATCACCCTTCAGACTTGAAGGGCAATAATGACCTGCTGAATATTACCCGTCCGGATGTGATCGAGGCCATACACCAGGAATATATTGATGCAGGCGCGGATATTATTGAGACCAACACTTTCAGCACGCAACGCATTTCGCTGGCCGACTACCACATGGAGGAGTTGGGCTATGAATTAAGCTATGAAGGTGCACGCATCGCCCGCGAGGTGGTGGATGAATACAACAAGAAACATCCTGAAAAACCGCGCTTTGTGGCCGGCGCTATCGGGCCGACAAACCGTACCGCGTCCATGTCGCCGGATGTGAACGACCCGGGTTTCCGTGCCGTTACCTTTGATGACCTGGCCGAAGCTTATTATGAGCAGGTGCGCGGATTGGTTGATGGCGGTTCAGATTTATTACTGATCGAAACAATCTTCGATACTTTGAATGCCAAAGCGGCTATTTATGCAATAAAACGCTATGAGCATGAATGCCGCGCAACGGGTAAGGATCGTTCCTTTTACCGGAGCACCAGCAATATCATGATTTCGGGCACCATTACCGATGCATCAGGTCGTACACTATCCGGTCAAACAGTGGAGGCTTTCTGGAACTCAGTTCGCCATGCTGATCTGTTGTCAGTTGGTTTGAATTGTGCCTTAGGCGCCAAAGAAATGCGCCCGCATTTGCAGGAACTTTCTGAAAAGGCCAACGTGTTCATTTCTGCCTATCCAAATGCAGGCTTGCCGAATGAGTTTGGTGGCTATGATGAAATGCCGCACGAAACTGCGCATTTTATTGAGGATTTCCTGGATTTCAATATGGTGAATATCGTAGGCGGGTGCTGCGGTACCACACCCGAACATATCCGTTGTATTGCCGAAAAAGCAGCCAAAGCAAAGCCCAGGACGCTACCCGAGGTTGAACCTTATTTACGCTTAAGTGGTTTGGAAGCGGTAAATGTAACGCCCGAAACTAACTTCGTCAACATTGGTGAGCGTACCAATATTACAGGATCACCCAAGTTCTCCAAACTCATTTTAGGCGAGGATTACGAGGGCGCGCTTGTAGTAGCCCGTCAGCAGGTAGAGGGTGGTGCACAGGTGATTGACGTGAATATGGACGAGGGCATGATCGATTCGGAAGCAGCAATGGTGAAGTTTTTGAATCTCATTGCATCCGAACCCGATATTGCCAAACTGCCTATCATGGTCGATTCGTCCAAGTGGACGGTTATCGAGGCCGGATTGAAATGCTTGCAGGGGAAAGGTATCGTAAACTCGATCTCGCTGAAAGAAGGGGAAGATAAATTTAAAGAGCAGGCACGTAAAATATTAAGCTATGGCGCGGCTGTGGTAGTGATGGCTTTTGATGAACAGGGCCAGGCCGATTCATTGGCGCGTCGTATAGAAATCTGCAAGCGCAGCTATGATATTTTGGTAAATGAAGTAGGCTTTCCCCCTCAGGATATTATTTTCGACCCGAATATCCTTACCGTGGCAACCGGTCTGGAGGAACACAATAACTATGCAGTCGATTTTATCGAAGCCACCCGTTGGATCAAACAAAACCTGCCGCTGGCTAAAGTAAGCGGTGGGGTAAGTAATATTTCTTTCTCGTTCCGCGGTAATAACGTGGTACGTGAGGCGATGCACTCGGCATTCCTGTATCATGCTATTAAAGCCGGTCTGGATATGGGTATCGTAAACGCCGGAATGCTGGAAGTGTACGAGCAAATACCAAAAGACCTGCTGGAAAAAGTAGAAGATGTACTGCTTAACCGCCGTCCGGATGCTACCGAACGGCTTGTAGAATTTGCCGAAACTGTAAAAAGCAAGGGCAAAGAGGTAGTGAAAGACGAAGAATGGCGCAAGGGCCCGGTTGAGGAACGTTTATCGCATGCCCTGGTAAAAGGGATTATCGAATACCTGGACGATGATGTGGAAGAAGCACGCCAGAAATTCGCCAAACCACTGGAAGTGATCGAAGGACCGCTGATGGACGGAATGAATGTAGTGGGTGACCTGTTCGGCGCCGGGAAAATGTTTTTGCCACAGGTGGTAAAATCAGCGCGTGTGATGAAGAAGGCAGTAGCATATCTACTGCCCTTTATAGAGCTGGAAAAACAGCGGGTAATAGATGCCGGTGAAGACAGCACTGAAAGCCGGGCTAATGCAGGCAAAGTATTGATGGCTACTGTCAAAGGCGACGTACACGATATTGGTAAAAACATTGTCGGTGTAGTATTAGCCTGTAATAACTTCGAGGTGATAGACCTCGGGGTGATGGTTCCGCCCCAAAAGATCATTGAAGAAGCAAAAAAACATCAGGTAGATATTATCGGGCTGAGTGGTTTGATTACACCATCATTGGATGAAATGGTCCATTTTGCTAAAGAAATGGATCGTGAAGGGTTTACCATTCCGCTCATTATCGGCGGGGCTACTACCTCGCGTATTCATGCAGCTGTAAAAGTGGCGCCTAATTATCATCATGGGGTTGTTCACGTACTGGATGCATCACGCAGCGTAACCGTCTGCAGCAACCTGATGAACAGGGAAACACGCAATAGCTACATCCAATCGATAAAAGAGGAGTATGACAAGGCCCGCGAAGCGCACCTGAACAAACGTTCGGACAAGCGCTTTGTAAGCATTGATGAGGCCCGAAACTCCAGGTTACAGATCAACCTGAATGGTTCTATCCCGCCAAAGCCAACCTTTACAGGTACAAAGGTGTTTGAGTCGTTCCCATTAGAAGAGCTGATCCCTTATATCGACTGGACACCGTTTTTCCATACCTGGGAGCTGCGCGGATCGTACCCTAAAATATTTGACGACAAATACGTTGGCACTGAGGCTAAAAAACTCTTTGATGATGCGCAAGTATTGTTAAAAAGGATCATCAAAGAAAAACTATTAAAAGCAAATGCCGTGATCGGTTTTTGGCCGGCCAATAGTGTGGGTGATGATATCGAACTATACACTGATGAAAGCCGCAAACAGGTTTTAACCACCATACATACGCTGCGTCAGCAAGCGGAAAAAGTGAAAGGCGAACCTTACTATGCCTTGTCCGACTTCATCGCGCCAAAAGATAGCGGTGTACAGGATTATTGGGGCGGTTTTGCGGTAACGTCCGGTATAGGTTGCGATGAACTGGTGGCGGAGTTTGAAAAAGACCACGACGACTACAATAGCATAATGGCTAAAGCATTAGCTGACCGCCTTGCCGAGGCGTTTGCCGAAAAAATGCACGAACTGGTTCGCCGGGAATATTGGGGCTATGCCAAAAATGAGGCGCTAAGCAATGAAGACCTGATAAAGGAACAATACCAGGGCATTCGTCCGGCACCGGGATATCCTGCTTGTCCTGACCACACGGAGAAGCTCACTCTATTTGGTTTATTAAAGGCCGAAGAAAACACCGGCATACAGCTCACTGAAAGCATGGCTATGACACCGACCGCGGCTGTCAGCGGTTTCTATTTTGCACATCCACAGGCAAGATATTTCGGTTTAGGCAGGATAAGCCAAGACCAGGTAGAAGATTACGCTAAACGCAAAAACATGCCGGTCAAAGACGTTGAACGCTGGATGGGACCGAATTTGAATTATTAGTCAAACTGTCATTGCCAGGAACGAAGCAATCGCATACTATACAGGGCGAAGAGGCACAGTTCGCGAGTGTCACGCTACGCTCGCAATGACAAAGTATAAATTGTTATTATATATTTGATCCGACTGAATCACAAATGAAGATCACCGAACATATACAAAACGCAAGAGGCAAAACACTTTTTTCATTCGAATTAATACCGCCACTTAAAGGCCACAGTATAGAAGGGCTTTATAACGCCATCGACCCCTTGATGGAATTTAAGCCGCCGTTTATTGATGTCACCTCGCTGCGCGAGGATTTTATTTACAAACAGCATGAAAGCGGCTTGCTGGAAAAAGTAAGTTACCGCAAAAGGCCCGGCACCATAGCCATCTGCGCGGCCATCATGAATAAATATAAAGTAGATACTGTTCCGCACCTGCTGTGCGGTGGTTTTACTAAAGTAGAGACAGAATACGCTTTGATAGACCTGCAGTTTTTGGGTATTGAGAATGTGCTGGTGCTCAGGGGCGATGCGCGCTTAGCCGATTCATCATTTGTGCCCACTCCAGGCGGACATTGTTACGCTACTGATTTGCTTGCACAGGTGGTAAACATGAACAACGGCAAATACCTTCATGATGAAACCCCAGAGAACCTGAAAACGGATTTTTGCGTGGGAGTGGCCGGATACCCTGAAAAGCACTTTGAAGCACCCAACTTAAAAACCGACTTCAAATACCTGAAACAAAAAGTAGATATGGGCGCCAATTTTATTGTAACCCAGATGTTTTTTGATAATCAGAAGTATTTTGAGTTCGTGAATAACTGCCGGGTGAATGGCATCAATGTCCCTATTATACCAGGGCTAAAGCCAATCACTAGTCCAAAACAATTGGTCAATCTTTCAAAGACATTTCATATCGATATGCCTGAAGATCTCTGTGATGCGATAAATGGCTGCAAAAATGATAAAGACGCCCGCGAAGTGGGTATTGAATGGATGATCAACCAATGTAAAGAGCTGATTGAGTTTGGCGCGCCTGTTTTGCACTTTTATACCATGAGTAATGCCGGCCCGACCAGGAAGATTGCAGAAGCGATATTTTAATTGCTATCTTCACTGTCTGAACTATTATCACAATTTCAAATGAAACTTTCCCTTATCGTGCTTTTTATCGCGCTTCCGCTCAGCATTTTTGCGCAATCTAACTACCATTCAGGTTACGCTGTAAAAAACAATGGCGATACTTTAAAGGGGTATATTGATTACCGTGAGTGGGAACGTACGCCAAAATCTATCCAGTTTAAAGTACGGCAAACCGACAAGAACATATTGGAATTTGATCCACAAACAATCAAATCGTTTGAAATTACCGGTATGGAACACTACATAAGCTATTCTGGCATTATCAGCATGGATCAAACCAGCTTTCCTGATCTTCCTACCGGAATAGATACCAGTAAAATGCTACAAAACATATTTCTGAGACAGATAACAACCGGTAAATACCTCAAGCTTTATTATCAGAAGGATGATATCAAGAAAAGATTTTTTGTTTCTACCGACGGCGGCAGTCCGATGACAGAACTAAAATACTATCAATATTACACCGATGAGCATAACGTGATCGAAACAACAACTTACAGAGGCCAACTGAATTATTATATAAATCTGTATGGTACCAGTGATAAAAATTTGGCCAGCTACGTTCAGCATGCACAATTTACCGAAGCCGATCTCAAAAAGGTTGTTGATATGATAAATGGAGATAATGGTGGCGCAAATAATAAAAGTAAAGCTAAAAATAGCCGTTTTTTTGCTGGTTTTGGCGTAAATTATACGCAAACCCTATATGATGTGAGTGGATATTCAGATGGAAATTTTGAAGTCTCCCGTGCAACTGTTTCCCCCAAATTAAGTGCTGGGATTGACTTATTTATTAATCCAAACGTTCAACAAATAATTTTAAGGGCAGAAGTCTCGGTCTCATATGTTAACCCCAGATTTGTATTACCTGACGGAGGTACATATACATTCAATCAATATACAATGGGTATAACACCTCAAATATTATTCAATATTTATAACAAAGATGCTTTTAAGATTTACCTGGATGGCGGTATTTCGTTCAACTTTTCTTCGTATTCTAATAATAAGGCCACCTACGCTAGTTCGGGCTATGTCCAGCAATCACCTTATCAACTGGAGTCTTATTGGGCAAGTTTTCCTCTGCAAACCGGCGTAGTAATCGACAAAAGAATAGAGATCGCATTAACTTATACTGGCGCAGCTGCCTACACAAAATATACTAACTTTTCGGTTGCTAACAGGGCCATATCGGCCGGATTCAAATATTTATTTGGCCGATGATTGACATTGCGTTGTAGAAATGTTTTTTAGATCGACCATATCATCCAAACCAAATTCACAATAATCTATATGAAACTAAATTTAACAGCACTGTTTTTAATAGTCCCTTTTGCTCTTTTCGCCCAATCCAATTACCATCCAGGCTATATTTTAAAAAACAATCGAGATACATTAAAAGGATTTATAAACTATAGGGAATGGCGCCAAAATCCGAAATCAATAGATTTCAAGGTTAACAAAACTGAAAAGCAGGTTCTTCAATTTAATCCTCAATCTATTAAGGAATTCCAGATTACCGGACTTGAAACGTATGTAGCTTATACCGGGGAGATAAGCACGAATCAGACCAATTTTTCAAACCTGCCCGAGAAATTGGATACGACCTTGAAATCAGATACCATATTTCTGCAGCGACTTGCCACCGGTAGTCACATGACCTTATACAAGTACACTGACGAAATTAAAACCAGGTTCTTTGTAGCAGAAACCAACGGCTCCCCCGAAGAGCTTAAATACTATGAGTATTATACCAATGCACACGAAATAGTTGACAAACAGGTTTTCAAGGGTCAGCTAATTTCATATATCAATAAACTAAACTTACAAATCCCGGGCCTTGTAAATAAATTAGATCAGGCTCGTTATGAACAAACAGATTTAGAGCAGTTAATAAATGAAGTCAATAATAACGATAAAAAGACTTTTACTAAGAAAGCTTCCTCAAGCCGGTTTTTTGCCGGTATCTCCGTAGGAAGAACTACTACAGAGGTTTCGGAAATAACCATTGCCGGATTACCAACAGATATATTGCATGGCCAGGCAGCAACATCTCCCAGAATTAATCTTGGTGTTGATTTTTTTGATAATCCAAACGTTCAAAGGTTTGTATTCAGGGGAGAAATAGCTTTTTCGTATGCCAATCCGAATTATGCATACCAGATAGCCCGGGTCGATGGCACAAGCGCACATACGACTTATACATTTAACCAATACACCGCTTCTGTTGCACCACAAATATTGTTCAATTTTTACAATAAGGACGATTTTAAGGTATATATAGATGCTGGCATAGCTTTCAATTTTTCGTCTTATACTAACAACAAATTTGTCATTGACGAATCCGATATAGCCGGACCAGATCTCGCGCCTTTTTGGATTAACTTTCCGCTACAAGCGGGTATGGTCTTAAATAAAAAAATAGAGGTATGCTTCACCTACATTAACAAAGCCTCCTTTTCGCGGACCTCAACCTTTGATGCAAACAATCAAACTGTTAGCCTGGGTGTAAAATTTCTCTTTGGTAAAAAATAGCCCTGCTTACTGGAAAATAATGTTAGTTATTTTCCAGTAAATACTTCTTGAAATCTTCAAAGTCAATACCCAGCGAAGCTGCATGCTTGGTTTTACCTTCCAGCCTCTTCACTTCTTCTGGTATCACAATAGCTTTTGAAACGTGATCGGGTAGTACATCCGGAAATTTACATGGATGTGCCGTTGACAGAAACACGCCCGCAGCTTTTCCCGTAGGCTGATTCTGCTGCCAGTCTTTTAATGCCTGCCATGCTATTGCCGTATGCGGGCATACCACATAGTTGTAGCTACTGTAAATCTTTTCGATAGCCTGTAATGTTTCCTCATCAGTATAACTAAAACCGACTACCTTTTTGGTGAGTTCAACCGGGTCGGCTTTAAACATATCAGCAATCCTCACCCAGTTACTTGGGTTACCCACATCCATCGCGTTAGATATGGTTTGTACCGATGGTTTAGCCTGATAAACACCAGTTCTCAAAAACTCAGGAACAGTGTCATTAGCATTAGTGGCAGCAATAAATTGTTCCACTGGTAAGCCCATTTTCCAGGCCAGAATCCCGGCACCAATATTCCCGAAATTACCGCTCGGCACAGAAAATACCACTTTATTCTTACCTTGTTTCAATAATTGAGCATAGGCATTAAAGTAGTAGAACGTTTGAGGTATTAAACGGGCTATATTGATAGAATTAGCTGAAGTAAGCCTGAATTTTTTATTTAGTTCAGGATCGGTAAACGCTTGTTTAACCAATGCCTGGCAATCATCAAAAGTACCGTCGACCTCAATGGCACGGATATTTTGTCCATTAGTGGTTAGTTGCAATTCCTGTATGCCGCTTACTTTTCCTTTTGGGTAAAGGATGGTAACCCTGGTATTCGGAACACCTAAAAAGCCAAGCGCAACCGCCCCCCCTGTATCGCCCGAAGTTGCCACCAATACATCCAGCTGCTTCTCTCCTTCTTTTAGAAAGTAGCTCATCACCCGACTCATAAAGCGTGCACCAAAATCTTTAAACGCCAACGAAGGGCCATGCCACAGCTCAAGTACATACACACTTTCTTCCAGCCCAACGACAGGCGCGAAAAAATTGATAGCATCAGTAATAATCGCCTTCAGGTCATTGTCCGGAATGTCATCACCCAAAAGGTTCTTAGCCACATAAAATGCTATTTCCGGCAGCGTAAAGCTATCCAGGTTGTTTAAAAACTTATCATCCAGCCTCGGGATTGAAACAGGCATATATAAACCCCGGTCTTGCGGCATACTATTAAAAACAGCCTCTTTGAATGAGACCTGGTGGGAGGTATTGTTGGTACTATAGAATTTCAATTGATGTACGATTTTAGATTTACGAATTACGATTGTTCATTTTCTGTGCTGTGGCCTTTTACCTTTCAGATTCAACCTATTACTCGGGGTCCCTGATCATTAATATCTGATACGTAGATATTGGAACCAATTCCTGCTCCGGCCAGGTGCTTTTGCAGTTTTTGGGCAATCTGTTTTGCTTCTTCTTCACTTTTTGTAAATGCAAATACTGAAGGACCGGAGCCGGATATGCCAAAACTTACCGCACCCATTTCCATAGCCATTTCTCTCATTTTGTAAAAATCAGGAATCAGCATTGAGCGGACCGGCTCTACCAGTATATCCTTCATACTGCGGCCAATTAAGTCGATATCATTCATAAACAAACCGCTTACCAATCCGGCAATATTACCCCATTGGGTAACGGCATCTTTCATATATATCTTATCGCGAATGATCTGCCTGGCCTCACGGGTAGGTACATCTACATCTGGGAATACAATAGCGCAATACAATCCCTTAGGATGCGGCAACCTGATCACATCCAATGGTTCATAGCTGCGAATGAGCACGAACCCGCCCATCAGTGCCGGTGCTACATTATCCGCATGGCCATGCCCGCAAGCCATCTCCTCGCCCTTGATGGCAAAGGGTAATAACTTCGCCACATCGGTTTCATCACCCAATAGTGTTTTAGCAGCAAATAAACCTGCAACGGTGCTGGCCGAGCTCGAACCCAGACCACTGCCTATTGGCATTTTTTTATGCAACTCGATGTCCAGGCCAATATCGGTCCGGTCAATGCTTTTTAAGTAATGCTGAACACTAACACTAACGGTATTTTTAGCCGGATCAAGTGGCAGCCGACCGTTATCCCCGGTTATTTTACTGAGCGTAATTCCTGGCTTGTTGGTTACCCGCATAATTACTTCGTCGCCGGGCTCATTTACGGCAAAGCCCAATACATCAAACCCGCAAACCACATTAGCTACAGTTGCCGGGGCAAAAACTTTTATAGAATCTTTCATATTAATTGGCCCCCACGTTTATTAGGTCAGCAAATACACCAGCTGCGGTAACTTCGGCACCTGCACCCGGCCCTTTAACAACTAATGGGCGGTCTTTATAACGGTCTGTGGTAAACGAAATAATATTATCACTGCCTGAAAGCATATAGAAAGGATGGTTTTCATCAACCATTTGTAATGTGATGGCTGCTTTTCCATCCTCCAGCTTGCCTATATAGCGCAGCACCTTCTTTTCCTTTTCGGCCTGCTCTTTCAGTGTAGTAAAATAGGCGTCCTCTTGTTTAAGCGCGGCATAAAAATCATCTACCGTTTGTGCCTCCATACAGCTTTTGGGGAGGATACTTTCAATCTGTACATCGGCAGCCTCCATGGGGTAACCAGCGTCACGGGCCAGTATCAGTATCTTCCGCATAAAGTCCGTTCCACGCAAGTCGTCACGCGGATCAGGTTCAGTATAGCCCTTTTCCTGTGCCAGTTTCACCACATCATGGAAGTTCGCTTCGCCCTTAAAATGATTAAAAATGAAGGATATAGTTCCTGAAAGAATAGCCTCAATACGCATCACCCTGTCGCCGCTGCTCATTAGGTCTTTTAATGTGCGGATGATGGGTAACCCTGCGCCCACATTGGTTTCGTAAAAGAAATCGACACCGTGTTGTCTGGCAGCGTCGCGGAATGTCTTGTATTGTTTATAAGCGGCCGAGTTGCCGATCTTATTGCAGGTAACTACAGAAATGTTTGACTTAAAGACCTCTTCATAAAACGCAATAGGGCTCGGGCTGGCCGTATTGTCAATAAATACGCAATTCGGCAGGTTCATCTCCTTCATTTTCTTAACAAATGAACCGAGGTCAGCTTTTTCTTGTGATTCTTCCAAATCATCCTGCCAGTTATCCAGTGAAAAACCATCTGAGTTGAACACCATTTTGCGGGTATTGCTGATCCCCACAATCTTTACCTGGATGCCATTATTTTGTTGCAAAAACTCGCTATGCTGATTTAGCTGGCGGAATAACGTTGTACCTATATTTCCTGTACCAAGGCAAAAGGCATGAAGCGTTTTATTCAGTTGTACAAAAAAGGCATCATGCACAGCGTTCAACGCCTTTGCCAGGTCGCTTTGTGAAATAATTACAGAGATATTGTATTCGGATGATCCTTGTGCAATAGCCCTCACATTAACACCATTTCGGCCAAGTGCATGAAACAATTTGCCTGAGATGCCCGGTGTCTGTTTCATGTTTTCGCCTACTATTGCCAGGATGGAAAGTTTTTGTTCGATATCAGGACGATCGAGCTTATTAGCCAGAAGCTCAAGTTCAAATTCCTGTTCTATAACACGTCTTGCCTTTTCAGAATCGTGTGGATTTACAGCAAAAGTGATACTATGTTCTGATGATGATTGGGTAATCAGGATAATATTAATCTGCTCGCGCGCCAATAATGAGAATAAGCGCCCACTGAAACCAGACTTACCCACCATGCCGCTGCCCTGAACGTTAATAATACTGATATCGCTGATAGATGATATACCTTTGATAGGCAGTGAAGATGCTTTGCAATGATGCTGAATTACTGTCCCTTCAAAATCGACCTGAAAAGTGTTTTTTATAACGATCGGGATCTTCTTTAAAAAAGCCGGTATCATAGTTGGCGGGTAGATCACCTTTGCACCGAAGTAAGATAACTCCATCGCTTCAGTATAAGTTAACTCGGGTAATGAAAAAGCTTTCTTAACCATGCGTGGGTCGGCAGTCATCATACCGTTCACATCGGTCCAGATCTGTATTTCGGCAGCATTCAACGCTGCACCAAATATGGCTGCAGTATAATCGCTGCCGCCGCGGCCTAATGTGGTAATCTGCCCGGCTTCGTTGGAAGCGATGAAGCCGGTTACAAACAACATTTTGTTCGGGTTCTCCTGTATGAAGCCTTTAATCAGCAACTCGGTCAGGTCCATATTTACTTTGGCATGGCCGAAATCGCTGTCGGTTTTAATCAGTTCGGAGGCATCTGCAAACAAAGCTTCAGGAAAATATTGTGCTGCTATTTTGCTGATCATCAGTGTAGAACAGCGTTCGCCATAACTTAAGATCAGGTCCTTGGTTTTAGCAGTAAGTTCACGGAGGGTTGATACTCCCTGCAATAGCTCTTCCAGGTGATTAAAATTAATCTTCAGCCGGGTGTATGCCGGGTTTTGGTTCTGTACGCTCAATAAGGTACGGACCATATCGAAATGACGTGTTTCCAGTTCAGCAAGTTCAGCGGTGAAATCTTCGCCACGCGATGCTTTTTCGGCCATTGCCGAAAGCAGGTTGGTTACGCCGCCCATAGCCGATAAAACCACTATCGGCTTTTCACCGACTTCATATTCTTTTTTCAATATGTCGATCACAGTGCTGATGCTTTGCGCAGAACCGACTGAAGTGCCTCCGAATTTTAAAATCTTCATTGTAATAAAGTAAAAAGCCTCCCTCTTTTCGGAGGAAGGCTTGCTGTTGTTTCTTTTTTATGTTTTACACCACAAGATTATCTTCCTCCGGAAATCAATCCGGTGGTAGTTGTTGTTGTAATTATGGTGCTGTTAATTATCATATTCTTTAATGCCTGTAAAGTAAGTAGATATTTTTCGAATATGCAAATAGTAATTGCTTTTAATTCCTGAAGGGTAAACTCATTGATTGAATCTGACAGTTGCAGAATGTAATAAATAGCCAGTTGATCGACAGTCTGGCGCAATACTGAAATTCATAGGTAGATGAGAAAGGCTTAGGCGATACTTTCGTACTGACCCAAAACTAAACACATAGTTCGAATAAAAAGAATTTACCTTGTAACAATCGCGATACTATTTGCTTCGCCATACTTTGGCAAGGTTATCATTGTATTGTTTTTCCAGTAAACAGCATTGTTTTTCCTTGGAGTAGCACTTGTTCGCACGCCGGCTAAATAAACATCGCTTTCATTTAGGGCGACATCGTTAATCACAGTCCCCAGAGGAAATTTGTTTAATACGCCATTTTTCCAGTAAGCCCCGTACGGTCCATGATTGTCTCCTCCGGAAACATATATATCCGCGCCATTTACTGCAATGGCATTTGCCAGGAGTGCTGAACCAGGCTGACTTAAAGTAACCGGGATACCATTTTTCCAATAGGTTGCGCTACCTGTGCTACCAACAAAACCGGCCAGGTATACATCATTCCCATCCAGTAAAATATCCGAACAATTTCCAATATCAGCGGTGGCTAATACCGAGTCTTTCCCGTTTTTCCAGTAGCTCGCATGATTGTTATAACTAGAACCCGCCACATATACATCATTGCCATTCACGGCTATAGCACTAGCCGACGACGCCGATGAATTATCTCCCAGCGTTATTTGGGCACCATTTTTCCAATACACAGCTGTAGATTGAATAGTGCCAATGGTTCCACTCACGTATACATCCGTGCCACTAACCGCTATGCCGGACGCTCGGGTATTCTCGCTCCTATCACTCAGCCTGGTGATTGTACCGTTTTTCCAGAAACAAGCCACCGAGTTTCCAAGTGCCTGACGGGTAAAACCGGCCGTGTACACGTCGCTGCCGCTAACAAAAATGGAGGTGACTACCGAATTAAGCGTACTATCACCAAAAACTGTAGCCACGCCGTTTTTCCAATAGGTTGCCACAAAGTTTCCGTTTGACGCAATGGCAAATCCTCCTACATACACATCAACGGGCTTTGGTTGGTGAGGCGTTATTCTTTCGCCCTTCATACATGCCTGTACAACAAGCATTATGACTAAGCCGTAAAGAAGTAAAAATTTTGATTTCATAATAGACTATAACATTGCATCCGCAATTGAAAATTGTTTTCCAACAGCAATAGTTTATGCCAGAAATAATTTGAGGGGGGGCGACTATCAAATGGTTATTATATAAAGCATCGGCATTACAATTTGTTTTAAGCCAAATGAAAATGATTTTATTTCAAACGAAATATTTAATTGTCAGCTTGGGCGCACTTTAGTCTTTATTTCAGGCACCTTGCTAAATTTGATACCTTTGCATGCAATGGACGGACTCATAACCAAATCTACCGGCAGCTGGTACCAGGTGTTGACTAATGACGGACAAAAATACGACTGCCGTATCAAAGGTATATTCCGCACCAAGGGTATTACAACAACTAATCCGATTGCCGTAGGTGATACCGTTGATTTTGAACTGGAGCCAGAACAGGGAACCGGTGTAATCACCAAGCTCCATCCCCGAAAAAATTACATCATTCGTAAGTCAATCAACCTGTCAAAACAAGCGCAGATCATCGCAGCCAATCTTGATCAGGCCATATTAGTGGTTACTTTGGCGTCGCCGCGTACTTCGTTAGGTTTTATCGACCGTTTCCTGGTAACCGCCGAAGCTTATGACATACCGGCTTCACTGGTTTTTAATAAACTTGATCTTTTTAGCGATGAAGGACTTGAAATATTGGCTGATTATAAGGCGATTTATGAGAATATAGGTTACCCATGTTATGAAGTATCCGCATTAAACGGAACCAATGTAGAACAGGTATCTGCGATTATAAAAGGTAAAATGACGCTTTTTTCAGGCCACTCCGGTGTAGGTAAATCGAGCCTGATCAATGCGCTGGTGCCAGAACTCAAACTGCGCACTACTGAAATATCTGAATGGCACGATAAAGGCGTTCATACTACCACATTTGCCGAAATGTTTGAACTACCGCAAGGCGGGTATATCATCGACACGCCCGGCATCCGCGAACTTGGTGTGATCGACATAGAAAAAAATGAACTAAGCCATTTCTTCCCTGAGATGCGTGCCTTATTAAACCAATGCCGCTTCAACAGCTGCCGCCATATTAATGAGCCCGGTTGCGCCGTGATCAAAGCTGTTGAGGAAGGTGAAATCGAACTATCCCGCTATGAAAGCTATTTAAGCATTTATAATGGGAATGATACTAGGGCGTAAATTAATGTGGTACTACAGCTATACCATATGCGCTCGATTTACCCGCAACGCCCTGAGGCAGCACATTTAACACGCCATTTTTCCAGTAACAAGCATTAATTTTACCATTTTTATCGTGAGTGATACCCGCCACATAGACATTTGATCCGACCACGGTAACTGCATATGCATAGCTGGTTACAGCTCCGTCACCAAGTGGGACCAGGCTGTTATTTTTCCAATAAGCAGGCACCGTCTTTCCATTAAAAAGTGCAGTCCCTGTTATGTAAACATCGTTACCGTTTACTGTTATGGCATAAGTTGATAAACCCTCCGCTAACAAAGTAGGGGTGCCATTTTTCCAGTAGGTGCCAATTGCTGGTTTTCCGCTTTGTTGAGTGAAACCTGTCATATAAACATCGTTGCCGTTTACCGCAATGCCATAAACCTCTCCTATGCCATTGGAGCTTAACAGAGTTGGCGAATCGTTATTTTTCCAACTAGTAGGGAAATATTGATAAGTAGTACTTGACGTCCTTGAATCACCGGCAAAAAAAACATCAGTGCCATTAGTGCCCATAGCATAAGCATCAGAGCCGGTCCATCCAAGCGGCAATAGTGTTTCAACATTATTTTTCCAGTAAGTAGCTGATGGCATTACTACATTATCGGTAGTGATCCCATTGATATAAATATCATTCCCTACAAAGGCAATACCAAAGGCGTCTGATTCATTTTGGCTATTATCCAGCCTTGTAACTACGCCATTTTTCCAATAAGTTGCTACCTGTTCAATCGGAGACGGCTCCCCTAGGTTACCTACAACATAAATGTCGCCGTTTGGTCTTACTGCTATCGACCTGGCTAACGAATTTAAAGAACTATCGGAAAGTTTAACTGCTACGCCATTTTTCCAATAGGTGGCCACACTTTGTCCGCCGGCCGTAGCCATGCTGCCTGAAATGTATATATCTGTGTCGGACTTGGGTGTTGGTTTCGGTGTTGGGCTATTGCCTTTTTTACAAGATGTGATTGCACAAACAGCGATCAACAATAAAACGGGGTAAATTTTTAATCTCATATTAGATAAGGTTAAGTGTAAATATAACATTCTCGTCCATTTGGAGGATTGAGTCAAACATATTAATTTTTACGATGAGTTTCTGTCTTATGTTTTATCTTGCTCAATAAATAATCCGATACAATGAGAGCAGTTCTACAGCGCGTTACCCAAGCCAGTTGCACTATCGACGGCAAAGTCACTGGTGAAATAAAATTGGGTTTTTTGGTCTTACTGGGTATTGAAGATGCTGATACCTATGAGGATCTGCAATGGCTGGCGCAAAAAATTGCTTCAATGCGGGTTTTTGGTGATGAAAATGGCCTGATGAATAAAGCCTTAGCCGACGTCAACGGCGATATACTGCTGATCTCGCAATTTACCCTATTTGCTTCCACCAAAAAAGGAAACCGTCCCGGCTTTACGCGTGCCGCACGCCCGGACAAGGCCATACCGATGTATGAGCAAATGATCAAAGCACTTGAAGAACTGACTAATAAAAAAGTAGCCACAGGTATATTTGGCGCTGATATGAAGACCAGCCTGCTGAATGATGGCCCCGTGACCATCATCATGGACACTAAAGACAAGGACAATCACTAAATTTTTTTTATCATATTATGGAAATTAAGGAAGCACAACATCTTGTAGATGAATGGATAAAAACAACCGGCATCCGTTACTTTAACGAACTGACCAATACCGCCATTTTGATGGAAGAAGTGGGCGAAGTAGCCCGGATAATGGCAAGGCAATATGGTGAGCAATCGTTCAAGAAATCGGATACGGAAGTGAATCTTGCCGACGAGATGGCTGATGTGCTTTTTGTGCTGATCTGCCTTGCGAACCAGACCGGAATTGACTTGACAGATGCACTTGAAAAAAATCTGCTGAAGAAAAGCATCCGCGATATCGACAGGCACAGGAACAACGAGAAGCTAAAATAGGCGCATATACCGTTTCGGGCAAGGAAGCATCCATTTCAAAAAAATTTATAAAATGGAAAAAATTAAAAAAACTTGTCATGAAACGTGTATTAACAATAGTGCTTATCACATTTATATTTACAGGATGCAAACAGGCATCCAATCCTGAAAAAGAGTTAAAAATTGCTACGCTTGACAGAGCCAAAGCTAGTTCTGTAAGCGAAAATACAGACAAAATTGCAGACACAATCGGCGTCGCGAGCAGCTCACAACAACCAATCTCGGATACCTCAAAAAAAATCATCAAAACAGGTGATATCAGCTTCGAAACCGGCGACTTGTACGGCACCCGGAAGAAGATTATAACCTCACTGAAAAATCTAAGCGGCTATGTATCTGAGGAAAACGAAACGAATGATTCCTATCGCCGCAGCTTGACTTTGAAATTGCGTGTTCCTGCCAAAAACTTCGACCTGTTATTGGACTCTGTTTCCGGTAACGCCTCAAAGATCGATTCCAAGAATGTCCGGGTTGCCGATGTTACTTCGCAGTTTATCGATATCAAAACCAGCTTGGTCAATCAGCAGCTTCTTGAGAAACGTTACCAGGATTTATTGAAAAGATCTGACAAAATAAGCGATGTATTACAGATCGAAAATAAGCTCACTGAAATCCGCACGGCTATCGATTCTACGCAGGGCACACTTAATTATTTGAGCAGACAGGTTGCCTACAGTATATTAGAAGTTAACCTCTACAGCGAACAAACACCCCAATATAGCGGAACTACCATAGGCGATAGGTTGAGCGCATCCCTTAAAGGTGGATGGGAATTAATGCAGAACCTGTTTTTTGGCATCATCAATATCTGGCCATTAGCGATAGTTGCAGTGGTTGTTTATCTGATAATAAAAAGGTGGAGGGCCAAAAGAAAGCTCAGGGTAGTACAGCAATAAAAAATGTGGCAGCAGACTATCGGGGTGGAAAACGTGTGTGCATCTGAGAAAAAATCGCTGCTGCCACTATTGAAATTACATACCAATATAAAATATTATTTTGAAAAATTCAATAATATAGATTTATATTTTGATTCAACATTTTTTTACATAATTAAATAATGAACACGACGTTTATAGTGAAGTCCTAGCGATGAGACTGGCTAATGCGATTTTGCAGAGTTAATCATTAGCCGTTGCAGTTGGGCGGTAGCAGTTAAATTTAAGTATTGAGGTTTGCTGCTGCCACTACTGCAATTTTATCAGCCGCTGCCCATGTAAAACAGGAATTGCCGTTGTGATATCTACATTGAGGCAAAATGCGATATCTGCTTCAATGCCTAGTTTCTTTAGGCGTTCACTATGGGAGGTTTTTGCCAGGTAGGCATTCAGATTATTTTTACCATCCTGATAGAGATCGTTTGCAGCAATAGCGGGGTCATCGGTTTTATAATTGCCCGATTTCAATTGATCAACCACCGCGCCTGCAAACAGGGTGTCTTCGAGGTTAAAGTTGTTTTTCCATCCGGCGCAAACAAGCAGGATATTTTCGTTTTGGGCTTTAAGCCAATGGCAAAGTGAAGTGAGGTTCAGGAAAGAGCCGACCACTATTTTTTTTGCTGACCTGGATAAATGCAAAGCCTGTGTGCCATTGGTAGTGGTTAGCACGATGGTTTTGCCTCCAACTTTTTCTTTAGTGTAAGAGAACGGTGAATTACCAAAATCAAAGCCAGTAACCACCTCTCCGTTACGTTCGGCGGCCAACAGAAAGCCGGTTTCCTTATCGCGATAAGCTATACATTCTTCTACCTCGGCCACTGGAATAATAGCTTCGGCACCATTCTCAATGCCATAACAGATAGATGATGTGGCGCGAAAAATATCTATGATAACGGCAATATATTCGTCGACCTTGTACAATGGTAAAAGCGAAGGACTAAGGCAAACGTGCAGGTTTTTAGTCATTTGGAGATTCGTCATTGGTCACTGGTCATTAGCCATGATAAGACTAATGACAGATGACTACTTATTTATAGAATGGTGGTTTTACAACCTTCGCCTTAACTTTATTATCACGGATATTGATGAAAATTTCAGTGCCTTCTTTGGCAAACTCATTCTTTACATAACCCATGCCGATAGCTTTTTGCAGCGAAGGCGATTGTGTACCCGAAGTTACTTTGCCAATTGAATTCCCGTCCGCATCCACAATCTCATAGTCATGACGTGGTATGCCGCGCTCGATCATCTCAAAGCCTATCAGCTTACGTTTTGTCCCGTCCTGCTTTTGTTGCTGCAAAGCAGTTGAATTGGTAAAATCCTTGCTGAATTTAGTCACCCAGCCCAAGCCTGCTTCTAATGGAGAGGTGCCGTCATCAATATCATTACCGTACAAACAAAAACCCATTTCCAGGCGAAGGGTATCACGAGCGCCCAAACCGATCGGTTTTATGCCGAATGCAGCGCCCGCTTCAAAAACAGCGTTCCAAAGTTTTTCAGCGTCTTTATTATCTACATAGATCTCAAATCCACCCGCTCCGGTATAACCTGTTGCCGAAAGCAACACATTATCGATACCCGCAAAAGTTCCTTTTTTGAAAGTGTAGTATTCCATCGCCCCCAGATCGATGTCGGTCAGGCTTTGAAGCGCATCAGCTGCTTTAGGTCCCTGTACGGCTAATAAAGAAGTGCGGTCAGAAATATCTTTCATTTCCACACCTTCAGTATTGAACTTCGATATCCAGTTCCAATCTTTTTCGATATTAGAGGCATTAACCACCAGCATGTAAGTTTTTTCATCAATACGGTAAACCAGCAGATCGTCCACAATACCACCATCTTCATTCGGCAGGCAAGAGTATTGCACCTTGCCATCATATAATTTTGAGGCATCATTACTGGTCACGCGTTGGATTAAATCGAGTGCCTTTTCGCCTTTCAAAATAAACTCACCCATGTGGCTGACATCAAACACCCCAACCCCCTTCCGAACAGTTTCATGCTCAACATTAATCCCCGCGTACTGCACAGGCATATTATAACCCGCAAAAGGCACCATCTTGGCACCCAACTGAATGTGTTTATCGGTTAAAGCCGTATTCTTCATAAAAAACTAATTGGCGGCAAAAGTAATCATTTGGGTTGAAAGGTTGGAAAGTTGTAAAGTTTAAAGTTGCCCGTTAACTTTTAATAATGACTGGTAAATGTTCACCAGTATTTTGGTCACTTTGTTTACATCGTGCTGCTGTTCTATCAGGTTGCGGGCGTTTATACCTACTGCTTTAATATAATCTTCATCCGCTACGCAGCGCTTTATGGCTTTCAAAAACTCATCGCGGGTGTTCGCGATCAGGATATTCACGCCATTTTTGTAATTGATCCCTTCGGCGCCAAGCGAGGTAGAGATAATACATTTTTGCATCGCCATCCCCTCTACAATTTTCACACGCACACCACCGCCCGACAGCAACGGAACGAGCATGATGGATTTGCTATTGACAAACTCCAGTCCGTCGTCCACTTCACCCTGTATAAATACCTTCCCTAATATGTCATAATCATCAAACTCTTCAGGGATGTCATTACCCGCCACATAAAACCGCACGCGCAATTCGTCATTTACAAAATCATTATGAAATGTCTTCAGGAACCATTCGATACCTTCACGATTGGGCATCCAGTCAAGTGAACCCAAAAAAAACAAGCTGGGGAACTCGGTTTTTGAAAAATCAGGCTTGTAATGATCCAGATCAACACCAAGAGGTACTACTTCCACCGGTATTGTGGCCCCGTAGTGCATGATGGTATTCCTGTCCTGCTCGGTAAAAACGGTTATAGCATTAAATTTATTGATCTGCTGTAATTCGTATCGTTTTATACGGCGCGCCATCAGCCTTAAATAGAATTTCTTAAATGGGTCCGTTCTTTGTAAGGCCAGGGTTTCCCATGTATGATGCTCAATATTATGGGCCCTGTAAACCAATTTTGAAGAACAGTTTTTCCTGACCGAATCCACATAAGGCGCAACAAACAATCCTTCGAACTGGATGATATCAAAATTGGTATTTCTTATCGTTCGTATCAGCAGCTTATCGAATTCCTCGTCATAATACTTATCGATATTGTAGGTGCTCTTACTGAAAATATCCAACACGCCATCAAAGAACGATACACTGGTATCAATGTCGTAAGCCCGGTAGTTTATTTTATCCAGCAATTCGTCCCGCTCCTCGCTTTCATGAATATGCTTTTTGGTATTTAACGATACCAGCGATACTTCATGACCGAGATTAACCAAGCCGAGAACGGTATTGCACACCACAATAGGGTAACCCCCATTTCGCGGGAATGGCACTCGGTGTGTTAAAATGAGGATCTTCAACTGGAATAAGTGGTTTCAACAAAAGTAAACACCCTTAAAGCCTAATCAAAGCATCTTTTAGAAAATACTTAGCTGAGGGTCACTTACACGAAATGTGCGGCGATGATAGGGCGTAAAACCCATTTTTAAAACTGTCTGGCGATGCTTTATGGTCGGATAACCTTTGTTGCTGTGCCAGTCGTACTCTGGATGCTCCAAAGCTATCTGCTTCATGAAATCGTCCCTATAAGTCTTTGCCAGGACGGATGCGGCGGCTATGCTAAGGTATTTGGCGTCGCCTTCAACTATACATTGATGAGGAATTTTTTTGTACTTATTAAAACGATTGCCGTCAATAATTAAAAACTGCGGAACAACTGAAAGTCTTTCAATCGCCCGGTGCATAGCCAGGAAGGAGGCGTTTAAGATATTGATCTGATCTATTTCAATATTGTCAACCGAAGCAACAGCAAAAGCAATTGCTGTTTGTTCTATCTCTTCACGGAGCTGGTACCTGATATCTTCGGAGAGTTGTTTGGAATCATTTAACAGCGGGTGATCAAAGCCATCCGGCAATATAACGGCTGCAGCAAAGACTGGTCCGGCAAGACAACCGCGGCCAGCTTCATCGCACCCCGCCTCAATAAATTCATGCTGATACCTGCCTGATAACATTTTTCAAAGATAGAAATTGCTGGAGTTAAGTAGTTGATTGAGTTGGATTTGGTCGATTAAGTTATTCATCCTGAATCAATTACATTTTTAACATAATCAACCATTCAAATCAATCAACTAAAAGATCCTGATCGTAAGTAGAGTAATATCATCTATGGGTTTACCCTTAACAATGAGGTTAAGGTGATCGAGTAAAGTTTGATTAAACTTATCAGGGGAAAGATTGCCGTTGCTTACCACAAAGTCGATCAGCTTGTCTTCATCCCAGGTTTTTTGTGTGGGCACATCATAGTCCATCAAGCCGTCGGTATAATTGAATATCAGGGTGCCTGGTTCGATATCAACCTCGCCCTGGTTCAAAAATGGCAGCTCATCAAAAGCACCAATCATTGTTGTCCCCAGCTTAAGCGGGATTGCTTCGCCGTCGCTGAATAAAATTGAAGGGTTATGCCCCGCGTTAATGAAATTCAATTTGCGCGTTCTCGCGTTGTATTTCGCCAGAAACAAGGTAATAAACCTTTCGCCTTTTGTATTTCTTAGCATGATTTGGTTGAGACGTTCAACAATGTTCGTCAGGTCGTCTTCAACTACTGCCCACGCGCGTAGGCTTGCCTGGAAATTGGCCATCAGCAGCGCGGCAGATATTCCCTTGCCGGAAACGTCGGCGATGCACCACATAAACTCATGCTCGTTAATGCGGATGAAATCAAAATAATCACCTCCAATATTTTGATGTGGGAAGTACTTAGCTCCGATCTCCACTGATGAGTCCTTATGAAATCTCAGCGGGATCAGCATATTTTGCACTTCCTGGGCCAGCTCCATTTCACGTTTAAAACGCTCCGACTCCATCCGCTCACGGAACAGTTTTTTGTTTTCCAATGCCACCACAATAACGTTGATCAGCGTCTGGATGAAATTCAGATCATTGTTCAGCATCTCGTCGGTCGTATTAAATTCACCGATCAATGCATAGGCTAAAGGTTTGCTTTTATGAAAGAAGGGGATAAAATAGTCGTAGTTTTTTAGCAGAGAGTCGGTTTGCTGTGTTAGCGGCGCGGCAACTTTGGTCTTCAATTTCTTACACGCATTGTGCAACGACTTGGTGCTCTCTGTCTCACCGCCACCATAACTCGATATGCAGATAAAGCTACCTTCATGCTCAATCAAAAAGCGTAGCCTTCCCACCTGCAGATAATTCTGCATAATTACTTCGAGCATCTGGATCAGAACAGGTGTCGAAATGTTTTTGTTGATAGCCCTGGTAACCTCAAGCAATGAGTTTAGTTCAGACTGCCTTTTAAGAAGCAACCGGATTAACTCATCCTCGCCAGAAATTTCCTCGATACTTTGCATCTATGGTTTAGAGACTGACCAAAATAATAAATAAATTTTCTTAAATCCGTGTACTTTGTGATTTTATGTCAAATGCGTCCCGCAAACCAACCGTCACCAAATTAAAGGCGTAAACCATCAGCATGATGGCTAAACCCGGCAATACGGCAAGATAAGCAGAATTCATAATAATATAACCATAATGTTCTTTTATCATACTTCCCCATGTTGGCGTTGGCGGTTGCGCACCAAAGCCAAGAAAACTTAGACCAGCCTCCAGCAAAATTGCAGATGCAAAATTTGATGAGGCAAGCACCAAAATCGGACCAATGATATTGGGCAAAATATGTCTGCGAATGATGCGCGCATTATTAAAACCCAATGAACGTGCAGCTTCGATAAACTCCACCTGTTTTAAACTCAATACCTGTCCGCGCACCAGACGACCAACTTCAACCCACATGGATAAACCGACGGCGATGAACACCTCCCATAAACCCTTACCCAAAGCAAAGGAAATGGCAATAACCAACAGCAAAGCCGGCAATGCCCACAAAATATTCATCAGCCAACTGAGACAAGCATCCACCCATCCCCCAAAATAACCCGCAACTGCTCCAATTGTTATGCCTAAAAGCAAACTAATGATCACAGACATAAAACCTACTGCCAGTGATACCCGGGCTCCTAATATCAAACGGCTTAGCAAATCGCGCCCATAGGTGTCGGTCCCAAGCCAGAATGTACGTTTGACAATCTGTTCTGAAACGAGCTTATCTTCCAGTTGCTTTGCGTTTACCAGTACCGGACCAAATTCGGAGTGGAATTTTACCAGGTCGGACGTTTTTTTTCCGGTGATCACCTCAACTATGCTATAGGCTTTTTTTTCAGGTTTATCTTCATCACCAATATATTCATCTACATAAATGGAATCTTGTGCAAAATGATAGCTCTGGATAGGCACATCTTTATAAAAGGCCTGTTGACCAAACAACATTTTAACAAAGGCATTTACGGTATCAACCGGCTCGCTTTTGCGAATGCGCAGCATCGTAAAAGTTGCTCCAGGTTTTTTGATGCTCAATTGTATGGTCATATTATTGGCACGGGGTGTAGAATCTGGCATGATCAGGTAGCCCAGAAAAGCGATCGCTATACAAAGGATGATAAACACTAATCCAGCGACAGCAATTTTATTTTGCTTGAATGTCTTCCAGGTGCGCTGGGATGGAGTTAGTTCTGCCAATGCTTTTCGAAATAGATCAGTTGGCTAAATATCGCTTATTTATGCTCAAAAACAAAGTTTTTATCGCACCACCCGGTCTTTCCATACATAGCTGCGGCCATTTCCGGCGATGCCGATATAAACCATATATAGTACATGGATAATGGTAAGGAATATCAACAGGCCGATTAATTTTGAGCGCTTGAGGAATACAGTGATAGGCAATAAAAAGATCACTTCGATTATATACTTCAGCAGAAACTGTATAGCTGCCAATTTAAAGAAATGAACATTGTAAAAACCCAATGCCAGATTCACTAACAATGAGACATTAAATAACCAGATGCCTACAGCCAGTGCTACTATCTTCTTGTCTTTGTATTTGGTTGATTTGGATGCCCAGCGCCTGCGTTGCTGTAAGAATTCTTTCAACGTATGCTTGGCATGGGTATAAACAATAGCTTCTCTTGACTTCAAAAATCCGATCTGGCCCGGATATTGCACGGCTACCTTTTGCAGCAATAATTCATCGTCGCCTGAAGCCAGGTCATCTATGCCTTTAAATCCGCCTACTTCATAAAAAACATCCTTGCGGTAAGCCAGGTTAGCACCGTTACAGGTGGATGCCCTGCCATTGCCAATGAAGGAGGCGCCTATACCGATAAGATACGAAAACTCGAGCGTCTGCATATACTCAAACAAACTCCGCTCTTCAAAGTAGGCAACCGGCGATGAGATCATTGCCGGGTTATTTGTTTCATAATAATTGACGATAGTCGACAGCCATTTTGGCCCCATGCGACAATCAGCATCGGTTGCTACCATCAGTGTACCGGTGGAAAGATCGATCGCCTTTGCTATCGCTTTCTTTTTGTAGGAATTGAGTGGCTTATCTTCATTCAGTTGAAGCAATTTGATGCCTTTGTTTTCATAGCCGCGGATGATTTGCGCAGTTCTGTCAGCGGAGTGATCGTCCACCATTATGATCTCTATTAAATGCTTTGGGTAATCCTGCGCCAGCAGGTCATCAATGGTGTAGCGTATTCTTTCTTCTTCATTGCGTGCGGCGATCATCACCGTTACTTTAGTTGAGGGAACTGCGCTATTTAGGACGGGTCGTTTCAGCCTCGCCCACCCTACAATAAGGTATGTCAGCACGAAAAGGTACAGACCGGTAAGCAGTAAGCATATGTAACTAAGCAGTGCGATCAAAAAACCTCAATTTTAAAACAAATACTGAACCTAAAACAGCCGGAATGATCAGGTTTACCAGCCATATCGACGATACTGCTGCAATTATAGCTAATTGCTGGTTAGTAATATATGAAAATAAATGCGCCGCGGTAAAACTGCGTACACCGATATCGAGCAGATCGAGCGAAGGCATGGCCGATTGAATGAAAATGAAGACGATAACCGTCATCATCATTTGAAAAAATGGTAACTCGGGTAGCAACAAATGGATAACCAGGTAATATTGAAACGAGAACACAAAAAAGCGTGCAAGGCTGTAGCCAATTACGATTAATAATTCCCGGTGCGAGTACCGCCCCATGATATCAAAAAAGCGACGGTATTTTTCGAGGAATCGTATCCGGTCTAAAAGTCCTACCAGCCATTTTATATTGAAGTAAAAAATATTAAGCAGGATCAGGAACGCAATGGTTAAAACGGCAATCCCGATGTAAAACCAGGTATTGATGTTCAGGAAATAATAGATAAACCACAGCGAAGCGATTAATCCTGTGATGTTAGTAATCACGTTCTGCCCGAATGAGCCCACAGCCATAGCAAAAACGCCATGTATACGTTTTCTATTGGGAAGGAACATTACCCGACCCCCATATTCACCAATCCGATTGGGTGTGAATATGGCCCAGGTTAGTCCGCAAAAAACAGCTTCAATGGCTTCCCAGATGGATATGTTTACCAACGTGCGGGCAAGGTATTGCCATTTAAATGATTCCAGCACCCAATTAACAACCATCAGCAGCACGACAAATGTCATGGTATTGATGACCTGGTTATTGCTTATATGAGAAATCAGGGTTTCGAACTGCCGGAGGTTGGTATTGTTATTTACCCGGTGATAAATAAAAAGACCTGCCAAAACCAGGATCACCGCTTTGAGCAGGTACGAAAATATTTTCTTGGCCGAAGATGTCAACAGGTAAATTTTTGTGCAATGTTACGAAAAGTTCATTGCAGATGGTTCATAGTTCATTGCCGCGGAGAAATCTTACCCGCCAATGGCTATGAACTATGATCCATAAACTATTTGCCAAAACCTATTTCAAACGTGGTTTCAAAAATGCAAGGGTATGTTCGTAAGCGTCTTTAGTAGCCGCACTATCATAAATCGGGTTGCTTGGATTTGCAAAACCGTGGTCGGCGTCGTATTGGTGTACTTCGATCTTTTTGCCGGCAGTCTTCATATTTGCTTCGAATTGAGCCACTACTTTAGGATTTATCCAACCGTCTTTATTAGCGAAATTGCCTAGCACATCAGCGTGCAGGGTTTTCAATTTATTCACATCCTGCTCAGGCATACCATAATACATTACACACGCTACGTCTTGCTTACCTGCTAACATACTGGCCTGCAGGCTCCAGCCTCCACCAAAGCACCAGCCTATGGTAGCGATACGAGCGTTCGGCCCTACATAGGCCACAGCACCTTTTATAATAGCCTGTGCGCGGTCTTCTTTTACAGCCTGCATAAATTTTCCGGCATCTTCACGGGTAGTAGCAACCTTACCGTCGTATAAGTCCAGGTCCAGTACATTTACATCGCCCAGGTCGTTGTAGAGTTTTTCCGATTCATGTTTTACAAAATCATTCAGTCCCCACCATTCGTGGATTACAAATAGCCAGTTGTTGGTTGGTTTTTTTGCTTTTATTTCAAAGGCATTAGCATCCTTTCCATCAGCAACTTTATAGGTTATGGCTTTACCAATAGTGTTTTGAAAATGATACGGCCGTGGGTTGGCATGTGACATCACAAATTTTTTATCGGAGGCCAGCATGGCAAATTTTTGTGTGGCCGATTCTTTACAGCAGGCCATTTTGCTTTGACTAAAGGCAAAAGCACCGCTAAAGGTCATCAGAATAAACAGGGATAGCTTTTTCATGGCGATTGTCGCGTTTTTGAGTATTGGTTATACAATATTAAGGGTAATTTGTTTAAAGTTTAGTTTAAATACGACGTGCCTTTTTGCCGGGGTTGCCCCTCAAAAATAAATTATTGAAAATCAACAAGAAACAATTACACCAGCAGTCTTTTTTCAATTTTTCTCTTGACTTTAAAAATTGTTTTTGGGTAATTTTGCCAGCGAAGTTTTTAACTTTGAGTTATTCCACAGGTATACTAATGAGGCTAAGTGAAAAATATAGACCGGCAAAACTGAAAATAATATTATTGCTTGCTGCTTATGTCTTTGTAAGCCTCACTAATCTTTTTTTTGTAGAGCGATATACCAGAAATATTACGAGCAGCACCCATTATAGTCTTATAGCAAAAAGAAACGTAAAGAGTTTTTTTCGTTTGCAGAAAGCTGCAAGTACTACATTTAATCAAAACCAAACCCAGTATAATGAAATCAATCAAAAAGCAGCTTTATTCTTTGTAGTATTGCTGTTTACACCGGGTTTACTTGTAATTAAAAAGAAGCTCTTTCCCCATTCCAACCAACGCATACCGGATTATCAATACGCCTTTCTCAGGTACCGATCGATACAGATCTGATTTATTCTGTTTTAATTACTGCAGTTAGCAGTTCTTTCAGCTTACGTTTATAAACAGCCAATTGGACATTGATGCCCCTGTCAGTGCTCTTAAATCATCGAGAAAAACAGGAATATCAATTGAAATGACGTACCAACAATATTATAATAAACTTGTAAAAGACCTGACCAACAGCGAAAGAAAACTCATCAATCAAAAGCAATTAAAAGGCAAAAAAGGTTACGGCCAGCAGGACCTGCATACCTATATAGACCTTTGCAACGATGTATATTCATTGGTAAAAAAATGTGAGCATGTATTGAAGCTTATTGCCGATGGGCAGGTAAATGCACACGATAAAGTAGATCCGGCTGTATTGCCAGGAGTTGTGGATGCTTAATACATGTTTAGGATTCATGAAAAAGGTTCTGTTTAATTCAGTATCTTGAGAGTGATGCCGATATAGCTGTTATCAACGAGAAAAGGATTGAAGAACTGAAGGTTCCCGAATCAAGGCAATCAACCTGGATTATTATAGGATACATATGTCCATTAATGGGCGGCGTTTTAGGTCTCTTTATAGGATGGCATTTAAAGTCGCACGAGAAAACTTTACCCGACGGCGAAAAAGTATACTCCTACACTGAACAAGACAGATTGCACGGTAAAATAATATTTTATATAGCCATAATAGGAACCATCTCCTGGTCTTTAGTTAAATTATGGCCTGCCTTCCATGACAGTTAATTACAATTTAGCAATTACCCCAATATCTCCCTGATATCTTCCGGAGAAAGCGATTTGATAAAGCTTTCTTCGGTGGTTATCAGCGAGCGGGCTACTTTTAGCTTGCGATTCTGTAATGCCAGTATCTTTTCCTCAACCGAATCTTTGGTGATAAATTTATAGATGAATACATTCTTGGTCTGCCCGATACGGTGCGTACGGTCTATCGCCTGCTGCTCTACGGCAGGGTTCCACCATGGGTCGAGGATGAATACATAGTCAGCTTCTGTCAAGTTTAACCCAACACCACCTGCCTTAATCGATATCAGGAACACTCTTGTTTTTTCATCCTCCTGAAAACGCTGTACCACGTCGCCGCGGTTTTGGGTGCTGCCGTCAAGGTAAACATAAGGTATACCTTCACGCTCAAAATGGTTGCGGTAAATAGTCAGTTGCTTTACAAACTGCGAGAACACCAATACCTTGTGGCCGCCGTCCAACACGTTGGACAAAGTATGCACCACGTCCTCAAACTTTCCAGAATCCCCTTCATATTGTTCGTCGATCATTGAAGGGTGGTTGGCTATTTGTCTAAGCTTGATCAATCCCTGCAAAACCTGTATCTGCGTTTGCGCGAAAGTCCCGTCTTCCAGGCTCTTCAATAATTCATTGCGGTATTCTGATTTTACCTTTTCGTACACACTGGCCTGTTCGTCGCTCATTTTGCAATAAAACAGGTTCTCTGTTTTCGGCGGCAGTTCAGTTGCTACCTGCTCTTTGGTGCGGCGTAAAATGAACGGCTTTATCAGTGCCTGCAATTTGCGCGCCTTGTCCTCGTCCTTTTTCTTTTCGATCGGTGTTACAAACTCGTTCTGAAAGAACTGCTGGCTGCCCAGCAAACCCGGATTGATAAATGACATCTGTGTCCAAAGATCGTTTACTGAATTCTCCACCGGCGTACCACTCAATATCAGTTTAAAGCGCGATTTTAATTGTTTAACCGACTGGTAGGACTTGGATGAAGGGTTTTTAATATTTTGACTTTCGTCAAGTATGATGTAATCAAAAAAGTAAGTCTTAAACAGCTCAATATCAATCCGGGTTATCCCATAGGTGGTGATTACCACGTCATAGTTGGCAAATGTTTCCGGTGATTTATAACGGAATGTGCCCGTATGCACCATGATACGAAGCTTTGGCGTAAACTTTTTAGCCTCATTCATCCAGTTATAGATAAGCGAGGTGGGCATAATGATGAGCGAAGTACTCTTACCGCCTGCCGCTTCGGTGTCCTCCTTATGTTTTTGCAATAAAGCAAGTGTTTGTATGGTTTTACCCAAACCCATGTCATCCGCCAGGCACCCCCCAAAATGGTAATTCTGCAAAAAGTGGAACCAGTTGAAACCAGCCTTCTGGTATGGTCTTAAACTGCCTTTAAAACTATGTGGCATAGCGATATCACCCACATCCTCGAATTCGCTCAGCTTTTGAAGCTTACGGCTCATACTCACCCCCGCCAATTCACCCTCGGCAAGCTCATTTACCAGACCGATATGATGACGGCGGAGTTTCAACGCTTCACTTCCCTCCGAAAAATGCAACAGGTTACTATACTGCGAGAACCATTTTTCAGGAATCACCGCAATCTCGCCATTTGGCAGTGTGAACTCTTTTTTTCGGTTAAGGATATGATTTTTGAGCTGGATGAACGGTATTTTGTATGGACCGAAATAAACCACGGCGTAAATATCAAACCAGTCGTTGTTTTCGGTTACTTCTACATCGATCTTGCTGCTGCCGAATAAATAGCGTTTTTGCCCTTCGGGTTGCTCTATCTCGAAGCCTTCAGTCATCAGTTCATCATGGTACCTGTTGAGCCACTCGAAAACGGACAGCGACTGGTCAGCCTCTTCATCAGCATTGGTTACCTCAAGATTCTGAAACAACGAGGAAACAATATGCAAACCCTTTTCTTCTAAAAACTGTAATTTATTTTTCTCCCAGGTAACAGAGCGCTTAATTCGGTGGAAGATATAATCGTCGCCGTTTTGCTCCATTCTTACTGATATATGCCTGCCATCGCCATAAGGGAAAATATAACCGGCATACCTGAAACACAGCTGCATCTGCGAAGTACCGCCTTCCACATAAATTGGCTTAAGTATTGGAGTGGCGTCGTATTTTTCAGTATTGATGGTAAAGCCTTCGGCATAAACATTATGCTTTTCTATCAACGGAGCCACAAACTTTTCAAAATAGGATACTTCTGACGAGCGTGGTATAGCGATGTACCGTTTATTCAGGAATGGCACCAGTTTTTTACCCTCTATTTCTTTATCAAAATAATATAGCGTATCATCCAGCAGCATCCATGCCGGATGATTACAGATGATCTCGGCATTTTTGAACATGAACTCGATACGCATTCCCTGATATTTGATGGTAGGGAAATATCTGATTTCCGTATCATCGCGCCTGAAATGGAACAATACTGACGCACCTTCCGTGGCAATCTGTAGCTTTCGTTCGGCAGGATATCCCTCTTTGCTCATCAGGTATATCTCTTTGTTATGAAGCATACCCAAAGCTTCGGCCATACGCTTTTCTATTTTAGGTCGGATGGTATCAAAAAGTTGTTCATTAAATATCTTCCCGAAAAACTCAAACGGACGGATCGGCTTCTTATAAAACTTCTTGATGATGTTGCCCTGCTCCATTTCTTCCAGCAAGCGAACCAGTTTAAAATCGGTTTCATCTAAAAATTCATTGAATTCTTTAGCAGTGGTGCAGAAAAGACGCTGGTAGGTTAAAGAGAACTCGCCGTTTGGATTAAGCTGAACAATGTGCGGCTCAATCACATACGATAGGTACTCATGCCGGCATACGGCATAAATAATCTGGCAGGGTTTGGTGCTATCGACGCGTAACATTCTCTATAGGTAAAAAAGAAAGAGAAGCTACATCAAGAAAAAATTCAAACGTAAAAAGATTCTGGGTTAATTAAAAGGGATTCGTGTTAAATAATTGTCAACATTTTTTTCAATGTTTAGTACCCGGGTCGACGATCCAGAGGGTTCTCGAACTTTCAGGTTCCATTTTAGGCAAATTTTTACATTCAGAGTGACGCTTCAGTATCGTTTCTTCCAATCGGTGGTCACTATACACTTTATTGGGCTGAATTGGTCCACCAAAGGTTAAATACCACATATTATCCAGTGCATTATTAATATTATCATCAAAATCAAACCTTGTAGCATAAATAAAGCTGTGTGCGTTTTTTGCTTCATCGATATAGAAAAAAAAGGTAAACGGAGCCGAAAAACCATACCCTTTAGGAAGCGGTTTATATTTTATTGGATAATTGGGGAACCCACTTCTTGCAAATACTTTATTTAAACTTTGAATTACCCTGTCAGGTACGCGGTAAGAAGTATCCAGCATTTTACCACTAAGAGACAAGGTGTCGTGATCTTTTTCATAAAGATTATTTACTGCATGCAAAACTCCCGCACTATCAATTTCCCTGATATTTTCAATGCGAATTAATTTTTCACTCCCTTTTTCGTAAGAAGTATAAGATACCATTAGAAACTTTTTAAACTTCGGCTTTACATTTTGAGCCTGAACGGAAAAAGAAATAAGGCCGATAGAGACCGCCGTTAGGAGAGATAATTTGATAAGGTTCATTTCTATTATTTAACTGACGATAAATATGCATCTTCACTCAATAATTTTTGATAGATGCCATAATTCTCCTCATCAAAGCAAACAAATATTACTTTTTCGATTTTTTTATCGGATAAAAGGAAATCCTTCACTGTCCGGATTGCGATCTCCGCTGCCTTATCTTTTGGGAAACTGTAAATGCCGGTACTGATGTTTGGAAAAGCAATGGTTTTCACCTTATTTTCTGTAGCCAATTGCAGACTATTCCGGTAGGCATTGGATAGTAAAGCATCCGCTCCTGTATTGCTTTTGCTCCACACCGGCCCTACAGTATGTATTACAAACCTGGCGGGCATGTTTCCGGCGGTTGTTATTACCGCCTCCCCCACAGCACAGCCGCCCTGCCGGTTTCTTATCCGGATACATTCCTCTAGAATTGCCTGTCCACCAGCACGGTGTATAGCGCCATCCACCCCTCCGCCACCTAAAAGAGAGGTGTTTGCAGCATTCACAATTGCATCAACATGCAGCTTGGTGATGTCGCCTTTCAGCGATTCTATCCGAGAGCTATTCATTAAATTTTTCAACCAATAAGCAAAAAAATTGTTTGCGGCATTTTTATTGTTACTTATTTCATGTACTAGCTAAACTACCTTGAGAAATGAAGAAACGTGTATTAATCCTGGAAAATGACCAGGACACTGCTGATATGTTAAAATTCCTGACCAAGCAGCTGAATGTGGACGTTGTAACTTCTGACAAAGCAATGGCTGCTTCGGATGTCAAAAGGTTGTCTCCCGACCTGATCGTTTCCAGCGACCTATTGGGTGCTCAACTTGGTGGCGACCTTTGCAAAACATTAAAATCAAAAGATTCAACCAGGGAAATCCCTGTTATATTGGTATCTGCAGCTGATAATCTTCCCAAAATAGCTAAAGATAATAAGGCTGATGCTTATATCAAAAGGCCATTCAGAATGAATGACCTGGTTGACCTGATGACCGGCTTTTTATACAGGAAGAAGATTAGTTTTGTTTAAAAGATCTAAATAATTCGCAGAGGCGCGATGTATCGCGTCTTCATTTAGATTTCCACCTCCCCCTCAAACACTTGCTTAGCAGGCCCTTCTAAAAAGATGTGGTTGTAATGGGTGCCGTCTGTTTCAAAGCGAATGTTCAGGTCACCGCCCAATACTTTTATGGGCGTATTCAATTTCCCGGTTTGATGATTGTGTTTGGCCATAGCCAAAGCCACTGCTGTTACGCCGGTTCCACAGGCAAAAGTTTCGTCCTCAACGCCACGCTCAAAGGTGCGCACAAAGTAACCTTCGTTCAAAGGCTCCACAAAATTTACGTTGATACCTTTTGCTTTATAAGTACCGTTGTTGCGGATAGCGTGTCCGTCGCTATAAACGTCTTTATCTTTCAACCCATGAACCAACTCAATATAATGCGGCGAGCCTGTGTTAAGCACGTAGGCTTCGCCATCGCGGTTAATGGTATCCACATCTATCATTTGCAGGCTTACCCACTCGCCATCTTCTGAAATTTTGGCATAATGTGGGCCGTCTACTGCCAAAAAGTTGGTCTCGCGGTCTATTACCCCCAGGAATTTAGCAAAAGCTACTATGCACCTGCCGCCATTACCACACATACTGCTGGGTTGACCATCGGAGTTATAGTATACCATTTCAAAATCGTATCCTTCAACGTCTTGTAAAAACATCATGCCATCCCCGCCGATGCCAAACCTTCGGTCGCACAAACGGGAAACAAGCGACGGATTGTGGTGATTTACAACATCTTGGCGATTATCTACCAAAATAAAATCATTGCCCGCGCCCTGGTATTTATAGAATTTAATCTTCACTTATTTTTTATTAATTTCAAGGAAATTTATCAAAATCATAACCGATTATCATAAACCTTTGTAACCGCTTGTTGTCAATTTAACAAAATTTAACAAAAAACCTGATAACTTAAGGTTGATTATAACGTCTTACTGGTATTAAATTTGACACTTCAATTGTAACAAATTAAATATTGTAAAAGAAAAGTGATTTATAATATGAAACTATTATGAAGCGTATAAAGGCCTGTACCCATCAAAGTGGTTTCACAAAACGATTTAAATTAGATTAGAGAAAATGAAAAAGTTTGGTTTAACCGTCCTGACCGCGTTTTTAGGCGGAGCTCTTGCATTAGGCGCATACAAAATTATTGAGAATAAGTATGCTGATAATATGAGCATAGAGGACAAGCAAAAAGTTTACTTTACTAATAACCCTTTAAACAACAATGGGTCCGCTGCAGATGCACCGACTGATTTTACTGAAGCAGCCGCCCAGGTAACTCCGGCTGTTGTGTATATCCGTACGACTTATAAAAGCCAGGAGAACAGCGGCCAAGATCAGATGCAACAATTGTTCGGCGATATGTTTGGCGGTCGTATGCAGCCACAGGGGCCACAAATGGCATCAGGCTCTGGTGTAATCATCTCGCCCGACGGTTACATTGTAACCAATAACCACGTAGTCGACAAAGCTGATAAAATTGAAATTACCACCAATGATCATCAGCACTTTACGGCTAAGGTTATCGGTACTGACCCGAATACCGACCTTGCCCTGATCAAGATCAGCGCTACCAATTTGCCTATCGTAAAATTAGGTAACTCTGATAATGTAAAAGTGGGCGAATGGGTATTGGCAGTGGGCAACCCTTTCCGCCTTACCTCAACAGTTACTGCGGGTATCGTGAGCGCTAAAGGTCGTGGTTTAGGCCTGATCGGCAGCAACCAGGATGAAGAGCAGCAAACACCTTTTGGCCGTATGCGTGTTCAGCGCCAAAACGGTGGCAAGCAATTAAATACAGGTATTGAGTCGTTCATTCAAACTGACGCTGCTATCAATCCTGGAAACAGCGGTGGTGCATTAGTAAACACCAAAGGTGAGCTGATCGGTATCAATGCCGCTATTGCTTCACAAACCGGCTCTTATGAAGGTTATGGATTTGCCATTCCTATCAACCTGGCTAAAAAGGTATTGAATGATATCCAGAAATTTGGTTCTGTAAAACGTGGTTACCTTGGCGTCAGCTTTAAAGAACTTGACCAGGATGCAGCCGACCAATTGCACATCAATCGCAATGTTGGTTTATATGTGGATGACGTTGCTCCAGGCAGTGGTGCCGCACAAGCCGGTTTACAGCATGGCGACATCATCACCAAAGTCAATGGTAATAAAGTTTATGAGTCATCAGACCTGCAGGAACCTGTTGCCCGTTTACAGCCCGGTGATAAAATCAACGTCACCATTCTGCGCGGCAGTGATGAAAAGAATGTAAGCGTAACGCTGAAAGCTGACGCAGGTAATTTGGGCCGTACTACAGCGTCGAGCAAATCAGCTGAAGAACTGTACAACAAATTAGGTGCAAGCTTTAAGCCACTTACCCCGTCTGAAAAAGCTAAATACCATGTGCGTTCAGGTGTTGTAGTTACCCAGGTTCGTCGGGGATTATTGTTTGATGATACCCAAATCCCTGTAGGTTCTATCATTACCAGCATTAACAAACAGCCCGTTAACAATTCAGACGATATCAGCAAAGCTATTACCAGCATGCGTAACGGCAACCTGATCATCACCGGTTATTATCCTGACGGAACGGCATTTAACAACGTGTTCCAGCAAGGAGAGGGAGAATAATTAAAGTGATTAATATAAATTCAGAGAAACCCGGTGATAAGCCGGGTTTTTTTGTTTAGCCTATCTGCGCTCCTCGCAATGGCGGTTAAAAAGAGACAATTTACTACTTTTGCCTTATGACCATCTGTGCCGGGCTCGATTTTAATTTTTCAGGACAAGACCTTGTTCTTTTAGCTCAAAAAGCCATTTACTGGAAACAACAAAAAGCGCTGATTGCTGCTGATGTTCACCTGGGCAAGGTGGGTCATTTCCGCAAGGCAGGCATTGCTGTTCCCCGCAATATGGAACAAAGCGACCTGGCGACTTTATCTGATCTTATTTTTGAATACAAACCCGAAAAGCTCATTTTTTTAGGAGACCTTTTCCACAGCGATATGAATGCCGACTGGGAATGGTTTCGTTTATGGCGGCAGCAAAACAAAAAGCTCGAGATCATCCTTATACGCGGTAACCATGATATTATTAACGACGAGCATTATCAGCAACTGAACGTCGCCCTGCATGATCAGCTAATTATCGGTCCATTTCTGATGCTACATCATCCATTAACGGAGACAGAGCTACAGCAAACCGAAGCATATGCCTTCTGTGGGCATATCCATCCGGGTGTTAATTTATCTGGCCGCGCACGCCAGAGTATCACTTTACCCTGCTTTGCTTTTGGTAAAAAACAGGCTATACTACCTTCATTCGGGAGATTTACCGGTCGGATAGCTATACGCCATGAAAAGCAGGATCGGATATTTGGGGTGCTGGAGGATAAAGTGATTGCGATTGGTTAAACAACCGGTCAATTTAGAACATTTCTAAATAAACTTTTCACGCTCATTTACAGTCAGGCATTTATATCTTTTGTCATATAATAGATACTTTTGCCGAATAAATCTAATTTGTAATGAGCGAATTTAAACAAACCTTTAACTCGTCACTGGGCAAGAAGCTGATCATGGCTTTAACAGGCTTGTTTTTGTGTACATTCCTGATTGTGCACTTAGGTGGCAACCTGCTGCTGTTTAAACACGACGACGGTTATGCGTTTAATGTGTATGCCAACTTCCTGACGCACTTTCCGCCGATAGAAGTGATCGCCTACATCCTGTACCTGTGCATTATTGTACACGCTATTTATGCGCTGGTGCTTACCATTGCCAACCGCAAAGCACGCCCTGTAGGTTATGCTGTAACAGCAAGCGATAATGCTTCCTGGCAATCAAAAAACATGGGCCTGTTGGGTTCAATCCTGCTGCTGTTCATCGTGATCCACATGAGCGATTTCTGGTACCGTTACAAGTATACCGACAGTGTACACTTTAAAGAGTATCGCACTGACTTGTCATCAGGCGAGCGGCAATCGATCGAGTTTGCCCCAGCCTCTGCAGACTTCGAAAACTCTGTACAAACCGTTAACAATTTCGAGATTGTACGGGTGAAAGATTTGCACGATCGTGTTCAGACAAGCTTCAAGCAGTGGTGGTACGTGCTGTTTTATGTGATAGCGATGGTGGCGGTATCGTTCCACCTGAAACATGGCTTCCAGAGCGCATTTCGCACGCTGGGCTGGGTACACCGTAAATACACGCCGATAGTTGAGTTTATCGGCACCTGGCTGTTTGCCGTGATTATCCCGCTGGGATTTGCCGCAATGCCGGTGGTGTATTATTTTACAAGGAGTTAGAGTTTAGTATTTAGAAAATAGAATTTAGAATTTAATAATATGGTTTTAGATGCTAAAATTCCAGCAGGCCCATTAGCCGAAAAATGGAGTACGCATAAGTTTAACCTCAAGCTGGTTAACCCTGCCAATAAGCGTAAGTACGATATTATTGTGGTAGGAACTGGTTTGGCAGGTGGCGCAGCAGCCGCATCGTTGGCGGAGTTGGGTTACAATGTAAAGGCATTCTGCTTCCAGGATAGCCCGCGCCGGGCACACTCTATTGCCGCGCAGGGTGGCATCAATGCAGCAAAAAATTACCGTAATGACGGCGACAGTGTTTACCGTTTATTTTACGATACGATAAAGGGCGGCGACTACCGCGCCCGCGAAGGAAACGTTTACCGGCTGGCGGAGGTATCAGTGAATATCATCGACCAGTGTGTTGCGCAGGGGGTCCCTTTTGCACGTGAATACGGCGGTTTGTTGGATAATCGTTCATTTGGTGGTGCGCAGGTATCACGTACCTTCTACGCCCGCGGTCAAACCGGACAGCAATTGTTATTGGGTGCCTATTCAGCCTTAAATCGCCAGATCAATGCCGGTAAAGTAAAAATGTTCACCCGTACCGAAATGCTGGATGTTGTGATCGTTGATGGCAAGGCCCAGGGTATCGTAACCCGCAACCTGGAGACCGGCAAGATCGAAACACATTCAGGACATGCAGTATTGCTATGTACTGGTGGCTATGGCAATGTATTCTACCTGTCGACTAACGCTATGGGTTGTAACGTAACAGCTGCCTGGAGGGCTCATAAACGCGGCGCTTTCTTTGGTAACCCGTGCTATACACAAATCCACCCGACCTGTATCCCGGTAACTGGTGATCATCAGTCTAAGCTGACTTTGATGTCCGAATCGCTGCGTAACGATGGCCGTGTTTGGGCGCCGAAAACAGTAGAGCTTGCTCAGAAACTACGTAAGGGCGAGCTGAAAGTAACAGACTTAAAAGAAGAAGACAGGGATTACTTCCTGGAAAGGAAATACCCTTCGTTTGGCAACCTGGTACCGCGCGATGTTGCTTCCCGTAACGGTAAAGAGATGGTGGACGAAGGTCGCGGTGTTGGCAGTACAGGTGTTGCAGTTTTTCTTGATTTTGCTGACGCGATCAAACGCCTGGGCGAAGATGCGGTAAGGGCAAAATATGGTAACCTGTTCGACATGTATTACCAGATCACCAATGAAGATCCTTATAAACAGCCGATGCGTATTTATCCTGCCGTTCACTATACCATGGGCGGCCTTTGGGTTGACTATAACCTGATGACCAACGTAGACGGCTTGTATGCCTTGGGTGAAGCCAACTTTTCTGACCACGGTGCTAATCGTCTCGGCGCGTCAGCGTTGATGCAGGGTTTGGCTGATGGTTACTTCGTAATCCCCTATACTGTGGGTGATTACCTGGCTAAGATCGGCCCGAAACCGGTTGATACCAAACATCCGGCTTTTGAGCAAACCAAAAAAGAGGTTGAAGAACGCATTAAGAAACTCCTCGCACTAAGGGGCAGCAAAACTGTTGATGAGTACCACCGCGAACTGGGCCACATTATGTGGGAATATTGCGGCATGGCGCGTAATGAAGAGGGTCTGAAAAAAGCCAAAGGATTGATCCAAAACCTGCGCGCCGATTTTTGGAAAAACGCCATTGTATTAGGCGAAAACGAAGAGCTGAACCAATCTCTGGAGAAAGCCGGCCGCGTAGCCGATTTCCTTGAATTAGGGGAGCTGATGGTGGATGACGCCCTGATGCGTAAAGAATCATGCGGCGGTCACTTCAGGATCGAATCGCAAACACCGGAGGGCGAAGCATTGCGTGATGATGAGCATTTTGCGTTCGTATCAGCCTGGGAATACAAAGGCGACAATCAGCCTGAAGAATTGCATAAAGAAGAACTGGTGTTTGAGAATGTTCATTTAACACAAAGAAGTTATAAATAGTGAATGGTTGATTAAGTTGAATAAGTTGATTGGTTTAAACTGCTCACTTAATCAACTTGATCCAACTCAATCAACTCAAATCTAAATAAGAATGAGTAACGGAAACATGAACCTGACGCTGAAAGTATGGCGCCAAAAGAATGCGCAAACAGCGGGTAAATTTGTGACTTATAAAGCCGAAGGTATTTCGCCGGATATGTCTTTCCTCGAAATGCTGGATGTGGTGAATGAAAGCCTTGTTCACAAGGGCGAAGACCCGATCTATTTTGATCACGACTGCCGCGAAGGTATCTGCGGAATGTGCTCCTTATATATCAACGGTCACCCTCACGGACCAAAACGCGCTATTACCACCTGCCAGTTGCACATGCGCAGCTTTCACGATGGACAGACCATCACTATCGAGCCGTGGCGTGCTGCACCGTTTCCTGTAATAAAGGATTTGGCGGTAGATCGTTCAGCATTCGATCGTATACAACAAGCTGGCGGTTACGTATCGGTAAATACTGGTGGCGTACCTGATGCCAATGAAATAGCTATTCCTAAAGTGATCGCTGATGAGGCTTTCAATTCAGCAACCTGTATTGGCTGCGGTGCTTGCGTGGCTGCTTGCAAAAACGCATCGGCAATGCTTTTTGTCTCAGCGAAAGTATCGCAATTAGGCATGTTGCCGCAAGGCCAGCCGGAACGTTATCGACGTGTACAATCCATGGTGGCACAGATGGATGAGGAAGGATTTGGCAGCTGCACCAATACGGGTGCCTGCGAAGCGGAATGTCCGAAGGAAATTAAGCTGACCAATATTTCGCGCATGAATAATGATTACTTCAGCGCAAAACTGTTCAGGCAGGAAGAATTGCATGAACAGTCGCATGGGGAATAATTAAACAAGGTGATTCTAAAAAATAAGGCTCTTTACTGCTAGTAACGGGCCTTTATAATTTACTCCAGGTGGTGGTGGCAATTAATTCGTCCGGTAGTTGGTATTTCCTTATTTCATCTAGATTGCCAAGCATATAGCCATCGATGTTAGTATAAATTATCGTCTCTTTATCTCCGATTATATCGTCAATAAAATTTATGGCTTCTTTTAATTGTTCATCAGCTGTCGTTGCACCAAGTTGGTTCATATGCAAATGAAAACCAAACTGATTTTCATTTGCTGAAAATCCAATAGTGACTTCCCTGTGCTGAGTTGTAACCCGTAAAGCAACCAGGCCTTGGTTACTTTCATATTGAATATCGATAATTCCATCCGATTTAAACTTGCAGCAATTTTCAAATTGGGGTTAGTATCGTATTCATTCAGATATAATGTAATTACTAAATTCTTGCTGCTCCATCACTAAATTAATTTTCTTCTTCCTGATGCTTCTTATAACTCAACCAAATATAAAACGGAACACCCGCCATCAGGAACAGAAAGCCGTAAAATACGGTCTCTGCACCGGAGCCATATATCTCCCATAAGGAATAAATAAAAGCCAGCAACCCCAAAATCACCACACTGGTAAGACTTGCTTTATGCAGAGCGCTCCTCTTGGTTCCTAAAATAATATAAGCACCTGCTGAGAGCAGGTAAGGTATCAGGATGCTGAGCGTAGCCAATAGCAACAGAAACTTAAACTGTTCCACCAGACCTTTTGTATAATTCATTAATAGCAGCAAGGTTGTCATCCCGCTGCTGATAGCCATACCAATAGCAGGTACACCTTTCTTATTAAGCCGTCCAAATATTCCGGGGAATAATTTATCCTTCGCCACGGCATAAGGTACTTGTCCTTGTATTAATGTCCAGCCGTTCAGAGCTCCGAAAGCGGCAATAGCCACACCTGCGCTTGCAATATACCTTGCGGCCGGGCCATAAATAATAGCCGCCGCATCAGCATAGGGGGTAGCAGATTGTTTAAGCAGAACGGCCGGAATAATACCCATAATACTAATACTGCCCAGGATATACACGACGGTCGAGATCAGCATACCTAACATCGTTGCCCTTGATACAGTTTTCGCTGCATGCTCGGTGCTTCCTGCCGGAATAGTTGCACACTCTATACCCACAAAGGCAAACATGGTCATGGTGGCTGTCCTGGTTATCGTTGAAAAAATTGGCTCACCGCTTAAGTTGAAAGGGTGAAAATTTTCTGCTCTTAAAAAGAATAAACCGCCCACTGATATTAAGATAAGAGGCAATAACTTGAGGATGGTAGTAACCAGTTGAAACCTGCCCGATAACGCTATCCCAAATGAATTGATCCCTGTAATTATCCAGATAGACGCCAATCCTGTAAGAATAGCTGCCGTGGCGTTGGTATTCAGCACCGGGAAGAATACACTCATCCCACTGATGAATGAAATAACAATAGCTGCATTGGCGCCGCAATTGGCTAACCAGTACCCCCATGCCACTAAAAACCCTGCAAAATCGCCAAATCCTTTACGTGTATACACATAAGGGCCACCCGTTAAGTTGGGCACCAGTTTACTTAGGTTACTGAAGACTTTAGCGAGGAAGAAGGTTCCCACGGCTGAAAACAACCAACCCAACAGACCAATCCCCCCATAAGCAGCCATTGCCGCGGGCATCAGGAAAACTCCGGAGCCGATCATATTGCCAACGACAAGTGAGGTGCTTGTCCATAGTCCTAATTTATTGGAGCCTTGCTGACCGGCCATAATTGTGAAGTTGAAACAAAGCGAATATACTAAATGTATTATATGGAAACGCTCCGCATCGCAACCTTAAACATTTTATGAAAACCGATCACAATCCGATAAGAAATTTCCGGTTCATTTTATTTTTAACCAAATTAAAGTTGTTTTTTATTATTTTATACCTAAAAAATCACTCTATATTATTAATATTTCATAAATTTTAAGATTATCAATAAAAATTTCATACATTTAATTAGTTTTTTATGAAAATTTATTAAAAATCATTTGTTTTTTTGATAAAATACTTCATAAATTACAATTTCTTAAAAAATAACTGATCAATTTATCACACATTAGCCGGAGAATCATGCAGGAATCAAGTTATTTTAGTCAATATAGCCCCATTAAAGGCGTTTGGGACGAGATGTATGGCGAGAATGATATACGCGACCATTACAGCAAAGTTATCGATTATTTGTCGAGGGAGTCGGCGGAGGACCTGTCGCGTAAGGAAGAGCTGGCCAAAAGGCTGTTCATGAGCCAGGGTATTACCTTTACGGTTTATAGTAGCGGAGAAGGCATCGAAAAGATCTTCCCCTTTGATATTATTCCACGGATCATCACTGCCGACGAATGGGCCTTCGTAGAGAAGGGCATTAAGCAGCGACTCAATGCGCTTAATCTTTTTCTGAAAGACGTTTATAACAACCAGTTCATCGTAAAGGATGGCATCGTGCCGATCGACATTATTTACTCTTGTCCGCATTTTTTAAGAGAAATGTATCAGTTGCAGGTACCCTACGACATCTATGTTCATATCGCCGGTATCGACCTGATCCGTGATCACGACGGAACATTTTATGTTCTGGAGGACAACCTGCGCACGCCATCAGGTGTAAGCTATATGCTGGAGAACCGGGAGATCACCAAACGTTTATTTCCTGACCTGATGCCGCAATGTTCAGTGCGCAGTGTTACGGAGTATCCAACTATTCTTTATAAGAACCTGCTTTCCTTGTCGCCAAGACAGATCAGCAACCCAACTATCGTTTTATTAAGTCCGGGGATATACAATTCGGCTTATTTTGAACATACTACATTAGCTAGGTTAATGGGAGTAGAATTGGTTGAAGGCCGCGACCTGGTAGTAAAAAATCAAAAGGTGTATATGAAAACCACCATCGGGTTACAACAGGTGGATGTGATCTATCGCCGCGTAGATGATGAATATCTCGATCCATTGGTATTTAACCCGGCGAGTATATTGGGTGTGGCGGGCATTATGGGCGCTTATCGTACCGGAAACGTGGCTATAGTCAATGCAATCGGCAATGGCGTAGCGGATGACAAAGCGGTTTATGCTTATGTACCGGAGATGATTAAGTATTATCTGAATGAGGAACCAATTCTGAAAAATGTGCCGACCTACCAGTTAAGCAATCAGGATGAGCGCGAACACGTGTTTGAGAACATCAATAAGATGGTTGTAAAGAAGACCAACGGCAGTGGCGGTTATGGTATGCTGATGGGGCACGCTTCATCCGATGAGGAAATTGAGGATTATAAAAAAGAAATACTAAAGGATCCACGCAATTTTATTGCACAGCCAACTATCAGCCTGTCGGCGGCACCTTGCTATATGCAGGGTGGCTTACATCCACGCAGGATAGACCTTCGGCCTTATGCCCTTTGCGGACCAGACGGAATAGAAATTGTCCCAGGCGGCTTAACACGAGTGGCTCTGAAAGAGGGCTCACTGGTGGTAAACAGCTCGCAGGGCGGGGGAAGTAAAGATACATGGGTATTGGCATGAGCCTAAAGATTAAATGAAATAATTAAGTAAAATCTAAATTCGAAATCGTAAATCCGATATTCGAAACATCACAATATGTTAAGCAGGGTAGCAGCAAGTTTATATTGGTTAAGCCGTTATGTGGAGCGCAGCGACGGTATTTTACGCATGCTCAAGATCAATTATGCCTCGTCGCAGGATACAGTGCAGGAGTTTACCTGGGAGCCAGTGATCCGCATATTTGCAGGGCATGATGAGGAAACTCAAAAGCTGGGTAACGATAGCCGTGCGGTAATGCGGTATATGGTGTGTGGAAAGAATAATCCGAATTCTATCCTGAACATTATTACGCTGGCCCGAGAAAATGCGCGTGGTGTTCAGGAACATATCACTAAAGATTTATGGCAGTGCCTGAATGAATATTATCATACAGTGAAAGATAACCGCATTGATAACGCCCTGAAAAAAGATGATCCCGTTAGCGTGCTGGATGTGCTCATTAAGCAGGTGATGCTGTATTATGGCACGGTAGAGATCACAATGGAACGTGGCGAAGGTCGTAGCTATATGAACATCGGCAAATACCTGGAGCGTGGGATACAGTCAGTCGACATTCTGGACACCAAATTTGGTTCGATAGATGATAACCCGGACCTTTTGACCGATACCACTTACTGGAAACACCTGCTGCTATCGTTAGGTGGTTATGAGCTTTATCTGAAAACCTACCGCGAGGGTTTTGAGGCAGAAAATGTGTTAGAACAGGTTGTACTGAACAATGATTTCCCTCGTTCGGTGATCTATTCAGTCAATCACATTCAACGCTATTTTGAACGCCTGAAAAACGACAGCAACATTGATGATTACCGGGAGCTTTCTTTTTATATCGGAAGATTGCAGAGCCATATCAAATATAGTTCGGTAAAGACGATAAAAGAAGAAGGGCTGCATCTGTTCCTGACACAGATTCGCAGCCAGCTATATGGTATTGGCGATGCGTTGAATAATCACTATTTTGCCAATTCCTGATTGATAACCTATTGAGATTTTATTATGCCTGAATTTAAGATTCAACACTTAACAAAATATACTTACCCGGCGCCTGTCCGCGACAGCGCTAACCAAATCATTTTATACCCTATACAGGACGAATGGCAGGAGGTAATCAAACAGGAAATACACATTAGCGGTGACCCTGTGATCGATACCTTTATTGATTACTACGGAAACAAAGTGGGAAGTTTCACATACAGCGAACCACATTCAGCCTTGCTGATCAATTCCAAAATACTGGTTCAAACCAAACACAAACAATTGCCAGGCAACGACATTTTTCCTGCACAACAATGGGAAGACCTGAAGCAACTACGCTATATGGTGCCATATATAGACTTTTTGCGACTGGAGCATTTTGAGGGCTTTAACGATCTTAAAGCATTGGTTGAAGCAGAAAAATCCAAAGATGACACGCCTTACCAGGCGGTACTTCGCTTTTCGCGCTATGTGTACGATAATTTCCAATATATAAAGGGGGTCACATCAGTAGAAACGACCATGGATGAAATATGGAAGCTAAAAGCCGGTGTTTGCCAGGATTTCGCCCATATTTTAACATTGATGCTGAGATTAGTTGGTATACCTGCACGTTACGTAAGCGGTTATATCTGCACACACCGAAGCACCACCATGCGCGGCGAAGGTGCAACACATGCCTGGGCCGAAGCTTATATACCAGATTATGGTTGGCTGGGCATCGATCCTACTAATAACTGCATTGCCAATGAAATGCACGTGAGATTGGCCGTGGGCCGAAATTTTTTGGACTGCTCGCCTGTAAAGGGTGTTTACAAAGGCGCATCGGAGCATCGGTTAGATGTTTCGGTGGCAGTCGGCTATGAAGACGATGCGCCGTCTATGCATCAACCCGGAGAGTTTATTGATATGCCCGAGCATAAGCCTGTAACGACGTTTCCTAAAAACAGCTATCAACGCTACATGGAAATGCTGTTACAACAGCAACAGCAACAACAGCAGCAATAAAACTTACGCTTTCTTAACAGTAGCTATCAGGGTATCCAGCTTAGGCACTTTTTCGAAAGCTTTAACCAGGTTGCCTTTGTGGTCATACACAGCTATGTACGGTGTGGTGGTTACCTGGTAATATTTTTGAACCACATAGGTATGCCCTTCAGTACCCACGGTTAGGTTGTGATATTTCGCCAGGTCAAAATCCCGGTTGAAGTTTTTCAGCATCTTCAGCATAGTGTATTCAGTGAAAGTCACCATCACAATTTGTATATCGCTAAGCTGCTTCATTTTAGGCTTCATCTCATACATCAGGTGCTGGCAATGGCTGCAATCGGGCGAAAAATAAATGATCATCACCGGTTTATCTTTTTTTAGATCGGTATAGCTGAAATAGGTGCTATCGGCTTTTAATATTTTAAAATGAGGGATGTGTTCTATATCAGGTTTAGTTTGAGCCTGAGTGCATCCTGCAACAATAATCAGACTTAAAATAAGAGCTAGTTTTTTCATGTTTGTAAATGTAGCCATTTTAATTATTTTTGAATAAGGCTGAGTGCCCAGAAAATTGTATCTATTTAATTACCATAACCTAAACTGAGATCATGAAGCCCCAAATTTTCCTTTCACTTGTTCTATTTTTGTTCATCTATACATCGTGCAACAAGGAATCCAATAAACAGTCCGTTAAGTCGACAGATCAACGATTTACGGTCACATCTGAAAGCCTGTCCGAAGCCCGATATAATATTGCAGGTGCAGCTTTCGGGAATAAGGTTTTGTTCGCTGGTGGAGTCAAGACAACCTATATGGTTTCAAATACGGTTGACATTTATGATGCAGCCAGTGACAGTTGGAGTACGACCCATCTGAGTCAGGGCAGAGCGGTTCCCACTGCAGCTTCTATTGGTGGCAAAATTGTATTTGCTGGTGGATTGCTTGACGGTGCTGAAGGCTTTACAGACATCGTGGATATTTATGATGTTGCATCAAATAGTTGGACGACCGCAAAGCTCAGCTTAGCAAGGTCGGGCATGGGCGCAGCTGCGACAGCTAATAAAATAGTCTTCGCTGGTGGTGACATTGCCTATACAATGTCGGATATAGTAGACATATACGATGTGACGTCAAACGTATGGAGCACTGCTAAACTAAGCCAGCCAAAGATGGGTATGGCGGCGGCCGCTGCCGGAAACAAAATTCTCATTGCTGGCGGCGCAAGTATTGATCCTAGAATTACAGCAAGCGTTGATATTTATGATGCATCAAATAATAGCTGGACAACCGCGCAATTGAGCGAAGCAAGATATAATTTAGCTGGTGCAGCAGTCGGCACCAAGGTTGTATTTGCAGGCGGCACTATTAGTGCCAGCGGAACCCAAGAGTCTAAAACAGTTGACATATATGATGTAACCACTAATAGCTGGACTACCGCTCAGCTCAGTGAAGCGAGGCAGGCCCTTAAAGCAGTGTCGGCAGGAAACAAGATATTCTTTATAGGAGGATATGTTTATTCGAATAATCAACTTACGCAGTCAAAAACTATAGACATTTACGACGTCGAGACTAATAAATGGTCTACTGCTCAATTAGATAAGACAAACGATGCATTCGGAATTGCCAGTACTGGCAATAAGATTTTAATTGCAGGGGGGTTTGAAGCAAATGGCGTCTTTTCAAAAGCTGTCGAAATATTAAACGTTTCAAATTAAAGTAATTGATCAGAATGGCAATATTATGCTTCCAGCAATTCGATCTGCCAGGCAATATGCTCCTCTGTTATTGGATATAGCGCTCCATTCCGGATAGTTTGATAAATTGCTTCAAACAGTTGAAAATATTGACCTTTGCAGGATGAGACCAATTCCGTAATCTTTTGATTATTCTCGTCAAAAGTCACCAGTTTACCCTCGCTGCCTTTTGGTTCAATGCCGTAAGCAGGATCAGTTGGTGGAATACCTTTATCCAATTGCGCCTCCTGTACATCCACCCGGTCTTTAATATAGCTACCCAATGTACCATGAACAACGAAGGAAGGTGTGGGCTGAGCGATCAGCAGACCGGATGTAAGATACACGTTCAACTGATTAGGATAAGATAAATGAAAATGGAAATAATCATCCACCTGTGAACCTTCGCGATAAGTGGCCGTAGTTTTGGTAAATTTCAATGGCCTGCCAAACAAACTTATCACCTGGTCGATCAGGTGCGGCCCAAGGTCGTAGGCCAAACCATTCGGACGCATGCTTTTTGTCTCCTTGAATTGTTTTGGACTGAGCGTTGCCTTATATCTGTCGAAACGGAAATGCACTTCGATTAATTGCCCCAGCCGGCCGCTTTCAATAGCTTCTTTTACCGATAAGAAGTCGCTGTCCCAGCGGCGGTTCTGGTAAACCATCAAATGCTTGTTTACCTGCCTTGACAGATCATATAGTTCCTTTACTTCAGTTACGGTAGCTGCAATAGGCTTCTCAACCAGTACATGTTTCCCCGCTCGCAGGGATCTTTTAGCCAGATCGAAATGTGTATTGTTGGGCGTATTGACTATGATCAGCCCGATCCGCCGATCATTCAGTAACTCCTCGGATTGATTATAACTGGTAATGTAGGGATAACGCTCTGCGGCCTTCTTTTCATGGCGCTCCACTACTGCGCTTAACTCAAAGCCCTGATGCGCATAAATAAATGGCGCATGGAATACCCTTCCAGACATTCCGTAAGCCATTAAACCGGTTTTTATAGGCGATTGCATAGAATCTATTTTAATATTATTCCATCCCAATTGGCGAACCATCAGGCATGTTTAATGTTTCGGCCGGTTTAAATTTATCTGGATTGTTTTCAAATTCCTTGATCTGTGATAAGCCGAACAACAGGTTCGCTTTCTGATCATTTCCGGCTGTCAGAGTAGCTTTATTCATCCATGCTTTTAATTCATTTATTTGCAGCAGGGTAATCCCACGGACATTTTCAGGAGCCTTTGTATCGGCAGCTAACTCCAAAATTTGTTTCAAGACGAGATTGTTTACCAATCGTTGTACTTCTCCTTTATAGCCCGTTTGTTGCGGAGCCCTCCATGTTCTTGTAATCAGTTTAGCCAGGACGGCTTCTAATCCCGGTTGCAAATTGTCTCTTGAATGATATTCCACCAAACGTGCTGCCCTTTGCGGCTGCAACATAAAGGCCAGGGTATTACTTGCTGCGGATTCAGCTGCCGAGAGCGGGTCGAAGGTTAATCCTGTCCTTGATTTAAAAGTTTCGCGAGTACGCGGGTAACCTATTGGTCGCGGTGGTATTTTTTCGATCAGTTTTTCCGGTAATGCTAAAGCGTCCGGCGAGATAGTACCCATTAGCGCATCAAAAGCTTTCCATTGCTCGGCAGGAGGAACAAATTTAGTAGTCGTTTGCCCGTCATTTTTTAGCGCGAATGTATAGTACAAACCGCCGAGCATTTTAGAAGCTGCCTCTACCTGGTAACGGTGCATCAGGTACATCGGCACCAATACTTCTTCAATTGTTGCCATCGGCGCATCCTGCCGGATAGCCTTTTCGGAAAAATTATCGATCACATGTTTCCTGACCGTCATTAACCTGTGCAATTCATCAGCGGCGTTTGCTCCTGCATCCCAGAGATGCGCCTGCGGATGAGCACCACCTGAAGGGCGCGCATCCTCGTCAGAGATATACGAAAACCCTTCTTTAATCGTCTCGGTCATAATGTCTTTTAACGCTTTATCTTCGTCGGTCCCGGCAGGGAAATCCTGGTAACCATACAATACGGTTCGTTTGTCCCATGCACCGATACCCGTGCTGTAGGCATTGCTGAGATCAATGTTTCCATCTGCTCCCAAAGTAAATACCGGCGGAGGGTAATCCATTACCGATGCCCTATTATGCACACTGGATGCAAAATTGTGCTGAAAGCCCAGCGTATGGCCTACCTCATGCGCCGCCAATTGGCGTAAACGCGCTAATGCCAGTTTCAGCATTTTATCACTTGTCGGTTTCCCATCCTCATAAGGCTGAAGAAGGCCTTCGGCGATAAGGAAGTCCTGCCGGTCACGCAGGGAGCCTAATGAAACCTGTCCTTTAATAATTTCTCCTGTGCGCGGGTCATTGATCGACTCACCGTATGACCAACCCCTGGTCGACCGGTGTATCCATTGGATCACATTGTAACGTATATCCATCGGATCCGCATCTTCTGGTAATAGCCTCACCTGGAAAGCATCTTTGTACCCAGCTGCTTCAAATGCCTGGTTCCACCATGACGCACCTTCTATCAGGGCGCTACGCACAGGCTCCGGGGCGCCGCGGTCAATATAATAAATGATCGGTTTTACAGGTTCGCTCACTGCTGCCAAAGGGTCTTTCTTTTCAAGCCGGTGTCTGGTCAACAGCCGTTTCATGATGGGTTGATCGATGGGTGTTGCAAAATCCATATACTCCACATCGTATAACCCACAGCGCGGGTCGAATTTGCGCGGCTTATATTTATTGTCAGGAAGGCGGATGAACGACTGGTGCATCCTCACCGTCACATAATCAGGATTAGGCGTTACCGAGCTGATCTCCGCGCCGGTTCCGCTCCCCGCTAAAGTGATGATTGCCTCGAACTCGGTATTATCTGGGAAACTTTTGGTATTAGGCAAATAAACGGCCGAGCGGGTATCGTCAGCGTGGTAGCTGCCCTGGTTATTGTTGCCTAACTTTTTAGCTAAATTATGGCTATCGCGAAGCAAAAAAGGTGTAAAGTCGACCAGCGCCTTGTCATCATCCTGCGCTTCAGTTGTAAACCCCCAGATAACAGATTGCGCGAATGCCTCCTCTACCGATTTGCGTTCGTCTGCATTATTGCTTACTGCCCGGTAACTATAATTAGGCTGTACAAGCAACACCTTATTGCCTACCCTGATGAATTTTACAATGCGGCTTTCGCCGATTTGCCCGCGATCCATTCCCAAATCATTTGAACCGACACCAGCAGGCAAGGAGCTTACATACAAAAACTCGTCATTAAAACGATCTATTTCTAAAAATATCTGCCCGGTCTTGTCATTCCAGTAAAAATTAAAATACCCGGAATATTTTTTTAGCCCTTTGGTTTTTGACTCGAAATCCTCCGTTTTCTGGGCGTCGGCAATTTGAAAAAGACTGATAAGAAGAAATAGCGACAGGAAAAGTTTTTTCATCGGGTGGCTCTTGTTCTAAAACCTAAAAGTATTGTTTTATCGGGCTTTATACAAAAAAGGCTTAGTCAATCTTCTCTGGATGAGCGAGCACGCTCCATTCCGCTTTTGATGCCCGACCGGATCATGTTGCCATAACCATCTTCCGGCAGAAACTTAGTACACTCAAACGCGGACTGATAATTCTCAGCAGCTTTATCAAAATTCTTCAAATCCTCATAACATTTCGCAACGTTTAGATAAAGCGAAGGCCGTGCAACGTTAACCTCCGGATTATCCAATTCGAGCGCTAGGCTTAGCGCGGTTTCATCCCATTTTAGTTTATCAGCAACGTTAGTTCGATGCCGTGCTACATAATGCGCAGCTATAAATTTTTCGGTTGTATTTGTTGCCTGGTCCCACGCCTGCAGGAATAGTTTGGATGCTTGTTCGTGTTTGGCCTCACCTTCCAATTGCATTCCTTGGGCACAAAGTTGATTGATAGGGTTTTGAGGATCGAAAAGCATAGCGATGAGATGAAAAACCAATTTAGAAATTTTACTTTCAAAACATTGTCATACCAAAGCAAAAAGGGCTAAACGTCTGCCGATCCTATCTCCAAAAACGGACTTTATTTTATTGCAAGCTACTGCGAACAGTCTGTGCTGAGTCGAGGTGCATTTTCAAGACGGGTATTGATTTGGCGGCGAATGCTTTTAATAACCTATCCTTGCAGGTTTTTGATCCATTTTCACAAATATCAAATGCCCTTTTCTCGTCCAATATCATGGCATCCATATAAGCTTTATCAAAATCGCTGCCTTGCTTGATTGCCAAACGATCGGCCTGGCGCATCTCCGCCATTCCAGATAACGCAGGAAGGGTTATCTTTTTGTCTTTTGCAATCCGGTTCAACTCATCGGCCAATTTTGTATGATCGTTTACCAGCATCGATGCAAAATCTTTTACGCGTTTGTTGGTAGATTTTTCCAAGGCCATTTTCCCTGTATTCACTTTGTTCAAAGCATTATTGGTAATAGCTGAAGCAAATTCAACGTCTTTGACGCTTACCGTTGCGGTTAATATCACGGGGTGAACATTCTGTTCCCCTTCCGCTGGTTGGGGCGGCGGATGATTAGCAGCACTCACAGTTGATGCGGTGTCCTTTACATCATTGAGGAAGGTATCAGTTGCTACTTTATCTTTTTCACTGCTGCTTTTACAGGCATACAAACCCGTCATAGCAAATACAATTACTATAACTGTCGGTAATCTCTTTTTTCCTCTGACATTCATCATTTTCAACCTTTAACGTGAGCGTATCGCAATAGGTTTTTCAAGTGTTTGATATAAATAGATTTAAGTCTGGTTATCTAAAAGTTTTTTTATTTTTGAGCCACAAAAAAACAGATCAATATGAATTTCCCGGCTGAATTAAAATACACCAAAGACCACGAATGGGTAAGAGTTGAAGGCAGCGAAGCCTACATAGGTATCACTGAGTTTGCCCAGGGTGAATTGGGTGATATCGTGTATGTCGATATCCCAACAAAAGGAAAAGAAGTAAACAAGGAAGATGTTTTCGGGACTGTTGAAGCGGTAAAAACAGTATCTGATCTGTTTATGCCACTTACCGGTACTGTAGAGGGCACCAACCCTGCGCTCGATAACCAGCCTGAACTGGTAAATTCTGATCCATATGGCGAAGGCTGGATGGTAAAGATCAGCATTAAAGATGCTTCTGAAATTGACGGACTGCTTTCAGCTGATGCTTACAAAGCTTTAGTAGGCGCCTGATTTGAATGATGAAACTCTCAAAATATCAGAGGCCCACTGTTTTGTGGGCCTTATTTATTTTCATTATGTGCTCCATCAAGATTGGAGACAATATTGCGCATGGGCCTTTGTTCTTTCCCGGGTTTGATAAACTGGTGCATAGCGGTTTCTTTTTTCTGTTGGTGGTTTTTTGGTGCAATGGTATTATCAGGCAACAAAATAACCGGCTTGTATCGTATAAAACAGCAGCAATAGTTACTTTTATTTCCATACTATTTGGCGGTTTAATTGAGTTATTACAATTGACCTTCTTTACCTGGCGAAGCGGCGAATGGCCCGATCTTTTTGCCGATGCTGCAGGCGCCTGTATGGGAATTTTAGGGGTGATGATAATTGACAGGGCAAAGAAATTATGAAAAGAGTTAAATATTTGATTTTTCTGGTCGCAGTAGTAAGCCTTTCATCATGCGGCATCTTTAAAAAAGACTGCGGATGCCCTCATTTCGGCCAAATCAGCCGCGCGAAACAAATTGAAAATGCCGCCTAAGTACAATTAATGACAATAATCATGCAAAATTGTGACATAAATCACTAGTCCTTATTTGGATTTAATTTAAATAAGGTCTACATTTGTTCAGTTTAAGTATAAAGAACATGAGGCTTTCACAACTTGAAGTAGGAGAAACAGGAATTGTTAAGGAGTTTACCGATCTTGAAATGTCGGTGAAGTTGATGGAAATGGGATGCTTACCAGGCGAACAGATCACGGTTTCGCGCATTGCCCCTCTTGGCGACCCAATTGCTATTCATGTCTCTGGTTATCAATTAAGTTTGCGCAGAAAAGAAGCTTCAACTATTATCCTGCAGTAATTTTTAACAAGTGGATGCTGATCTGAAAGTAGCGCTTGTAGGAAATCCAAATACCGGTAAATCGACGCTCTTTAATGTTTTAACCGGGCTCAATCAAAAAATCGGGAACTTTCCGGGCGTAACTGTTGATAAAAAGACGGGCTTTTGCGATCTGCCCGATGGCCGTCGTGCTGAAATCATCGATCTCCCGGGCACTTATAGTCTTTATCCTAAAAGCAGGGACGAGTCCATCGTATTTTCTGTTTTAGCTGACAAGGCCAACCCGTTACGCCCCGATCTGGTTGTTGTTATTCTCGATGCCTCCAACCTCAAAAGAAATTTATTACTCTACACACAGGTTGCCGATCTTAAGCTTCCGGTTATAGTTGCATTAAACATGATGGACCTGGCTAAAAAGTCGGGCATTACTATCGATGTAGATGCATTTGCTCAGAAATTAGGGGTGCCGGTTGTTCCGATATCAGCACGCAAAATTGAAGGGATCGATCAACTCAAATCAGCTATTAGTTACGCTAATAAAGTAGCCTTGCAGGAGGATACAATCGATGTTGAGTCGCTTGCGCCCCAACTGATTGCACAGATCAGCAAAGAAATTGACGTAGAGAACCCCTATTATGCCCTGCAACTCGCGCACCAGCACGAAACGCTTAAATTCTTAAGTACCGAGCAAAGTGACCGCATCGAGTCACTGGAACAGGAATTCAGCTTCCATTCGCAAAAAGCCCAGGCAACTGAGACTATAGCCCGCTATAATTTTATTAATGATCTGCTGTATGATACAGTAAAGAAAAATGAAACCGCCCAGGAAGAAGATATCAGTAATAAAATTGATAAAGTATTAACCCATCGGATTTTCGGGTTTATTATTTTTTTTGGAATTCTGTTGTTTATTTTCCAATCAATCTTTGCCTGGTCTGCATACCCGATGGAGTTAATTGGCGACTTCTTTGTATGGGCTCAGACATCATTACACCATATGTTACCCGCCGGGCCATTAGTTAACCTTGTAGTTGATGGTGTACTAGGCGGTTTAAGCGGCGTGATGGTTTTTATACCTCAAATCGCTATACTTTTCGGATTCATATCCATACTGGAAGACACCGGCTATATGTCGCGTGTTACCTTTATGATGGACCGACTGATGCGGAAAGTAGGACTGAATGGTAAATCGGTAGTGCCTCTAATCGGTGGTTTTGCATGTGCGGTACCATCAATCATGAGCACCCGTACTATCGAGAACTGGAAAGACCGTATGATTACCATCATGGTGACGCCACTGGTGACCTGTTCAGCACGCTTACCAATTTATACACTCTTAATTGCTTTGGTTGTTCCTAATCGTAATATATGGTGGGTATTTAACCTTCAGGGGTTGGTATTGACCGGCATGTACCTGTTCAGCCTGGTATCGGCCATTACAGTGGCATTTGTAATGAAATTCTTACTAAAGTCACGTGAACGAGGTTATTTCATTATGGAATTGCCCGTATATCGTATGCCACGCTGGAAGAACGTTGGCCATGATATGTACAATCGCGCCAAGGCCTTCGTTTTACAGGCTGGCAAGGTGATTGTCGCAGTTTCAGTCATCCTTTTCGTGTTGGCTTCCTACGGACCAGGCGATCGTTTTGAGAGGATAGAGCAGAAATACAAGCAACCACAGTATGCACAGCACATGAACGCCGATGATCTGCATCATGCAGTTGCTTCAGAAAAGCTGGAAAACTCATACGCAGGCATGTTAGGTCATGCGATCGAACCAGTGATCAGGCCGCTTGGCTTCGATTGGAAGATAGGCATTGCGCTCATTACTTCCTTTGCAGCCCGTGAAGTATTCGTGGGTACCATGGCTACCATTTATAGTGTAGATGGCGATGCAGAAAAGATAGAGTCGGTTCAGCAAAAAATGCACACTGCCAAGACCCCTGATGGGCAACCCGTATTTACCGTGGCTGTCGCTTTCTCGCTAATGATGTTTTACGCTTTTGCTATGCAATGCGCCAGCACCATGGCCGTAGTATACCGCGAAACCAAAAACTGGCGATGGCCGGCATCGCAGTTCGTTTATATGACCGGCTTGGCTTACATCGTAAGTTTCATTACTTATCATCTTTTGAAGTAAAAGCTTTCCGCTTTAATCTTTCAGCTTTACGCTCAAAATCCTATTTTTGAAAAGAGGTAAAATTGGATAAAGTAAAAGTATTAGAAAGGTATCTCCCCCCGGCGGCAGCGCCGCTGATAGGCCGCTGGATAGATTATTTTCAATGTGAGTTTAAGATTTCCCGCAACCGCAACAGTAAGTTCGGTGATTATCGCCCTCCGCACGGTGGAAAAGGGCATCGCATTTCCGTAAATTATGACTTAAATGCCTACGCCTTCCTGGTGACTACCGTACATGAGTTTGCACACCTGCATACCTGGAATGAGCATAAACACAAAGCTAAACCACATGGCACTGAATGGAAAGCAAACTTCAAAAAAATGATGCAGCCATTTTTTGAAAAGGAGATTTTCCCGCCCGATGTAAAGCATGCTATTGTGAGATACTTAAATAATCCGGCGGCTTCAAGCTGTACGGATTTGCATTTGTATAAATCCTTGCGTCTGTACGACGCACCGAAGCCGGATACCCATCTTACGGTTGACAAAATACCGATGCACTCCCTGTTCAAACTGAAAAACGGCCGAGTATTCAGAAAAGAAGAAAAACTGCGAAAACGCTATAAATGCACCGAGCTAAAAACCAAGCGTGTCTATTTGTTTAGTCCGATAGCAGAGGTGGAATTGGTGGAAGCTTAGAACGGCTCCTTTTTTACTTTATGTACAATGCTAATTTATTTGAGCCCGCCTTTACCGTCGTATAATTTGATAGGATCCTCTAACGTCACCTTCAAGACAGTTACATATTTATCCTGAACGTCTTTGGGAACATTAATATATACGAGTCCGGGAATGGGACTCCACGATATCTTTCCAACTATTTTATGCGTTAATTTAGCCCCATTACCTAATACAGTTATATCCTTAATTTTATTCATCAATCCCTTTAGTGTGATGTTACCGCTAATATTCCCCTGCAGAAACAAAAACAGGGTAGTAGAATCTTTTGACAAGGTAGTGGGCCCATAAAAATGTCCCTGGGGTATTCCGCCTATCGTATTAAAAACGGCTTCTCCGTTTCTTTTGTTCCAGGCACCCAGCTCTTTCAGTACCTTTACTTCTTCTTCCGGAATAGTTCCGTCCTCCTTTGGCCCAATATCCAGTAAAAGGTTTCCTCCATTTGAAATTGCATCCGTGAAAATTGTGATTATTTCATATGGCGTTTTCCAGTTTTTATCTGAGGGCTGATAACCCCAATTATTATTGACGGTCATACATAATTCCCACCAGTTGAATGCAGGCCTCGAAACAGGGAAATTCTGTTCTGGGGTATCGTAGTCCCCATATCCCTGTAGTCTCCCGTTGATGATCGAATTTTTGTTATTTGTCAAAATAATATTACGCACCTTCTGCGATTCCCATTGCTCTGCGCTATGTTCCCAGTCACCATCAAACCACCAAAGGTCTGGTTTAAACACCTGCCCGATCTCTTTGATCTGTCCTTGAAAAAAGGAGCGGAATTTATTCCATCTTTGATAGTCATTTTCAGTTTGATATCTTGAACTATCCTTTAAGAACCCAGGATAGTCGGGAAACGACCAATCAATCAAAGAGAAATACGCGCCGCATTTTATATCTCTTTTTCGCAAAGCATCAAAAAGAGGTTTGACCATGTCACGCCTGGCAGGTGTTGCTTTGACGATGCTTAAATCATCCATTTTAGTGTCGTACATGGCTACTCCATCATGATGCTTGGTGGTAATTACCGCGTACCGGGCACCGCTTTCTTTTATCAGATCAGCCCAATTTTCGGGATTGTAATTTTTAAGGGTGAACCCATTTAGCTGCTTCATGTAATCCGCATAACTTATTTTTTTGTTATGAAAACTCCACGACTCATCAATGCCGTTCACAGCATAAATACCCTCATGAATAAAAATACCCAATTTAGCATCAGCAAACCATTGCATTTTCTCTTTGATAGAAGCAGGATCGATTTTGGATTGTGAGTTTGCTGTCGAAAGTATACTGGTAAAAGCACCTAAGAATAAAAATCTTTTTAGCATCGTCAAATCTATAAATTTTTACTGTTGGAAAATGAACCTGTAATGATCAGGCGGCATAATTACTTTTGAAATTTTTCTGGAGAGGCCGTCGATGTTTTTATGTTAAAGTGTAACCCTTCAGCTACCATTAATATTTCAACAACTTCTCCATCATCTCCTCCAGTCTTGCTTTTGCTAAAAACTGGTCTTCCAGTGCCTTATTCATTGGTATGGCTGTGTCCAGACTGGCGCAACGCATAACGGGTGCATCAAGGTAACTGAAGCAATGCTCAGCGAGATGAGCAGCTATTTCTCCCCCAAACCCGTTGGTTAACGTATCTTCATGCAAAATCATCACGCGTCCGGTTTTCTTTACGCTGGTTTCAACAGCATCTTTATCCCAGGGTTGCAATGATCGCAGGTCAATGATTTCAATCGATTCATCCGGGTGAGCTTTTGCATAATCCAACGCCCAATGAACGCCCAATCCATAAGTAATTATACTGGCCTGTTTACCTTCCCGGACGACTCTGGCTTTGCCTATCTCCATAGCATATGGCTCGTCAGCAATTTCTTCGCTGATGCTGCGGTATAGATATTTATGTTCGAAATAAATCACCGGGTTAGGATCTTCAATAGCAGCGAGCAGCAACCCTTTTGCATCCGACGGAAATGCCGGGCAAACTACTTTTAATCCCGGGGTCTTGGTAAACCAGGCCTCATTGCTTTGCGAATGAAACGGACCGGCACCTGTTCCTGCACCCGTAGGCATGCGCACTACTACATCCACATTCTCGCCCCAGCGGTAATGAGTTTTTGCAACGTTATTGATTACCTGGTTAAAAGCACAGGTCACAAAATCGGCAAACTGCATCTCAACAACCGACTTATAACCGTTGATGGATAAACCCATTGCCGCTCCTACAATTCCTGATTCACAAATAGGCGTATTACGCACCCGTTCACGGCCGAACTCTTCTACGAAACCTTGTGTGATTTTAAAGGCTCCTCCATACTCAGCTATGTCCTGACCCATGAGTACCAAATTATCAAACTTTTGCATTCCCTGGCGCAAACCATCGCTTATGGCATCAATGTACCTTTTATTCGTTTTACTGCTGGAAGGTTGTAAAGTTGAAAAGTTGTAAGGTTTGTACATATCCATCAACTCTACCTCAGTGTCTGGTATAATATCCTGTTCGCTAAATACTTTTTCAATCGCCATATCGATCATGGTGGTAAACCCGCTACGGATCACCAGTATTGATTCATGAGTCAGCACGCCCTCTTCTAACAGAAACTTTTCAAAATTCGTTAACGGGTCCTTCTCTCTCCATTCATCAAACAAATACTGGGGCACATATTTAGTTCCTGAAGCCTCTTCATGACCGCGCATCCGGAAGGTCATACATTCCAGCAAAACAGGTCGTGGATTTTTGCGTATATCCGTTGCTATCTCATTAATAGTATGATAGACTTCCAAAACGTTGTTCCCGTCAATTGTTCGCCCTTCAATTCCATAACCTATTGCCCGGTCGCTCAGTCGTTCACATTTATATTGTTCGTTAATGGGCGTAGATAAGCCATAGCCATTATTTTCGATCAGAAATATCACTGGTAAGTTCCAAACCGATGCTACATTTAACGCTTCGTGAAAATCACCCTCGCTAGTGCCTCCTTCACCGGTGAACACAAGGGTCGCCCGGTTTCGTTTGCTTAATACATCTGCCAAAGCAATACCATCAGCCAAAGCCATTTGCGGGCCCAGGTGCGAGATCATCCCGATGATCTTATACTCTTGTGTGCCGAAATGGAAGGAACGGTCACGCCCTTTAGTAAAGCCCGATGCTTTCCCCTGCCATTGCGCCATTAAACGGGAAAGAGGAATATCCCTCGTCGTAAATACTCCCAGATTGCGGTGCATAGGCAGGATATATTCGTCAGGATGCATAGCAAGCGTGCTACCAACAGCAATGGCTTCCTGGCCAATTCCCGAGAACCATTTGCCGATGCGGCCCTGCCTCAGGAGGATCAGCATTTTTTCTTCAATCAGCCTCGGCCATAGTAAAGCCTTATAAAATGTGACTAATTTGTCATTATCAATGTTTTTCCGATCAAAAACCATGTAGCTAAACTACTGAAGTTTTTAAAACTTTGTATGTTTACATGATTTCTATCATAACAATATGAAACATACCTATTTTCTGCTTCTTTTCCTGTTTTTGCTTATTATAACCAATGCTTCGGCGCAGGAAGATTATGTCCTGCTACCCGAAAACTTTGTTTTGCATAAGGGAGATAAACTCAATCTGCACCTGATTACCGCAAATCAATTTAATCTAACCAACGAGCTGAAGTACGAAGCATCAAAAACGGCAAAATTTAGTATCCAAAATGGTAAAAAGGAAATTGACTTACTAACGGCGGCAAAAGATAGTGCTTCGCCAATCATTTCTATGCCCCTTGAATCTGAGGGCCTTCATACTATCCATATGGTTAGAAAGTCAATCACTGATGATATTGAGTCAGACGATTTTATAAAGTTACTTGAAGACGAGGGTTATACCCAATATGCAGAGAAGGCAAAAAACGGCAGCAAGGATAGCTTCCGGGAGAAATATACCTGGTATTTAAAATCACTTGTAGAAGCTGAAAAAAATAGTCCTAATGGGTTTGAAAAACCATTGAACGATGAGTTTGAGATCGTGCTGAAAGATAATCCGTACAAAGGCAACTATGGCGACGACATTATTGCACAGGTGAGGCTAAGGGGCAAGCCGGCAGTCAATGTGGTGGTAATGTCCTATATCAGAACTTTATCAGGCACCAATATATTTGCACAAAAACTATCAACCGACAAGGAAGGACAGATCTATTTCAAGCTGAGCAGAGAGGGTATTTATCTTTTGCGCGCTTTATACACCGAACCATCCAAAGATAAAGGAGCTGATTATGAAACATGGATGGCCTCCTACACCTTTGGCTTTACCAGCAGCAACGAGATGCCCAATACTTATAAAGAGTTTGGGTTCGGGAATAAACACTGATTTATTTTGTAGCGACGCAATGCATTGCGTCGCTACAATTATGCATCTTCTTTACCCCGTTCCTGCCACATTTTGCTGAATGATTTATCAGCAACTTTCGGCATTTCGCGCAAGTGCCCCCAGGTCTTCTTGAAGAAGAGGTTCATTAGCTTGTTTTTCGTTTTACCGCTGAAGAAGTCGGTCAATTTACGGCTTAGCATGCCCTTTTGCCATATAGCCCATCCCCACTTTTCCTTTTTGGTGACGATGCCCTCTTTCACCGCATCGCGACGGTTAAGCAACAGCATTTTATGTATGTCGATCTTGACAGGGCATACCTCCGTACATCGGCCGCACAGACTGGATGCATAGCTCAGGTGCTTAAAATCTTCCATGCCTTTCATGTGCGGAGTGATGATTGAGCCTATCGGACCGCTATAAGTAGTTTCGTAAGTATGACCGCCGATGTTCTTATAAACCGGGCAGGCATTCAGGCAAGCGCCGCAGCGGATACAGTATAACCCTTGACGCTGATCTTTTTGGGCCAGCAGATTAGTACGACCATTGTCGAGTAATATCACATACATTTCTTCCGGGCCATCAGTCTCATTCGCTTGGCGCGGGCCGCTCAAAATGGTGTTGTACACGGTCATGTTTTGGCCAGTCCCGTGAGTTGCCAGCATCGGCCAGAACATATCCAGATCTGCTATTGAAGGGATCATTTTTTCGATCCCTACTACGGCGATATGTATCTTAGGGAAACTTATGCTTAGACGGGCGTTCCCTTCATTTTCACTGATGGCAATACTGCCGGTATCGGCTATGATAAAGTTGGCACCAGTGATGCCTACATCAGCACGGACATATTTTTCGCGTAGCAGTTCACGGGCCTTTAGGGTCAGTTGTTCAGGAGTAGCATCGATAGGTGTACCAAAGCGCTCGTTAAACAACTTGGCTATATCTTCCTTGGAAAGATGCATCGCCGGCGTTACGATGTGATATGGCCGCTGACCCAATAGTTGCACAATATATTCGCCAAGATCAGTTTCGAGGGATTCGATGTGGTGACTTTCGAGGAATTCATTTAGTTTGATCTCTTCGGTCACCATCGATTTGGACTTCACGACGGTTTTTGCACCTGCTTTTTGGATGATGCCCAGGATCTCGCGGTTGGCCTCTTCGGCATCGTTTGCCCATATCACCTTGCCGCCGCGCTTCAGGAAATTTGACTCAAACTCCGGAAGGTATTTATCCAGGTTTTCGATCACTTTCCACTTGATCACATGCCCTTTGCGCTTGGTGTTTTCAAGATTGATGAGCCGTGATAACCCGCGGTTAACTGCCGCATAGTACTTACCAATATTGTAATTGATAATACGGCGGTGATCCATATCAAACGCCTTATCTTCAGAGGCAACCAAAAACTCTTCAGCGATATGTCCCATGCGGCTAAGTTAGCTATTTTGAAAAAAATAGGGTACCCAATATTAGTTACCCTATCAGCTTTTTCGGCATTTTTTTTAGGAGATGCCTATTACTTTGAAGAAGGGGCGGCATCAACCACAGGACGTTTATCCCTGTTAGCCAGTTCCCAACCTGTATAATAAGCCAATTGCGCACGTTTTGCTAAAAGCGGGAAGTTGATCTTGCTTACTTCATCTCCGGGCTGGTGATAATCATCATGAACACCGTTAAAATAAAAGATGATCGGCACACCATGTTTGGCAAAATTGTAATGGTCTGAACGGTAGTAGAAACGGTTCGGATCGTTCGGGTCGTCATATTTATAATCCTGCTCGATATGAACGTACTTATTGTTCGCGTCTTCGTTTATCTGGTGCAGTTCTTTGCTCAACATTGCAGAACCAATCGTGTATACGTAGTTGGCAGAATCCGGCTTGCCGATGTACTCGTAACCAACGCGACCGATCATATCGATATTCAAATCAGTGATGGTATTAGCCAGCGGGAATACAGGATGATCAGAATAATATTCTGAACCCAGCAATCCTTTTTCCTCACCTACGTTACCCAGGAAAAGCACGCTTCTTCTTGGACCATGTCCTGCTTTTTTAGCTTGCGAAAACGCACGGGCAATTTCCAGTATTCCGGTAGTGCCCGAGCCATCATCATCGGCACCGTTGTTCACCTTGTCTTTTGCATTCGGGTCCGAAACCAAACCGATGTGGTCATAATGCGCCGAGAAGATCAACACTTCATCTTTCAGGTCCGTGCCCGGCATGAAGCCCAACACATCCACCGCTTTGACATCCTTGGCTTCGTTATGGATGTTTAATTTGATATCCGCTTTCAAAGCCAGAGAAGGGCCAGTTTTAATCTGGTCATATGTTTTACCGATTGATTTCAGCACCTGGTCGGCAATGGCCGTAGTGGTATTTAAAACCACAGCCTGAGTATTGGCCGGTTTAGCCGCATCAGCTTTGATTGATAGGCGAGCAGCAGTTAAGCTCGATCCGAATTTTTTTAATATGCCGGTAATTTCTGCATTTACCGCCAGTATCAAGGCCGGATTTTTGCTCTGAAGATTTTTTACGATTTGTGTACGTGTAGTTGATAAACGGTAGCTGGTATTTGGCGTTTTACGTGCTTCGGGTTTATCCTCATTTACCCACAATAACACTTTGCCCGTAAGATCGGTAGTACCTATTTCAGCATCGGTACCGTAGCCAATAAAAACAACATCGGCTGCTTCGACAGGTTGATCAGAAGCTCCTCCTCTGTAGGAGAAATCTTTACCGTTTGAAAAGTCCTGTCCATTTACAGAAAAGTTAACCTTGGTTGAATTTTCGGTTAAAGGCACATCAAAAAAGTAAGAGCCGTTTACAGGTGCCTGCAAGCCTAGTTTTTTGAACTCACCTGCGATGTAATTGGCAGCTTTATCAGCACCAGGTTTACCGGTTTCGCGACCTTCAAAAGCGTCTGACGCTAAAATACTCAGGTGTTTACGTGCATCTTCGGCGCTGATGTATTTTGCATACTTCTGCGGATCGCCGGTGTTTTTTTGAGCATAGACGCCCGCGGCAAGCGTAAGGGCGGCCATGCATAAGGATAGTTTTTTCATTTGCGTTTATATGTTCAGTTGGTAATTGAGACTAATTAATAACCCGTGATATTTTAGGGCTTAGCAATTAGAACTTCAACAAGCTATTTTATTCACCCGGTTTGCATGACGCCCTCCTTCAAATTCAGTAGACAGGAAAGTCTTGACAATGTTTTCAGCTTCTTCTATTGAAATGAAACGGGCAGGGATGCATACAATATTGGCATTATTATGTTTACGGGCTAACGAAGCTAACTCTTCGTTCCAGCAAATTGCTGCACGAATACCCTGGTGCTTGTTAGCCGTAATAGCCACGCCATTTGCACTGCCACAAACCAATATACCATAGTCAAATTCGCCGTTTTCTACCGCAGATGCAACAGGGTGGGCAAAATCGGGATAGTCAGCTGATGCCGACGAGTAAGTACCAAAATCTTTCAGGCTATCTGTATTCAGGCATTTTGCAATCGCTTCCTTGTAGTCAAAGCCGGCATGATCAGCGCCAATGGCAATCTTCAGGGTGTTATTCATCACTCAAATCTATTATAAAATTTAAGCAACGAAGGTAAAGATTTTGTTAGAAAGCCGCTACGAATTAAGCCGCATCTGCTGCTTCTTCACGTTTTTTCTTTCTCCTCTGAACTGCACCTGCCACGCCTATGCTTAATTCATATAGCAGGAATAATGGAATAGCAACCACAGTCATGGTCAGCATGTCGGGCGTAGGTGTTACCACTGCAGCCACAATTAGGATGATCACGATCGCATACCGGCGGCTTTCTTTCATAAACTTAGGCGTCAGGATGCCCAAATTTGCAAGGATATAAACCAGTATAGGTAATTCAAAAACCAATCCTGTGGCAATAGTTAATGTGGAAACAGATGATATATAGGAATCAATAGAGAATAAATTCTGAATACTTGAGCTAACTGTATAACCTGCCAGAAAGTTAAGGGATACCGGTGTGATAACAAAATAGCCAAACATCACACCGCATATAAATAAAATAGACGCGTAAAAAACAAATCCGCTGGCAGCCTTCTTCTCCTTCTCGTGTAATGCGGGTTTAACAAATAACCAAATTTCATATAACAAATAAGGGATACCCAATACTAAACCGATCATTAAAGAAGAGTCGATTTGCAAGGTAAATTGACCCGCCATTTCAGTATTGATCAATTGAATATTGATCTTACCCGGGCACATATCCCGGTGAAGGATTTTACCCAGATCGCACATCATCCTGAAAGTCCAGAAGTCAGACTTACTTGGCGCCATGATTATGTGATCATAGATCCAGCTATAAAAAGCGAAAACAACTATAGTGAATACGACAATGGCCAGTGCCGAGCGGATCAGGTGCCATCTTAATGCTTCCAAATGGTCAAAAAAGGACATTTCACCTTCAAGGCTTTGTCCCTTATCCTTAATCGCTTTAATTATCTTATCACTTGTTTTGCTCATTGCCGTACAAAAATAGCATTCCGTTATTCAGAATGCTATTTACAATTTATTTTGTTACAGTAGGATTGTTTATTTGGTGAAATCAAAGGTTTCCATAAACTTGGTAGTAAAATTACCTGCCCTGAAGTTAGGGTCCTGCAGTAATTTTAAATGGAAAGGTATGGTGGTTTTAATGCCTTCAATCACAAATTCGCTCAATGCGCGCTCCATGGTACTCAAGGCTTCTTCGCGGGTTTGCGCCACACAGATAACTTTTGCGATCATCGAGTCGTAGTTTGGAGGAATGATATAACCTGAATACACATGTGTATCAATCCTTACACCATGACCACCCGGGGAGTGGAAATTGGTAATCTTACCCGGTGCCGGACGGAAGTTATTAAAAGGATCCTCGGCATTTATACGGCACTCTATTGCGTGCATCGTTGGCTCATAGTTTTTACCCGATATCGGAATACCGGCGGCAACCTTGATCTGTTCTTTGATCAGGTCGAAGTTGATCACCTCTTCAGTAACCGGGTGTTCTACCTGGATACGGGTGTTCATCTCCATAAAATAGAAGTTGCGGTGTTTATCCACCAAGAATTCGATGGTACCGGCGCCTTCATATTTTACCGCTTTTGCACCTTTTATAGCAGCATCACCCATTTTCTTGCGAAGCTTCTCCGTCATAAACGGAGATGGTGATTCTTCAACCAGTTTCTGGTGACGACGCTGTATCGAACAATCACGTTCCGAGAGATGGCAAACTTTACCATATTGGTCACCTACAACTTGAATTTCGATGTGACGCGGATCTTCTACATATTTCTCAAGATAGATGCCGTCGTTACCAAAAGCTGCTGCTGATTCAGCTCGTGCCGAATCCCAGGCTGGTTCAAACTCTTCATCTTTCCATACCAGGCGCATTCCACGGCCGCCGCCACCGGCAGTAGCTTTCAGGATAACCGGGTAACCTATTTTGTTGGCTACGGCGAGACCTTCCTTTACGTCCTGTAATAAACCTTCAGAACCCGGAATAGTAGGAACACCTGCCTTTTTCATGGTCGCTTTGGCCGAGGCTTTATCGCCCATGGCGTTGATCTGGTCGGCAGTAGCGCCAATAAATTTAATGCCATATTCTGCGCAAATCGCTGAAAACTTGGCATTTTCTGACAAGAACCCATAGCCCGGATGGATCGCATCAGCATTGGTCAACTCGGCGGCAGATATCAGGTTGGGAATATTCAAATAAGAATCGCGGCTGGCAGGGGGACCAATACATACGGCTTCATCAGCAAAACGTACATGAAGGCTGTCCCTGTCAACGGTAGAATACACAGCTACGGTTTTAATGCCCATCTCCTTACACGTACGGATAATGCGGAGGGCAATCTCACCACGGTTAGCTATTAATATTTTTTTAAACATTTTGACAATTTGAAGATTTGAAAATGTGCTGATTTGAAAATTAATTATCAGCTAATTATTCAATAAATTTTGATTAGGCAATGATTTTGAAGAGACAAGAATTTTCTATCTTCAAATCACCCAATTTTCAAATTACACAGGTTCAACCAAAAACAATGGCTGGTCGTACTCAACAGGTGAAGCATTATCAACTAATATCTTGACAACACGGCCCGAAACTTCTGATTCGATCTCGTTAAACAACTTCATAGCCTCGATGATACAAAGAACTGAGCCGGTTTTGATTTCGTCGCCCACATTTACAAACATTGGTTTTTCGGGTGATGACGAGCGGTAGAAGGTACCTATCATTGGCGATTTTATGGTAATCAATTTCGAAGTATCAGCAACAGGAGCTTCAAGTGCGGCGGCAGCTGCAGGAGCAGTGGCCGCAGAGGCTACAGGAGCAGCATAAACCGGCGCGCTTTCAGCAGACGGAAGGCTCGCTGTAACATACGTAGGGGCCTGGTTGGTTTTTATTGTAATCTTGAAATCGTTCTGTTCAATTGACACTTCATTTACCCCCGACTTTGAAACAAAGCGTATCAGGTCCTGAATTTGTTTAATATCCATATTGTGGAATGAGTTGGTTTTGGATAAAAGATTATATCTAAGTTATAACAAATTAAATAAAAAAAGTTCCTAAAATTAATAGGCCCATTTTAAATAGATCGAACCCCAGGTAAAGCCACCGCCAAAGGCAGCCAGTATCAGGTTATCGCCTTTTTTAAATTTACTTTCCCATTCCCACAGACAAAGCGGGATGGTTCCGTTAGTGGTGTTGCCGTAACGCTCGATGTTGATGATCACTTTATCGGCACTTACACCGGTACGGTTAGCTGTTGCATCGATGATGCGTTTATTTGCCTGGTGCGGAACCAACCATGCAATATCGTCCGACTTAAGGTTATTGCGCTCCATTACTTCGGCAGCTACATCGGCCATGTTGGTTACCGCAAATTTGAACACTGCTTGCCCTTCCTGGTAAGCAAAATGCTCCATGGCATCAATAGTTTCGTGTGATGCAGGCCTTAGCGAACCGCCTGCTTTTTGATGAAGAAACGCACGTCCTGCGCCATCGCTTTTTAAGATCGAGTCTATTACGCCATAGCCTTCGGTATTCGGTTCAAGCAAAGCAGCACCGCAGCCGTCGCCAAAAATGATGCAGGTAGCACGGTCTTTATAATTTACGATGGACGACATTTTATCGCCACCTACAACCAGCACTTTAGTATGTTTTCCGCTTTCGATAAACTGGGCGCCTGTTGCCAGGCCAAAGATGAATCCTGAACAGGCCGCCTGCAAGTCGTATCCCCAGGCATTTTTAGCACCGATCTTATCAGCCAGTATATTCGCCGTAGCCGGGAACGGCATATCGGGAGTCGTAGTACAAAATATGATCAATTCTATTTCTTCAGCACTGATCCCTCTCTTCTTCAGCAACCCTTCAACAGCATGAACCGCCATATCCGATGTTGCAAGGCCTTCGCCTTTTTGTATTCTGCGCTCTTTTATGCCGGTCCGGGTGGTTATCCATTCATCGTTCGTTTCCACCATTGTTTCCAGCTCATGGTTGGTTAAAACATAATCCGGAACATATCCATTCACAGCAGTAATTGCAGCATGAATTTTATTCATTTCTATATGTAGATTTTATTGAAATGCTTTTTTTATTTTATTTATCAGATCGCTCTCAAACATGTCCCTCGAAAGGAGCACCATGTTTTTGATCGCTTCGGGACTCGATATCCCGTGCCCAACCACCACCGGGGCATTTATACCCAGTATTGGACTACCGCCATATTGCTCATAGTTAAACCGGTCGAAAAACTCGTGTTTAAGCTGCAACTTCAAGCCTATTACATAAAATGACTCGGCCATTTTCAGCACCACGTTTCCAGTGAAGCCATCGGCTACATACACATCAGCGCTTTCGTTAAAAAAGTCGCGGCCCTCTACATTTCCGATAAAATTGAACTGGTTGCTTTCCTTCATCAACGGATAGGTGGCCTGACAAAGCAGGTTGCCTTTCTCTTCCTCTTCGCCAATATTCACAAGCGCAACACGTGGGTTAGGTATGTTATAAACAGATTCTGCGAACAAGCTGCCCAGTATACCGAATTGCAGCAGGTTTTCGGCCTTGCAGTCGGCATTGGCGCCCACATCTAACAAAATACCCAAACCGCCTTTCAGTTTGGGTACTATAGTTGTCATTGCTGGGCGTGATACGCCCGGTATGGCTTTTACGCTAAACATGGAACCGACCAGCATAGCCCCGGTATTCCCTGCTGATGAGAAGGCTTGAATTTCGCCATCCTTAAGCATACGGAAACCAACACTGATGCTCGAATCAGGTTTTTGAACGACCGCTTTGGTTGGGTGTTCGCCCATACCGATCACTTCGGTTGTGTGTACAAACTCTAAATGGTCGGGGCTAAAGTTATTTTCATGAAGAATGGACAAGGCAATTTCTTTATCGCCAATAAGCACCAGCTTTTGGTTGCCCGACAAAGCCTTATAAGCTGCTATTGCTCCCAGCACAGTTGCCTTAGGAGCAAAATCACCGCCCATAATATCTAAGCCAATCTTCATATGTGAAAATTAAACTTAGGCTGTTGCGGTGTTTTCGATAAGGACTTTGCCGTTGTAGTATAAGTTACCGTCAACAGTATAAGCTCTGTGAGGCAAATGTACTGCACCAGTAGTTTTACAAGTAGTTAAAGTAGGCGCTTCAGCTTTGTAGTGTGTCCTACGTTTTGCTGTCCTTGATTTTGAGAATTTCCGTTTTGGATGTGGCATAACTTCCTAAATTATCATTTAAATATTCTTCAAAACGTCCCACCTTGGGTCCGTTTTGTCATCGTCACCGCCTTTCGTCGATAGCTGATTTAATCTTTCGATCATCTCTTTATCGCAATAAGACATGTTCCCCTCGTCGTTGCAAACTGCTATAAAAGGAGCCGCAACATTTATGTATTCATATATCAATCCTGCAATATCGATCTCGTGATCATTTTTTGTCAGGGTGATGATTTCTTCGTCTTCGTCAATTTCCTCTTCGGCGAATTTGGCGATCTGCTGCTCATGAACATCAACAGGATGCGGATAGTCAGCCAGGCATTTATCACATGTCATCGTGAGGGTTCCATAAATATGGAAGCTCAAAATGAGCATAGTTTCCTGCTTGTCCAGCTCCACTTTGCACTGCAGATCAGCTTTTTTGACGATGGAATAGTCCATTTCGGCAAAAAATTCGTCTTTGATCACATAGTCAAAAAAGTGCTTTCCCAGCTTCAGACCGGTAAAGGGAATCGAATATGTTCTAAGCGATTTCAATGAGCGACAATTAGCCCGCAAATGTAGGGAAAAATCCTAAATGTGGAAAAAAAAGTTAAAAATGGAATTCCCAATAGATTTCCCGCATCGAGAACGTCAAAAACCGCTATCTGTTTTGCTTCCGGCGGCGAAAGCGTAGTTTGAGATTATTCAATTTTTTCCGACAACAGCACATTTCCTTTCTTATCACAATAGGAAATCGTCACAGCAATGGTATCTACTACCCATTTCTCTATGCCGCTCTCGGCCAATCCGCGAGACATTTCGATATAATTAGCTTTTTTTTGTGCATGTAGCGATAGATGTTTAAGAAAAGTTTCTTTATTGCCAGTATCAGCAATGATCAGTTTTTCATGCACCGGCCGCGATCTCACACCGTACCCGTTAGTTCCAAAGTATTCAGAATGTCCATCCGCCACATATGAGTGATAAGATGCTACGCCAATCTGCTCAAGGGCTTTCACATATTTCAGAAAATCCTTCATTGTGCCCAGCCTTTCGTGCATATCGTTTATTTGTTCGATAGTAAACATAGTGGCAGTGCGCTGATGGGTAAATCTAATCCCTGTCCCGGCTCAATTTTGTAATGGTAAGCGGATTTTCGGTAAGTATTTCGGTCTCCTTACGGTGTTTCACAATATGAAGTGCTGTAAATATCGCTTCGCGAAAAGATATCTCAGAGGCCTGGTTCTTTCCGGCAATATCATAAGCGGTCCCGTGATCTGGCGAAGTGCGTACAAAATTCAATCCAGCCGTGAAGTTCACGCCCGACTCAAAAGATATCTGTTTAAACGGTATCAGCCCCTGGTCATGGTACATGGCCAGCACGGCATCAAATTGCATATAGGTACCATTGGCAAAAAAACCGTCTGCTGAATACGGGCCAAATGCCAGTATATCGTTAGCACGAGCTTCTTCAATAGCAGGTATAATGGTATCTTTTTCCTCAGTACCTATTAAACCATTATCGCCGGCATGAGGATTAAGACCCAAAACAGCGATCCTTGGTTTTTGAATCCAGAAATCCTGGCGCAAGCTGGTATCCATTAATCTGAGCTTCGCTAATATCTTATCAACAGTGATGGAACCGGCTACTTTGTTTAACGGTATATGCCCTGTCACCACACCAACACGCAGGGTATCGCTCACCAAAAACATCAATGATTCGGCTGCGCCTGCTTTTTCCTGCAAATACTCGGTATGTCCCGGAAATTTAAACTCTTCGCTCTGAATGTTATCCTTGTTAATAGGAGCAGTAACCAATGCATCGATGTCGCCATTTACCAGATCGGCAGTAGCGCGTTGTAAGGATAGCAGTGCATATTTGCCGCCCGTTTCGTTGATCACGCCCAGGTCGATTTTCACATCCTCTTCCCAGCAGTTGATCATGTTGGCTTTTCTGTGCTGAGCCTGCGAGGGGTGGTTGATGACATGGAAATTCAGTTCTCCTGCATTGATAGTGCGACGATGAAAAGAGGCCACCTTGGTATGCCCGTAAACTATCGGAGTGAAGTAGTCATAGATATGGTTGTCAACAAGTGTCTTGATGATCACCTCGAGCCCGATCCCGTTAACATCCCCAATACTGATACCTATTTTTAGTTTTTCTGACACGATTACTCCGATTTGTTTATGATTACACTGGTTGTTTGTCTGTGCAGCGCTGTGCACCTACCGCACCCACAAACATACAAATAAAAGATTTTAGACTTATAATTCCGGATTAAAGGACAAATATCACGTAATTTGCGGAAATAATTGAATGAATAATGTCGTTGGTAAGAGCAAAGAAGCATCTTGGTCAGCATTTTCTTACTGATAAAAATATTGCATCCAAGATAGTTGACAGTTTGCAGTTGGCAGCTGGCTATCATGAAGTACTTGAAGTTGGGCCAGGCATGGGTATCTTATCCGATTTCCTTTTGCAGCGCACCGACCTGCAGACTTACCTGATCGATATTGACACTGAATCTTACGAATTCCTTCAAAAAAAATATCCGCAATTGGGCGAACGCCTGATCAATGACGATTTCCTGGAAATGGATTTCGGAAAGATATTCCACAAGCCGTTCGGTATCATTGGGAACTTTCCTTATAACATTTCCTCGCAGATACTATTCAAAGTGCTGGATAACCGTCAGCAGGTAGTTGAAGTAGTAGGCATGTTTCAGAAAGAAGTTGCTGAACGCTGTACCGCCAAAGCGGGAAGCAAGGAATATGGTATCCTGAGCGTATTTCTGCAGGCTTATTATAAGGTAGAATACCTGTTTACGGTAAAGGCCGGGGTATTTAGTCCGCCACCAAAGGTGCTATCTGCTGTCATCCGTCTTACCCGTAATGGTGCTGAAAAACTAGATTGTGACGAAAAGCTGTTCTGGCAGGTAGTAAAGGCCGGATTTAACCAGCGCCGTAAAACGCTTAGGAATGCATTGTCATCTCTAATCAATAAAGAAAAGATGACCAATGAACCTATGCTTGATCTGCGTGCCGAGCGGCTCACTGTCAAGGACTTTGTTAATTTGACGAATAAGATTGCTGAGAATAGATGAGGCTTTTAATTATCAAACTCAATTAATTCTCCATCTTCCTGTGAAGTGTACCATCGGTTTGCAAAATAATAATACGTTTCGCTGCCTAAAATAATTTCAGGGAAATTACCAGGTATCTTGTTTTTGTGATTTTTGCGGTTTTTCGAAAAGGCACTAAAGAAAGTATCCTACCTGTCTTTTTTTATACTATAGAATACATTTCGGCTCAGATCGAAATTTAAAATACTCAAATTATCGTATTTATAATTCTTTTCAGGATGAGACTTGGAATTAAAATCATCATGAATATTTACCTTTAATATGTAGCGGCCTTTATCATTTTTATCGATTTTCATTTTTATATTATAATCACCAGTTGCATCATCACCAATTTCAGACTGTGTATATCTGAGTACATGCATAGCCTCGTATAGTTTATTATTTTGAACGCATAGTATTAAAACGTTACCGAGGGCATAACCAGTTCCTCCTCTAACCTCATATTGCATTTGTATGAATTTTCCATCGAGAATATCTACCTGCGGGGGTACTCCCCAAAAACCTCCTATTCTTATAGTATCCTTTAAGCAAATCATTGTTAAAACTTTTTTCACATAGTCAGGAGCAATCTTTACTTTTTGCCTTGTTCCGTCCAGAGATTGAATCATATAAGTTTTAGTATCTTTTTTACTTGCTTTCGCTTCTAGTATCTGAAGATCATCCTGCGCAATTGAAGTATTTCTAAGTAGAATTAAAACAATCGAGAAGATTAAGGTTATAGGCCGGGTCATTTGTTAGTAATTTGTAGCATAAATTTAAGTGGATTTCAAGAGTGATTTGTCAAATGCATAAAATATTTGCTGCATATCAATAAGTTTGTATCCAATGAGTAAAAACATATTAATTGTTGACGACATCCACCCCATATTTATAGAGCAAGCCGAAGCGATGGGCTACCATTGCGATTATCAGCCTGCCATAAAACCCGACCAGGCTTATGAGATTATCGGCGAATATGAAGGGCTTGTGATACGCTCCAAATTTTTAGTTGAGCGCAAAGTGCTTGACCTGAGTAAAAAGCTTCAGTTTATTTGTCGGGCTGGAGCGGGTATGGATAATATCGATGAAGATTATGCTATAGAAAAAGGCATCACGCTCATCAACGCTCCCGAAGGTAATATGGATGCGGTTGGTGAGCACGCCGTTGGTATGCTGCTCAGCCTGATGAATAATTTTAACCGAGCCGATGCCGAAATACGTGAAGGCGTTTGGAAACGTGAAGCAAACCGGGGTTATGAGTTGAAAGGGAAAACCGTAGGCATTATCGGCTATGGCTTTATGGGCGGAAGTTTTGCAAGGAAACTTGCCGGATTTAGTGTCAATGTGATCGCTTATGATAAATACAAAACAGGCTTCAGCGATCAGTATGTTCACGAGGTAAGTATGGAAGAAATGGTAAAGCTGGCTGATGTAGTAAGTTTTCATATTCCGCTTACACCTGAGACTAACGGACTGGTGGATGATGAATACCTTTTCCATTTCAGAAAGCCGATATTTCTTCTCAATACATCCCGCGGTAAAGTGGTAAAAGTACACGCCGTTTTGAATGCAATAAAGCAAGGGAAAATATTAGGTGCCGGTTTAGATGTGCTGGAGGTGGAGAGATTTCCCGCACTTGCCGAACAGACCTGGTTTGAGGAACTGAAACAATCGGGCAAAGTATTACTTACTCCGCATGTAGCTGGGTGGACGTTTGATTCGTACCGCCGCATCAGCGAGGTAATGGCTGAAAAATTAAGTAAATTAAGTGCCTGATTTTGAAAGATTGATTGAATTAATCACTCAAAAAAATTTGGATTATAAAACTTAAATCACTTATCTTCGTTTTACTTGAAAGCAAGACTATAAAGGCAATTGCCGGTATAGTCTTCTTTGTTTTTATAAGCAACCGCGTCCTTCGCCAAATGGAGGACGGTTTTTTTTGGTATCAATTATTAAACTAAATTATTAATACGGCGATTTATGGCAGAGGTAGCATATTACACCAAGGATGGCTTGGATAAATTAAAAGAAGAATTACAGCAGTTAAAAACTACCGGGAGGGCAGCTATTGCCAAAGCTATTGCTGAAGCGAGAGATAAAGGTGACCTTTCTGAAAATGCGGAGTACGATGCCGCTAAGGAAGCACAGGGTCATCACGAAACAAAAATTGCCAAAATGGAGGAACTGCTTTCAACAGCCCGCTTGCTGGATGAAAGCAAGCTGGATACTTCTAAAGTACTGGCGTTGTCTATAGTAAAAATAAAGAATATAAAGAACGGCGCGACTATGAGTTACCAACTCGTATCTGAAAGCGAGGCCGATCTGAAATCAGGCAAGATATCTGTAAGCTCACCCATTGCAAAAGGCTTATTGGGCAAAAAAGTAGGTGACAAAACCGAAATCACGGTACCTGCCGGTAAAATGGAATTTGAAATTCTTGAAATTAGTCGTTAGATAAATGGTAGATTGAGTTAATTAGGTTAGATTAAGTTGAATAAGTTTATATGCCCGGTAACTCAATCTGACCTAATCAACTTAGTCACTTAATCAACTCAAAAAATGACAATCTTCTCAAAAATAGTAGCTGGTGAAATACCCGCTTATAAAGTAGCTGAAACGATAGATTACCTGGCTTTCCTGGATATCAGTCCGCTGGCTGAGGGACATGTTTTGGTAATCCCCAAAAAGGAAGTTGATTATTTATTCGATCTGGATGATGAGCTTTATACAGGTCTGCAAATATTTGCCAAAATAGTAGCTACTGGTTTAAGGAAAGCCATTCCGTGCAAAAGGATAGGTGTGGCGGTAATAGGTCTGGAAGTGCCGCATGCGCACATTCACCTGATACCAATGAACAATGTGAGTGACCTTAACTTTTCGCGTCCAAAACTGAGCTTTACGCCGGAACAGCTACAGGCTACTGCCGACAAAATAAGAGAAGCGCTGAGAGAAGACTAAGATTTTCAAAAAGAAATTATCGGTAGGGACGCGATGCATCACGTCTCTACTTTTTTTTGGGCAAACCGCTGACGCGGTTTGTATTGTCTTTGACAAAAGTTTCCCACCCAGAGTAGGATTTTTTGCTACTGGTTTTTCCGGTAGATGTACTGATCTTTTGAAAGGAATGGCAAACAGCCACGGCAAGTCCATCCGTTGCATCTAAAAACTCAGGCGCTTCTTTAAATTTCAGCAGGTTTTGCAGCATGGCGGCAACCTGCTCTTTTGTGGCGTTACCATTGCCGGTGATGGATTGTTTTATTTTTCGCGGCGAATATTCAGTAATGTCTATATTTCGTGATAAAGCAGCTGCCATAGCTACGCCCTGCGCACGGCCCAGTTTCAGCATTACCTGTATATTCTTTCCGTAAAACGGCGCCTCAATGGCCAGGCAATCGGGATGATAATTATCGATTAGGGCTACAGTTTTTTCAAATATCCGCTGAAGCTTCAGCATATGGTCGTCCATGTTCTCCATCTTCACTACGCCCAGGCTTATCAGCTCAATTTTGGAGCCAGTTTCTCTCAGTAAACCATAGCCCATTACGGCTGTCCCAGGGTCGATGCCTAATATGATACGTTCTTTATTGTTGGGTTGCTCCATTTATTTGCTAAGCACTCTTTTGCAGAGGGGTGTCACACTGAGGCTCTCGAAGTGCGGCGCGTAGAGGCCTTACACACCATGCTTCGAGAGCCTCAGCATGACACCTCGTTTATGTTATTATGCAAAACTAACTTTATACTTCTATATTTTGTAGTATAGCCAAATATTCCTCCCGACTGATCATCCTAGCCCCCATTGATTCCAAATGCTCAGTATACACCTGGCAATCTATTAGTTTATATTTACCACTATTGCACAAGCTGATCAAAGCTACTTTTGAAGCATTGTTTACCTCGCTGAACATACTTTCGCCGCAAAAAACCTCTCCAACTTGCACGCCATATAACCCGCCAACCAATTTTTCCTCTTCCCAAACTTCTACAGAATGAGCATGCCCTTCCTGGTGCAGCCGGATATATGCATTCTTCATATCAGCAGTTATCCAGGTGCCACCCTGACCTTTCCGGTAGACTGTGGAACATGCATCTATAACTTCGGCAAAACTCTGGTCGTAAGTCACCTTAAAACGGCCCGATAGAAAAACCCTCCGCATGCTTTTAGATATCTTTAATTGATCCGGAAATAACACAAACCGTTCGTGTGGAGAGTACCATAATATTGGCGTATCATCATTGTACCATGGGAAGATACCACTATGATACGCCAATAACAGGCGGTCGGTCGATAAGTCTCCTCCAACAGCCAGCAGGCCGTCTTCTTCTGCCAAAGAAGGATCGGGGAATATGATGCGCTTATCGAGCCTGAATATCATCAGGCAAATTTATGCCTTCTTTTTTATCACCAGCTTTTTATTCTGTGCTTTGGCAACAGCGTCCATATATTGTTGCATCTCGGTATACTTGCCCGCTGGTATTACCTGGTTGTTTAAAACAAATTTAGCTGTGCTCACAACTTGGTTCTTTTCCTTGTTATATGCATAGTTTAGCTCATAGTTGCCATAGGTAAATTTGAGCGCGGCGTTTACAGGTAACGCTTCTACTTCGAATCCGGCAGGGATATCAATTGTAGTAACACAGGATTTTTCCATCGGATGATCAAAATAGAAATCAGTTCTCCTTTTTTCCAGGATAGGTACCGTCAGCGCCCAAAGATCAAATACACGCGGCCTGTAAAACTGCTTATCACCAGCCAGAACGTCACAAAATTTATCATATTCCAGGTCCATACTCAATTCATTAATCTCAGCCTTATCAGGTGAAGTTTTAAAATCAAATGAACTCGGTTGTTTCATTTTGAAATATCTGAGCAAAAATTCCTTTTGTTCATCCAGTTTTTCTGCGGTGAAACCAATAAACATGTCGCGATAGCCTCCGGTACTCAAAACTTTTACATGCGCTTTTGCACCGCCATCCGGCTGAAGTTCGATACGTACTTCGCTATTAAACTGATTTTCCTGTGGGGTGCTTCTTGGCGTATTAACCAGTTTCCCTCCATCTTCCGTTATCAATAAGGCATTCCTGTTTTCAGTGAATGAGCCCAGCTCGCCAAACAGTTGAGTTCTACTGGTGCATTCCAGCCAAACAGTATCTTTTTTTAGTGGAACACATAAAATAGCGTGGGTAAAATTATTGAATGGGAAATCAAGATCAGCGGATTCTTCATTTGCCCCTGCGCGTATTAAAGCATAATAGGATGGAATATCCACCGCTTTCAGCAACGCCTGCATATAGTTAGACAAGGCTTTGCAATCACCATATTTTTTCTCGTCAACAAAAGATGCAGGAAATGGCTTATATCCGCCAATGCCAAGCTGGATGCCCACATAACGCATATTTTGCTGCATATACTTATATAAAAATTTAACCTTCTCCTTTTCCGTTTTAATGGTGTCGGTCATCTTTTTAATTTCAGCAATACGCGGTGCACTCAGTATGCACATATCATTATTTAAACCTTGTATCCATTTCCCAAAGTTCTGCCAGGTACTAAAATCCCCTGCATAACCATAACAATTGAACAGAGAGGTAGCAAAAACGACATTCGGCAAAACTGTCCACGACTCACTTTCCTCTTCTTTTTTTAAGGCTTTCAGGTTTCTTACATTCCAGGAGTACACGTCGTACGATCCGTCAGATGTTTTTACCGGTGTGAGTGATATATTCTTACTCTTATATCTCAATCCGGCCGCGGGTTCACACCATATCTTATAGTGTTCTTCCTGTGCAGATTGTTCGCGTTTTTCCTGAATATACCAGCTTGGCAAATCAATATAACTATTCAGGTCTTCTTCATAGCTTACTTCAATTGTTTCCGGATAACGGCTTACTGTATGTTTTAAACCCAGAAAGCGGTCATCGGAAACCAGTGTCTCATCGCTTGAAGCAGCGCCGTCATACATATCACTTTTGTGATATTTCTTTATCATTTTGCCACTTTCGTCATATACATGAACGTCAATATTGCTATAAGTGTCAAATTTCTTGTTATATGAAAACACAATAACCGCGTCTTTATCGCCCTTTTCGTTTAATATGGTTACCAAACTATGGTGCTTTATCACTGCCTTACCCGGTCCTTTTATTTTCACCTCGTCTGATGAATACCTGATAACCGAGTTAGCGTCTTCTTTTAGGGAATCAGGAATTCCGGAAGCTTTATAAAATTCCTGGGGAATATCTTTATCCTGGCTGTACACTTTTGAAGCTGATAGTAAAAAGCCCCCTAATAAAAATACGCCAGCTTTTAAATAATTATTCAAACACATTGCTTTATCCTTTTTTTAAGATGATCTGTTCATTCAGCATTTGATGCATTTGCTTAAAGAATTCGTGAAAATCGGCGTAATCTTCTTTGGGGTATTCCACCTTATTATAGTTAATGGAATACCGCACTATAATACTCCCATCCTGTTCAGCCACAAGCCTCTTAAAACTCACGCTTTTGTCAGGCATTACAATCGTAACATTTTTTGGTAAAGCGTCAATTTTATAGCCCGCCGGAATTTTATACATACCATTCACAGAGTAATTCCTCAAATACCTAAAATCTATATCTGTCATGCGTTTTTCACTTAAAAATGGATTTGTTTTTAACGAAGTAAACAGATTGGGATTCAGATAAATATAATTTTCGTCTGATCCGGCCAGTTCAAGATTAAACTCAATATTTTGCGTTAAAGGCAGGCTATCCACTTCCATATCCTGCATTTTTAGCGATGATATTTTAAGATTATTATCGTCGTCGCGCAGGTAATCGATATATTTTTTTTCGCCGTCTGTTTTATACTTTTCTACTGCGTTGATCTTATTATAACCATTGCTGCTGATCTGCGCCGTACCTGTCAGTTTACCATCCGGTTTTACTTCTCCCGTTACAAGGACTATTTGTCTCACGGGTACATCATTGTGCAGAAAAACGATATCGTAGTGATTTGATTTTTTATCGATCCAAAGCCCAGATGAATTCAATAACTCAGACGGCGTTTGATTATACAAATTATATTTATTGGTAGCATCCAATACATAACGTTTAGTGCTATCAATAGGAACATAGACGACAGCTCGGTTAAATTGGATCGTTGAAGTATAAAATGGCAGCACTTTTCCATGCTCCTTGGTACTTACCACCATTGGATATACTTCCAGACCGCTTTCTTTAAGCAAGTGATAAAGTATCAGATTTATTTCGGCAGAATTTCCTGTTTTATTTTCCCACGCACGATAGGTACCGTCAATAGTATACCAATCGTCTTTACCATTCCATTTCATCGAATTTTTTACCTCATTAAAAACATAGGCCATTTTTTCAACATCGGTTTTTAAGCCTTTGGCTTTGCTGACGATGGCATCTTCGTTATTTAGCTTTCGCCGCAGCTGACCGCCAAAATCTTCGTCATCAATTAATTTGCCGCCTACTTTAGCCCAGGTGTCTGTTCCTGTACGAACAAATCCCCCTATCGGTTTGATAGACACAAGCTGATAACGAATCTCCTGGACATTGTCGGTGAACGAAGACATGAACGGTTCATCAGGCAGCGATGGCACATTAGCCATGGCCTTTGTTTCCATCTCAAGAGAGTATGGATAAGATCCTGAATTGTCGACTAAGCTTCTGCCTTCAGAAGTACGAGTATTTTTCACTAATGGATAGGTTAGGTGAGGCTGCTCTCTAAAATAAAATAGATCAGGTATCCCCGTTGTGTACTCGCTGTATCTGACAGGGATTTTATCCTGAAACTCCCAGTCGGGAATATCCAAACTATTGTTTGAGTTAAAGTTATATTTATACTCGATTATGCAGCCAGATTTCACATTTGGCATAGTAAACGTAATTTCATTTCGCCACTTGTCGATAGTTTTGGTGTAGATCAGTTTTTTATCCAACTTGGTGATTTCCATTTTACCATCAACCAAATTGATAGTTTCAGCCTGGATGCCCGTAATATATTCTAAGTGGTTACCACCATAGTATGAAATATGGATATCAGCCTGGCTTTTACCGTTATCGTTAAAAATCTTAATACGCCGGTGCACTTCATTGGTAATGGTGCCAAGATCGCTTCCATAATAAACATTGCCCTTATCAAAAAGCACTTCAGCATTGGCATCTTTTTCAAAATCACAGGCTTTCATTTCAAGATCAGCCAGATCTACCTTGCCATAAGGTTGTGTTGTTGGCACTATGGTAGTTTGTGCATTCGCAGCAGTGCAAAATGCACCGAGCAGCATTAGGGTAAAAATTTTATTCATGTAACAAGGTTAAATTGAAAATATATTGAACAATTGTGTATACGTGGTTTTAATAACAGTTGTTTGCTAGCCTTTCTTTAGCACGATCTGCTCGTTCAGCATTTCATACATTTTTTTATAGAAATCATACATTACAGGGTAGTCGTCTTTAAAGAATATAGATTTATTATAGTTTATAGCATATTTAATGGTTATTTCGCCATCCTGTTCGGCAACAATACGCTTAAAAACAATGCTTTGGTCAGGCATTGCCATACTCGCATTTTTAGGCAGGCCATCTGATTTATAACCTGCGGGTATTTTGAATAAACCTACTATGGCGTAATTATTCCGATAGCCAAAATCGATATCGGTCATGCGTACTTCATTCAAAAATGGATTTGGCCCTACAGAGGTAAAAACAGTAGGTTTAAAGTAAATGTAATTCTCATCCGAACCTGTAAGATCAAGCGTGAAGGAAATATTCTGCGTTAATGGCAATGTATCAATTTCCATATTTTCAAATTTTAGCGATTTGATCTTCAGGTTATTATCGTCCCCCTGCAGGTAGTCGATATATTTTTTTTCCCCGTTTTCCTTATAGTTTTTTATGTAGCTGATGCGATTGTTAGCAGGGCTACTGATCTCCGCAGTGCCTTCCATTTTGCCTGTTGCGGCTATTTCGGCATTCACCACAATAACATTTCTTACGGGAGTGGCTTTCTCTATAAAAGCAAGGTCATAATTCTCGTTGTCCTTATCTATATAAAGACCAAAACCGTTCAGTAACTCATCGGGTATATCCCCGTATGTATTGTATTTATTTGTTGCATCAAGCAAATAAAACTTTGTACTATCTATCGGTACATAAACTACAGTTCTATTAAATTGATACCGGTTTGGATATGCCGGGTTCACCTTGCCATTTTGCTTAGTGCTTACCAGCATAGGGTAGCCTTTTACCTTTGCCTTATGAAGTAAGTGATACAAAATGAGGTTGATCTCTGTTGAATTACCTAATTTTTTTTGCCAGGCTTTTGAACAGCCATCATTGGTATATCGTTCATCCACTTCATTCCATTTCATGTGGTTTTTTACTTCGCCAAAGAGATAGGCAATTTTGGCATCATCTGTACTTAAAGTTTTTGCTTTGACAAGAATAGTATCTTCCCCATCAACTCTCTTGTCAAATTCACCGCCAAAATCATTAAACCGAACTTCATCTTCGCCGATTTTTTTCCATGTGTCAGAAAATGTTTTATGATATGCGCCTGAATGAATAGCTAATAATTGATAAAGTATTCTCTGGTAATTATCCTTGCGCGAACCCATATAAGGTTCGTCTTTAATCGAGGGTATATTAGCCATAGCTTTAACATCCGCTGTGTTTTTAACAAAGGGCAGGTTTACCATAACCAGATTTTTATAAACTAATACATTGGGAATAGTACTATTAAGCTCGCTATAACGTGTTGGGAAACGATCCTGAAAATACCAATTCGGGAAATCGCTAAGGTTAGCGGTCATTAATGTATATTTAAACTCGATAATTGAACCTGGCTGCACATTGGGGAACGAAAAGGCTACTGACGAACGCATCCTATCAACAGCTTGCGTGTAAATAAGCTTTTTATCGACCTTCGTTATCTCGATAATACCGTTATTGAGATTAATAGTCTCAGCCTCTACATTTGAGAGCAATTCCATGCCGCCGCCGCCCCAATATGCTAAACGGACACTTGCGGCATCCTTAGCTTTGTCGTTAAAAATTTTAATACGCACATGGCGTTCAAAAATCAGATTAAAGTCAGCCGTAAAAGTAACCGATCCTTTATCAAAAAGCACTTCAGCGTTGGCATCCTTTTCAAAATCGCATGCTTTCAATTCAAGGTCAGCCCGATCTACCTTGCCATAAGGTTGTGTTGTTGGCACTGTGGTGGTTTGCGCATTCGCGGCAGTACAAAATGCACAGAGCAGTATTAGAGTACAAAATTTATTCATGTAACAAGGTTAAATTAAAAGTATCTAAAAAAAATTTGTATATGTCGGTCTAATAATAGTTGTTTACGAACCCTTTTTTAAAATGATAGGCTCATTTAATAAATCATACATTTTTTTATAAAACTCATGCAGATCAGGATATTCCGATCTCGAAAACGTTGTCCGGGTAATTGATACCTCATACTTCAACTGTATGCTGCCATCCTCCTGCGCCAACACTCTCTTAAAGTGGATGCTCTTATCGGCTATGATCATATTGGCATCTTTGGGCAAAGATTCAACTTTGTAACCCGGCGGTAGTTTATAGGTGCCAATTATCAGATGACTATTCGTGTATCCAAAATCAATTTCTGAGGCCCTGTTCTCGCTAAGAAAGGGATTGGCATGAAGAGTGGTAAATATGTTAGGACTGAATAAAAGGTAATTATCGGTATTATTAAGCTCATATGTAAAATCAAAGCTCTGTTTCAAAGGCAATGTGTCTACTTCCACATTTTCCGATTTCAGATTTATCAACTTAAGATTATTATCATTTTCCGTTAGGAATTCCTCATATTTCTTTTGATCAATTGATTTTAAGATCTCCAGTTTGCCGGTTCTGTTGTAACCAGAGCTCACAACTTCAGCGCTGCCGTGCATTTTGGCATCAGCGCCGATTTCGCCGGTCATAACTATCACCTCCCTTGATGACGCATTCGTCTTGAGAAAAACCATATTATACTTATCCTTTTCCTTATCCAGGCACAACCCATATGAGTTTAGCAGGTTAAAGGGGATTTGATTATACGTTTCAAATTTGCTGGTGGCATCCAGCAAATAATATTTGCTGCTGTCTACCGGCACATAGGTAACCAGGCTATTTATCTGGAATATATCCACAAAATCGGGTCGTAACAGTCCATTTTCCCTTGTGCTCACAAGCATTGGATAAGCCTTTATTCCTGATTTTTTCAGCAAATGATAGAGTATTGCATTAACTTCAGCAGAATTGCCCGATCTCTTTTTCCATGCGCTTTTTATGCCATCTTTTGAGGCCCAATGCTCATAGCCATTCCAACTCATGGTTGTTTTAACCTTATTATACAGAAAGGCGATTTTCTCGTCATCCGTTTTTAATGCAACAGCCTGTTTTATTAAATCATCTTCGTCGCCCAGATGCTGGTCAAGCTGCTTGTAATAATCTTTTTCACTTGCCAGTTTTCTGCCTGCTGTTTCCCACGTATCATAAAGGCGAATAGTCTTTCCATCTAAGCCCTGCACTTCATTTAATGATAAAGCAATACTTTCACGTGCATCTCCCTTAGCCCGCATAAAAGATTCGTCTTTTGCTGATGCTATATCCTTTACTACCCAAACATGTCCATTTGGAACAGCGGTATCCCTGGCAAAGGGCTTACTTATTCTGCTGGCTACAGTAAACCCCAACCGGGAATCAAAATAGGCGTCAAATTCGCTATAGCGGGTTGGTATATCGTTTTGAAAATACCATGCAGGAAAATTGACTGATATATTTCTTACAAACCCATATCTGAATTCAACCACTGAGCCGGCTTTAACATTCGGGAATGAAAAAACAAGTTCGTCTTTTCTTTTATCGGTATGCTGAAAATAAAAAAGCTTGGGGTCTATTTTGGTGATTACGATCTTGTTGTTTTCCAGGTTAATGGTTTGAGCCTCTATATTGTAAATGTGCTCAACTCCATAAACATTATCATACTCGATCCGGATATTCCCTTGCTCTTTGCCCCTATCGTTTAATATCTTAATCCTTTTATGCCGCTCCATTGCCAGGGTGCCCATGAAACTAAAGTTCACCTTAGCCCTGTCAAACAAAACCATAGCATTAGCGTCTTTTTCAAAATCACACGACGTTAGTTTAAGATCAGCAGTATCGATATTACCATAGCCACGAACCTGTGCCCTCACAACAGAAACCGAGCACAATAACAGGAGAAGAGTAAATAGTCTATTCAAATTGCAATATGGTTTGGTCGCTCTAATATAATAATTATTTTACTACGAAATAATTTCAAATTAGGTTTAAAGTGTTTAAACCCTTCCAAAAAACAGGAGTCATACAAAGTGCATATGGATAACCTTAAGCTGATAAAGCACTTATATGCCAGGGCCGGCTTCGGCCTCTGTTTTTCGGACAAAAAATCCGCCGACCATCTCTCTGTTAAAAAAGAGCTGAGGGAGTTATTTAAGGCTTCGGAGACCAGCGAACCTTTGACCATGGTTCAGGAAAACATCGATTACATGAAACTGCTCACGGGCGATATGCTCGCAAAAAAACAAGCCTTGCAGCAGCAACGCCAACAGGAGAAGGACCTGAACCTGGCATGGATCAATAAGATGAGCACCACCAATGCACAACTGCGGGAGAAGATGGTTTTATTTTGGCATAATCATTTTGCCTGTCGCACTAATAATGCCCTTTATGCGCAACAACTTAATAATATTCAGCGCACTTATGCGTTGGCCAATTTTCGCGATTTATTGCTGGCGGTCTCTAAATCGCCGGCCATGCTGCAATTCCTGAACAATCAGCAAAATCATAAAGGTCATCCAAATGAGAACTTTGCCCGGGAGCTGATGGAGCTTTTCACGATTGGGCGGGGAAACTATACTGAGCAGGATATAAAAGAATCGGCAAGGGCATTTACCGGCTGGGGTTTCGATAAGGATGGTGTATTTAAGGTTCGCCCTTTTCAGCATGATGACGGTCAAAAAACCTTTATGGGTAAAACGGGGAACTTAAATGGCGAGGATATTATTGACCGCCTGCTGGAGCAAAAACAGACTGCTGTGTTCATCAGCGCTAAACTTTACAAATATCTAGTGAGCGAGATCCCCGACCCTGTTCGCATAAACGAAATGGCTGACGTATTTTACAAGGCCAATTACGAAATAAGGCCTTTACTGGAATTTGTTTTTACCGCCGACTGGTTTTATGATGAACAGAATATAGGCAATATGATCAAATCGCCTGTAGGTTTTCTGGTGGGACTGAACCGGCAGTTTTATATTACTTACCAGCGACCGGAAGTGTTGCTCGAATTTCAGAGAGCCTTGGGACAAGTATTATTTTACCCGCCAAATGTTGCTGGATGGCCGGGAGGAAGGAACTGGATTGACAGCTCGTCGTTAATGTATCGCCTGAAAATACCTTCAATGTTGCTCGATGGCGGCCTGATTGATTTTGCCGGTAAAACTGACCCTGAAGATGAGGCTTACCTGGCAACAATGCGCAACAGGCAGTCGGTTGTAAGCACCAAAGTACAGGCGCAACCCGATTGGGATAAGTTTTTGCAAGCCATACCAAAGAGTCTATCCAACACGGATATCGCTCAATTTATACTCGAACCAAAACTGAGCGCAACGATACAAAACACAGCCACGCAATCGGCAGATATAAAAACATTGGTAGTTGAACTGGTCTCGACGCCGGAATATCAGCTGTGTTAATTAGTGATTATGAAAAGACGTGATTTTCTAAAAAACTCCGCACTCGCCTCCGGCGCGTTTTTGATACCTGCTTTTCTGAAGCCATTGGAAGGTATTGCCCGTGAGCAGATAAGCGGATACAAAAACCTGGTGATGATACAACTGTCTGGCGGCAATGACGGCTTAAACACTATTATCCCTTTTGGTAACGATATTTATTATCAAAAACGCACGTCTATCGCCATCCCCCAAAGTGAGGTGATCAAACTGAATGACATGCAGGGGTTAAATCCCAATCTTAATGCTTTAAAAGAAATTTACGACCAGGGCTGGATGAGTATTATTAATTCTGTTGGTTATCCGAATCCTGACCGCTCCCATTTCAGGTCTATGGATATTTGGCAAACTGCCAGCGACTCGAACCAATTTCTCACTACCGGTTGGATAGGCCGTTACCTGGATTCCTATTGCCAAACTTGTAACAAAAACCCCTACACCGCTATTGAAGTGGATGATACCCTGTCTTTAGCTATGAAAGGTATAAGTATGAAAGGCATTGCCGTACAGGATCCGAACAAATTATACCAAACTACCCGCGAACCATTTTTCAAAGATTTGGTGCATGAATATAGTGACGAACATTTAAATGAAGATAACCTGGGTTATTTGTATAAAACCATGATCGAGACTTATTCCTCGGCTGATTATATCCAGAAAACGTCGAAAACCTATTCTGTCAATGCTGAATACCCGGCTACTCCACTTGGCAATCAATTAAAAACCGTTTCAAAATTTATCAATTCCGGATTGCAAACAAGGGTTTATTATGTATCACTTAGCGGATTCGATACACATGTCGGTCAACAGAATCAGCAGGGCAAGCAGCTAAAAATTTATGGTGACGCAGTTGCTGCCTTTATCAAAGATTTAAAACAAGCGGGTAAACTGGATGATACTTTGGTAATGACTTTCTCGGAATTTGGGCGCAGAGTTGAGCAAAATGCCAGTAATGGAACCGATCATGGTACCGCAAATAATGTTTTTGTTTTTGGTGGAAGACTCAAGAAGGGCGGGATTTTTAATGACGCCCCCGACCTCGCTCAGCTGGATAACGGCGACCTAAAATACCAGATCGATTTCAGGGACGTATACGCCACATTGCTTGATAAATGGCTCGATGTAAACAATAAGATTATACTGAAAAAGAATTTTAAGGGATTAGAGTTTATTTAAAATTCATCACAAAATGTATGTTTTTATATACAAAAAAGCCCCAGGTCAATACCCCGGGGCTTCCCTTTTGTTAGCTATTCAGCTTAAAAAAACTTAAACCCGACGCTCAGCGCCCAAAGGTTTTGGCGTTGACCAAAATCGTCACTTATTTTGGTTAAGCCGCCTTCATAGCGCAGATCGGCTGTGATCGGGCCGATATCCACACCACCGCCAGCCTGAAAGCCGATGGTGCTGTTTTTATAATGGCCAAAATCCTGATAAGCAGTGCCAAACTGACTGGTGACGCTCTGATCTTTGCTTAAAACATAAGTATAAATAGGACCGGCCATAAGCCTGAAATTGAGGTTTTTTGAGCCGAATGAATGGCCTAATAACAATGGGACATTCAAATTTGTAAACTTGATGTCGGCACTAGCGTCAGCATTGTTGGAAACAGTTATTTTACCGCCGCTACTGCTTAGGTAAACTTCTGGCTGTAAATAAAATGCATTGCCAATGCGGGCAAATACACCAGCCTGGTAACCTGTCTTTGTGGATTCATTAAAGTTATCGGTATTGATTTTAGAGAAGTTGACCCCACCTTTTATACCGAGGCTAACTTGTGCCTTTGCACCGATGCAAACCGCTATCAGCAACGCGGCACTTAAAAGTAACTTTTTCATTTATTGTTAAATTTAGTTTTACAAATAGGTTAGATGTACTATTCAACTTAAGGTTTAACAATTAACGAGCCAAAATATTGCACAGGGCATCAGCAGATTTTTTCTATTTTTGCGGAAACATATTTTTTGAAATGGCAGAGATCAGTATCAGCAACCAGGACTGGGCACGTGTAAAGATCAAATTACAACGTAAATACAATCACCTCACCGACGAAGAATTGCAGTATAATGAAGGCCAGGAAGACAACCTTATCAGCAGGATAATGGAACTGGTAAACCGGGACCGTAAGTACGTGGTTTTCACACTGAAGAAGGCCCTGGCCAATATCGACAATAACCGCCTCTAACCCACGTTTAATCACAGGGACCGAATTTCTTTGATTTGATGTAAAACTTTATCGGCTACGTCATTTTTTAATATCAAAGTCGTAATTTTATATTCTGGTAATGAGAAAATTAGATTGTGTATCTGAACCTCTCTCTTTTATTTAATCAACAGGTACTGTGATGAAACGTATTTATAGAAAGTGGAGTTTGCTGGCTGGTATAACAGTACTTGCTATATTGACTTTTGGGTTTCAGGATGATTTGTTCCAGATAGCAAAAAACCTGGATGTTTTTTCATCTGTATACAAAGAAGTTAATATCAATTATGTAGACGATATTAACTCAGCAAAAATGATAAAAACGGGTGTGGACGCCATGTTGGATGGTCTTGACCCTTATACAGAATTTGTACCCGAATCAGAAATTGAGGACTATAAACTTCATTATGTGAGTACCCAATATGGTGGCATTGGTGCAGGTATATTCGCGCGCGAAGGAAAAGTGTATGTTTCGGATGTTTTTGAAGGCTTCCCCGCCCAAAAAGCAGATATCAGAGCAGGCGACAGGTTAGTGAAAATAAACAATGTTGACCTTACCGGAAAAACCAACGATCAGGTAAGCCAGTTGCTAAAAGGCTCAAAAGGCGCAGGTATCAAACTGTTGATCAGGCGCGGTGATGCCGAAGCGGTTGAGAAGAATCTGATACGTGATGAGATAAAACAGCCTAATGTAACCTATTACGGCATGGTCGGTGGCAACATGGGCTATATTAAACTCGATAAATTCTTAGAAAACTCAGCTGACGAAGTAACCACAGCACTCACCAACCTTAAAAAGAATAACCCAAGCGGCATTATTCTCGACCTGAGATCAAACGGTGGAGGTATTTTACAGGAAGCTGTAAAGATCGTCAATTTGTTTGTGACCAAAGGGGTTGAAGTGGTTTCGCAAAAAGGTAAAATAAAAGACAAGAACTTTACTTACAGTACCCAAAATACGCCACTGGAGCCAAATTTGCCATTAGTGGTTTTGGTAAACAGCCGTTCGGCTTCGGCATCAGAGATTGTGGCGGGCTCCTTGCAGGATCTCGATCGTGCAGTGATTATAGGGCAACGCAGCTATGGCAAAGGATTAGTGCAGCAGACATTCAATTTGCCTTACAATAGTTTAGTAAAGATCACTATTGCTAAGTATTATATCCCATCCGGCCGTTGTGTGCAGGCGCTTGACTATACACATCGTAAAGATGATGGCAGCGTGGTAAAAGTCGCCGATTCGCTGATGCATGAGTTTAAAACCAAAGGCGGCCGTTCCGTTTATGACGGTGGTGGTGTTTACCCGGATATTTTTATCAAACAGGAGCATTTCGCAAATATCACCCAAACCCTGGTTTCTAAGCTGTTGATATTTGATTATGCAACTCAGTTCCGCAACACACATAACGCTATTGGGGACGTAAGAACATTTCATCTAAGTGATGGCGAATACAATGATTTTATAAAATTCCTCGGCAATAAAAATTACAGCTATACCACAGGAACTGAAAAGCTGATTACAAACCTGAAGACTGAAGCTACTAAAGAGAAACAATTTACTGATATCCAGGCAGAATACGATGCACTGAAAGCGAAACTGCTGGCCAGCAAAAAGAACGATCTTCAACAAAATAAGGAGGAAATAAAACAGGTGCTTGAAAACGAGATAGCGTCACGTTATTTCTACGAAAAAGGCCGCTATGAGACCAATTTTAAATATGACAAGGAATTGGCCCAGGCCGTAAAAACGATGACGGACAAGAGCCAGGTTGCATCCATTCTAAACGGTGATGGCAACTACAAAGTGATAGGTAAGCCACAACTGGCCATGATCTCAAAAAAGGTTGAAGACAAGGAAAATAATAGCGACGAATAATAATTTATTAAAATATTTAACAACTTAATACCCTCATTCAGAGGGTATTTGTTTTTTATAGGCAATCTATATAGGAAAGGCGTATAAAATATTTAAACTTTTTACGTTAAATGCTGTCATATATACCAAACAATAATATTACAAAATGAAGAAGTTAGTTTTTACAGCAGCCATATTAGTAAGCTGTTTATCGTTCACATTAGCCAATGCCCAGATACATTTAAGTGTAGGAGTAAATATCGGCGCCCAACCTGAATGGGGCCCGGTTGGATATGACCACGCCGACTATTATTATATGCCTGATATAGGTGTTTATTATGACGTGCCCGTACATCAATATGTTTATTTAGATAATGGTGTTTGGATTCGCAGAGCCTATTTACCTGCAAGATGCCGGGATTATGATATTTATCATGGATATAAAGTAGTGGTCAATCGCCCCAATCCATGGCGCTATGACGCTGATTACAGGGTAAGATACGCAGGCTACAGAGGTCGTAGGGATCAAGTAATTATCCGCGACAGCCATGAAGAAAGATACCGCGAGCATTGGCATGACAACGGCCGCCATAACGGTTGGGATAAACATGGCGACGGCGATGATCGGGAACATGGACATGGACGCGGGCATGGTCACGGGCATGGGCATGATGATTAATAATTAAAATCCGGTAATCTTTACAATTACCGCGACTGTTGTAGTCCGTCTGCTTGTTCCAGGACTATTCATTATGTAAGGTCCTAAAATAGGTTGACTATTATTGATGATACAAAAGTTGTTAAAAACTCAAACATCCACCAAAGATGT
>NZ_JAUMKB010000007.1 GCF_030519375.1 Mucilaginibacter tolerans | reverse complement strand
TGATTTATTAAATTTAATGACTAATATTAATAGATTTTTAACCCTCCAAAACTGACAACCAAAAAACGTACAAGACCCATTGTATAGCTTTTTTAGGACGGGTCAGATTGTTATGCTTGCGGACGTATGTTGTTCATTTTCGAACACCTAAAATCCAATATAAAATTGTAATTTTCTACATATCAAATAGTTATCCAGATGGCATAATATTTAATACGAAAGACTAAAATTAAACCGCATGATCAAGAGCTATTTTAAAATTGCCTGGAGAAATCTTTGGCGCAACAAAGGATTCTCATTCATTAATATCACAGGTCTTGCAATAGGCATGTGTGGGGCGATACTCATTTTTACATGGGTGCTAAATGAACTTAGCTTTGACCAGTTTCATAGCAACAAAGACAATTTATATAAGGTATGGAACAAAAGCTTCCCAATAAACGGTGGACAGGTTTATACCTGGGATATTACTTCTTCACCGGTAGGTCCTGGCATGCAGTTGCAATTCCCTGAAGTGAAAGCTACAGCACGCATTTACTGGCCTATGGACCGGCTGTTCAATTACCAAGATAAAAGCATAATAGCAAATGGCCGGGATGTAGATAAGCAGTTTCTGACCATGTTTAGTTTTCCGATGATTCGTGGCAATAGTGTACACGCGCTTGATGATGTGAAAGGCATCGTGCTAACGAAAAGCCTGGCCAAAAAAATATTCGGAACGGATGACGCCGTTAGCAAAGTGGTCAAGCTCGACAATAAAGACTTCTATAAAGTAACTGGGGTAATTGCTGATCCGCCTGCAAATACCCAGTTTCAATTTGATTACCTGATATCGCTCGCACCTAATATTGGAAAATTCGCTTCTGATACCTGGAATAACGGTAGCTATAACACCTATGTGCTTTTAAACCCGGGCGCCGATGTGGAAAGATTTAATAATAAGCTTAAGGGGTTTATTCCAAAACACGACCCAACGCTCAAATTTGATGCCTTCTTATATCCGGCAAGCAAATGGCACCTTTACGGCAATTTTGATAACGGAAAACCTTCCGGAGGACTTATAGAGACCGTCAGGCTAATGACCGTTATCGCTTGTCTTATCCTATTTATCGCCTGCATCAATTTCATGAACCTGAGTACTGCTCAGAGTGAAAAACGCAGTAAGGAAGTGGGTGTTCGTAAAGTCATAGGCGCAAACAGATTCTCACTCATTAAACAATTTTTAGCGGAATCTATATTGATTGCATTCATAGCCGGTTGTATAGCTATATTATTGGTACAATTGTTTTTACCCGAATTTAATAAACTTACCGATAAGCGCCTCGTTATTGATTATCTTAATCCTTACTTCTGGCTGGCAGCAATCGGCTTTATATTATTTACCGGTGTGCTAGCAGGAAGTTACCCTGCGTTTTTTCTGTCTGCATTCAGGCCTGTAAAAGTTTTAAAGGGTGTGTTCAAAGCGAAGGCCAGCACCTTCCAACCGCGCAAGCTATTGGTAGTTATCCAATTTACTGTGGCTATTGTGCTGATCGTTTCCACGATTATCATCTATAAACAAATAGATTATGTGCAAAACCGCAATACCGGCTATTCGCGCGATAAGCTGGTTGAGCACCCAATGACAGGCGACATCAAGAAAAATTACGAGCTGATAAAAAATGAGCTGATCAGCCAGGGAGTCGCTGCTGCTGTAAGTAAAACCAGTTTATCTGTTACTATCGACGGAAGCCAATCAAGTGGCTTTACCTGGGGAAAAGCAGATCCGGGCCAAAAAGACTTTAGCTTCAGCAACTTTGCCACTTCAGGCGATTTTGTTAAAACCTTCGGATTTCAACTGGTGCGGGGCCGCGATATCGACCTGAAAGCTTTTCCGTCAGACACTGCTGCTGTTGTGATCAATGAAGCAGCGGCTAAGGTTTTCGGCTTTAAGGATCCTATCGGACAGACTATTAAAAGTGGCACCGTTCCGTTAACCATCGTTGGTGTGATAAAAAACTTCATTATTAGCTCTCCTTTCCAACCAGTAGGACCGATGCTGGTTTATGGCAGCAATCACTGGTTTTTTAATACCATGACCTTTAAAATGAATGTTAATCGCCCCACGGCACAAAACTTAAAAATTGCCGAGGGCATATTCAAGAAATACAATCCTGCCTATCCTTTCCAGTATAGTTTTGTTGACCAGGAGTACGCCGAAAAATTCAAAGACGAAACACGCACCGGAACCTTAGCCACATTATTTGCAGTATTAACTATTGTCATCTCCTGTCTTGGTCTGTTTGGTCTAGCCGCCTATATGGCCGAAAATCGTTCGAAAGAAATTGGCATACGCAAGGTATTGGGCGCCAGCGTGATCAGCATTATGCAGCTATTAACCAAAGAATTTGTAGCCCTCGTGATCATCGCAATCGTAATTGCCACACCAGTGGGATGGTGGTTAATGAGCAAATGGCTTCAGAATTATAATTACCGTATTAATATCAGCTGGCTGGTATTTGCCGGTTCGGGAATATTGGCCATCATCATCGCTATAATCACAGTAAGTTTCCAGGCAGGTAAGGCGGCGGTAGCCAAACCTGTAAACAGCATTAAAGCGGAGTAATTTAATATTTATAGATGATTGGTGGGTGTAGCCAGGACCTTACTGATGTGACTGCCTTGAAAAAATTAAAAAAGAATGGTCAGGCTTAAAGCAGAATTGACAATTTTTAAAAGTTGTCAATTCTGAAATATCATGTACTAACTGCACACCACCACCTGCCAATTCAAATATGAATCGGTCTGTTATCGGTAGCTGCTAAACAAGCCTCCCTGAATGCCTCCGTAAAGGTTGGGTGTGCATGGCTCATTCTGGAAATATCCTCTGCCGATGCACGATATTCCATCGCTACCACAGCTTCGGCAATCATATCAGCAGCACGCGGGCCGATCATGTGTACGCCCAATATTTCGTCGGTAGTAGCATCTGCTAAAACTTTTATAAAGCCATCCAGATCACCGCTTGCAACAGCGCGGCCATTGGCTCTGAACGGGAACGAACCGGTTTTATATTTAACACCTTTCTCTTTCAGTTGCTCCTCAGTTTGACCAACGGCAGCAACTTCTGGCCAGGTATAAACTACACCCGGGATCAGGTTATAATCGATATGCGGTTTTTGTCCGGCAATGATCTCGGCTACCATTGTGCCTTCATCTTCTGCCTTATGTGCCAACATTGCTCCACGAATCACGTCGCCAATGGCATAGACGCCTTTTACACTGGTTTCCATATGCTCGTCGACTGTGATCTTACGACCGCGTTCTTCTACAGCCAGGCCGATCTTATCCAAACCTAAATTATCAGTATAAGCTATACGGCCAACCGCAACCAGGCAATAATCGCCTTTCAATTCCTTCTTCTCACCGTTTGGTGCGTCAAATGTCACCGTCACCTCTTTACCTTTTACAGTAGCGCCGGTTACTTTGTGACCGGTGTAAAACTCCATGCCTTGTTTTGAAAGCACGCGCTGTAGCTCCTTACCCAATCCACGATCCATTGTCGGGATGATGGAGTCCATAAATTCGATTACCGATACCTTCGCACCCAGGCGTTTGTACACAGAACCTAACTCCAAACCTATAACACCACCTCCAATCAGGATCAGGTGTTTTGGCACTTCGGTTAAAGTTAATGCCTCTGTTGATGTGATTATTCTTTTCTTATCGTTTTTAATGAATGGCAGTGCAGACGGCTTTGAACCGGTCGCAATGATAATATTCTTGCCTGTGATCTCCTGCTCGGTGCCATCCGGTTTTTTAATGATGATGGTGTTTTTATCCTTAAATGAGCCAACACCTTGTATACCGTCGATCTTGTTCTTTTTGAACAGAAAGCTGATACCGCTGGTGTTCTTATTTACCACATCTACCTTACGCTTCATCATCTGCTCCATATCAACAGAAAGATTATCCAGGTTGATGCCGTGGGTTTTGAAAGAATGGGCCGCATTGTAATAATGCTCCGATGAATCCAACAAAGCTTTCGACGGGATACAGCCAACATTAAGGCAGGTTCCGCCGTAGGTAGCATATTTCTCGATACAAGCAGTTTTTAACCCCAGCTGGGCACAACGGATAGCAGCTACATAGCCGCCAGGACCCGAGCCGATAACGATAACATCATATTGCATAGTAGTGTATTTTTGTGGTGCGGCAAAGGTAAGTATTTTAGAGATTAGTGGGTAGAGTTTAGATATTAGTTGACGTTGAGGCTATATTTAGCGGGATTAGAACGGGCCTCGTAACTGGGTATTAATATTTTTAACTATTATGGGTGTTACACATCGTTACACCTGATACAGGTAACACCTATTTCAGGTACCCGCTCATCCCACACTAATTTCCTCACCACATTTTATCCCACACTTATCGCATTGTAACAGTTATGTGCCAAAATCAACTTATTGCTGATATAGTTGCTAAATTTAACGCACCCGATTAAGTTAGCTGAATGAAACCATCATGATCTCCCATTTATAATTAACACACAGATCATGATAGCTTCATCACCGTTAAAAAACAATTAAATATTGATGAAAAAAATACTTACATCCATGTTTATCATTTGCCTGATGCACACTTACCTGCACGCACAGCTCTTGGTGGACAAGGACAAATTCACCCGCGCGGATACTTTACGGGGAGCACTCACGCCATTGCGCACCTGCTATGATATTAACTATTACCATCTGGATGTGAAATTTGACATCAATAACAAATTCATCAGCGGCAGCAACCTGTTTAAATTTACTGCCACGCAGGATTTTACTCAACTGCAGTTCGACCTTTTTGCTAATCTTAAAATTGAAAAAGTAGTTTATAAAGATTTGGAACTGCCTTATAAACGAGCGTTCAATGCGGTGTTCGTTACTTTCCCGCAAACCATTAAGAAGGGCAGTAAGGGCGAATTTACGGTCTATTATTCCGGCAATCCAACTATTGCCCAAAATGCGCCCTGGGATGGCGGGGTTGTTTACACGCAAGACACAACAGGCAAACCCTGGGTGGCTACCGCCTGCGAAGGCGTAGGCGCCAGTATCTGGTGGCCTAATAAGGACCATCTGTCTGACGAGGTAGACAGCATGATGATCAGCATAAGCGTACCTACAGGCCTAAAAGATGTGTCCAATGGTCGCCTGCGTAAAGTAACCAACCTGGGCGATGGTTATACCCGTTTCGATTGGTTTGTGGCTAACCCCATCAATAATTACGATGTAACAGCCAACATTGGCGACTATACTGAGTTTACAGATACCTACAATGGCGAAAAAGGCAAGCTCGATCTGGATTACTGGGTGATGCCTGCTGATCTGGAGAAAGCCAAAAAGCAATTCGCGGCCAACGTAAACCCGATGCTCAAGGCATTTGAATATTGGTTTGGCCCATATCCTTTTTATGAGGACGGTTACAAACTCGTAGAAACCCCGCACCTGGGAATGGAGCATCAGAGCGCTGTAGCTTATGGGAATCATTTCCTGAATGGTTATTTGGGCCATGATCTTTCATTAACAGGCTGGGGATTAAAGTGGGACTATATCGTGGTTCATGAGAGCGGGCATGAATGGTTTGGCAACAACATCACCGCAAAAGATCTGGCTGATATGTGGATCCACGAAAGCTTTACCTGCTATTCGGAAGCGCTTTTTGTCGATTATCAATATGGCAAACAAGCAGGTCAGGAATATATCCATGGAGCGCGCCAGGGAATTGAAAATAACAGTCCGATCGTAGGAGTTTATGGTGTGAATAAGGAAGGCTCTCAGGATATGTACCCTAAAGGATCGGTACTGCTTAATACAATAAGGACGATCATTAATGATGATGAAAAATGGCGCAGCATTCTTCGCGGGTTGAACAAGACATTTTATCATCAGACCGTTACTTACGATGATATTATCAATTATATCAATAAACAATCAGGCATAAATTTATCGCCAGTTTTTGATCAATACCTGCATTATAAGGGTCTGCCAACCTTGCAATTTACTTGGAAAGACGGCAAGCCTTACTGCAAATGGATAGCGGATGCCAGGAATTTTAATATGCCAATAAAACTACGGATTAAGGGCGGAGAATATAAAGTCATTCGACCAACCGCTGCTTTGGAGCCTGTTAATTTACCCGGTGCAACCAGGGCAAATTTGCAGATTGATACATTGAACTATTATATAAAAACATCGGGGTTGTAGAGTGATCCTAACAAAAAGAAAGGGTGTCATCCTGAGGCACTCGAAGCATGGCGGGGACGGCCTGTGCGCACTCTCCTTCGAGAGCCTCAGGATGACACAGCACACTTTGGAAACATTTTATAATTAGACTTTAGATTTAAACCATGATAAAGAAATCAATTCTCTTCACCATCGCAGCATCATTGATCGCGCTAAATACATTTGCGCAGTTAGGGATCAATAAAGAAACATTTACACGTGCCGATTCGCTCAGGGGCTACCTTACTCCCTTACGTACCTGTTATGATATTAACTATTACCACTTAGATGTCAAGTTCGATATCCCGAACAAATTCATCAGTGGCAATGTACTGTTTAAGTTTACCGCTACACAGGATTTTACCAAACTACAATTCGACTTGTTTGCGAACCTGAAGGTGGAGAAGGTAGTTTACAAGGGCCAGGAATTACCTTACGCGCGCGAGTTTAATGCGGTGTTTGTAACCTTCCCGCAAACTATTAGCAAAGGGAGCAAGGAGGAATTTACGGTTTATTATTCAGGCAATCCAACCATTGCTAAACGCGCTCCCTGGGATGGCGGTGTTGAGTACAACGTGGATTCATTGGGACATCCCTGGGTATCCACAGCCTGCCAGGGTATGGGCGCCAGTGTGTGGTGGCCAAATAAAGATCACCAGTATGATGAGGTAGATAGTGCTCTGATCAGTATCAGTGTACCAACGGGATTGAAGGATGTATCCAACGGTCGCCTGCGAAAAGTGACCAAGCTGAAGGATGGCTATACCCGCTTCGACTGGTTTGTAGCTAACCCGATCAACAATTATGACATTGAAGCTAACATTGGCGATTATGCCCACTACAGCGACACCTATGAGGGCGAAAAAGGCAAACTAACGCTGGATTTCTGGCCATTGAGCTATAACCTGGAGAAAGCCAAAAAGCAATGGGGCGAAAACGCCAAACCGATGATAAAAGCTTTTGAACACTGGTTCGCGCCATATCCTTTTTATGAGGATGGGTATAAACTGATTGAGTCACACCACCTCGGAATGGAGCACCAGAGCGGAACAGCCTATGGCAATCATTATCAAAACGGTTATTTAGGCCGTGATCTTTCAGGCACTGGCTGGGGATTGAAATGGGATTTTATCGTAGTTCATGAAAGCGGCCATGAGTGGTTTGGTAATAACATTACCTCAAAAGATCTGGGCGATATGTGGATACACGAAAGCTTTACCAATTACTCTGAATCTTTATTTATCGAAACCAAATGGGGTAAACAAGCTGGGCAGGAATATGTGCATGGCACACGTTTACTTATCTCAAACGACCGCCCTATTGTTGGCCCATACAATGTGAACAAAGAGGGCTCTAGCGATATGTACTATAAAGGCGGCAATCTGCTGAATATGGTGCGTACTATTATTAATGACGATGAAAAATGGCGCTCCATTCTTCGTGGACTTAATAAAACATTCTATCATCAAACGGTTACTTATGATGATATTGTCAATTACATCGATGAGCAATCCGGGATAAATATGTCATCAGTTTTCGATCAATACCTGCACTACAGAAACCTGCCAATACTGGAGTTCATGACTAACCGCGACGGTAAACTGGCCGTGCGTTGGCAGGCCGATGCCAAAGGCTTTAATATGCCTGTAAGAGTAAAAACAAAAGGCGGTGATTATCAATACATTAAACCGACCACGCGTTTTACTCCGGTAACTATTGAGGGTGCAACCAAAGACAATATTGAAGTCGACACTTTCAATTATTATATCGGCGTATTGGTAGACTGATGGTCATCTCCTGCATACGCGTCATTGCTTCGTTCAGGCAATGACACGTATTTATTTTTTTGCTATATTCATGCAACCTTTTGTTTCAGCCCGCGTCTTATTTTCAAAAATGCAATAATAATGAGAGCACTAACCAAAATATTATTAATAGCGCTGCTTTTACCAGGATCAGCCTATGTTTATGCCCGTCCTCATCATGCTATTACCGTAGATATGAGTAAAATTGAAGACCGGCATATTACCGGTTTTCATGCGGTTGACGTAGGCGGTTCATTTGATGTGTATATAACACAAGGCTCAAATGAATCGGTTAAAGTAGAGGCCCCAGATGAAATAATCGACCATATTATTACCGAAGTTGACAACGGGGTTTTAAAGATCTATAATAAAAACGACCACAATTTTCACTGGGGCGATATTTTCGGTAACCACAAGAAGATCGTGGTCTATGTTGTTGCCAAAGATTTGAACGCAATTGCTGTTTCAGGCTCAGGTGATGTTTATTTCAAAGAAGGCATCCGCACTAATTCATTAAGATTACGGGTATCCGGTTCTGGTGATTTGTACGGCCGAGTAGAAGTGAAAAACCTGGAAAGCGGTGTATCTGGTTCAGGTGATGTTAAGATTGCGGGCCACGCTGAGAACTCTGCAGTAAACGTATCCGGCTCAGGCGATTATGAAGCTCGCGGTTTGGTTACCGTCAATACGATAGTTCGTGTTTCCGGCTCAGGCGATGCATCGATCAATGCCAGCGGCAGCGTATCAGCATTTGTTTCTGGCTCAGGCGATATCCGGTATACAGGCGGGGCTAAAAGTGTGTCCTCTTCCAAATCAGGAAGCGGGGATGTTTCAAGAGACTAAGAAATCTTGAGTCGTAAGTCTTAAGTCCTGTGTCATTTTACTTAGGACTTAAGACTTACGACTCAAGATTTCAACTTAATTGAAAGTTGCAATCTTTCGTCTTCCCAAATCATAAGTCACCCTAAAAGCTTCCTGGTTACTGGTAAAACCGGGTGTTTTATGCATGGTGAAGACGAATTGCCCTTTAAGCCCTTTAGCCACAAACGGGGTGATGATGAAATCTGCACGGTTATAAAACTTCTTCTCATAAAAAGAATCGCCAAACATTGTGTGGCTGCCCTGACCAGCATAAAATTCATTAAATACAGCTACACGCCAATAGCTTAAATAAGCGGTTGCTACAAATCCTTTTGGCGATTGTAATTGATCGACACCTCTTGTTCTGTCTAAGGACACCATACCCCCTGCTTCAATCGTTAATGAATCCAGCACTGTCTTATGGCTAAAATCGAGGCCTAACCTTACCTGTGCACCGCCGTTATCCTGAATATGATCGTTCGGAGTTAATATGGCTGCGCCGGCATCATGCAGCAGCACAAAATAATGGGAGATATAGAATGGGCCAAATGGATTGGGTCTGTATTTACCTTCCAATCCGATCAAAAACTCCTCGCGTTGGGTATCTGTTTGGCGGCTTACCCAGTCAATCCACATGGTTTCGGTAAAGTTTTTCTTATTGTTCAGGAAACGCAAAAACAAACCTTCGATATTAGGGCGGTAGTATTGTAACGTATCATTCAGTAATGCTCTGGGGTAATTATCGATCAATCCGGTTCTCGAGAACTCACCTGCATTGAACAGCCAGTTTTTGTTATGAAAACTATAGTAGGCAATCGGGTTCACCTTTAAAAAATAAGGTATTGCACCAAACTCATGTATAGCATTGGCTCCCACCACAAAGCTGTTAATTGTATCAATATTCAACCCGAAATCAAGCGCGGTGCGTGTACCTGAATAAGTACGCGAACGCGATACAAAATCCTTGTACTCCCTGTTATCAAGGAAACCCAATCCGCTAAAATTAACGTCAAGTGTTGTCTGGGCCATGGTAACACCACAGCCAAGTAAAGAAAGGAAAATTAAGAGGTAGAGCTTTTTTATCATGTGATAGCTATTCAATAGTTAAACTAATTATCCGGCTGTTCTTGCTGCCCAGGAAAGGGTCGGTCCGAAAAGAGAACATGACCGTATATTCCCCCTTTTGTTCCGGCGCGACAAATTTAAATTTATAATGCCTGGTTTCCTGTGGTTTCAATGTCAATTCATAAAAATCATCACCAGCTTCCTGAACCTGTATAATGTTTGCTTCCTTAAACAAACAAGCTTCAAAACTTAACTGATGCAGATAACCTGAATTGCTGAAATTTATTGTATAAGGATATGGATTAGTGATATCCAGATCGAAAATGATCTGTTCACCGGGCTTCGCGTTGATCTTAGGAGAAGGCAACTCTACCTTTACTTTCTGATAGGTGCGTACCTCATCCACCCATCCGCCATACCATTTGCCGCCCGAAGTGTTCAATGTATCTGTGGTAACACCTTTCACCGGGCCTTTAGTAAGCCAATAAGCCTTCTTGTGCTGCATCCCCTCTTCAATGGGCCATATATCAAACTGGGTTAAACGGTAATAACGCTCGTCATAAGCAAACCCTTTGGTGGTATTATTATAAAAATCGTACTTGGCAGCATTCTGAAAACCGTCATTCAGTATCACATAATTATCGCCGACTTTCTGTTTTATAGCATACGCCCATTGCTTAAAACCAAAAAGGCTTTTCAGTTGCCCCACTTTCCGTATCAGCGGAGAAGCGGTCATCAGCATCACTCTCAGCGCAACAATAAATACCAGGTTAACAATAGCCACCCATTGAAACCATTGCCTCCAGTTGTTCGCTTGTTTAAATTGAATCAGTACCAGTAGTACAAGTGGTGCAAAAGCGATAAGCGTCCACTGTGGCTGTACTTCTCCTTTAAAGCTGCTCGACAAAAAGAAAAGAAAAGTAAAGACCGCGTTCACCATTAATGCCCGGATAAAAGCATCTTTAATACGAGCCTTGAAGCCATAATAAAACAGGAATGCGCCGATGATTGGCCCAGCCATTAAAAGCTGTCCGGGGAAGTATGTCGACGTTTGTGAGAACTGGTAATGATAGGTTGATTGTTCGTACAGGTGATAATTAACGGATGGATAGCCATGATCAATCTGCCATAAAATATGCGGGATATATAGTATCACCGCTAGCCCGGCGATGAGCCAGAAAGTCCAGCGTTTGAGTAGTTTTATATTCGATAGCACTGTAAATCCGACCAGCAATATCCCGTGATACTTGCTATAAAGCAAGCACGCAATGATAACTCCCAAGCACAATGCCCACGTTAATTTATCCTCATCAATATATTTCTGATAGATATAATAGAACAGCACCGTAAACAGGAACAAAGGTGCATCAGGTGTAGTGGTAAAACCATATTGATGGAAAATAAATATGCCTGACACCACCAGGATAAACCATTTGGCTTCAACCTCATATTTTTTTGCGATAAGCCAAAAAATATACAAAGATAAAGTACTGGACAGCACCGTCATCAAGCGGATACCAAACTCACTGTGCCACAAGCTATCACCAATACGGATAAAGATGGCCACCATTGGTGGGTGGTCAAAATAACCCCAGTCTAAAAAACGGGAATAAAGCCAGTAATAAGCCTCATCGGCATGAACCTCTAATGTGTAAGCCTGGGTAGCATTGAAGATCGTCCAAAGCAATAAAAAATACCAGATGGCTTTTTGAGATTTTTCCGGCGAATTATTATAGGACAACTGCATCAAGTGTAGATTGATGGCGCGAATTTAGGCAAAATTATTAGCCATTGCGCCTACCGGTACTTAAAGCACATTTTCTAATCAAATTATAATTAATCCGGCAATGCGAATGCTACGTAGGAATCGCCGGATTGTGTACCGAGCTTACCCCCGCCACATGCAATCACTAAATATTCTTTACCGCCTATCTCATAAACAGATGGCGTAGCAAAACCCGGTGCGGGCAGTTTAGCTTCCCAAAGCACCTTGCCGTTCCTTTTATCAAATGCTCTAATCTTACCATCCTTGCTTGCCGCAATAAATACCAATCCACCTGCTGTCACAACCGGACCGCCATAATTTTCCGTTCCTGTAGGTGTTTTGGCGACTTTCTCAAAAACAGGGTCATTACCCAACGGGATACGCCAAACCATTTTGCCGGTGTTCAGGTCGATGGCGTTCAGTGTGCCCCAGGGCGGAGAAATAACCGGATAACCTTCTTTTGACAGAAACTTGTTATAGCCAGTCATCTGATACGGAATATCCATGTATGGATCAACCTGTTTATGAACAGCCACGAAAGCTTTGATACCGTTCTTTTTATTTTCAGTAATATAGGATATAATGGCTTGTCGCTCTGGGTCGCTCAATTGTTTAAAAGATGGCATCATACGCCTACCCGATTGCAGCAGGTCACTTATTTGCTGGTCTTTATATTTTAAGCCGACATTGATGAGCGATGGATAATTACCTGTTCCCTTTCTGTCCTGCCCATGGCAGCCCATGCAGTTATTGGTAAACAGTCGCTGCCCCGCCATGTTAAACGTCTCCGATTTTGGAATGTCCTGTTTGGCATCGATCATTGTCATCACCCAGGCCATTTCGTTGGCGTTGATATAGATTATACCCGTAGATGGATCAAATGCAGGCCCTCCCCACTCAGCGCCGCCATCAAAACCTGGAAAAATAAGCGAAGGAATTTTGCCCGGCGGCAAGAACATATTCCCATAGCGATAGGTCTTCAATCTTTTCAAAACCTCAGCTTTTGAGCTATCGGATAAATATGGGTTAATATCCTTTTCGGTTAAGGTTTGCCTCGCATAAGGTACAGGTAAACTTGGTATCGGCTGTGTAGGCCATGGCTGCTCACCTATCAGCTCTGATTTAGTTTCAACTGGCGTCTCTTTTACAGGAAACAGCGGTTTACCCGTAGCACGGTCAAGCAAAAAAACGAATCCGTGCTTGGTAGGTTGTGCTACGGCATCAACATCTTTTCCATCGTGTTTAACAGTCACCAAAACAGGTGCCGCAGGCAAATCTTTATCCCATATGTCGTGATGGATCACCTGGTAGTGCCATTTCAATTTGCCAGTTGATGCATCAATAGCCAGTAAGCAGTTTGCAAATAGTCCAGCCCCTTTACGTTTACCGCCATAAAAATCGTAGGCCGCGGAGCCTGTAGGTGCAAAAAGCACGCCTGTTTTTTCATCCAGGCTAAAGCCTGTCCAGCTGTTTGCCGAACCGATGTGTTTGTAGGCTGCAGTATCTTTCCAGGTATCATATCCAAATTCACCGGGATAGGGTATGGTATGGAATATCCATTTCAGTTTACCCGTACGAACATCGTATGCCCGTATGTGCCCCGGTGCGGCATCCGCAGTCTCATTTACACGGCTACCGATAATGTAAATGTCCTTATAAATAACTCCCGGCGAAGTAGCCGTCACGTACATATCTTTTGCATCCCGACCGAGATCATTATGCAGATCAATTTTACCTTCGTTACCAAAGCTTGTGATCAGCTCCCCTGTCTCTGCATTCACCGTATAAATATTTGATCCGGCGCAATATAGAATACGCTTGTCATCCCCATCCTCCCAATAGGTAACACCCCGGTTGTTGTTCATCCCAAAATTCGAGGGCGTTGCATTGGTATTTCCTGCCGGGTTAAATATCCATTTCTGTTTGCCCGTAGCCGCATCGAGAGCGAACAAACGCAGTTTAGGCGTAGTGCCATAAAGCAATCCATTCACCATTATCGGATTACACTGTATTTGCGAATGCGCCTTCATATCCGCATCGTTAGTATGATAAACCCATGCTACCTGCAGTTGCTTCACATTGTCTATATCGATCTGCGTAAGCGATGAATAGCGTTGCGACTTTTTTGATCCGCCATAAACCCGCCACCCGGAATCATCCCCGGTAGGGTGATTTTTACAGGAACTAAACAGCGCAGCAGAAGCGAATAAGCAGGCAATTGCTTTTGTACAGGTTGTCATGGGAATGATCCGGCAAATTGGTTGACGGGCTAATTTATTGATAATAATTAGAAATGAATCTATATTTACGCACCATGACCAAACAAATTGAAATCATCAGAAAGACCAGGGCATTTCTGCTCGACCATTTAAAAGACCTTACTACCGAACAGCTTAACAAAATCCCTGAAGGCTTTAATAACAATATCATCTGGAACCTGGGCCATTTGGTAGCCGCGCAACAAGGCGTATGTTATATCAGGGCCGGGTTGGCTCCGCGGTTAGATGAAGGTTTTATCAATACCTTTAAATCAGGTACCAAACCTGGGGAACCGCTCAGCGAAGCCGAAATAGAAAACATCAAAACCCTCTTGTTCGCAACCCTCGATCAATTAGAAGACGATTATAATAGTGGTGTATTTGGTAATTATACTGCATGGACAGTAAGATACGGGGTAGAATTTACAAATATTGATGACGCAATCACTTTTCTGCCTTTTCATGAAGGATTACATTCAGGATTCGTAACAGCGTTAAAAAAATTGGTGAAATAATTTTGAGCTGAGATGTTTGTTAAACCTTAATAGCATTACAAATGAAAAAGCTTCTGTTTCTACCTTTGTTATTTATTACGACGCTGGTATTTTCACAGAATAATACTTCACTGGTGAAATTTCTCAACCCATCTTCAGTATCCGCGCCAAAAGGCTATTCGCATGCCGTAGAGGTTGATCTGGGTACTTGCAGGATGATGATCATTTCGGGACAAGTGGCTATTGACAACCAAGGCAACCTTGTTGGGAAAGGGGATTTTGGAAAACAAGCAGAACAAGCATTTCAGAACATCAAAAATATAGTTGAAAATGCCGGCGGAAAAATGGACAATGTTGTTAAGCTGGGATTTTATATTCTTGATGTCAACCAGATTCAAACTTTAAGATCAGTCAGGGATAAATTTATAAACATAAAAAATCCCCCTGCTAGTACACTAGTTCAGGTTAGTAAGCTATTCAGGGATGATATATTGGTAGAAATTGAAGCAACTGCTATAATTCCAAATAAGAAATAAAGTTCAGAATAAATAATAAACCCGGCTATGCCGGGTTTATTATTTATTCAACAGACTTGACAACAATAGCGTTGTTTAATACCACATCACTCAAAAAACCTGTGCAAACCCCTTTTACAACTATTACCGATCCCTTAACAGGCAGTGGCAAGCCAGGTTGCAACGTACAGAAAATATTGCTAAACGGGTCCCCGCTTTTTAATGTCAGCGTAATATTGCCCGACTGATCTTTATTCTCCTGTAGCAATTCCCCTTTTACTTCAATGGCTTTATTCAGGTATTTAACATTAGCCGCTTTCTCATCCGATTGAAAATCCTTAACTAATTGTGCTGAAGTAACTAACGTCGCCACCTCATTTGCTACATCCCGGTGATGTGTTTTTGAATACTGAAATACGTAATACCAAATATTTACTACTCCCAACACCACCACTATAATCAGCGCCCAAACGATCTTATTTTTCATAACCTATTTTTCTTTACTTAACACTCTTACGTTTAACTATGGTAAATACCCTTGATATATTGAAGCCAAAATGAACTGCGCCGTTTTGCCAGCGGCCATCTGTCTGTGTAATAAAGCTTCTCTCGTTTATTCCGGTCGAATTGGTAAAATGCAACTGGAACACATGTCCGCCGGTTTCGATATCAAACCCAAGCGATACCGGGTTATGATATCCCTGCAAAGGGTGCTGCTGATAATAATATTCGCCCGTCAGATTGACCCTTTTCGACAAACGCAAACGAAAACCAGTACCTAACGAATACAGATCGTTAGGAATAGCCTTGGTGGCCACAATATTGTAATGCACCATAGTTGGCGTTAGCTGAAACGAAAAGTAATCGCCAAATTTCCTTGCTATTAATACCTGGTTGGCAAAATTCAAATGATCAGAAAAATTTATCGGGTAAGATACCGATGGCCCTTTTATCGTACTTAGCATAGCAGTTGAAGCTATGCTGATAGAAATTGGCATATTTACTTTCCCCGTCGACTGCCTTAGTATCCTGAGCTTAAAGAAACCGTCAAATTCCTTATTATAAGTGCTCCTTCCTACACCTATTTCCAAACGATCAGTAATACCATAATCCAACCCAATGCGCATAGACGCCTGATCGAGCCCATAAAAATTGTAAGCTCCGCTATTGACCGTCCCAAAACGGTGTGATATTTTAAGATCTAAAATGCCGGCACCTGTGTTTTCTATCGACTGACCATTAATCAGCCTGGTTGTTTTAAAAATAGATGTAGTAATATCTGTCTTCTCTTTAGCATCCTTTTTGTTTTGCTCATCTTGCATTTTGAAAAGGTCAACGTTCTGAGCGTTAGCTTTAAATGCAGTTGCACAAATACCTATCAACAGTGCAATAAGGCCTCCTTGAAACCTTATCATGCGTACAAACAGTTTCATTACTATTCATATTTACAGTTGACAGATATTTCAGCCTCATCGGCAATTTTATTTCCAATATAAGAGCCGGTTATGCCATAGTCCTTTATTTTGACTTTGAACAAACCGCTTATCGTTGGCTTGGCGCCTTCTATCGCCATGATACCACTTGCCGTCACCTTTTGCTGAACGCCATGAATGGTGAGGGTGCCATCAAAATTTACAGGATACTTCCCATCTTTTGCAAAATTCAGAGTCGATGCATTGGTTATATATCCTCTGAACTCAGCCTTTGGGAATTTCGAGCTTTCCATATAGTTCTCGTTGAAATGATCCTCCATCAACTGGTTTTCAAACCTGAAACTCTTGATTAGGACACTAAAAACTATCTGGCCGGTTTTATCAACCATTTTACTGTCTACCTGGTCATTCACTGCGGCTACTTTTTCGAGCGGACTGCTCGCGTTAAACTTGATCTGCCCCGTTTTAGTAGAATATATCTTTTGAGCATGCAGTTGAAAACACATGCCCGAAAATAAGATAAGAGATAAGATTGCCTTTTTCATTGTTTTGCGTTTTTTAATTAGTTATTAGGGGTACCATTATTTATCCAGGTTTTTATAGTTAAGATATCACAGGCAGATAGCTGCGACCCACTTAAGGGCATTGCAGGGATACCACCGGTGTGATTAATAGAATTCATCAATTGGCCGTTGGTGACATAAATTTTTAATGAGGTATAATTATCGAGTTTAATACCACCACCAGCTGATGCTGAGCCGCTGTGGCAACTGTAACAATTTGTTTGAAGTATGCCTACCACACTGGAACTGTATGTTATATTGCTTACCAAGCAATTGGTGGGCTGCGGGTATACTAAATCGGCGTGATCATAATAGCAACCCGTTACTACCAGTATCACAATCAACATGACGGAAATATATTGCAACGCTTTCATGATCTGTTTATTGAGGACATCCGTTATTGATCCATTTAGTTATCTGGGTGATTTGGCAATCAGGTAATTTGCCCGATTGGGGCATATTCATTGCACTGGTTGTAGAGGTATAGTTTATCGCATTCAGAAAATTAACCTTCATAGTAGTGCCCGCTGTTTTGGCGCTGGCATAATCGCTTAGAACAACCCCTCCCGAACCTGGTGCGACGCCATGACAACCGTTACAATAGGTGGCGAAGATTTGAGAGACACCATTGGTATACGTAGTTTTGGTAGTATCACATGTTGCAACTGTGCAAGTATTGTTCGTGGCGCCCTGATTGATCCATTTGAGTATTGTTGCTACTTGGGCGGCTGATAATTTTGGCGAATTCCGTGGTGGCATTGAGCCATCAGAAATAACGTTATAATATTTGCTATCATTAGGGTTATTGGCAGAAATACCCTTCATGATATTAGCATAGTTAGTTAATACCAGGCCTTCCTGTGCAGTACCCGCATCATGGCATCCTGTACTGGCACAATACGTTTGAAATAAGGGGAGTACATCCGTTTGAAAACAGACTGAAGATGTTCCTGAACCGTTTCCTGAACCGTTCCCGGTGCCAGTGCCCGTTCCCGAAGTTGTTCCGGTTCCTGATGAGGAGGTAGAGGAACCTGAAGGTTTAATCACATCGTGCGTACAAGCATAAAGAACAGCTAATATTGCCGTTATAATAATTAGGGGCCTTTTCATAGTATTATAGGGGGTTAATTCTTTCTTCTATACAAACTCACTTCGCCTTCAACTGCCAGAATCTCACAATACATTAGTAATGAATCCCTTATACGAAATCGTAACAGGAATGTTACAATTAAACGGTAACGAATGGCCGAATATTATATGCGTTATAACATTTTTTTACTAGAAATAATATTTATGAAAAAGAGGAAATAAAAAAACCCGGATATACCGGGTTTTAATGATTTATAGACAGGGTTGTTTATTATACACCCAACAACAATCTGGAGGGATCTTCCAGCAATTGTTTTACCCTTACCAGGAAGCTTACCGATTCACGGCCATCAATGATCCGGTGATCGTAAGATAATGCCACATACATCATCGGCCTGATCACGACCTGCCCATTCAATGCAACCGGGCGCTCAATAATATTGTGCATACCCAGGATAGCTGATTGCGGTGAGTTGATGATGGGTGTCGACATCATCGAACCGAACACACCGCCGTTGGTAATGGTAAAAGTACCGCCGGTCATTTCTTCCAGGCTCAATTTGTTATCACGGGCTTTTACAGCCAGAGCAGCAACTGCTTTTTCTATCCCGGCCAGGCTAAGGCTATCTGCATTACGGATAACGGGTACAACCAACCCTTTTGGAGCGGATACGGCAATTGATATATCAGCAAAGTCGCTGTAAACTACTTCTTCGCCTTCAATGCGTGCGCCAACGGCAGGCCATTCTTTCAGCGCTTCGCAAACTGCTTTGGTGAAGAACGACATAAAGCCTAAACCCACACCGTGTTTTTCTTTGAATTTATCTTTGTATTTAGCACGTAGTTCCATGATCGGCGACATATCTACCTCATTAAAAGTAGTCAACATTGCAGTTTCGTTTTTCACGGCCACTAATCTACGGGCAACCGTTTTGCGCAATGATGACATCTTTTCGCGGCGTTCACCTCTCGGGTCGAGCGACTTAACAGGCTCCGGTGCTTTTACTTCCACTTTAGGCGCACCAGCAACTACATTCTTACCACCTTGGGGATTCTCAGAAACCAAATCGGCATTAACAGCAGTCAGCGCATCGGCTTTGGTGATCCTTCCGCCAACACCATTACCGGGAACGGCAGCGGGATTTATACCTTTCTCAGCCAATATCTTTGCAGCAGCAGGTGATGGTGTACCTGACGCATATGTTTTTTCAGTTGCAGCGGCGGTAGCAGTTACAGGCTCTGCAATTTTCGGTTGTGAACTTACAGCAGCGCCGGCACCTTCAATGATACAAACCACAGCACCGATTGCTAATACATCACCCTCTTTTGCGATTGTTTTCAAAATACCTGCTTTTTCGGCAGTAAGCTCAAAAGTAGCCTTATCCGATTCCAGTTCAGCAATAGCTTCATCCATGGCAACGGTATCGCCGTCTTTCTTTATCCAGCGCGAGAGGGTCACTTCAGTAATCGATTCACCGACTGCAGGAACTTTTACCTGTAATGAGGCGCCTTCGGTACTAGTAGCAGTAGCAGTAGCAGGCTCTGGAGTTGGAGCACTAGCGGCTGTTTCAGGCTGCGCCTTTGGAGTAGATGGTGCAGCCCCACCTTCTTCGATACTTGCCACAGCAGCGCCGATAGCTAAGACGTCGCCTTCTTTAGCAATAGTTTTTAAAGTCCCGGCTTTTTCGGCAGTAAGCTCAAAAGTAGCCTTGTCCGACTCTAATTCAGCAATTACTTCATCCATCGCAACAGCATCGCCGTCTTTCTTTATCCAGCGTGACAGTGTTACTTCGGTAATCGATTCGCCAACCGGCGGAACTTTTATTTCTAAACTCATATTATATATAGGTTGTACGTGTTACGTTATACGTTCTACGCATTTATTAAAAGTCAAAAATTAACGCATAACGTACACGTCATACGTATAACAATCAGTTAGCTACGCTAGCTTCTTTCTCTGTCGTTTTTTTTGCAGGCTTACCTGTCGGCACATCAAATGCTTTAGTAATGATGTGCAACTGCTGCGCCTGATGTTGTTTCGCAAAACCAGTAGCTGTACTGCTTCCTTCGTTACGGGAGATCACATCTAATTGCAGCTCGCTTTTGCGGAATTTACGGCACATATAAGGCCATGCACCCATGTTCTCCGGTTCTTCCTGTGTCCAGATAAAGTCAGTGGCCTTGTTGTATTTAGCCTTGATCTTCATCAGTTGCTGATCAGGAGTAGGATATAATTGTTCTACACGAACAATGGCTACATCCTTGCGCTGATCGGCCTGCTGTTTATCTAACAATTCGTAGTAGATCTTACCAGAACAGAACAACACTCGTTTTACTTTCTTGGGATCTGCGTAATTGTCGTCGATCACTTTCTGGAACTTGCCGTCGGTAAATTCTTCCAGCGGCGATACGCATTTAGGGGCACGCAGCAAGCTCTTTGGTGTAAACACGATCAATGGCTTACGGAATTCGCGGTGCAACTGACGGCGCAAAATATGGAAGAAGTTTGCTGGAGTTGTACAATTAGCCACCTGAATATTATCATCGGCGCAAAGTTCCATAAAACGCTCAATACGCGCTGATGAATGCTCAGGGCCCTGACCTTCGTAGCCATGAGGCAGCAACATTACCAAACCATTGCCACGCTGCCATTTGGTTTCGGCACTGGCAATATATTGGTCAACAATAATTTGCGCTCCGTTAAAGAAGTCTCCAAACTGTGCTTCCCAGATAGTCAGTGCATTAGGGTTTGCCAGGGCATAACCATATTCAAAACCCAAAACACCATATTCTGACAGCAGTGAGTTATATATGCTGAATTTTGCTTCAGTATCTAAGGTGTCAAGGGGTGTATATTCATCTTCCGAGTCAACCAGCGTTAAAACCGCATGACGGTGTGAGAAAGTACCGCGTTTTACGTCCTCGCCGCTTAAGCGTACCGGGTGCCCTTCTTTCAATAAAGTACCATAAGCAAGTAACTCCCCCATTGCCCAATCAAAAACATGGGTACTATTTACCATTTTAGCGCGCTCTTCAAAAAGTTTTTCTATCTTTTTGAAGAACTCTTTTCCTTTTGGCAGTTCAGTTATTTTTTTGCCGATGCTCAACAGTTCGTCTTTCGCTACTCCCGTATTTACCGGTGCGGAAAAATCGGTATCAGTAGCTAAATGTAACCCTTCCCATGCTCCTGCGAACATCGGGATGGTATCGGTAAATCTATCCTCGGCTTTTGATTCGTCCAGCTTTTGCTGCAATACATCGCGGAAACCTTTTTCCATTGCGACGCCTTGTTTAGCATCGATGGTACCCTGATCTAGCAAATGCTGATAATAAATATCACGTGGGTTCGGGTGCGCTTCTATCGCTTTGTATAATAGTGGTTGCGTGAATTTAGGCTCGTCCGACTCATTGTGACCATAACGACGGTAGCATAAAATATCTATGAACACATCGTCGTGGAATGTCTGCCTGAACTCCATTGCCAGGTTGACCACGTAAACCAATGCTTCCACATCATCACCATTTACGTGGAATACGGGCGACAACACTGTTTTGGCAATATCAGTACAATAGGTACTGGAGCGCGCATCCTTAAAGTTTGTGGTAAAACCAATCTGGTTATTGATCACCAAATGGATGGTGCCCCCTGTGCGGTAGCCTTCCAGTTTTTCCATCTGTAAAACCTCATACACAATACCCTGACCAGCTACAGAAGCATCACCATGAATCAGTATCGGAGCTATTTTGGTATGGTCTTCACCATATTTAAAGTCGATCTTTGAGCGGGTAAGGCCTTCAACCACCGGGTCAACAGCCTCAAGGTGTGATGGGTTAGGACACAAACTCAGGTGGACATTTTTTCCACTGTTTGTGGTAACATCAGTAGAGAAACCCAGGTGATATTTTACGTCTCCGCCAAAACCGGCTTCTTCATCATAGTTTTTACCTTCAAATTCAGAGAATATCTCTTTGTAGGTTTTTTCCATGATATTAGCCAGCACGTTCAAACGGCCGCGGTGCGCCATACCGATCACAAATTCCTGTATACCCAAGTCGGCACCTTTTTGTATAACCGAATCCAGCGCAGGGATCAAAGCCTCTGCACCTTCGAGTGAAAATCGCTTTTGTCCAAGGAATTTTGTACCCAGAAAGCTTTCAAAAATTACAGCCTGGTTCAGCTTATCCAGCATTTTCAGCTTTTCCTCCCTGTTAAAAGAAGGTGTATTGCGCCTGCTCTCCATGCGGTCCTCAAACCACTTTATTTTTATCGGGTTGCGAATGTATTTGTATTCAGCACCTATCGACTGGCAATAGGTTTGCTCCAACATATCACGAATATCGCTTAATTTGGCCGGGCCGAGTCCAACTTCCACGCCTGCATTGAAAACCGTATCCAGGTCTGCGTCACTTAGTCCGAAAGTTTCCAGCTCTTTGCCAGGAAAGTATTTGCGGCGTTCACGAACCGGGTTTGTTTTGGTGAAGAGGTGTCCCCGGGTACGATACCCGTTGATCATGTTCAGCACATTGATCTCTTTCAAAAAATGCTCCGGAGTTTCTTCTCCTAAAGCTGCCTGAGCAGGTGTTTCACGACCAAAATCGAACCCTTCGAAGAATTTTTGCCATCCGAAATCTATCGATTCGGGGTCTTGTTTATAAGTTTCGTAGAGAGAATTAATGTAGGCAGCGTTGCCGCTGTTAATATAATTTAGGCGATCCATTTGAATACCAATCTTAAAGATGGTACAAATCTAAGCATATAGGTTTAGAAACTTGGAAATTTATTTGTAAAACTTAACTATTAGTACGTAAAAAAGACAGTTTTTTATTAAAAAGCACAATAATGCCTGGAAAAAGCACTTTTTAATATACCGAACGGTATTAACTAACTCAATTAAAATTAGTTCATCGGTATTTTGGACAATAAAATCAGACTTGTTCGGCGAACGCTTCCGGCAGCCAGGTGCTAATATATTGAGCCTGTAAATCCAGGTCGCTTAATTGTTTAGGTGATAGGAAATAGCGGGTATCTTTTGGGTCATGCTCCACTCCGGCGACAAAGGCCCAATTACCCAGATTACTTGCGGGGGAATAGTCGATCAGTTTTTCTTCAAAGTAGGCAGCGCCTTTTCTCCAGTCAACTTTCAATTCATGGGCAAGGTAAACTGCCACGGCTTGTCGATTGTCGTTAGGAATATAACCTGTTGCATTCAAATGCCGCATACTGGCATCTACCAAAGGAACACCGGTATTACCTACCTTCCATTTGTCAAAAAGCTCTTCCTGGTTTGCCGCAGGGTCATCATTATCTTTAAATCTTTCAGCGCTATAAAACTGTTTGCCGTGCTTTTTGAACATAAAGCGGAAATAATCCCGCCAAAGCAGTTCGAGCACTAAGGGCGACCCAGAATTGTGGCTTCCATGGGTTACTTCACGGTACACCCAACGCATGGAAAGGCAACCCAGTGATATCCATGCTGACAATCGTGAAGGATGGTCGCTATGCTTATTCCCTTTTGTTGCACCAGTTAATGATTGCCTGGAAATGTATTGCTCCAGGTGTAATAGACCTGTTGATTCGCCACCTTCGTAATGAAAATCGCTGCGTGGATCATCTACCGGCCCTGTTAAACCAAGTTCGGCTAATGTTGGGATATTTCCGGCATCAACAATCTCAGGTGTATAAATATGTTCCGGAGTTTCGATGCAGGGTCGAACCTGGCTATCACGCTCCACTTTCTTTTTAAATATGGAAAAACTATCAGGGATATCTTTTATCGGGAAAGGCAGGTCTTCTTTATGATAGAGCGTATGACCTATGAAGTGTTTCAGGTTGAGTTTTATCTTCCACAAGGCAGCCTCAACTTCTTCAGATATCTGTGTTTCTTCAAAAGCTACTTCGCGGTGATGGTAAACTTCTGATACCTCATACTGCTGTGCCAGTTGCGGGATGATCTCAGCGGGATTACCTATCCTTATTATCAGATCGCCGCCCAGTTTCTGCAGATTGCCGCGCAAGTCGGCTACAGATTCCAACAAAAATTTGGCACGGATGTTCCCTGTTTTTAATAACCCTAACGCGGCGGTCTTGAAATAAAAAGGATCGAAAATATATACCGGGAGTACTTTATCGGCCTTTCGGGTAGCCTCAAACAATATTTCGTTGTCGTGAACGCGAAGATCGTTTCTGAACCAAACTAGTATTGTTTTTTCACTCATTGTACTTCCCCTGTCGGTTAGCGGGACTAACTAACCTACAAATTTGCAATAATTTACGGGTTTCACCTAATAACCGCAAATTATTTGACATCGGGTAAACATTTATTCTGGCAAAACTATCTGCCTAAAATCATCGTTATTTATAGATAATTATGACATTTTATCAAATTGGATGTCCTAATTTTATCCGATAAATTATTCATAATAAATTCATCATGGCTACTACTGAAAGCATCAAAAAAGCGTACATCGATTATGTACTCACCCAGGGTGAAGAGCCTAAATCGGTATATATTTTCGCCAAAAAAAATAAAATGACCGAAGCCGAATTTTATTCGCATTTCGGGTCATTCAAAACTTTGGAACAAAATATCTGGACCGGTATTGCCGATAAAACGCTGACGGAAGTTAAAGGGCAGGAAGTTTGGGCGCAGTATTCAGCTCGTGAAAAAGCATTGAGTTTCTTTTATGCTTTTTTTGAATTGCTGAAACAGCAGCGCAGCTTCGCCGTTTACTGCATAAACAAACAGCCAAAAGGAATAACCACCCCAATAGTGTTTGCTGAGTTGCGAACAGTTTTTGAGAGCTTTTGCATCGAAATTTTGAATGAGGGTTTGGAGTCGGGCGAATTATCCGACCGCAAATTCTTTAGTAAACGATACAAAGATGCCCTTTGGGTGCAATTCGGTTTTATACTGCATTTCTGGATCAATGATAGTTCTGCCGGGTTTGAGAAAACCGATGAAGCCATTGAAAAAGGCATTAATGTTACTTTCGACCTGTTTCAACGTTCACCGATTGATAACCTGTTTGAGTATGGCAAGTTTTTAGCCAAAAACGGTGGTATCGCAGAAAAGATGGGCTTTGGAGTATAATGAATCGGTCCTCACTGAATCTTCTCCAAGGGAGAAGTCTGTTGAAACTACGTTTGCGGCCATTTTTGATATGGATGGCACCCTGATCGATAATACGCCATTTCATTTTATATCGTGGCAAGCGCTGTTCAGGAAATACCATAAAGACGAATTAAGCAGGCATACTTATTATACCGAAATAAGCGGCGTGCCCATTATGGAAACGCTGAAAAGGATATTTGGCGCGGACCATGATGAGGCATATCTGAAAGAATTACTCCGCGAAAAAGAGGAGTTTTACAGGCAGGAATATGCACCGCATCTGGTTGCCATTAAAGGCCTTGAAAATTTCCTGGCTGAGTTAAAAACCGATGGGGTAAAAATGGCTATGGCCACTTCAGCGACCGTGGAAGACATTGATTTCATATTGAATAAAGTGCCCATTCGCGATGATTTTAACGAGATCGTTAACTCCTCGATGGTAATCAAACCTAAACCCGATCCGCAGATATTTTTAAAAGCTGCCGAATTACTGAACATACCGCCCGGAAAATGTGTGGTATTTGAGGATTCGTTGGCGGGCATCAAAGCAGCAAACGCCGCAGGTATGAAAGTAGTAGGGATCACTACCGGTCACCCGGCTAGCGACTTGTACCCTGTGGATTTGGTGATAGATGACTACACTAACCTAACACCAGCGGTTCTGGCAGGGTTATTTAACGGAGAGGAAAAAGATGAACGGGAATCAGCCTAAAGAGCAAAACAGCATACCGACCAGCAAAGCACAACGGTCGGCCAAATTTGTAAAAACGGGATTTAAAATAGGGGGCAATTATATCAAGCACTACTCCAAAAAACTTTTTAATCCCGAGTTGGATAAAACAGAGCTAAACGAGAATAATGCCGCAGATATATACGAATCCTTAAGCGAGCTGAAGGGCAGTGCACTCAAAGTTGCCCAAATGCTGAGCATGGATAAAAATCTGCTGCCCCAGGCTTATGTAGATAAATTCAGCCAATCGCAGTATAATGCGCCTCCGTTGTCCGGTCCGCTCATCGTGCAGACCTTCAGAAAATATTTTGGCAAAACACCCGATAAGATTTTTGACAAATTCAATATCCATTCGTCCAATGCGGCATCCATTGGACAGGTACATCAGGCGGAATTGAACGGCAAAAACCTGGCAATTAAAATTCAGTATCCAGGCGTTGGCGATTCTATTTCATCCGATCTGAAAATGGTAAAGCCCATAGCTTTCCGCATGCTGGGCATGAGCGAAAAAGAACTGGATGTATACATGAAGGAAGTGGAGGAACGCCTGCTGGAAGAAACGGATTATGAACTAGAGGTTCGCCGTTCTATTGAGTTCTCAAAAGCCTGCTCTGTACTCGACAATGTGGTGTTCCCTCAATACTATCCCGAGCTTTCCAGCAAGCGCATCATTACGATGGACTGGCTTGAAGGAAAACACCTGCGCGAATTTTTAAAGACTAACCCATCGCAGGAATTACGCGACCGCATTGGTCAGGCGCTCTGGGATTTTTATAATTTCCAGCAGCATGAATTGCGTGCTGTTCATGCTGACCCCCATCCGGGTAATTTCATGATCACCTCTGACGGCAAACTGGGCATCATCGACTTTGGCTGTATTAAGGAAATGCCGGAAGATTTTTATTATCCGTTCTTCTCGCTTACCTCAACAAGCCTGATGGAAAACAAGGAAGAAACCATCAAGGCATTTCGTCAGCTGGATATGATCCATAATGACGATACACCAGCGCAGATCGAATTCTATTATAAAATGTATAAGCAGATGATCGGCCTATTTGCCAAGCCTTATATCAACGATCATTTTGATTTTGGTGAGACCGCATTTTTTGATGAGCTTTATGGCTTTGGCGAAAAAGTCTCTAAAATGCCCGAGTTTAAACAGGCCCGTGGCGTAAAGCATTTTATTTATGTGAACCGCACCAATTTTGGGTTGTACAATATTCTGCATGAGCTAAAGGCAAGGGTAAAAACGGATACTTACAAACCGCATGTGATAGAACATTTTGCATAAATATGTAGTTGTTCTTTGTGCCTTTGCAATTTATTGCCATCTTTCAGCATTAAAACCGATACTTATGTTTCTTCATAACACCTTCGTTCACCACGTACACTTCTGGTTAAAAAATAAAGAAGATAAAGCAAAACTTATAGAAGGTCTTGAGACCCTTATTCCCATTGCTCATATCCGCGATATGCACATCGGTGTGCCTGCCCATACCAACCGCGATGTAATAGACCGCTCGTATGATGTTTCCTTATTATTGTTGTTTGATAACCTGGAAGCGGAAGAAGCCTATCAGCACGACCCCGTGCACGTAATTTTTGCGGAGCAATATGCTAAACCGCTGTGCTCAAAAGTAGTAGTAGTCGATAGCGTAAATATTTAGATTTTTTTGTCAGACTAATATTTAATCACAAAAACACCTTTCTGATTTTATTGTTGCATTAGCATGAAAGTGTTGCTTGCAGGTGCTAATAGTTACATCGGCACACATTTGATCCATATCCTGCTCGAAAAGGGGCACCATGTGGTTTGCCTGGTACGTGACAAAAATCATTTTCTCAACAATCATCCCCATGCATACGCTGTAACTGTATTGGGGGGCGACTTGCTGCGCCGTCAAAGCATCGACCCATTACCTGAAGATATTGATGCAGCCTGTTATCTTATCAATACCTATACCCAAACCTCTGAATTCAGCGCGCTCGCCGCACTTTCGGCCCAAAATTTCATGGAAGTGATCGCACCAACCAATTGCAGGCAAGTGATCACCCTAAGCGACATCAATGATAAAACAAGCAGCGATTCACGGCTTAATGTGGAGTACATTTTACGCAACGGCAAACCGGCGCTTACAGTTCTGAACACATCCATGATCGTCGGGATAGGCAGTGCGGCTTTGGAAATGTTTAATATCCTGATCTCCAAAACGCCTTTAGTGGTCCCCAGGAGCTGGATTAAAACACGTATACAGCCAATTGCGACCAGCGATGTATTACAATATATTGAGAAAAGCCTATTGAACGAGCACACATTTAACCGGAGATTTGATATTGGCGGTCCCGAAATACTGACCTTCAAACAAATGATGCTGATCCATGTGGCTATTCATGCTACTACCAAGCCAGATATAGTTATTTTACCTTTTTTAACCTCGCATCTTTCCTCTAACCTGCGTAACTCCCTAACGCCGTTAAGTTATCCTGAATCCAGACGCCTTATTGAAAATTTAAAACATGATTGTATATGCCGTGATAACTCGATAAGGGACGTAATTACAGTGCCGTGCCTCACTTTCAAGCAAGCAGCAAAATCCAGTTATGAGACGGCGCACGCCGGAAATTTGGGGAAGGCACCCCTGGTAAAATCCAACTAAATAATATTTAAGTATTTTGCAGGGGCATTTATGAGCGGACGAGTACAAAACAACAAACACATTCTTATTACAGGCGGTACCGGCATGATTGGCCGGTTGATTACTGAGGAACTATTAAAGCAGGGGTATTCCGTAAGTCACCTTAGTCGGAAATCTGGCAATAATCCCGAAGTGAAAACTTATTTGTGGGATGTAAACAAAGACCATATTGATGACCATTGCCTCGAAGGCATAGGCACTATCGTACATTTGGCCGGTGAAAATATTGCAGACAAACGCTGGACTCATAAGCGCAAAAAAGAGATAATTGATAGCCGTAGCCGGTCCATAAATTTGATTTATCGGTTAATACAAAGTAAATCCAACCAGGTAAACACTATTATTTCTGCGTCGGGTATAGGCTATTACAGCGACCGGGGTGATGAACTACTAACCGAAGATAGTCCCCCGAAAAACGATTTCATGGCGCAATGCTGCATTGAGTGGGAAGATGCAATAGATAAAGGCAAGGAACTGGGCTTAAGAATATTGAAATTCCGCACAGGGGTTGTACTAAATAAAAGTGAAGGCGCGCTGATGCAAATGGCTAAGCCAATAAAGCTTGGATTTGGTGCGCCATTGGGCAGCGGCAGACAATGGGTACCATGGATACACTGGCAGGATGTGGTTGATATGTATTTATATGCAATAGAAAAGATCAACCTGTCGGGTGTTTATAATATGGCAGCACCTAACCCTGTTACCAACAAACAGCTCACAAAGGCACTAGGTAAACAATTACACCGCCCAATATGGCCGATAAAAGTTCCCTCATTTGTGTTTAAATTGCTGTTGGGCGAAATGAGTACAATTGTATTGGGTAGTACACGCGTTTCAGCTGAGAAAATTGAAATGGATGGGTTTACATTTAAGTATCCTGAGTTAGTGGGTGCCTTAAAGCAAATCTATGGATAAAGCTACCATCAACATTTTCTGGTTTCGCCGCGATTTACGGCTTGGTGATAATTCAGGATTATATCACGCACTGAAAGGTAAGAATCCGGTATTATGCCTTTTTATTTTCGATCGGGCTATACTCGACAAATTACAGGACCGGGATGATGCCCGTGTTACCTTTATTTATCAGACCATTGAAGAACTAAAACAGGAATTAAATAGGCATGCCAGCTCAATACTGGTAAAATATGATGACGCAGAAAAAGCCTGGGATGAGGTTTTGAAGGAGCATACCATTGAAACAGTTTATACCAATCACGACTATGAACCTTATGCCAAACAACGTGATGATGCTATCGCCGAAAAATTACAAAAGCACCATATCAATTTTAAAACCTATAAGGACCAGGTTATTTTTGAAAAGAGCGAGATTATTAAAGAAAACGGCGAGCCTTATACTGTTTACACACCTTATAAAAACAAATGGTATCAAAAGCTGAGTGATTTCTACTTAAAATCTTATCCCACCGAAAAATATCTGAAGAATCTTTATAAACATCCCGGTTTTGCTGTTCCCACATTAAAATCGATGGGGTTTGAAAGAAGTGATAGAGTTTTCCCCGATAAGGATTATCAAGAAGTAATAAATAATTATGCTAAAACAAGGGATTTCCCGGCGTTACACAAAGGCACTGCGCATATCGGCTTGCATTTAAGGTTCGGCACGGTAAGCATCCGTGAGCTGGCGCAAAAAGGCAATGAGGAGCTTGATAAAACCTGGCTAAATGAACTAATATGGCGGGAGTTTTATATGATGATCCTGTACCACTTCCCGCATACACTGGATCACGCCTTCCGACCCGAATACGACCGCATTAAATGGGAGAACAATGAAAAACAATTTAAAGCCTGGTGCAATGGCGAAACCGGGTATCCGCTGGTAGACGCTGGCATACGTGAATTAAACAACACCGGGTATATGCACAACCGGGTCCGGATGGTAGTGGCCAGTTTTTTAAGTAAAGATCTGTTGATAGACTGGCGTTGGGGCGAACATTACTTTGCTCAAAAACTGCTGGATTATGAAATGGCAAGCAACGTAGGCGGATGGCAATGGGCGGCAGGCTGCGGCACCGATGCGGCTCCATATTTCCGCATATTTAACCCTGATTCACAAACTAAGAAGTTTGACCCTGAATTAAAATACATAAAAAAATGGGTTCCAGAGTATGCTGACTTCAGCAAATATCCAAAACCCATTATTGATCATGCTTTTGCACGGGAACGTTGCCTGAAGGCTTTCAAAAAGGCATTAGCAAAATAGTTTACGGATTAGTAACTGTCACATTACTTATATCCCAGCGCAAACAACTATTTACTGGTATACTACCAGCCCCTCCTGCACCGTAAGCGAGGGCCGACGGTACAATTATAGAAATTGCGCCACCACCACCACCTTTACCAAGCAACCTCAGTCCTTCAACAAACCCCTCAACGGTCCCACCTGAACTTATATCACTTATAGGCGCGGTAGTACTCGTGTAGGCATTATTATCCGGATTAGTATTGTTCATCAGGTACAACTTGTAATTTAATGTGATTGATGAATTATCATTGATCGCAGTGCCTGTACCTGGTGTAGTTATTTTATACCATAACCCGGTGGAAGCGCCTGAGGTTATTTCACTATACCCGGTTAAATTATTGGCGGCCATATAATTTTTAATTACTAACTGGTCATACGCGGCCTGATCACCAATCAGGTGAACAGTAATATCCAGGCATTGATTACCTGCTATTCGTCCACTCGTTAGCGTCGTACTCCCTGTGCCATAGCCATTTTTTCCGAAAGCCAGATGTGACGGCACCAGGACGCGCATCTCGCCGCCCAGATACTTAAGGTTATTACGAATTGCAAGCATTAAACCATTAGGAACGGTATGCCCCAGCACACCATAATAATGATTGGCGACTGTATCTGAGAGTATGTACTTTCCGTCAAAAGAGCGGATAGTATAAACATAAGATACATAAGTTGGGTAGTCAACCGGTTTTGTTGCATCACCGGGGTTAAGTATTTGATAATAAGTACCGGTGGTATCGCCGTTAGTTTTATCCGGGACCATAGCGGTTAAACTATTGGCGGCGATATAGGCCTCAATTTGTTGCTGATCGTATTGCTTGATATCAGGATCGCTGGTAATCTTACGGCATGACACAAAACACACAACCGACAGTAACAAAAGGGTAAAGAATTTAAGTTTCATCTATATTTAGTTCGTTATATTATAAACCCGTATATAAAAATCGAGTATACTGTTTTTGGGCAAGTTGTAATCAGTTTGCGGATACGGCCCGTAAGCATAGCGCGACGGTACAAGCAATCGTATGCGCCCACCCTTGTGTACTTGCGATTTGGGTATACCTAACCTCCAACCTAATATCACTTGCCCTAATTGATAGGATGGGTGAATATTATTCGTTTTGTAAAATGGCGTTGTCTGTCCAAGTACCCTGGCCGTATCACCTACAGTCACGTATGTTGACGTTGTGTAGAGGTCGTTCCCCTGCCCGGGTTCTAACAAAATATAATATACGCCACAGGTGTCGGCAACCTTTTTCGCTACATCTTTTAAGCCATTCGCGTTTATATAATCAGTCACGATCTTATCATCAATAGCCGCCTGTTTTTTATATTGTGCCAAACCGGTTTGCTCTTTGGTACATCCCGCCATTATGCAACAAACACATACTATTGGTAACAGCCACTTACTCATTTGATTTCAATCGGCAAATTTATTGTTTTATTATTCAAAAACGACAGCTTAACACTTTTTAACAACTATTGCAGCCGGGATTTTGCAAGCCGGTACTAATTAACGTCATTTTTTGAATTTAATTTTAGATCGCAAACCCACGGTTATTCAGGCTTATAGTTGATGGTAAGTTGATTGATTTTTTTAAGCAACTGAGTAAGGTACTCTCTGTCGTGCTCATTGATATGTTTGTTTAGGTAATTATTAAACTGCTTTACTACGACGCGTGCTAAATGGCGTTTTTCCTTGCCCAAATCAGTAAGATATATCTTTACAGACCGCTTATCTCCCTGGTTTGACTCGCGATAGATTAAACCCGATTGTTCCAATTGGCTTAGCATTCGTGACAAACTGGTTGACTTTAATCCCAACAATGCCGCCGCCTGGGAAACGGTAGTGCCTTCTTTTTCATCAATATTAATCAGCAGGTAACCTATGGATTGCGTAATGCCAAATTCAGTAACCAATTGGTTATACCGATTGGCCATCGTCTGCCAGACTATCTTTAAAAAATAGTCAATTGTTTCCTGGTGTTTTATATGTTGGGGCATAGCCGACAAACATAAACTACATGAGCCGATTATACAAATTTAGTTGGCAGTTTAGAGTGGGCGTTGGGCAGTTAAGCCTGTAATGTTGGGCCTTTGTGCAAACTGCCGGCTGCCTGCTGCAAACTACCTCTACCATCCCAGTTTTGTATCATCACCCCGCGGATCAGCTCCTCCTTCGTAGTAATTCCATTTTGTTTTCAGGATGGCATCCACCCGTCCGCTTGGTCCGCGCCCAACAATCCTGTAACCTTTTTGCTCCAGTTTGACCCGGCTGACACTATCGATCGCATCTTTCTCCATATCAACTTCATCAGGCAACCACTGGTGATGAAGCCGTTTTGAACTAACAGCCTGCTGCATGCTTTGGTTAAACTCAATCACATTTAAAATAGTTTGAAAAACGGAGGTAATAATGGTTGATCCTCCCGGCGTTCCAACTATCATAAATAGTTTTCCATCCTTCTCGATAATAGTCGGCGTCATCGACGACAACATCCTTTTATTGGGTTGAATGCTGTTAGCCTTCCCGCCTACCAGTCCAAACATATTCGGAAATCCCGGTTTTGAACTGAAATCATCCATTTCATCATTCAGCAAAAACCCGGCGCCTTTTACAAATATCTTTGAACCGAAAGAATCGTTCAGCGTTGTAGTAATTGAAACAGCATTCCCCTCTCTGTCAACTATAGAATAATGCGTAGTCTGATCGCTTTCATAACCTGCTATCTTCCCCGGCTGAATGTCTGTGCTTGGAGTGGCCTTCCCCCAGGTAAAATTGCTCATCCGCGAGGCATTATATCCGGGTCTTAATAAACTATCAACGGGCACCTTATAAAAGTCAGGGTCTCCAAGGTATTTAGAGCGATCGGCATAAACCCTGCGCTCAGCCTCTACCATTAATTGCACAGTTGAATCGCGGTTAAAGCCCCATCTTTTTAAAGGATATTTCTCTACCATTTGCAGCAACTGCAACAAAGCAACTCCACCGCTTGATGGCGGCGGCATAGTAATTATCTTATATCCTTTATAGGTTCCTGTAAGCGCATTGCGCCAAACCGAATGATAATTCTGAAGGTCGGTCTTAGTGATCATACCTTTGCCATTCTTCATTTCATCCACAATCTGATCAGCTACTATTCCATCATAAAACCCAGCCCGGCCTTTATCCCGTATCTGCTCCAATGTTTTTGCCAGGTCTTCCTGCACTAACAGGTCTGCTTCCTTCCAGCCACCGTCTTTCAACAAATAACTTGCACCAGGATTCAGCTTTTTAAATTCATTCCCTGTATGATTCAGGTCGCCGGCAAGACGATTGGTGATTTTGAACCCATTGCGAGCCAGGTCAATTGCAGGCTGTACCAGGTCTGCCCATTTCAAATGCCCATATTTACGATGTGCCTCGATCATCCCATCGACAGATCCCGGCACGCCAGACGAGATGTGAGTTGAAATACTCATTCCTGGAACAACATTTCCTGCTGAGTCCAGATACATATTCTGGCTTGCATCTGCAGGGGCTTTTTCCCTAAAATCAAGCGTATTGGTTTCGCCTTTAGCAGACCTGAATACCATAAAACCACCTCCCCCTATGTTACCTGCTTCGGGATGGGTAACCTCCAGCGCAAATTGAACAGCCACTGCGGCGTCTACAGCATTCCCGCCCCGCTTTAATATATTCAAACCTACCTGTGCAGCATCCGGATAAGCGCAAACCACCATGCCATTGTAGTATTCATCGCTTACATTTTGCCCAAGCGTGCCCTGCACACAACTAGAAGAAATAAAGAAAATGGATGTTAGTATAAGCAGAAGAAAAGACTTGTTGTTCCTGTTTAAAAAATAATTCATAGCTGATTATTGAGTCATCTAATTTACCCGAATTAAAATAAAGACCAATTGAGTAAAAGTTGAGCAAAGCAACCTGCCCACAAACCAATTGTAGCAAGAAAGTTACAAAATAGTGCCATTATTGCAATTTTTATAATTGATACTCAAACAAATACAGAACGACGGGTGTTTGTGCAGAAAATAAACATAAAAAACTCACGTTCTTTGCAAGAAACTTCTATGAAAAAAGCTATTTACTTTTTATTTGCCCTTACAGTATTTGTATTTGTCAGTACCGGCTCTAAAGCACAGCAGTACAAGCCAAATTATGAATTTGCATTAGGACTAAAGTTTGGCGGATACGAGAATGGGATCGCTGGGAAATATTTCCTGGATAACACCCTATCTGTGGAGGGCATTCTTGGTTTTCGTTCTCATGGCGCGGTGGTTACCGGCTTGTTGGAATTAAACGTAAATGCGTTTAATACTCCCGGGCTTCAGTTTTACTATGGTGCCGGAGCACATATTGGAGCGGTAGGCTCAGGTGTGTATAAAAGATTTGGAGGGACTAACGAGTATTATAATAGCGGCCAATTATTATTTGGTATTGATGGCGTAGTTGGTTTGGAATATGTAATTCCAAATTCACCAATCGCAGTTAGCCTTGATCTTGATCCAAGGATTGAGCTTACAGGAGGTCCTTTTATTGACCTTGCTCCCGGACTTGGAATAAAGTATACTTTCTAATAAAATTAACAGCTACTAATTACTAATTGATTTAACTGCAGAAGGCCGGTTTTAAAAGCCGGCCTTTCTGTTTTATTCGCTTATCTAACGATAATAATCTTCCGGGTATACAATTTGTAATTATATAAAAGTCGTAATACGTAGTTGCCTGGAGCGAGCTTACTTACATCAATCAGCGTGCTAAAGTTCCCTCCATTCAGCACCACTTTATCTGTGTACTCATTTTCTCCAATAATGTTAACCAATGATAAATTTACATTCACTGCTGAGTTTGCGGCGAACAGCACATTTATCTGCGTATTGGCCGGATTAGGGAATACCGTTAAACCAATATCGTTTTCTCCCGGATTGGCGGGCAATATTACGTAGGCAAAGTTATCCGACTTTGCAACGCATCCGTTCGCCAGCGAAACCTCAACCCGATAATTACCACTCTGTGTTGGCGAGTAGGTTTGCCCGGTGGCCCCTGGTATCAACGTACCGTTTAAATACCATTGATTATTCGCTGTTGCACTCGAACTGAGCGTTGTACCGTTCTGCGTAATTACAGGTTTGGTGACAGGCACCGCCTGTCGGGAAGCTGATGCACAACCCGGGCTTTTTAATTGAATGTCATAAAAATAATAATAGAAATTTCTGTAATAAGTGGTGTCCCCTGCGGAAGTTGCCGTATTTCCGGTGATGCCAAACACATCTCCTATTTTAAATGGGTAGCCCCTTACCCCGCCATTGCTACGATAAATAGTAGCTGTATTGTCATACGTGGCACTGATACTATAGTTACCTGCTGATGGTAGCAGCAGATTAAGATTATAAACCTGCCCCTGATCTGTAGGGTCATCGCTTTTTGCCCCAGGCGATGGATTTGATGCTGTTGCTACAGCGTTAATAGAGGTGGTCGATACGATTTCACCGCTCGAGTTAGATACATTAAAAGTTATACGGCCCGAATTGCCGATATACAGGCGTGCGCTTTCTATTATTACAGGTATCCGTGTAAACACATTTACTTCGGGTGTGAATTGGTTGTAGCCGCCAGCCGTAAATACATTTTTGGTAGCAGGCCCGACTGTTCCGCTAAAATCATTTAGCCCAACGTAATAGGTATTGTTAACCGGTGCATCAGAAGTGAGTACTGTTGAGCCATATGCAAAAGGATAGGTATCGTTATTATTTTTATACCACAGGAGTTCACCTTCCCCGGCACCAGTCATCAGGTAAGCATTGGCGACATTGCAATAGTTTGCCGACAGATCTGTGCCCGTTGGGGGATTATCTATTGCCACGGTATCTATAATTCCGTTATTGGCCGGGACAAGATCACCCGTAAGGCTGGCCGTTGCTGTTATGATATATGTTGATCCCGAAGTAATGTTAAATACATTATTAAAGGTGAAGTTATCCTGCGTCAAAGGAGCAAGAGAAGCGGTATATAACTGATTAAAGGTTGTTACTGTATTATCCGGAGCGGTAATGGTTACAGTAATGGGAATATTGGTTATTGTTTGACTGCCAAAATTCTTAATGGTAACGGTTACGGGCGTCGATCCCGAACAATTGCCCCCGGGCGATGGGTTAACTACCGCAATGACTCCGGCATCAAGGCTTGTTTGCAAAAATTGAACACGATAATCCTGCGTTTCTCCTTTGGCGTAACTTCCGCAGGGTTTTATCGTCGACGTGTCGGAAGTTTCCGTCAGCACCACCCTCATCAGACTAAAATTTCCGGGAACAACGGTGGAAGGTACTGTAATATTTGCGGTATAAATACCTGTCGCGTTTATGATATTGGTTGTTGCAACCAACTCATTCGCATCAAATACGCCGTTACCATTCCAATCGATATACACCTTGGCTGCTTTATTAAAATTGGCACCGCATGTGCCCAAAGTGAGGCTTAAGGGATATGTTTTATTTTGTTCAAGCCGGATGGTCAAATTGGTGTAATCAGAATAGGTGGTACACCCGGAAGAAGGGGTATTATTGATGTTGGATAGCGTCACATTGTCAATGCGTGAATCGGCGCTCGATAGGGGTGCAGACGCACAATACGCCGAACCACCTATGCCTGTAATAATGAGCGAGTAAGCCTGTGAACCTGACATTAAGGTCCTTTTATGCGATACTTTTATGGTATATGATTTACCGGGAATAGCTCCGGACACATACACCTGTTCCACATTATCCCGGATGTTATCGCCGGTTGCTGCTGTCGCAGATGGATTATTCGGATCAAGTACCCAGGGCAGATAGGTGGTTGTCCCATCGCTTATTCTAATATCCAGGTCATTCACCAATTTTGGCGTCCTGTCATTTATCGTCCCGTCTGGTGTTATACTACCAGCAGGATCGGTCCACGATATAGTGGCCACGAAAGGGCCATTACCTGAAGCGACAACATTAAATGTTTGGGTTGCTCCTTGCGCTAATGTATTTTCTTTGATCTGGCTTTTTGTGCCGTTATCTGTGATAGCTTGTGCGGCTGTCTTCATATCCAATAAGCCCCACCCGTAAATATAGTCCGGACCAACATTTCCTGCATCAAACGCTGTATGGCAGGCCAGCCCTTTTAAGGTAGCTGCCCGCATAAAAGCACCAGAGTTTTTCTGAGCATAGTATTCCTGTAACAAGTACAGCGATCCCGTAATATTAGGCGCAGCCTGTGATGTACCCGATAAGGTGATGTAGCTTGTCGTACTATTGCTACCAGTTGATAATACATTCAGGCCATTGCCAACAATATCGGGTTTTATCCGTCCGTCATCCGTTGGCCCCCAACTACTGAAATAAGCAGTAGTAATACTTTGAGAGTTGGCAGGCCCGTAAGGCAAAGGATCTACAGCACCCACAGTCAATATATTCTTGGCATTCGCTGTGCTGCTGATGCAGTCATATCCATTATTACTGCTAATACTATCAGGACGGGGTCCTTTATCCACAAAAGTCTGATCGCTGGCGCTTTTATAACCATAATAATCCTGGCCAACTGCGGGGCCAGTACTCCCGTGGGCATTTCCTGCCGCCTCAACAATAAGGTAATAGGGTGCAGTATAAGCTACCTTATCAAATGCCTGTGTATGATCTCCGTAAAAACCAAAAGTATAATCGACTGTGTCCCCCGGAATGCCATACCATTCCCACCTATTGAAGCTATCATCAAAAACCCAGCCCCCCAATTCTCCATAAGAGTGGTTAGAAAGCAACAACCCGGGTGCAGCTTTGCTCATTTCGGCAACGTCGTTGTTAAAATCGTAAGACAGAAGCGTAGAAGCATTGAAAGCCATGCCCTTTACAGGAGGATACACCCCTTTAGCCAGCATAGTTCCGGCAACATGTGTAGCATGGTCAATAATGGAGGATGTGTCCGCAATGGTGATGGTTTTACCACTAAACTCCTGGTGAAACCGGTATACGGCTCCTCCGTCCCATACGGCTAGTTTATTGTTTAAAATCGAACTCGATCCGGACAAATTAAGGCCAAGGCTACCTCCAGGCTGTACTGTGTTGGTGCTGGTAGTTGCTGCCGAAATTACGTTGTCGTCAGTAGTAAAATAAATTGGGAAGCCGCGTCTGCTTATCCCTTGTAAAACCTGTATTCCACCTTTCTTCGTTTTTCGGCTTACTATCCAGCCTTTACTACTGGCAAGAGAAAGAGCTTGTTGCTGACTTCTAGCGAATGAAGAATTTGCTTTTACAGAAATCGCATCCAGTTCCTTTTTTTTGTCGGCAGACACCAGGGGCTGTTGACAAAAAGCCGTATTTGCAAAAATCAACCCTAATACGCAAGTAAGCAATAACGAGTAACGTTTCTTCATTTGCCTCCTGTAAAAGAATAAGCCATAGTAGCTAAAATTATGCTTTTTCACCTTAACTTGGCGGAATATTTATTAACCATCAGATGTTTAAATCAGCTAAAAACTACCTGTCGAGGTAGACGAAGGTCAAACCTGCAGAAGTATATTGTGCCTCTATTTTTTTTTGCATAATGTGATAGGTTCTCATCTGTGAGTAAGCGGATACACCTGTCTCTGAGCCAGCCCAATACAGTAACTCTATTTTCGCCTGGCCATGGCATATATTCGCAATGTCTTTTTTACTACAAAACCTTTGCAGCGGTTTGCATTTGCTTGTATCCCGGATACAAATGATCATTCTGGGCACATTCCCCGACCACAATTTTGATGATAAATTATTGTCCCAATAACCCCAAAAACTAAAGGCGGGTAATATTATCCAGCAAATCACTATTAATTTACCCCATCCTTTTGCAGCTTGTGGTAAAATAGCTATCGCTTCATTTTTCTTCAGAAAAATCAAATACAAGAAAAGTATCATGGCAATATTCCATGGCCAAAGGGTCATATACCCCTTCAGCCCAAAAGGGCCAAGGAAAACAAGAATAAACAAATGCATGATAATCAATGATAGAGCCGACCTGGCTTGCGTTCTTTTAAATAGCAATCCTACCCCGCCCAGCAATTCAGTAATACCCAATAAATATCCGCTATAATATAACCAACGTTGAGCAGCAACATCAGCCGGGATTTTTAAAAAGCCCCGAAGTATCATCCTGCTCCAAATCACTTGCAAAAACCCATCGTTCAATTTGCAAAGACCTCCGTAAAAATAGGTTGACACTAGTAAAAGACCAACCGATATGGGTATAAGTTCAGAATGGCGGGGATAAATAATATAAATAAATAAGATAAAACAATAAAGGTATTCCAGCGGTGTTAATCTGTTTTGATCAAGACTACATAAGCAAATTTCTATTACCAGTAAGCCGATCAGAATATATTTATTGCTGCTAATAATCAGCCATATCATAGCAGCAATTGACAATCCAAATAAAATAACGTGTGCTATTGCAGGCACACGATCGAGATATTCACAAATGGGAGCTGTCGGTAATAATCTACCGGTAGTCCAGATTCGCCTGGTCATCCATTTTGTAAGCAGCCATGATAAAAAGATTACCTTTAATATCAAAGCATTTGTGTTTTTACTACCTAAAAAGGGTTTGAAAGTCATTAGCTGATCCTAATAATCGACCGATGAACCTAAGAAATAATTTCAATAATCAGGAATACCAAAATGAATAATTAACTTGATTATTGTATCCTGGCGGGAAATACAAACGTATAAGTGATTGTTTGCTCTATGCAACTGTTCTTTGGTGAATAATAATAAAATTTGTGTACATTTGAAGTAAATGTTATTTCTGACATGAAAATTAAAATCATTTTCAGTGTATTTGTATTGTTACTAGTAAATACGGTAAACGTATTTGCCCAAGAAATTAACCCTTGTTATGGGGATGTTGACCCTGACAGTGGAGGTTGCCCATTAGATACCTGGATAATTGCTTTAGCCATTGTAGCATCGTTAATTGCTGTTACAAAACTTTACCGTGGAAAAAATTCGGTTCTTTAATTCTCTTCGTTAGCTATCCGTTTGTTATTTCATTATTACCTGGCCTTAGCAAATAGCACATTTCTACTCGGTCATTTTTCATTCTCATCTGGACTAGCCAGTGTATCAACCCATTATAAGACTACACCAGGCAATTTCTTTTCCCGATACGATTCTTTAATAAGCTTATAAGAACATTTAATCATAATTAATAATTAGTACCTAAACTATCTATTAACATAAAAATCGTTAGAAGCAAAACCCACTAAGCTTAAAAAGAAAATAGCTGTGGGAAATACTCCCCAAATCAGGGAACACGAATACTCATTATTCCCCACGCGACAACCCGCTTTCTTCTGACTTAAAACAAGTTACAAAAAAAATTACATGCATTAATAGGGTTAAAAAAGCCATAACCGGGGTATTAAAGGGTATTTATAACACTTTAGTGCATGGTTATTGTACTTGGCAAAGCACTTAGTTAATTATAAGTTATTGATGATAAAGCCTATTACCGTGAAAAGAAATTTAGTTACCCTCGCAAATGTTTTGTTATTGGTTTTAATTTCTTCGGAAATTTTTGCTCAAACAGCACCTAATATTTCCTATAGCCCCTCGACCAGTGTTTTTACATTGAATACAGCAATTACTCCGTTAACGCCAGGTAATTCCGGCGGGGGTGTTGCAGCATTTGGTTATGGCACAGGCGTTCAGCTTACCGGAGCAACCCTGGCCAATCCTTGGGGAATGGGCATAGATCCATCTGGTAATATCTATGTGGTAAATTATAACTCAGGTGATTACAATGCCAGCTCAATTAGCAAATACAATGCTGCCGGCGTATATCAGGGCACTTATGGTACAAGTGCTAACTTGCAACAACCATCAGGCATCACATTCGATTCAAATGGTAATGGATATGTGTTAAACTATAACCGCACCAACAACGGCCAAGGTAATTACCATGGCAACGGCTATGTTGATCAATATAACTCATCAGGCACCTATCAACAAACTATTGTGCAGGGCCTTGGTACAGCTACCGGTATCGCTATGGATGCTTCAAACAATCTATACGTTTCTTTAGGCAGCTACAATAGCGGAGCAAACACAGCGTCTCAATACAACATTAGCGGAGCCCTGGCATTTTCCATAGCAAGCGGACATACCTCCAACCCTGTTGCCGTAGGCGTTGACGGTTCATATAATATCTATGTTCTGGATAATACAAACAAAAACGTAACTAAATATAACTCAACAGGAGCATATTTATCTACTGTAATCAGCGGATTAAGCGACCCTAATGCAATTTATGTTGATGGAGCAGGTGATGTATATGTAGGTGATTCAGGCACAGGAAAAGTAGTTATATACAACTCGGCCTTTGGTACAATAAGCACAATCTCCGGCTTTACCGATCCTCGTGGCCTAGTTACCGACAGTAAGGGCAATTTATATGTATCTGATTACGCTGCAAATACAGTAACAAAATTTGCTCCGACAGGTGGTTATTTTATCAACAGCCTGCTGCCTCCGGGCTTAAGCTTTGACAGTGCAACCGGCAAAATCAGCGGTACCCCTACTGCTTCATTTAGCGCTACCACTTATACCATCACTGCATATAATGCTTATGGTAGCAGCAGTACTACGGTAACTTTATCATGCCCACCAAATTATTCTGCTCCTATCATAAGCTATAATCCTTCGATTAACGTATTCACTACCAACGCAGCAGTAATTCTCTCTGCTTCAAATGCCGGAGGTACCCCTACCAGTTGGAGCATAAGTCCGAGCCTGCCTGCCAACACGTTGACTTTTTCAAACGGAACTTTCTCTGGCACGCCAACTGCAACAGGCTCTGCAACAGTTTATACTGTCACTGCTACTAATGCCTCAGGCAGCAGTACTACTACGGTAAGTATTGCTTTTGTGAAAGATAACTATTGGACAGGAAAACAAGATAAAAAATGGGAGAACAAACAAAACTGGAGTGCTAAACAACTTCCCGGAACAAATGGTTATGACCTTGCCAGTATAGGTGTTATTAATTATACAGGTCCAGATCCCGTCATAACATCAACAACAGGAGCCGTTAGTGTTAAATATGTAACTTTTGGAGCTGCAAACGCTGCTACGTTAACTGTCCAAACCGGAGGCTCGCTCACTGTCAGCAGCATATTGACTGTCAATACAAACTCAACACCAACCTTCACCGGCTCAGGCACAGGTGCCATATATATTGGTTCAACAGCTGTACTGAACGTAACCGGAACCGGATCATTAACGATTAATACATCTGCTTCAACTGGTAATTTCGTTACCTTACAATCAAGTGCTACAAGCTCAGCATCTGTAGCTGCGATAACATCAGGAGTAATTTCCGGCAATGTTACGGTTGAACGTTATTTACCAGCCGGTACACGTGGGTATAGATTATTAAGCTCTCCCGTAAATACAGGAACGACAGATTCTAATGGGAACACGTTATACAGCATCAACTACGTAGCAAACTCAAGCTATGTTTCAGGGACTAGTTTCACAACAAATTATAATTCAGGTGGATTTTCAAAACAGGGCAACCCCTCAATGTATTTGTATCGCGAAAATCTGGTTCCTACGGCCGCAAGTTTTCTAACCAGTAGTTTTAGAGGAATTAGCGACATGAGTGCATCGCCATATTATACGATCAATCTTGACGGTTCTGGATTTGACATTCCGATTGGCAATGGATTTCTTTACTTTTTCAGAGGTGGTGCAGGTACTGTAAACCCATATTCTACTTCTTCGACGCCGGCGGCAGCTACTCTAAGTGCTACCGGAAAGTTAAATCAGGGCGCTATAACATTTAAGCACTGGTATACACCAGGTACATCAGGATTAATGTATACAACCACAAACCCAGACAGTACTTACAGGGGGTTCACCTTAGTAGGCAATCCTTATGCTTGTACTATAGACCTTGCAACTTATGCCACCGGTGGTATCTCGATGACTAACCTGTCAAAGTTTGTATACGAGCTCGATCCAGTCAGCAAAAATTATGGTGTATATACACTTGATGGCAGCGCACCCGCTACAACTAATGCATCAAGGTACATTGCCAGCGGACAAGGATTTTTTGTGAAAGCATCCAGTACATCGCCAACACCTCAATTGACTTTCAATGAATCATGTAAGGTGGAAAATATTCAAAATAGCGGTGCAAGTCTACTTTTAAGTAAAGCACCTATTGTAAACATGGTTCCTAGATATTTACGCCTAAGAATAGCCATGGATTCGATTAATAAGGAAGAAACCGTACTAAGCTTTAATAATAATGCAAAAACCAGTTATGTACTTGATGAAGATGCAATTTATCGTCAGGGAACAGGTAAAGTAAATATTGCTAGCCTATCAAGCGATAATAAAACAATTGCTGTAAATACAATGCCATTAGAAACCAAAGGCTTATCAGTAAGGATAAATGTAAATGCAACTGCTAACGGCACTTATTCATTAAGCATGAATTCAATACAAGGTATTCCTGAACTGTATGATATATGGTTGATGGATGCCTACAAGAAAGACTCTGTTGATATGCGCCACAATAAAACTTATTTGTTTGATGTAATTAAAACTGACACGGCCAGTTATGGTGCCTACCGCTTCAAGCTGGTTATGCGTCAAAACCCAGCGCTTGCTTATCACCTGCTTAACTTTACTGCCAGTAAATCAACCGGTAAACAGGTTCAGTTAGCCTGGGTAACCGAGCATGAAGCTAACTATACCAACTTTACTGTGGAAAGAAGCACCGACGGTGGCACAATTTACACTGTAGTAGGTGGTGTTACCGCGACTGGCGCTGGTACGTATAGCTTACTAGATAAGACTCCGGGTGAAAATAACTTGTACCGCCTAAAACAGGAAGATATAAATAATAATATTACGTATTCTCATATTATTCCGGTTGGTTTTGCAAAACAAAGTAATAATCTCGCTGGAAATAATATCAACATTTATCCCAACCCGGCAAGCAGTACTGTAAACATGGCCATAAATACCGCCTTAAGCAACAGTGCAACAACTTATAATTTTACTATTACTAATAACTATGGCCTGGTGATAAAACAAGGCACATCGGCACAGGCAAACTGGCAAACTAATATAAACGATCTGCTTCCTGGTACCTATGTTATTCAGGTAGTTAACAATAAAGACAAATCCTTTGTGGGCAAGTCAAAACTTGTAAAACTATAAACCAAGTTCTGCAATAAAACTATTAAAGGGGCGCCATTAAAACATGGCGCCCCTTTAATAGTTTTAACCCAATAGTTATTTTGGGTAGTTCTTAATACCAATTACTTTTCAACATATTATCAACAAAATATATTATAATTAACTATAGGTTAATCGCAATATTTCCGAAAATCAGACAAAAAAGCTCTTCACATAGCATTCTAGGAACATCTGCAAATCAATAAGTTATATTGAGTACAATTCAATTAACTTAAAATAAAAAGAAATTTCCTTACCAATTAACATACCATATTAACCCATAGGAAACATGTAACCAAAATTAATTACATTCGTATAGCCGAATCAAATTGTTGTTATTGTGAAAAAATATCTACCATTTTTATTACCCGCACCCTTATTATTTCTGACTATTATTAATGCTTTGGCCCAGGCGCCTAGTATTTCTTATAGTCCATCAACAAATACTTACACTAAGAATGTAACTATTAGTCAGCTGACACCAACGAGCAGTGGATCAGCAGTGCCTGCTACCATTTATGGTACTGTTACAACACTTGCAGCCGGTGGATCCCTTAACAGTCCGAGAGGATTAGCTGCAGACGGATCCGGAAACGTTTATGAAACTAATACCGCGACCAACCAGATTTACATGGTTAACTCCAGCGGTACCACTACTCTGATTGCCGGCTCGGGAATTGCGGGCGAATCCAATAGCGCCAGCGGATCGTCAGCTCAATTCAATGGCGTGTGGGGAGTGGCTTATAATTCCGCAGGATATATTTATGTCTGCGATTATTCAGGCAGTACAATCAGAAAAATCAGTACAACAGCGCCATATGCTGTTACTACTCTTGCCGGGACATCGGGTAATCAATTTGAATTAGACGGTATCTCATCAATAGCCGCATTTAACAGGCCTTCGGGAATAGTATTTGACGGTTCATCTTATTTATATGTATGCGACTACGGCGGAAACACTATAAGGAAGGTTAATGTGTCTACCGGCACAGTTACTACAATTGCCGGATTATCGGCCGCGCCAGGCGAGGTTGATAACACCACCGGAACCTCGGCCAGATTCAATGGCCCACGAGGAATAACATATGATAATACAGGATATTTATATGTAACAGACAATGGCGGCAATACAGTCAGAAAGATAAGTACCACAGCACCTTATGCAGTTACTACATTAGTAAATTCCGCTGCCGGACTTTCCAGCCCTGAAGGAATAACTGTGTCGGGCCACGTTTTATACGTAGCTGACCGCGGCACCAATCGTATCAAAAGAGTATTTACAACCGGCTCGATAGCCAATTTTGCCGGAGATGGTGTGCAAAATGAATTAGACGCCACCGGAACAAATGCCGAATTTTATTCACCTTACGCCATAAATGCTTCAGCAGGCAATTTATATGTAGGTGATAGTAAGGCCGCCCAGTCTACCATTCGCAAGATCATAGCAACGGGTTATACCATAAGCCCGGCATTAAGTGCCGGTTTAGGCTTTAATCCCACTACGGGGGTTATCCAGGGGACGCCGACAACTACATTTTCTTCTACAGTATATACCGTGATGGCTTACAATGCAACAGGCGCAACTTTTGCAACACTAACATTATCATGCCAGGCGAATAACCTACGGCCTAATATCAATTATAGCCCTTCATCATATGTTCTGACCTTAAATACTGCCATATCACCTGCAATTACGCCTACTAATACCGGTGGTGCAGTGCCATCAAAGGTATATGGCACGGTTACCACATTTGTACCCGCATCTTCCCCGCTTTACAATCCCAAAGGGCTGGCGATAGATGGCTATGGAAATATATACGAATCAGATTACCAGGGCAATGCCATTTATATGGTAAATTCCAGCGGTACAACAACTCTGATAGCTGGTAATGGTACCGCCACAGAAAGTGATAACACAACAGGCACCTCAGCCACGTTCCACAATCCATGGGGTATTGCATTTGACCCGGCCGGATATATATATGTAAGTGATTACCTGGGAAGTACAATCAGAAAAATTAGTACTATGGCTCCATATGCGGTGACAACGTTAGCTGGCCTTTCCGGTGTTCCGACAGAAGTTGATGGCACAGGAAGCAGCGCAAGGTTTAATCACCCTACAGGCATTGTCTATGATGGGTCAACCTACTTATATGTGTGCGATAATGCAGGCAATACCATCAGGAGGGTTAATGTAAGTACAGGCGCAGTAGTAACCATAGCTGGTTCGGGTTCAGCCTCAGAGGTTGATAGTTCTACCGGAACATCTGCAAGTTTCAATGGCCCTATAGGTATAACTTATGATGGATCTGCTTACCTCTATGTAACTGATAACACTGGAAATACAATTCGAAAGATTAATACAACATCGCCATATGCCGTTTCAACTTTCGTTGCATCCTCTGCTGGTCTTTCTGCTCCTCAGGGTCTTACAATTGATGCTTCAGGATATGTTGAGGTTGCTGACGCTGGAAATAATAAGGTAAGAACTATTACTCCAACGGGTATTGTGCTTACCCTTGCAGGAGATGGGGTACAAAATGATTATGACGCTGCCGGTGCGCTGGCCGAACTTTATACCCCAACTGCGATTGTAGCCGACTATTCGGGGTATTTGTATGTTGGGGACGATAGAAATGCCAGTTCATCTATTCGTCAAATTGCATTATTGGGTTATGCTATAGTTCCTGTATTACATACCAATCTCACTTTTGATACCAGCACAGGTGCGATTGCTGGCGCGCCGAATGTTTACTTTTCTGCAACGCCATATACAGTCACTGCATTTAACGCTTCAGGAAGCAGCAGTTCTGTAGTAACCTTATCCTGCGGCAATTCCAATAACTGGCTTGGTACAACAAACAGTGTTTGGGCTGTGGCATCAAACTGGAGCAGGGGAACTGTACCGGTTTCGACCGATGATGTGCAGATTGGAGTTGTAACTTTTACCAATCAACCTATTATTGATGCCTCCACAGGTAACGTGAACGTTAATTCCATTACTTTTGGTTCGGCTAAGGCAACAACTCTAACGGTTAATAACCCAGAAACATTAACTATTCCGGGCTATTTAACAGTCAATACAGGGGCTAGTGCCACTATAACAGGTACTGGGTTGGTAAACATGACTCCCTCGTCCACAGTAAATGTAAACGGGACGGGTACTCTTGCCCTCACGCTTTCTGGTGGTGGACTGTTCACACTACAATCTGACGCAACGGGAGATGCTTCGGTGGGGCAGATTACATCTACCTCAATTACAGGAACAGTTACAGTTCAACGCTACCTAACCGGCGGCAGCCTTTCTTACAGGGGTTACCGGTTGTTATCCTCCCCTGTTTATAATGCAACAGATGGCAATGGCAATCATATATATAGTATAAATTACCTCAAAAATTCAATGTATCTTACCGCTACAACCACAAATGGAGGGTTTGATAACACTGCGGCTGCAAATCCGACCCTATACATATTTCGTGAAAATATGATACCGGATTACAGCACATTTACTGGTAGTAACTTCAGGGCTATCAATAATATTCTATCCGCTCCAAATTATACATTGGATATAGACGGCGGGCCTTATAATATTTTAGCAGGTGATGGCTATCTATGCTTTTTCAGAGGTAACAGGGCGGCTGCTTCGTTTGCCACTGAGACTACTCCCAGTTATATCCCTCAAACAGCCACATTAAGTACAAGCGGCACATTAAACGCAGGCCAAATTATTTTCAGAAACTGGTTTACCCCTACAACAACTGCTCTAAGTTATTCTCCATCCTCACCTGCCGGGATTATGGGGCACCAATTGGTTGGAAACCCGTATGCGAGTGCAATTGATTGGGACACTTTTCAAACCACCACCCCTACCCAGGGCATGTATGGCGTAAATGTGACGAATACCATATATGAATACGATGAAATAACCAAAACCTATGGTACCTATATAGCGGGTTCCGGTGGTGTTGGCAGTTCTTCGGCCATGACTAATGTTATCTCCAGTGGTCAGGGCTTTTTCATAGTAGCCAGTTCAGCCGGGGGGCAATTTATAATCAACGAATCTGCCAAAACAACCAAACATAATACCGGCATCACCCTGTTAATGACTAAACAACCTGTCAACATGATTAACAACCAATACATAAGGTTACAATTGATGGGAAAAGACTCAACTGTAGGCGATCAAACACTGATCAGATTTAATAATATGGCTACAGGAAAATATACCCAGGGCGTAGATGCTGCCTACATGCCTGGTTTTGGTGAAGCCAGCTTATCGACTAAATCATCTGACATGATTGATCTCTCGATAAACAATATTCCATTCCCTAAACAGAATGCTCGGGCAGTAAAACTTAATTTCACCGTTACTAATAGTGGTAAATACACCATTTCTTTAAGAAACCTGGTACAAGTGCCGCAACTTTATGACCTGTGGCTGATTGATGCTTATAAAGCAGATTCCGTCAACTTAAGGCTTAATAAGACCTATAGCTTTAATGTAAACAAGGCAGATGTTGCCAGTTCCGGCGCAAAACGTTTCATGTTAGTTATCCGAGAAAATCCGGCATTATCATACCAGCTTGTTAACTTTGGTGCCAAAAAAGGAGCTACTACGTCACGACAAGTTGAAGTAACATGGGCAACAAAAAATGAAGGCAATTACACCAACTTTACGGTTGAGCGTAGTACAGATAATGGCAAAACTTACCTAATTATTGGCAGCGTGAAAGCAACCGGGCAAGGCAACTATAGTTTCATTGATTCAGCGCCAGCTGATGGCACAAGCCTATACCGACTACAACAAGAAGACATTAACAACGCTATCTCTTACTCAAAAATAGTGACTATTCAGTATTCCAATCTGAGCAACCAACTGGCTGGTGGAAAGATTAATGTCTACCCTAACCCGGCAAATAGTACCATAAACCTTGCGATTTCAGCAGCTAGTTCAGCTACTTCAGCCTATCGCATCAGGGTTATGAGCACTTCTGGTTTAGTAGTAAAAGATATTATGTCTTCTCAGCCTACATGGCAAGGCAATATAAGTGATTTGAAACCGGGTACCTATATGATAAGGGTTATTAATAATAGCACACAAGACCTGGTAGGCGAAAATAAATTCGTCAAGTTATAATTTCACCTTTTTCCGAACACAGATTGTATGAACAATTCTCATCATGCAATCTGTGTTTTCATTTTAGTCCCGTCGATTGTTTTGACAAATTACCCTTTGACGACTACCGGAAACATTCGCAGACATGCAAACTCATTTAACTATTTTTCAACATTTGCACATTTTTCAACAATTTAGTTAATTTCTGATTAAGTCCTTCCCTTTCCTATTGAGCAATATTAATAGCAAATATTAACTATTACTTCCTGCATTAATTATTATTACAACAAATCGCACTAATATTAACGAATAAGCAAATATATCATTGATAATCAGTTACTTACAACAAATAACGCATCATCTGCGTATAAAAAGGGATGTCAAAAAATCTTAGTTTTGAGTTAATATTCCCTAACTAACTTATTGTTGTGAAAAAACACTTCAAGTATTCGTTTGCAGTGCTCTTATTATACATCTTATCAGTAAGCGCCAGAGCTCAGGCTCCCAATATATCTTATAGCCCATCAACTAATTCCTACACAGTAGGTACAGCAATCACTGCTTTAAATCCAACCAATAACCCGGGGGGAGGAACAGTGGCAGCTTTCGGTTACAGTACCGCAACAGCATTTGGCGGCAGCTATAGCGGCCCGTCAAATTTGAATGTGGATGCATCCGGAAATGTTTACATCCCGAATTACAGTAATAACACCGTTAAAAAATATAATTCGGCGGGAACGTTAGTCACAGCCGCATTTGGTAGCGGATATAATAGGCCTGAGACTGTGGTGGCTGATGCCTCTGGCAACATTTATGTATTAAATACAGGCGGCAATAATATCAGCAAATTCAATTCAAGCGGGACTGCCCTCGGAACTTTTGCTTCGGGTTTTAACTCGCCATATGGCATGGCAATTGATTCCTCAGGCAATATTTATGTAGCAGACTACGGTAACAACGCTGTAAAAAAATACAACAGTGGCGGCACACTACAGTTAACCATTACAACTAGTATTAGCGGTCCCAGCAACGTAGCCACTGATGCCTCCGGGAATGTTTTTGTATTAAATCTGACAGCCAGAACTGTAACAAAATATAATTCATCGGGCACATTTCAATCTACTTTCAAAACCGGCTTATCAAATAGCTCATTCGGTTTTTGGGTAGATGGAGCAAACAACGTATATGTAGGAGATAGCGGAAACAATAAAGTAACTATTTATGGCCCGACCGGCACCACCCTTGTTACCATCACTGTTACTGACCCTGAAGGAATTGTAACCGATACCAAAGGTAATCTTTATGTTGCTTCTTATTCAGGTAACGCAGTGTATAAATACACCCTGACAGGTGGTTATTTTATAAGCCCCCAATTGCCGCCAGGTTTAAGCTTTAATAATACTACTGGCAGCATAACCGGAACTCCTACCACCTCATTTTCCCCTACTACATACACTATAACGGCTTACAATGCAGCCGGCAACGGAAGTACTACCGTTAGTTTGGAATGCAGGCAGACATTATACTGGACAGGTGGAAGCAATACCACCGCCTGGGCAACGCCCGGAAACTGGAGCACAGGCGTTGCTCCCATCACTAACGACGATGTAGAAATTGGCACCCACACTTATTTAAATAATAAGGAACCTTCTATAACAGCAGGAAATGTTACTGTGCGTTCTATTACATTTGGCTCTGTTCGCCCCGCCCCAACTTTAACCGTAAATAGCAATACTTTAACAATCAACAATGCCCTTACAATTAATACGAGCGCAACAGCTGTAATAACAGGCAATGCCTCTTCTTCTCTCATTATGGCCCCCGGTTCGTTAATCTCTGTGAATGGCACGAAACTAACAATTTCAACCAATAGCTTTACTTTGCAATCAGATGCGACAGGATCAGCATCCGTCGGGCCAGTAACTAGTACAAACTTCATTACTTCCGGCACGACAGTTAACGTTCAGCGATATGTTACAGGCGGAAGTTCTACCTATCGGACTTATCGGTTAATGTCATCTCCTGTTTATGCAGCCACAGTTGGCAGTAACAAGGCCTATAATCTCGATTATATAAAAGCTTCAACTTTATTAACAGGAGCATTGGGAAGCACCAATGGGTTCGATAAAACTGGTAATCCAACAATATATTTCTTCCGCGAAGATATAGCTTCAAACTATACTTATTTTGGTGCAGGGAATTGGCCTGCGGTAAGCAAAATCAATAATAGCCCTACCTATAACATTCAGCTTAACAGTGTTGCAACTAATTATTACTTAATGCCCGGGAGCGGGTTCTTATTCTTCTTCAGAGGAGACCGTACTACCAATCTGGCTAATAAATACACTCCGGGAACCAGTGCCGAGTCTGTAACGTTCAGCGCTTCGGGCACATTAAATGTTGGGCAAATAATTGCCAAAGATTGGTATACTCCTGCATCGTCCAATTTGGGCTATACCGCTGCAGTTACAAACGGGTCTTTAAAAGGATACAATCTCGTTGGTAATCCATACCCAAGCAATATAGACTGGGATACGTTCCAAACTACCACAAGTTCATCTGGAATCTATGGAGTAAATATCGATAATACGATATACATGTTTGACCCCGTTAGTAAAAACTATGGCGCTTATATCGCGGGGAATAATCATATAGGCACCAATAATGCAACGAACATTATCCCTAGTGGAGAAGGTTTTTTTGTAAAAGCTACAGCTACGGGTGCGCAACTAATATTTAATGAAAGTGCAAAGACGTCAACGCAAGTAACAGGCGCTAACCTAATGCTTGGTAAGCCGGTGGCCAGCGGGCCTATGCAATATTTTCGTATCAAACTGATTAAAGACGACATAAGCACCGATGAAACGATGATACGCATAAACAGTAGTGCGTCCCTCAATTTTATAAATAATACTGACGCGGCTTACAAACCAGGAAGCGGGACTGTTACATTAGCGGGTTATACAAACGACAAAATTGATGTTTCCATAAAATCAATTCCTTTACCTCATCTGCAAGCGGAAACCTTTGCCTTAAAAGTAAACGCTGCTTCGAATGGAATTTACAAATTAACATTAAAGGATATTGTCGCTATTCCACGATTTTTTGACGTGTGGCTGATGGACAATTACAAGAAGGACTCGCTGGACATGAGGCAGAATATTACCTATCAATTTTACCTCGATAGAGCCGATACTTCAAGCTACGGCAGCAAACGTTTTACTTTGGTTATTCGTCAAAATCCGGCTTATGCTTATCGCCTGATCAACTTCAATGCAACAAAAGTGCAGGATGCACGACAGGTTCAAGTTGTTTGGAAGGCGGCAAATGAAGAAAACTATACTAATTTCACTGTTGAGCGCAGCACCGATAACGGAGCTACATTTGCCGCCTTGGCGGGTATCGATGCAACGGGGGCAGGAACTTACAGTTTTCTGGACAAAAGCCCTGTAAATGGAAATAACTTATACCGCTTGAAACAAGAAGATATTAATAATACAATTAGCTATTCTAAAATTGTAACGATACAATATTCTAACCTAAGCAATCGGATTGTTGGTAACAACCTGAGCATTTATCCGAACCCTGTAAGCAATAATATCAACCTGGCTCTTACATCGCAAAACACAACGGGTAGTTCATATCAGATCAAGTTTATGAGCACGACTGGCCGACTGGTAAAAGAAGCAACATCTTCGCAGCCTAACTGGACTGGAACTACCGAGAATTTACAACCAGGCACTTATATTATACAGGTATTTGATAATAAAACCCAGAACCTTGTCGGCGAAAACAAGTTTGTTAAGTTGTAAAATTAAACACGACTCTCTCCACTTTAACTGTAGATAATAGCTTCATGAAAATGAGGCTATTATTGTTTATGCCCTTTAATTTTTTATCCATTAGTTAATAAAACAGGGTGTAAATCGAAAAAAACGTGTAAAAATACCGTGTTTTAACGGTATAAAATCGGGTGCACTAAGCCAAACTTTTTCTCAAAACGCAACGTAAACTTAAATTATTAGGTAACTATATTGTAAATTTCTCGTTACAAGGAACATAGAACGTTCTTAGTGACCTGATTAAAGTAACCGTTCCTATGAAACCATTTTACAAGATCACTTACGTTGCCTGCATTTTGCAGTGTTTGCTATGTCTCAAAGCTTACGCTGCAGCCATTACTTATGACTGGACAGGATCAGTCAGTGGCAACTGGATTACACCCGGCAACTGGAAAGTTGGCGGGGTGACCCAAACAACAAATTACCCCGGGGTTGCATCAACAGATATAGCACAGATTGGCGTGTCAAATACCATCTCCAATCAGCCTACCATATCCGGCGCTATAAGTATTGCGACACTCATTATTGGCACCAAGACATCAACGGTAACTTTAACGATAAATGCCGCCGTGTCTATCAGTGGTGATTTTACCCAAAAAAATGATGGAAGCGGCAATGGCGTAACGACCAGTATAACCGGTACAGGCAGTATGCTGTGCACTAACTTTTATCTTGGCGATAGTACTACCCCTCCTACTCCGTTAATTAGCTTAGCTAATACAACTAGTAAAACTATCCTGAATTTCTCATTGTCAGGATTGACTGTGGTTCAGAAAGTTGTATTGACCACCACTTCAAGTTCTGCTACACTTAGCCTTCTTTACCCTGCGGCTAATGTGAATAACCCTGTTTTTAATCTGAACAGCGGGTGGGTTAGCGTCGGCAATACTATTCAAACCGTAGACGCAAATGATATAAATTTATCAGCATTTACAATTCCGCTGGTGGCTAGTTATGCAGCTATCTCAAGCAGCGCTCAGTTTTTAATGAATCCGTCTTCGGGGAATACAAGTATTTTATATTTTAACGGATCGAATCCTTTAAGTCTGGACGGCAATGCCGGATATGTTGATTTTTATGGTACGGCAGGTGGATCATCCCAGGTAAACTATAGTGCAAGCGGCAATCAGGAAGTATACACCACATCATCGGCTTATAATGCTGCTGGTACAAGGCAATATGCCAATGGACTCGACAGGTCTCCATCCGTCTATCAAAACCTGGTTTTTTCGGGTGCGTCAACCAAAAAGGCCGACGCCGGGGCCCTTACTATAGGCAATAACTTTATTCTTTCTGTTTCGAGCACCCCGACTGCTGACTTTGCAACCAATAGTCCTGTAGTAACCATAGGGGGTACTTATACTGCTAATATAAATACAACGCTTAACCTTGGCGGAACCGGCACAATGTCGGTTACAGGTACTTCAAGTAATGCAGGTACACTGAACCAGACCGGCAGTGGCAGCATCACCTTTACCGGGGCTGTAACCAATGTGGCTACAACAGGTATTATATCGCAGACAAGCACCGGAGCCATCACCGCATCCGCCGGCTTTACCAATGCCGGAACCTATACTCAAGGCAGCGGCTCAACAGGGGGCATATCGGTTACAGGAGCTTTAAACAATAGTGGTACAATAACTCAAACGACAGGAAATATCACAGTAAGCGGTTTACTGACTAATGCATCATCAACAAGCATTATATCACAAACCAGCAGCGGGGCAATAACAGCCTCTGGAGGGGTTACCAACTCAGGCGTTATTAGCCAGGGTAGCAGCGCAACGGGTGGCATGACTATTACGGGAACCTTTAACAATATTGATTCCCTGAAACAAACCGGTGGCGCCATTACCGTAAATGGTCATCTTACCAACTCAGGAAAGTTGGTTCTGGGTACGGCCAGCCTTACAATAAGCGGTAATTATACCAATAGCGGTACTTACAGCCAAAGTACAGGAACCACATTATTCAATGGTTCATCCGCAGAAACATTACAGGATGCCAGCAGTGCGGGAACTAATTTCAACAACGTAAGTTTTAGCGGCGCAGGCACAAAAACAATGTCATCCGGCGCTTTTACAGTATCCAGCACCTCTGTTTTGACTATGATTGGTGGTAGTACACTTGCTGCAAGCGGCAATCTCACCCTAAAGTCTGATACGCTTGGATCTGCAACGGTGGCTGCTTTGTCCGGCGGAGCCAAAATCACCGGAAATGTCAGTGTACAACGATTCATGTCGGGTGGGTCATTGCCTCATCGTAGTTATAGGCTGATGTCATCACCTGTTAACCAGGGAAGCGGCATTTACAGCATTAATTATCTGATTAGTTCCTGTGTCCTCACCGGAACTAATGGTACATCCGGAGGTTTTGATAAAGCGGGCAACCCTACGATATACCTCTTTCGCGAAAATACGTTCCCGATGTACACAACGTTCCTTAATAGTGCCTTCAAGGGTATCAATAATATTTCCACTACGCCGCTCTATGGAATGGACGATACTACCTATCCGACCGCCAATATACCGGTCGGCAATGGCTATCTTTTCTTTTTTAGGGGCGACCGCAATGCTGCCTCGCTTTCCACAGAAACTGTCCCGTCTTATATACCTGTGCATGCAACGTTAACAGCCACCGGTACTTTAAATACCGACTCAATTACCGTGAAAGACTGGTACACGCCGTCATCCTCCAACCTTGGTTATACCAACACAGCCGGCAACAGCGGCGTGCGGGGATATAATTTGGTGGGTAACCCTTACGCGAGTTCCATTGACTGGGATAAATATCAAACCAGCCCCGGTTCAGGAATTTATGGATATCAAATCCTGAATAGTATATATATTTTTGATGAAGTAACCAGAACGTACGCCTCATACATTGCAGGGTCTGGCGGTGTGGGGAGCCAATCATTTGTGAGTAATTTAATAGCCAGCGGGCAAGGTTTTTTTGTAACGGCCAAATGCTCTTGTGCTAAACTAACTTTTTACGAGTCAGCCAAAACAACCGCTTTGCCAACCGGAGCTCAGCTATTGATGGGCACTCCGTTGATAACTATCAACAACCAATATCTAAGATTACAGTTAACCGGCAAGGATTCGACCATAAGTGAACAGACATTAATCCGGTTTAAAGATCAGGCACCGTTGAATTATGCCGATGACCTGGATGCACTATATAAACCCGGATCAGGGGGCGCCAGCTTGTCAACTCAATCACAGGATAATTTTGCCCTTTGCATCAATAGCATTCCCTTTCCAAACACTAAAAGCCGGGTGATTAAACTACGTGTGAATGCTACAGCCAATGGCTTATACACCTTGAGCTTGCGCGATTTGGTGGCCATACCGCAATTGTTTGATATATGGCTTATAGATGCTTACAGGAAGGATTCACTGGACATGCGTCAAAACAAAACTTATAGTTTTAATATCGATAAAAATGACACTGCAAGTTTTGGAAGCAATAGGTTTAGCCTCGTAATTCGTCAAAACCCGGCCTACGCTTATCGACTGCTTAATTTTACTGCCGTTAAGGCCCCAAACACGGGGCGGCATGTTCAAATGATATGGGCAGTTGTAAACGAAGGAAATTATACTGCTTTTACGATTGAACGTAGTACTGACGGCGGAAATACCTATCAAATACTTGGGAACGTAAAGGCAGCCGGGCAAAGTACTTACAGTTTCCTTGATAACACCCCTATCGTTGGAACAAACCTTTACAGGTTGAAGCAGGAAGATATTAATAATGTTATTTCCTACTCTAACATTATCACTATTCAATATTCAAATCTCAGTGATGAGCAATTGGGGAATAAAATCAACATATACCCCAATCCTGTGAGCAATAATATTAGCTTAAATATGGATGTCACATCCCCAAATTCTGAAACTTATGACATAAAAGTTATCAATACTTTGGGGCTTATTATTCAGGAAACAACCTCTTCAGGGCCATCCTGGCAAGGTAGTACGGCAAATTTACAGTCGGGAACCTACATATTGCAAGTATTTAACCACAACACTCAAAATCTTATAGGCGAAAGCAAGTTCGTGAAATTGTAATAAAGTTTCAGGCAATTTATTTCTCATAAATTAATGTGGCATACGGTTTGTCTTAAAACTACCGGGAGCAGTGTGCTTGCCACATTCCCCATAAGTTGTTAAGAATTAAATCTATCCGAAATTGAAACAGTTATTACATATCCTGGTCATCCTGGTTTTATTGAGCAGCTTCGTGAAAGCTCAGTCTCCAAATATTTCCTATTCGTCGCCGTCGGCTACGCTATCGGTAGGGAGTCCCTTCACAGCAATTATTACCAACAGCGGTGGTCCTGTTCCTGCAACTATTTACGGGCAGGTAACTACACTTGCCGGAAATACGAATACTAGTGGCTGGTCGGGTGGCCATGTTGATTTAACAGGCACTAATGCGCGCTTTACTGATATGGAAGGTGTAGTTGGAGATGCCAATGGTAACATTTATGTTGCCGAGTATGGGAATAACGATATTCGTAAAATTACCCCCGCGGGTGTGGTGACAACTATTGCAGGTAGCTCAACAAGCGGCAACCAGGATGGTATCGGTACAGCAGCCTCATTCAAGGGGCCGGATGGGATTGCAATCGATGCAGCCGGGACAACACTATACATTGCTGATTACGGTAACAATTCTATTCGAAAAATGAATTTGAGCACAGGTGCGGTAACAACCTGGGTGACTTTGGTTGTAGGGGCTTCTGGTTTAAGCTTTGACAATGCAGGTAACCTGATTGTAGCGGAGCAGGATGCCAATCAGGTTCAAAAAGTGACACCTGCGGGTGTTGTGACTACTATAGCAGGTAATAGTACCGCTGGTTATGTGAATGCAACAGGCTCAGCGGCGCAATTTTATAAATTGAATGATGTACAGGTAGATCTATCTAATAATGATATTTATGTAGCTGATTATTTAAATAATGCTATAAGAAAAGTGACATCGGCAGGCGTAACGACCACTTATGCAGGAAATACTGTTTTTACCAATCAAAATACCGCCGGTAGTTGGGCCGATGGCGTTGGTACAGCAGCCCGTTTCAACAATCCTACGGGCGTAGCAACGCTCGGCAATGTTGTTTATGTTGCTGACCTTTATAACTCTTGCGTAAGAAGCATAACAACCAATCAAACTGTAACCACAATTGCGGGTAGTTCTACAAACACAGGATGGGCTGATGGAATTGGCACAGCAGCTAAATTCAGTCAGCCAGTGGACTTGTGGATCGATAATACAGGTGCGGGTTACGTCATTGACGGCAGTATGAACAATATCAGGAAGGTTATACTTACAGGTTATACTATTAGTCCCTCGCTTCCAACAGGTTTAGTTTTTGACCAAACAACGGGTACTATAAGCGGCACTCCTACTGCTGGGTTTCTTCCAACAACTTATACAATCTCCGGATTCAATACTTCAGGATATGCTTCTACAACAATCACCTTATCATGTCTGAACAACTGGAATGGTAGCACCTCAGGCGACTGGAATACGACCAGCAACTGGAGCGGCGGCCATGTACCGGTAAGTGGAGAAACAATTCAAATTGGTGTAGCCGCCTACAGTGGCAATGCTAATCAGCCTACAATCAGCAGCAGCGCTTCAGTTGCGGCTATTCAGTTTGGAGCAACCAATTCCCCGGTTCTAACCATTAATTCAGGCCAAACTTTAACCGTGTCCAGCGGCATCACGGGTAACACGTCATGCAACGTAACTATTCAGGGACCAGGTAATCTTACACTTGGCGGAAGCTCGGTAATTAATGCCAATGGTTCTATCACTGCTTCATCAAACCTGGTTATCACATTATCAGCATCGTCCACGTTAACCAATAACGGCACATTCACACTTGCATCTGATGCGAATGGGTCAGCCTCGATAGCTGCTATTCCTTCAACATCCAGTGTTATAGGAAACATTTCCGTACAACGTTACATAAGCGGCGTTCGTGGTTACAGGCTATTATCCTCACCTGTCTACACATCTACTGCCAATGGCAATAATATTTACAGCATTAATTATTTATTAAACTCAACCTATGTTAGCGGCACAAACTTTCAAACAACAGCGACAAGCAGGCCGGGTAATCCTTCATTGTATATTTTTCGCGAGAACATGACGCCGACTTACAATTCCTTCATAACCAGCTGCTTCAGAGGAATTTCAGATATCAGTTCTGCTCCTAATTATACACTGAATATCGATGGCGGTCCATTTAATATTCCGGTTGCTAATGGTTATCTGTGTTACTTCCGTGGAGGTCTTAGCACATCTACTCCATACGTAGCGGGTTCGGTTGCAGCGGCCACTGCTGTTACTTCCGTGGGAACATTAAACCAGGGTACTATCACTTTCAAAGACTGGTTTACGCCTACCAGCAGTAATTTGAGCTATACATCAACAACCCCGTCAGGTGTCATCGGCTTTAACCTGGTTGGCAATCCCTATCCTTGTTCAATTGATTGGGATCAATTCAGCCAAACGTCAAGCAGTAATGGTATTTACGGACCAAATGTGGCTACTTATATCGAAGTGCTTAATCCTAATGGTTCTTATGGCGTTTATTATGCCGGTTCGGGCGCTAATGGCCCTTTAAATACAAACTTTGCCACCAATGTTATTCCAAGCGGTTCAGCTTTTTTTGCAATTGCTTTAAATACTTCGGCAACATTGACTTTTAATGAGAGTGCCAAGACCAGCGCACAGGTTACCGGGCAAAAGTTATTGATGAGCACGACTGCACAAAATCAGGCAGTTACTCAGTATTTGAAATTACAAATGACTAAAGACAGTATTCACAACGAAAATATTGTGATCTGTTTTAATGAGAATGCAAAAACAACATTCGACTTTGGCGCTGACGCGTTATATATGAAAGGCTTTGCCCCCATAAGCTTATCAAGCTCATCAAGTGATCATATTGCTCTGGCGGTTAATCATCAGCCGCTACCAAAACAAACTGCCACCAGGATCGGCTTAAACGTATCGGCCACCGCATCCGGGACTTATACTATGAGCCTGAAAGCTCTAGGAAGTTTACCAAGACTTTACGATATCTGGCTGATGGATAACTACCGAAAAGATTCTGTGGATATGAGAGTAAATCCTTCTTACCTGTTCGATATCAGCACTAAGGATACTGCAAGCTTTGGCAGTAACCGTTTTGTAGTTGTAGTACGTCAAAATGCAGCCTACGCCTATAAACTGACCGCTTTCAACGCTAACAAAGTAAATAATGTTCGCCAGGTAAATGTAGTTTGGAATACCAAAAATGAAGGCAACTACACACGTTTTACCGTTGAAAGAAGCACCGATAACGGCGAAACTTACCAAATACTTGGCGGTGTAACCGCAGCTGACCAGGGTACTTATAGCTTCTTGGATAAGAATCCGGCTAACGGCACAAACCTTTATCGTTTGAAACAAGAGGACATCAACAACAATATTTCTTACTCGGGCATTGTAACTATACAGTATGCTAACATCAACAGTATCGTTAGCCATAACCTGAGTGTATATCCTAATCCTGCCGGCAGCACCGTCAGCCTCGCCATCTCATCACAAAACGCAGACGCAGGCATTTACAATATCAGATTTGTAAGCAGTACCGGATTAGTGGTGAAAGAGGTGATGTCGTCACAAACATCCTGGCAGGGGAATATCAGCAACTTATTGCCTGGCATCTACATTGTAAGGGTAATGAATAACAAGACTCAAAGCTTTGTAGGCGAAAGCAAGCTCATCAAACTATAATATACATACATTAACCATTCACAAATGCTGTAGCGAAATTTCGCTGCAGCATTTTTATTTACACGATTAAAAGGCTCTCCGGATTTACATTTGAGGGCATGATTATTCCAATCCCGCTGTAATAATATTGTTATTGCTGCGATTTCCATTAAATTAAACCCGGCCTTAAATAAAAAAATCCCTGCCACACCACATAGCAGGGATAATTAAAACAATAAATATTACCAGGGGGTTAAGATGCCTTAGTTCCGGGTATACTTCCGGGTATACCGGTATTTAATTGATTGATAATGCCTTCAACAATCTTTGGTATGTCATCGATATTCTTCTGAACATCATGATGTACCTCTCCTACTCCAAAACCACGCCATACCACTTTACGGCTGCGGGTATCAATCAGATCGATTATAATAGTTCCTTCTTTATAATGTTCTTTATCAACTGCCGTCATGCCGCCGTAATAAACAAATGCCGGACCACCCCAGCCCCAATAGTAAGGACGATAGCCCCAGCCATAACCAATACCGAAACCAGGGTAAAATCCGGTGCCATAGTAAGTTGGATAATAAACTGTTTTAGAACCCAATCCAACTTTGGCTGTGTAGGTCACCAACAGGTCAGGGTTACTTTTTTGCATCCTTAAACCTTTATTGGTAAGTGATGCAACGGCGGCGTCTTTAATTTTAAGATCGGCTACCGCGCTTGCAGTTGGACGGTCTTCAGTTTTACCTTGCGGAGAGAGCCATGCAAAAGATCGGTACTGGCTCATATTGGTTTTGTTGAGACCAGCAGTATAATAGTCGTAACGACTACATGCGGATAATGCGGTAATTGCCACTAGGCCAATTGCGCGATAAATTGATGATTTCATGGCTAAAATTTCCTTAATATTCCTTTAGACTAATTTAAGCTCAAATGGTTTAATCTATAAATTAGATTTTCATTAGTTTTTTAGGATAAGTACTTCCCTACAATCGGCATACGGCGCCCCATACCGAACGCTTTTGGCGATACGCGTAAAATCGGTGGGGTTTGGTAACGTTTATGCTCTGCTAAATTTACCAATCTCAAAACTCTTCTCACCGTTTGTTCGTCATAGCCCATTTTAATGATCTCGCCCGATGAACACCGGTTCTCGACGTATTGCATTAGGATTGGATCGAGAATATCATATTCCGGCAATGAGTCAGTATCCTTTTGGTCAGGGCGTAATTCTGCTGATGGCGGTTTCACAATGGTATTGACCGGGATGATCTCACGATCCCGGTTCAGGTACAGGGCAAGCTCAAATACCTGCGTTTTGTAAACATCGCCAATAACAGATATGCCACCACACATATCGCCATACAAAGTGCCATATCCAACTGCAGCCTCACTTTTGTTCGAAGTATTTAGCAGAATATAGCCAAACTTATTACACATAGCCATTAAAATAACAGCCCTGCTTCGCGACTGAATATTCTCTTCGGCAATATTAAATGGCAGATTATTGAACTGGGGATGCAGTGTATGCTCAAAAGCCTCGGTCACATGTCTTATTGGAATGACCTCGTGCTTACAGCCAAGGTTCTTAACCAGGTCTTCAGCGTCTTTTATCGAATGATCGCTCGAAAAGCGGGACGGCAGTAACACGGCCATCACATTTTGCGGGCCAAGTGCCTCGGCAGCCAGGGCACAAACCACCGCTGAATCAATACCTCCTGATAAACCTAAAATCGCACTCTTAAACCCTGACTTATAAAAATAATCACGTATGCCCAATAACAGAGCCTGATGAATTTGCTCGATATCACTTTGTCTTGTATTACGTTTTGTTGACGGCTGTAGCAGTTTTACTTCCGATTTATCCGTCAGCTCGTAATGAGATAAGGTCTCACCAAAATAAGGCAGCTCATCTACCAATTCGCCTTTGTTATTAAAAATCAGCGAGCCACCGTCGAATATCAATTCAGTCTGGGCACCTACATGATTTACATAGAACAATGGCAGCTGATACCTCAAAGCATTATCCTTCAGAATAGCTATACGCTCTTCGTCATGATTGTAGGCGAACGGGGAAGCAGCTATATTGATCATCACATCAGGCTGCTCTTTGATCAGCATATCCATCGGGCGGGTCACATATAAAGGATTTTCAATGGTATTCCAAAGGTCCTCGCAGATAGTTAAAGCAATACGGTGCCCTTTAAAATCGATGCAGCTAAATTGGGTGGATGGTTCAAAGTAGCGGTATTCATCGAAAATATCATAGTTAGGCAACAGGGCTTTATTTACTATCGCCTTTACCTCGCCATTTTCAATAAAATAAGCTGAGTTATTCAAATCCTTACCTTCGGCCTTATCATTAAAAGTTGGCAGACCGATGATACAGGCAATATCGTGACAGGCTGTTGCAATCTTTTTTGCCGAAGCTTCGCACAAGCCGATAAATTCTTTAAATTCTAAAAAATCGCGTGAGGGATAGCCGCAGACACACAACTCGGCAAACACCACCAGGTCGGCACCCTGCTGTTTTGCTTTATGTATATGGTCAATGATTTTAGCAGTATTCGATTCAAAGTTACCGACGTGATAGTTCAATTGTGCCAGCGCGATCTTCATATGGTATAGATATCAATTTACTTAGGTTAATGCAGGTGAAAAATATATTTTTGCTAAAACGACAAAAAATGGTCTTCAATTACATCAGAGTAAAGCAAATTTACCTAATTTTTCTCAGCTGTTTACTATTAAGTGCCTGCGGCCGGTCTAAAAAGGTTGATGTAAGCAATATTGACGTTAATGTGAAGATCGAAAGATTTGACCACGACCTTGACGAAATGCGCTCAAAACCGATGGATGTGCAGGCTGTTGCCATGTTCAAAAAATATGGCCCTTTTTATGCCGACTATATCCAACGCATTATGCAATACGGCTCGATAGGCGACACCGGTTACTTTAAGCAGTTACATGAAATGTTTGCCGGCAATGGTTATCGCGATTTGAAACACGATGTAGATTCCGTTTTCCCGAACATGGACAAAACCAATGCAGAGGTTACCGATGCATTCCGTCATATTAAATACTACTTCCCACAAAAAAAACTACCCAGAGTATATGCCTACCTATCAGGTTTCCAGGCGCAGACTTCGATTGGCGATAACTATTTTGCCGTTGGGCTGGATATGTTTTTAGGCGCTGATTCAAGGTTCTACCCCGCTTTAACCGAGACATTACCACGATATATTACGCGCAGGTTTACGCCCGACAACATTGCACCACGAATAGTTGAAGGCATTGCCCGTGAAGATATGTTCCCGGAAAATGAGCAGGATAAAACCCTGCTCGCAAAAATGATCTATAACGGAAAGGTATTGTATTTTATGGATATGATGTTGCCTGATGTAGCTGATAGCACTAAAATAGGATACACCGCTAAGCAGCTAAAATGGTGCGAAGATTTCAAATCGCAGATATGGGGGTATTTCCTTGAGGAAAACCTGCTTTATGAAAGTGATTTTGCAAAGATACAGAAGTACCTCGGTGAAGCACCGTTCACGCCTGGTTTGGGCGAGAAAAACGATGCAGCGCCTAAATTAGCCTTATGGACAGGCTGGCAGATCGTTCGCCAGTACATGGATAAGCATCCGGAAGTGAGCCTGCCACAACTGATGGCAGAAAAAGATTCCCAAAAGATATTAAATGATTCGAAGTACAGGCCGAAGTAGTGATTAGTGGTTAAAGATTGGTTAATCAGTTGACCGGCGATTGGTTAATCAGGTAAATCTAAGTTCAGTCAAGGTGTAACACCCGCAATAGTTAAAAAAATTAACTGACACGGCTTGAGAAAAATACAAGAGGGCTTATTTAAAAGGTGCTACTTAACATGCGGGCCAAAAGCAAGGTGTTTCCGGCAGCACGGGTGGAATAAAATCATAGTTATCAAAAAATCAATTAGATCATAGTACAGACTAAAAATAAAAGCGCCCAGAAATCTGAGCGCTTTTCGTTTTATAGAGTTGTAAGTTCTTTACTTCAAAATGGCAAACACACCCTTCAACGCAATACCAACACCAATGATCAGGATTACATTAGCTATCCATGAATAATAAGGTGCATCGCCGGCAAAGCGAAGATATACTCCTACCAGCCCAATAGCAATGGCTATGGTTATCAAAATGTAGTGGCGTTCGTCGTTAGCGTGCTCTGTTGAACTCATATTCTTAAGGGTTAATGTTTTTTGACAAAAATAGAAATGTTTACCGAAAAACGGACATTAGTTTTAATATTTTATACTAAAGGGCGATCTATTAAATGCATTCTTTTCCTATAATAACGATATCCTAGCCACACACATAATCCAATCGGCACAAACACCCAAAAATTGATTAATACAACCAGCACATCCATAAAAGCAGCCCAACCGGTGGCAAATGCCAGGCCCATCCTTTTACTCAAAGGTATATCATATGCTGAAGGGTCATCATTAGCGACAATTTCCTTTAGAATAGTATCGCTTTGATAAAAGCTCAGGGTTACCGTACTATATTTTACATCATAATCGGTTTTTAAATTGGTGACTTGCTTGTCAACGATGTCATCCTTTACTTTTAATAACTCTTCAGCACGCTTATGTGTTATTTTTTCAGCTTTCAGCTGCTGATTTACAAACTCATTTCGATTATTCTCTTTCAGTTCTGTTGACAGGTAATCAAATGTTCTGTCATCAACATCCATTTTGCTTGAATTGATATAAATTCCCATATGATTAACCTGATTAACGAAATCTTCCAGTTTATCAGAAGGAATCTTTACAGCCATACTAGCCGTTGTATTAAATGCAGAGACAAGCATCAGCGAATCGTTATTTAAATGAATTCGTTCCGACCGCTCAGTTGTTGATTGCATTTGATGATGCGTAACCAATCCATCAAATTTGTCGACTAATACAGCTATTGCATCGCCGGTTTGTCTGACATTCTTAACCTTAAAGTTTATATCTACAGTCTTAACCAATTTGGGTTTGTTTAATATAGAGTCAGCTGAGACTCTCGCAGAATCTGCTGCGCTGGAATATCCTTTCCCTTTACATGCTGCGAATAAAGCAATAGCAGCTACTACAACGAGCAATACCCTTGTTTTCATAATTGTAAGATTTAATTGATTTCCAATTGATACTACTTCCCTGCAAATAGTAACCCACGATGATGATTTTGTTACAATAACACTTGTCATTCTGAGTGACGGCGGAGAATCTATTGATTAATATGGTCGGCACCCAATAGCCTCAGGGCATGCAAAGGTGGGCGGGTAGACAAACAAAAAAGGCCTCTCTTTTGCGAGAAGCCTTTCGATATCAATGATATTTTTTTTTAATTTGATGACAACGCTGCCGCGCCGCTCACGATTTCGGTAAGCTCTGTAGTGATGGCGGCCTGGCGTGCCTGGTTATACGATAATTTCAGCGCCTTTAACAATTCGCCTGCGTTATCGGTCGCTTTATCCATTGCGGTCATACGTGCACCATGCTCAGAAGCATGTGAATCCAACACAGCTTTGTATAACTGTATCTTGATGTTCTTAGGGATCAATTGCTCAACAATTGCTTCCTGGGAAGGCTCAAGGATATAATCAACCTGAGATGTATTTACATTCTGCTGCTTTTCAGCCTTCGGAACTGGTAATAGTTGCTCAACAGTAATGAACTGCACAGCAGCATTTTTAAAGCGGTTATAAACTACCTCAACACGGTCGAATTCACCCTTCAAAAAACCATCCATTATAGCTTCCGTTACTTTTGATACATTCAGGAAAGTAAGATCGCTGAACAATTCATTGTTATTACCAATAACGTTGTATTTACGACGCTGGTAAAACTCCTGCCCCTTTTTACCAATACCTACGATAGAAACATTACCGGCTTTTAACTGATCGCTGTATTTTTCAGCTATCAGGTTATTAGTGGTTTTGATCACGTTAGTATTAAAGGCACCGGCCAAACCACGGTTTGATGATACTACTACGATCAGTACGCGCTTTGGCACGCGTTCTTCCAAAAACGGAGATGAACCATCTTCCAGGCTTGCTGAAAGGTTAGCCAGCATATCCTTCAGCTTTTCAGCATAAGGGCGCAGTTGTATAATAGCATTGGTGGCACGTTTCAACTTAGCAGCCGAAACCATTTTCATAGCCTTGGTGATCTGCTGCGTTGAAGTTACCGACGCGATTCTGTTTCTTACTTCTTTTAAATTAGCCATTCTTGTTGAGATGTGAGATTTGAGATATGAGATGTGAGATTACATCGTCAACCCAATCTATTATCTAATTTATTTTGTCAGATATGAGAAAAGAGAAGTCTCAAATCTCATATCTAACATCTCATATCTAATTAATACTTCGCTGCCAGTTCTTTAGCAACTGTGTCCAGTACGCTCGTGATCTGGTCGTCCAGTTTGCCGGCTTTCAAAGCAGCCAGTGTTTCCGGGTGACGCATTTCTAACTGGGTAGTATATTCACTTTCGAATTCTTTGATCTTGTTCACCGGTACGTTACGCATCAGGTTTTTAGTACCTGCGTAAACGATAGCTACCTGCTTTTCAACAGTTACCGGAGAATACTGACCTTGTTTCAGGATCTCTACGTTACGGGCACCCTTATCAATTACGTTTTTTGTAGCTGCGTCGAGGTCTGAACCGAATTTTGAGAAAGCTTCCAACTCGCGGAATTGCGCTTGGTCCAATTTCAATGTACCAGCAACTTTCTTCATTGATTTGATCTGGGCGTTACCACCTACACGGGATACCGAGATACCTACGTTGATGGCAGGACGAACACCTGCGTTAAACAGGTTCGACTCTAGGAATATCTGACCGTCGGTAATTGAGATTACGTTAGTTGGGATATACGCTGATACGTCACCTGCCTGAGTTTCGATGATTGGAAGAGCGGTTAACGAACCACCACCTTTTACAATACCCTTGATTGACTCAGGAAGGTCGTTCATTGATTTCGCGATATCATCATTCTGGCTGATCTTAGCAGCACGCTCTAACAAACGGCTGTGCAGGTAGAATACGTCACCAGGATAAGCTTCACGGCCCGGTGGACGACGTAACAACAATGACACTTCGCGGTAAGCAACAGCCTGTTTTGACAGGTCATCATAGATGATCAAAGCAGGACGTCCGGTATCGCGGAAGTACTCACCAATAGCAGCACCGGCAAATGGAGCGAAGAACTGCATTGGAGCAGGGTCAGCGGCACTTGCAGCTACAACGATAGTATATGCCATAGCGCCGTTTTCTTCCAGTGTACGTACAATGTTAGCAACGGTAGAAGCTTTCTGTCCGCAAGCAACATAGATACAGATCACGGGCTGACCGGCTGCATAAAATTCTTTTTGATTGATAATGGTATCGATACAAACTGCAGTCTTACCTGTCTGACGGTCGCCGATCACCAGCTCACGCTGACCGCGGCCGATCGGGATCATTGCGTCGATAGCTTTGATACCGGTTTGTAAAGGCTCGGTTACCGGCTGACGGTAAATTACTCCCGGAGCTTTACGCTCTAAAGGCATTTCGTAAGTTTTACCAGCAATAGCACCTTTGCCATCAATTGGCGCACCCAATGTGTTTACCACACGGCCAAGCATGCCTTCTCCAACATTGATCGAAGCGATCCTGTTAGTACGTTTAATGGTATCACCTTCCTTCACCTCGTCAGATTGCCCCAACAATACCACACCCACGTTATCTTCTTCAAGGTTCAATACGATACCTTGTAAACCATTTTCAAATTCAACCAGCTCACCTGATTGAACTTTTGTTAATCCGTAAACGCGGGCAATACCATCACCCACCTGAAGTACAGTTCCTACTTCTTCTAATTCAGATTCTGATTTGAAGCCCGATAATTGCTGGCGCAATATTGCTGATACTTCGTCTGGTCTAACCTCTACCATTTTTTATTTAATTAGAGTTTTGTTTTTAAATTATTGATTTACCCCGCGGGCAAAATCCTGTTTCAATTTATTCAAGCTTGCTGATATACTGGTATCTACCTGCATGTCGCCTACTGTAAGCACAAATCCGCCTATCAGTTTCGGATCAACTTTGGTATGCAGTTCAATAGTACCCTTGGTCGCTGCTTCCAGTTCGGCAACAATTTTCTTTTCATTTTCAGCTGACAAAGGAGTAGCCGATGTTACATAGGCCCTGACAATGTGTTTGATCACGTTATACTGGTTGACAAACTCCTTCGAAGTAGCATATAAAATTTCAGAGCGGCTTTTGTTGATCATGATCTTAAAAAAAGAATCAGTGATCTTGCTTACCTTGCCTCCGAATATCGCTTGCAGTATTTTGATCTTTTTATCGTGGGAAACGATCGGGTTTGCCAAAACAGCCTGAAGCTGGTAATTGGCCTTTAGTGTTTGCGAAAAAAACACCATATCCTTTTTCGTATCTTCAAGGGATTTTTGTTCCACCGCAAGATCGATCAATGATTTGGCGTACCTGGTTGCAACTGTTAATTCAGACATATCTTTTTAGATGTGAGATATCAGATGTGAGATGTGAGACATCGCTTGCCTCATAATCTCATATCTCAAATCTCAGTTCTCATATCTATTTTAATTTCACTTCTTTTAAAAGATCGGCCACTAATTGATCCTGTCTTTTCTGATCTTCGAATTGCTTGCGCAAGATTTTCTCAGCAATTTCTATTGATAAAGTAGCTACCTGGTTTTTTACGTCAGCCATAGCTATTGCTTTCTGGTTATCAATTTCAATACGCGCACGTTCTATCATGCGGGTACCTTCTGCATTGGCAGCGTCTTTAGCTTCGGCAATGATCTGATCTTTTACTTTTTTAGCTTCTCGCAGGATATTATCGCGTTCGATGCGTGTTTGTTTTAAAAGCTCGTCGTTTTCGCTGGTCAAACGTGCCATTTCTTCTTTGGCAGCTTCGGCCATTGAAAGCGCACTTTCGATTGATTTTTCACGCTCGCTGATAGCAGCCAGGATCGGTTTCCAGGCAAATTTTCCTAATAAGAATAATAGAATTGCGAAACAAAGGGTTGTCCAGAAAACTAAACCAATATTGGGGGTTACTAAATCCATAGTATATTTTATAATAAATTAATTCTGTTCAAATTTTTAAATAGCCCGGAGCCAATCGCTCCGGGTATTCTTTTCTTCCTCAGTTTGAGAGGAAAGCAGCCACAACCACCGCAAACAGAGCCACACCTTCAACAAGTGCAGCAGCGATGATCATGTTTGTTTGGATTTTAGAGATAGCTTCTGGCTGACGAGCAATCGCTTCAACAGCTTTACCACCGATCTGGCCAATACCGATACCAGCGCCGATAGCAGCTAAACCAGCGCTAAGTGCGCCGATGTTTCCGTGCATTCCTACAGCCTGAACTAAGGTTCCAATCATTCCAGTCATTGTTTGATAATTTAAACGTGTATATTAATATGTAATTAATTCAATTAATGATGCTCTTCGATAGCCATTCCTATGAACAGCGCCGAAAGCAATGTAAAAATGTAAGCCTGCAGAAATGCAACAAGCAACTCGATAGCATCCATGAATACCACGAAGACAACTGAAACCGGCGACACCCAAATTGTATTCAGGATAAAGATCAGCGATATTAAGCTCAGGATCAAAATGTGGCCCGCAGTGATGTTCGCAAACAAACGAATCATCAGCGCGATTGGCTTTGAAAATATACCCACAACTTCCACCGGTATCATGATGATGAACAACCACCACGGGTTTGGTACAAATATGTGTTTCCAGTAATGTTTATTACCATTTAGATTTACTACAAAGAATATAATAATAGATAATACTGCTGTTACCGCAATGTTACCTGTTAAATTGTAGCCTCCAGGGAAAAATGGGATCATACCCATTAAATTGTTCAGCAGGATAAAAAAGAACACCGTCAACAATAAAGGCATAAACCTGGTATACTTGTGACCCATGTTAGGAACAGCGATATCATCGCGAACAAATACAATCAATGGCTCCAGCCATGACTGCAAACCTTTTGGCGCTTTGCCCTGGCGTTTTTTGTAGGAAGATGAAATGCTCAGGAATACAATCAGCAGAATGGTAACGCCCATAAACATACTAATCACGTTTCGGGTGATAGAAAAGTCCATCACTTTCTTTCCGGCTTCTTCATCAATTTTTCCGGCAGCATCAACCACTGCAATTTTATTGCCTTCCAGCTTATAGCTGTTTTTGCCGCTATTATATACAGTACCTTCCGGATACAAATTACCAGATGAAAAAATATCCAGACCCTTATCTGTATAAAGTATAACAGGAAGCGGGATATGCTTTTCTTCTACAAAAGGAAATGCAAAAGGCCAGGAGTGAGAATCGCTTATGTGTTCAAGAATAGTTTCTTTGGCATCAAACTTCTTTTCTTTGCTTTCTGGGGCATTTTCCTGGCTGAATGCTAACTTTGGAAATCCACCCAGAATCAAAAAAAACGCGCAAAACAGGAAAATTCTAAAAATTTTTGAGTTCAAAATCGAGCCGTTTATCATTTATTTGAAGTTTTCTACCTTAAATTTTTGTGCCGCAAGTTACGCAACAAAACATAAACTTCAAAGGCCATATTTAAGAAATAAACATAAAAAAAATCGGCTATGAAAACGTACTTATCAACCTTGTTTTTTGCTATAAAAAGGAATATAAAAATCAAACATGCCAGTATTTTCACCGTAGTGCATATCATGAAGGTTTGTGCATAATACTCCTGGTTCTTTTTCAATACAATCAGCAACGCCACCAGTACCCCGATTGTGAGTACTGATATAAAGAAAAACATCAACCAAAAATTTGGCACCAGCCAGTCGGCATAGCCATTATGCTGCGCAGTAACAGGTATTATAGTCAGCAAAACCATAACGCCCAAATACGACAGTATTGAAGGAACAAGCTTCATTGTGATAAATAGTCTAAATTATTTTTTCAAAGATACGATAACTATATATAATGAGATAAAAACCCCGGCAAGAGACATAATACCGGTTACCCATTTTGTATGATGATTAGCCGACTCATCTATTTTTAAACCGGCATAAGTGAATATACCAATAATGGCAATCATCTGAAAACCCATGCTGCTATACTTGGCATATGCGCTCATAGGGTTATCGCCTTTATCATCCGGTTCATTTTTAGCCATCTGCAAATTTATTAATCCTATTCCATACAATTTAGTAAATTAGCAATGCTTTTCTTAACCTGGGTTTTATTTTGAAGCGTATTTCCAAAACATCTGTATCAGTACAAGTTATCTTAATAGTTTTTGTGTTTTTGGTTGCTGGGTGCGCACTTCAAAAACAAACCGCCGTGAACCGCGGTCTGCAAAATCTAACAGCCCACTACAATATCCTTTTTAATGCTAATGAGATATTAAGGCAAAAGCAGGACGGTTATGCATTATCATTTGTCGATTCCTATAATGAGATATTAAGCGTATACCAGGATACAACCCCTCAATCCCCGACCCCGGATAAGGATCTTGCCGAAGCAAAGGCTAAGGCCAATAAGATTATCAACATAAAAGAGCAAAGCCATTATATCGGCGATGCTTACCTGGTTTTAGGTAAAGCCAGCTTTTTGGGCGGCGACTATTTCTCGGCGCTGGAGTATTTCAACTATGTAACCCGTTCGTTCCCAGATAAGCTGCCATTGGTACAGCAGGCCTTATTCTGGAAAGCAAGGTCGCTGATGTACATGAACCAAATGGCCCAGGCCAAACAGGTGATTGACACAGCTATACAAAGCATCAAACCAAAAAAGAAAGCTTACCTGGCCGATATTTATGCCACTAAACTGCAATACGATATTAATGTGCAGGAATATGCTGATGCCGAAGAGGCGGCCAAACAAGCCATTCATTATTGCCACACCAAAGCACAACGCTTACGCTGGACATTCATCCTGGCGCAGATACAGGAGTTGAATAATAAAAATGCGGAGGCCGTTAAAAACTATATACGAGTAGCAAACAGCAACGCTTCGTTTGAAATGGCCTTCAATGCTAATTTGAACCGCATCAGGCTCGAAGATATTGCAAACGGCGTTAAAATAAATCGCATCGATAGGCTAAAGGCACTGATCAAAAATGAGAACAATAAGGATTTTATTGATCAGATATATTTCCAGATAGCTGAGCTATATTTTGCCAACAAGGATATCGATAATGCAATTAAGAACTATAAGTTATCCGTTCGCAACAGCAGAAAAAATCAGAATCAGAAAGGACTCTCCTACCTCCGTATAGCAGATATCAATTTTAAGAACAAAGCAGACTATATCGGCGCCAAAAAATACTATGACAGCACGTTGTACAGCCTGTCACCAAATTATCCGGGGTACCAGTCAGTGCAAAAAAAGAGAGACAATCTGCAGGTATTGGCCGATAAGTATGGCATAATAGCACGCGAAGACACCTTACAAATGCTTGCCCAACTGGATGAAAAAACCAGGGCTGCCCGTATCGACGCCATGGTTCAAAAGCATATCCTGCAATTACAGGCCGCAGCAGCTGCCCCGGCACAAAATCAAGCAAATGGAGGCAATTCACCGGGTACATCCGGTACCAGCAGTTTTTATTTTTATAACTCAAATGCATTAAGCATGGGGGTAACTGATTTTAAACGGCAATGGGGCAACCGCAAACTGGAAGATAACTGGCGGCGAAGCAATAAAGGAATAGTAGCTGGTAGTACATTAGGTACTACCCAAAGCGTCGACCCGGATGCGCCAACAGACCAGTCGATTGCAAATGGGGGTAAAGCGCCTGTTTCTGCAGGGAATTACAGGCAGCAATTAATTAAGGATTTGCCGCTTACTCCTGAATTACTGGCTCGGTCCAATCTGCGTATTTATAATGCCTATTTCGACATAGCTAATTTTTACCGTGATATATTGGGCGATAAGAAAGAAGCAATAGCTGTTTACGAATTGCTGCTAACACGTTTTCCAAACTCTGCAGATAAGGCGGCTATTTATTACAACTTGTACCGTTTGTATACCGACCTGCCTGATATTCCTAAAGCAGATGAATATAAAAACCTGGTACTGAAAAATTATCCGGAGACCGCTTTTGCAAAAACCATCATTGACCCTGAATACGGCAAAAAAATAACCGACGCAGATGCAGGGCTTAATGGCATGTATAACGATGTGTATGATAATTATTCTAAGAAGAAATTTAAAGAAACGATCAAACGTATCGACTCATTAATGGTTGTTTACCCTAATAATAAGCTATCGTCGCAGTTGGCTTATTTGCGCGCCATATCCGACGGGCACTTGGTACGGTTAGCGCCATTCAGGGAAGAACTGGTTCAGATAGTTAATAAATACCCTGATGACCGATTGATCACCCCATTGGTAAAACAGCACCTGACTTATATTGATGCCCACATGGCCGAGATGGCAACTTACCCGTTCGCTCTTACGAATAATGACACAACGGAGGTTCCGTTTAAGCAAGAACCGACCATACAGGACAAGATAGCAGAATATAACAATTCGCAACTGGTGCGGCAAGTTGCGCAAAAACGAATAGAAGCGAAAAAAACGGATAGCACAGCTGTAAAATCTCCGGTTACCACCCCTTCAGCAAATAATCCGGCAACTACTGAAGCGGTGAAACCCAAACCCAAGCCATCCATCTTCTCGATGAGCGACAGTACCAATTACTATTTTGTGGTAAATGTGGGCACGGCTACCACCAACCTGGCATCGTCGCGTTTTGGCATCGGGCAGTTTAACCGGGCAAACTTCCAGGAAGGCGCAATCGTACATCAGTTGAAAGATGTGGGCGATGATAATCAATTGATTTATGTGGGCAGATTTTATAGCCTCGATGCAGTAAAGGCTTACGCCCGCGCTATTATTCCGCTAATGCCGGATATTATGAAGGTGCCAAAGGATAAATACAGCTTTTTTATCATCACCAAACAAAATTTAGACAAGCTGAACAATAAAATTTTGCTGGATAGTTATATAGAATATTACCAAAGCAATTATTGAAATAGTTAATATTGACCCCTGAATTTAGATCAAGCAAATGATAGTTAAATTAACTCAAGAAGATACAAAAAGATACAACGGCTATATTTGGAAATTCGTTGCCGGTTGTTTTTTACTGGTTACGCTAGTCATTGTAGCGACCTATCTGGGGGTGTTTGGAGCGCTCCCATCCTTCCGTGACATAGAAAATCCGAAAAGCAACCAGGCATCAGAAATCATTTCCTCAGATAAACAGGTAATGGGTACTTATTATGTAGAGAACCGTTCGAGCGTCACCTATAACCAGATATCACCCAATGTGATCCATGCATTGATAGCCACAGAGGACGAGCGATTTTTGGAACATTCCGGTATTGATTTCCGCAGGCTTTTCAGCATTATCTTTCTAAACATTTTTAAAAGACAGGGTGGTAGTACCATCACGCAGCAGCTCGCCAAAAATTTGTTTACCGAACAACCATCGCACAACAAGCTAGTCCGCATGACTCAGAAGTTTAAAGAATGGATCACAGCGGTACAATTGGAAAAGCATTACACCAAAGAAGAGATCATCACTATGTACCTGAACAAGGTTGATTTCGGTGCATATAACACCTATGGTATTAAGTCGGCAGCACGTACCTATTTTAGTACCACACCGGATAAATTAACTCCGGATCAGGCAGCTTTGCTAATGGGGATGATCAATGCGCCAAGTACCTACTCACCCATAAACCACCCAGACAGGGCGTTAGGCAGGCGTAACAATGTCGTACTTCCCTTGATGGCTAAGCAAGGCTTTTTGAGCGAAGACGAACTGGAAAAATACAAAAGCAAGCCGCTTGGTTTGAAATTTAACCCAATAAGCCATACCGATGGCCCTGCACCATATTTCAGAGCTGTGCTAAAAAAAGAAATACAGAAAATATTTGACCAGGAATCGATCACCAGAGCCGACGGCACACCTTATGACCTCGACCGCGATGGCCTGAAAATTTATACTACTATTAACTATACCATGCAGCAATACGCCGAAGAGGCGCAAGAAGAATACATGAGAAAGCTTCAGGTGCAGTTTAATGATCACTGGCATGGCTATACTTTATCTAAAAGCATCAAAAACTTCAAGCTGCTGATCGACCAGGGGATGCATCGTTCTGACAGGTATAAAGCAGATACCATACAAGGCATGTCACCTGAAGAGATCAGGAAGGATTTCAATACCCCAACGAAGGTTGAGCTATTTACTTGGAAAGGCGACACCACCATGACCATGAAGCCGATCGATTCTATTGTATACTCAAAAATGCTTTTGCGTAATTCTTTGATGAGTATGGATCCCAAAACGGGTTATATTAAAGCATGGGTAGGCGGCATTAGCTTTGAGCATTATAAGTATGACCAGGTTAAAAATGGCACCCGCCAGGTGGGATCAACTGCTAAGCCATTTACTTACGCGGTAGCTATCGACAATGGTTATTCACCTTGTATGAAGGTGGATAATGTGCCGGTTACTATTGATGTACCTGGCTCTGACCCATGGACGCCCAGACAGTCTCAATATGATCTGCAGCCGGGAATGATCACGCTTCGTACTGCTTTAGCGTATTCGCAAAACTATGTGACGGCCTATGTGATGAAACAGGTTGGACCGGTTCCGGTAGCTAACCTGATCAAGAAAATGGGGATTACCTCACGTGTCGATCCGTATCCTTCTATTTGTTTGGGTGTATTCGACGCTTCAGTATATGATATGACCGGTGCTTATTCTGTATTTGCCAACCACGGTATTTGGACAGAGCCAACTTTTATTCTTCGTATTGAAGACAAAAAGGGGAATGTGCTTTATACGCACAAACCAAGGATAAGCCAGGCCATGAACGAGCAAACAGCCTATGTAATGACCCATATGATGAAAGGTGTGATTGAAAACGGTACAGGTTCAAGGCTAAGATGGACCTATCACATCAACAACCCGGTAGCCGGCAAAACAGGAACGCCCCAGGATAACTCCGATGGCTGGTTCATGGGTATGGTGCCGCAACTGGTAACCGGTGTATGGACCGGCTGCGAAGACAGGGATTTCCATTTCAGGACAACAAGGCTTGGTGAGGGCGCCAACACGGCTTTGCCTATATTTGCCTTATTCATGCAAAAGGTGTACGCCAATCCGGAGCTAGGTATCAAAAAAGATGTAGATTTTGATCCGCCTAAAACGCCGCTGACAATCACCATCGATTGCGGCGCGTACGATCAGCAGGAACAAGGCACACCAAACGAAGTAGATAAAAAGCTGGATTTTTAGGGTTTTTATTAGTTGAAGTGGTTGTAAATGTTGTAATGGTTGAAGTGGTTTTGTAATGGATTATTCATTATCGACTACTGAACATTCACTTCTCACCACTCACCACTCACAAGACTATGGAGAAGTTTGATTATAGGGCGGCGTTAAAAAAAATACCTCATAAACCGGGCGTATATCAATATTGGGACTCAGAAAACGAATTGATATACATCGGTAAAGCCAAAGACCTGCGCAACCGCGTCAACTCCTACTTTAACAAGGATCTGAATGTAAATGCCAAGACAAGGGTTTTGGTATCAAAGATCCGCAATATCACTTTTACCATTGTTGATTCCGAAGTAGATGCATGGCTGCTGGAAAATGCCATGATCAAAAAGCATCAGCCCCGGTATAATGTGCTGCTAAAGGATGATAAGACTTATCCATGGATCATCATTAAAAACGAAAACTTTCCACGTATTTTCTGGACGCGCCGGATCGTTCGCGACGGCTCAAAATACCTGGGACCGTATGCATCTATAAGTATGATGCACGCCATACTCGATCTGATCAAAGAAACCTATCCACTACGTACCTGCAACCTGGCATTAACAAGACAAAATATTGATGCCGGTAAATTTAAGGTGTGCCTTGAATACCAGTTGGGTAACTGCAAGGGCCCCTGCCAGAATTTTCAGACCGAAGACGATTATGATCATAATATCGGAGAGATAACAGACATATTGAATGGTAAAATCGGTGCTGTATTGCGCGGTCTTAAGTCAGATATAGACAAGGCTGCTTCTGACCTGAACTTTGAGCTAGCCCACCGGCTGAAAAGAAAATTCGATCTGCTGGAAAATTATCAGAGCAAGTCAACCGTGGTTAATTCATCTATTACGGATGTAGACGTGTTTAATATCGCTTCGGATGAGAAATATGCATTCGTGAACTTCCTGAAAGTGATGAATGGCACCATCATCCAAACACAAACCATTGAATTAAAGAAGCGGCTGGATGAAGACGAGGAAGAATTGCTATCATTAGCTATTTCGGAATTCAGATCAAGATATGACAGCCATTCTAAAGAGATAATTGTACCTTTTGATATCCATATTGATGATCCGTCGATAAAGTTTACTGTACCGAAGCTGGGCGAAAAAAAGAAGCTGCTCGATCTGTCGCATAAGAATGTGCAGTTCTTTAAGAAAGAAAAGATCGATCAGTATGAAAAACTAAACCCTGAGGTCCGAGCAGAGCGTTTACTGACACAGATGATGAAAGATCTGCGCATGAACCAGCTGCCGCGTCATATCGAGTGTTTTGATAACTCCAACTTCCAGGGCAAGTACCCCGTTTCGGCTATTGTGGTATTTAAAGATGCAAAGCCTTCCAAAAAAGATTATCGGCATTTTAATGTGAAAACAGTGGAGGGTCCGAATGACTTTGCTACGATGGAAGAGGCAGTACACCGTCGCTATCGCCGTATGCTGGATGAAGGGACGGAATTACCTCAGCTCATTGTTATTGACGGGGGCAAAGGTCAGTTGTCAGCCGCGTTAAAGAGCCTTAAGTTATTAGGCATCGATAAACAGGTGACCGTCATTGGCATAGCTAAACGTTTGGAAGAATTGTATTACCCCGGTGATCAATATCCGCTATACCTCGATAAAAAATCGGAAACTTTAAAGATTATCCAGCAATTGCGCGATGAAGCCCATCGTTTCGGCATTACCTTCCACCGCAAAAAGCGCGATAAAGGCACCCTGGCTACTGAGCTGGAACTGATTGAAGGCATTGGCAAAACCTCTGCTGAAAAGCTTTTGAAATACTTTAAATCGGTAAAAAAGATACGCGAAGCAACAACTGACGAATTACAGGAAGTAGTAAATTACAAGCAGGCGAACGCGATTCTGAGTTATTTCCGCGAGAAGGCGATAAGTACTTAGCTTTAATCATATAATAAATACCTTAGTGCCAAAACTGTGATGCTGAGGCGCTCACTTGATCCCGCAAACAAAAAAAGTCCCGGGCATGAACCCAAGACTTTTTCCTTATAACTTCAGACTTACGATTTAACTAGTACGACCACAGGTTAAGCTCCCAGTCCATTAATTGTTTCTTTACACGCTCGGCTTCGTAAAGCTTGTCGATTCCCTGAGCGTAATCTTTGATACGTTCGTCCTTATCGTTAGATACCTTTACGATATAGCTGGTAAATATCCTTTTCATGAATACGTCGTCAAAGCTTAAGCCCGTCGCGTCGCTGCTTCTGCTAACAGCCTCTTTCGTCGCAAGGATCTGGCGTGCATCAGGAAAATAGATCCAGAAAGCAGGCTGATAATCACCCTCAACACCGCCAACTTTAATCCTGATCATCGGTGCTATACCTACAATACGTGGTTCAAAAATAGAACGCTGCCTGTCGAAAATCCAATCTTCTTTGATACGGAACTTTACTAAACTATCCGGATTAAACTCACCGGCCTTTAAAGTAGACCCTATTTTATCGCCGTTTTTATCAAATTTATCTACCACTACGCTGTCTGCCATTTTGTTTCTGGCCTGTGCAGCAGTCAATGGTCTTGAAAATTCGTCACCGTTAACATCGTCTTTTTGACCGGGAGTAGCATCATATGCAGTTAGCTCACCAGCTTGAATAGCATCCATAAACACATCGATCAGGCGTCTTTTTGGCGATGAAAGAAATTGGTTCATTTTCTCGCGGGTGTCAATCTCGCGCCATACACGTTTAGAGTAGGCTACGTCCGATTCGCGCAGATTGGGATACGGAGTAACCTTAGCGCTCAGGATGTTGGTTTTTTTATAATAACCATCGAGCGGCCTGTCAAATGGTTTGCCAGGTTTGCTGCTTGCTACCTGTTGCTTGGTAGTATCAACAGCAGCTTGCGTGCCTGCATTTGAAGCTGCGGTCTGCGTAGTCGTTGCAGGTTTCTTGGCTGCAGTTTTCTTTTTGCGCTTCTGCGCATATCCCGCCACACATGCCAGGCACAGTACAATTACCAAAATCTTCTTTTTCATCGCAATAATTATTTCTTAATGCTATTAATTTGCACTTAATATAATATCGTCCAATCCGCGCTGACCGCCAGGGCCCGTTGCTATAATGTTACTGAATACCACTTTTGTACCAGGCCCAATAGTGCCTAAGGCTTGCTTCATTTGCGGTGTTAATTCACTGCTCGAGCTGTTTAAAATGATCGCATCCTGACGTGGTTTCATAATATACATAGTAAATCTAGTCACATCGAATTTAAGATCGAAATAAAAGTTCTCTAATTTAGCAAATAACCTGTCCTGCGCCTTCAAGTTAGCAGCGCTGGTTGCACCGCTGCTCTTGCCGGCAAACTGTGGTTTCGGGTCAGGTATACGTTTTATCCTGAACATGGTTGAACCTAATACCTGAGTTTTGCCACCAAGCTCACCGGAAACTGTAATAGTTGCCTCACCTGGCGCGCTTACAGTCGCTTCATATTTTCCATTTGACCCGCTCAATGAACCATTTGATATGCTCACATGCAGTTTTTCTTTTGGAACACCTGGTGCCGAAACTGATACCGGGTTTTGTACACCAATGAACAATACGTTCATTTTATCTGGCGATACCACCGCTGATGGACGGGCTACCTGGTAAGTTTGTGGAGCTGTTTTATATTCCTTAAACGAACCATCGGTTTGTTTAACCTTAATGGTACCAACCCAGGTATGCATGCCTTCGCTGCCTGTTCCACCTGTGTATTTACCAACGCCCTCTTGTGTAGGTAGCTTAGAACCTTCCACGGTAATATCAGGATTTGAATGTGAATCAGATGCCGTTAAGAATACTTGTGCAGTATATGGTTGTCCAACTAATACATAACTTGTTGGCGCTACAGCCACTGCCTGGAATTTATCCAGGTTAACCACTGCCTGATCCACTTTCCCTAATAACTTCTTTACAACCTCATTTTCGGAGTTTTTAACATCCGATTGTATTTTGATCAATGAAGTCATAGCGGCACCCATAGGGATACCTTCGCCAAAGTTAGCTTGTTCCCAGTCTTTGGTTGGGAAGCCCGCTCTTGGCCGTGGTGGAGTAGCACGTAATGATAAATTCATTCCCACGGTATCTCTTGGGTCTTTGAATAATTCCAAAAGCGCTTTGCGGGTGGAATCGATCTTTTTATGCAGAGCGTAGCCATTCTTGCGTCTGTCAACCATCAGGTCAACAGCAAAGTCCATCCCTTCACGGCCTGCATAATCTCCAGTCGCCTGACTCATACCACCTGATTCTTTAACCAAAGTTGTTTTTAATGATTCAATGTAATTATCCAGGTCGTCAGCAAGCTGTTTTGCTTTTTGAGCTCTTGCATAAGGATCTTTAGCTCTTTCGGGCTCATCCTTAAGCTTTGTCTTTTCAAAAGTGGTGAAGGAATTGTCAATACCCGTCTTCACGTTTGTTTTTGAGGCGTTTAAGCTATCGCCTATATTTTTAAATGCGTCCAGCAAATTCTCCGGCACCTCCAGGGCAATCAAGCCCAAAAGTACCAGGTATAGGATACCTATCATTCGCTGTCTAGGGGTTTCTTTACCTCCGGCCATTTTGCTTTATTTCTATACTTAGATTAGTAGCTTCTTGTTAATTATTTATACACGTGGCTGGCTCATGGCTGATAGCATGTTGCCATAAATTGAGTTCAGTGAACTCAGGTTCTTAGCCAAACGTGCAACTTCACTCTTAAACTGTTGCGAATCTTCCAGCGACTCGTTAAAGTTCTGCATGGTGGTAGCCATACTATGGTAGAACTTGTTCATCGATTTCAAATGTGCGCTCGAATCCTGTAATTCCAATTCGTAAACCGCATTTAACGCCGACAGGTTCTTAGCCAGGTTATTTACTTGCTCATGATATGCTTTTGAGTCGACATTTGAGTTTGCCATTTCCTGCAGATTTGCAGATGCCTGGTCAAATGCAGAGCTCAGCTTATCATAGCTTGCACTGGCAGTTTTTACTTTTGAGGTAAACTCAGTAGTAGCAGCGCCGGCATCAGCAACTTTTGATATGTTCGACACTTTATCGCCAAATGTTCTTAATCCTTCACCCAAGCTTCCAATCAGTTCCGGACCGATCTTGGCATCTTCGAGCATTTTATCTAATGCGGCAGTATTTGATCCACCACCTACACCGCGAACGGTCGCTTTTGGCAACTCACCTTTATAGTCTTCACTTAGTTCAGGGTAAACACGGGTCCAATCAACATGATCTTCCTGGGTTTCTCTCTGAAAACCTAAAAGAAAGAATAGTGCAGCCTCGGTTGTCAGCCCGGCAGATATAAACAAACCGCCGTAAGGCCAGTGCTGAATTTTAAATAGTAGACCGATGATTACAACGGTTGCGCCCCATGATACAATATTGGTAATACCGTAAGGTTTTTTCTTCCCAGCCATGATAGTTTTAAATAATGAGTGTAATGATTGTTGTTAATTAAATTAGTGTTTGTCTTTTATATCTCGTCCTAAATAGTGTGTTACACAGCGAAAACCGATGTATGATTTAGCAGTATCCTGATATTCATACGTACGTGTCGAGTTTTGAAGGAAGTAACCAACATCTTTCCATGAGCCTCCGCGTACCACTTTACGTTTCAGCACCGGGGGATCACCTGGTTTAGCTTCATAATCAAAACTGGGGGCAAGATCATGAACAAATGTAGAAGCGGATTCGTCGAATGCTGAAGCAGTCCATTCAGCTACGTTTCCGGCCATATTATACAGCCCATAGTCGTTAGGGAAATATGAGCGAACATTTACAGTGTATGCACCACCGTCATCGGCATAGTTACCGCGACCTGGTTTGAAGTTTGCCATCAGACATCCTTTGGCATTTTTGATATAAGGGCCACCCCAAGGGTAATCTGTACCTACCCTGCCACCGCGTGCTGCATATTCAAACTCTGCTTCGGTAGGTAATTCGTATCTGGCTCTTGGAGGTAAGCCGCGTGATTCTTTATAAGCCTCGTTATAGCGTGTGCGCCATACAGTGAAAGCTCTTGCCTGACGCCAGGTTACACCCACAACCGGGTAGTTGCGGTAAGCAGGGTGAGAGAAATAGCTCTCAACCATTGGCTCATTGGCAGCATATGAAAAGTCACTTAACCAAACCAATGTATCAGGATAAACCGGAACAGTATCGCGGTAAATGAAATCTGATCTCTTTTTGGTCTTGTCGTTCTTATAGTCAGATGCGTCGCGCAGTTTAAATAATGCGTAGTTATATTTCAACAGGCGAACATCCAGTTCGTTTTTATCAAAAACCCTATCATCACCCTGGTAGTACATTCCCTGTAATTTAGCGGCGTGAGCAGCATTGCCTTTTTTGCTGGCGTTAAACGAAAGAGGGTAATGTTTTACGTAGTTCCAGTTGATATATTTTTTCCCGTTAGCGGCTTTTGCGCCCTTTGCGGGTTTAATGTAATACTTATCGTCGTGAAGATAGTTGGTGATTGCGATAGAATCGCGAACCCAGTTTACAAATTGTCTGTATTTCGAGTTGGTGATCTCGGTTTCATCCATAAAGAATGCGTTTACAGTAACTTGTTTGGTTTGGGCAATTTGAGCAAATGTAACGTCCTGGTCTGTTTGACCCATCAAAAATGAGCCTGCGGGGATGTAAACCATGCCATACGGGACCTCAGCTCTGAATGACCTTTGCGCGACACCGGTCACCTCACCTCTATCGCCCCCTCTGCTACAGCTGCTTAGCAGCATAACTCCACCGGCCAAAAATGTTAATAAATAGTATATCTGCTTCATTTTTAATTTCTAATCAGTTATCTGGATAATAACGAAATTATGCCCTTTTATATGTAAAATCAGTTAAAGTCAATTAGAACACAAATATGTTGTTTTAGTTGTAAAAACAACAAGCTAATCCTAACAAAAGTATAAATTAATAGTTTATTACTACAAAACATATTAACTTATAAATTAACCAGTTATCACTTGCAGCTAATTTAATACAAGGCATTATACGTCCTGCAGCTATAAAATGTTGCAGGACGTTATGATAAAAATGTGTAAAATTATTTGTTAACCATCTTCACGTATTGCTCGAGAGCCATAGTCATAGATGGGGCGCCGGGAGTTGGCGCAGGTATATCTAATATTAATCCAGCGTCTAACACTGCTTTATGTGTAGTAGCACCAAAAGCCGCTATGCGGGTGTTATTTTGCTTAAAATCAGGGAAGTTCTTATAAAGTGATTGTATACTCGACGGGCTAAAAAAAGCCAGCACATCATAGAACACCTCAGCAAGGTCAGATAAGTCACTGCATACTGTACGGAATAGTACCGCAGGTGTAAAGTTGTAGCCGTTATCCAGAAGGAATTTTTGGGTTTCTTCGGCAGCAACATCCGAACACGGATAAAGAAATTTCTCGCCCGAATGTTTTTTTAGTACCTCAGCCAGGTCGGCTGCAGTTTGTTTGCCAAAAAATATCTTCCTTTTACGATACTGGATATACTTTTGAAGATATAAGGCGATGGTTTCAGAAAGGCAGAAGTACTTCATTTCGACAGGCACTTCAAAACGCATTTCTTCACAAATACGGAAAAAATGATCGGCTGAATTGCGGCTGGTAAAAATTACAGCTGTAAAATCAGACAAGTTGATCTTTTCTTTTCGAAAATCTTTCGCCGGTACACCCTCAACATGAATGAAAGACCTGAAATCGATCTTTAAATTGTATTTCTTAGCCAGTTCGGCATAAGGGTTTTTATCATTCTCCGGTTTGGGCAAGGTAACCAGTATGCTTTTGACCTTTTTCTTTCTTTCTTCCAAAATCTGTAATATATAAAAATCTAATTCCTATATGTTTAGCGCCTTTATCAAAATCAAAATAGGGCAAATTTCGAGGGCACAAAGATACACAATTAAATAAAACTTATGAAATAGAATATTAGAAACGATATTCACGCTGCTGCGCAAATACTGCCATATAAATATCACCACTGCCAAAACCAGTGCAATCCATAGGATGTAATTGATCAACTCGGCTGTCAACAGGCAAAAACACACTGTAACCGGCAAAAAAACAAAGCCTATATTAAAATAAGTAAGATACAACGTTGACAAGTATTCGGTAACCAGTTTGTTTATATTGAAAACAAAACCCAGGAATTTAACAATCAGGAACTTAATGGCCAGCGCTATCAGGATAATTAGAGAAAAGGACACAAAAAGCCGCACACCGTTAATGCTATAATAAACGCCTTTATATTGTGCCAGTTGATACAGAAATAGTCCGAATATCAACCCAAATAACAAAAACAGGGCTACAAAAGTCCAGGCATTAATGATGCTTTCTTCTTTCCCAACCTGCGAGAGCACGCGTTTGCTATAGAACGATTGCCACACGCTTTCGACATCCTTACTCATTATGCGATTTAACAAACCGGTATATAATAACAAACCGATAATGGTAACAATAACCCACTGGTCGCGGGTTTTGCGTGAATGCCCCTCTTTCAACAGATTTTTGGATACATGAGGGATATCGAGAAAATTGTTATGCCCTTTATATAAATTGGTTTTTAGCAAAGTGTCTACAAGCAAGTTGCGACGTAGCGGATCGGCCGGGCGGATATAAATAGTAGCCAGCGAATCGGAAACAAACTGTTCACGTTGCTGCATCGCCAAAGCTACTGAATCAAGAAATGGCAGGCGGTTGGGGTTGCTTCCGGATGCAGAGGTATCATTACCTTGCAGAGCAGATGAATTCTGTCGCGCATAAGTATTACCGGCCAGAAAAGTAAAAAGCAACAAGGCTATGGCAATAATACGCATATGAAATTCCCGGGGCAAATCAAAATCCTGCCGCAAAGTTACCTGAATATTTGATTGTTTTATAAATGCACGCTTTAATTGATCATTATTTTTATGCAAATAATCCCGGTTGGGGTGAGATTAACCGGGGTTATTTCATTTACTATTTTTTCTGGACATAGCCAAAAAGCCCATGTCCTTCTTCGTTGGGACCAGCTGTAAAAAATAATGGGTCGGTTGAGTTCCCGCCCGGCATATTATTTTCGAGAAAGTCGATATCCCATAAACCGTCGATGGTCAAAGCTTGCCCTTTGCTTTGCAACTGACCTTCAAAATGTCCCTGCAGATCAAAAATATTGATCCGGCCATCGCCAAAATTGCCAATTAAAATTGTCGACTGCTTTTCATCGCCAAATCCAGCAGGGGCAAGGGCTATGCCCCATGGAGAATTGAGTTTACCTTGAGAAGCAAAGCGTTTTACGAGAATGCCACCGGGAGTAAAGATATCGACGTACCCGTTGCCCGGCCCCGCCTGATCGTCCATATTATCGGGCCCTTTCAGTTTCGCATAAGAAACGTACAATTTCCCGCCAATATTTACAATATTAAACGGTGCAAAGCCGGCAGGGACACCGGGATCCATAAAGGGCTTATCGGTTACGTAATTAAAATTTTTGTCAAAAACGTCAATTTTACCTCCTTTAAAATTAGTCAAATAAAGAAAATTGGCTGTTCCATCATTAGCCATTGCAATGCCTTTGTAAACTGCATTAAATGAAGATCTGTCAGCAACAGTGGTGGCGGAATTTCCCGAGCTCCACCCAGCAACTATTCCGTCTTCACTGGCAAAAATAAATTTATTTGCTCCGAAGTCTGCTGTGCCATTAAAAATAACCCCTGTAGGAGCTCCAGTCTGTCCTAAAGCAATAGAAGGAATTGTAACCGGATCCTTTAGCGTCTGACCTGTTTTACTGTAAACAACACTAACACCTTTGTGGTTGGACGATATCCAAAGGGGCCCGCCGGGTGCCGCTGCGATGCCCCAGGCATTATTAAGATTGGTGTCAGTTCTGGCGGCGCCAAAACCGATAGTGTCCGAAACAAGATTTACCTGGTCTACTTCAATTCTTTTCCCGAGATTATGATCCTTCATACAAGAATAGAAACATGGGATCGCAATAAGTACTGCCAGCAGAACTCTGATTTTCATTAGATTTTTCATTGGTTATATAATTATGGTTTATAAATTATTTCTGAGATTTAGTTTTAAGTGTATTTAATTGTTTCTAACTACACCTCCTTCCCTTTTATACTTGATTGTAAATGAGCTATTGGGGAATGCTCTTTTTTAACACGGCGCGTTTTATGAAATGGTTGCCTTTTTAAAAGATTTAACCAAAATTTAAACTTGAAAATATTACCTTAATCTCGCTATGAATACAAACCCCATAAATCTTACTGTAAGGTTCTTATTAGAAATTGCTATGCTGACAGCGTTAGGCTGCTGGGGCTGGCATTTAAGCGGGATATCGCGATATATCGCTGCAACAGGTTTACCCATTGCGGCAGCTACTTTATGGGGCGTATTCCGTATACCCAATGACCCAAAACCAGCGCCTGTTGCCGTTCCCGGAATCCTTCGTTTATTATTGGAGTTAGGCCTGTTCGGCTTCGCAAGCTGGGCATTGTATGATCTTGGCTATTCAACATTAAGTTTAATAATGGGTGCTGTCGTTATAATACATTATGTTGTATCTTATGATCGTACCTGGGTTATGCTTAGGAATAAACCTTACAGCGGTTTTATAAAATAAAAATCATTGTGCAAGCATGAGTTGTCTTAAAATTGCCCATTTATTCAACTCTTAGCTTATTTTTGCGCCACAATAAACATGGCCGGAATTGAATATTGCAATGATTTACAAATAGTTACCTTCTGAAAATCACAAATAGGCAACAAACGATTGCAGGGTATCTATCATTTACGGCCTGGCCTGTAATCATGGCCCATATGTGGATCGTTTTCCCAAGGTATGGCTCCTGGTTGGTCGATTTTCAATTCGCTAGGTTGTTTTCAAAGCCAACAGTAACACAAACTGGCGTGAAACACTCTTGAGACCCCAATGAAACAATTATTTTTTGATTTCCCCCAAGTATCTCTGTCATAAAGACACATGCCATGACAACAAAGCTTACATTGAGTGTTAAAGAAGACGTAATTAAGAAAGCTAAGTCGTACGCCAAACAAACGGGCAGAAGTTTATCCGAACTTATAGTGAAATATCTTGAAACACTTACTGAAGAGCATAAAGATACTGGACAGATTTCCCCTTAGCTAAAAAGACTAATAGGTTCTGTTAAGCTTCCAGCCGACTTTGATGAAAACAAAGAATTGAATACTTATTTTGAAAACAAACACTTATGAGGAATGTATTTGGTGATACAAACATCCACATAGATTTATTAGCCGATAGGCCCCCGTTTAGTAAGTTTGCGGTATCGATCTTCGACTTAGCCGAAAAACATAAAGCTAAATTATTCACTTCTTCTCATTCTTATGCCACGACGCACTACCTATTAAAAAAATATATGGGCGAGAAAGAACTAAGAGTGGTTTTATATTCTCTATTGGATTTCATTGACATTATTTCAATTGATTTATCTATTATTAAAAAAAGCCTTTTATCAAACCATAAAGATTTTGAAGACGCTATCCAAATATTTGCGGCAGGTTCCATCAAAAGCTTAGATTTTATTGTAACCAGGAACATAAAGGATTTTAAAGACGCCGGCGTTACTGTTTTACCTCCTGATGAATTGATTCATTTTTTATAACCGATCGCCGCACTCGATTGTTTATTCTGCTGCGTCTTACAACAACCTCCGCAATCAGTGATAAAGCGGTAATGTTATAATAACACCTCTAACTGTACTCTTCGGAAAGGATTTTCCGTCACCCCTTTAAAATTTATTTACTTTTGCCGGATGTCCGGCGTCGAACATTCCGCTGATTTGCAAATAGTTACAATTTATAAGCGACAAATAAGTAACAAAGGGCTAAGGACTTGCATAATTTAATCAGTCATCTTTCATATGAGGCAGCGACTTTAGCTACTTTCAAATTTAGAAAACAAATTGTATCCTTTTAATTGATCAAGCAACAAGAGACTATAGACTTATGTAATAGATTATCGCTTGCTTGAGGGTGATTTAGGATTATGTAAATTGTAAGTACATGTCATGTATTTTGTAATCGGAAGTCATGTAAATTGTAAGTAATTGGTAATTTTGTTTAAATTTATAATTTATGAGCAAATTTATTCAAAGGCAAATTGCACCTGTAATAAAAGCACAACAAAGTAAATTTCCGGTACTAGCAGTTACAGGGCCGAGACAATCCGGTAAAACCACTTTGCTAAAAGAGATTTTCAGCGACTATAAGTATGTCAGTTTGGAGAATCCCAACACGCGTTCGTTTGCCCTGGATGACCCCATCGGTTTTTTGAATCAGTACGATCAGAAAGTTATTTTCGACGAGGTGCAACGAGTACCGGCGTTGTTTTCTTATATACAAGGCAGGGTTGATGAATCTAAAATAATGGGGCAATACATACTATCTGGTTCTCAGAATTTCCATTTATTAAACAGTATAACTCAAACGTTGGCAGGTAGGGTTGCCCTATTTAAATTACTGCCTTTAGATTTTACGGAGCTAAAACAACCCGGCTTGTCGTCAAATTCTTATACACAGGCAAGCATCAAGGGGTTTTATCCGGCCATATTTGACAGGGACATTGACCCGGCTATTTTTTACGCCAATTATATTCAAACATACATAGAAAAGGATGTAACAGAACTAATGAACATAAGAGACCTGAAGCTATTCCGTACCTTTTTAAGTTTGTGTGCAGGTCGCGCTGGACAGTTGTTGAATTTCAGTGCCTTAGCTAGCGAATGTGATATCTCTCATAACACAGCCAAAGCCTGGCTGTCGATCCTTGAAAGCAGTTATATAGTATTCCTTTTACAGCCATATCATCAAAACTTTAACAAACGCTTGATTAAAAGCCCTAAATTATATTTTTATGATACGGGATTGCTTACTCATTTATTGGGACTAAGAAATGCTGAAGAACTGGAAGAAAACCGGTTGAAAGGGCACGTCTTTGAAAATATGATATTGGCTGAATACCAAAAGCAAAACCATCATCTATACCTTCATCTGGATTATTATTTCTGGCAGGATAGCAACGCCCATGAGGTTGATCTGCTCATGAAAAAAGGACCAGGCTTTTCTATTTTTGAGATCAAGGCAACGCAAACCATAAGTACAGCCTTATTCAAAGAAATGGATCGGTTTGAAGAAATTGCAGCCCCTGCACAAGTTAATAAGACGCTGATCTATGGTGGAAGCGAAAATGAAAAAAGAACAAAGTATAACGTTCTTAGCTGGCAAAATATCTCTGAAGATGCGGGTTAATTTCGGTTACTTTTCAGAAAAGACATGTCAGAACGGGACAAAATAAAAAAAACCTAATTTTAAAAGACATCTCTTAAACGGTTTTAAAAACCGCGATTACAATATTTTAACATCGATTTTAACCAATATTATCTCGAAAAAATCCCGCCAAAAACACCACAAAACCAGCGGTAATGTTATAATAACACCTTCCAACTGTACTCTTCAGAAAGGATTTTCGGTCATCCCTTTAAAATTTATTTACTTTTGCCCAAATGGCAGGAATTGAATATTGCTATGGTTTACAAATAGTTACAATCGAGAAGTAACAAATAAGCAACAACAGGAATTAAATAATATCATCCACAAACATAGTTGGCCTGCATGGTATGCTTACTTCAAACTGCATATAACATCGCCTGTATTATGAAGTTCCTTTGTAACCCCTCCCAAAATCTGACTGGAGAAGATTCGAAGTCTAGTTCGAATAGGTAGTTACAATGCTTGCGAGACAAAACATACCATCATATCTTCGGCCTAACTTGAAAAGTAATTACTCATGATACTTCACTTAGATAAAATTCTCCTTGTTTGTTACAGCGTTTGCTCTCTTAACATGAAAGATTATACCCAAAAGCCAATGGGAACACAACTCATTGAACAACAGATTGATGCCAAAAAGCAAATCTGGGATTTCGAAAAAATAACGGGAAATAAGCTGTATTTTAAAAATGGCAAACAATTCAAAACAAGTCTATACGAGCTAAAATATATAGGACAAGTACCCAATGGAAATAAGGCCCCATTTCTAATTCTAAGTGGGCGTGATTGTGATGAATGCGACGCAAATATCTCGATTTACATTTGTTCTCCGGCAGATGGCCCACTGAAAGTTGAGAGCGGCGAAAATAACTATTCGTTACCGGGAACTGAACGGGATCTTGAGGATAAAAACATACTCTTTAAAGCTAGAGCATTTTATGGACTAGTATTATCAAATATTAAGGGGGTAATATGGTATCAGAATCAACTGGAAAATGGCACTTATAAGAAGTCAATATTTCTGGTAAATCTTAACCATCCTGATAAAAAGGAAATAAGTATGAAGGATACGGGACAACTTCAAGAAACTTTAAACCTGTTAAAACAGGGATTATGCAAAGAAATTCCGGGCGTAGCCTATAACAGTGAGCCCTAAGAATCAAGTTAATGCCTTAATTTCGAAAGGTTAAGCCTTTTCCCGATTCTTGCCGAATGAAGGGTAACTAAAAGAATTACTTTTGATTTCACCATTTAAACGAAGATGCAAGATATTACAGCTGAATCTATAGCAGAATTTATAACATCACATGATATTCCATTGATGGCTACACAAACTAAGTTGTGTATTCCCATCATTTTCAGGATGTGTCAAAAGATGTTACATGGCATCAAATTTGACGAGATTAAAGTGTGTGAAAATTTAATTATTGATGGACATCATCGATACCTAAGCGCTTTGACCATAAATCATAAATTAGGGAAAGTACCTACTAACTCGACATCTGCAACTGAACCAATTTCCTGGGATTTGGTGAGATTTGTCGAAGACGATTGGGACACTCCAGCGAAAATTGATTATCTAAACGAATTGGACGCGAAATACAATAAACTGGAAATCGAATTTGTAAAGCAAATCACTTCAAGATGAATAATTAGTTGTAAATTTGTATCATGTTGATTTTATTAGACATAGATGGTGTATTAGTTCCTGCGAACTCCTGGAAAAAACCGGAATTTATGGAAGATGGCTTTCCTATGTTTAATTCAAGGTCAGTAAAAGCACTTCAGCGAATCCTGTCTGAAACAAATGCATCTGTTTTATTAACGACTTCGCATAAGTCGAAATATAAAGTTGCCCAGTGGAAGGACTTGTTAAAATCGAGAGGAATTAATCCGAAACGCGTGCACCGGTTGACTACCAACAGCTTGCTGACAAGTCGTAAGGATGAAATATTACAATGGTATACAAAAAAGCGTATGCCTAATGAAGAATTTGTCATTATAGACGACGACAAAATGTTAAATGGCTTGCCGGAAAACATTAAACACAACTTGGTATTAACTAGCCCGTCTATCGGACTTACCGATGACCTCGCCGATGAAGCCATTTCTATTTTGCAGAAAAGCGCCTATCAATATCATTGATTCATCAATCAAAATGACTGATGAAAAAATAAGGCCCATTCGATGGGTCTTATTTTTTAAAATCTTTAATCCTTTGTTATCTCTAAAAACATTTGAATCAAAATAACACATTCCGTCAATTCCTATATCGTAAACACATTTGCTAATTCCAAGGACTTACAAACATTAGAACTGCGAACAATTGATTTAAACGCGAATATTTCCGACATATGGTTTAATTGTCCGTATTCGGACAAGGTATCTGTTCCTGAATATATAAAAACCGGGCAATTTGCCTCTACAAATGGGGCAGCAACAACATTTAAAAGGACTAAAACTTCAATGGACTATACTGACAATAAAGGAAATATAGATTTAAGGCGATTCTTAACATGGGATATCGTTTCGCCAGACACTTTCGGTCTAATCGATGAACAAACATTAAAAAACAATGATAAGTCTTCATCGTCACAGATATTAGTTAGAGTTATTTCCTGGGATGAAAAACGATATGTTTGTCAATGGATGACCGATGAGTATTCAGATACTCAAGACTATAAATTAATTAAGTAAAAATAATAACTGCCCCGTAACAAGCATATTTTAAATTAGCATTTAATCAATCCCAGATGGCCGGCATTTACATACATATTCCATTTTGCAAGCAGGCCTGTCATTACTGCGATTTTCATTTCAGTACTTCTCTGGTTTATAAAACCAACCTGTTAGCAGCATTACACCAGGAGATTCGTCTCCAAAAAGAGTTTCTGAGTGGTGAGACTATCGAAACTATTTATTTTGGAGGGGGAACGCCCTCACTTTTGGAAGGAGAAGAAATAAATCACCTGATCAATATCATTACTGATCTTCATTCGGTATCATCCGGTGCAGAGATCACTTTAGAAGCTAACCCTGACGACCTCACGTTAAAAAAACTGAAAGAATTAAAACAGACGCCTGTCAATCGTTTCAGCATAGGCATACAATCTTTTTTTGATGACGATTTGATATGGATGAACCGTGCCCATCGCTCCAACGAAGCGGAATCATCGGTAAAACGGGCACAGGATGCGGGATTTGAGAATATTACAGTCGACCTGATTTACGGCTATCCTCTGCTGACCGATCAAAAATGGAAACGTAACCTTGATAAAGTTTTCGATCTGCAAGTCACGCATGTATCAGCTTACTCTATGACAATTGAGCCGCGTACTGCGCTGGCATCATTCATCAAAAGCAAAAAAGAACCGCCGATGAACGAGGAGCAAAGCTCACAACAGTTTATTCAACTGATGGAGGCGATGAAAACACAGGGTTTTGAGCATTACGAGATATCCAATTTCTGCAAAAAAGGGCATTATTCGAGACACAACACAAACTATTGGAAAGGAATAAAATACCTGGGTATCGGTCCTTCGGCGCACTCCTACGATGGCGAAAAACGACAGTGGAACATCGCCAATAATGCCAAATATATCCAAGCTATAAATAAGAAAACCATTCCCTCTGAAATTGAGGTATTGACTGAGGAAAACCGTCTGAACGAGTACATTATGACTTCGCTCCGCACGCAATGGGGTCTCAAGTTAGATCAGTTAAATTTAATCGCAAAGGGCGCCTCAGAACCACTGCTAAAAGTGGTGGAAGGGTTTTTAGAAAGAGGATGGGTTGTTCAAAAAGATCAGACCATTTATCTCACTCAAACAGGGAAGCTATATGCAGATCATATCGCATCGGAGCTATTTTTCTGATACAATCATCTCTATTTAAATTATATTTACCTGTATATCAGTAAAATAAACAATATTTTGGTTTGTTTAAAATCCGTCATTCCTTTTGCCCCGTATCTTCCATCAAATAACTTACTATCAAAAAATTAAATGAGTCTGTCATTTAGGCTGCAGCATTAGAAATTTCTTCTGACAGGATCATTTACCAATTAAAACAACTTATTAAAAAATGAAAAAAATTATTTTCGCAGCCTTTGCAATGGTAGCTATTGCGATCGGCTCTAAAACCTATGCTCAAACAAAAATGGTAGGCGGCGCAGCGATGTACCCTACGAAAAACATTGTTGAAAATGCCGTAAACTCAAAAGACCATACAACTCTGGTTGCCGCCGTTAAAGCCGCTGGATTAGTGGAAACTTTAGAGTCAGCAGGGCCATTCACCGTATTTGCCCCTACCAACGAAGCCTTTAATAAATTACCTGCCGGAACAGTTGATAACCTGGTAAAACCAGAAAACAAAGAAACTTTAACCAAAATTTTGACCTATCACGTGGTGTCAGGTCGTTTAAGCTCCGAAGATTTGTGGGCCAAAGTAAAAGCCGGTAATGGCAAAGCAGAATTAACTACTGTGCAGGGCGAAAAATTGACCGCTATGGCAAAAGGTAAAAAATTGTACCTTGTAGATGAAAAGGGTGGTGAATCATGGATCACTATCGCCGACGTTAATCAGAGTAACGGTGTGATCCACGTAGTCAATACGGTATTGATGCCGAATTGAGCAGTTGGTTAACTATTTGCCGACTGCAAACTGATAACTGCAAACTGAAAAGTCTGAGTGTAAATCACCCGGACTTTTTTGTGTAAAAACCTGGTCGCAGGTATAAATGACGAAAATATTAATCTTCATAAATCGTTATCTTGCTATCTTTGACGAATATTGCCTAAAAGGTGCCTCTCCTGAGGGTTAATATTAATCATTGATTTGAGACAATTCATATGAGTTTTATCCTCCACCCTATTGATACCGTAGACACGATCAGTCCTGCTGACTTTAACGAGAATTATTTAAAGCCACGTCGTCCATTAGTTATTAAAGGTCTAACTAAAGACTGGCCCGCAAGGCAGAAATGGACACCTGAATACCTGAAAGAGGTGGTGGGCAACAAAGTGGTACCGCTCTACGATAATTCAAAAGCCGACCCTTCCAAACCCATCAATGCGCGTGCAGCAGAGATGCCCTTTGATGAGTATATCGATCTGATCAGGAGCCAGCCGACTGAACTGCGTATCTTCTTTTTTAATATTTTCAAACAGGCCCCGGAATTAATAAACGATATTGTTTTGCCTAAGGATTTGATGGGCGGATTTATTGAAAGCATGCCAGCCATGTTTTTCGGGGGATCGAATTCAGTTACCTTTCTGCATTACGACATTGACCTTCCGCATATTTTCCATACACACTTTGGCGGCCGCAAGCATGTCATCTTGTTCGAGAATAAATGGAAGCGCCGTTTATATTGTTTGCCTAATGCTACTTATGCCTTAGAGGATTATGACGTACTGAACCCTGATATTGAAAAATTCCCGGCATTGAACGGTGTCGAAGGCACGGAAGCCTTCCTGGAACACGGCGATACCTTGTTTATGCCTACCGGTTACTGGCATTGGATGAAATACCTGGATGGTTCTTATTCACTAAGCCTCCGGGCTTGGGATGCCTCGCTTACCCGGAAAGCAGCAAGTCTGTACAATCTCGCTGTCAAAGGCGGAGTGGATAGTCTTCTCAAAATGACTTTTAAAGGCGATTATGCGCGTTACCGCGAAAAGGTAGCTATTAAATGGGCGAACAGGGCCCTGGCGGCTGGGAAACCTTATTGAAAATTACCCCCTGTAGAGACGCAATGCATTGCGTCTCTACTACTCCAATTACTTCTTCAAATCATTCAGCTTATTTCTCGTGTCTGCTACTTCCTGTATGCTTAATGATTTGGTAAAAACCTCGATAGCTTTTTGCTTGTCACCCGCCGCTACATAGTAATCGCCCAAACTATCAAATGCATTCGCACTATTTGGATATAATTGCGTATTGCGAATAAATAGTTTATATGCCTGTGGCATTTTATGTCGTCCCATACAGTCATAAGCTAGTTCATTTATCGTATTTTCTGTTGGCAAAACCGTGTAGCCTAATCTTCCGGAAATCATTTGAAAATGAGCAGCGAGAACGGAATCCTCATCCAGCTCCGGATGTTCAACAAACTGACTTGTTCTGAACTGGTAATAGTTAAAAATATAACGCAAGGCATCATATTCCGAAATCATCTCGACTGTGCCATGTCGTTCAGTTGGATAAAATTTTGACGCCCATCTTAGCCCTGCTGGTTTAGCGTCCCGTACAGCATGCACAAATGGGATCACCGCGCGTGTAAGTAAACTCATTTGATCGTTACTCTTTAATACCGATACTGAATCCAAACCCGGCGGGATATTATTAGCTATGGCTATAAATAAGGATTTGCCTTTAAAATTATGCTGTGATAGTTTAGGTTCCTGGATTTTAATCCACCGCTGGTCGTCCCACCATACACTTGGATCGAGAGCTATATAGGCATTGAACGATTCCGCATGATTGAACAGCGCATTCACAACAGCTAGACCTGCAAGCGAGTGCCCGCTATAAACACGATAATTAGCAGTAGCATATCTGGATTCAATATATGGTATCAGCTCTTTCTCCATAAAACTGATGAAATTTTCGCCTCCACCAGAATGGGCTATTTTAGGGTCGATAGTCGGCGTTAAATCACGTTCCCTGGTATTGAACCCCATATTATCAATTCCGACAACGATCATAGGAGGTATTACGCCGCTCATTTCTTCGGTAATACCCACGGCAGACAGAAAATGATCTTCGCCATCCAATATATAAAGTACCGGATAATGTTGATTTTTACCTCCCTCCGGAACATGTACCCGGATAGTTCGCTTTTCATTCAGAACTTTGGAATAAACTGTATCTACCGTACCGATAACAATGCGGCTATCTTTTTGAGCATAGGCTGATAGTCCGGCCATTAACAATACAAAAAGCAGCAATTTCTTCATTTCAGTAAGCTTTAACTTTTTTACCATCTGCAACTACAGGGCTAAACGGATGCGCCAAAAATGCAGCGAGCAGTTCGTCACCTTCCCGGGTATTCAACAGCGGCCCATGTGTTTTATCGATAAACAACAATCGTTGACTGTTCGGCATATAATGATGAATCAGATCATTATAATATGGCCTGCAATACGGGTCGGTATCACCTGAACTCAATAATACTGGAAGGTGCGAGTATACCGGCGTTTTTGCTGTCGGATCGACTGACTTCACATTCCAGCAATTACATATCGGGTGATCAACATCATTAAAATGATATCCGGCAAAATAGGGGAACATGCCATTTTGTTTATCGATCACTTTCTGATCGGCATAATTGATCTGCTCCGAGCAATACATCGAAAATCGCATGCCATCTGTAGAAGTTCCTGCACCAAACACCCCATCAAAATACTCCTTCATATAACTTTTTTGACTCCCGGCCATCAGCTGTATGATAATATACGGTACATTTTTAAGCTCACGGTTGGATGAAAGCTTATCGACCAAAAGACCGACTAGTTCGTCGCGGGTATATTTGATGCGGATACTATCCGGTTTACCCTTTTCCTTGTAGTTTAGGTAGAAGGCTTTATTACTTATCGAGTTCAGGTAATCATGAAATCGCTGCCGGAGATTTCCGTATTTCGCCTTATCTGTTGAATCCCTGTCGCAATTGCTGAATACTTTATCAAATGCCTCATTGATGCTGAAAACAGCATCTTCCTCGTAATTAACAAATCCCGGCAGGGCTGAATCCAAAACAACCGACCGGATATGCTGCGGGAAATTGCGCATTACGGTCATCATCAATCCACCGCTATAGGAAATACCAACCAGGTTTATGGAATCAATATTTAATACGCGGCGAAGATCCTCTATATCTGCGGCATTCTCAATCGTATTATAAGCATCCAGGTCGATGCCTTCACCTACTAATCGTTTACGGCAGGCTTTTACCGCAAGTAATATCATGCTATCCCTGTTCAGCCCCTTTCGGTAAGAATCTTTGATCGCCTCAGGTACTTCGGTACAGTTTAGCCAGGGCTTTGCATTGTAAGTGCCTCGTTGCTCGAAGGCAATATAGTCACGGTCCTTTATAAAAGCACGATTATGAATAAAGGTTACCCCATGCAATGAGCTTGCCCCCGGACCGCCTGCGGTATACAGCACCGGGTCTTTATGCTTATTTGGATTTTTGCTTTCTACATAAATAAATGGGAGCTTGATAGTTTTGCCATTAGGTTTACTCCTGTTTTCAGGAACGATCAGATAAGCGCAGCGGGTTTTCAGGCTCGTATCGGCTTTAAAAACACATTCGCAGGGTTCAATTCGTAGAGTATAGGCTTTTTGCTGGGCAAAACTTACATGCTGAAATAGGATAAAAAATACAATTACAGATATCAGATATTTCATTTTGACAATTCTTTTTCAGCAAAATAACAGCTTTGCAATAAGGGAATTTAGTAAAAAACGGACAATCTCAGGCTGCAACATGCTCGATTAGCTTCTTGCCGGTAAACCGTACCACCTCCTTGTAAAAGTGGCTCATGTCGTAGTAACCAAAATCGAAAGGAGTAAAATCGGTTTTATGATTTACATAGTATGTTAAAGCAATTCGGGCACGCACAACCGAGAAGTAGTTTTTGGGCGAAATACCTACCACCCTGTTAAAATAACGATTGATGGTTTTAGAGGTAACAAACATCCTTTCGGCCATTTCGCCGATGCTCATTTGCATATCCGATACTCCATAATTACTGATACAGTCGCGGACAAAACGCAGATAATAGTCTTTCTGCTGACGCTCTTTGAAAGAGGCTAGCAGGTAGTCTTGCATTAATTCGCATCGCTCAGCAAACGTAATTGGTTTTTTGATCTGGCTGAGAAGTTTTGCAGGCAAAATAGCGTCCAGATCAACCCTCCGATTGACGCATTTAAGCTGACTAATGCCTAAGACTGCTTCTAGTCCGCCGGGATAAAATTTAACGGTGAAAATATTGTCAGAAGGCGTATTAAATCGTTCAACTATGGAATCGCGCAGGATTAGAATATCCTGATCCACATTGATGCAGTGCTGGCGCTGGCCTACGGCGATCAGGTAAGGCGCTCCAAGATTGATATAAAAAGTGGGTGTCCAGCTCGGGAACATCTTTACCGAAAAGTTGGAATTGCCGATATATTTTTGAGTGAACTCTACAGATGATTCAGAGAAGAATTCGATATGTTCTGCTAACTCTGGGCAAGCATCAGTAAAGGTGTATATCTTGCGTATGTTATCGAATATCTCAACCATTGAACATAAGACGTGGGCAAAAGACCAATAGTTACACGAATGTTCCTATTGGCGCTTATTATCCACGCGCAAACATTCTTTCATCAAATACCCGAAACATCATCTTCATTACTGCGCGCCCAATTTGTACAGCAAAAGCGGCTGCCAAAAGTTGAGACAGCCGCTTTATTAATCAGGTACCTTCATTTATAAATAAAGGAATCAGGATTTAAAAACTATATCTGGCGCCAAATTGAATCGAGTAATAATTGCCCGTATATACTTTAGTACCGGCATTGGTATTCACCGAATAAATATACGAATTGGTTGATGAATCAAATCCTTTCACGTTATACAGCGTGGTATTAACGATTTGATTATAACCTCCCCATTTGTAATTCAGTAAGTTCAACATATTGAAAACATCAACACGGAAAGTTATTTTGTTGGTTTTTGCTATCTTTAAATCATAAGAAGCGCTTGTATTCCATTGCGTATTCCATGGCTGCAATCCGCCATTGTAGGCTGCAAATTTCCCGTAATTGTTTTCCAAATATTTTCTGAACTCGGGACTGGTTTTGCCCAGCAACGTTTTCATATCTGTTGCAATGTTTGCAGGAGTTTTCGGGTCATTCGGATCAAAAATATACGCAAGATCTTGCCCGTCGTTTCCTTCACCAATAACATCTTTATTTACGTTAATGGTATAGTGTCCGTTTTGATACGCCTGAAAAGAAGAGCTGACGCTGAAACCGTGAAACACAGGGCTGAGAAACAGCACTACCAGCTTGTGCCTTTGATCGCCATCGCTTAACCAGTTCTTCCCATAAGACGCATAGTTCCAATAAGAACTTCCTACGCTAAAGTTGGCGTTACGAGGATCGCCGCTATCATAGGGCGGTGTACCTGTTGCTTTACCATAAGCGTACGATACGCTAACGGAGCCGCCTTTACCAAACTGTGCAGCCATATCAGCAACGGCGCCCCAATATTTAGACGCCCATTTAGCATTAGTAAAGTAGCGTACCTGATTAAAATCTGATGATATTCTTGAGTTAGTGATAGGAAGGCCGTTGCTATTTGTTGCCGATATGGTGCTAGCCGGAACATACACCTCACGTCCTTCATTAGTTACAAATTCAGGATTGCGTTTAAGGTTTAAATCATAGAGATAAAAATTATCCCAGGTATTGTCAAAATAAAGGTTGCCACCAGTGCGTAACCAGTCGTTGAAGTAGTGATAATAACTCAGACTTGTTTTGAAGGTAAGTGGAGTTTTTAAATTTTTGTCCAAAACAAGCACGGTGGCGGGTTGCTTTGTTCCAAGTGAGTTATAATAAGCAACTCCCGGTACTTTATTAAAGTCTTTTTGATATGCCTGCCAATCAGGAACAGGTACGTTTGAGCGAATGTCTACCTGGCGAAAATCAACGCCATTATCAATATGAGAGAAGGTGATCGGCTGTGTCGTCAATTCGGAAGCAAACAGACCGGCACCAAATTTCACTATATCCCGGCCATCGCTGTTCACATCCCAGATAATATTTAAACGCGGTTGGATATTTTTTGCGTCAAAGGGCACTACGTGTGTATTCACGCCCAGATCCTGATAAAGTAACGGGTTATAGGTAGGCGCACTACCAATTATCTGTCCGTCCCAGCGAAGACCAAAGCTAAAGTCGACATTTGACCGAAGCTTGGTTTCCATTTGTGCAAACACTCCCAGTTCAAGCAGCGGGATGTGTACTTCGGGATTCTCGCCGTCCAATGGAATTTTCCTATTGAACCGGTATGGATTATTAGCTTGCATATCAGCAATACTATTGTAATAAAATTGCCCCTGCTGATCATGAGACAACCGGTCAGAAATAAAATTGAGGTTGTTATCTGTTCCGAATATATAGCTGATATTTCCCTTTTTATAGCGAAAATAATCTACCAATTGTATTACATCAGAAGCGTCTCTCTCGGGCACCCAGTTTTGATCTCCAAATGCTACTGTTGTAGTGCCGGTACTTCGATCAGCAAATGTTGATTGTACGTTTACAAATCCTTCCGGCACATGATTACCAACGAATCCCAATTTTTTACGATAGGTACTGTACTGTAATTTTAGCTCATTGGTTGTTGTCGTATTTATTTCGGAGCGAAGGCTAAGCATTGCCGAATTATCTATTTCATGGCCAATGTATTGTGTGCTGAGCAACCCGTTGCTTTTAAGTTTATTTGGATCAGTAAAATACAGGAAGTTGTATTTAAAGGTTAATAAATTCTTCTTGTTAATGTTCCAGTCAAGCTTAGCAAATGCATTCTGTGTTTTTTGTGTGATGTTGATGGCGCCATATTGCTGCATAACGGGAAATCCAAACTGATTTTCCATTATATCCACTACCTGCTTAAGATTGGCTTCCGTGATGCCTAAGTTTTTTTCGGCCTGGTCGTGGGTTGGTCCGGCGAAACTAAAATCATAAGCACGGAAAGGCATAGTTTTAGTATACTGATCATAAGAAACTAAGAACAGTAACTTGTCTTTAATTATAGGCCCGCTTAATAAAACACCCTCTTGTTTTACGCTATACTTTGTTGTAATAGGGTGACCAAATACGTCTTTTTTTGCTGCCAGCGAATTGGCTCCATAGTAAGCCCAGGCAGAACCTGAAAATGTATTCGTTCCCGATTTTGTAATGGCCTTCACAAGTCCGCCCGAACCTCTCCCAGAGGTAACATCATAGTCGTTTGTCGAGATTTCAAACTCACGTATGGTTTCAGACGAAATAGAAAATGCACCATCTGTAACGCCGCCAAATGTGGCCCGCCTGTTGCTTACGCCATCCAGCATATAGCCTGTGCCTCCACTTTTAGCGCCGGCGAGTGAACTGCCATTTGCTAAAGGGGATAGAAACATTAAGTCAGTATAATTTCTGGTAGCAATCGGTATTTTTTGCAAGGTACGGCTTGTAATGGCGGTGCCTCTTCCAAGTCGGTCAATACTATTGGTGAAACTGCTTGATTTTACTACTACTTCCGACAGTTCAGTGCTTTTACTAGTCAATACAATTTGTTGCAATACCAAATGGTCACCGAAGTTTAATGTATTGTCTTTCAAAACCTGTGTGGCCATATTTATTTCGCTAACCTGTATGGTATACACGCCGACAGGCAACTCACTTAAAATAAAATATCCCTTCTTGTCGGCAATCGTTTTTGCCGTAAAACCGGTATTCGTGTTGATTACAGTTATCGTAGCAAGTTCGGCTGCTTTTTTATCATCATGATAAACAAAACCACTAATGCTGGATCCGCTACCTTGAGCAAAAGACTGTTCTTTTGAGAGAAATAAAACCGAGAGAAATAAAACAAGAAATCGGACAAACGTCCCTTTTTTTAAGCATTGATGGCCCATACTGTGAGTTAATATATTGTTTTCGCATTAATTATGGCGGCGAAAATAGTACGAGTTTATCGATAAAAATGGGAGCGAAATAATAAGTAACAATAACATAATATACAGATAACGACCTCTGCTTACAGTAGAGCGTATTGCATAGAAACAATTAAAATCCAGTTAAAAATGAAATAATAAACAGATAACAATACCATGCGTTACGAAAAAAAATTAAAACCTAATTTTGCAATCTTAAGCAGGCGCGTTGAGAGAAATTTATCAGCGATTGTATATGAAAATTATTTTATCCGGTATTTTATTGGTACTAGTTACATTGACTGGGCTACAAGGCCAGGTGCCCGCCAGGCATTCACACAACGACTACGAGCAACCATTTCCGTTTTATACAGCATACCGGTATCAATTCGAATCCATTGAAGAAGATATCTTTTTAATAAACGGACGGCTTTTGGTGGCTCATACAGAGAAAGAACTAGAGCCAGAACGAACGCTTGGCAAACTTTATCTGCACCCTGTTGATTCTATTCTTAAAAAGAATAATGGCCTTATTTATCCAGGACAAAATCAAAAACTACAACTGCTTATCGACTGTAAAACTGAGGCTTATAGCACACTTAAGGCATTAATCGATCTTTTAAAAAAATACCCGGCCATAACGTCCAACGCTAATATCAAACTTGTTATCACAGGTAACAGGCCAATAGAAGAAGACTACAGCAAATATCCATCATATATATTTTTTGACGGCCGTCCGGACGAACACTATAGCAAAGCAGCATTGCGAAAAATAGCAATTATCAGTGTTGACTTTAGCCAATACTCGCAATGGAACGGCTACTCCATATTAACCCCGCAAGAACAGAAAAAACTTCAGCAGGTAGTTGCGGAAGCTGGGAGACTGAACAAGCCCTTCCGTTTTTGGGGATGCCCCGATACGGTAGTTGCCTGGGAAGAATTCATCAAGATGGGAATAGCTTTTATTAATACCGATCATATTGAACAGTTGTCTGATTTCCTGAAAGAAAAAACGCTGAAGACTGCGCAGTTTCAACAACAATTGCCTACAGCTCAAGCCGTCAAATAAACACGAAGACGAAATATCTTGAGTATCATTGCGTCACTCAGCCAATGGATGCCAATAGTTACGTACTGTCTCAAATCTCAAGAAGTATGATCACAAACTATTTTCCATTCACCTCCAATCTTTCTGAACCAAAGTGTGAAGTAACCACCCGGCGTATCTTTTTCGCGTTTTAAGCGCCATCGCCCTAAAACAAAGGCGTTATCGTTGTCTAATATTTTTACCTGTATAATATTAAAAGTAAGTTCACCCATCGCGGCTTTATCCGGGTAGCCTCTTTTATAACGCTCTATCGTTTTTTGCCAGCCATATACCGGGGCATCTTTACCTACAAAAACGAGGGAATCCGATTTCCAGTAGCCGTGCATAAAACCATCGATATCGCCGCGGTTCCAGGCCTGGCGCTGATCTTCCAATACTTTAGCAACGGCCTCTTTATCTTGTGCAAATAATGAATACGAGCACAAAAGCAGGCCAAAAAAGGTTATTATTGTTTTCATAACCGAAAATAAACAAATTGAAACAAAAAGCTTTTAGCTTTGTGGTATACCCTGATGCCTATGAATACTGTTTTATGCTTTGGCGAGATCCTTTGGGATACTTTTGAGGACGGCAAAAAAGCCGGCGGCGCACCGATGAATGTCGCCATGCACCTAAAACAGCAACAGGTTGATGTTGGCTTTGCCAGTAGAGTAGGCAGTGATAGATCTGGCGATGAACTCATCGAATTTTTGAAGCAGAATGATCTATTCGCCGAGAATCTGATCCAACGTGATGATAGGTATCCAACATGCGAGGTAACGGTCGAACTTGACGAAAATCAGCATGCTACTTATATCATTCCGCAACCGGTATCGTGGGACGATATTGAGTTAAGCTCTTTTTTGGAACACGCCGCTGTACATGCTTCGGCAGTTGTTTTTGGAAGTTTGGCCTGCCGTAGCGAGGTTACCCGTGATACATTGTTAAACCTGCTGGACGAAACCACAGCTTTAAAAATATTCGACGTCAATCTAAGAGCGCCCCATTATACACTATCGACTATTGAAAACCTCACTGCCAAAGCGGATGTGGTAAAAATGAACGAAGAAGAAGCCAGCTTATTGATAGGCGGCAGCAATGGCAACCTGCGCGAGAAGATCGAGGAATTCCGCTCAAAATATCATCCTAAAACTATTTGTGTTACACGAGGTGAACACGGCGCTATCGTTTGGCACGACCATGAATTTTATGAAAGTCCGGGTTGCCCTATACAAGTAGGCGATACAGTTGGCGCAGGTGACTCCTTTCTTGCCACTTTTGTGGCCGGACTGCTAAAAAATGAACCTATGCAACAACTGGTGGATAAAGCATGCTCAGTCGGCTCGTTCGTAGCCAGCAAACGCGGAGCCAATCCACCGTATGATGATCAGATTAAGAAGTTGCTGGGATTGAAGTGATCAGTTAACCAGTTATCAGCGATTAGTCGAATGCTGCGGACCTGATAACCGGTCACCAATAACTGATAACTCCTCCTATTGTCATCCTTCCCTAACATTTTAGCATTACCGGGTCAATCTCTAAACTTTTAACAGAATTAATCCGTTATTTTATATTCGAAAGGACAATGTATGCGTGGCTACGGATTTTCCAAGTTCACACCCAGGCAAATCCCCCAGGGCGGATTTGACGAATTATTAAAGCTTTTCCTCGAGTTGCTTAACTATACGGCCGGCGATGCGGGCGAGGCTTTGGCCTGGATGAATGAACTGGACAAACAATATAACGTCACCAATGACGAGTATGGCATGGGTGATTTTATTGATGAACTAAAGCAAAAAGGTTACTTAGACGAAGATAAAGGCAGCGGTGAATTTCGTATAACGGGGAAAACCGAACAGAGCATCCGGCAATCAGCTTTGGAAGAAATTTTCGGAAAACTGAAGAAATCGGGAAAAGGCAATCACCGTTCGCCGCAATCGGGCCAGGGTGATGAAAAGAATGCCGAGCGCCGTGAATATGAGTTTGGCGATAGCCTGGACCAAATCGACATGACGCAGTCAATCCATAATGCGCAGATCAACCACGGAATCGGCGATTTCACCATGACCGAGCGCGACCTGGAAGTGGAGGAAATGGACTATAAAACGCTTACCTCTACTGTGCTGATGATCGACATCTCACATTCCATGATATTGTATGGCGAGGACCGGATCACCCCCGCTAAAAAAGTAGCCATGGCTTTGGCCGAATTGATCAGGACAAAATACCCTAAGGATACTTTGGACATTGTAGTATTTGGCAATGATGCCTGGCCGATTACGTTGAAAGATTTGCCTTATTTACAGGTTGGGCCCTATCATACCAATACTTATGCCGGGCTTGAACTGGCGACTGACCTGCTTCGCCGTCGTAAAACACATAACAAGCAGATATTTATGATCACTGATGGTAAGCCCACCTGCCTGAAAGAAGGTAACCGTTATTATAAAAACAGCATCGGGCTCGACCGCAAGGTGGTAAACAAAACGCTGAATATGGCAGCGCAATGCAAGAGACTGAAAATACCGATAACCACGTTTATGATTGCACGTGACCCTTATCTGCAACAGTTTGTACGTAAATTTACCGAGACCAATGGCGGCAAAGCTTTTTACAGTTCGCTAACTGGTTTGGGTGAATATATTTTTGAGGACTATATCCGTAACCGGAGAAGAACCGTTAGATGAGCCGAAAGTCCGAAAGACGACTACACATTATATAATTTTTGACAAAGAACTTCCGGACTTGCGGTCTACCCGACCTTCGGACTAACAAAGACAAATGACTAAAATAACAGATATAAAAACTTTAGGCGAGTTAAAAAAATCGGGATACAAAAGTCGCACAGTTAAAGATGAATTAAGGCAAAACCTAATCCTGCAGCTGCAAAAACGCGAAGGTGGCTTTGAGGGCATCATCGGTTTTGAAGACACTGTGATACCTGATCTTCAAACCGCTATTTTATCGCGCCACAATATATTATTACTTGGTTTGCGTGGTCAGGCTAAAACCCGCATTGCCCGCCTGATGGTGAACCTTCTGGATGAATACGTGCCATACATTGAAGGGTCTGAATTATTTGATGATCCATTCAACCCGATCTCATGGTATGCACACAACGAATTGAATATCAAGGGTGATGCTACCCCAATAGCCTGGCTTCACCGTTCTGAAAGATATACAGAAAAACTGGCGACACCTGATGTTACTGTTGCCGATTTGATTGGTGATGTAGACCCAATAAAGGCCGCTACCATGAAGCTGCATTATTCGGACGAAAGAGTAATCCACTTCGGACTGATCCCACGCGCGCACAGGGGCGTATTCGTCATCAACGAATTACCAGACTTGCAGGCGCGTATCCAGGTGTCATTATTCAATATCCTCCAGGAGAAAGACATCCAGATACGTGGTTTTAAGCTTCGTTTGCCTTTGGATATACAGTTTGTATTTACAGCCAACCCTGAAGACTATACCAATCGCGGCTCTATCGTTACACCATTGAAAGACCGTATCGAAAGCCAGATACTGACGCATTATCCACGCTCTGTTGAGATTTCGCGCAAGATCACACAACAGGAAGCTTTACTATCGCCTGAGCAGAAAACTGCAATTGAGGTGGATGGCTTGGTAAAAGACCTGATCGAGCAGATTGCTTTTGAAGCACGTAATTCAGAATACATTGATAAAAAATCGGGTGTATCTGCACGTTTAACCATTTCTGCCTTTGAGAACCTGGTAAGTAATGCTGAAAGGCGTATGATCATCAATGGTGAATCATCTACTTTTGTTCGCATCACCGACTTTTTAGGTGTGATCCCCGCCATAACCGGTAAGATAGAATTGGTATACGAAGGCGAACAAGAAGGCCCCGCCAAGGTCGCCAATATGATGATCGGCAAAGCTATTAAAACACTGATGCTTCAGTTTTTCCCGGATCCGGAAAAGGTGAAAAAATCTAAAGCGCCAAACCCTTATACGGAAATTATCAACTGGTTCGGCGACAGCAATACCATTCTGCTGAATGATGATCTGCCGTTGGCGGAATACAAGAAGTCGCTTAACTCGGTCGCTGGCTTAAAGGATCTTGTAAAGAAAACCCACCCTAAACTAAGCGAAAGCCAGCAACTATTGCTGATGGAATTCGTACTGCATGGCCTCGCTGAATTTTCTCAGCTCAACAAAGGCTTTCTTGATAATGGCTTTGCCTTTTCAGACATGTTCAACAGCCTGTTCAACCTTGAACCCGATGAAGACGACCTCGATTTAGATGATGATCGTTATTAATTTACCCCGGATCTAATGGAGCAACAAGCCCCTTCTATACTCTTGATATGCGTCGGCTTTTTACTGGCCGACTTTTACCTTATTGGCGGTATACGCGCCGGACTTAAAAAATGGAAATTTGCCCAGTCGCGCACTTTTACCAGGCTGTACTGGCTGATCTCGGCAGGGCTTATTATCGGTGTATTTTTAAGCATTTTCCGGCACATGGGCCTTGGTGTGCGGTCAGTGTTCCTGCTTGGATTTTTCCTGATGGCCATTGGCAAGATGATGTTCCTGCCGTTTATATTGACTGATGATATCCGCAGATTGGTTATTTGGTTCAGGAAAAAATCCCAAAAAGAGGAAAAACCTTTACGACAGCCAGGCCCGTATGATATTCCGCGCTCGGAGTTCCTAATGAAGGCTGGGCTACTGGCGGGCTCTATTCCACTGGGAGGTATTGTTTATGGAACTATCTCGGGCGTTTATGATTACCAGGTAAAGCACCGTACGCTTTATTTACCAAATCTTCCTAAAGCATTTGATGGTATTAAGTTGGGGCAAATATCCGACATCCATTCCGGTAGTTTCTATAATAAAAGAGCCGTAACGGGTGGTGTTGAAATGCTGATGAAGGAAAAGCCCGATTTCATTTTCTTTACCGGCGATTTGGTGAACAGCCGAACCAGCGAAATGAGTGGTTACCAGGATATTTTCAGTAAAGTGAAGGCGCCATTGGGGGTTTATTCATCTTTAGGCAACCATGATTATGGTGATTATGCGTATTGGCCAACCGAACAAGCCTGGCAGAAAAACTTCCAGGACATACTGGATACCCACAAAAACATGGGTTGGGATCTGCTACGAAATGAAAACCGCCGATTGAAAGTAAATGGCGAAGAGATTGGTATTTTAGGGGTAGAAAACTGGGGCTCATTAAGCCGCTTTCCTAAACGGGGCAGGCTGGACCTGGCTACAAAAAATACCAATGACTTGCCGGTAAAACTGCTGCTCTCGCACGATCCGTCGCACTGGCGGGCACAGGTATTGGATTACCCGGATATTGATGTGATGTTTGCAGGACATACGCACGGCATGCAGTTCGGCGTGCAAACCAAGTTTTTTCAATGGAGCCCGATCCAATATATTTATAAAGAATGGGCCGGGCTTTACCGCGAACGCAAACAGCAATTATATGTAAATGTGGGCTATGGATTTTTAGGTTATCCCGGAAGGCTTGGAATGTTGCCGGAGATTACGATATTTGAACTGAAAGCAGCCGCTGACCCGTCATTATCAAATAAGGTTTAATAACGGCGCTTCTTTCTCATTCTGCCGATGAAGAAACTATTGCAGCCCGTCATTGATTTCGTGCTTTTCAGCAACGTATTCATGTCATTATGCGCCGTAGCGCAGGGTCTACTTACTTTTCACCTCATCGATTCAAAACCCCTATACTCTGTTTTAGGGCTATTGTTTACTTCCACACTGGGTATTTACAACTTCTGTATACTCATCAGCAAGCCTAAAAACCCGGAGGCATCGCCCTATCGGCGCATTCGCTGGTTCTTTTCTCATTACCGGCTGATGGTTACGCTTACCATCGTGTCGATGTTATCATTAATTCCACTATTCTTCCTGATTTCCACCGGCTCGAAAATATTATTGATCTTCCTGGCTGTATTATCATTTGGCTATGGACTACCCCTGTTTTCCATTGGCGAACAGAAATTCAGTCTGCGCAATATTCCCGGTCTAAAACTGGTCATGATTACCCTGGTGTGGACCATGAGCTGCGTATTGCTACCTATTCTGGAGGCCCAGGCGGGGCAACTGGCTACTATTTCCATGCGTGATACTACTATCCTCATCGCCAAACGTTTCCTGTTTATTGCAGCTTTGGCTATTCCATTTGATATCAGAGATCTATTTGAGGACAAGCAATTGGGCCTTAAAACCATCCCCGTTGCCTGGGGCGAGAAGAACGCCTACCTCTTTTGCCAGGTATTGCTAATTGGATACTTAGTTCTGTTGTTCCTTTTCCGCAATATGGGCTTCACTACCGATTTCTGGGCCCTGACATTGAGCGTCGTACTTACCGGCTGGCTGATCTTCAAATCAAAATGGGAGAAAAACGAATATTACTACTTCTTTTATATGGATGGGGTACTAATACTACAATATCTCTTTGTGATTGCTTTTAATCAAGTAAGCCGGTTAATTTCATAACGAAATTATGGCCGCCAATTATGACAATTCTGCCTGGTTTTATGACCATCTTTCGCGACTGGTTTATGGCAAAGCATTGGTGCGGTCACAGGTTTACCTGTTAAAACATATCCCTGCAAATTCAAATATTTTAATTGCAGGCGGCGGCACAGGATGGATACTGGAAGAGATAGCCAAAGTGCGCCCTTCGGGATTGACCATAACTTATGCAGAGGTTTCGCCCAACATGATAAGTCTGTCCAAGAAACGAAATACAGGAAGTAACAAAGTAATCTTTATCAACAAACCGGTTGAGAACTTAGATGGAGATCGACTTTATGATGTGTTATTAACGCCGTTTCTGTTTGATAATTTCACTGAAGAAACATTGCAAAAGGTGTTTGCACATAGCCATAATAGGTTAAAATCCGGCGGCATCTGGCTCAATACCGATTTCAGGCCGACAGATAAATGGTGGCACTCGTTCCTGCTCAAATCGATGATTGTCTTTTTTAGGTTGATTTGTGGCATCGAAGCCAAGAAGTTGCCCAAAATTGAAAAGCAATTTGAGGGGTATCAATACGAGCCCATCGACCAAAAATCATTTTTCGGTGAGTTTATTTTGTCCACGGCTTATCAAAAGCTGTCACACTGAGGCACTCTTGCACAAATTGTTCTGACCTTCGACTTTTGACTTCACACAATCTTCCACCCAGCAAAAGGCTTCACCGTAGCGCACGTTGGTGAGCCATCCTTTGCAGTGCCAGGTACATACGTTTCTAAAGTCAGATCAGCATCTGTAGTGAGCTGATCGACAATTTCCCAGGTAATTCCGGATAAAGGAATTTTAAGCCGCCGCGACCATATATCTTCCTTCCCGGCGTAAGTACCGATATCAATATAAATAAAATTATCTGGATAAGAACCCTGTGCAAACGGTCCGCCGAACCTTGGTGTCTGATCTTTTATCCTGTCGCCGCGAATAGTGACATTTAAATCAAAATGCAAATCACCGGAACCCGACTTTTGCAGTTGCACCGTCTCATACTTGCTTCCCGAACCTTTTTGCAGGCCGAAGTGAACACCCGGAGGCGGTAATTGCAATACGATATGCAAAGGCAGTTCCAACAATTCACAAATCTATCTAAATCTAAAATCGTAAATCCAAAATCAAATCACCCTTCGTACACAAACTTATACCCAATTCCCCTCACAGTTTGCAGGTAGGTTGGTGAATCAGGGTTGTTTTCGATCTTTTTACGTAAACGTACAATGTGCATATCCAGGGTACGGGTATTCACATCAGCGTTGTAGCCCCATACTTCCATCATCAGTTCCTCGCGGTTGATCACCTTATTTTTATTCTTCAGGAAGTACAGCAAAATGCGGTTCTCCAATATGGTCAGCTCCACTTTACGCCCATCCCTTATCAGCAGGTGCGTATTGGGGTGATGCTCCATATTGGCAAACTTGTATGCTTCAGGTTTTTCACTGTTCAGAGAGAACTTGATCTTATTATCTATCAGCGCCACCAAAACATCCATATTAAATGGCTTGGTGATGTAATCTGACACGCCGAAGTTGTAAGCCTCGATCTTGTCTACATCCTGTGCCTTGGCAGTCATCATGATCACTAATTTATCGAAACCCTGCTCCCTTATCGAGCTGCATACTTCGCCGCCCTGCTTGCCTGGCAGCATCCAATCCAGCAATACTATATGTGGCTGTTCTTCCAATATCATTGTCTCGGCATAATCGCCATTATCAGCTTCCAGCACTTTATAGCCCTCAGACTGCAAACGCTCGGCTACCAGGAAACGCAGGTTTTCATCGTCTTCAACCAGCGCTATTTTTATTTCTTTTTCCATAATTCAATTTTGATCATTATTCGGCACTTGCATAAGGAAGATTAACAATAAACTCCGAACCTTCGTTGATTTTTGAAGTTACTGTTATTTCTCCGTTCATAAAATTAACCAGTTCCTTACAGAATGCCAAACCCAAACCCACGCTCCCATCCTGATTGTATTGGTTCTCTATCCGGTAAAACTTCTTAAATATATTTTCCATTTCCTCACGGGCTATACCGATCCCTTTATCCTTAAATGAAAAGAGGATATTATTCCTTTTCCCCGGAGCAATCTTAATATTCATCTCCCTGTGTTTAGGGTTAGAATACTTATAAGCGTTCTCCATCATATTTTGAAATACACTACCCAACAATACCGGATCGGTATAAAAGTTGCTTACTTTATCAATCTTATAATCCAGCTTAAAGTCAGGATACTTTATTCTGAATGTATCGATGTACCCTTTTGTAAAATCTTCCAGATTTACTTTTTCTTTTTTGATAATAATCGATTTATTTTCAAGCTGTGTAAATGATAGTAGTTTATTCATCAGTTCATTCAACTTGTCAGCCTCTTCATCCAATATTTTCCCATAATGCTTTCGCTGGCGCTCACTCAGATCACTATCGCCCCGTAGATTCGAACCGGCTATTTTTATAACACTGATAGGCGTTTTAAACTCGTGAGTGAAGTTATTTATAAAATCGTACTGCAGCTTAAACAATTTCATGTTCACATTCAGGTTACGATAAATCAACCAGCCGATCAGCACCAGGAAAATGTAGATCAGCAACACCATCGCGGCAATCGGCATAAACCGGCGGTTAGTCTCCGCGGTAAGATAGTCCCTGGGTGAGCTGAAATATAATTTATAATCCGCAAACCCACCTGTAAGGGGAACTTCGGTCGTGATTTTATTAACCGAGTTATCCAGGGGATCATACACTACTGGTCTCAGGTAAATATTTTTATATAATTCGGGATGGGTGTTTACTACTTTAAGTGCATGCTGATTCAAAAGAAACGTCAGCATATTCTGCCTGTACTCTGAGGGCTGAGCTATTCCTTTTTGTATCTCCCGATAGCGTTTCACCTCTTCCCGCCTGGGAATATTTAGATAAGTTATTTTCTCGGGCTGGATGTCGTAAAATGTCCTGAACTTTTCGTCTTGTGTTGGTTCTCTTGTTGTATCTGCAAATGCAACAAAACTGTTCAGCTTTGCCGACATGGATGTAAAATCGGGATTGGTTTGAGGCACCGTTTTTTTGGCACCTGCCATCGTTTGGTCTCTCCGCCGCCAGTACTCATATACGGAGTTGATGTTCACATCCAAGCCCTTCTGAGGGGGTTTACTGCTGCCAATACTGATGTTATAAAATATTATACGCCGCACAAACGGATAAGCGCTGAAAACAGTACCTGAATATTTTGCTGCCGACGTTGAATCCAGGTAACCCTGATAATAAGTAATTTCAGGTATGCGATTAGAGAAAAAGTCGTTATAAGGTTTCATCGTCTGTTCCAGCACATCTATCTTTTTTGATGAAAACTCATTTTCAACGTAGGTCGAGGTAAGGCCATAAGCAATAAAAAGCGCAACGATAAACGTTACTGATATCAGTATCAGGAAAGAAATAATTAATGAAAAATTTTTGCGGTAAATACTGTGCTGCGCGGCCATTACAAACGTCTTTAGTTCCTCACATGCATATTCGCATCCAGAAACTTTTCTATTTCCGTATACATTTCCATCCGGTTACGTTCATTTCTGAAAGGTTTACGTTCATTTGGCTTCAGGAAATAAGTTACACTAACCCCTTGTTTTTTCAGTTCGCGCACAAACTGGTTCATTTCACTTATGTTGGCAGACTCATCCTTTGCCCCCTGGAAAATAAGCAAAGGCGCTTTGATCTTATCCGTATGGAAAACGGGAGAAATCGCTCTTAATTGCTCTGCGTCGGTTTCGGGGTTTCCTATCATCTCATACATCATCTGTAAGCGGGGTTTCACATAAGGTGGTACATCTTTTATATAGGTAAAAAAGTTGATCAGACCATACTGAACTACAGCGCAGTTATATATATCAGGATGAAATGATACACCATATAATCCACAAAATCCGCCAAAACCGCCTCCCAGGATAGCTATCTTTTTAGGATCAGCAGTTCCCTTTTTAATTAACCACTTAACACCATCAGTTATATCATCCTGAATTTTTCCTCCTACCTGCTTGAAGCCTGCGCTATAAAAAGCTTTCCCATACCCGGCAGAACCTCTGTAATTTATCTGGAATACGGCATACCCCCTGTTTGCCAGGAATTGTACCTCATCGCTATATCTCCAATTATCCCGGTTTCGCCACGGACCATCATGCGGCAGCACTACAACAGGCAGGTCGGTTGTTTTACTTCCCTTTGGTAAGGTGAGGTATCCATTAATTTCAAGCCCATCCCTTGAGGTATAGCTGATGGGCTCCATAGGGCAAAGGTCCTCCGGCTTAATGGACGAGTTAATATTCCCAAGGCTGGTTATTTTACCCGTATTGTGTTGATACAAGTAATAGGTACCGGGGTTGCGGTCGGTATAACTAAAGAAAATGAATTTGTTTTCAGCACTATCACGGCTCACAATATCTATTTGGGTGCCATGCAGATACTTTGATAATGTATCATAAATGAGCTTGACGCCCGAGTCCAGAAAATGTTTCTTAGGTTTTGCCTCCTCACAACCGGCAATTTCCAGGCGATGCAGATCCTTTGAATAATCTACTCTGCCAATATCTGTCTTGTCGCAAGTGAAAACCACCCTTTGTTCTTTTCCAGTCTGCGCATCTATCTCCACCAATGCCGACTTATCGCGATCAATATTTGATAAAGCATAAAAATTACTTTCTACCCCTGTAAATGCTATCGGCTGTACCCTGTTCACAAAGTTGTTTTTGATGATCGGTTTAAAGGGTTCGTTATCGTTGGCCCGGTAAAGTATAGTTTCATCAACGCCATCGGACGACTTTACCAACCTTATTTTGCCGTCATCATCGGGGAACCATTCCGTTATATTTCCCGGGTTTATCAGATAAGGCTTCAGTTCGCCTGTTTTTACGTTAAGCCGGTAGATATCAAAATTCGCCAGGTCACGTTTATTCATGCTAATGGTAACCACGTCCGGTTCACCTTTTATCCGATTGTTCAATATGTTTATGCGGCCTTTATCTAATGTCAGTATATCACGCAATTTTAATTCCGGGACATCCAGCGCGTACATTTTATATTGGTCAATAGAGATAACATCCTGTATCAGGACAATCTGGTTATTATAGGTCCAAGAGTAGTTTCGTACCGAGTAATCATCGAAAGAAGTGGCCATTTGCTCTTTCCCGTCTGCCAATGATTGTATGAACAGGTTTTGCCGGCCTTTAAATGGTTTTAAGTAGGACACATACTTCCCATCTGGCGATAACCTAAAAAAACTCTTTTCAGCTGTTTTGAAAAAATCGCTAATGGGTATTTGCTTTATATGTTCTTCTTTACATGTTGCAAATAAACATATAATCGCAATAGAAAATAAAATTCGCAGCCTGGTCAACATCATCTACAATAGTTCGGAACCTTATATTAGGTTAAACTTACTTAAATTACTCAAGCGATACAAAATGTCACTACAATTTTACGGCAATCTGCCGTTATATTAGGTAGCAGCATCATTTGCAATAAATTTGGCTTTATTTGATTATTTTTGATTTGATGAAGAGGACTTTCGCCATATTTTTCTTGCTGTTTTTATGCGCATCAGTGGCTTTTGCGCAAGGGAACGAATTGCAATTAGCAAGGCAATATTCGACTAATGGCGAGCCGCAGAAAGCTTTGGACCTTTATCAAAAACTGTATAAACAGGATAATGAAGCTTATTTTATTTACTACCTGAACGGCCTGTTGAGCCTCAAAAAATTTGACGAAGCGGAATCCGTAGCAAAGCGGATGCTTCGTAAACATCCTGATGAATATCAGTTCAGTATATGGCTTGGCCGCGTTTATACCCAAAAAGGAGATACTGATAAAGCGAATGCCATTTACGACGATCTGATCAAAAATCTCCCCGCTGATGCCGGAGCCATCACTAACCTGGCCACCCAATTTTACCAGGCAGAAAATGCGGATTACGCAATTAAGATATTTCAGCAAGGCCGCAAATTATTGCATAATGACAACCTGTATGCCTTTGAACTGATCAACCTATACCGGTTTAAAAGAGATAAGGCTGCACTTACCGAAGAGTATTTAAACTTCCTGCCGACCAACCCGGCATTCATTACCCAGGCAGAAAATACACTTTCATCAGCGTATGAGGGCGAGGATGATTATAATATGCTCAAAGTTGCTCTCCTCAAACGGATTCAAAAGGATCCACAACAGATTGTTTATATCAATCTGCTTACATGGCAGTTTTTGCAACAGAAGCAATTTGATCAGGCTTTAGACCAGGCGCTTGCATTAAGCAGAAGGCAAAATGATGACGGAAACAGCATTTTTGAACTGTGTCAGACCCTTATTTCGAACGAGGCTTATGAAACTGCAATCCGCGGATATCAATACATTATCAGTAAAGGACGCGACAACCAGCTTTATATTCCCGCAAAAATTGAGCAGATCAACACCAAAAACTTATTAGTCACAGCCGGTAAATATACGCAAGCCGATCTGCTTGGATTGGAGAAAGACTATCTTGATCTGATAGGAGAATTTGGCAAAAACGGCAATACAGCTTTTGCCATGCAAAAGCTGGCTAACCTGGAGGCTTTTAAACTGCACAAACTGGATGATGCCCAAAAGTTGCTGGAAGAAACCATAAAAATACCAGGACTAAAATCCAATCTGCTGAATAGCTGCAAACTCGATCTGGGTGATGTTTATCTGATAAATAAACAGCAATGGGAGGCTACATTATTGTACAGCCAGGTGGAGACTGCTTATCCAAATACCTCTATCGGGCAGGATGCAAAATTCAGGAATGCAAAGCTGGCTTATTACACGGGCGACCTGGAATTTGCTAAAAGGGAGCTGGATGTGCTAAAGGCAGCCACTTCTCAACTAATAGCCAATGACGCGCTGAACCTATCGTTGCTTATTACCGACAACTTGTTTGCCGATACCTCAGGCAAAGCATTAAAAATGTATGCCCGCGCTGATTTGCAAATATTTGCCGAGCAACCCGAAAAAGCGGTATCTATCCTGGATAGTATCGACGTAAAATATCCCGGCAATAACCTGAGTGATGATATCTTAATGGCCAAGGCCCGCATCCTGATCCAGCAGAAAAATTTTAATGACGCAGTCGCCCCGTTAAAAAGGATAGTAGATGAGCATCCGAATAATCTTTGGGCCGATGACGCAGTTTTTATGCTGGGCGATCTGTATGAGAACCACTTGAACAACAAGGAACAGGCCAAAACCTTTTATCAGAAAGTGATAACGGATTACCCTGGCAGTTTGTGGATTAATGAGGCTAGAAAACGATTCAGGTTGCTAAGAGGCGATAAACCGGACGCATCTTAGTTAGAGAGTTAGTGAATAAGCAAATTAGTGATTTATTAATTATTGATTCCATCTGAGTCTTGACTCTTGTATCTTGATTCTATTAACTACATTTACCGCATGTTAGTTTACAACGAGACCTTTATTGTTGATGACGCCATTGTAACTGAATGGCTCGAATGGATAAAAACAAATCATATACCGTCTATACTGGCTACCGGAGCTTTTGATAGTTTCAAGGCACTAACTGTGCTTGATTCTCCAAACGAGGGAATTACTTATTGCATCCAGTATCATACCGATTCTATCGAACGTTACAGCGATTTTCATTACAAGCACCTGGACCAGATACACCAGGCACACAATGCGCAGTTTGAGGAGCGTTTCGCGCTGTTCCATACGCTTATGGAAGAGATTGAATTGTAGACCGGAAGTCGGGAAGCCTGCATAAGTCCGAAAGATGATTGTAAAATCCCGGGCATTGTCTTTCGGACTTTCCTACTTACACGGACTTTCGGACTATTCTATCCGCAACTCCTTCGGCATCCTTCCCCTCAATAAAAACTGAGCCCATTTTTCATTGCCGTTTTTGCGGGCGGCTTCTGAGGCTTTGTGCCAGTCATATGCGCATAGCACCTGTTCTATGCTGATGTTATCTCCGCCGGCAGCTACAATAGCATACTTGGCATGTGGTGTCATGGACTCCATGGCGAAACGATGTTCGCCGGTACCCAGGTAAGCAGGCAATCCCACACTGCCTGGATTCAATATGATTTTATCATTCGACAAATAAATCACTCTGTTTACATGTGAGTGCCCGCAAAGAATGATACGTTCTTTTATGTTTGCTGTCTTAGCGATTAGTTCCTCGTCATTATAAACAAACACGCCATGCTGCGTTACCTTTTCCAGCAAATATTCATCGTCGCTTTCGGGGGTACCGTGGCAAACGAAAAACAAGCTATCGCAAGTTGAAGTCTTTGCTAAACTGCGCAGCCAGGCAATGCTTTGTTCTGAAAGATCAGCTTTTACCCTATCCATACCATCTTTGGTAAAGTCGCCATCAACAGCTTGCAATATCTCGCGGTCGGTATTACCGCTAATGCAGAGCATCGGGTTTGCACGCATCATTCCGGCAACTTTTTCCGGCTCTAGTGCGCCGAAAAAGTAATCGCCCAGGTTAATGATGGTTTCTATTCCCCGCGATTTGATATCTTTTAAAACAGCATCAAAGGCAAGCGAATTGCCGTGTATGTCGGATATAATAGCGTATGTTTTCATGGTGATTATAACAAAAAAAGAAAGCCCCTTGTTCAGGGGCTCCGTATTATTGCTTTATCAAATTATACAACTCATCCAGTTTCGGCGTCAGTACAATCTCTATACGCCTGTTTTTTGCCAAAGCATCAGAGGTAGTGCCAGGGTCAACCGGTTGATACTGGCTTTTGCCGGTGGCTGTTAATCTCTTCGGATCGATCTTTTCCACTTCGGTCAGGTAACGGGTTACCGAGGTGGCACGCAACACGCTCAAATCCCAGTTATCTTTTATCTGCCCAAGGTTGATCACCTTTTTGATATCCGTATGACCTTCTACAGCTATGTTGATATTGGTCTCCTTATTTAGCACATCGGCTAATTGGTTTAAGGCTAATTTCCCGTGCTCATCAATCACAATACTTCCCGACGGGAAAAGTAATTTATCAGCCAATGATACATATACCTTTCCGTCGCGGATATCTACTGATAATCCGCTGTTCTGGAAACCCAATAACGCCTGTTGAAGTTTATCCTTCAGTGCGTTGGTAGCCTCATCCCGTTTCTTTAGAGCTTCTTCTACTTCTTTCAGGCGCGCTTCCCTTTTTTTCAGGTCGCCTGATAATTCACTGACCTTATTTGAGCTGCTGTTGTAATTATCGTTCAACCTATTATAATTGCTGGTCAGGCTATTATAGTTGTTCTGCAACTCAGCCAACTGATGACGCTGGTGCATAGTATCTGCCTGCAGGCTCGAAACCTGTGCCTCAAGACTGGTTGTCCGGTTTTGAAGCGAGTCGCGTTCACCTACTGCCATTTTGTATTTTTTCATTGATACGCACGAATGTAGGGTCGCGCATACAACAAGGGCCAATAAATAATATTTGATCTTGTTCATGGTGGGAATGGTTATAAAGAGTTAAGCAAGTGCATTTCTTAAAAATACATTAAGCGGATATATTTTGCTGCATATATCTGCTAATTGTTCTGGCGCGTTATCCTTCGTTAAAAACTTATCGGTCACATTATACATTACAATAAAACTTTTTAGCCGCAGCAGGTCTATATTTTCATTATCCGCAGCATAACCCTGTGGTGCAGTTTTCAGTTGCTCCTGGTCACGAAAATTACCGAACATCTTTCTGAATTCAGAATCATCAATTATCTTTTTCAGATCAGCAGCATTATAATCGATCTCCTGTCGGATTTTTTTTAGCAGATCGGCTTCCGGCATCCAGTATCCACCAGCGACCATTGACTTACCCGGCTGAATATGAAAATAATACTCCACGCCTCCGGGTTTTGAACTCGTGGTAGGTATGCTGACGCCAAAATTATTTTTGTAGGGTGTTTTATCTAGCCTGAAGCGGATATCCCGGTAAATTCTTAGCACACACTTTTTTGGATCGGCTTCGGCATTTACCAATGGGTCAACTTTGTGGAGCTGCTTTAACAGTTCGCCTGTAAATTCGATTACATTTTGCCGGGCTTCATCATGTTGGTGTTTATGTTCCTGGAACCATTCGCGATTGTTGTTTTCTACCAGATCTTTTAAAAAATCGAATGTTTCCGGGTTGATCCTCATAGATTAAAAAAGTTTGGTTGCCTGATGAAATGATAAAAGAATCAGGTGTGAATATCTGAAATTTATTCACGAAAGCAAAAAGACAAAAGAGCCTTAGTTCAGATTTAATTTCTCGTGAGGAACGTTCAGATCGACATTTTTGCGACGGTATTTTTTATACCAGATGTAGCCAACAACTGCCACAGCCAGGTAAGGAGCAGCCAGTAAATAAACGATGCCGTTATTGAGGCCGTGAGTAGCATTGCTTCCGCTTTTGTTGTTCGATTCCACCGCGGTGGTACACATAGCGCACTGGGCCTTCACGCCGACGGAGCCTAAAATCATCAGGCTAAAAGCAACTGAAACCAGGAAAATTCTAATGCCTTTCATCGATGCAAAAATACATTTAAAATTCGGATTTCGGATTTTCGAATTCGGATTTAAATAACAACGCTACAGAACTCTGATTGTTCTATAATCTATGATTTTCAGCCTATCTAAAAGGATAATACGGTGCGATCATAAAGTAAACGATTACTCCGGTAATTGTAACATACAACCAGATCGGGAAGGTCCACCTTACCAGCCTTTTGTGCTTCTCTACCTGCATTTGTAATCCACGATAAAAGCTTAACAATATCAGCGGTAATACGCCTGCTGCGAGTATGATGTGAGAGGTCAAGATCACGTAGTATACATAACGAATATTCCCGATAGCAGCTTTTTCTTCGGGTGATAAGATGCCATCGCCATTCAGGTCACCAAACCGTGTCTCAGGATTTAAATAGTGGAATAGAATATAAGAAACCAGGAAAAGTGATGATAAGCAAAAAGTGAGGATATTGATCCTTTTGTGAACCGTAATATTTCCCTGCTTTATAAAATAAAACGAAGTGAGCAGCAAAATACTGCAGGTGCCATTCAATATAGCATTCAGCTTAGGCAAATAACCAATGAATGAAGGAATAGTTGCCGGAGCAGGGATCAAATGCCGGTTTAAAATAACTACAACCAAAAACACAAATACGGAAACGGCTGCGACGAAACGGAAAATGAATTTATCAGTCATGTCTTTATTTAATTAGTAAGTTAGTGAATGAGTGATTTAGCGAATAAAGGTTTGATTGCTTCTGCAAATCACTCATTCACTCATTCAGTCATTAATACAGTGGTGTGTCCTTCGCCCGCAATTCTTCTGAAATAAGCACTTTTATTTCATCATTCAGACGAAGTACATCTGGCATTGACGCGCCGGAATAATACCCTCTTATCCTTTCATGCGAATCGATCAGCATTAATTTATCCGAATAGATGAAGTTATCCTTATCCACTTTTAACGCATTCACCAAAAAACCGTTGCGTGCCAGCGGGTAAATGGTGCTTGTGTCTCCCGTCAGAAAAAGCCATTTTGCCGAGCCGGGAAATCTTTCTGAGTATTTTTTTAATACCGGTGCTGAATCTCTATCCGGATCGACTGTTATCGAAGCAAAATACACCATCTTGTTCTTCGCCCAAGCCCTCGAGAGGCTATCCATATTGGCATTCATTACTGTGCAAATATTAGGGCAATGGGTATAAAAGAAATTTGCTACAAATATCTTCCCGTCGAATGTTTTAACTGAAACTGAATTGCCATCCTGATCAGCCAGTTTAAAATCATTCACCGTATGGTAAATGGTGTCCGGGACATCCTTGCCTCGAACACGATGCGTAGTTTTTGCTATCTCTTTCGGCCCGAATTTCGCCAGCGCGTGATAGCGGTTTTTACCCTTTACGGTTAGTAAATAATATAAAAATCCCGGTAGAGCTAAGATCAATACCAGGATTAATATTTTTTTTATTAAGCTTAATTTGCTCATTACATTCTCAGATCAATCCAGTGGTGGCTTTCATTTGTAAGCACCAGGATCAAGCCGATGATAAACAAAACAGGGACTATGATTGCGAACACTAAACCAATTCTTTCGAATTTTAAGTGCATGAAATAAGCAACAATAAAGAATGCCTTGAACAAAGTCAGCACAATATAGATCGGGTTTGCTGCAGTAACCGGAATATGGTGCTGAGGTACAAGCCACAATGCTATAATGAACTCAACTACTGTTATGCCCAGTAATATGAAAAATACATTCCAAATTCTTTTTTTGGTCATGGTGTCATGCTCGGCATGCTCATCATGATGTTCTGTATGGATAGTTTCTGACATACAATGATTTTTTAAACTAAGTAAAAGAAGGTAAATACGAATACCCAAACCAGGTCTACAAAGTGCCAGTAAAGGCCAACTTTCTCTACCATCAGATAGCTACCACGTTTTTCATAAGTACCCATCAAAACGTTAATGGTAATAATGATATTGATTACCACACCACTAAATACGTGGAAACCGTGGAAACCTGTTATGGTAAAGAATAGATTTGCAAACTGATGTGCATAGGTGGTAGATGGCGCCCCATGGAAAAGCTCTTTCAATGTCTCCATATTCGGTATCGCACCCCACCAAAAGCCTTCGCTGTGCAAGTGTGACCATTCCAGTGCCTGGCAACCCAGGAACATTAAACCACCTATAATGGTTCCGATCATCCATCCTATTACTTCTTTTTTTGCGTTACGGTGGCCGGCTTCAACCGCCAATACCATTGTAACAGAGCTCATGATCAGGATAAAGGTCATTAAACCCACAAATACCAATGGCGCGCCATGCTCTATCATTCCCGGCACTGACTGGAAAACCAGGTCTGGTGCAGGCCATGCATTTGAGCTGAAACGTAACGCTCCGTAAGAGATGAGCAATGAAGAAAAAGTAAAGGCATCTGATAGAAGGAAAAACCACATCATCATTTTGCCGTACTCTACAGCGAAAGGTGATCTGCCCCCCGCCCAGGGCGTTGTTTTAACTTCGTCTATTTGTGATACAGTTGTACTCATTTGTACTTAATTGTTGGGTTATTAATGTTGGTTCAAAAGTAAAAAAACATATAGATATATCCATATAATATCGAGAAAATGCCAAAATATTGAGGATATTTCCATTCGGTATAAGTTTATCGCCTGTGGCTTATTGCGATAACTTGTTATCAATGCTCCTAACAGGAACATCAAGCCCGCAAAAATGTGCAAAATATGCACACCGGTTAGTATATATATAAATGAACGCGCGGCATTCGGATTAACAAAGTAAATTCCCATTTTGTTAGTCAGAATATACCAGCCGTCAAATTGTATAGCACAAAACAGTATGCCTAATGCAAATGTTAGCCACAAAAAAAGGCGTTGTTTTCCAAACTCCAATCTTTTTGCCGCCCTCGATGCTAAAAATAAAGTTACACTACTGATAATAATTACTGCTGTGCTGTATTTAAACACATCGGGTAATATCACGTTTATTCCGTGTCCTTTGCCGCCTACGTATACAATGAACCCGCTTGTAAATGCAGCGAAGATCATGAACGAAGCAAAAACAAACAGCCACATTACAAATTTTTTCGGTGTCAGGTCTAACCTGTCTTTTTCGTGCTGTATCTGAGCCATCATATCATTTTCCTAAAAAATCAAACAAAAACATTAATTGTACTATCGGTAAATAAAAGAACGAACCAAACATCAGTCTTTGTGCTGATTTGATGTCGCGCTTAATTAAAAGCATAAAACCGAGGTACAAAAATAGTAAACTACAAACTAATGATACGCCAAAAACCCAATATCCTCCGTACCCGTAAATAGTTGGCAGTAAACTAACCGGCAACATGATAACTGTGCTGATAAATGTAATAATGGCGCTTCCCAAATCGCGTTTACCGGTAGGCAACAATCTGAAGCCTGCCAATTTATAATCGTCGTCCAGCACCCAGGCAATTGCCCAAAAATGCGGGAACTGCCATACAAACTGGATACCAAAAACAATAAGTGCGATCTGATCCACCGTACCATAACCAGCCACATAACCGATAAACGGCGCCAATGCTCCCGGTATAGCTCCTACAAATACAGCTATTGGCGAAACACGCTTAAGCGGCGTATAGGCGAAAGCGTAAAATAAGATCGAGAAAACAGATAACAAACCAGTCGGCAAATTCAGGCTCCCTAATAAATAAGTCCCCGCTAATGCCATACACAAACCGAGAATCAGCGCCTGACCGGTAGTCATGTGACCAGCCGGAATAGGGCGATCTTTGGTTCGCTTCATCAGTTTATCATAGTCTTTCTCTATAATCTCGTTGAAACAATTAGCGGCGCCTGTTACCAGAAAACCACCTACAATCAGCATAGCCCAGTGTTTCCAGTTAATATGCCCATGATTTTGTGCGTTGGCTTTGCTGCCGATCAAAAAAGTAACCGATGCGGAAAAAACCACAAGAAATGTCAGTCTGAATTTAATCAGCTTTGAAAAATCCTTCCAATTCATTTGCTTACCCCCTGCCCATTAGCTGACCGGTACAGGTTCAGCATTAAATAAAACTGTGCACCAAACATTAAACTTGATAGCAAAATATGCGACGCCTGAGCAAATGGCGGCAGCGATAGGTACGAAAGAAAAATACCTGTTACTATCTGCAACATAATAATCAGAAAGGTAAAGCTCATTAACTGTTGCTGAACCGAGTGCCTGCTAAAATGGCGGCGTATCAAAGCATATAACATTACATTAATCACTAACACCAATATCGCCACATCGCGATGCTGAAAGAAAACCTGGCCGGCGCTGTTTACCCAGCCGTCGCGGTACCCGCGCAAACGGGTAGATACTGCGTCGATCTTTTCTCTTACTTCCGTGCCGAAAATGATCTGGGCTACAGATATAAGCAGGGCAATCAAAGTAATGATATGAATAATAGGCGTAGTTTTTAGCTGGGTTTTCCCGCTTGTTTTGGCCATATGATAAGTCAATATAGCTATAGCCAATATCGCCAATGCCAGCATCATGTGCACAGTTATCGTCCAGGCTACAAGGTTGGTAGAAACCACTATAGAACCAAACCATGCCTGGAAACCGACCAGTACCACATTAAAAATACTAAGTATTACTATTGACTTACATACTTTTCGATAGCTGAATGCATAAATGGCTGCAAAAAGTAAAGCCATACCTGTTATCTCGCCCAGCAACCTGTTGATGTACTCTACCCAGGTTTTTGCTGCGTTGAATTCTTCTGGTACTAATATGGATTTGTCCTGGCGCAAGCGGGTAGCCAGGTCACTGAATCCGAATACATCCAATGTTTTAGCAAAACGTTGATTTTTTGCTAATCGCCCGGCAACGTATTTCTGTTTGTAATCTTTGGGAAGCTGAGAAACATTAGTAGGCGGCACTATGCATCCGAAACACTTTGGCCAGTCGGGGCAGCCCATTCCTGAGCCTGTGCTTCGTACAACTCCTCCGGCAAGTATCAATACAAAAAGCAGAACAATTGTGATAAGATTGATCTTTTGAAACCTTTTTTGGGATACTGCTATATTCATCTATATTTTTTAAAAAATTAGGGTATCTGTTAGGGAAATAATTCCGGCACAGATACCCTAAGAAGATCAGATCAGGAAATTGATTATTTTACTTCTTCGCTTGATCTTTGTGTCTTTGCCCATTCATTATACTGCTGAAGCCCGGCAGGATTATCTTCGAAATCATGAGGTAAGTTAGAACTCATAGTTTCTGATAGCGGAGTAGTCTGCATAATAAAGTCTGCATCGTGTCCCGGCTTGCTGTAGTCATATGGCCAGCGGTAAACGGTTGGTATTTCGCCAGGCCAGTTACCGTGGATATGCTCAACCGGAGCAGTCCATTCAAGGGTATTAGCATTCCATGGGTTTTGAGTTGTTTTCTTACCCCAGAAGATGGAATGTATAAAGTTGTATAAAAACGCGATCTGTGCTAAACCTGCGGTGATAGCTGCCCATGTAATAAAGGTGTTAACAGATAACCAATGGTTAAACGCAGGGAACTCAGTCATTGCATAATAACGACGTGGCACACCATCAAGGCCCATAAAGTGCATTGGGAAGAACACTAGATAAGCGCAGATAAATGTTAACCAGAAGTGCAGGAAACCTAATTTCTCGTCCATCAAACGGCCGAACATTTTAGGGAACCAGTGGTAGACACCGGCAAGCATACCAAATATAGCTGCCGAGCCCATTACCAGGTGGAAGTGAGCCACAACGAAATAAGTATCGTGCAGGTTGATGTCCAAGGCAGCGTTACCCAGGAATATACCCGTAATACCGCCTGAGATGAAGAATGATACCAATCCGATAGCGAACAGCATAGCCGGGGTGAACCGGATATTACCGCGCCATAAGGTAGCCAGCCAGTTGAATGTTTTTACTGCCGATGGTACCGCAATGATCAATGTAGTGATCATGAATACACCGCCTAAGAACGGATTCATACCGGTTACAAACATATGGTGTCCCCATACGATGAACGAAAGAGTGGTGATACCAATCAGCGAGTACACCATCGCATGGTAACCGAAGATCGGTTTGCGTGAGTTTACCGCAATAACTTCAGACGATATACCCATTGCCGGCATGATTACGATATATACCTCAGGGTGGCCCAGGAACCAGAACAAGTGCTGGAACAGGATCGGGCTACCGCCTTCGTACGGCATAATTTTACCGTTCAGGACAATGTCTGATAAATAGAAGCTGGTACCAAAGCTGCGGTCGAATATTAATAATACCACACCTGCAACCAGTACAGGGAATGATAACACGCCAAGGATAGCAGTCAGGAAAAAAGCCCAAACTGTCAGTGGCATTTTCCAAAGATCCATGCCTTTGGTGCGCATGTTCAATACTGTACTTACGTAGTTGATACCACCCATCAATGATGATGCGATAAAGCACACCATACTGATCAGCCAAAGGGTCATACCCAATTCAGAGCCATTCATCGCTTTTGGTAACGCTGATAATGGAGGATAGATAGTCCAGCCACCACCTGCAGGGCCCTTTTGGATAAAGAATGATGACAACATAATTACGCTGGCTGCAAAGAAGAACCAGTACGAAAGCATATTGATAAACGGAGAGGCCATGTCACGCGCACCGACCTGTAATGGAATTAATAGGTTACTGAAAGTACCGCTCAATCCGGCTGTTAACACGAAGAATACCATGATGGTACCGTGGATGGTTACCAATGACAAGTAAAACTGAGGATCCAATCGACCGTTAGGTGCAAAGCGGCCCAATAAAGTTTCCAGCAACGGGAAGCTTTTATCAGGATATGCCAGCTGGATCCTGAAAAGGATAGATAACAGCATCGCGATAACCGCCATAGTAATACCTGTGATTAGGAATTGCTTAGCGATCATTTTGTGATCCTGGCTAAAAACGTATTTGGTTATAAATGTATCATGATGATGATGTTCGTGGTCGTGATCGTGACCCGCTACTCCATGATCGTGAATTGCTAATGTTGACATAATCGCTATTCTTGATTAATTATTTAATGCTATCCTGTTCTCTGCTGCCTTTTTTGGCTGTGATGCATCCGCAAGATGCAATTCTTTTTTCAACTGATCGCTCAGGTAAGGTTTTTGCCTTGCTATCCAATTTTCATATTCAGCTTCGCTAACTACGCGAACTACCTTTTGCATATTGTAGTGGCCGCCGCCGCAAATCTTGTTACAGTATAGTAAGTATTCAAATTTCTGATCGTCCAGCCTGTTACGCATATCTGTAGTAGTGATGGTCGGTGTAAATTTGAAGAAAGTTGGTAAGCCTGGTACCGCGTTCATCTGAACCCGGAAATGTGGCATGTACAAACTGTGGATCACATCCTGTGCGTGAATATTGATACGAACTTCTCTGTTAACCGGCAATACCAGTGTATCAGCCTTCTGGTCGTCGAAGCTGTTTCTGTCTTTGAAGTTTACACCCAGAACGTTGTTTGGTGTATACAATTGATAGTTAACCTGACCTAACCTGCCGTCTTTACCAGGGTAACGTATTTCCCAGGCAAACTGGTGTGCAGTCACATCAATATTAATATCGCCTTTTAAGTTATCGGTGTTTGTAACAGATCTCCAGGTAAAGAAACCGAATACCACTAATATCGTCAACACGATTGCAGGAATGACGGTCCATACCTTTTCGATCGTGTTGTTGTGCGGATAATAGTAACCTTTGCGTTTATCTGAACCACGGTATTTGAAAGCAAAGCCAAACAACAATATCTGTGTTATAAAGAATACAAACATCGTAATCACGGTAGTAGTCCAGAACATAAAGTCGATCTTACCACCATGTGCCGACGCTGATTCAGGAAGGATCATATTGCCTTGAACAGCAAATGACCAGTAAACACCATATAAGCCACCCAGCAGGAATAGGATACAAATAACGCCGATGACATTATTCCAGTTCATACCTTTTTTACCCTGCATCTGAAGGCTAAGATCATATACTCTTAAGATTTTGCCTACTACTGCTACGATAACACAGGCAAGCAATACTAATAACACATAGTATCCTACGCCGAGCCACATGTCAGCTTTTGAGGTTGAATCTGCAGCTTTCGGGTCTGCACTGGTCGTACCCTGTGCCATAAGTACATTCGTGCCCAACAGCAAGAATGCAGCCACAAGCGAAAGAGCTTTTTTAGAATTTATAAGTTTTTTGAATCCCATTTTAATATTCTGTTTGGTATTCTATATCCGTTGTAAAATTAGCAATTATATATGATGGTGCAGGCTCTCTTCCAGGAAGGGGTGCTTCTTAGGAATAAGCGATTTAAACTTACTCAGCGCATTCAGTACGCAGAAGGTGAATAATCCGGCGAAACCGATGAAGATACCCGGTTCAAGCAGACTGAACTCCGTATACCAGTGTTCTTTGGGACCGATTGTACCCGGCATAATCATTTGCCAGTAGTCCAGCCAGTGACCGATGATGATGATAACGCACATCACCTTAATTACACCTTCATAACGTTTTGAGTCACGCTGCATCAACACCAGCAAAGGTGTCGCAAAGTTGATAACGATATTCAGCCAGAACCAAGGCATAAACTGTGGTTCCCATCTCCTGAAAAAGTAAGCCGATTCTTCTGGTATGTTGGCGTAATACGTTAACAGGAACTGAGCAAACCACAGATAAGTCCAGAAGATAGAGAATGCAAACATGAACAAGCCAAGGTTATGGATGTGATCTGTAGTGATCCATGACATATAACCTTGTTTCCTCAGGTAAAGGATAATCAGCGTCATGGCTGATATACCGCTTACCCATAAACCTGCCAGGTTGTACCAACCAAACATAGTAGAGAACCAGCGTGCTTCCAATGACATGATGGTATCGAAAGCAAATATCGGAACGGTAAAACCAAATAATACCAGGAACACAGCAGAGATAACAAAACTCTTGTTATAAAATTTCATTCCGCCCAGATCATCCTCGCTGTTTGAGTATTTAGACAGAAGGAAACCAAATATGCTGTAACAAACCAGCATAGCAATGATACGGGTAAGGAAATATGGTTTATTTAAATAACCTTCTTTGCCTGCAATAACATGGTCGTATATGCCACTACCTTTAACATGCAGATCAGGCGTTGCCCAACGAGCATATAAATATGGCTGAACGTGTCCGTCAACTGTATGCGTCATTGATAAACCGCTTATGATGATAATAATCAGGATCACTGCGGCAATAGGTAATACCCTGCCAAAAGCTTGTGGTACACGAAGCAAAGAGGCTGACCAACCTGCCTGTGCTGCGTACTGTATAGCACAGAACATCACACCCGCTGCACATACGCAGGTAAAATAATAACCTACCAACAGCAGATTGTCAAATGTTTGCTCAGTATGATTTGTTGCAAACCCCGCTATGATGGTCAAAACACCAATAGCAATAGCAACCAAACTCCAGGTTTTTATTTTTCCTGTAAATTGATATTGCTCGTCAAAACTGTTATGAGTCTTCATCTAAATAATAATTCTTATAAAGTTTGTAAATGGCGTACGTACATAATTACTTTCCAACGCTCTTCTGGTGCAAGTTGCGAAGCGTAAGAACCCATTGCGTTCAGACCATAAGTAATTGTATGGTATATTTTACCATCAGACAGATCTTTCATGGCGCCACCGCGTGATGATTGTCCTGATGAATAAGATGGCGGAGCAGGGAATCCGTGAGCAACTACCAGCCCGTCGCCCAATCCCTTCATACCATGGCATGGTGAACAAAAGTGTTCAAACAATACCTTACCTTCTTCAAAGCTGGCCGGGGTTTGCGGTAAAGGGTTTTTTACCTCCGTACCTGCCAATTCGTACCCATCTTTGGTATTTGGATAATCAAAAGTTACAAATCCAACAGGAATAGTTCCCTGAGGTGGTTTTTGTGCCGTCTTGCCATCCTTAAAGTTAGGATTAGGCTGATCGGGATCATACGCAATATGTTCATACATATTGGGGGCGTATTCCCATCCGGTGCTTCTTTTATCTTTGCACGATGTAATTACAACCGTAGTAGCAACAGCAGCTACCGCAATTCCCAATATTTTTATTTTATTCATAGCTAACATATTTTCTGTCGTTATGCTTAATTTCTACTGCCCCTGCTTCTTTTAAAATGTTGGTGATGTCTTCGTGAGGGATATTTCCTTTAGCGTCAATTGCAATTACAAAGCGGTCATCCGTTGCTCTGAAATCCATTACCCTTGGCGCACGGCCCGGGAAAAGGTGCGTTGCAAAGAAGAAAGTGATTGTCATACCAAATGCAGTAAACAATACGGTCCACTCGAAAGTTACCGGGATAAAATCCGGAACTGCGAAAGCCGGCTTACCACCAATATTCATCGGCCAGTCGTGCACCAGGAAGTAATAAACTAAACTGAAGATGGTAGTTCCACCCAAACATCCAAACATAAAGGCAGCATAACCTAAACGTGAGGGCTTAACACCCAGTTTAGATTCTATCCCGTGGATAGGCATAGGTGTATACACATCGTAAATAGGAACGCTGTTCTTTTGTAATTTGTCAATCCCATGCATCATTACATCAGGATCATCAAAAAGGCCTAGTATAAACTTAGTACTGCTCATTATTATGCTTTTTCATATTGTGACAGTTCAACACTGTCAAATTTGGTTAATGACTCTTTATAGAACTCAGCATGGCTCTCATCAACATGACCACCTTCTATCAATTTCTTTTTAGCCTGTTCGCTTGAGCTCTTCAGCAGTAATTTCACTTCGGCCATTGCGATGGATGGAGCTACTCTGATGAACAACAGGAACAAGGTAAAGAACACGCCGATTGAACCGATAAATATGCTCATATCAACCCATGTTGGATAAAACATAGCCCAGCTCGACGGAATAAAGTCGCGGTGAAGTGACACTACGATAATCACAAAACGTTCGAACCACATACCGATGTTTACTACAATTGATAGTACCCATGATACAGGGATATTTGTTCTTACTTTCTTGAACCACATCATTTGGGTCATCAATACGTTACAGCCGTACATCATACAACCTGCCCACCAGTAAGGGCCAACGAAACGATTTAAGAAAGTATATTGCTCGTACTCGCCACCTGAATAGTATGCGATGAAGAACTCAGTCAAATAAGCCACCCCTACTATCGAACCTGTTACAAGGATGATCTTGTTCATTGATTCGATGTGAAACATGGTGATATAATTCTCCAGGCCCAACACTTTACGCAACACCAGCAACAGTGTCTGTACCATTGCGAAACCAGAGAAAATCGCACCGGCAACGAAATATGGCGGGAATATAGTAGTGTGCCAGCCCGGTTCGAGCGAGGTAGCAAAGTCCATGGATACAATGGTGTGTACCGAAAGTACCAATGGAGTTGATATACCTGCCAGGATCAGCGATACTGTTTCAAAACGCTGCCATGTTTTTACTGAACCTGTCCAGCCGAATGAAAGTACTGAATATATTCTGCGGCGGATACCGGTTGCACGGTCACGGATTGAGGCCATATCAGGCAACAAACCTGTGTACCAGAATACTAATGATACCGAGAAATATGTTGATATCGCGAACACGTCCCAGATAAGCGGTGAGTTAAAGTTAACCCACAGTGAACCATACTGGTTCGGGAATGGCAGTGAATAAACAGCCATCCATGGGCGGCCCATGTGTGCTACAATGTATGTAGCGGCGCAGATTACCGCGAAGATCGTCATCGCTTCTGCAGAACGGTTAATAGAGTTACGCCAGTTTTGACGGAACAATAAGAGGATCGCTGAGATCAGGGTTCCGGCGTGACCGATACCTACCCACCACACGAAACCGGTGATGTCCCAAGCCCAACCTACAGTTTTATTTAAACCCCAGGAACCTATACCGTACCAAAATGTCCAGCTTACTGCAAATACCCAAAGGCAGGCAGCCAATGATGCCACAGCGAAACCTATCCACCATGCTTTTGTAGGCATATTTTCTACCGGTTTCAAAACATCATTCGTAATCTTAGCATACGTGATGTCGTTACCGGTAATTAACGGTTCCCTTATTATTGATTCATTATGAGATGCCATATTCTATATCTCTATCTTATATTATTAAGCCTCTAACTCAGTATTAGTATTTCTAACTTTTACCTGGTAACCAATACCCGGTTTTACGTTCAGTTCTTCAAGCACATAGTATGTTCTTTCGCTCTTCAGTGCTTTCGCAACTTCTGAGTTAGGATCATTTCTGTTACCGAATACTATTGCGTTGGTAGGACAGGTTTGCTGACAAGCTACTTTGATATCGCCGTCTTTTACCGGGCGTTTTTCAATCTTAGCTTTTAGCTTACCAGCCTGGATACGCTGAATACACATCGTACATTTTTCCATCACACCACGGAAACGGGTAACCACATCAGGGTTAAGTACCAGGTGCGTATGTTCGTTAATCAGGTAGTTATCAAAACGAGCGTCATTCCAGTAGTTAAACCAGTTAAAGCGGCGAACTTTGTACGGACAGTTGTTTGCGCAGTAACGGGTACCAACGCAACGGTTATAAGCCATGTGGTTCAAACCTTCAGATGAGTGAACGGTAGCTAATACAGGGCAAACTGTTTCGCAAGGTGCGTGATCGCAGTGCTGGCACAGCATAGGCTGATACACTACTGATACATTGTCCAGATCTTTCAGTTCTGAAATTTCCTGCTCTTCTGATATCTCTTTACCGTCTTCGTTAAAGCTGTAGTAACGGTCGATACGGATCCAGTGCATTTCGCGACGACGGCGCACCTCGTCACGTCCTACAACAGGGATGTTGTTTTCAGCATTACAAGCTACCACGCAGGCACCACAACCAGTACAAGCATTCAGGTCGATCGCCATAACCCAATCGTATGTAGGGCGCTCGTATTCGTCCCACAAACTTTCGTATTCTTTATGTTTTCTTTCTTCACCACTGCTTGATGAAGGGTCTTTCTGATATTGTTTGAATGTAGTATCGCGGATCACATCACGGCCTTCGAATGAATGGTGTGTTTGTGTCTGTGCAAATACGATCACATCGCCCGTTTTTGATAGAGATGCAGTTGCTGTTCCCTGAAAAGTACCATTAAGGAATGTCTGGAAAGGAAATGCGTTTTTACCAACACCGTCAGCCACCGGTCCGCCTTGTGTGCGACCATAACCGACAGCTATTGAGATAGTTCCCTGCGCTTGTCCTGGCTGTAATAATATAGGCAATGCCACAGAATAACCATGAGCTTCAACAGTTACGATATCACCCTGAGAGTAACCCAGTCTCTTCATATCGGTTGGCGACATGGCAACAAAGTTATCCCAGGTAACTTTTGATACTGGTTCAGGCATTTCCTGCAACCATGGGTTGTTGGCACGTTTACCGTCGCGAATAGCAACGTTCTGATACAGCTCCAGTTCAAACTTACCATCGCCTGCTGCAGTACGGCCGCTTTGGTTCAGAATAGTTTGCGCTACGCCGTTTAAGTCGCGGCTAAATGAATAGGTTTGGGCAGATTTAGCAGCAGCTTTTACAAAACCAGCTTGTAAAACAGCTTCCCAGCCTTTCAAGCCAGATGCTAAACCACCTTTTGCCTGTAATTCTTTATCCCAGGTATTTCTAACGAAAGTATAATAATCTTTAACCGCATTGTCAGACCACAATAATAAAGTCTGTTCAGCCTGGCGGGTATCATATACCGGGTTGATTGTCGGTTGTATTATAGTGTAATATCCTTCAACTGCATTTCCATCACCCCATGATTCAAGGTAATAATGGTTTGGAGCAATTGCAGTACAAAGTGATGCAGTCTCGTCATTGCGTTCTGAGAACGATACCGAAAGACGTACCTTTTTCAAAGCAGTTTTGAACGCATCAGCATTATAGTAATCGTATGCAGGATTTGTATTCAGGAAGAACACCGCGTCAACTTCGCCACGGGTCATTTCAGCTACAAATTCTACAAACTCGGCGTCGTTGCCTTTATATTGATTAGAATAGTTATCCAGATCGATAGTTGTACCGTAGCTACCCAACTGTGAGTTGATGGCATTTACCAGTACTTGAGTAGCCACATCATTTGATCCGCATACAACCAAAGCTTTACCTTTTGCAGCTTTCAATTCAGCGGCAGCTAATTTGATCGCTTTGGCAGCGTTGGTATTTCCTAATGCTTTGGTTCCTGGCAATGTAGTACCTGCGATTTCGTTATATAGGTTTACCAGCGCTATACCCTGCTCTGATGGTTTAATCAGGAGGCGGGTATCTGCATTTGAACCGGTGTTGCTCATACCAGATTCAAACTGGATATGGCGTGACATCTTTTTATTTTGAAGCGATTTGTTATTACGGTTCTGAACATATTGGTTCTGGAATTCAACAGGCGATATCCATGTGCCTAAGAAGTCAGCACCGAAACTTACAATCACATCAGCCTTATCAAAATTGTAGTGCGGCACTACTGCTTTGCCAAAGCTGTTCTGGTTAGCCTGGATGATCCCGGTATAAGATACCGCATCATAGGTAACATGTTTAGTATTTGGATAAGCAGCTATAAAGTCGGCAATTACAGCAAGAGTGGAAGGGCTGTGAATAGTTGATGAAACGATTCTGATCTTTTTACCGCCTGCTTTAATAGCAGTCAATTCGTTCTTTACAAAACCATCCAGTTGTTCCCAGGTAGTATCGCTACCACCACGTATAGGGTTTTTCAGTCGGTTATAGTCGTACAGATCTAATACTGAAGCTTGCGCCTGTGCACTCAAGCCGCCTTTTGACAACAGGTCGCTCGGGTTACCTTCAACCTTAATAGGACGACCTTCACGGGTTTTAACCAGGATGGCATGCCCTTCATAAGAAGAAACATAATAGTTAGGTATACCCGGAGTTATCTCTTCAGGTTTAATTAAGTAAGGAATAGATTTGTGTACCGGAACTTTCTGACAAGCAGCCAGCGTAACTGCACCAACACCAAATCCAAGCGCCTTTAAAAAGTCGCGGCGAGGGGTTTTGTTTGATAAACCACCGCTGCTCAGAACATCCTCGATCGGAATAGGCTCGGCAAATTCGTGTTTATTTTTCTCAACAAATTCCGGGTCGTTGTTTAGTTCTTCTAAACCTTTCCAGTATTTTTTATTGCTGTCCATTTAAGCTATATAAACTGTAATGTTTCTCAAATAATTTATTAATAGTGGCACTTGCCGCACTCTATACCGCCCATCATGGCTTCAGTTACTTTACCGCCTTTTCTAATCAGCTCGTGTACCTGTTCCATTTTCTCGTAGTAAGCATTGCCTTTGATGTTGATCTCAGTGCGTTTGTGGCACTGGATACACCATTTCATGGTAAGCGGTGAATATTGATAAACCTCTTTCATGGTTTCAACCGGACCGTGGCAAGTCTGGCATTTTAAGCCCTGAACTTTCACGTGTTGTGAGTGGTTGAAGTAAGCCAGATCTGGCAGGTTATGAACACGTACCCACTGGATAGGATGCATTTTAGTGCTATCATATTTTGAGGTCGCCGGATCGTAACCCAATGCATCATAAATCTTAGCGATCTCAGACGATGGCGTTTTACTAGTTGAAAGCCTGTCGATTGACTTATGGCAATTCATACAAATATTTAATGACGGGATAGTAGCATTTTTCGATTTATATGCACCAGAGTGGCAATATTGACAATCGATCTTCATCACCCCTGCGTGCAAATCGTGAGGGAATTTAATAGGCTGAACCGGCTGATATCCTGTGTGAACGTTGGTGTTCCACAAAGAAACCCAAGTCCAGCTTGCAAAGAAGATGGTCACACAAATGCAAACAAAGAATACAAATTTCTTATTCTTAACAAGCGCCTTCGCCAATAAAATACCTTTTGAAGGACCTTCTTCTGTTACAGCAACTTCTTCAGGAGCAAGTGCAGGTCTGCTGGCTACCAAACGCTCTAATGTGCTGATTACCTTGTTTAATACCAGGATCACAATAAAAGCGATGATGATCACACCGATCAGGCCAAAAACAACCAAATTACTTGGGCCTGTTTCTTGCACGGCAGTAGCAGCGGTTGCAGGAGCAGCCTCTTTCTGTTTTTTGTACTCAGTGCGCACATAAGTGATAATATTGGCAACATCACCATCAGACAGGTCTGCAAAAACAGTCATGGCTGCCTGGTTAAAATCATTGTAGATCTTAAGCGCTTTAGGATCTTTAGCAGCGATCAACGCCTGATTATTCTGGATCCATTTGGTGAGCCATTTGTCATCTGTTTCAGTTTCCAGCTGTGGACCGAGAGCCGGGCCAGTCATGCGCTGATCTAATTTATGACAAGCAGTACATTTTGCTTTGAAAATGGCCTCGCCTTTAGAAGCGTCCCCCTGGGCATATGCTGTGAGTCCACAAATAGCAAGACCTGCCATTAAGATAACCGATCTTGAAAATTGTTTTAAAATCAATGAGATACTTCTCATAAAGCGTATTTGTGCTAAGTAGTTTTGTAGTTAATATATGAAAATAGACAAATCAAGTATGTTTTAACCCGCTTTTTCAGGCACAAAAGTAAAATTTATTACAGTATGGCTGACAAATTAATGACAGTAATATCTAATTTATAATCGTTCTAAATAAACAGAAAAAATAGCTTACAGGTTGAATTTTGGCTGTTTTTGTTTATGTGAAATCAATTGGGTTTGTTAATACAATATTACTTTTTTTTTATAATAAAACTATTGTTTTAATATCCAGGCAAAAATAAGCGGCGCAACAATCGTCGCATCTGACTCGACTATAAACTTAGGTGTGCTGATATCCAGCTTACCCCAGGTGATCTTCTCATTAGGCACTGCGCCCGAGTATGAACCGTAGGAGGTGGTAGAGTCAGATATCTGGCAGAAATAGCTCCAAAACGGGATATTTTGCATTTCCAAATCCTGGTAAAGCATTGGCACAACACATATCGGGAAATCGCCTGCAATACCACCTCCTATCTGGAAAAAGCCTATTCCTTTACCTTCTGAGTTCTTTACATACCAGTCGGCAAGCCACGCCATATATTCGATACCGCTCTTCATGGTAGTCGGTTTTATCTGGCCTTTGATCACATAGGAAGCAAAGATGTTGCCCATGGTTGAGTCTTCCCATCCAGGTACAACAATCGGCAGATTCTTTTCGGCAGCAGCCAGCATCCATGAGTTTTTCGGGTCGATCTCATAGTACTGCTCCAATTCACCGCTCAATAAAATCTTGTACATAAATTCGTGCGGAAAATAACGTTCACCTTTATCATCAGCATCTTTCCATATTTTATGGATGTGTTTTTGCAAACGCCTGAAAGCTTCTTCCTCGGGAATACAAGTATCGGTTACACGGTTGTAGTGGTTTTCCAGCAGGTCCCATTCGTCTTGTGGGCTCAGATCCCGATAATTTGGTACGCGTTTGTAGTGTGAATGAGCCACCAGGTTCATGATATCTTCTTCCAGGTTAGCACCGGTGCACGAAATGATCGCAATTTTATCCTGGCGTATCATTTCGGCAAGAGAAATGCCTAACTCGGCAGTACTCATTGCCCCGGCCAGTGTTACCATCATTTTGCCGCCTTCAGCTAAGTGGGTTTCGTATCCTTTGGCCGCATCCATTAAGGCTGCAGCGTTAAAGTGCAGATAATTTTTTTCAATAAACTGAGAGATTGGTCCTCGTATGTTACTCATTGTTCAGCTTTGCTAATGTGTGGGCGCAAAATTAGATATTTTGTTTAATCTGACTGTTAAATTTCAAAATTACCTTCCAGCGTAAACAACTATGCCGAATTTGAGTTTTATCTTCGCGCCGTTGCAGCCTATGAAAAAACTATTTACTGTATTTATTCTTTCCCTTGGCGTTCTCCAAGCAAATGCTCAAATCAAATGGCTGCCCAGGTTTATCAATAAAATGTATTTTGATAAGGACAGTACCCGGCATAGCAGCTTTGTTGTGTTGCCTGTGCTAAGCTCCGCTCCAGAAACCGGATTGGAAATAGGCGGGGCGGGTTTGTATTCTTTTTATTCAGACACGCTAAAGAAAAGCATTACCAAAGTCTCCAACGTTTACGGTTATGCATCGGTAACGACCAAGGGTCAAAGCCGCTTTAGTTTAAGCACTACTTACTTTTCCCCTCAAAACCAATGGCACGTGTATTCAGCTGTCAGCTATATCCATTTTCCATTCAACTTTTATGGTATTGGTAACAGCACGCGAAAAGCGGATGGCGAGTTGGTGGATGAAAAGCGTTTTAGATTTAATATAGACGCCGAAAAGCTAGTGACGAAAAATTTATATGTAGGCGCAGTTGCCGGAGGCTTTAATTATAAATATACCAATGCCGATCCAACAAGCTCATTGTTTGAAACAGATCCGCAGGTCCAGGACCGGTCAGGTGGTGCAAACGTTTTTTTCGGTCCAAGTTTGATCTTCGATACACGCGACAATAATACCTATACTAGTAAAGGTGCCATCATTACCGCTTACTATAACCTGATGCACGGCATTCTGAGCAACAACAATTACATAAGTGGATTTTTAAATATCGAATATTCTCAATTCTTTAAGTTGAGCAAAAAACTGATCTTGGGAGTGGATATTCAGGAACAAAGCCTTACCGGCGGACGATCACCATTTTATCTTCTTCCAACATTAGGCAGCGACGAAATGATGCGTGGCTACTACAACGGCAGGTACCGGGACCGCAATTTTATTGCAGGGCAAACCGAATTACGCTACCGCATCACCGAGCGCATCGGCATTGTAGGATTTTTAGGAGCCGGCGAGGTTGCGCATGGCGATTTCTCTATTAATACGTTAAAACCAAATTACGGAGGGGGTCTCCGTTATTTCTTCGACACCGAAAAAGGCCTCAGCATACGAGCTGATTATGGCATAGGCGAAAAAGTACAAGGCGAAGCACGGCAGAGTGGGTTTTATATTGGATTGGGGCAAGCGTTCTGATGTGCAAATGTGCAGATGAATAAATGTGCAGAGAACTTTGATTGACTGCATTTCGATTAACCTTTATTTTAACATTTGCACATCTGCACATCTGCACATTTAAAACTTAATTAGAAAATCTTCCTTCACCTGCCCTTTTTTAAAATATACCAACCCAATCCAGAAAAGATCGGTAGTTACCGTCACCTGCGGGTGCGCCTTTATTTGTGCCCAGGCTTCTTTCATGCCTTCGCTCCAATAAATGTCATCAAATATCAATAGCGTATTTTCATGCACCTTGGGCAGGCACCATCCGAAGTATTTTAGCGTAGCATCTTTTTGGTGATTGCCGTCTACAAAAACAAAATCCAGTTGATCAAGGCTATCGATCACACCTTTTAGCGTGTCATCAAAATTGCCAACCACCTGTTGGATGCCTTGAATATTCGATTTTTCAAAAACCTCCTTGGCAACACTCGCTGTTTGAGGGCAGCCCTCCAGCGTATAAAGTTCGGCTGCAGGCGCAGCGCTTTTCAGATATAAAGAAGTAGTGCCAAGGCAAGTCCCCAGTTCTATTATATTGTGAGGCTGTTGGTCTTTTACCAGGCGGTAAAGCAATTGTGCAAGCTTTGGTGGTTTTAAAGCATTTTTAGCTATCTCACTGATTTTTTTTTGCTTGTTATTGTTTAGCAACGATCCTGCCCCCAGGTCGGTGACAGTTATCACCCTATTGTCAGAAAGCAGTTGCGCCCGGATGCTTTCAATATCATTATAAATATCTTTGCGTTTATAGTCGTAAATAACCTCATCTACAAGCCTGTAAACAAAAGGCGAATGCGTTCCGTGCCTGTTCTTACCCCTCAAACGATGCAGCAGGTAATCCTTCGCGAACCTAAAATTTAACATGGCCGTAAAAATAGAGAAAGGTTTAGTATTTTAGCTTACATAGAAATATGGTAGACCCAAAAGAGATTAATTCCCTAATAAAACTGCTTGACGATCCCGACCGGGAAATATATGAGCATATCCATGAGAAAATTCTTTCCTACGGAGGTGAGGTGATTGAATACCTTGAGTCGGCGTGGGAACAGGCATTCGACGCCATACAGCAGGAGCGCATTGCCAACTTGGTGCACGAGATCCAATTCAGGATAGTAAAAGACGAACTGAAATTATGGTATCATGGCGGAGCTTTTGACTTACTGCAAGGTGCTCTGATCATCAACAAATATCAATACCCTGACCTGGATGAGCAAAAAGTGATCAACCAGATTGAAGCTATTAAGCGCGATATCTGGCTGCAGATGATCTATGACAGCAGTCCGGCGGAGCAGGTGAAGCTTATTAATCACGTTTTTTACAACATACATGGCTTCAGCGGCAACACCGCCAATCACCAGGACCCTCAGAACAGTTACCTGAGCCAGGTAATAGAGACAAAAAAGGGCAACCAGATATCACTCGCTATTATTTATTCCATCATTGCACAAAAGCTGGATATACCAGTTTATGGTGTCAATCTGCCACAACACTTTATCCTCGCCTATGTAGATGAAACGATGGAAACCGAATTTGAAGGCGGTGTTTTGTTCTATATCAATGCTTTTAACAAAGGGTTCATTTTCGGTCGCCGTGATGTGGATATGTTCCTGAAACAACTGAACCTGAAATCTGAAAAGCAATTCTATGAGCCGTGCTCCAATGCAGATATCGTACGCCGCATATTGCGTAACCTCATCAGCGCTTATGAGAATTTAGGATCAGCTGAGAAAGTTGCGGAGTTAAATGAGTTGTTGGAGATAATTAATCAGTGATCGGTTAATCAGTTAACCATTCCAATCATATTTGAGTCGGTATACTCTGAGTAAAAACGTATAATTAAAATCCATTCTCTGTCAGCCAGTTTGCTGCCCAATCGAACCATTTATCCTTAGTTTTAGGATTATTCAAACCAAAACCATGGCCACCTGCCTGCATAATATGGAGCTCTCCTTTTACCTTGTGCTGAAGCATCGCGTTATAAAATAAAATAGAGTTTTGTACGGGCACCGCGTCATCATCTGCGGCATGGACAAGGAATGTAGGTGGCGTATTATCGGTCACCTGCTTTTCATTCGAATAAAGCTCCAGTAGTTCAGGTGTCGGATTTTTTCCGATCAGGTTCTCACGCGAAAAAGCATGTGCAACTGGTCCGAAACTTACCACAGGGTAAATCAGCATGGCAAAATCCGGCCTTAGGTTAATATTGTCCTTGTTATCGATAACGACTTGATCAAAGTGCGTATCAAGCGTAGAAGCCAGATGGCCCCCTGCTGAAAAGCCAATAATGCCAACTTTATTTGGATTGACACCCCATTCTGATGCTCTTTGCCTTACGATCTGGATGGAACGCTCTGCGTCCTGCAATGGGCCAATGGTTTTATCAACCATGATCTTATCCTGCGGCAATCGGTATTTTACTACGAAAGCCGTAACGCCTATCTTGTTAAATTCCTGGGCAATCGCTCTTCCTTCATGTGCAGTAGCCAGGTTAAAATAACTGCCCCCCGGGAATATAATAATTGCAGTACCGTTGGCTTTTTCAGGAATGTATGGGGTGATGGTAGGATCTGTTACCAGACTTACTATATCGCCTTCTTTCTTCTCAACATAATCAGCAGGGGCTTTTTTTGAATTAGGCACACCATGCGGATAAAGCGGAATAGGTTGTTGCTGGGCAAATACAGAAGATGAAAATAAGGCCATTGATAGAAGTGGTAGCAGATTTTTTAACATATCCGGTTACAATTGATAAGCTTTTTTGCCAAATATAACCGATTACTTCGAACCTCCAAATTCCATCAGGTAGGCTTTCAGAAAATCGTTCAGGTCGCCATCTAACACCGCTTGCGCGTTGGATGTTTCGTGATCTGTGCGTAGATCTTTCACCAATTTGTATGGATGCAGTACATAATTCCTGATCTGTGAGCCCCATTCTATTTTCTTTTTGTTGCCCTCTATCGCATTACTGGTCTCCTGGCGTTTGCGCATCTCGATTTCATACAATTGCGATTTAAGTAATCGCATAGCATTATCCTTGTTCTGCAATTGCGAGCGCGACTCCTGGTTTTTGATAATGATCCCTGATGGCTTGTGATACAAACGCACGGCGGTTTCCACCTTGTTCACATTTTGCCCACCAGCACCCCCTGAACGGAAAGTTTCAAACTCTATATCAGCAGGGTTTATTTCGATCTCGATCGTATCATCCACTAATGGATAAACATACACTGACGCAAACGAGGTATGGCGCTTGGCATTAGCATCAAACGGCGATATACGCACCAGGCGGTGCACACCGTTCTCCCCTTTCAAATATCCATAAGCAAAATCGCCTTCAAACTGCAGGGTAACAGTCTTCACCCCTGCCACATCACCTTCCTGGAAATCCTGCTCGGTAACTTTATAGCCGTTCTTCTCGCCCCACATAATGTACATACGCATCAGCATTCCCGCCCAGTCGCAGCTTTCGGTACCGCCTGCACCCGCTGTGATCTGTAATACTGCGTTCAGCTGATCTTCCTCTGCCGACAGCATGTTTTTGAATTCCAGTTCTTCTACTGCTTTAGTCGCTGCATCAAACTGTTCCTGCATTTCAGCTTCCGAAGCATCCCCAGCCTGGTAAAATTCAAACAATACCCCTGTATCTTCAACGGTCGATAACACCTGCTGAAAAGCATCTGTCCAAATTTTTTTGGTTTTGATAGAAGCCAGAACCTTTTCGGCTTCCTTAGGGCTGTCCCAGAAATTGGGACCAACGGTTATTTCCTGTTCTTTTTGTAGTGCATCGAGTTTATTATCGATGTCAAAGATGCCTCCTCAGGGAAGTTACTCTATCCCTTAAATCCTGGATCTGTTCTTTAGTCATGCGGCAAATATATAATTTCTAATGCGCAAATGTGAGATTGATGTGCAGATGCGTGAATGTGCAGATGCGTGAATGTGCAGATGATTTGAGATTGAAAAACCAACCTTACAACTTTTCAACCTTATAACATTCCAAGCCGGGCAAGCTCAGCGGTTCGGCCCTAAAAACGTCAAAGGGGTTGTAAATTACTTACAGCCCCTCTGAACGTGCTTTTATAGGTAGTGTATTTTTAACCGACGAGCATCAACCGGTTTACTATGGTACTCAAGTCGGCGCGGTTGCCGTTAATTTTTGAAAGGAATGTACTTATAGTAAATTCCTTATTTTTTTCGCCTTTTGTCTGTTCGATCAGTTCAAGCATCACCGGCGGAATTAACGATTTAGAAATATTTAAGGCAGAAGCAGGGTTGATATTGTAATATCTGTTCAGCTTATTAGCGAACTTATTAATTACACTGGTTGTTAGGGGACTCTTGTATATTTCTGGGTATTGGAAAAATTTTACAAGGTCTTTCAACTTACCCGATTCCATCTGTCCCTTAAAAACCTCAATAATAGAACTTGAAGCGTCGTTGATCACGGCTTCGCGGTCTTTTTCCTGTACTTCCGGATTGTCAATAACAGCCGTCCCGGCGTTATTTTTTACAATTAAATAGAGTCTCTCAAACATAAAAAATGCCCTCAATTTGTAGATTAACATTTTGATGACAAATACCTTAAATATTTATCAGCAAGACAAAGGTATTAATTAATTATTTCAAAATTCAAAAGAATTGTCAAATTATTTTAAGATTTTGGCAATTCTTAGGTGTATAACAAACACTATGTGGGGTGTGTGAGTTTAACACCCAAAAGCGGTGTGTTTTGGACACTGAACCCGGGTGTAAATTCGACACAAAAACGGATTTCAATGTCACGGAAAAAACACTAAAATTTATTTGTCATTCACCTGAATTATTAATTCTATTTTTGCTTAAAAACCATTCAATTATGCTGCCAAATATTGATTTTACGACGACACAGGCTTATAAATATTTAGCCGACCACTACATTGATATTACCTCAAAGAATTTAAAAGATCTTTTTAAAGCCGATAATCAACGATTTGAAAAGTTTTCATTAAAATTTAACGATATCCTGCTCGACTATTCCAAAAACCGGATTGACGACGAGACCGTTGCCTTATTGATACAACTGGCAAAGGAATGTAGGGTAAAAGATGCAGCCGAAGCCATGTTTTCAGGCGAAAGGATCAACGCCACTGAAAACCGACCAGTGTTGCATATCGCTCTGAGAAACAGGAGCAATAGCCCGATATATGTTGATGGACAAGACGTGATGCAGGACGTGAATCGCGTACTTGACCAGATGAAAAATTTCAGCGAGGCTATTATCTCCGGTTCCTGGAAAGGGTACACCGGCAAAGCCATTACCGATGTAGTGAATATCGGTATCGGCGGCTCAGACCTTGGCCCGGTGATGGTGACCGAGGCGCTAAAGCCATATAAAAACCACCTGAAGATGCATTTCGTATCCAATGTGGATGCAACGCATATAGTGGAAGCACTAAAACCGCTAAATCCGGAGACTACTTTGTTCCTGATTGCGTCAAAAACATTTACCACTCAGGAAACAATGGCCAATGCACACAGTGCGCGCGACTGGTTTATTGCTGGTGGAGGAAAAGATGGCGACGTGGCAAAGCACTTCGCAGCTCTATCAACCAACGCCCAGGCCGTTGAAAAATTTGGCATCGACACTAAAAATATGTTCGAGTTTTGGGATTGGGTTGGCGGCCGCTATTCATTTTGGAGTGCAATCGGTTTATCCATTTCACTGAGCATCGGTTTTGAAAACTTTACCGAGCTGCTTACAGGCGCGCACCAAATGGACCAGCATTTTAAAAATACCGAACTGGAACAAAACCTACCTGTAATATTAGCCTTAGTAGGTATCTGGTACAACAACTTCTTTGAATCTGAAACCAACGCCATCCTTCCGTATGACCAATACATGCACCGCTTTGCGGCTTACTTTCAGCAGGGAGACATGGAAAGTAATGGTAAGCATGTTGATCGCAATGGCAGTACTGTAGATTATTCTACCGGCCCGATCATCTGGGGCGAGCCAGGCACCAACGGACAGCATGCCTTTTATCAGCTGATACACCAGGGCACTAAGCTGATCCCTTGCGATTTCATTGCTCCGGCTCAATCACATAACCCGTTGGGGGAGCATCACCAGATGTTGTTGTCCAACTTCTTCGCTCAAACTGAAGCATTGATGAACGGAAAGACGCGCGAGGAAGTAGTAGCCGAATTAAAAGCCGCAGGCAAGTCAGATGCTGAAATAGAAAAACTGGCTCCTTTTAAAGAGTTTGACGGTAACCGTCCAACCAACTCTATTTTAGTGAAGAAGATCACACCCCGGACATTAGGCTCGTTGATTGCGATGTATGAGCATAAGATATTTGTTCAGGGTATTATCTGGAATATCTACAGCTTTGATCAGTGGGGCGTTGAACTTGGCAAGCAATTAGCCGGAAAGATTCTTCCTGAGTTAAGAACTGACGATGAGATCAGCAGTCATGATTCATCAACCAATGGATTAATCAATCAGTATAAAGAATGGCGATAGTCAAATCTTGTCATTTTGAGCGATAGCGTGGCAATCGCGAACTATGCATCCCCGCCCTGCATAGTGTGCGATTGCTTCGTTCCTCGCAATGATATTTTTCCTACTTCTTCACAAACTTCACCTGATATAATTTATCCCAATATTTACCGGTAAGGAATATACGGCCGGTCGCTTTGTCATAGGCGATACCATTTAACACATCCCCGTTAAGGTTCTTTTTAGCAGAAAGACTAGTCAGATCTATCCTTCCGGTAACTGCGCCGGTCTTAGGGTCGATGATCACAATGATGTCCTTTTCCCAGATGTTCGCGTATAATTTGCCATCAATATATTCCAATTCATTTAACGAGTCTATACGCCCATGATCGTCGTACACATCAATAAATCCAGTCTGGCGGTAAGTATCTTTATCCAAGAACCAGATACGATTAGTGCTGTCATCGGTATAGAGCTTCTTCCCGTCAAAACATAAGCCCCAACCTTCTACACCAACATGATAAGGCATAGTATTCAGTAGCTTAAATGTGTTTTTGTCGAAAACAAAAAGGAACCGGGGGTCCTGATAAGTGAGCATGATAATTTTATCGCCTATGATGGCGCTGCCTTCTCCAAAATACTGGGTATCAAGTTTGGCTTGCATCACAGCTTTACCTGTTTCAAGATTGATCTTCATTAACTTTGAATGCTTTGGCTGACCGGTGCTTTCGTATAAATACCCGTCATGGTATAACAACCCTTCCGTAAAAGAGCCTGTATCATGCGGGTATACTTTTTCAATCTTAAAAGTATATTCTTCAGGAGCTTTCGGAGCCAATAGGACAATGTTTGTAGATATTTCCTGGCTCTTACCTCCTTGATATAATTTGGCAGTGATCGATCTCGGCCCTAGAGAGATGGAATCTGTTTTAAGACTAACAGCCGAAGAATCCATTTTAGAGGCAAAACGTGTGGAGTCGACCAGGTAAACAATGGAGTCCGGTTTGGTATCGTTGGCGTAGCTCAATTTTACTGAAACCTGTTGCCCTTGTTTGTAACTGGTGCCGGCTTCAGGGGTGATGGACAAACTGGCCTCCTGAGCCTTTTTATTACAGCCGGCGCAACCAAAAGCCAGCATAGCGACTGCTGTTAAAAGCAGGATAGTATTATTTCTCATAGTTTAATCAGCAGATGGCCAGAAGGCATCTTCAATATGTTTTAATGTATAATTTTCGTTCCGGTCAAATAAAACGGAGATGATGTCAAACTGCACTTCGCCCTGGCGATCCATCAGGTAAATATATTCATCCGCGGCATCAGCCAGTAATCTTTGCTTACGCCTATCTACAAAATCTTCCGGCTCGCCGAAACCGTTTCCCGTCCTGGTTTTTACTTCGGTATAGATGATCACCCGATCCTTATAAGCTATTATGTCTACCTCTGCTTTTCCATGCGTCCAGTTCTCGTCCAATATCTCGTAACCCAAATCCTTCAGGAATGTTTTTGCCAGGTTTTCGCCCCTGCGGCCAAGGTCAGGGTGTACAGCCATTATTTAATGATCACTGAGCCTAAATAATCCGAGATGCTTTTCTCCACTTTTTTCATCTGCATATACTGCGTCAGCAAAATTTCTGTGTTCTCATCCCCCTCTGCATTTTGCAATTCGGTGCGCAGGTTATCCAGTATCTTGCCCACTTTATGTTTCTTCAGGTGAAAGATCGCCCCCAAAATGGTCGCTTTCATATTCACCTGCTCATCGGGTACTAAAATCTTATGCATTTCGTACCAGTTTTCGCTTAACGTATATTTAGTAGCCAATAGTGTGACTGTGAGGTCCACAATTTCCTTGTCAGGGTGGTGAATAAACAACTGCTCATCCAGCAATACTCCATTCTCCACCTCGTTGCTATACAGTTCGACGAACCTTTTACTTGGAGTATGTTCAAACTCTACGTCCCCCAATTCGGCTATCATAAACGGTCCTATATAAGTATTGGCGATGCCATCCCAATCGATCATTTTGCTACCATAAAGAAGCAGCAAGCGGATAATCTCTTTTTCTTGTGTATAATCTTCTTTAACAGATTTTTCGAGCGGAATTTCCTCAACCGGGTACTGCTCAGCTACCTCTGCTTGTTTTGCACCCTGTTGTGCATCCTTCTTCGATTTGGCAAGGCGCATTTTATTGAGCTCCGAAAGCAATGCGCGCTCATCAATCTGTAAGATATGGCTACAATCTTTTATAAAAACAGATGCCTTGATCGAGTCCGGAATTTTTGCAATACTTTCCACCACCTCCCGGATTACTTCCGCGCGTTTTATCGGATCGGTTCCGGCTTCTTTTAACAGAATGTCGGTTTTGTAGATGATGAAGTCTTTCCTGTTCTGGTCAATGTAATTTTTGAAGGCATTGGTGCCTACACTCCGAACATAGGAATCCGGGTCGTGACCATCTGGGAATAGCACAACCTTAACATTGAGCCCTTCTTCCAATATCATATCCAATCCGCGCAGTGATGCCTTGATACCTGCCGCATCGCCATCATACAGAATGGTAATATTTTTGGTAAACCTGCCGATGAGCCTGATCTGTTCAACGGTAAGCGAAGTGCCGGATGAAGCTACCACATTTTCAATGCCTGCCTGGTGAACCGATAATACGTCGGCATAACCTTCCACCAGGTAGCAATTGTCCTCGTCTCTTATTGCCTTCTTGGCAAAATATAGCCCATATAAAACATTGGACTTATGATAAATTTCCGACTCAGGCGAGTTGACATATTTCGGAACGTTTTTGTCAGTCTTCAGCGTTCGACCACCGAAGGCAATCACGCGCCCTGTAAACCCATGTATTGGGAACATTACCCGGCCACGGTAACGGTCGTACAGCGTGCCATTGTCGCGCTTAACAGATAAACCACTTTCAACCAAAAACTCTTCCTGGTAACCTTCTTTTAAAGCCTGTCCTGAAAAGGCTTCCCATTGATCAGGTGAGTAGCCTAATTCGAATTTTTTTATCGTTTCGTTAGTAAAACCACGCTCCTTAAAATAGCTGAGGCCGATGTTTTGTCCCTCCTCGCTATCCAATAAACTTTCATGAAAAAATTTCGCAGCATAGGCGCTGACGATCATCAGGCTTTCGCGATGATTTTCCTCTTCTTTGTTTTCGTGCGATTCAACCGTTTCCTCAACCTCGATGCTATACTTATTGGCCAGCCATTTCAAAGCCTCGGGATAGGTAAACTTCTCCAGTTCCATCAAAAAAGTGACTGCAGAGCCGCCTTTCCCTGATGAGAAGTCTTTAAAAATGCCTTTTGCAGGAGACACGGTAAACGAGGGCGTACGCTCATTACTGAAAGGTGAGAGACCAACGTAGTTGGCGCCCCGCTTTTTTAACTGTACAAACTCACCAATCACCTCGACAATGTCGATGGCTTCCATAATGCGGTCGATGGTGGTTTTGGTGATCATAAAACAGTTTACAAATGTATGGTATGACGACCTTAATTTAGGAATTATTTAGTTGCCTTCGCTTTAAAAAAGTGATAGCAATACCCGTCAATATTATAATACTACCTGCAATTTCCTTAAACTCAAGTTTCTCGGCCAGAAAGATCATCGCCCACACACCAGCGATCACCGTTTGACTAAGTAGCGCTACAGAAACTTTTGTGGCATCCAAATAATTGAGCGAATAATTGATGGTAATCCAGCCAGCCAACTGACAAATCAGGCCCATTCCCAATAGATAAAGCCAGGTTGAAGCGGGAAAGCCGAGCATCGCATTATGCTGAAGCAAGGAGATCAAAAACAGAAATACTGATGCGCCCAACATATTGTAGAACATGAAAGTAACCGTGCTTATCTTTTGCAAAATGCCTTTGGTGATCATGATATAAATAGCATAAAACAAACTGGCGATCAAAGCAAGAATCAACCCGATATTGAATTGCAGATGAAATATTTGCTGATACCCCACCAGTATCACCATGCCGAAAATGGCGATCCAGGTGCCTATCCAGAATGAAGCTCCTGATTTTTTCCGCAGGATCAAAAAGCTCAGCAGTCCCACCCAAAGCGGGGCAAGGTTGGCTATCAATGTGGATATTGTTGCGCTGATCTTCATTAGTGAGAGATTCCATACCGCAATGTCCGCTCCAAATACTACGCCTCCTAACAAGGCAACCAGCAAATCTTTACGTTCTATTTTCAAATTACCTTTAACAATACAATAAGGCACCAAAAATATCCAAGCAAAGAAAATTCGGTAAAATCCTGAGGTGATGGCAGGCGCAACGGAAAGCTTGACAAATATCGGCGAGAAGGAAATGCAGACAATGCCGACGATGAGGCTGGCCTTAGGATTCATTATGAGCAAACTTAAACAAATCACTTATCTTATAGGCAAATAATCGTATTTTTGCGCCTCAAAATTATTCTATTATGAGTCAACGGACAAAGATCAAAGCATTGCTTGAGAGCGAGCAAACCAACATTGAAGTAACAGTTAAAGGATGGGTACGTACCTTTCGTAATAATCAGTTTATCGCTTTAAATGATGGCTCAACCAATAGCAATATCCAGATCGTGGTTGATTTTGAAAATACTGACCCGAATTTACTAAAGCGCATCACCACAGGAGCCGCCCTCAGTGTGGTAGGCGAATTGGTAGCATCTTTAGGTAAAGGTCAAAAAGTAGAAGTTAAAGCAAAACAGATAGAAGTATTAGGCGACAGTGACCCTGAAAAGTACCCGCTTCAGCCTAAAAAACATAGCCTGGAGTTTTTGCGCGAGATTGCACACCTGCGTTTTCGTACCAATACTTTTGGCGCGGTTTTCCGTGTGCGTAACAGCCTGTCTTATGCGGTGCATACCTTTTTTCATGAGCGGGGATTTGTTTACCTGCATACACCTATCATCACCGCTTCGGATGCTGAAGGTGCAGGTGAGACATTCCATGTCACCAACTTCGACCTGGCTTATCCGCCAAGAACTGAAAATGGAGACGTGGATTTTAAACAGGATTTCTTCGGTCGTGCTACCAATTTGACTGTATCCGGTCAGCTGGAAGGCGAGCTTGGCGCGATGGCATTGAGCGACATTTATACTTTCGGGCCAACTTTCCGTGCGGAAAATTCCAACACTACCCGCCACCTGGCTGAGTTCTGGATGATAGAGCCCGAAATGGCTTTTTATGACCTGGAAGATAACATGAATTTGGCGGAGGAGTTTTTAAAATATCTTATCGGCTATGTACTGAAAAACAATGCGGAAGATATCGAATTCCTGAGCCAGCGTTTGGCCGAAGAAGAAAAGCAGAAGCCGCAAAACGAGCGTTCGGAAACAACGCTGATCGAAAAACTGCAGTTCTGTTTGGATAATGATTTCCAACGTCTTACTTATACGGAGGCTATCGATATATTAAAAGAATCGACCCCGAACAAAAAGAAAAAGTTCACCTACCTGGTTGAAGGCTGGGGAACCGACCTGCAATCGGAACACGAGCGCTATTTAGTTGAAAAACATTTCAAAAAGCCTGTGATCCTGACTGATTATCCGAAGGAGATCAAAGCCTTCTACATGCGCCAGAACGATGACGGCAAAACCGTAAGGGCGATGGACATCCTGTTCCCGGGTATTGGTGAGATCGTAGGTGGCTCACAACGTGAAGAGCGCCTGGAAAAACTAGAACAACGCATGACCGAAATGGGCATCCCGACTGAAGAATTATGGTGGTATTTGGATACCCGCCGTTTCGGATCTTGTCCGCATGCAGGCTTCGGATTAGGCTTTGAGCGCATGGTGCAGTTTGTTACCGGTATGGGTAATATCAGGGATGTGATACCTTTTCCAAGGTTCCCGAAAAACGCGGAGTTTTAATATACGATTTCACCCGTTGAATTGAGATTTCACTGATTATATTGCCCTCTTATTCAGAGGGCTTTTTTATGCCAAAAATCGAACTGACAACCTTCATCCACGCTCCCATCGAAAAAGTCTTCGACTTATCAAGAAGCATCGATCTGCATATGGAATCGACCAGGCAAACTGGGGAGAAAGCCATAGCAGGTAAAACAAGCGGACTGATCGGATTGGGCCAAACCGTTACCTGGCCGGCGAAGCATTTCGGTATCTGGCAAACGCTTACCTCTAAGATCACCGAACTTGATCGTCCTAATTTGTTTGTTGATGAAATGGTGAGCGGAGCGTTCAAAAGCTTTCGGCACGAGCATCACTTCACAACCTCAGGCAATCAAACTATCATGAAAGACATTTTTGAATTTGAAACGCCGTTGGGTATTCTCGGTAACATATTCAATAAACTGATCTTAACCCACTATATGACGAAGCTTTTGGAGGAGAGGAATAGGGTGATTAGGGAAGCAGCTCAATCCTGCTAAGGCCAACTAATAGTGCGTCACCTTGCTTATTCTATTGGGTTCCGCTACATAAATATTACCTGATGCATCAACAGCCAGCGCCTCGGGGCCGCTGAATGAACCGCCTGATCCGTTTCCGGCCAATGTTTTCACCGTATTGGTTTGGGTATTAATTACGCGGATGGCATTATTACCCCAATCGGCAACATAGATATTGCCGGATGCATCAACCGTTAAACCAGTGATACCATGGAAATGAGCGTCAGCCAACGAGCCATCAATATAATTTCCGTTGGGGCCGGTTACCTGCCCGTTTATGGTAATATTGGTCACCGTTCCATCGGAAGCAATTTTGCGAACGTTATTCATAGGATAATCGCTGGCATATACATTTCCTGTGGCGTCAACTGCCACGGCAGCCGGCGCGAAATTGATGCCTACACCCAGCATCCCGTCACCAATGACACTATTTAACATCCCGGTTTTAGTCCCGTCGGGTGTGATCTTATCTATCTGATTATAGCCATAATGGCTTGTATAAAGGTTGCCGTTTGCATCGCGGGCGATAGCTATCGGCGTCTCAATCTGCACAAAAGTGCTTACTACTCCGCCAGGTGTGATCTTTCGAATGCATTGGTTATTGGTATCGGCAACGTACAGGTTACCGTCGCCGTCGATCACCACGCCAGATGGCCGGTAAAACAGGGCAACTGACACATCGCCATCAAGGTATCCGCTCGGACTAGTCGGCTGACCGGCTACCAGGCTCACAACGCCATTAGGATCAATTTTACGGATACAATTACTCAGTGCATCGGCAACATAAACGTTTCCCTGTTTATCAACAGCCATACCTGTAGGAAAATTAAAGCCTGTCGCCAGCGTTGTGGTCTTAACGCTATCCATATTGATTACAACATTCTGGGGCACAGGTGTCGTAGGGTTTGAAGGCTGTGTTTTAGTTGTATCCTTAACCGTTACCGGTTTTACAATGTTGCTGGTTTTTGTGCAGCTGGCCAGCAGTCCGGCTATCAGCACTGCCGATAAGCAAAATATGGGGATAACATGTATTGTTCCTTTCATGATATTGAAGTTCAGGCAGAATGGTTTAAGTTTTGATCAAATATAATGAAATTCAAACGCAAAACATCCTGCAAAAGATTCAAATCAATTCCCTAACTGCTTCAGTGCCAAATACGCCATCAAGCCAGTGCTTACTTTAAAAGCATCTTCTTCAACATCAAAAGTAGGTGTGTGTACAGACGAGGTAATACCGCGGCTTTCATTACGGGTGCCTAAGCGGTAAAAGCAGGAATCGGCAACCTGGGTGTAGTAGGCAAAATCTTCCGCGGCCATCCAGATGTCCAGATCGAGTACATTTTCTTTACCCAAATAATCTTCAGCATAGCCACGCACGGCATTAGTCAGCTTTTCTTCATTGATCAGGAAGGGGTAACCTTTAATGATGTTGAATTCGCAGCTTCCGCCCATGCTTTCGGCAATGCCTTCAGCCATCTTTTTCATTTTTTTATGGGCATCGGAGCGCCATGCTTCGTCCATCGTGCGGAAGGTTCCTTCCAGGTAAACTTCATTCGGGATCACATTGGTAGCTCCATTAGCAATCACTTTCCCAAATGATAGCACTGAAGGGCTTTTAGGATCGTTATATCGACTAATAATAGTTTGCAGCGCAGTAAGAATATGTGCGGTAATAATTACCGGGTCAATATTAGCTTGCGGTTGAGCCCCGTGACCACCTTTACCCTTTACAGTTACATAGATCTCATCTGTAGATGCCATGTATTTCCCTGCGCGGAAACCCACTTTTCCGGCATCTATCCAGGGCATCACGTGCTGACCCAGTACTGCTTGCGGTTTGGGGTTTTCCAATACGCCTTCCTTAATCATCAGGCTAGCACCGCCGGGTAGTTTTTCCTCAGCAGGTTGAAAGATCAATTTGACTGTTCCTGCAAACTGGCTTTTAAGCTCAGTCAGTATTCTGGCAGTACCTAGCAGAGACGACGTATGTGCATCATGTCCGCAGGCGTGCATCACGCCGTTATTTTTCGATTTGTAGGGAACATCATTGGCTTCCAGAATCGGCAGGGCGTCCATATCAGCACGCAGGGCCACCACCTTATCTGATGGCTTATCCCCTTTTATCAAAGCCACCAAGCCAGTATTAGCCATTTTGTGGTATTCCAGGCCCATATCTTCCAGTTTCCTGGCGACATAAGCAGAAGTTTCCACCTCGTGAAAAGAAAGTTCTGGGTTAGCGTGCAAATGGCGGCGGTTGGCAACCACCTCGTTAAAAATATTCTGGGAAAGCTCCTGTATGTGTTCTTTAGTCATCGGTATCCTGTTTGGGCGGGGTGATCTTTTCCTGGATGATAAACATCCCGGTGAATAGTTTCTTTAAGTCGTTTTGCAGCTTTTCAGCATCCAAACGGGTCCTGAAATCGCCTACGCGGACTTTAAAATTAGGTTCATTATAAATTATATAGCTCTTTATGTCCGGGAATTGCTCCAGGAATTTGGACTGTGCATTATATGCATCCTTCCTATTCTCACCGGTAAATATCTGCACCCGAAAGCCGTTCATAGTCATGGCGTCGGCACCTTTATTCAGTTCGAGCCTGTGAGCCGCAAACGTATCGATGCGCGGATCTTTTATAACTTCCACCTTGCCGCGCGTTTGCGCACCGGCTGTAAACGCAAACAAAATAAAAAAACAGCCCGCGCTTATCTGCAAAATAGCTTTAAAACGTGAGGCTGCTTTATTCATAAATTCTAATCTCTAAATTCTAAACTCTAAGTTTAAAATTTTAAATCCGAAATCGTAAATCGTAAATCTAAAATCCGCTTACGCTTGTCCTACTCCATGGCAATTCTTGTACTTTTTGCCACTGCCGCAAGGACAAGGATCATTCCGTCCAATTTTTTGTTCCACTCTTACCGGAGTGGCTTTTGGTGGCGGTACGTCTGCAAATTCATTCATCGGTACACCGCTTGACTCAGCTACCAGTTCAGGCTTCGAGGTACGCAGCTTTTTTAAATCTGTTTTCGGCTGCGGTTTCGCTTCCCTTATTTCGTCCGGTTCCTGCTGAACCGGGATACCACCCCTGAACAGGAAGCTTACCATTTCCTTATTCACAGTAGCCAGCATCTGGCGGAACAGTTCAAACGCTTCGAACTTATAAACCAGCAATGGGTCTTTTTGTTCGTAAACGGCATTCTGTACCGATTGCTTCAGTTCGTCCATTTCGCGCAGGTGTTCTTTCCATGCATCATCTATCAGGTAAAGCACCACGTTCTTCTCGAACGATTTGAACACTTCAGCGCCTTTATTTTCAACTGCTTTTTTAAGCGGAACAGCCACCTGTATGCCGTGGATGCCATCAGTAAACGGCACCACAATATTTTCGATATACTCACCCCGGGTAGTAAACACATCTTTCAAAACGGGGAATGCCTGCTGTGCAATAGCTTCGGCTTTGCGTTTGTAGAAGGCAGTTACCTCGTGGAATACCTTATCAGTGAGCTGGTTGATATGTGTTGAAGCAAATTCATCTTCACTAATCTCAGTGTCTACTGAGAATACACGTATTAGCTCCAGCTGGAACCCTTCGTAATTGTTTTCTTCCTTGTATTGAGTAACAACATCAGCCGCAACGTCAAAAATGGTGTTGTTAATATCCACTTCCAAACGTTCGCCAAAAAGGGCGCTCTTACGTTTAGAATAGATAACTGTACGCTGCGAGTTCATCACATCGTCGTACTCAAGTAAGCGCTTACGGATACCGAAGTTGTTTTCTTCTACTTTCTTCTGTGCACGTTCGATAGACTTGGTGATCATCGAGTGCTGTATCACTTCGCCCTCCTCGATACCCATGCGTACCATCAGGTTCGAGATACGCTCCGAACCAAATAAACGCATCAGGTTATCTTCCAGCGATACGAAGAACTGGGTAGAACCCGGGTCACCCTGGCGTCCTGAACGACCGCGTAACTGCCTGTCCACACGGCGTGACTCATGGCGTTCGGTACCTACGATGGCCAAACCACCTGCATCTTTTACACCCGGACCAAGCTTAATATCCGTACCACGACCAGCCATGTTGGTGGCGATGGTTACAGTACCTGCCTTACCGGCCTCGGCCACGATGTCCGCTTCTTTCTGGTGCAGTTTAGCGTTCAGTACGTTATGTTTGATGCCGCGCAGTTTCAGCATACGGCTCAATAATTCAGATATATCAACGGATGTGGTGCCTACCAGAACTGGCCTGCCTGCCTGCGTCAGGTTAACGATTTCGTCGGCTACGGCATTATATTTTTCGCGTATGGTGCGGTATACCAGGTCCTGGCGGTCATCGCGGATAATGGAAGTATTGGTTGGTATCTCCACCACATCCAGTTTGTATATCTCCCAGAACTCACCTGCTTCGGTAACGGCTGTACCGGTCATGCCGCAAAGTTTATGGTACATTCTGAAGTAGTTTTGCAGGGTGATGGTTGCAAAAGTTTGGGTAGCATCTTCTACCTTCACATTTTCTTTTGCTTCAATAGCCTGGTGTAAACCGTCAGAGTAACGGCGGCCATCCAAAATACGGCCAGTCTGCTCATCAACTATCTTTACCTTACCCTCGTCGATGATGTATTCTGTATCTTTTTCAAATAAGGTATATGCTTTCAGCAATTGGTTTACCGAGTGGATACGTTCTGATTTCACAGAAAAATCACGCATCAGGGTATCTTTTTGAGCAACTTTCTCTTCATTACTTGCGTGAGACTTTTCAATCTCGGCAATTTCAGAGCCTACATCAGGCATCACAAAGAAATGTGGGTCCTCGCCTGATGCAGTAATCAATTCGATACCTTTTTCAGTCAACTCCACCTGGTTATTTTTTTCGTCTATTACAAAATACAGTTCAGCATCAACCTTCGGCATTTCCTTGCTCTGGTCCTGCATGTAATAGTTTTCGGTTTTTAATAAAACCTGTTTGTTAGCGCCTTCGCTCAGGAACTTGATCAGCGCTTTATTTTTTGGTAAGCCACGGTGTGCGCGCAATAAAGCCAAACCGCCATCATCAGTTCCGGTCTTCCCATCCGCAATGGCTTTTTTTGCTTCGTTTAATACAGTATTTATATAAGCTTTTTGGGTATTTACCAAACGTTCAATGCGTGGTTTCAACTCATAAAACTCGTGCTCATCGCCGCGCGGAATTGGCCCTGAAATGATCAAAGGTGTACGGGCATCGTCGATCAATACCGAGTCAACCTCATCCACCATTGCGTAATGTAATTTGCGTTGCACCAATTCTTCAGGCGAACGTGTCATATTGTCACGCAGGTAATCAAAGCCGAATTCATTGTTGGTACCGAAAGTAATATCGGCCATATAAGCTGCACGGCGCGCTTCTGAGTTTGGCTCATGTTTGTCGATACAATCAACAGACAATCCGTGGAACTCATATAGTGGGCCCATCCATTCCGAGTCACGACGTGCCAGGTAATCGTTAACAGTCACAATGTGAACACCTTGTCCGGCCAATGCATTCAAATAAGCAGGCAAGGTCGCTACCAGCGTTTTACCTTCACCCGTCGCCATTTCAGAGATTTTCCCTTGGTGCAATACTGTACCGCCTATCAGCTGTACATCATAATGTACCATATCCCAGGTTACTTCGTTACCGGCTGCAATCCAGGTATTATGGTGTATCGCTTTGTCACCTTTTATTACCACGTTGCTCTTACGCGCCGCCAGATCACGGTCGAATTGAGTAGCAGTAACTTCGAGGGTTTTATTTTCTTTGAGCCTGCGGGCAGTTTCTTTCACAACGGCGAAAGCCTCCGGCAGGATATCCATCAGTATTACTTCCAGTTCCTTGTTGCGGTCTTTCTCAAGCTTATCCACCTGGGTATAAAGCTGAACCTTCTCGCTTACGTCCAGGTCAGGATTATTTTCAATCCTGTCTTTAAGCTCCTGCAATTCAGCATCAATTTCGGCAAGGCCCTGTTTTATTGTCTCTTTAAAAGCTATGGTTTTAGCGCGGAGATCATCATGGCTGATATTATCCAGTTTCGAGAATTCTTCTTTGATCTTCTCTACTATTGGTTGTATCGCTTTTACATCTCGTTCCGATTTGTTTCCAAAAAGCTTGCTTATAAAATTTAACATACGTATTTCGATATTATGCTACGGCTTCAACAATTGCGCCATAGCAATTTATGTAGTCATAATGGCAGGCAAAGGTACGTTTTTGAGGTGAAAGCCGAAAGGTTAAAGCTGAAAGCTTTATTCATCCTTTTCTTCGTCTTCATCGCTCCAATCCTCATCGTCATCAAGATTGTTTTCATCAAAGTCGTCCCAGAATTTGTCTTCGTCAAACATTAGCTCTTCCAGCTTCTCCTGCTCGGGCGTACTTGAGTCATAACGGATTCCCCAGTTATCTGGTATATCATAGCTTTTATCAAAACCACGTATCCAGTTTAAAAACTCCATTCTGAATTCTTCTACCTTTTCGCGCATCAGCTGTACATAGTCTTCTTCATTGATGTTGACCATAGCTGAAAATATAACTGCATTCAGCATATCCTGCGCAGCTATCTTAATCACCACTGCGCTCTGCATTTTTAATGAATACAGGCCTCCGCCTTCTGCCCCAGCGATTTTTACCTGCATGATCATGGCATTGCCTAATATCTCGCTGGCAAGATGCTCTTTTTTGCTATCTTCTTTCAGCGTTTCAGCTATCACTTCAGCCAATTCCAGTATTTCTTCCGACTTCTGGAAGATGGGCAGTTTGCGGTATTTATCCAATCGTCTTGACATATCGTAAAAATAATCTTTAGCAGCCGAAATTGTTTGCATTATTTATCTGAACTATGATCATAGTGCCTTTAAGACAACTATGACCACTGTTATTGCAACCCACTCGTCTAACATTTGCACATCTCCGCATCGGCACATTTACACAATCACGCATACTCACATCTGCACATTTAACTTATATTTGCCCCATGAATATCCTGCTCCTCGGTTCGGGCGGAAGGGAAAGTGCCTTCGCCTGGAAAATTTCACAAAGCCCCAAATGCAGACAGCTTTTTATTGCCCCTGGCAACGCGGGAACATCGCAATATGGCAAGAACGTAAACATCAAAGCAACAGATTTTGATAGTATAGGCCGTTTTGCTACGGAAAATAAAGTTGATTTGATACTGGTGGGCCCTGAGGAGCCATTGGTAAAAGGGATTCATGATTTTTTCCTGGCCGATGAGAAATTGAAACATATTCCCGTAATCGGCCCGCAACAAGAGGGCGCACAGTTAGAGGGAAGCAAGGATTTCTCCAAAGATTTTATGTTCAGGAATAATATTCCGACTGCCGCATCAAAAACTTTCACCCGCGAAACTTTGCATGAAGGTTTTGAATACCTGTCGACCCAAAGCCTGCCGATTGTTTTAAAAGCGGACGGCTTAGCTGCAGGCAAGGGCGTGTTGATCTGCGAAACACTAAAAGAAGCGGAGCGCGAACTGATCAGTATGCTGACAGAAGCCAAATTTGGCGATGCCAGCTCGAAAGTTGTAGTAGAACAATTCCTGACAGGTATTGAACTGTCAGTTTTTGTAATGACCGACGGCCAGCATTATAAAGTATTACCCGAAGCCAAAGATTATAAACGCATTGGCGAAGGCGATAGCGGCCTCAATACCGGAGGCATGGGTTCCGTATCCCCCGTTCCTTTTGCAGATGCTGCCTTTATGAAAAAGGTGCACGATAAAGTGATTGTGCCTACTGTTAATGGGCTAAAAAAAGAAAAAATACCATATAAAGGGTTCATCTTCATCGGGCTGATGAATTGCAATGGCGAACCTTATGTGATCGAATATAACTGCCGCATGGGTGATCCGGAGACGGAAAGCGTGATGTTGCGAATAGAATCTGATTTTGTAGACCTGCTGCAGGGTGTAGCTAAAGGTAACCTGAACGAAAAAGAATTGGTTATTTCCAATAAAACGGCTGCTACTGTAGTTTGCGTAGCAGGCGGTTACCCTGGTGAATATTTAAGGAATAAGGTGATTACCGGAATGGAGAATGTCCACGAATCGAAAGTATTTCATGCGGGTACATCGATGAACGGAGAAAATGTGATCACTACCGGGGGCCGCGTATTAGCTATCTCAACCTTGCAGGATAATATGTTTAATGCACTCCAGCAAGCTACTGCCGATGCCAGCCGTATTTATTGGGACGGCATATATTTCAGGAAGGATATTGGATTTGACCTTTTATAGTCGGGAAGTCCGCATAAGCCCGAAAGTCGGAAAGAAATAAAAAAAGTCCGGAAGTATTAACTTTACTTTCGGACTTTTCTGTCTTAGGGACTTTCCGTCTTAAATTATATCTTTCCAAACAACTCCTCCAGCTTATCTTCCAGGTCAAAGCCATGCAGGTTTTTAGCGATGATCTTCCCGCTTGGGTCGATCAGGAAGTTTGCAGGGATACCACGTACCACATACAATGCAGCAGGTTTGCTTTTCCAGAATTGCAGATCAGATACCTGCGTCCAGGTCAGGTGATCTTTATGGATAGCATCCAGCCATTTTTGCTTACCGTTTGGACGATCTAATGAAACACCAAGAATGGTAAAGTTCTTGGTCTTATACATATTATAAGCTTTTACCACATTTGGGTTTTCCCTACGACATGGGCCACACCATGACGCCCAGAAATCAACCAAAACGTATTTGCCTCTGAATGATTCAAGACTAACTGTCTTGCCCGCAGTATCAGCTTCTGCAAAAACAGGCGCCATCTCACCTAAAGCTACAGCTTTCAGTTTTGGCAACCTTTCGCCGAATTCTTTACCTCCATCAGATTGTTTTACTTCAGATGAAAGACTTTCATATAACGGGGCTATATCTGCATAATCCGTGCCATAGGCAGCATACATCTCCAATGCCATAAGGCTGATATAAGACCCCGGATGCGATTTGATGAAGTTTGCATTAACTTCGTTAGATTTAGCGTCAAGGGCTTTTTGCTCTTTAGTGGTTGCTCTCTCGAATTCCTCGGAATTTTTCTGCTCAGGGGTTGCAGCTTTTACTTTAGCATCTAATGCCTCCTGCGCATCGTTGATGGGTTTATTTAATGCATCGTATTCTGCATTTTCCCGGTTGGTTTTAGGGCCATCAACTTTTGCTTCATTAAGCTTGCTGCCGCTATTTACATTGATCGTGCCTTTTTCCAGATATATGGACTTATAATCTTTATAAACCACACCTCCTGTGCCCATCTCATTCAATACCAGGTAAGCGTTTACAGGAACCGTGCCTACATTACCCGAGAATTGGAATTCGCCGTTTTTTAAGTTTACCGAATCGGTAATTACTTTATCCTTTACTGAATATTGAAGGTATATTTTAGCAGGCGCACTTAGATTGCCCACCTTACCCTGTAGTACATATTTGCCATCCTGGGCAAAAGCTATTGCAGGTAGTAAGGCAATAGCTGCTGCGATCAGTTTTTTCATGCAGATTTTATTGATAACCCAATATTACTAATAAATTCTAAACCAATTGTTATCTCAGCACTTTTTGTAATTCGCTTTCAAGGTCATCGCCGCGGAGATCTTGTGCAATAATTTTCCCGGCAGGGTCTATAAGGAAATTTTTGGGAATGCTTTGCACAAAATATAGTCTTGCAACTGCATTATTCCAGAATTTAAGGTCCGATAGTTGTGTCCACCCGCCTAAATGGTCGCGCTTAATCGCTTCCAGCCAGGAAAACACTGCTCCCGGCCTGTCCAGCGACACGCTTACAATCGTAAAGTTCTTATCTTTATACTTGTTGAATACTCTCACCACATTCGGATTTTCCTGACGGCAGGGCCCGCACCAGGATGCCCAGAAATCAAGCAAAACATATTTACCCCTGAAAGATGAAAGCCTTACCGGGTGGCCTAAAGTATCAGCCTGTTCAAAATCAGGAGCCATTGCGCCATTAGCAGTTGCCTTCAGACTTTCGAGCGAGTTGCGTATCGAACGGGCTGTTTCTGTTTGTTGCAATTCTTTTGAAAGTCCATCTAAAACAGGCAACAATTCATTAGGATCGGGTGACGGCCCACCCAAAGTACCTATTGATAACAAACTCAAGTAGCTATCAGGATTAGCCGATATAAATGCTTTCAACTTTGCGTGATAATCCGCCTGTATTACTTTAAGTTTTGCCTGCAATGCATTCTGATCAACGGGCTTATTAGCATTTGCCGGATCGTTCGCCAACCTTACCTGTTCAGTCATCAGCGCATTGGTCTTTGCACCGGCTTCACCATTAATAGCCAAAAGCTTTAAATACTGGTCATTTATTGGCGAACCAATAATCTTAGCCTTGTAAGCTGAATCGGGGCTTTGCATATTAATTGTACCCTTGTCGAGGTAAAATGCAAGCTTATCTGAATTCGGACCTACGTCCATTTTATCTGCGCCAACTCCTTTGAAATCGATCACTAAAACGGCCAGAGAGGGGTATATCAGGGTTCCTTTAAATTCAAAACTACCATTTACTGCCTGAGCGGAATCAAGTACCCTATTCGAACCCAATTGGTAACCTAAATAAATTTTGGCGTTAATGTTACCAAACTTTCCCACTACATTAAAGGGCTGCGGAACCTGTGCAAATGCCAGCATTGGCAATGACAGCAAAAGGCAAAAAAACAATTTTCTCATTTATTATTATCAGATAATGATGTTGTTAACGTTCAATCGGTCAATGAATTGTATTTCAATTTAGTTTTTGATAAGTGCGCCACCAAAGGTCGGGCATTTCGCCGGCAACAGCTGTTTTGTAATCGTCATACCGGCATGGCACCAGGTGAAAGCGTTCGTTCATCGATCCCCCGGTAGGATAAGGAACCTGCATCCACCAACGGTCTGATTTTTTGCTCTTTACAAACACCAACTCGTGATCGTCATGCTTTAGACTGGTTTTATAGATCAGGTATTGCGATTTAGGGTTTAACGGAAAATCTTTCTTTCGGTTATAAAATCCATCAATAAAATACCATATCATCTGGGCCAGCAGCATTGCTGTCTGGCCGTTGTTGTCGTAAGCCGGGTTAAATTCATAAAAGCCTATCGAGTTCAATTTGTCATTAAAGCCGGCATACCGGGCTATCTGGCAGGCCTCCTCACCATAAAAACCGTTTGGTGTGGCATTGGCATTGCCGGCAGCATCTGATGAGCGAATGGCCCCCATATCAAAACTGATCATACTGGCATTGCGAATGATTGGCTCGGTTACTGCCACTTGTCCGCTGAGCTCCCCCAGCCGATGTACATCAAAATATAATTTATCCATCACCCTCAAGCTTTCCTGGCTCGAAAAGTAGGTTTGATAGCCCAGGTTGCTGTAATTGAACAGATAATTGGGCTCATGCAAAAATATTTTATTCAGGTACGAGGTGGATGTGGTTTCCAGGCTATCGCCTTCACCATCATCATCCAAATCAAAACGAGGATCGATAACTACCAGGTCAACCTTTTGCTCCAGTTCCTCATAAGCCATATACTGGGCATAGGTAATATCCTGTCCGCCTCCAATTATAACCGGCAGGATGCCTTTTTTTATCAATTCGCTGACCACCGTTTTTACTGCGAAGTAAGTATCAGTTATGCTTGCTCCCTGGCGGATATTACCAAGATCGGCAATTTTAGTCTTGTAAGAACCCTCAAAAAGCATGTATAGCTTCTCCCGCACATAATCGGGCCCTAAAGCGCAGCCTGAATTATTTATGGCATTACGGTCATCCTGTACACCAATGACCGCGATATCTGTTTTTTGTTCAAGGTCAGGAAAATCAACCGAAAAATGCGTAATCTTATCCCCCAGGTGGCTCGAGTAATAGCCATTCTTAGGTGATATCTTTTTCAGGTCAACCGGCGCAAAAAAATCAGATAAAGACATTTCTCAGATGTGCAAATTTGATGATGTGCAAATGTGCAGATTTTTTTAATATGCAAATATGCTGGCATGTAAATGTGCAGATTTTTATCCAATTAGATGTTTTTGATTTTAAATTCAATTTATCCGCACATTTGCACATCTGCACATCTATTTGCACATTCGCAACATGATACTGGTTACGGGTGCAACAGGTTTTCTGGGTTCTGAAGTGGCTAAACAATTGACGCAACAGGCCCATCTCATCCGTTGCACCAGACGGGCCTCATCAACAATACCATCTTTTCTATTGCCCTATCAAAAAAACATAGAATGGGTCGAAGCTGATCTGCTGGACATTTTCGCCCTGGAGAATGCACTCGAAGGCATCACTCAGGTGTATAATTGCGCCGCGTGGGTATCCTTGCGGCAAGCGGATAAGGAACCGATGATTTATACCAATGTGACTGGGACGGCAAACCTTGTCGACCTGTGCCGGCAAAACGGAATACGATTGGTTCATGTAAGTTCAGTAGCCGCAATAGGCGATGCCAAACCGGGCGAACTAATCACAGAAAACCATCATCTCGATCAATCTACTGAAACGGATGGGTATGCCATTTCTAAACTGGAAAGCGAGATGGAAGTTTGGCGCGGTATTGCCGAAGGTTTAGAAGCGGTAATCGTCAACCCTTCTATTATTATTGGCCCCAATGCAGGAACGGAAGGCAGCGGCGCCTTGTTTAAAACTGTTCGCAATGGCTTAAAATTTTATACCAGGGGTAGCGGGGGTTTTGTTGACGTAGAAGATGTGGCTAAATGCATGATTGCACTTATGAACAGTAACATTAGCGGCGAACGTTTTATCATCAGTGCCGAAAACCAGGATTATAAAAGCCTAACAGCAGAAATAGCAAACACATTCGGCATTAAAGCACCATCTGCTTTAGCCAAACCATGGATAATGGAGCTGGCATGGCGGTTTGCCGCTTTTGCCGGAGCGATAACACGTAGCGTACCTTCAATCGACAAAGTATCGGCGCAGGCAGCATCACTTACCAAAAAATTCGACAATACCAAGATCAAAAAAGCAACTGGCATCGAGTTTAAGCCATTAAAAACCTCTATAACAGAGGTGTGTGAAGCTTTAAAAACAATCTAACCATTGCCCGGAAGTAGATTTACAAATTATTGATAAAGCCTGACAGGAATCCGGATAATTGTTAAATTCGTTTTATTCCTACACCCTAATTGACTTTATGAATAAGTATTTTTTTGTACTGGTATTATTTTGCTTTAGCTGTATGAATTCGGAATTGCAATCCAGAGCAGAGCAAACAGCTGAGCATTATGTCAGGAACAGGCTCGGTAACCCTGCATATTTTAAATCGGTATCGTTTTCTGCAATACAAAAAAGACGGTATACTACTTCGCTGGATACATCATTAAATGCAGCCGGAATATCCGCTGCTGATCGTCAAAGAATGAAAACATATGTAGATAGCGAAAACGGTCAGCGCCCGGACCTTGCAGTAAAAAATGAAAAGGATGTTTACAGTATCGAGCATGATAAATTGACTTATTATCTGCTTATTTATTCCTTCAGAACTGATTCGGCGGGGGTAAAAAAGTTAATGAAATACCGGCTTGAATTGGATACAGCCTGCAATGTCATCAACGCCACCGACGTTACCAACGTCAAAATAAAGGAGTAATTGATATCTGCATCCTGAATTAGATTGTTAGGATGCTAATAAAACAGTTATCAACATCCGCAAACTCTATCAACAAACTCAACATTTTACTATGATGCATCATACAAAAATTGCACATTTGCACACAAATGGACCAGTACTTTATTATCGATTTCGATAGCACATTTACACAGGTTGAAGCATTAGACGAGCTTGCCCGCATTTCCCTGAGAAAGCACCCCGACAGAGAAAAAATTTACCAGCAGATAGAAGATTTTACCAATGCGGCTATGGAAGGTAAGATTCCTTTCAGCGAGAGCCTTGAGGGCCGGGTAAAATTACTACAGGCTAACCGCGAGCATTTGAAGCAACTGGTAACCCATTTAAAAAAGAAAGTTTCTACTTCATTCTCACGCAATAGTGCTTTTTTTAAGCAACACCAGGAGAACGTATTGATCGTTTCAGGCGGCTTCAAGGAGTTTATTACACCTGTTGTGACCGAGTATTTTATTAAACGGGAAAATATCTATGCAAACACCTTTGTGTTTGATGAGAATGACAATATCATAGGTTACGATCGTGAAAACCCACTTTCGCAGGAAGGTGGCAAGGTAAAACTGCTGCGGCAGATGAACCTGCAGGGCGAGATATTCGGAATTGGTGACGGCTACTCTGATTTCCAGTTGAAAGAATCGGGCCTGATCAAAAAATTCTTTGCTTATACCGAGAATATCGAGCGTAAGTCAGTGGCCGAAAAAGCCGACCATATTACACCTAGCCTTGATGAATTCCTTTTCATCAATAAACTACCGCGCGCAATTTCATACCCTAAAAACCGTATTAAATGCCTTGTGGTAGGCAATGTTGGTGAAGAAGCATTAGAACAAATGCGTAAAGAAGGTTATGATATTCGCCAGAAGGATACCATAGAAGACAAATACCTGGAAGAGGCGGGCGTATTGCTTTGTGACGAAGAACATCAGCCTACGGCCGAGCAATTGCAAAATGCTGAAAGGTTAAAAGTAATCGGATGTTTGGGTAAAGTTGCCAGCAAAAAAATAGCTGAAGTTGCCTGCGAAAATGGCATCATTATCTTTGATGATCCCAAATACAATCCCAGGAATGTTGACTTTATCCCTAGAAGAGTAATTGCCTTTATGAACGAAGGGAAAACGCATATGAGCTGCAACTTCCCCGATCTGCAACCGCCACGTAATGATAATGCTCACCGCCTGATACACATACACACCAACGTGCCAGGTATCCTTGCCCAGATAAACGGCGTTTTAGCAAGACATAACATCAATATTGTCGGTGAATTCCTGGTGACCAACGCGCAAATAGGTTATGTAATCACTGACATTACAGCCGGCTATGGCAAACAGGTTCTGAATGAGCTGAAGGCGATCGATCATACGATAAAGTTTAGATTGTTGTATTAGTCAATAAGACCGGAAGTCCGTAAGATGATTACTTTCCGACTTACACCGACTTTACTGACTTTCGGACTCGCGTAGCGGCACCACCAGCACCGGCACTTTAGAATGCCGCACCACATGCTCAGCAATACTGCCCATAAACAAGCGATCAATGCCTGTGCGGCTATGCGTTCCTACCACTATCAGATCGGCGCCAAACTCAGCGCCACATTTTAATATGCCGTCTGCGGTGAGGCCATACTCCGTAAAGTTGGTTATTTTCAACCGTTCGGCATATTTTTCCTGTATGCGCCTTACTGTATTTTCTGCCGCTTCCTTTTGAATGCGCACCATCTCCGACTCATTCACCATAGAGACATCTGTTGTGATTCCGGTAATAGAGTCGCTGCCGGAAGATGGTAAAATGAGGGGCTCGATAATATTCACTAGGCCAACCTCAGCATTGCAAAAACGGGCCATTTCAAACCCGACTTCTGCGGCATGGTCAGCATAACGACTATCATCGACTGCAATTAAAATCTTCTGTATTGCCATGATAAGTACCTAACTATAAATATAGTGGTTTTGTTTCTGTATTTATCAGCTTTATTACCTTTGACAAATAAACCAATCCAATGAGTATTAGCCCTGAAATTGAATCGCGCCTGGCCTTGTTGCAGGAAAAGTATGAAGCTATGGGTCAGGATATGATCTCCTATCTTGATGGACTGCTGCACGCCGACTTTCTTACCTATTGGGATTATATCCACCTGGATACACTGCTGAGCCTTCAAAATCCTAAAACGCCGTTTCCTGACGAGGAAATATTCATCATGTATCACCAGATCACGGAGCTTTATTTTAAGCTGGTGCTGCATGAGTGTAAACAGATCACTGAAAGAGAAATATTGACGGCAGATTTCTTTACAACGAGGATAAGACGCATTAATCGTTATTTCGACGCCCTTATAGAGTCATTCGAAATCATGGTTGACGGGATGGAGAAAGAGCAGTTTCTGCAATTCAGGATGTCGCTGCTACCAGCCAGTGGATTTCAGAGCGGGCAGTATAGAATGATTGAAATCTATTCAACGGACTTTATTAACCTGGTAGCCAGGGATAAACGCGTGGAACTGCGCAGTGCGCCCATTGAAGATCAGTTTGAATTCCTATACTGGAAGTTTGGCGCCACAGAGCTATCCACCGGTAAGAAAACACTTACACTAAAACAATTTGAGAAGAAATATTCCAAACAATTCATCGAACTTGGAAAAGCGAATACTGGCAAAAACTTTAACGCCCTATCGCAGCAGTTGCAATATGAGCAGCAATCGACTACTCAGCTCGAAAATGAATTGAGGCAACTGGATGTGAATGTAAATGTGAACTGGCCGTTATCCCATTATAAATCAGCCGTGCGTTACCTTAATCGCGAACCGGATGAAATCAAAGCCACCGGTGGAACTAACTGGCAAAAATATCTGCCTCCACGTTTTCAAAAACGCATTTTTTATCCATCGCTATGGACTAAAGAGCAGGAGGATAATTGGGGCAAGGCGTGGGTGGAGGATGTGCTGGGACTTTGAGTTTGCAGTTATCAGTTTGCAGTGGCAATATTTCTAATTCATCTTGCTGTTTTGCTTTTTATCAGCCATTTTGCTATACCGATCAGAATTAAGGATATCACCAGGAAGATTACAGTGATCCCCGCTGCATTAAACAGCACCCGGCTAAAGCCCAGTTTGTTGACCTGAATAAAAGGGTAAGGATAAAAACCGGAAAAGGAGCCCCGCGCCAGGATAAATGCCAGGTAAACCAACGGAAATATCAACCAGGACCAAAAACTGCTCCATTGTAGCTGTTGTTTGGGAACAAGCAAGAACCAGTAAATAAAAAATAATATAGGAATTACCGAATGCAATAATTCATCCACCACCAGTTGCATACCTTTTGGCTGCCATAAGGAACGGAGAACGATATTATAAATAATGCCCACAATCAGAATATAAAGCGTGATAGCAGTTTGAGTTTGGGGACGTGAAAAAAAATGTTTTGATCCGGCAGGCAGGAAAATTAATACGGTAGACCAAACTGCAACCAGCAGGTTAGAGATCAGCGTGAAAAAACTAAAATACCTGATAATTATTTCCAATACCGGTGCTACCCCACTCGTAAGGTTAAGATAAAGCTGTACGGTTAAGGCAAACCAGCTTAATATTGCTATAAGGGCGAGGTAAGTTTTCATAGTACGACTTTTAACGAAGTTACTTTTTATACTTATCGTTTACAAAATAGCAGCACTCATGGTCACAGCGGCGAAACGGCTGCGGAGAAAACTAAAGTGTATTATTAAATAATAATCTTTCTTAGATTTTATGACACCAATGGGTCATTTCAATCGTCTACTGATCAATTGATCATTTTTATATTCAATAGATAAAACACACTTATGAGCAAACTTAAATTTACCGCAAATATCACCGCATTTGTGGCAATTTTGATCACTGTTTCCTGTTCAGTATTAAATAATAATTATACAAAAAACTGGCAGGGTAGCGATTTGCCCGGGCACATTTACGCCACGTTTGACGGATTCAACGGCAAGCAGGATTTTAGTGCCCAAAAGTATTCCAATGGACGCATGAACGTAAAATATTCAACAGATGTGCCAACAGGAGAAATGCACCTGGAAATAAAGTGCAACTCAAAGATTGTTTTAAATCGTGACGTCTCCGGCAACGTACGCGATTCCATTCATTTTGACAATCCCGGAAATGAACCTGTTCAATTCACATTCAAAGCCAAAAATGCTGCAGGAAAGTTCGATCTTACTTACTAAGTGCACCAACGTGTCTGCGGCTCAGAAAATTGCGTCAAAAACAAGTCATTATCACCTATTTTAAATTGGTCGCGGGTTGTCATTTATAAACTGTCACAGAAAATAGCTATCTTGCCATTTTCCAAATTTAATACCTAAGGATATGACTGAGACGCTGGACATTAAGATCACAAAAACTACCAATTCCCGTTTGTCGCAAACGGATTTTAGCAACCTGCCATTTGGCAAAATTTTCTCGGACCACATGTTTGTAGCTGATTATGCTGATGGCGAATGGAAGAACTTTCAGATAGTCCCTTATGCTGAGATCGGGCTGACCCCCGCTATTTCTGCTTTGCATTACGGACAAGCCTTTTTCGAAGGACTGAAAGCTTACAAACATGCTGATGGTAAGGTCTCCGTCTTCCGTCCGGATAAAAACGCGGAACGTTTTAACAAATCGGCTGAACGTTTGTGCATGCCGGAACTACCTGAAGAAATTTTTATTCAAAGTATAGCTGCATTGGTTGACCTTGACCGCAACTGGATCCCGGCTCAGGCAAACCACTCTTTATACATAAGGCCGTTTATGTTCGCTACCGATCCGTTTTTGGGCGTAGCACCATCATTGACCTATAAGTTTATTGTGTTGACTTGCCCTGTAGGTCCGTACTTCTCTAAAACACTGAGAGTAAAGATCGAAACCTACTATACACGTGCTGCCGAAGGCGGGATGGGTTATGCAAAATCAGCCGGGAACTACGGAGGCGCTATGTTACCATCCCGTAAGGCTGTTGAAGAAGGCTTTGACCAGATCATCTGGACTGACGCCAAAGAACACAAATACATTGAGGAAATGGGCGCCGCCAATGCCATGTTCGTATTAGATGGCAAACTGATCACCCCATCAACAGACGAGAACACCATTCTGAAAGGCGTTACCTGCAATACAGTAATGACCCTTGCACGCGACTGGGGCTTCCCTGTTGAACAACGCCGCATATCGGTAGCCGAAATTATTGAGGGCGCTAAAAATGGCAAATTAACAGATGCATTTGGCGCAGGTACTGCTGCTACTATCGCACCGGTTGGTTCCATTGGCCATGATGGTGAAGAATACTTTTTAAGCGATCCAAAAACACGCGAGTTTTCGCAAAAAGTATTAAAAACTTTAGATGGTATCCGCTATGGTAATGCGCCCGATCCGCACGGATGGAATTATATGATATAATGTTTTAACTGAAGATACATAAAAAGGCCCCTATTCGAGGCCTTTTTAGTCATTAGTTCACTTTTAGAGAAACCGTCGCACTTTTCCCAAATATTACCTTCTGATCTTTTTGCAAAGGCTGGGTGTTCCAAAGGCATTCGCGCACAGTTAAATTCTGTGATATTGGATCAATAGAAATAAATTGGAAAGACAGTAAAGTCTCATCTTTCGCAGAGACCTTACCCTTAATTGGCGAGTCGACCCTAAACACGGGCAGGCTTATATCATTACCCGGACCATGATAAGTATAAAACTCGTTCCAATTGCTGTTACCATGAAAATAAGCCTTGATATTGGGGTGCTGCTTTAGGAATTCCACAAAACCGCGTTGTTCTATCTGAGTTGCGCCGTCATCAGCTGCAGCGACATAGCCTTCCTTATAATGTTCCTCTGTCAGATTTTGAAATTTATTTTCTTCAGTCATGTTATAAGGAGGCAGCGGATTAGTAAAATGTTTTGACTCACACTCTGGCTGATCATGCGTAAAAATGATTACAGGTGTCGCCTTCGTCACTGTTTCCAGATCTTTTTCCATCCAAATACGTTCGGCGGAGTCCGGCCAAAGGGTGATAAACATCATATGGATACCGCTAATGTTAAGTGAATAGTTCACCTTTTCGGTATGAAAATCGTAATTGGCATTGGTTAAAGACTTTCCAGGCTTCTGCATCAGATTATATATTTTCACCATTGCAGTCGGATCGGTTAAAGGCTTTAATGGTTTGGGAAATCCAATGGCATTTGATATATCATGATTACCGGGTGCCAATAGCAGTTTGGCCGGCTTACCATTGTGTCCTTTTAGCTTAATAGATTGCAGATAATCCATCTCAAACTGGGCCCATGAGGATGCTGCACTTTGGACCGGTGCCTCCATCCTGTTGGCAATATCACCGGTTTGTACCACAAAATCTATATACCCAACTTTCCGGCCTGATTTTATTCCTTTGTCTGTCGGTAAAGTAAGATATGGCATGCTATTCATCTGCTGTATCATGGCACTATTTACTTTATGACTACTGACATTTGAATCACCTCTGAATCTAATACGATTGATTCCATAATGAGCATCCGAGCTAAAGATCATATTAATTACCGGAGAGGGCTGAGATTGCCCATAGCATCTCCCTGAATCAATCACTATAAATGCACTTATCAAAAACAGATTAAATGCAACAGTCAAGACTTTATACCTTCTTAAAAAGTACACGTTCATTATTTTCTCTTATAAAACGAAATAGGCGCTAAACGCCCGGGATAATCCCTAATCTCGGTGTCGGTATAATACCCTGAGCCGTCCGCAGCAAAACAGATTCCCTTGCCCTGTGGCTCGTTTTTGGCATAGGGTGCGATCTGCGGAGCAGTTAATAATCCTGCCGAGATTGAAGTCCCGGCCGGAAGCCTCCAGTACCATATCAACTCTTTACTTCTCAATAGTATTTCGGAACCATCCGGAGAAATATCACCGGCTGTAGCCTTATTCATGAAAAGCTGCACAACAGATGACATCACTGTAGCCGATTTAGTAGTTTGGGGGTACCGGGCCACATAGACTTTTGAATTGTTACTCTCTTTACTGGCAATATAAATATCCTTTGTTAAAGGGTCTACCATCAGCGATTCTGCATTCCGCGGACCATCCGGATATTTTAGCTCGATAATATCCAATGAATCGATATTCATTCGCACAGGCAAAGTTTTACCAGTGAGGTCAGGCTCAGCAAACCTATAGATAAGTATTGAAGGGTACTTCGAATCGTTATCGCCAATGTCCCCTACATATACATAATTTTTGCCGGGTACCGGGCCGGGGCCGACGGCAATATCTTCCCAATCACGGTTGCCAACGGGCGTTAAGGTGAGTGTTCCCTTATCATCGCCGTTTCCATTCGTCAGGTAAACCTGGTTTGGGTTTCCGCTATCGTTATGAATATATAATATCCCGGGGTTGATCCGGCTTGCAGCTACGCCGGATATTTCAACAAGATCTGTTCTTGCCAGATCATGTACCATAGGTATAACATCAAACAACTTTGTGGTATCAAGGCCGACTGGGCTATAAGTTGGCTTGGGGAAATTTACCTGGCCCGGCGGCTTATTTGCTATTGTGTCTTTTTTGGGGCTGACTGTATCCCCCGAGTTATTGCAGGAAAAAACAGTTAGAAGGAAAAAGCACAACAACCCATTTTTAATAACGAAGCAATTACTGCTCTTACTAAAAAGGGTTGTCATGCTAAATATTATACTTTTCAAAATAACCAGATATTAGTGTTGGTTACCTGAACCATCTTGCTGATAGCAACCAATATCTTTCCCCGGAGGAGTGATACCGCTTGAACCGAAATTAGCATCAACAGGGATACCAGTTGTGATTGGTGAAAAATCTGTAGAACCTTTACCTACAGCAGGAGACCCGGATTGAAGATGGAAATTAAATGCATCAACTGAAGCCTGGTTAGCAAAATTCATGTTTGGAAGCGGGTAGTTCACAAACATAGGGTTGTTTTTACCAACTAATGATGTGCCATCATAAGCCATTCCAAAAGTATAGCTGGCACCAAGGAACGAAGCCATATTTGGGATATCGGTAGACTGTGGATGAGTAACAACTGCCTGGGCAATATTTGTAGGGATGATCTGGTTAGCCTGCGCAACATTATCAACATAGTAAAAGTTATGACCATAAGCAGTCTTGTTGATCGGCCCGTCGGTATGGCTTAGTGTATCAGCCAGGTAAACTTTTGCGGTTACATTGTTACCACCCGCAATACGCACACCGAAGTTACAATCAACGATCAGGTTATTGTAGGCTAATGCCCTTGAGTTGTTTTCAACCTCTATAGACCCGCTTCGCGCACCATAAACGCCAGTGTTTCTGAAACCGCCATTGACGTATGTATTATTATACATAGCAATTTGTGTTTGCGTTGAACCGGTTGCGCCATCATTGGCTGATTTGGTACCGTTGGTGGCACCGCCTATAATAAGGTTATAAGCCATATTGCCTTGCGCACCGCCTTTCGCGTTGAAACCGTCACCGCCTGTACCTCCGCATTTTTCCAATGTATTGCGCATAATATTTAAGTGCCCGCCATAAAAGCGGATGGCATCATCCGGCGTACCATATATCCATGAGTCTTCAAGAATAATAGCTCCATTAGGATTTTGCCAGTAAATGGCATACTGATCGCCAGTTGACGGGCCATTAAACGGTGGTGCTTTAAGCGCTGCACCGGCAAAGTCCAGGTGCGTATATTTAATCACTAATAGCGGGCATGTTTTGTCGCAATAGATACCGCCCCAACCGCCAGCATAAGCTGAGTCTGTTGCTGCGCTTGAATTGCCTGTAGTTTTTGATCTCCTTGGATCAGTGATCGTAATTGGGGCATCTTTGGTACCGGAGCTAACCAGGATACCTTTTACAATAAAATTGGAACCATTAGTAACATTTACTTTAACACCTTTTTGAATCAGAAGGGTGTCGCCTGCATTAACAGTCACATCGCCAGAAACAGTATATGTTTGGTTAGCGAGCATTGTTCCTTTTATTGAGCCCGATAATGGCGCCGTATTACTTACCGGCTTACCTACCTGGAATAATGGCACAGAAATAACAGCTTTATCCTTCTTGCTGCATGATGCCAGCGCAACTAGCGAAAGCAGATACAAAGCTTTTCTTAAATTTTTCATGGTTAATTAATGTTTGCTATTAGTTAATGAATGTTTACTGTTTTAGAATCTGAATCTGAAGCCCAGAAGAAAACGGGCATAATATTTATCGTTTTCGATGGTAGCGTAGTTTGGGCTTTCCTGAAGCGGAAGTTTAGTGTTGCCGCTATATGCCTTGTTGGTTTGTTTTACAAATAATTCATAAGGGGTATTTAATAAATTGTTGACTTTGATATAAATGATGTAATGTTGATTGAATTCTTTCTGTGCTGAAAAATCAAGATTAACAGTCGGTCTTTCCCAATTGTCCAGGTCCTTATAAAGCGACAGTGTATTTATCCTTTCACCGGTATATACCAGGGCGAGCTGAGCGTCTATCTTGTTTTTGGTATTCTTGTAGAGCAGCGAAACGTTACCGACATGGGCAGCCTGTCCCTGTAATGGTCTTGACTGGTTAACCTCTATATTGTGGAAGGTGTTGTCAGCAGGATCGGTGTATTCAAACTTCTTGGTTGAATTAATGACTGAATGTGTATAAGTATAATTCCCTGAAATGCCTATGTTCCCAAAAAATTTCCTGAACACAGCCTCCAGACCGTAGTTATGTGCCGTACCGAAGTTGTCCGGGCTGAGCGTTAATCCTGCCGAATAATCTGTTTGGACCAAAGCATACTCAATAGGGTTATTGATATTTTTATAAAATGCCCCAATCATAAACTGATCCAACCCGTTTGGAAACACTTCGTAACGGAAATCATAATTATCGATTACCGAATGCTGCAGGTTTGGATTTCCCATTGTTGGGAAATTGTCCTGAGCAAAGCCCGTATTGTCCGGATATGGCACCAAATCCGAGTAGGCCGGGCGTAATATAGATCTGAAATAAGAAAGGCGCAACGCCTGTGTTTTGCTGAGCGAGTATTTTGCATTTATACTTGGCAAATAATCGGTATAAGTGATATCTGCTGATTTACCGGCGATAGTGACTGGCAATGACGAATCATAAGACTGGCTGGTGTTCTCGATCCTCAACCCAAACAACACATCGAAACGGTCACTTACATAATATTTTACCTGTGCATATGCTGCCTGCACATTTTCTGTAAAGGTGTAAACGCCCGCGTTGCTTGCCGCGTTGCCTAATGGATCTGACCCGTTACCCCCGCCAAAGAAAAACTTTGAAGCCGGTATCGATATATATTTTTGATAAGTCGAATCTGGGTCAGGTGTAGCATTCAGGGTGTAGCGATTATCAAAATTGTCCCTGCTTTTGTGCCTGGCCATACCACCAAAACCTATCAAAAGCTTACGGTCATTTATATTTATGTTATAATGAAAATTAAGATATCCTGATATATCCTTATCAGTATTGTGAGACCATTCCCTGGTCTCAGGCCTTACCTGTATAGGTCCATAAGATATTGAAGTAGCAACACCCGTACTATTGGGGTTGATCTTTTGCGTAGAATTAAACGCGGCCATGTCGGGTGTTTCCTGTTTGGCTTCAGAATAAGCTATTGACCAGTCGGTGGTCAACGTGCCCGTCAATTTATCATTTCCATGCAATATGGCGCTGTAGATACTTTGCAGATCTTTCCTTGTCTGCGTTTCATAGCTTTGCTGGTATCCACCAGTATACCCCTGGTAAGAATAATCACCCAAAAGCAGGTCATTGGTTAAGCGCACCCTGTTCTCATTTAGTTGCAGGTAAGTACCAAATAGGCTTATGGAATTATCTTTATTGAATTGATAATCTACTGTAGAAATAAGGCCCAGGCGATTTGTTAATGAGGAGTATTGCCTGTTTAAATAATCAGGAAAAACCTGTGTCATTTTGGCGTTAGGGCCTGGTGCAGGCCCCAGAGTCGCATTCTCAACCAGCCGGAATGTATTATTACCGGCATAGGTATTTTGGTATGTTCCTGAAAAGATAACGCCCAGTTTTTTATTCAAAAACCGGTCCCCCAGGGTTAAACTGAAATTACTGTTAATGGGCGTTTTCTTTGAAGAAGTGATCAGGTTTTGATAAGGAAAATCGGATACCGAAGCTGCTGTTCCGATACCCAAAATTTCAGCGGGAGATTTTGGATTAATAGTAGATGTATTAAAGCTCTTAAAATTTCTTGTAGAAAAAAGCTGGCTATAGCCAATACCTAAATTTCCTTCAACCCGCAACTGGTCAGGTGCTGTTTTCATGATCATATTGATAACGCCGCCAGAGGCATCACCTTCCATATCCGGCGTTAAGGATTTGGACACTTCTATGCGCTCAACCAAGTCTGCCGGGAATATATCCAGCGGCACATACCGTTCCCTGTTATCAGGGCTGGGTATCTTAATTCCGTTGATTAAAGTGGTATTGTAACGAGGATCCATTCCCCTGATGATCGCGTATTGTCCATCGCCGGTATTGCCTCTCTCAATAGATACGCCCGAAACACGCGCCATTACATTTGCGACAGTTATATCTGGTGAAATAGCGATAGAATTGGCCGAGACAATATTAACCAGGTTGTTGGCCCTTTGCTCTGAGCGTTTTGCAAACGCATCCGACTCCTTGTTACCAGTAGCCGTAATGGTTACCGTATTCAGGGTAGCGTAATTTGATACCATGTAAAAGTTAAGCTTAACATTTTCATCAGCATTTATATTTACTGTAGTATCAATCGGGTGATAACCCACATAGGAGATTCTGACTCTATAAGCGCCTGATTTAATATCATTTACTACATATTTCCCATTAAGCATGGATGCTGTTTTGGCAGGACCCGGCTCTAATATTATTGAGGCCCCGACAAGCTGCTCCTTTGAATCTTTATCAAGGATGTACCCAGAAATTGTTGATGCGAAAGAGGAAGTGGCCAGGAGGAGAAAAAACAGAATTGTAAAGGAATGCTTCATTAAAACACCAATTTTTGCGCAAAGAAACCCCTTCAATTTTGTATAAAAACTGAATTTTGGACTTAGGAGAATTTCTTAATCAAATGATTTCAATGAGTTAACATTTAGTGGGTTTCAACAGAGAAAATTCAGATTTCCAAAACACACATTTAACATAAATGAATAAAAAGTTAATCTTGACAATACGAATTATCGTCAATAAATTAAAGCGCACGGAAATTTTGGCGGGGAAAATGGATGCCTTATTAGTAATTAGAAAAAGAGGAGCTTTTTATTCGACGGTAACCGTCAGCCCTTCCTGCTGCAATATTTTACGGTAGATCTCCATTTCGGTGAATGAACCTTCCAATACAGCACACTTACCTTCGTTGTGTACTTTCCAGGCTATCTTTTCGGCTTGAGACTCCGAATAATCCAGGTATTTCATCATGCAGAAGATCACATGATCGAAGGTATTTACATCATCATTCCACAATATCAGTTGATGCATTTCTTTTAGCCCGGCTAATATTTCCTCGAGCGTAAGGGTCTCTTCCTTGGTTTCTGTCGGCATTGTAATGACAAATTTACCTAAAATCGGCAATAAAAAAGGCAAAATGATGTTTGCTTGTGAAAAAGTAACACTTTCCTCACAATTACATGAAGACATTATTTATACCCCTGCTGTGTATAAGCGCCCTACAACTCTTTTTCCTAAACATCACTTTTGCGCAGAATAAGGCTGTTGCAAATAAATTACAACCACCGCCATCTAATCTCGTTATTGACGGCGATCTGAAAGACTGGGGCGACAGTTTGCGTTATTACAACCAGGATAAACAGCTTAATTATGCGCTTGCAAATGACCAGGATGACTTGTATATGGCTATCCGCATTAACGATCGCAGCGAACAAATAAGAGTATTACGGGCGGGGCTAACAATAAGCATCGATACCCGCGGCAAGAAAAAAGAGAGCTTTACAATGACCTTCCCTGTTGGTGACCAAAGCCCCGAAGGGATGATGGAAACGGCCCAGGATCTGCAAAACGGCAACAATGATATAAAACAGGAAGACAACGAAGAACTGATGAAGGCCAGGCTGACCAAATTAAGAGAGATAAAAGTAACCGGCTTTAAAGATATTGAAAGTGAAACCATGACCACCTCAAACACCTATGGTTTTAAAGTAGCAATAGATTATGATAAAGATGGTAATCTGATATATGAAGCCGCCATTCCCCTTAAATTTTTCCGTGCGGATGACTTATCAAAAAATGAATGGGCCTTCAATTTTAAGATAAATGGCATCACCAGGCCTGGACAAAACAAGGACACCGGTGATCATGACGGTATGACCCGCGGTGGCGGAGGGGGATTTGGAGGTGGTGGTCGCGGAGGAAGAATGGGCGGTGGCCGGGGCGGTCGCATGGGAGGTGGCGGCAACAACACACCAGTCGACCGTAGCGAACTATCTAAATCCGTCGATTTTTGGGAGAAATACTACCTTGCTAAGTAACAGCTGTGAGTGGTGAATAGTGAGCAGTGAATAATTTATCTCAAGTCGCAATTGACCATTCTCTATGTACTATTCCACCTTATAACGGTAAACCTGCCGTCCCAGGCTGCCGTTTGCGTCGATACCTTCTATCACAACCCGGTAATTGCCTTTGGCATCAGCATTAAAGTATTCTACAGAAGCATGCCCGTCTTTATCAGTAGCAACGTTGGGGCTCCAGTAAATGGTTGTACGTAAATCTACTTTAGGTTGGTTTGCTGGCCCGTCGTACTGAGGTGAATAAAACTCTCGGGCTTTGTAATAGCCCTGGGGCATGTAAATATTCACATTAGCGGGAGATGGGCGATCAGCGCCTTTCTTTGTATTGATTAAAAGCACACCACCATAACCTTCCGATCCATATACAGCCACTGAGGTGGGACTGTTTAAAACTTCTACACTCTCAACTATTTCAGGAGGAATCGCATCTACTAATTCCGGAGTAGACGGAGCCCCGTCCACAAAAAGTTTCATTGTGCCAAGTCTAGAGTAATAATGTCCGACACCATACATATCCATAGTGACTGTCACAAAATGCAACCTGCCTTGCAGGAAACTCGCAATTGTGCCTGCACCAGGCGGCAAATCCCTCATAAAAACAACCTGATCAGCCTGTCCGGGTCCATTTAAGTTTGAGGAATTTATTTTTATCATCTTGTCCCTGATCTCTACTTCTTTAAGCGCGGTCACCCTTGTTTTAATGCCATAACTGATCTCTTTATCATAAATCTGTTTGCTGTTATTCATATAAACGGAAAAACCTGTGTCAGAAGATGCTGGCAGCATTGCCCAGGCAACAGGGGGCGGGGTTATACTATCCATTTCTATCCGCAGGTTCTTACTGCCTTTATTTTTCTTCGACTGAATAACAAACTTCAGGCTGTCTTTAAATTGCAGGTTCTTAAAAACAAAATGCCCCTGGTCATCTGCAACTGTATCCAGCATTGCAAATCCTCCCGACGAGCTCAATAGCGTTACTTTACCAAAAGGAACAGCTTTCCCGCCGCCCAATGATCTAAGTTTTCCTGATATGGCCAGTGAGGTTTCAGGTTGATATTTTGGTGTGTTGGGGCCCGTCAGTACTTGTTTCCAGTCAAACCGTCGGTAGCCCTGGGTGAGCATCAGCACATCAAGGTCCTGTACGGCGTCATCATTTTGCGGTATAAAATAATAGCCCGGGTCTTCTACATAACCTTTAAGATCGGACGTTAATAATAAATTGGAAAAAATGGTACTCTCGGCTGATTCGTTCACAGGCACTTTCGTTTCATCGGTCACCGCTACTGAGAAGTTTCCAAAAACACTTTTGCCTGTTCCGTTCTTAGCCGTTACGCTTATTTTCCTTTTACCCCGACTTGTAAAATTCGTCCCTTCAGGATCAACCGACAGGTTGAGTGGTGTGTTGTTTTGAATAAACACCAGGCGTTCGTTCAATGGTTCTCCCTTATCCGAAAACAATGTAAACTGCGCTATCCCGGATGGAAATTTACTTTTCGGAATCATCGTGGTAATGGTGGACTGCTGGGATCTGCTTTGTGCGGCATAGTATACTTCACCACCGGATTGCACTAACAGGTTTACTCCGCCAGTATCGTCATTCTTTCCTCTAGCTATTTTTAGTTCGATGAATAAAGGATCGCTATTGTCAATATGCATCACATATCCTTTGTTTTGCGGGGTTGGTAAGTTGATACCTTTTTCGGAACCGTCTGCAAATGTGATAAGCGCTTTGTAGATTTTCCCTTCAGAAGGTAATAAGTTAAACCCTCCCATTCCTATGTGACGGCTGCTGAACCTGACGATTTCATTATTATTTTGATCAGTAACAACACCTTTGATATCTTTTCCCAAGCCATCCTTGCCAACTGCCTTAAAGGCAATATTTGAACTGACGCCATATAATAGATTACCACTCTCGGGGAAGAACTGAACATCGGTAATAGCGGATTGTTGCCTGGTTGTTATCACCCCCGTTTTTTCCTGATCTGCCTTTTTCAAGTCAGTTTTTTTATGGCCAGCCACATTTGTCACGGCTGCAGCAATCGTATTCCCTATGTATACTGTTTTATTGAAAAAATATTCAGTGCCCGCATTCCTCATCCATTGAGTATAAGCCCTGATGCGGTAATAACCGGATTTAATGGTATCCGGCAGCTTGAAATCTCCCCAGCTCAACCCACTTACCAGGGGTAGTTTAACCGAATGTTCAATCCGGTTTGCAGTATTGATAAGCTCTACATTCAACACACCGCTTATGGTGGAGAGTGTATGCTTGCCACCAGCCGTAACGTAGGCCTTAAACCATATATCATCGCCCGCTGCATAATAAGGCTTATCCAGATGCAGGTATGCTTTTTCAATTACAGGCTGCCGAGACAATCCGTTAATGGCCCTGGTTATAAATGAATTGCCGTTTTGGGCAAAAGCAGTAATAGCCGCAGTGAATACGAACCATAAAGCAGCAATAAGACTCTTAGGTTTCATGGCAAAAGATTTGGCATAAGCAATTTACCAAATCTTTTATCTTAATTCCAACTTAAGTGCTTACGTATTAGTCTGTTTTATATGGAGAGTTAAAACTTGTTCTTCCACATCATACTTTCTACCGGGCGGGTAGTTGGGTTATTGTATTTAGCGTTCGATTTGGTGTTATACATAATTTCGATATCGCCTTCAACAACAAAGTAGATCAGCTGACCGATAGGCATACCGGCATACACGCGCACGGGCTGTGCAACAGATATCTCCAATGTCCAGGTATTGCAAAAGCCAACGTCCCCTTTACCCGCAGTGGCATGAATATCTATACCCAAACGGCCGGTGCTCGATTTTCCTTCGAGGAACGGTACATGGCGATGCGTTTCGGTATACTCCATCGTAACGCCGAGATAAAGCGTATTGGGCTGTAGTACAAAGCCTTCTTTCGGGATTTCAAAGCCATCGATTTCGTTATGCTGTTTGGCATCCAGCACTCGACTTTTATAGGTAGCCAGGTGTTTGCCCAGGTGAACATCGTATGAATTGGTGCCTAAACACTCGCGTTTAAACGGTTCGATAATAATATGGCCCTTGTCAATTTCTTCCAGAATGCGTTTGTCCGATAAAATCATTGTACTGTGATATTTGGCCTAAATTATAATTATTTGATTTAAGTTTGCCATCCTTTTTGCAATTTTACTTTATGGCCATAGCATACAAAAAGCAAATTGATGCCGACACCGAATTTGCTCTTTGGAAAATAGAAGAGAAAGCGGAGGATTTATACAATCAGCTGCAGTTAAACGACCACGAAAAGGCTTATGTAGAGAAATTGAGCCATGGCAAACGGCACCTCCACTGGCTGGGAACACGTGTACTTCTGCGCAAAATGCTGAATACCGAGGAGTACATCGATTGCCAGGTGGATGAGCATGGCAAACCTTATTTGGTACATTTGCCCTATCATATTTCACTTAGCCACTCTTTTGATTACGCCGCGGTTATGATGAGCAGAACTCATCCGGTAGGTATCGATATCGAGCAGATAAAAGAAAAAGTAGAACGCATTGCCCATAAGTTTATGCGACCGGCAGAGATGAGCTTTATCAATCACCAGGACAGAGTACAACAATTATATGTTTGCTGGTGCGCCAAAGAGGCAGTTTATAAGTGCTACGGACAAAAAGAAGTCTCATTTGCGGATAATATTTCGCTTGAGCCCTTTAACTTTGCAAAAGAGGGGCAAGTTAACGCCCATCTTAATAAATCGGCAGTCGCGAAAGATTACCTGGTAAACTATCTGCAATATGAAGACTATATGATTGGTTATGTAAAGGGATAGGGTTATGAAGAACAAACAAGTATTTTTTCAGGATTGGGGCTTAATCGATTATAAGGAGGCCTGGGACCGGCAGGAGGCATTATTTGGCCAAACTGTTGACCTGAAGACCAAAATCCGTAACCGAAAGATCACCAGCGAAGGTAATGAATACAGTGAAGAAGACGAGTTAACCCCAAACTATCTCATCTTTTGCGAGCACCCGCATGTATACACCTTGGGCAAAAGTGGCAAACCCGAACATCTGCTTTTGGATGAGAGGGGTCTGAAAGAAAAGAATGCCGTTTTTTATCCTATTAACCGTGGTGGTGACATCACCTATCACGGCCCCGGGCAGATTGTAGGCTATCCTATTCTCGATCTCGATAATTTCTTTACCGATATTCATTTGTACCTGCGCACACTGGAGGAAGCAGTAATACTCACTATGGCGCAATATGGCTTAAAGGGAGAACGTTACCCCGGCTACACCGGCGTATGGCTCGACCCGGATAATGAAAATGCCCGTAAGATATGCGCAATGGGAGTTCGTTGCAGTCGCTGGGTGACCATGCACGGCTTTGCTTTCAATATTAACACCGACCTCGATTATTTTAACAATATCGTACCATGTGGTATCGATGATAAGGCGGTAACCTCTATGCAAAAAGAACTAGGTAAAGAGGCTGACATAGAAGACATCAAGAAAAACTTAAAACATCATATTTCCGTATTGTTTGATATGGAGATAGTATGAAAACACGGTATTCGATCTTAATTGCCATTGTAGCCTTATGCAGTTCTTTCCAACAGCCAGCCATCGCATCAACTTATAATTGGAATATGAATTCTAAGGATAGCTCCCAACATACATTGACTTATCTTGCTCTTGGCGATTCATATACCATTGGCGAAATGGTCCCGGCAGATCGGTCTTATCCAAATCAGGCGACTGCTTTATTAAATAAAAAAGGGCGGCACATTAATCCTCCAACAATCATCGCAAAAACCGGCTGGAGGACAGATGAACTGATCCAGGGAATTGCCAATGCCAACCTTACCCAAAAGTTTGATATCGTAACCTTGCTCATCGGAGTCAATAATCAATATCAAAATATCGACACCGCTATTTACCATACAGAGTTTGTACAGCTGTTAAAAACTGCCATTGCCTTCGCTAACGGGAATAAGCATCATGTATTTATATTATCTATTCCGGATTGGGGCGTAACGCCTTTCGCCAATGGGCGTAACCTGGAAAAGATAGCTTCTCAGATTGATGATTACAATCGTATAAACAAAGAGGAAAGTAAAAAAGCAGGTGTTAATTACATTAACATCACATCACTCTATCGTGATATCGGCGATGACCCTGCCTATCTTGTCGGCGACAAATTACACCCGTCTGGAAAAATGTATGAGAAGTGGGCAAAGCTGGTAGCTAATGCGATTGAAACTCAATTGAAGAAGGAATAAATCACCACCATGTTATTGCGAACGCAGTGTGGCAACCGCGAACTCTACAGAGCCGCAATGCATTTCCGCCTGTAGTAGGTTTCGCGATTGCTTCTTCACACAGGCCGTTCATCGCAATGACATATTAATTTACAGCGAACTGCCAACTTAAAACTGCCAACTGCCTTACTATCCCTTCACCCAATCCGAATACATTGTCGCCTCAGGAACATCCGTTTGGCTTTCAAAATGGATACGGTAACCATCAGGGTCGGTTACACTTAAATCCCATAAGCCATTACCAACAAAGGGTTCGTCAGCTTTTATTCCTTTATCTAAAAACTCATGATAAAGCACAAGTGAGTCCCGGCATTGAAACCAGATGGACACACCTGCGCCGGGCTCATTACCCGACAGGTAAGGGTTTTCGGCTGTTACCCTTGCTTCCTGTAACATGATTGATCCACCTTCGCGCTGTAGCCAGCACCATTCAATTTTGCCTCTTGGCGTCCAGGTGTTGCGTATTTCAAAACCCAACCCATCGACATAAAAGTTTAGTGACGCCTCTATATCCGATACCATAAAAAGCGGCGTTGAATATTGTATGTTAGGCTGATCGTTTCCCATCGTGATCAGGTTTTCTTCGACGAAGCGATCTTTTCTATAGCATGCACCAACTTATCCAAATCGGCCAAACGAGTATATACGTGAGGGGTTACGCGCACGCAGCTTACGTTTTCCCAAACAATGCCAACCGTATGTATTTTATACTGGTTAAATAATGCCGTGTCCAGTTCGCTGGGTGTCATCCCATCGATACTTACGCCGCAGATCGCACAAGAGAATTGCGGTTTCATCGAGGTATGCAACTTCACCCGCGGAATATCTTTCACTTTGGTTGCCCAATAATTTTTCAGGTAACGGATGCGCTCTTCCTTGCGTTTGCTGCCAATACCTTCGTGGAAATTAATAGCCTCGCCTATGCCCTGCTCTATCGGGAAACTGCGTGTGCCCAATGTTTCAAACTTCCGGATGTCGGCGCTGTGCGGATCACCGCAAACCAATGGCCATATTTTGGCTATATGCTCTTTCTTAATCCACATCATCCCGCTGCCGATCGGCGCCGACAGGAACTTATGCAAACTCGTACCAAAATAATCGCAGCCCAAATCGGGTATTTTAAAATCCATCAATCCGAAGGAATGCGCGCCATCACAAACCACCTCTATCCCTTTGGCATGGGCCATATCACATATCTTGCGCACCGGCATCGTTTGCCCCACCCAATTGATCATGTGGGTAACGTGGATGACCTTGGTTCGTGGCGTTATGGCGTCCGCATACGCTTTCACAATTTGCTCGTCATTCTCTATCGGGAAATCAAAACTGATCTGCTTATAAACTATACCATCACGCAAAGCCCGTGTTTTATAAGCTTGTATCATATTGGGATAATCCTGTTTAGTGCCTATCACTTCGTCGCCTTTCTCAAAGGTGAGGCCAAAAATGACCGTATTTAATGATTCAGTAGCGTTACGGTTAATGGCGATTTCTTCCGGATCAACGCCTGCCAACTGCGCTAGTTTCTCGCGCAAAGGTTCGCGGCCCTGGTCCAGTATCCGCCACATAAAGTATGAAGGACCCTCGTTACTCAGATCATTAAACCTTGCCACCGCCTGTTGCACCACCAGCGGCGAGGGCGACACCCCGCCATTATTCAGGTTGATGATATTGGGACTAACGCTAAACGCATTCTGGATCGTGCTCCAGTAGTCTTCATCCGTAGCAACCTGCTGCGGCGAAAGATGATCGATCTTTTTAGATGCGTGCTTCCATTCTTCGGCATGCAGCTGGTTAAACAAACTCGATGCTGAAAAGGCCCCGGCAAGCGCGGCGGCCTGTGTGATAAACTTCCTGCGGTTGGTCATACACTAAGTTAGTGAATTATAAATTCCTAAGAAAAGTTAGGGTTCAATTAATAAGCCGTTCAGCTCATGGCCGCCGGGGCCTAGTCACTTTTCTCTTGATAGAAAAGTAACCAAAAGATCAAGACAGAAAAAAGCATCAGACCGCTCTGCCGTTTCTTAACGCTTTCTCCGTGCTGCGCACATTGTGAAAGCTAAACCGTCATTCACGCCATACGCCCGGCCCGCTTTTCTGTCAGCCCAACTCTCTTTTATTTTGGATTCACTTAATAAACTCATAGTACTAAATGAACCCCGTCAACAGACCGGCTTCGGGCGAAATCAGACAAAACAATGGTGGTCTGTGTGGCGGAAAGGCATTAGCAAACTTTGCTGAAGAAGTGGGAACCAGCGAACGATAGTGGGGCAAAGTATTGCAGCCGTGGTTTTGTCTGATTGCAGGGCAAAAGCCCGTGTGCAAAGAAGCAGGCGTCTGATGACTTGATTTTTTGTTACTTTTTTATCAAGAAAAAAGTAAAATAGCCCGGCGGCAATTGAGCGGTGTGATATCTTAGTTACCACGAAATAAATTATTTATACTAACGCTCAATCGCTCTACTGTGCGCATATCCAGCTTTAAGCTTCCCATATCAACACTCCGGTAAGCTGATCGGAATATTAATAGCCAATCCGCCATCCGACGTTTCCTTGTATTTGGAGTTCATGTCGAGTGCCGTCTGCCACATGGTTTTTACTACGGCGTCGAGGCTTACTTTGGCTTTGTCGGGGTTAGTTTGCAGAGCAAGCTGAGAGGCGGTGATGGCCTTTATGGCGCCCATGGTATTGCGCTCGATGCAGGGCACCTGTACCAGCCCGGCAATCGGGTCACAGGTGAGGCCCAGGTGGTGCTCCATGGCAATTTCGGCAGCCATTAATACCTGGCGCTGCGATCCGCCTAAACATTCCGTAAGCGCGGCAGCAGCCATTGCTGAGGATACGCCGATTTCGGCCTGACAGCCACCCATCGCAGCGGAGAGTGTAGCGCCTTTTTTAAATATACTGCCTACTTCAGAAGCCGTCATGATAAACTGCATGATCTTCTCGTCGTTAAAGCTATCGCAGAAAACAATCATATATTGCAGCACCGCAGGCACTACCCCCGCGGCACCGTTGGTCGGCGCCGTCACCACGCGACCGAAGGAGGCATTCTCCTCATTCACCGCTAGCGCAAAGCAGCTTACCCAATCCAATGTTTTCTGGAAACTATTGCCGGTATTACGGATGGCCAGCACCCATTCATCATAATTCCGATATTCGCGGTCGCCCAATAGCCGTTTGTTTAATGAAGCTGCACGGCGGGCAACGTTCAATCCGCCCGGCAAATAACCTGTAGTGTGGCAGCCTCTATAGATACACTCCTTCATCACCCGGAAAGTGTTCAATATACCTGTACGGGTTTCGACCTCGCTGCGCCAGGCCAGTTCATTTTCCAGCACCACTTCCGATATTTTCAAGCCAGTTTTAATACACCAGTGCAGCAGATCGCCGGCAGTATCAATAGGGAATGGCAGATCAACCTCAGCTTTACCCTGACTTTGATCACCTTCCTTCACCACAAATCCGCCGCCTATGGAATAGTAAGTTTCCGAAATAGCTTTTCCATTTTCCAAGAAGGCCTGAAAAGTAACCGCATTAGGGTGAAAAGGCAGACTCTCGCTAAATAAAAAGATCAGGTCGCCGGTTATCGAGAAATCTATATCCTGTATACCCCCCAATGAAAGACAGTTGCTTGTTTCAATATCCGTAATCTTCCCGCCAATCGCACCAACATCAAAGGTAACAGGGTCGTCGCCACTAAGTCCAAGCAATATCGCAATATCCGTTCCGTGACCTTTACCCGTCTTCGCAAGCGATCCGTATAGCAGAATTTTTATGCCTGTCACAATCGGCAAAGCGCCTTCGGCCGAAAGTGTTTCTACAAACTGCTGGGCTGCCCGCCACGGTCCAAGCGTATGTGAGCTGGATGGGCCTATACCAATCTTAAAAATATCAAATACGGATATCTGTTCGCGTTTCATCATTGCAAACTTACGATTATGGCGCTATTCATTTTTGTAATAAAAATATGGCGGCGCTTGACAGAATAATTTTTTTTCATAATTTGCAAATAACTAAATCGCTCTTAAACACTTAAAACCTCGAACACATGGAAAATTATGATGCAAACTCGGCTGGCGCAGCTGCAGGAATTATTGCAATCATCAGCGCTTTGCTTATTCCGATAATCATCGTTTCAGTAATCATGATTATCGCACATTGGAAGATTTATGAAAAAGCCGGCAAACCCGGATGGGCAGCGATCATCCCAATTTACAACATCATCGTTCTATTAGAAATTGTTGGTAAACCGCTTTGGTGGATAATCCTGTTCCTTATCCCTTGCGTTAATATTATTTTCGTTGTTTGGGTAACCAACCTGCTCAGCAAAAGCTTCGGGCAGAGTGAAGGCTTCACCGTTGGCTTGCTGCTACTTGGTGTGGTATTTTACCCGATACTTGGATTTGGGAATTATCAATATATAGGCCCTTCGGCTAAAGAAGCTGGCGGGTTAAGGCCTCTCGATCCGTCGGTAGGTTATAAAGATCCATTCAATCCGACTCCACCACCGCCTCCTTCAGAAGTTTAAACCGTGTTTAATCTGTTCAGTATACAATGCTCCTGTGGTCATTTGTTATTTATACATTGGCTGCAGGAGCATTTACTTCCCTGCCCTTTTAAATATTTTACCGGTATTGATTGTCCTGGCTGTGGGTTTCAGCGATCGGTTATCGCCTTAATTCAGGGCGATCTCCACAAAAGCTTCCAGATATATCCCCCCGCAATACCATTGTTATTGTTTTTTGCCTATGGCATTATGGACCGGCGTTTTAGCCTCGACACCAAAAACGAGGTTATCAAAAAAACAGGTTATATGATAGTAGGTACTATCATTATGGTAAGTTATTGCATTAAAATGTACGCTATTTACAAAAGTCACAACGTGTCCATATGAGCGCTGATGTGGTTGTAATCCTTAATGATGGTCTGTAGAAACAGCATATCATTCATCCCGTTTGGCGGAGTTACGTTCAGGTGTTCCTTCACGCGTAAAGCCATATTATAAACCACCACATTATTACCGGTTTTCATATATGCATTGATGATCTCGTGGATCAGCTCGACGTCCTTGTCACTTAATTGCCCGGCTTCTTTAAACACGGGCTGATAACCATCATAAGTCGGCATAAAAACGATGTTGTTAATTTGGGTGCGCGGTGTGGTGCGTATCAGTATCGTCCCGGCAACAATATCTCCTACGCGTTGGGTTTTGTCACTTACAGCCGCCGTTATTAATGCCACCAGTCCCGGAAAAGTGATCAAAAAATCAACTATCCTGAACAACCACCTCATAAAGTATTGCCCCACCCTTGGCTGCCCGCCATCCAGACTGATCACTTTGATCTTCATAATGCGTTTGCCTATGCTTTGCCCATTCATAAAAATCTCGAAGATCAGGTCGTAAAAAACAAAAAGTACAGCATAAACAATGATAGCGATGATAATACCTACGCTCTCCCCTACAAACCAATTGGCCAGGCTGCCTATAAATAGTCCAAGTATATATATCAGGAAAAAAATGGCCAGATCTATCAGTCTTGCCAATATGCGCTCACCTAATCCTGCAACCTCGTAATCAATATCTATATTCTGCGAGGTGGTTATCTTTATTGTCTGCATGCAAAAAATATTCTGTTACTAATATACTTTTTTAGTTGAAAGATAAAATTATTGTCAGTAATTTAAGCCGATATTAGACCGGAAGCAATTAATGCGTGAGCCTTTATTCGTAAAACAGAATGCCGAGAAGTGGAGCCAGTTTGAGCAATCGGCCACTACCGACCCTGATGAAATTGCTGAACGTTTTATTAAGATAACTGACGATCTGGCCTATGCCAAAACGTTTTATCCTAAATCAAAAACCACGGCTTACCTGAATGGATTAGCCTCACAATTACACCAATCCATCTACAAAAACAAGTCCGAAAAAAGCAACCGATTTATCACCTACTGGAAGTACGAGCTGCCTTTATTGTTCAAAACTTACCAAAGGCAATTGCTTTATTCCTTTATTTTTTTCGTGATCTTTTGCCTGATGGGGGTTCTATCTGCCAAATACGACCCAAATTTCCTAAGGCTCATTTTAGGACCGGAGTACGTGGAAATGACCAACGACAATATTGCCAAGGGCGACCCATTTGGAGTTTACAAACAGCAGAATGAGTTTGTTATGTTCTTTGGTATTGCGGCAAACAACATATTTGTGTCTTTTGTAATGTTTGCAAGCGGCATTATATTCTCAGTAGGCTCGATATTTTACATGCTTCAGAATGGCTTGATGCTTGGTTCCTTTGAGTACTATTTTTTTAGTAAAGGATTGGGCGTGCAGTCTATCCTGGTTATATGGATACACGGCACCATCGAAATATCTTCGCTGATTATTGCGGGCACCGCCGGGTTAGTTTTGGGCAACAGCTTCCTGTTCCCGAAAACCTACACTCGGCTGGCATCCCTGAAGAAAGGAGCTAAAGACGGTATTAAAATAGCACTTGGACTAGTGCCTTTATTTATTATTGCTGCTTTTTTTGAAAGCTTCGTGACACGTCATACCGAAATGCCGGTATGGTTAAGTATTACTATATTAGCGTCGTCACTATGCTTTATGATATGGTATGTGATTATTTACCCAAACAAACTTTATAAAAACCTGACCTTACATGGATTCGAACATTGAATTGGCAAAGCCCCGCGATTTCGGGGAAACCATCAACGACACATTTGCTTTCATCAAACAGAATTTTAAGCCGCTGCTTAAATACTTTTTTATTTTTTGCGGATTCTTTGTCGCTGCCACCTGCGCGCTAACAGTATTAATTGAGGTGAAAGCCGTCACCTTTGCCAACAATGTGGATTCTTTTAATGATTCCAATTCTCTTTCCAGAGTATTTTCCTTATTGGGAGTCTATTTCCTTTTGTTTCTTTTTATCGCACTGGAATATGTTGCTATCAATGTAACTGTTCTTTGCTTTATGACGCTTTATAAGCAAAAGCAAAATACCATTCCCACTACAGAAGAAGTATGGGGCTATTTTAAGTATTACTATCTGAGAGTATTGGGCAGTAGTATCTTATTGTATATTCTTATATGTATCGGTATGGTATTCTGCCTTTTACCAGGTATTTACCTAGCGATAATATTTGCACTGGTGCCTCCAATAATGATTATGGAGAATGCAAGCTTCGGGTACGCATTCAATCAGAGCTTCAGGCTAATAAAGGATAATTGGTGGACAACGTTCGGAGTTATAGTGGTTGTTTATATTATACTCTATGTACTCAACCTGGCAGTTTCAATACCATCCATGATCCTCGGAGCTGGCAATGTCTTTCTCCACCTCAGAGATGGTAATGCAATAACATTGCCGGTGGCTATTGTCACTTCTGTACTACAGGCTGTACAATATGTATTTCATATCCTTATAGTTGTTGCTGTAGGGTTATGCTATTTTAACCTGACTGAGAGCAAAGAAGGCACAGGCCTATTGGAACGCATCAATCAATTCGGCACAGGTGAAAGCCAAACAGATACAACTCAGGAAGAGTATTAAAATGCGGTTTTATCTATACCTGATATTATTTATCCTGGGCATAAATGCGGGCTATAGCGCTGAGAAAAAAGCGCCGCAGGCTAAGCACGAAAAAGCCGTATTAAAGATTGATAGTGCTTCTGCTGTAGATATACGCCATTTTGACCAGACTTCGTTAAATACCTATCGCAAAAAACCTGAATTTCAATATAAGGAAACCACCACAGATATTTCGTGGTGGACACGCTTCTGGCGCTGGTTCTGGAACTGGCTGGACAGCCTGTTCAGATTGAAGCCTGCAAAAGGGCTACCTACCTTTTGGGATATTTTCTGGCGTATTGTGAAGATATGCCTGCTTGCACTTGGCGTTGTTGCGTTGGTATTCTTCATATTCAAGGCACAGGGCATTAATATATTGGGCATCTTCAGGAAGAAGGCTACAAGTGCTGCGATACCTTATTCGGAGTTCTTTGAAGACATCAATGCCATAAATTTTGATGAAGAGATAGAAGGGGCCATTGGCAAAGGCAACTATCGTTTTGCTGTGCGGTTACTTTATCTTAAATGTTTGAAACATTTAAGCAATGCCGGGCTCATCGACTGGCAAATAGATAAAACCAATAGCGCTTATATCGGCGAGCTCAAAAATCAGCAACAGCAAGATGCATTCAGGATGCTGACGCTGCAGTTTGAATATGTATGGTATGGCGAATTTCTGATCGATCAGCAGGCATTTAAAACGATTGATTCGTCTTTCAGGGATTTTAATAAGCAGGTAGCATGAGAGATTTTAAGATATACATATCGATAGCCTCTATCCTGCTGGTGATCTACCTGGTGGCACAATACAATAAGCCGTCGCCTATTAACTGGCAGCCGACATTGTATTACCAGGATAAAATCCCTTACGGCACCTATATTCTGCACAATGAGCTGCAGCATTTTTTCCCCGGCGCAACGGTGACAAATACCAACCAGAACCTGTACGATCTTTTCCATAATTCAAATGACACCAACGGCAATTACCTGATCGTATCCAAATCAGTTAACATCAGCAAATATGATTATAAAGAACTGGTCGCTTTTATTGAAAAAGGAAACTCGGTACTGATATCGGCCTTAGGCTGGGGAGGGAAATTTGCCGATACGCTGGATATCTCGACCGGCGTTGAACTTAAAAAGAAACAAGAAGGGCTCAATTTTACCAATGAGAAACTAAAAGAGCAGAAAAGCTATCAATACGACAAAGATATTACCAGCGAATATTTTGTCAGTTTTGATACGGCGCATGCGGTAGTGCTCGGTAAAAACGAAAACGGCCATGCTACTCTGTTAAGATTCAAACATGGTAGCGGCACTTTGTACCTATGTGCTAACCCTTTAATATTTAGCAACTATGCTTTATTGAGTAACCGCGGCGATGATTATGCGACAAAAGTATTGTCCTACCTCCCTAAAAGCAAAGCTATTTATTGGGACGAGTATCAAAATGGCGATATACCTGAAGACACTTCGCCGATGAGGGTTTTCTTCAACAACCCTGCTTTGAGTTGGGCTTATTACCTGAGTCTTTTCGGAATAGTAATATTCGTTCTTTATGAAATGAAACGACGCCAGCGTATTATTCCGATCATCGAGCCGCTTAAGAATTCAACAGTTGAGTTTGCCAATGTGGTGGGACAGGTGTATTATGAGCAGCGCAACAATATGAATATTGCTCAAAAGATGATCGTTTTCTTTTACGAGCATCTGCGAACAAAATATTATTTAAAAACTAACCCTCTTGACGCAGAATTTGTCGAGCGGCTGTCGCAAAAAACAGGCATCGAGTTTTCATTTGCACAGGAGCTGATCGGCCATATTAAATATGTGCTGGTGCAGCATCAGGTGAGTGATCACGAATTAATCAGACTAAACCAATTGATCGAACAATTTTATAAAAAAACCAGGTAGACATGGAAGAAGGAATATTTGAACAGCGAACCGACCTTAGCAAACTGAACGCCGCGGTGAACCAGATAAAGGCTGTGCTTGGCACCATCATTGTTGGTCAGCAGGATAGCATTGACCTGCTGATTGCGGGCATACTGGCTGACGGCCATGTTTTGATAGAAGGCGTTCCGGGTGTGGCAAAAACACTAACCGCAAAACTGATCGCAAAGGCTATCGATGCACAGTATTCGCGTATTCAATTTACGCCCGACCTGATGCCGTCGGATGTGCTGGGCACATCTGTGTTTAATCCCAAGACAATCGATTTTGAATTTAAACATGGTCCGATATTCGGCAATATTATCCTGATAGATGAGATCAACCGTGCGCCGGCAAAAACACAATCGGCGTTGTTCGAGGTAATGGAAGAACGTCAGGTAACTATTGACGGGCAGAACTATAAAATGGAGGAGCCTTTCATTGTCCTGGCTACACAGAACCCTGTTGAACAGGAAGGCACTTATCGCCTACCCGAAGCCCAACTCGACCGTTTCCTGTTCAAAATCGAGATCAAATACCCTTCGCTCGAAGAAGAGATCAGGATCGTCACCCAGCAGCACCAGCATAAAACCGCTGATCAGCTGGCTGAGGTTAAACCGATCTTATCAAAAGAAGATATTATTTCACTTCGCAACCAGGTAAGAAGCTTCCATGTAGAGCCTAAGATATTGGAGTTTGTAGCCAAAGTGATCCACGAGACGCGCAATAATAAGTCGCTTTATCTTGGCGGTTCGCCGCGTGCTTCATTAGCTGTGGTAAATGCAGCAAAAGCATTGGCAGCCCTCAAAGGCCGTGATTTTGTAACGCCCGACGATGTCGTTTGGATAGCTCCTGCCGTGTTAAGGCACCGTATTATGCTGACACCTGACAAGGAAATGGAAGGCGTTAGTCCGGATGATATCATCAAACAGATTATTCAAAAAATTGAAGTTCCACGCTAATAAAGGGTGAAAAAGTTTTTCGGACTATTTTATAAAGACCTTTTCTTAACCAACCGGTTTTTCACCGGACTTGGGATTTGCGTGGTATTGTTTTTACTGTCGTTCTTTTTCCCCTGGTTTGGTGGCATTCCTGAATTGGCATTTTGGGTATTGATACTGCTCTTTTTAGCTGATGTGCTGATGCTATACCGGACATCAAAAGGTGTATTTGCCAGACGACATGCCCCTGAACGACTGAGCAACGGTGATGAGAATGAATTGGGCATCTATATTGAAAATGCTTATCCTTTTAATGTTTTTGTAGGTATAATTGATGAAATACCTTTCCAGTTTCAGAAAAGAGATCTGTGGTTTAAGACCAGCCTGAAACCAAATCAGAATAAACTGATCAATTATCTTTTACGACCGACCAAACGTGGTGAATATGAATTTGGTGATATACGGGTTTATGTGAGCTCGCCTTTGGGAATTGTAAGGAGAAGATATACAATAACTCAGGCAGAAAACTTACCGGTTTACCCGTCATTTTTACAAATGCGCAAATATGAGCTGATGGCTATATCGAATCGTTTAAGCGAGATTGGTGTCAAGAAGATCAGGAGATTGGGCCACAGTCTGGAATTTGAGCAGGTGAAAAATTATGTAGCCGGTGATGACTACCGAACCATTAACTGGAAAGCAACGGCCCGCCGCGGCGACCTGATGACCAATATTTACACCGACGAAAAATCGCAGCATGTATATTGTGTGATCGATAAATCAAGGGCGATGAAAATGCCTTTTGAAGGTTTAAGTCTACTGGACTACGCCATCAATGCCAGCCTGGTATTATCAAATGTTGCCCTGTTAAAAGAAGACAAAGCCGGACTGATCACCATTGCTGAGAAATTAGGTTCTGTGGTGCCTGCCGACCGGAAAGCTGTTCAGATCAACCGGATATTAGAGGTATTATACAAAGAAAAGACCCGCTACCTGGAAACTAATATGGAAGTGCTGTATAGCACTATCCGTAATGTACTGAAACAACGCAGCCTGGTGGTTTTCTTTACCAATTTCGAAAGTATGTCCTCGATGGAGCGGCAGCTTCCTTTCCTGAAACGTATCAATAAATTCCATTTGCTTCTGGTGGTCTTCTTTGAAAATACAGAACTGGAGAAACTCAGTGAAGATGAAGCTTATAATGTCGAAGAAATCTACATTAAAACCATCGCCGAAAAGTTTGCCTACGACAAAAAGCTGATCGTAAAAGAGCTAACTAAGCATGGCATCCAATCTATCCTGAGCAAGCCTCAGGAGCTGACAATTAATACTATTAACAGGTATTTGGAGCTGAAGGCCAAGCAAAGGATTTAAATCAAGTGCCCGGCAGTAAATGATGTGTAGGCAGTTTTACGTCAGCCTCGCGCAAATCTTTTACGATCCTCTCCTGGAGGTACAGTTTAATATCAAAATAATCGGCTGGGTCAACCCAAACACGAACGGTAAAGCGTATGCCGTCTATCTCTAAAGCATAAACCCCAATAATTGGTGCCGGCTTACGTATGATGCCTTTCGTTCCTTTTATAGCATTGTCAATAATGCCTTTCACCTGTTCCACATCAACAATATAACCTAGCTTTAATTCAAACTCCAGGCGGCGTTTACCTTCACGGGTTACGTTTACGATCACCTCATTAAATAGCTTTCCGTTGGGGATGATTATTGTGCGGTTATCACCTGTTAGCAAAACGGTATAGAAAAGCTGTATCGAAGTTACGATGCCATCTTGTCCCTGGGCAATGATATTATCCTTCAGATCAAATGGCTTCAGCAAAAGGATAAGCACACCACCTGCAAAGTTTTGAAATGTGCCCGACAATGCTAAACCAGCTGCCACACCAAATGAACCAATAATGACACTCAGAAAGCTTAGCTCCCAGCCGACGATATTAAATACCGATAAAGTTAAAAGCACATAAAGGGTGGTAATAGTAAGGCTCAGAAAGAAAGGCTGTAACGTAGAGTGCACTTCACGTTTACTCATCCGGTAGCGCATACGTGCTTTAAAGAACCTGATAAACCAGAGCCCTATTAAAAATATTAAAATTCCGGCAATGTAATTTGGCCCGCGGGTAATCAGCCAATGATGAAATTCAGTATAAAATTCTTCGAGCTTCATAGAAAGAAGCCAAAGGTAAGAAATAAATTATTTACCGTAGATGGTTACAAACAATTCAGGCCCCTTTATGAGCACCCATTCCAGTAAATGAGATTTTATAAGTCTTGCTTTCTCGTTTATTGCTTTCATTACCTGAGTTATTCAATTGTTGTGCCTGAAACTGACTGCTTAACAATCTTTAACAAAACTACATCCAATTTCATGAGTATTGTTACAAAAATTAATCATTTGATTAACCGATGACGCTGCCTTTACATTACAGTGACTTACAGCTGGTTCAGAAAATAAGAAAGCCTGTCTGTAAAAACAGACAGGCTTTTTATAGTCAAGGCTTAAGACTTGAGCTAACAGATATTACATCATGCCGCCCATACCGCCACCACCCATCGGAGGCATACCGCCACCTTTTTCATCTTCTGGTTCGTCAGCAAGGATACACTCAGTTGTCAGCAACATAGCTGCAATTGAAGCTGCATTTTCCAAAGCTACACGGCCCACTTTAGTTGGGTCGATAACACCCGCACCAATCAGGTTTTCATATTTGTCAGTACGTGCGTTGTAACCAAAGTCACCTTTACCTTCTTTTACTTTTTGTACTACGATAGAACCTTCGATACCTGCATTTTCGCAGATCTGGCGAAGAGGCTCTTCAATAGCACGACGGATGATTTGGATACCAGTGTTTTCATCCTCATTAGCACCTTTCAGGTTAGCTAAAGCTTCAACAGCACGGATGAAAGCTACACCACCACCAGCAACGATACCTTCTTCAACGGCAGCGCGGGTTGCGTGTAAAGCGTCATCAACGCGGTCTTTCTTTTCTTTCATTTCAACTTCAGTAGCTGCACCAACATATAATACAGCAACACCACCTGATAATTTAGCAAGACGTTCCTGCAGTTTTTCACGGTCATAGTCAGAAGTTGTTGATTCGATCTGAGATTTGATCTGGCCAACACGAGCTTTGATCTCTTCAGTGGAACCAGCACCATTGATAACAGTAGTATTGTCTTTATCAACAATTACTTTTTCAGCAGTGCCCAAATAGGAAAGGTCAGCGTTTTCCAGTTTGAAACCTCTTTCTTCAGAGATCAAAGTACCACCAGTTAAGATAGCGATATCTTCCAGCATAGCTTTACGACGGTCACCGAAGCCTGGAGCTTTAACAGCAGCCACTTTCAGTGAACCGCGTATCTTGTTAACTACCAAAGTAGCTAAAGCTTCACCGTCAAGGTCTTCAGCAATGATCAGTAACGGTTTGCCAGTTTGTACTTGTTTTTCAAGGATAGGAAGTAATTCCTTCATTGAAGATATTTTCTTGTCGTAGATCAGGATGTAAGGATTATCCAGTTCCACTTCCATTTTATCAGCATTGGTTACGAAGTATGGAGAAAGGTAACCACGGTCAAACTGCATACCTTCTACAGTTTTAACTTCAGTTTCAGTACCTTTTGCTTCTTCAACAGTGATCACACCGTCTTTACCAACTTTATCCATTGCTTCAGCGATCAATGAGCCGATAACTTCATCGTTGTTAGCTGATATAGAAGCAACTTGTTTGATCTTGTTGGTGTCTTCACCTACAGTTTGCGACTGGCTTTGCAGATCTTTTACAACTGCTGCTACCGCTTTGTCGATACCACGTTTCAGGTCCATTGGGTTTGCGCCTGCAGCTACGTTTTTAATACCTGCAGTTACAATAGCCTGAGCTAAAACGGTAGCAGTGGTAGTACCATCACCAGCAATATCAGCAGTTTTTGAAGCTACTTCTTTTACCATCTGAGCACCCATATTTTCTAAAGCATCTTTTAATTCGATCTCTTTAGCTACAGTTACACCGTCTTTAGTGATTGAAGGTGAACCGAATTTTTTGTCGATGATCACATTACGACCTTTTGGTCCTAAAGTTACTTTAACCGCATTGGCTAAAATATCCACACCACGTTTCAAAGCGTCGCGTGCTTCTACATTATATCTAACTTGTTTTGCCATGTCTTTTTAATTGATTTTTTTTGAATAATTGATTGTGCTGAACGAGTACTGAAGAGTGCAAATCACTAATTCAATAACTCTCTCATTCACGAATTAAAGCACCGCGTATATGTCTGATTCACGCATAATTAAGTACTCTTTACCTTCGTAGGTAATTTCAGTACCAGCATATTTGCCATATAAAACCTGGTCACCAGCCTTAACAGTTAGGGGTTCATCTTTTTTACCGTCACCAACAGCAACGATTGTTCCGCGTTGAGGTTTTTCTTTAGCAGTGTCCGGAATAATGATACCGGATGCAGTCTTCTCTTCGGCGGGAGCAGCTTCCACTACCACCCTGTCTCCGATAGGTTTAATGTTTAATGCCATAGTTATCCTAATTTAATTTTATAAAAAGTTTAAAATGTGTGATGCCCAAGCCATAGCTAAGGCAGATTGCAATGCACATCAATTATGCCAAGCAGAGGTTAAAGTCCAAATTGACAGCCTAACTGTTCAAATGTCATATTTAGGTCAAGCAGCCTGTCGCATCTTAATAATTACTTAACGTAACGGTGTCATCATGTCAGTGCCGCTTCAAACAAAAATGGGCTTTGGTTTATGCCCAAGCCCATTTCCTATATCGTTAAATATTACTATTTCTTTCCGGTTGAACCTGTAGAACCTGTTGCAGGTATGTTCAAAGGTGCTGGTTGTGTACTGGTTGGCACAGTTGGCTTAGAGGCTTTCTGTTCAATTTGATCTACATTACTGTTATCAATCTTGGCAGCGCTACCTCCCTTAACAGAAATATTGATCGCCAGCGACAATACCATTAAAGATATCGCCAGAATCCAGGTACCTTTTTCTAAAAAGTCGCCTGTTTTTTGTACGCCCATCAATTGAGACGAGCTTGAGAAATTGGATGTTAAACCCCCACCTTTAGGGTTTTGGATCAATACGATAGCGCCTAAAAGCACACACACCACAACGGCAAGGATCACTAAAATCAAATACATTTCTTTATTATTAGTTGGTTTTTCTTTCTAACAGTTCAATCTGGTCGGCAAAGTAACGGCTTTTTTCCGGGAATTTCAACATCAATTTTTTGTAAGTGTTTATGGCTTTGTGATAAAGCATCTGATCGATGTATATTTTTGCCAGTGTTTCGCTTACAAATTCATCCTGATCTTCGGAACTTTTCTTCGCCTTATTCTCGTTGTCGAGCTTGTCGACACTTGGGGTAGTAATATGGGGTTCTTCTGTAATAAACCTTTTAATGATCCGGTCTTCCTTCCTTTTCGGGTCAAATTCCAGCGCGGGTTCAGCCGTACTCCTGTCCAATTCTTCAACTGATGTCAGGTGGAAAATATTTTCGTAGTACTGCTGCTGCAGTTCATCCGCGGCATGCCTTTGTATAGCCTGGGTAGTATCCAGTTTAAACGGCTGATAAACGCCTGCATGTTCCTTACGTGTCTTATTCAGCCACCATAAAAAAGTGTACGGCAGCGAATCATCGTCGTATCTGGATACATCATGCGTTTCGGTTGTGGCCATCTCCACTGTTGTATTTTCAACCGGAGTTGAAGGAGTTGCTTCAACTGGCTCAACAGGCTTACGCTCATTAAATGCCCTGTCGAAAACAAAATAATCAGTGGCTGCTATGTTGCCGACGATCAGCTTTTCGGCCTCATCGTCCATATTCAAAGCACGTTCTTTCGCCGCGAGTGGTTCTTTAAAAGGCTCTTCTAAATCTGACTGTGCTAATTCCTCCTCCACTATGGGTTCTTTTATATGTTCTTCAAAAGTTGATGGCACTTGCTCTTCATCAATGATGGGCAGTTCTGCATCCGGGATAACAGTTTCGACCGGCCTGGGAATATGCGCAAATGTAATATTCTCTATACCGACAATTTCGTCGAATACATCGTCTTCGATATTATGCGGAAGTTCCGCCAAAGCAAAAACAGGAGACTCCGTTAATTGTTCGTGCTCACCAATCCCGGCGTCAGCATGTTTTTCTTCTAACGGTTGAGCTACCTCGTCCGCCAGTGGGCCATATTCAACAATTTCTTCCTCTGTGGAGGTTTCTTCTTCGTAAACCGGTTTGTGAAGTGGCTCAGTTAACTCGGCTTCTTGCCGGTGCTGATCAATAACAGGAGCTTCGACCATGTGCTCCATTTCTTCTGATGCTTCTGCATCATGGTAATGTGTAAAGTCGGCGGGTTCTTCAATCAGAGGTTCAAGTTCAGCAACGGCCTCAATAGGAACTTCAACAACTTCACTTTCCTGATGCGTCTCTTCAGTAGAAGACAAATCAAACGCTTCCTGCACCGTCTCAAATCCGTTAATTTCAGCGTACTCTACTTCTGCTTCAACATTGGCAATGCCTGCAGTTTCTTCTGATACTGGCGGATCAGTTTCAACAACCGGGTTAGTATATTCAGTTTCGTTGGTTTGCTGAGCTATCTGATCTTGAGTCACCCCCGCCAAGCTTTCCGGAGAACGGATCAGTTTATACAAGACCATCGGGTTTACGTATGCAGCAGCATTACCGGTGTTTTGCCCACCCTCTGCATGAGCAAGGAGAGCATGCAGCAGGCCACTTTGCGGAAACTCTGCTATCAGGCTTTGCAAGTTTGCCACATAGGCATGGCCATTGTTGGCAGGGTCTGCCAGCAAGTTCCATAAAACTTCATTTTGCCTGTTATTTAAATATTGGTCCACGAGAGGTTGAAACTACAAATTGCTTTACCAATTAGCAAAGGCTCTGTTAAAAATATCTTCCGTCAGCTGTTTGGTGATTGTCGCAATCAAACCTTGCTCCTTTCCGGCAATATCACCAGTAAAATCAGCAAATGCGGGGAAGGATTGTGTAAAATTATTTTTTTTATCGGCCTTATTGGTATAAGTAACACTTACGGTAATCGTCAATCTGTTGGCACCTGCTATAGGCGCTACGTTATTATTAGTAGCCTGAACAGAAACGGGTTCTATTGTATACCCTGTAATATTTCCGGTCATAGAGGCATCCGCTTCGCCCTGCACAATTGACAAGCTGGTAGTAGTACGTATACGGCTCTTCAGCGCTTCAGTAAAGTTTTGACTAAGGTTGCCAACAACTAGCTGGGCATTATTTTCAAAATAGCCCACATTGATGGTTTTTAATCCCTGTGTTGAGGCACCAGTTAGTTTTATTGTACACGATTGGGCAAATAAAACCAAGGAACTTACAGCAACCAGGATAAATAATATTCTTTTTATCATCAATTATAGATCTAACTCTTTTATCTTACGGTACAAGGTCCGCTCAGAAATGCCCAGTTCATTGGCGGCAAGTTTACGTTTCCCTTTGTGTTTTTTTAGCGCTTTACGTATCAGGTCCGATTCTTTTTCGATTAGCGATAAGGATTCCTCTACCTCTTCAGCTTCATGAGTAATATTAAATTCGCCATTGTTACCGGTATTTATAACGGGATGCTGTATGGTAAATTGTGTCTCAGGCGTGCTTCCCGGCAATTCAATATCCCTGTAAAGATGGCTCAAATTCTGCTGCTTGCCGGCATAATCCGGGCTTACGCCACCATGCTGAATAATATCTGCGACCAGCTTTTTCAGCTCGTTCATATCGCGCTTCATATCAAACAGCACTTTGTATAATATGTCGCGTTCAGAAAAATCTTCTTTAGGCTGATTTTCTAGGCGCATTGGTAAGTTGCGGGTGGTTGATTCAGCAGGGATATAATTCAAAATAATTGGAGCTGTGATCAATCTGTCGCGTTCCAATACAGCCAGTTGCTCAGCCATATTCTTCAACTGACGCACGTTACCCGGCCATGAATAGTTAATCAGCAATTGCTGCGCTTCATCATCCAGTTGGATAGGCGGCGTACGGTATTTGTCGGTAAAATCAGCTGTGAACTTTCTGAAGAGCAGGTAAATATCTTCTTTTCTGTCACGTAATGCAGGTATGCGCAAAGGAACCGTATTTAGGCGATAATACAAGTCTTCGCGAAATTTGCCGTTCTTAACTGCCTCATATACATCAACATTTGTAGCTGCAATCACGCGCACATTGGTTTTCTCCACTTTGGATGAACCTACTTTTATGTACTGGCCTGATTCCAATACCCTGAGCAAACGCGCCTGCGTACCTAATGGCATTTCGGCGATCTCGTCCAAAAAGATGGTACCACCGTTTACGGTTTCAAAATATCCTTTTCGTTCGCCAACGGCACCTGTATAAGCACCTTTTTCGTGACCGAACAATTCTGAATCAATAGTGCCTTCCGGAATAGCGCCGCAGTTAACGGCAATAAAAGGCCCATGCTTACGCGGACTCATCTGGTGGATGATATGCGAAAACACCTCCTTACCGCTTCCGCTTTCGCCGGTAATCAGCACTGATATATCTGTTGGCGCAACCTGGTTGGCAATGGTAATGGCCCTGTTCAACAGAGGCGAACTACCAATGATCCCAAACCGCTGTTTTATTTCTTGTACTTCCATTTATTCGATTTGAATATTTGGCAATTTGAAAATTTGAAGATGATGAGCCATTTTCAAATCTTCAGATCATCAAATTAGCTAATAACTCTTCCAATAAGAGTCGCCGTAGTTGTTCTTTCAACCAATACATTCACATATTGGCCTGGTTTATAATTTTCGCCTACGGGGAATACGACCATGGCATTCTGATCGCTCCGGCCGCAATAATCCTTATCTGATTTTTTTGAGAAACCTTCGATCAAAACTTTCTGTACTTTACCCAGCTGTTGCTGCAAACGCTGATAAGAGTATTGCTGCTGTTTAGCCACCACCTCTTTCAGGCGGCTGCTTTTTACAGCCCCCGGGATATCATCCGCATAACGCTTTGCCGCCAAAGTGCCCGGCCTCTCCGAATACATGAACATATAAGCAAAATCATATTGCACATAATCCATCATGCTCAAAGTATCCTGGTGTTCTTCATCCGTCTCGGTACAGAAGCCAGTGATAACATCGGTTGAGATAGCACATCCAGGAATGATCCGGCGGATGGCATCCACACGGTTTATATACCACTCGCGGTCATAGGTGCGGTTCATCAGTTCCAGTATACGACTGTTGCCCGATTGTACCGGAAGATGGATATAGTTACAAATATTCTCGTATTTAGCAATAGTATAAAGTACCTCATCGGTAATATCTTTCGGATGAGAGGTGGAGAAACGTACCCGTAGATCCGGATGAATCAAAGCAACCATCTCAAGTAAGTTCGCAAAATTGACAACTTCTGACTTCTGATTTCGGACTTCTGACTCCTGACTTCCGACCTCCGAGCTCCATTTATATGAATCTACATTCTGTCCCAGCAAGGTAACCTCGCGATATCCCTGGTTAAACAGATCAGTACATTCCTTTACTATCGACTGTGGTTCACGACTACGCTCACGACCCCGGGTAAACGGCACCACGCAGAACGAACACATATTATCGCAGCCACGCATGATCGACACAAAGGCGTTGATACCATTACTGTTCAAACGTACCGGGTTAATGTCCGCATAAGTTTCCTCACGGGATAGTAATACGTTTACCGCTTTTTGCCCATCATCTACTTTATCTATCAATCCAGGAAGGTCGCGGTATGCATCGGGGCCAACCACAACATCCACCAATTTTTCTTCTTCCAGAAACTTTGATTTCAATCTTTCCGCCATACAGCCCAGAACACCAACTACCAGACCCGGGTTTTTCACTTTGGCTACTGTAAATTCTTTCAGACGGTTACGCACGCGCTGCTCAGCATTCTCGCGGATAGAACAGGTATTAATGAAGATCACGTCAGCATTGTTATAATCGCCGGTGGTTTCAAATCCCTGATCCGACAAAATTGAAGCGACGATCTCGCTATCCGAAAAATTCATAGCACAGCCATAGCTTTCAATATAAAGCTTGCGCCCATTATTCTTTCCCTTCGGCTCCAGTATCAAAGCCTCGCCCTGCCTGCTCTCGTCGTGTATTTTATCGGGAATTATCAAATCCATCATCTATACTATAAAATTGAACCGCAAAATTACACAAAATTTAGAATTTAATGACAGTTTGTCACGTTTAACAAAACCAAATAGCTAATTGTTATGTAGTGATATTGTAAAAAATAGAACCAGGCATACAGTTGAAGTGGCCGAAGTTGGCTAACTTGGCAAAGCGGAGCATCGTATAAACATCAACCTAACCAGGAGCAATAGGATGGCAATAACCCTTCTTAAACACAAAAAGCATAAAATAGGACTAACCGTTCTCCTGGTACTCGTTGGGATTATTCTTATCCTGGCCTTTATTGTGAATCAGTACTGGTCGCCGATTTTGGCCAAAAGGGTAAAGAGTGTAGTCTCTACCAGTAGCGAGGGTCTTTATACTATTGATTTCTCAGATGCCAAATTCCATATTTTAAGAGGCGAGCTGGACATTTATAACATCACTCTGAAACCTGACACAGCAGTATATAATCAAAGGCTTAAAGCCCATCTTGCACCCAATAACCTAGTTGAGCTGCATGTGAAGCGATTGATCATTTCTCATATGCACCCGTTCATGCTCTATTTTCAGCATAAACTGGAAATAGGGCGTATAGTATTAAGTCAACCTGAATTGAACGTCAGTTACCAGCAAAATCATTTAAAAGACACAGTGGTAAAGGATCGCCGCACTTTATATCAGAAGATATCCGGCTCACTTAAATCCATCCATATCGGCGATATTATCTTAGGTGACGTACAGTTGAAATATCAAGACTATTCGGGAAATCAGCTTGCTATTTCCGAGCTAAAGGAAATGAATTTAAGTGCAACGGATATGCTTATAGATTCCGCTTCACAAACAGACAAATCGAGATTATTATATTGCCGGGATATCGTTGCCGAACTGAACAACTACTCAGGTCGATCTAAAAATGGGTTATACCAGTATAAGATCAAATCATTACGCCTTTCTACTAAAACATCACGGCTCGATATACAGGGGCTTGACCTGAAGCCGGTAAAACCCGATGTGTTTTTTAAAAACAGCGAAAAAGACCGATTCGATGTACATCTTGATACCTTAAGGATAGATCATTTTGATTACCTCGGCTACCATAAATACAGGGTCATCAACGCATCGCATATGACTTTGAATAGCGGATCATTAAATTTGTTCAGCAATCCCAAGTTTATCCTTAAAATCACTGACAGGGAGCGAACGTATCCAAACTTCGGGCTAAAGGAAATAAGGGCAGATCTGAATATCGACACTATAGATGTAAAGCGCATCAATGTCTCCTATACGGAATACAATCATAAGTCCGATCAGACGGGCACGATTGCGTTCAATAATTCCTCAGGCCGCATTTTAAATGTAACCACCAATAAACAGGCCCTTGTCAGAAATAATATCTGTTCAGTAAACCTGACAAGCTACTTCATGAATCGTGGGAAGCTGGATGCGCAGTTTACCTTTAATCTTACTGATGAAAATCTACCCTTTACCTACAAAGGCAGCATCGGCCCAATGGATCTGACGGTGCTCAATCCGGCTATTATGCCTTTGGGGTTAATTAAGGTAAATAATGGAAGACTAACCAGTTTTGAGTTTGACATAAAGGCGGATAATAGTGTATCAAAAGGCCGGGTAGCTTTATTATATAATGATCTGAAAGTAACCGTTCTGAAGGCTGACACGATAAATGATAAACTGAAGCATATGACCATTGCTTCCCTGTTTGCCAATGTGATGGTTTTGAAACATGATAACCCTGATACTCCGGGCGAGGCACCCCGTTCCTTTAATGTGAATTATGAACGCCCCCGGGATTATCCTTTCTTTAAAAATATCTGGCATACACTGCTCACCGGCATTAAACCTTGTGTCGGTCTGGATGAAAAAATGCAGCAGGACGTTAAAAATAAGATAGCCGACATGGCTATAAAAAAACAGGAACGCCTGGTTAAGAAAGAACAAAGAAAACAACGCCGGGCCGAACGCAAATTAAGACGAGAGCTAAAAAAGCAGCAAAAAGAAGAGGCTCAGCAGCATTAGGATTTACTCCATTAGATTACTTTTCTATTTCGATGCAACGTATCTCCGTCATACCGCGTCTATTGAGAAAAGTAACCTGTTATGAAAAAATTAGCATACACTCTATTATCAGCAGCTCTGATTGCTGCAGCAACCATAAAAGCTTCGGCACAGGATGTGTCTACCCAAAACCGTTCAGTTTCTGGTTTTTCGGCCATTTCTTCGGGTGGCCCATTTAATGTTCATATCAAGATGGCTGGCTCAGAAAGCGTAAAAGTGGAAGCCGATACCAAATTTATTGATGAAATTGAAACCGTTGTGGAAGGCAACACCCTTAAAATTCAATTTAAAGATCACAGGTGGAGCAACCGATACAATAATATCCACAAGGCTGAAATCTATGTTTCTGCCAAATCATTAAACGCTCTTACCAATAGTGGCTCAGGTCGTATGGAAGTGGAAGGTACGATTTCCACTTCAAATGAATTTAAAACTGTCTTGAGCGGTTCAGGCAATATCAGTGCAACCATCAAATCTGACGGTTTGCGGGCCAAGATCAGCGGTTCAGGTTCCATCAAATTAAAAGGCAGCTGCGGCGATGCCGATCTTGGCATCAGTGGCTCGGGTCAAATCGAAGCCCGCGAATTGAAAGCACAGGCTGTGAGTGCCGGTATCACCGGTTCCGGAGATGTATACATAACTGCTGAAAAAACCGTTTCTGCTCATATCACAGGTTCTGGGAATGTTGTTTATTCCGGCAACGCGACGATAACCGATACGCATACTGTTGGCTCAGGAAGAGTTTCAAGAGCTGACTAACATTCTCAAATCAACATATATTTTAAATCACGAGACCGCCAGAAAAGGCGGTTTTTTTATTGCAGTAATAATTTCAGGTTGATACCAAAGTTGGTAAATGCGGTATTGAAGGTTTGCGAGGTGTACGGCCTTGTCAGGTTTGAATCGTAGAACAAGCTCAGATTGAACCTTTGATTGATCACATAGTCAATTTCCGGGCGATAGGTAATATTCTGTGCACCGGCCGATACCTGTGCTCCGGGAACATCAGCCTGGTATATTAAAGTCTTATTGTCCCTTAACGAGAAGTCAACCTTAAAGGTCAGGTCGTTATTTAGTTTTGTATTACTAAACAGGCCAAATGGGAACCTGAAATTCTTGGTCTTGTAACCAAAGCCGAAAACAATGTCATTTTCATTCTGCTGTGAGAGTTGGCTGTTAGTCAAACTCATACTCAGAGCACGGCTCTTGCGGTATTCCAGGTTGGCGGTCAGATTATTTTTAAACCTGGCATCGATACCAAATAATGGCACAAACTGCTCGAATATCGTCACCGAGTTAAACTGGTAAAAAGGCAGGAAGTCGTTATTCAAATCGCGTGAATTTACATGGCCATCCGTTTCTGCATATTGCAGCAGGGTACTATAGTTGCCGACAGTATAAGTTGAACGGTAGCCGTCTTTTATATCGACGGATTCGAAAAGCTCCGAGAAAAACTGCATATGAGATAATCCGCTATACCTGATATCCCAGTTCGGTATCGGGATATTTGGAAAACCATTGAGACCTATACCGTTCGGGCTCTTTCCGGTGTAAGCTGCAAGAAATGCCGGCACGATCACATTTTGTGAATTAGGCCCGTAACCATCAGCGTAATTGCCTACCTGCGATAGCGAATTCGGATTGCTTCTGCCTAGGCGTTGCGAAATGATCGCTCTATCGCTTAAAAACTTATTATAAACCGATGAGTTGTTATCAGCCCCCTTTATTTTCGAGAATGCTGTTCCGATAGACATAAACGAAATAGTATAATCACCGGTGGTTACAGGTGAAAGGTTCTGAAATGCTCCAGTCGTTGGTAAATATTTAAAATTAGTCTGATAGCTGTGATCTTGCGTTTTAAATGCGATCAGGTCGATCTTTAAATACTTAAACGGCTCAAGGCTTGCTTTAAGGTGAATATCTTCATTTACGCTTCTTACATACAGCTGATTCTGTAATGTATCCGTTGTTATCCAACCTTTGGTTACTGCCTTTTGCCTGATATCAGCCTGGCTGCCCAACAGGAAGCCGATGCCGGGTGCATTATAATTGAAATCCTCACCGCCCACACCGCTACCTGGCAAATAGCCCGGCAGGAAGGTTCCGTCACCACGGGTATAGGCGACGCTGGCATCCTTAAAGCTGGTCAGCAAGCCAACCAAAACTTTTCTTAGACCACTCGGCTGATCATCTTTCCCCGGATTAGCTGTATTTCTCAGGTATCGTATCTTGTTGTAAAGTGTGTTAAAGTTGAAAGTGGGGTTAATCTGTATCTCGCGCTTGTTCTGTATGCTGTTACCTACATTAAATGCAGGGTCATTAATCGCAAAGAGCGGCTGCGCCTGCCAGGTGAAGTGTGTGCTATAACGGGCTATCACGCTCGTCCAATCCATAAACGGCACTTTATTGATCGGTACATTGTAGTTGAATGTCAGCGTATGGTTATAGTTGGTAGTACGGCCCAATCTCAAAATATTATCCCATAATGTATCCCTTTTTAAACCATTCAGTCTGCCGGATGGTTCGTCAACTGTTGCCAGGTTGATCGCATCAATATCCAGCGTTAACGACTTGGTCAGGTTCCAGCCAAGGCCATACATGGTGGTAATATTGAATGTTTTATTATAGGTTGTTGGGATCGGTATAAGATTAGACGGGTCGTTGTTCCGCAAGGTATTTTCCGAGTAAAAACGGTCAAAATTGATGCTATAATTTACCCTGGTCGGGATCAAGTTGAAATTGATATCCCTTATCAGGGCCAGCGTATTATTCTTAATGATCTTTTGAAGCGGACTGATATAGGATGGCGTTGTACTAAAGTTATAGGACACAGAGGCATGATAGTTTTTTTCAAAATCACTCTCGGTAGTAAAATCATGATGATCCAATTCCGTATAGGAATAGGTCGCATTAAAATTCTCTATATCATAAAAATGACTTTTCGCCGTAGTGCTGGTTTTAGCCTTGTGCACATTGGTCAGGTTAAAACTCTTGCGCATGGTATAGTCTTCAGCCGCATTCTGTATCGAGTCGCGTTGTTTACTACTGGTTGCATTCGACAGTGTCTGTTTCAGGGTGACGTCTGGTGACGCGGGATCGTATTGCGGCATACTTACCTGCTTTGAAACATCTACATATAGTGGAATATGCACTCCGCTCTTATCCGGGAAGAATTTACCTAATTCGATATTACCGGATACATCATAAACACGGGTGTCATTCATGCTCCGGTCTGCCAGGCGCGAATCCAACGCACCAAAGCCCACCGTAGTTTTACTGCCGGATACTGTCACCGTAGCAAAATCAGCCAGCTTCGCATCTAACCTACCCGTCGCTGCCCAACCACCTTTATTATCAAAATCTGTTAAACGCAATTCGTCAAACCACAAAATACCTGTTTTAGAGAGCCCATCATCCGTGGCTGAAGTCGAACTGGTTCGCAAAGGGTTCCTCACACCGACCATGACCGCTGCAAGGCGACTCAAATCAGGCTGACCTTTGATTGTTATCTTATTGCGACCGTCCGATAATGTAAACGGCACATTTAAAGGCCATGGCTGCCCGTTCAGTTTTGCATTATTACGGGCAACTTTGGCATTTGTCAATAATGAAAGCTGCAAGTCGAGCTCGTTTTCGGCCGGCCATATTGCGCCGGGATCCGAAGTGCCTGAAGGCGTAACTGAAAGTGGTATTTCGTATTCGTAGTAGTTATCAATATAATCGATACCCAAACGAATAAATGCACTTGCATCATTATTCTTCAACTGTGAACCTTCAGCATGAATGAACATCTGCAGGCGTTTGTACTTACGAAGGTCATTATTGAAAGGTTTAAACGCCGCTCTTGAATAACCATCGCGCACGTTAGCGAAGTTCAGTGAAAGTGATTGTTCATTAAGCCTGGTGTTAGTTTGCAGGTTATTATAGTTACGTTGACGTTGAATACCTGGCGGAACTACATATGGAATCGGCGTACGGTTACCGTTCTGCTCAATACTTACTGTTTCTACGTCCAGCGTGGAATTATCCAAAGCAGGATTGACAATAGCCGGATCAGCAATCACATTCTGTGGGTTATTTTCTGTATTAAATGCCCTCCATTCACCTCTTACCAACTGCAATGTTGCCATACGCAAAATAGCGGTATCGGCAAAATTGGTCATGAACATACGCATGAAGCGGATCGATTTGAAATCCTGGATATTGTTAACCGCTGTTTGGTAGGCAGAGATCGGAATACGTATCTGATACCAGGTTACGGATTGCTTTTCGCCATTGGGCAGCAAAACCTGCGAGGTTACCTTATCGTTAATGAAATTCTGTCCAACAACCATATCCTGCGGACGAATAGACACATGGTACTGGAAATATTCATCATCCTGGTTCATGTTATTGTCCCTGTCTACATCTTCTGCATCCGGCAATGACGTTGATGCCGAAGTGGATAAACCTAACAGCGCCTGTGACTGCTGTGCCGTTTTTGAGTTACTTTCGGTACCGTTGTATTTGCTGTAGCGATCAAGAATACCTGCCTGAGCCTGATCGAGTTGAGGGCCCTGGTAGTATTGATAGTCATCTGATGACGGGTCGGCTGCGAAGTTACTGGCCGCTTGTTGGTTCACCTCTGCACGAACCTGCTGAACGACATTTCCGAACTTTGATCTTTCTTCGGCATCAGTTAAACCATCCAAGCCTACGTCCTGTATAGCACGATTGTTCGGGTTATTGTCGAAAGCATTTACAACAGGCTGCAGTTTTGCCACTTTACCCCAAGCTGTGCTATCTACCTGACTCTGATCTCCATTTACCGGAATCCCGTTTTCCAAACCTTTACGACCGTCGAGCAATATATCTTCTGATATATTACCGAGATTGAAATACAAATCGCCGCCCTGTGAGTTAGGTTTTCCGATAAACGGATCCATCACCCAAAACTCGATGTATTGCACATTTAGCGATTCAAAGTCTGTCGTGGATATTCCTCTGAACATACCGCCCCAACGGCTTTTCGGGTTTGCCAGCGTTCCGTCGTTATTAATACCTGTGGTAGCATAGTTATAAGGACCACGCACGGTTGGATAAAACGCCAGGTCTAAAGTTGGCAGAGTCAGCGGCTCGCCGGTAACCGATTGCCTGAATGGGAACACCTCTGTCTCCAGCACTTGTCTCACATATGGTTTTGATAATTCTGTACGTGATACCGGGATGGTGCCACCTGCATAAAAAATCGGGTCTATATTATAAAAAGCTAAGCGTGCACGGTTATAGCCATAACTCAGATTATTAAAATTCCTTGATTCGGCAAACATTTGCGGCGTACCCGAAATTTGCCAGGTTGAAGCACTCTTCAAATCAATAATTGACTGACTGGCTTCAAAGTCATCCAGGTAAGAAGTGCCATTTTTTGAACCGGCAAAATTCAACGCCGACGGGTTGCCCGGCAGCAACTGGGCAAACTCGCCATTAAAAGTTACTGATGAAGGTACTTTGGTAGTAATGAGCGGTATTTTATCAACCAAACGGGTAAGGAAACGGGAGTTAGAATTATAATTAACGTCGAACCCATACATGGTATTCGAAATCGATTCCTGGCCGATAACTTCATTTTGGGTGATCGGTTGCTCGGTCAGATGCATCACCGTAGCACCTAAAGCCAGGTTATCATTTACCTTATAGTCAAACCTTGAACCGAATAATGATTTCTGCTGAACGCCGAATAATTCGTTGTTCTCGATATTCACTGTGATCGGCTGCCCTGAGGCGAGCAATGCCTGGTTCAATATCCTTAACCTTCCGGCGGTATAATCAACAGTATAGTCTGTTCCTTCAACCAGTTTAATTGTACCAGCGTTTACCACAACTGCTCCCTGTGGAATATTCGTTGCATTCAACTGATACTCTGATCCGCCCTGCGAAGAATAGGTACCTTTCATGATATACCGGTTCAACTGCGGAAAGAATTGTTGGGCTATAGTCTTGGTCGAATCATATATCGGTTGGTAAACATAACGTTTGATTAAATCCTGCTCGCCCGGGTCAAACTGTTTTGCCAGATCGGAACCGAAGGGTTCCAGGACAGGGAATACCAGTCGTCCGTTCGTCGGGTCGATGGTGACTCCGGGCAAAAAGTCAAACACCCCATCCGGCTTTTTATCATTCTGCGGATCAAGGTTATCTAAGCCCAGCAATTGTATCCAGAGCTTACTTTTGGTATGGATCCCCTCATCCATTATTGGTTTGGCGATGCCCGATTTTTCATCAAGCCTTGAAATATTCAACCTGAAATTATTCGGACTGATCTGAAATGCACCTAACGAATAGATGTTTTTCATCATCAGCTTCCAGGTAGGGAGGTTGGTTTTCAGCAAAGAGTTCTTCAACAACTTTACGTACAATACCTGTGGCGTATTGGGGTTAACCGGGATATCTGTCGAGAACTCACCCACCTGGTATTGAACACCATTTACAGTATACTGATAGGCTACAGCCAATACTTCATCATTGTTCAGGGCATTGTTTAATGAGATATAACCTAACTGTGGGCTCAGCGTATATTCCTTTTCGGTCAGCTTACGTGCATAAGTCAGCTTTGCATAGTTGTTCGTACCACCAGAACCCTGGAAATAGCTTACGATAGCATTCGAGCTAGATAACCTTGCCGCTGCAGGCAGCCCCTTAAGCAGAGAGTTGGACTGTTGTGCAAATCCAGGGCCCGAAAAACCCGCAGGTAGCGCACTGTACCCAGCCCCGCCCTGTACCAGCGCGGTGTTGTACGGCTTGTTTTCGCCAAGGTCCATAAAACCGACTACATCACGCGAACCAGTGGTGCTGTTGGTGCGGTTAGTCACCCAAACCTCGATACGCGTAATATTGATATTCGAGCTAATGATCGGGATATTGGCTAGTGCCTTGTTATAATTATCCCTGAAATATTGCGATAGGAAGTAGTGCTTGTTGGCTTCGTAATCAGCAGGTGTAAGTGAAAAAGTGCCCTGCTGTGCCCCGTTGGTAATGGTCAGCGATTTTGATTGTGAACGCTGTTGCGAGAAGATGCTGGTTACGTTCAGCCTGCCAAATTTCAGTTTGGTTTTAATACCGAACAGGGCTTGTGTACCTGTTATGAGTGTGGTAGGCAGTGGGAAACTAACGGTACCAACTTCCACTTTTTGTATGATCTCGTCAGGTGTGCCGGTATAATCCAGTTTTATCTGGTTTTCGAATTGAAACTGTGCTTCGGTATTGTAGTTGGTCGTGATTTTCAGTTTATCACCGATCGAACCGGTCACATTCATCTGGATGCGCTGATCAAAATTGAAATTGAACTGATTACGCTGACGGGTGCTGAACAGTGGGTTCTGGTTACTGTTGATCTGCCCGGCCATGATCATTTCTGCCGAACCCTGCGGCCGTATAGAAATTACATCGCTGCCGAATATCTGCGCAAAAGTGCGGCTGCGCACACTCACACTGGGAATAAAACCAGGCTGTTGCGATTGATAAGCGTAATTATCTGACAGTTGTTTAAAATAATTCCGTTCTTCTTCTCTTTGTCTCAGTTGCAGGTATTGCTCAACGGTAAGATAACGTGGTGGGCGATACAGATAATTACCCACTCTTTCATACAGGATGTATTGATTCGTTGCCGGGTTATACTCAAAAGTACGCACCAGATTTGGTGGATCGACTTCCAATAAGCCCTGACGCAATTGATTATTTCTCGATTCTGTACCAGTAAAAGGGCTTGTAATGAGTAAAGAGTCCTTTTTCTTTACTGGCTGCTGTTGGGCAAAAGCGCTTCTGATACCGCAAATCGCAGTGATAAGTAAGGCTATTGTGACAGCTTTAAGAGTAAATTTCGGACCCAATCGGAATGGTAAAAATATTCGTAATTATAAGCTTTTTAGCGCAGATTTAATTAATTGCTCCACTGTTAAATCGTGGCTATTTTTATTCAATTCCTGCTCTAATACCTTCTCAACAGCATTTTTTGCAAATCCCAGCATAATCAGCGCCGACAATGCTTCGTCTTTTACTGTTTTGTTCGATGGCACCGCGATCAATGTATCAGGTCCTTCTTTGCGTAGTTTATCTTGCAATTCCAATACAAGCCTCTGCGCCGATTTGGGGCCAATGCCCTTAATCCGCTGTATCAAAGGGACATCGCCTTTTACAATGGCTGTTTGTATCTCTTCAGGAGTAATGGATGATAACATCATCCGCCCGGTATTAGGGCCGATCCCTGAAACAGATATCAAATGAAGGAACAGTCTACGCTCGCCCTCATCAGCAAAACCGTAGAGCGTATGCCCGTCTTCCTTCACATGCAACCATGTAAACAGCTTACATTTTTCGCTGTCGCCCAGCTTTGAATAAGTACTTAATGATATGTTGATATGGTAGCCTACACCACCCGCCTCAATTACCACATATGAAGGGCTTTTATAAGCCAATTTTCCATCAATATATGCGTACATTCTATTTCTGAGCGATTATTAACGTGTACGTGAATTAGCGTTATTAGTTACGTTTGCGGCATTTTCTGCCTTTCCCTGTGCATCTACTACGGCGATAGTCACCATGTTCACAATTTCCCTTACGGAACTACCAAGCTGAAGTACGTGCACCGATTTTTTGAGTCCGAGCAAAATCGGGCCTACGGCCTCAGCTCCTCCTACTTCCTGTAATAGCTTGTAGGCAATGTTGCCTGATTCAAGGTTAGGAAAAATCAGGGTGTTCGCCGGAGCGCCATTGAGCACGGAGAATGGGAAATTATCTGCGAGCAGACTTGAATTCAGAGCGAAGTTGGCCTGCATGTCGCCGTCAACGATCATATCCGGATACCGTTCATGCAGTATGCGCACGGTCTCGCGGGTCTTAAACGGTATTGGACCTTCGTTTGAACCGAAGTTCGAGTAGGATAGCACAGCAATACGTGGTTTGATATTGAATTGCCTTACCGAATGATCGATCAGCACGGTAATATCAATGAGCTCTTCCACGGTAGGGTCGACATTAACAGTTGGGTCACCTATAAATACCGGGCCTTTGCTGGTCATCATCAGGTACATTCCTGCTACACGATTCACACCTTCTTCAATACCGATGATCTGCAAGGCAGGCTTAATGGTTGATACATAATCTTTGGTCAAACCGGATATCAATGCATCAGCCCGGCCAAACTGAACCATACAGGCCCCATAATAGTTACGCTGGTGGGTCATTTTCCTGGCTTCATGCAATGTAATACCTCTCCGTTGGCGTTTCTGGTACAGATATTCGGCGTATTCCTCAAAATTGGCGCAATCCTCACGCGGATCGATAATCTCTACACCATCCAGTTCAAGCGCATTTTCTTTGATGATCTTCCTTATTCGTCCTGCATTACCTAACAATATTGGGGTGGCAATTTTTTCCTCTTTAACTATCTCGGCGGCCCTCAGTATCTTGTAATTATCCGCTTCCGCAAATACTACTCGTTTTGGATTCTGTTTAGCCTTATTGGCAATGTTACGAAGCAAACGGTCATCTGCGCCTATTCGCAATCGCAACTGCTCACGATACGCATCCCAGTCGGTAATGGGTAGGCGGGCTACGCCTGATTCTATTGCCGCTTTGGCTACCGCAGATGAAACCACAGTGATCAAACGCTGATCCATCGGTTTTGGAATGATATAATCTTTCCCAAATTTGAGGCTATTGGTATTATAGGCCAGGTTGATCGCTTCCGGCACAGGTTTTTTAGCCAGATCTGCAATGGCCCTCACCGCTGCCAGTTTCATTTCTTCATTAATAGCAGTGGCCCGAACATCCAGTGCGCCCCTGAATATGTAGGGGAACCCCAATACATTATTCACCTGATTTGGATAATCAACACGACCGGTAGCCATCAGGATATCCTTGCGTGCCTGAACAGCGGTATCATAATCTATTTCAGGAACCGGATTGGCCATCGCAAATACGATCGGGTTTTTTGCCATCCCCTTTAGCATATCGGCAGTTACCACATTACCTGCCGAAAGACCGATAAACACATCCGCATTTTTCATGGCATCTTTCAATGTAGTAATGTCCTTACGGTCGGTGGCAAACTGCAGGCGCATTTCGTCCAGATCAGTGCGTTGTGGAGTGATCAAACCATTAATGTCGAACATCACGAGGTTCTCTTTCTTTACCCCTAGCGAAAGGTATATTTTTGAACAGGAAACAGCGGCTGCCCCTGCACCGTTCACTACCATTTTTATCTTATCCAGCTTTTTACCCTGTATTTCGCAGGCATTGATCAACGCTGCACCGGATATAATCGCGGTGCCATGCTGGTCGTCGTGCATCACCGGAATTTTCATTTCAGCTTTCAGTCGACGTTCTATTTCAAAACAGGTTGGCGCTGATATATCTTCCAGATTGATCCCGCCAAATGTTGGCTCGAGGGCCTTTACAATGGCTACAAACTCATCAACCGTTTTGGCATTTACTTCCAGATCGAACACGTCGATATCGGCATATATCTTGAATAGCAGGCCTTTCCCTTCCATTACCGGCTTGCTGGCCTCCGGGCCGATGTTACCCAAACCTAAAACGGCCGTTCCATTCGTAATCACTCCCACCAGGTTACCCTTAGCAGTATATTTATATACATCATCTATGTTATCGGCTATCTGCAAACACGGATCGGCAACACCCGGAGAATAGGCTAATGTCAGATCCCGTTGAGAGTTGGTCGGTTTAGTCGGTACAACCTGTATCTTTCCAGGGCGCCCGTTTGAATGATAGTCGAGAGCATCCTGTCTTCGTACGTTAGGTTTATCCATGGTTATAAGTTCAAGACCCAAAATTACAATTCTTTTTGACCTGATATAAAATAAAAGCCCGGTCCTAATTATACGAAGAACCGGGCTTTCAAATATTCTTATAGCCGATCAACTTTTACTGATCTGCTGTGTATTATGATTCACGCTATATGAAAAATATTGCCTGTTCGGGTTTCTGCGTGAACGTTTCTTCGATCTGTAATAACTGTTCAACTCCGTTTCGGCTGCTTTATCAACAGAATATTGCAGTATGCCCTTATCTAATTGAATGTACCCAAGGTCAGCATTGATTGAGTTATATAAGGTGCTATATTTTTCTTTAGCCGACTGCGGAATCACCAGCGTTTTTGGCGCTGAAGGGCTGCCATTAATGATCATCACCTTATATGACGGATTCAGTTGGGTCAATTGTGCAAGACTAATGTTTAATACCCTGGCAACACTGTTCAATGAGATAAATTTATTCACCAAAACAGTATCGGTTTTCATCATCGTCAGATTACAACTCTGTGGCACTATATTGTATTTTTTATAATAGTTCATTACATAAGTAACCGCGATATAAGCAGGTACGTAGCCTCTTGTTTCAACGGGTAAATACTGGCGGATAGACCAAAAATCGGTGGCGCCATTTGCCTGTTCTATCGCCCTCAGTACATTGCTTTTCCCACAGTTGTAGGATGCGATGGCAGTCAGCCAGTCGCCAAATTGCTGATAGGCGTCTTTTAGGTAAGCAGCTGCCGCATAGCTTGATTGTATCGGATCACGGCGCTCATCTACATAAGTGTCCATGTTGAGACCGTAAATCCTTGCGGTTGTGCCCATAAACTGCCACGGACCGGTAGCGCCTACCCTTGACACAGCATATGGATTCAACTGTGATTCAACTATCGAAAGGTATTTGATCTCTTCAGGTATGCCTGCATCATGGAAGATCTTTTCGTAGATCGGGAAGTAATATTTGGTCAAGCCGATAATACGGCCGAGGCTCTCGCGCTGATTGCCTGTAGTATAAGTATCGATGTAGCTTTGTACATAGGCATTGTAATCCAGCGGCACTTCTTTTTGAATAGAATCCAAACGGCGTTTGTAAATGCTACCCTGATACGCACTAATGGGAGCAGCATTCAAAACAGGCACCATAATGGTATCCAAAACACCATCTCTGGACTGAACAAGTGTACGGGATGAATCACGGAAAAGTTTGGGGGCAGCGTTCACAGCATTCAACGAACACAGTAAGAAAACGCTCACAAAAAATCTCTTCATTTCTTAACCAGGTTTGATTTTATGCCGTTGCCCCAACGAAAATCTTTCCTAATATATTAAATTTCTTATAGTCCTAAGAAATATTTGGAAAAATTTAGTAGTTCCTGCTCTGCAAAACGCTTAGTGAGAAGTTGTAACCCTAAAGGCAAGCCCTCATTATTCGTTCCGGCAGGCAAAGAAATTGCTGGTACACCGGCTAATGATGCTTGTACGGTAAAAATATCATAAAGATACGTTACAACGGGATCTTTTTCTTTTTTTCCAATCAGGAAAGCCGGCTCGGGCGCCGTGGGGGTTAATATGAAGTCGAATTCTTCTAACAAACTATCTGTTTTTTCCTTTATCAGCCTGCGAACTTTCTGTGCTTTAGCATAATAGGCATCATAATAACCGGCACTCAACACAAAAGTACCCAGCATAATACGGCGTTTTACCTCTTTACCAAAACCTTCAGATCGTGAACGTTTGTAGGTTGATTGCAAATCTGTTGCCCGCGGGCTGCGATAACCATAATGAACACCATCATACCTGGACAGGTTGGATGATGCCTCGGCCATTGCCAGTATATAATAAGTCGGTACGATATAGTCCAGATATTCAAAGGCGATTGGTTTGACGGTATGGCCATCAGCACGAAGCTTATCGATATACTGAACCAATGCACTTTTCACTTCTGAATCCACTCCCGGGCTTGATAAAGCCTCTTGTATATAAGCGATTTTCTTTTTCGATTTATCAGATGACAATGCACCGGTATATTTTGGAACCGGTGATTGTGAAAGTGTGCTGTCGTATTCATCAGCACCGGCCATAATTTCCAGTAAAAGCGCGGCGTCTTCAACAGAGCGCGTGATAGGACCAACCTGATCAAATGATGATGCGTAGGCAATAATACCATGTCTTGAAATACTGCCGTAAGTTGGCTTCAATCCAACCAGACCACAAAATGAAGCAGGTTGCCTTACCGAACCCCCTGTGTCAGTACCGATTGCAGCATGGCACATATTGGCCTGAACAGCAACAGCTGAACCACCTGATGAGCCACCGGCAACCCTTTTGTTATTGGCATAGTTCTTTACCGGACCATAGTAAGAATTCTCATTTGAGGCGCCCATCGCAAACTCATCGCAATTACAGCGACCGATGATCACAGCATCTTCTGCTAATAGACGCTCAACTATGGTAGATGAGTAAACTGAAGTAAATCCGTCTAATATTTTGGATGAGGCGGATACTTTATGCCCTTTGTAGCAAATATTATCCTTAATGCCGATCACCATACCGGCAAGACGACCGCCAGTACCTGCTTTAATACGTGCATCAACAGTTTTTGCATTGGCAAGCGCCTCTGATTCAAAAACTTCATTAAATGCATTCAGATGTGCATTTGATTTTATTTGGGCGAGATAGTTTTTCACTAATCCTTCTACAGTGATCCCGCCAGTCTGAATTTCCCTCTTTATCTCATCCAAAGAGGAATAAAACTTAGTCATGGGCCTAAAATAAAAAACTTATCCGTTGAAATGGAAATTTCAGCAGATAAGTTTGTATCAGCAATTATTATATAGAATTAACCCCGAAAGATTAGCTCTTTTTTTCTTCTGTTGTGGTATTAGTTGGGTTGCTGCTTTCGCCGTTCTGAGCGTCTTTGAATTCCTTCATACCCTTTCCTAAACCTTTCATTAGTTCAGGAATTTTTTTACCTCCAAACAGTATCAATATTGCAATGATGATCAGAATGATTTCTGGTGCGCCTAATGAGCCCATGTTTTTAATTTTTATGTTATTGTTTTATTTATTCGTGTGTTGTTTTAATTGGTTCGGTATGGGTTTCAGTACTCGCCGTTTCCGTGTGATGCACTTCAGTTACGTGATTTTCTGAAACTTTCCCATAATTCTCATTGTATGGTATGGTATTAGGTACACCCTGCGGTTCTGGCGTAGGGTTGATGGTCGCGTTTTCGTGATTGGTAGTCTCTGCTTCGGTCACAGCAAGGTGTTCTTCAGTTGTCGCTGCAGGCAATTCTGCCATAGGTTCTTCAACCGGCGGCTCTGGTTTTTTCTCTTCGTAATTATTGATCTGGTTAGTTATTTCACGCTTTACTCCTTCCGAAGCGTCCTTGAAATCCCTTATCCCCTTTCCCAAACCACGTGCAATTTGAGGTAGCTTTTCGCCCCCAAAAAGCAACAACGCCACAAAAATGATCAGAATCATTTCAGGACCGCCAATATTCAAGAACAATAAAACACAACTAGACATACATCAAAAATTAATTTACAAATATAGAGAATAATATGGGACAAATTTTAAACAATTATTATTGAGGCGTTAACCAGGCTGACGGGTTAACCGGTGTTGCACCCTTCCATACCTGGAAACTCAGCTTAGGAATACCCGTAACACTTTCAAGTGCTACTGTCCCGATATTTTGTTTAGTACTTACTTTTTGGCCCACAGATACACTCACCGTTTTCATATTTGAATAAGCGGTAAAGTATTCCCCGTGTTGTATAACAACGAAATAGGTACCCATGGTATTGTGTACCGCTCTTACATCTCCCTGAAAAACAGCCCTTACAGAAGCATCCGCGTTGGTTTTTATGTCGACTCCATTGCTTTCGCTGGTAATGCCCTCGCTCATATATTTACCGAATCCCTGCACAACAACGCCATTGGTTACTGGCCATGGAAGGCTACCTCTGTTACCCAAAAAGTCATTTGATAAACGGGCTGCTTCTGGCGTAGCATTCAATACCTCACTGGTGGTCGACTTTGATGTAATCGTTTTTGGCGCATTTGTAACATTTTTGTTAGTAGGACTTACCCCTGCAGCAGCAGCGGCAGCGGCGGCAGCTTTTGCAGCAGCTTCAGCTTTTCTGCGTTGCTCCTCAATCTCTCGTCTGATGGCTGCATTGATTTCCTGGTTGGTCTTCGCGATCTTACGCTGCAGATCTCTCTGCTGATCCTTTAGCTGCCCCTGCTGGCGCGAAAGTTCAACCACTACCTGCGTCTGGTCTTTGCGTTGTTTGCCCAGTGTTTCCTTTTCTTTAACCTGGTCGTTTAGCAGCGTATTCTTTTCTTTTTTGGTATTATCCAGTTCGTTTATTTTTATATGGAGGTCTTTTTCCGTCCCCATAATATAATTCGCTTGCCGCTCACGATACGATGCAAATTGCTGCAAGTATTTTAGACGTTTATAGGACTGATTGAAATCTTTAGATGCAAAAATAAACATCAGCTTATTGTACGAACTCTTATTCCGGTAAGCAAACAGGATCATCGCTGCATATTGTTTCCGCAACTGGTCCAATTGACTTTGCAAACTATGCACTGTATTTGTACTCTCAGATATCTGATTATCCAGCAATCTTACCTGCGAGTTGATATTGCTGATCTTTTGCTCGCGAAGATTGATCTGCGCCTTTAACAAGCTGAGCTGCTTTAAAGTGCTCCGCTTATCGTTCACCGTCTGTTCATATTCGTGGTTAAGCTTTTCCAGCTCCTCGTTATATTTATCACGGCGTCTTTTTAATTCATCACTGCTTTGGGCATGCACGCCAACTGCAATAAATACACCGATCAGAAAGAGTACTATTTTTAAAAATTTCATTAACTCAAAAATATAAAATTTACTTAGCCGGAGAATACCCCGACGGAATACTAAAAGGATATTCGAGCGGCTGATCAAAATCAGCTTTGATGTAATGCAAATTCATTTTAACCTTCTTCTTGGGCATCACCGATGACATATCGATCTGGGAAGGCAGCACCCTATTCGTCGCCGCTATAAACGCACTGTTATCTATTGTTAACGACTGACCTGCATCCTGGTCGATGAGTTCAGTATGATTAGACTTCAGATCAATACCCAAAACCAGCTTGTAGGTTAACTCCTGCAGATTACCCAACATTACGGTACGACCACTATCTGCCTGCAGTTTAGCGTCCTCATTTATTAATTGTGGAATGGCATTACCAACCAAAAGCGCCTCTAAAGAATCAAAATTTATCTGGCGACTTGTATAGGAATAGATGTATGCGAAAGGCCTTTGCAGATACAGGCCCTGTAATTTATTAATCACCCATAAGCTATCGGGGGTAATCAATGCCCTGGCAACTTCAATGCCTGCTATAGCGGTAACCGAAACCCATATTTTTTTGCCTTTTTGTATACGGATGTTCAGCGTCACATCATTACTGCTGCCATTAATATCGAGCCTGGTTTTTGCCTTACCCGAGAACGTATTATAACTCAACTGACTTGCCCGGATAGCGTCCAGTTTGCTCAGCGACTTATCAGGTACAGTTGCTACAGGTTTAGGGGCCGCTATTGTTTGTTTTTTCGGCTTGCAGCCAAACACTGCAAGCAAACTACACATACAAACAATAAGCAGCTTATTCAACGTATTTCTTCTCATTTATTTTTCTCTCTAAAATGGGGGAACCGCCGCCGTTATCTTTTGCTTTTTTCCAGTTTTGCAGGGCTGTATTTATATCACCTAATTGAAACATGATATCGCCATAGTGCTCATATTGTACCGGGCTGTTATCTTTATTATTATGTACCAAGGCCTTTTCCATCCAGGTTTTTGCTTCGGCGTATTTTTTCTGCTTAAATAATATCCAGGCATAGGTATCTTCAAAAGATGCGGTACCGGGCTGAAGCTCATTTGAATGCTTTGACATTTCGGCCGCCTTATCTAGCTGAATACCACGTATCGATAAGTAATACGCATAATTATTTAGGGTGTAGGAATTATCCGGATTATAGGTTAATGCCTTCTCATAAGACTGATCTGATTTAGTAAGATCATTTAATGAATGGTAGCAATCCCCGAGGGACGAATATGCCTGCGATAAAAGCTCTTTATCCTGGGTCTCCAGTTCGGACGCGTTTTTCACATATTCAACAGCCTTTTTAAAATCTTTTTTCTGCTGATAGGCTACTCCCACTAAGTAATTAAGCCACGCCTGGTTGGGGAAAAGCGATAGGGCATCCTGGCCATCTTTTAAGGCGCCATCGATATCATTATCGCCTAATTCCAGTCTGATCAATTGTTCGCGCACCTCGTATACCTGTCCATTCATCTGAACCGACTTTTTATAATTCTCTTTTGCTTCCTTATACTTACCGTTTTGCAAAAGCATATCGGCGTACAAAGCAAAGGCCCTCGAATCATCCGGATGGGCGACGGTCAGCAACCGGCTTAGCTCCAACGCACTGGCTTTAGCGTTCGCATCTGGGAATTTCGGAACATAGTTTAATACGATCTTCAATTTCTGATCGATATCCAGGTCAGAAACAGTAAAAGCTGCAGTAAGTTCGTTATAGCTATGTTCATTATCTTTTTTATCGCGATAAATATCTGCGAGAGCCAGATGCACCTGCCCATTATTGGGGTCGATCTTTTCAGCCGACTGTAATGTTGCTAGCGCTTTATCCTGTAAACCGTTTGAATTGTAAACTTCAGCGAGAAACAGATAGTATCTTACCTGGGTAGGATTAGCAGCAATCATAGCTTCCATATCGGCAGCGGCCTGATCTACCCTTCCTTGTTTCAGATAAATAGCCTGACGCTTAGCAACAAGGTCATCTGTGATTCCGGATATTTCTTCGATCTGCTTATATACTCCCAGGGCATCATCATATCTTTTTTGCAAAAAGTAAACGTTGGCCTTGTCATAGTAATAATCTACTTTATCTGGATCGATCCTGATCAGTTCATTGAAAACATTTTCCAGCTTATCTATCTCGTTGTTTTTTTCGTAGCAATCAGCCAGCGCAACCCAATACCATTGGTTATCGGGTTTTACAGTTACTGCCTTTTCCAGAAAATCGCGGGCGTCGGAATAGTTATTTTTTAATTTAGCCAGATTAGCCAACTCAAACAAAGTAGCATCATTCTGTGGATCCATCGAGAGTATCTGGTTAAACTCTTCGGTCGCAAGTGTAAAATTCTCAACTGTTTTTTCGCGCAGCGCTGAAAAGAAAAGTTGGCGCACCATCAGGCTGTCATCGGCTGTCATCGGTCTGCCCACAACCATTACCACACGATTCCCATTAGCCGGTTTGTTCTTTTGTGCAAAGACCAATCCCGGCAACACCATCAAACCTAAAACTATGCCCAGCCCGTATCTCATCTTATCCTACTCCCGTATGTCCGTAACCGCCGGCACCGCGTGTTGTTTCATTTAATATTTCTACTTGCTGCCATTCAACTTTTTCGTGCTTTGATACAATCATTTGCGCTATCCGGTCGCTCGAATTTATTTCAAAGGGTTCGTTTGACAGATTGATCAGCAATACCTTTATTTCACCACGATAATCAGCATCAATGGTTCCCGGAGAATTAACAATACTGATGCCATGTTTATAAGCCAAACCGCTTCGGGGCCTTATCTGTGCCTCGTACCCTTCAGGCAATTCAATATATAGCCCCGTTGGGATCAGTTTGCGCTCCATTGGATTAAGCAATACCGGGCTTTCAAGATCGGCACGCAGGTCCATGCCTGCTGAGTGTATAGTTTCATAAGCAGGTAAAGTATTTTTCGACCTGTTGATTATCCTGATGTTCATTGCTTGGTAAATATGGCTTTTAGTTCCTTCCTTTCCACAAAGTATGTGCCTGTAACGAATAAAATAAGTAGTGCGTTACCTGCAAATATATTACGTTTAAATACATGGAATGATAAATAAACGAGTATTACCGAAATAATTATATAAGCCAGATTCTTTTTCAAATTATATGGGATATTATAATTTTTTTGCCCCCATATATAGGATAATATCATCATGGTGGCGTAGGCAATTAATGATATCCATGCTGATGCCATATAACTGAATTTGGGAATGAAGACCCAGTTTAAAATTATTGTCAAAACAGCGCCAATTCCAGAAATATATAGTCCATATTTAGTTTGATCTGAGAGTTTGTACCAAACAGAAAGATTCATATAAATACCCAAGCTTAAATAGCCAAATAATAACGGAGGGACTACACTCAGGCCAGACCAATATACATTATCAACCATGTGACCATGGACATTATAACTTTGTTTTCCCACTATGATTAATGCCACAATATTTACATTAGCTATCACGGCAACACATATTATCGCAACCGTGATCACAAAATAATTCATAATACGGGCATAGGTATCTCCTGAATTTTTATTTTTCGCATGGCTAAAAAAGAAAGGCTCAGCTCCGAGACGGAAAGCTTGTACAAAAACGCTCAAAAAAATGGCTATTTTAGCACAGGTGCCATAAATGCCTACCTGCTGATCACTGATTGTTTGTGGCAGCATATGTTTTAGCATCACCTTATCTAATGACTCATTAATAATGAATGAGATATTTGCGATAAGTACAGGCCAACTATATGCAAACATTTCCCTGAACATAGAGCCATCAAATTTTAGTTTCAGCTTTAATATTTCAGGCAATAATAAAACGACCGTTAATATACTGGCCGTGGCGTTAGCTAGAAACACGTACCCTACCCAATGTGGTCGATACCAACTAAGCATCCATTCTGCCCCCATTAAATGATGTTTAATCATATAAGGAACGCCGAAGAGGAAAAACAAGTTAAATGCCATTACAAAGAATATATTAGTGCATTTTATTACTGCATACCTGACTGGACGACCATCAGCGCGTATCTTGGCAAAGGGTATTACGCAAAAAGCATCAACTACCAGAATGACTAGAAAACTTTTTACATAAAACGCATAGTCAGCATGATCTCTTGCCACACCTGCCTGCATGTAATTAATAATCTGATTTAAAAAAAGCAAACAGAATACGAGGAACACTACAGAGACTGCCACTACTGCAGCAAACGCATTGTTGTAAACCTGCTGCTTGTTTTCCTCACGCTTTTGCAGATATCTGAAATAGGTAGTCTCCATGCCAAATGCAAGTATCGCATTTACAATAGAAGCATTACCGTACATAGTCGTGAATATACCATTGCCGCCAACGGGAAGCGTTCGTGTATAAATTGGCGTAAGAATAAAATATATCATCCGGGAAATAATGGTACTCAGACCATATATAGCAGTTTGCCCGGCAAACTTTTTAGCTGTTGACAATGATAATTTTTTACAAGGCTTAAAGTAGCTTCTTTTTTACAACTTCAAAATTACGATAGTTTTTCAATTCCCCTTCATGGCTCTCCACCGAAGTTACTATCGCATCTTCCGGGCCCTCCTTGCACCAATCCAAAAACATATCCATGCTCATTTTATCCCCTTCGGCAGCTATTGCAACATCCCCATTCTCCTCATTTTTTATATACCCTTTTATACCCAGCTGGTCGGCCACCGCCTTTGTGGATGCCCTGTAGAATACACCCTGCACTTTGCCCTTTACTATTATATCGAAATGGATCATTGAGTTGATTGAGTTAGATTAAGTTCAACTGAGTTAATTAAGTTATGCTGCAAAAATATAAACAATTTAACCTAATTAACCATTCAACTAAATCAACCATTAAACCAATCTCTGCACTTTACTTTCGGCAGTGATTTTAAGCCCATCCAAGCCTGTGATGAGGTTTAAACCAGGGGTCTTACCTATTTCCAGTGTACCTTTGTCATCCTCAATACCTAAATAACGGGCTCCGTTTAAAGTACCCCATTGAATGAGCTTTGCTAAATTTATAGCCGGAAATTTTTCCTGAATCAGGCGCATTTCGTTCAGGATACAAAGTTTATTGTTTGAGGCCAGGCTATCGGTACCTAAAGTGAGGTTGAATCCCTGATCGACAAAAAGGTCGATTTTTGGCAATCTGCTTTCGATATACAGGTTGGCACCCGGACAAAAACAGAAATGCACTTTGCGGTCGAAACGTTTTATGAAGTAAATGTCTTTTAAGTTCGTGTAGGTATTATGCACAAATAAAATATCCTGTTTGTTAGTCAGCAGCGGCAGGATCGACTGCAGTGAGTTACGTGCCTGCGACTTAAAATAGCTGATATCCATACCGAAGTAATCATACAAATCCAGAAAGCCGCCTAAACGATAGCGGTAAAATTTATTTTCTTCCTCTGTTTCCTGGTTATGTACGCTGATCAGATTCGTATGGGTATCACTGTATTTTTTTATCAGCCTGAATAATTCTTTTGACACCGAATAAGGTGCATGCGGGGTAATAGAGCATGACTGATTTTTGAATTCCCCCAAAAGAGAAATAGCCTTATCAAAGGTTTCCTGGGCTTTATCAGGCATAAAACTAAAAGCCTCAACAAAAGTATGGTAGTATATGTCACTCTTTGCCTTTATTGCAACGCTGATATTACTGTTTGAAATATCACCCACGGCCACAATCCCGTTTTCATACATTTCCTTATCTGCCTTTTCAGCAGCTTTTAATACAGTAGCGGTGTCTGCTTGCCGTACAGATTGTATTTCTTTAATGAAATTAATGAGCCCTTTGCCTGGCGATAATTTGTCCTTAAGATGAGATAGCTCGAGGTGACAGTGCGTGTTGATGAAACCCGGACACAGAACCCCTTTCAGATGCTCAATCTCGCTGAGTTTTAGATTTGGCGGGGGTATGTCGGATACTGAAATGATCCGGCCGTGGTCATCTAAAGTGACAACTCCATTTTTAATCGGATCGGCATGAACTGGGAAAACGTAATCGGCTCTAAAACTTTTCATTAAAAATTAAATTAACCTATTGCTCAAAACGCTTTCCGTCTAAACATTCGTGCCCCGCTTCTCTGCTCTTATCAGATACAATAGTTAACTACTTGCTGTTCTGATTAAAAGATTACAAAAGAATGTTTATACAAAAGGCAGACTTTTTTTATTTCCGTACCTTTGCACTGTGAAAAGTAGTGGGAATAAAATTGATATCCGCAACCTGAGCCTCGAGGCTTTATACGAACATTTTACTCAAATGGGCGAAAAAAGTTTCAGGGCAAAGCAAGTTTATGAGTGGTTGTGGAAAAAATCATGCATTTCGTTTGACGAAATGAGCAATATTTCAAAAGAACTAAGGCAAAAACTGGATGAAAATTTTATAATCAATAAAGTAAAAATTAACAACTCACAGTTTAGCGCGGATAAAACTATAAAAAATTCTTTTATTTTATATGATAATCATTTAATTGAAGGAGTACTTATTCCTGCACCGGAACGAATGACTGCCTGTGTATCATCACAAGTAGGCTGTAGTTTAACCTGTAAATTTTGCGCAACAGGGTATATGGAGCGGAAACGAAATCTTAACCCAGACGAAATATATGATCAGGTTGTATTGATTGATAAGCAAGCTAAAGAAAATTATGGTCTTCCGCTAACCAATATCGTATACATGGGTATGGGCGAGCCTCTGCTCAATTATGCCAATGTAATGAAATCTGTTGAGCGCATTACTGCTGAAGATGGGCTGCATATGTCGCCCAAACGGATTACAGTATCTACGGCGGGCATTGCAAAAATGATCAAAAAGCTAGGTGATGACCAAGTGAAGTTTAACCTGGCATTATCATTACATGCTGCCAATGATGAAAAGCGCAACACCATCATGCCGATAAATGAGCAAAACTCGCTAAAGGCCTTGGCAGACGCATTGAAATATTATTTCGCCAAGACAAAAAACCCCGTTACCTACGAATATATTGTATTTAACAATTTTAATGATGAATTACAAGACGCTGCTGAATTAGCTAAATTCTGTAAGCATGTACCATGTAAGGTAAATATTATTGAATATAACCCCATCGCATTTGCCGACTATCTTAATGCAGGAGAAGATAAGATCGAAGCGTTCGCCGCTTATCTGCGTGGACAGGGTATAATAACCAATGTCCGCCGTAGCCGCGGTAAGGATATTGACGCAGCCTGCGGACAGCTGGCTATAAAAGAAAAAGCAAAAGTTTCCTGATCGCCAGATTTCTGCTAAATTGATGGCATGAAATTGCAGACCGGCTATTGGGCCGATTTTGTTTCCCTATTATTCCCTGAACTTTGCCAGGCCTGCGGCGAAAGCCTTGTTGCCGGCGAAGAGTTGTTATGCCTTGATTGCCGCTACAATCTGCCGTTTACCGATTTTCACTTAAAGCCGGATAACATGGTGGCACAGCAATTTTGGGGAAAGGTCAACCTGGAGGACGCCTACGCCATATGCTACTTTGCCAAGGGTGGCAGAATTCAGCACCTGATGCATCATTTTAAATATAAAGGCATACGAAAGATTGGTAACCCGCTGGGTAATATTGCAGCAGAGCAATTATTAAAAAGTTTGGTTTTTAAAACTGTAGATGTGATCATACCTGTCCCGTTGCATTAAAACAGGCTTAGCAAGAGAGGTTATAATCAAAGCATGTGCTTTGCGGAGGGATTGGCCGAAAAAATGGAAATTCCTGTCGACGACCACAATTTGATACGACTCAGAGCAACGGAAACGCAAACACATAAGTCGCGCTTTTCAAGGTTTGAAATTATGCAGGCGGTATTCACTCTCGCCAATCCTGAGGCTTTAAGCAATAAGCATATTTTACTGGTAGACGACGTAGTGACCACAGGCTCTACACTGGAGGCCTGCGGCACCGCATTATTGAAAGCAGAAGGCACCAAGCTGAGTACTGCTACGATAGCTTGTGCCGAGTAGTGCCATTGATTTTTGTGATTAGAACATTACGTTGATTGTCCTGCAACCAACTAATCATCGGTTAACTGATTAACTAATCTCTGATCAACTAACGTTCTGATACCTTGCCAGTTTATCGTATAAACCTTTAGGATCAAATGGTTTCAGGATGTAATCATTCATCCCTGCGCGGGTGATCTCATTCACTTCGCTGGTCAGCATAGAGGCGGTAAGCGCTATGATCGGCAATTGCTGAAAGTAGGCCTCGCTCTTCGATCTGATGATCTCCGTAGCTTCCAAACCACCCATTACAGGCATATGAATATCCATCAGCACCACGTCATAGTCAGCCTTGCCTTCAATTTTAGCAACCGCTTCCAGGCCATTCTCTGCAAAATCAACCGTCGCGCCCCATTTAGTGATCACTTTGTTGATGAGTAACCTGTTGATCTGGTTGTCGTCAACAACCAGAACGTTTAATTGTAATTCTGTTTCCACTATACTATTATTAATGTATGCACTACCTTGTACTTGTCCTTTACTAAATTTTGCCGTAAACCAAAAGCTTGACCCTTTGCCCGGCGTACTATCCACATTGATTCTTGCTCCGTGTAGCTCAACCAGCTTCTTGGTAATTGCCAAACCTAAACCGGTTCCGCCATATTTACGTGTTGTATCTGCTTCGGCTTGCTTAAACGATTCGAAAATAGTATCAATTTTGTCGGCTGCGATACCTATTCCGGTATCATTAACGGCAAACCTTATTGTTACATTGTTCTGGGTCTGTTCAATTACCTTAAGGTCGATGGTGATGCCACCTTCTTCGGTAAATTTAACAGAATTCCCTGCAAGATTCAATAGTATCTGACATATTCTTGTCCTGTCGCCTATTACCGTAGGGGGCACGGCTTCATCCACATTACCTTTCAGATAAATATTTTTGTCGTTTGTCCTAAACTGCATTGATTTGGTGATGCCCTCTATCAGTTCACGCAGGTTAACCTCCGCCGACTCAAGTTCAATATTGCCAGTTTCGATCTTGGTAAAGTCAAGCACATCGTTGATCAGGTTCATCAGGTTCTCTGCTGAGAATTTCAAAATGCTCAGGTTTTCTTCCTGGGCCTCCAGGTGATTTTCCTCATGCAATAAGCGTGACATACCAATTACGGCATTCAGTGGTGTGCGTATCTCATGGCTCAGCACCGATATAAACATATCTTTTGCCTTGCTTAGTTGCTGTGCCTCTTCCTTCGCATCTACCAACTGAAACTCGGCTTGTTTTTTGTCTGTTATATCGATAATAACCTCGATGTATTTTTCGACCTCATTCTTATCATTCAATATAACAGAGTTGATCACCGATATCCACAACGGTTTACCATCCTTACGATAAACCTGCAGATCGACCTCAAATGATTGCTTCAGCTTTGAAAGCTCACGCGCCTGTTCAATTACCGCTACATCTGTCAGCTCACCCTTCAATACATCGCCCAGGTGTTTATTCTGCACGTCCTCTAATCCATATCCGGTTATATTTTCAAAAGCGCTGCTCACCCACTCAACCATACCATTTTTGTTGTTGATGACCACCCCGCTGGTAGTGCTGCTTGCCACCAATGATAACATGGTAAGGCGTTCTTCGGCCAGTTTACGCTCGGTTATATCAACCACCACGCCTACATGGTGATCAATCTGTCCCGTTTCATTAAAGAAAGGGCTATTATTGATATATACCCATGTCGGTATACCGCCTTTTCGATAGACCTTCATTTCGACAGTATAGGGCTTATTTTGCTTAAGGGATTTTGATGCTTTTTCAAACATCTCGAGGTCGGTCTCCGGACCAACCAGGATGTCTCCGAACTTCCGGCCTTTCATTTCTTCCAGCGAGTAACCGAAAATAATTTCCAGCGCTTCGTTCATCCAAATCACATTACCCTCTGCATCGCGTATCAGCATACCCGTCGACGATTTTGACGCAGCAAATGAGAGCAGTTCCAAATCCTGCTCAGCTTTCTTCTTTGCTGTAATGTCTGATATAATTCTGATCTGTTTGACAACCCCGCCCTGCTCATCCTTCAATACCGATTTCATGACAGATATCCACATCGGGCGGCCATTTTTATGCTTTATTGCAAAATCGACTTCGTAAGGCTGACTTTGAAGTAACAGGAGATCCATCTGTTCATTTGTTACCTTCTTGCTCGGCTTACCTTTTAATACTTCACCTAAAAATTTCGATTCAACATCTTCCAGCGAATAGCCAGTCAGGTTTTCAAACCCCTCATTTATCCAAACCACCTCATCTTTGGCATTGCTGATCACTACCCCGTTATCCACCTTGCTTGCCACCAGCGATAGCTGCTCCAGTTGTGAAGCAATCTCTTTTTGTTCGGTAATATCGCGGCCGCTGGTATACCATTTATCATGACTGTAGGATACAGACCAGCTCATGCACCTGATCTTTCCGTTCTTCGTAACAACAAGAGTTTCTATTTCAAAAAACCGCTTTTGGCTCTTAATACCTTTGCGCAATACTTCGAGCGAAGCACTCTTGCTTTCCTGTAAAAAGAAATTCCATATAGGCTTTCCTACCAGTTCTTCTGGTTGATAGCCCAGAGTCTTATAAGCAGCATTGTTAATTAACTGGATATTGAAGTCTCGATCAGTGATACAATGTACCTCACCGGAGTTATTGAATAGATTGTAGAATTCCCCGTGTTTAATCAGGCTTTCTTCGGCCAGGTGTTTTTCCCTCCGCAAAATCAATTGTGACATCACTTCCGAGGCCAGTATGCGCAAAGCATCCCGCTGATCATCAGTTAACTCACGTGGGACCTGATCGACAACACAAAGCGAGCCGAGCCGGTAACCATTAGGATCAATCAATGGCGCTCCTGCATAGAAACGGATATGCGGTTCGTTTTTTACATAAGCGTTGTCCCTGAAAACATCTGACTTCAGGGTATCCTTTATTTCAAGGATATCATTACTCAGGATAGTGTGATTGCAAAACGCATCCGAGCGTAGTGTTTCTTCATCGTCTATTCCGACCTTAGATTTGAACCATTGTCTGTCCAGATCGATAAAGGTAATCAGGGATATAGGAACCTTGCAGATATAGGACGCAAGGCGTGTAATGGCATCATACTCCTTCTCTGGCAACGTGTCCAGAATGTTGTAAGACTCAAGTGCGTTTAACCGCTGATATTCAGTATCAGAAATAAATTTTTCTTGTAATGCCATTCGTAATCAGATCCCTAATCACGGTATAATGGAAAATCTTCCATTAGCCGATGGACCTTTTTACGTATTTTTTTCAAAGAAGGTTCATTATCCGGGTCAATAATTACGGCGTCGATAAGCTCAACTATGTGTTCCATCTGCTTCTCTTTGAGGCCTCGTGTGGTGATGGCAGCAGTGCCTACACGGATGCCAGAGGTAACAAATGGCGACTTATCATCGAACGGAACCATATTTTTATTTACGGTAATATCAGCAGCTACAAGGGCATTTTCTGCCGCTTTACCGGTGATATTTTTATTTCGCAGGTCGATCAGGATCAGGTGGTTGTCAGTGCCGCCGGAGATGATCTCGTAACCCTTAGAAACTAATGCACGGGCCATGGCGCCGGCATTCTTTTTTACCTGTACAACATACTTCATGTACTCTTCGCTCAACGCTTCTTCAAAAGCCACAGCTTTGGCAGCGATGATATGCTCCAGCGGGCCACCCTGTGTGCCTGGGAACACAGCCATATCCAATATAGCCGACATCATTTTGATTTCGCCTTTTGGTGTTTTTAAGCCCCAAGGGTTCGGGAAATCCTTACCCATCATGATCATACCACCACGCGGGCCCCGCAGGGTTTTATGCGTTGTAGTGCTCACGATGTGGCAATGCGGAAGCGGATCGGTCAATAAACCTCTTGCAATCAGGCCGGCAGGGTGCGCAATATCAGCAAGTACTAAGGCGCCAACTTCGTCAGCCACCTTGCGGATAAACTCATAATCCCAATCGCGTGAATAAGCAGATGCGCCGCAAATGATCAATTTTGGTTTCTCTGCAAGCGCTACTTTTTTAAGTTGATCATAGTCGATACGACCGGTTTCCTTTTTCACTCCATAAAAATGAGGCTGATATAATTTACCTGAAAAGTTTACCGGTGAACCGTGTGTTAAGTGCCCTCCATGAGAAAGATCAAAACCTAATATTTTATCGCCGGGCTGCAGGCAAGCCAGCAAAACAGCAGCATTAGCCTGTGCACCTGAATGTGGCTGAACATTCGCCCATTCCGCATTGAACAGCTTTTTAGCTCTTTCGATAGCGATGGTTTCTATCTCATCAACTACCTGGCAACCGCCGTAATAGCGTTTGCCGGGTAAGCCTTCGGCATATTTGTTAGTAGCTACAGAACCTGCGGCTTCCATTACCTGGCGGCTTACAAAGTTTTCTGATGCGATAAGTTCTATTCCCTCTTCCTGGCGTTGCTGTTCTTCATCCAACAGCTTAAATATCAATTTGTCTCTTTTCATGTTCTGCTTAAAAACGGCGCTAAGTTAGTAAAATTTAGATTTGAGAGGCGAGATTTGAGATAGGAGATTTTGCCATAGCTTTTATACGAGATTTGTGGGGTATATTTGGCGTGTTTTGTCTCACGTCTCAAATCTCATATCTACCTAACAGATATCCAAAAATTATTGTATCCTAAACCGATCTGGATGTTGATCAGTTCCTGCTGCAGCATTTCCAGCACTGCAAGGAAATTATATACGAAGTGCACCTTATTTTCTGAGTGGCCGGCAAGGGCTTTAAAGTCCATCTTACTGTTGATCATTAACAGCTCATTTATGGCTTTTTTCTGCTTCTCGATGGTATATGGGTACTGAACTACGGTATGTTTTACCTCTTCTGTACGGCTAGCAAAGCGTTTTGTCACTCTGTCGTATACCGTCATCAATTTATATAAAGTCAATTCTGATAATTCTTCTCCGGGTACAGCGGTTTTCTCAACCTGCTGTAAGTCGAAGGTGATATTGCCGCGTTTTTCCTGTTTCAGGCGTTCTTCCTCCATTGGGCGCAGCTCTTCACAGATCAGCTTGAATCTTTTGTATTCGATCAGCTTGCGCACCAACTCTGCTTTCGGGTCGAGTTCGCCATCTTCTTCAGCAGCGTAACGCGGAAGCAGCATTTTTGCCTTGATGCGCATCAGAGTAGCAGCGACATAAATAAATTCGCTGGCCAGTTCCATGTTCAGACTGTTCATCTGGTGGATATAGTTCAGGAAATCATCAGTAATCTTCGCAATCGGAATATCATGAATATCCAGCTCATCTCTTTCAATGAAAAAGAGGAGCAGGTCAAACGGACCTTCAAATTGCGCTAACTTTATTTCGAAACTGTTATCAGTCATAAAAAGGCCCTGGCGTAAACTATCTATGCTGCAAAGGTGTTAAAAGTTACAGACGTAATTGTCCAATAATTATCAACTTATTCTACTTTGCTAACATTTTAGGGGTCGAATTAGTATGTTTTCATGAATTTTAAAATTAAATGCCTTACTTTGTAAGTTTAATTTTCTATAAGGATGTCAATGCAGGTTACGCCCGGTGATTTACTACAAAAAATCAACTATCCATCTGATTTAAAACAACTTACTGAAGATCAACTTGAACAGGTTTGCCAGGAACTACGTCAGTATATCATTGATGTGGTATCTGTAAATGGTGGTCATTTTGGAGCAAGCTTGGGTGTGGTGGAGCTGACCGTCGCTTTGCATTACATTTTAAATACCCCATACGATCAATTGGTATGGGATGTGGGCCATCAGGCTTACGGGCACAAAATACTAACCGGTCGACGGGATAATTTTCATACCAACCGTGTTTATAAAGGCATCAGCGGTTTCCCGAAACGTTCAGAAAGCGAATATGATACTTTTGGCGTGGGCCACTCCTCTACTTCCGTTTCGGCAGCATTGGGTATGGCGGTTGCGTCAAGATATAAAGGTGAAACCGACCGCCAGCATGTCGCGGTGATTGGCGATGGTGCGATGACTGCCGGCATGGCATTTGAAGCATTGAACCACGCGGGTATCGAGAACTCGAATATCCTGGTGATCCTGAACGATAACAACATGTCGATAGACCCGAATGTGGGTGCGCTGAAACAATACCTGACCGACATTACTACATCGAAACCCTATAACCGTTTCAGGGACGATATAGCAACTGTTCTGACGAAAATATCGTCCATGGGACCGGATGCTTTTAAGTTCGCCAAAAAGATCGAAAAGAGCATTAAGGGGACACTATTGAAGAAAAGCAACTTTTTTGAGGCATTGCAGTTTCGCTATTTTGGACCGATTGATGGGCATGATGTTAAACACCTGGCAAAAGTGCTTCGCGATCTGCGCGATATACCAGGACCCAAATTGCTGCATTGCGTTACGGTAAAAGGCAAAGGCTATGCTTTGGCCGAAAAAGACCAGACCAAATGGCACGCCCCTGGCTTATTCGATAAAATAACCGGGGAGATTAAGAAATCGAAGTCTGACAAGCCACAACCGCCAAAATACCAGGACGTATTCGGTCATACGATCATCGAGCTTGCAGAGCAGAACCCCAAGATAATGGGGATCACTCCCGCTATGCCATCAGGTTGCTCATTAAACCTGATGATGAAGGCCATGCCCGACCGTGCATTTGACGTCGGTATCGCCGAGCAGCATGCGGTTACTTTCTCAGCTGGTTTAGCTACTCAGGGATTGATTCCTTTCTGCAATATTTACTCCAGTTTTATGCAAAGGGCATATGACCAGGTGATACATGATGTAGCTATCCAAAAATTGAATGTCGTATTTTGCCTCGATCGGGCCGGTATTGCTGGCGCAGACGGGCCGACTCATCACGGCGCTTACGATTTGGCTTATATGCGGTGCATACCGAACATGATCGTTTCAGCACCGATGAATGAGGAGGAGCTGCGAAACCTGATGTATACCGCACAACAGGATGATATGGGACCTTTCGTTATTCGTTACCCTCGCGGTACTGGTGTTATGCCCGATTGGCAACGACCTCTAAAAGCTATTCCGGTAGGCAAGGGCCGCAAGGTAACAGATGGCGAAGATGTAGCCATTTTGTCAATTGGGGCTATAGGTAATGAAGTGATAAGAGCTTCTGCCGAATTAAATAGTGAAGGATTTTATCCGGCACATTATGATATCCGCTTTGTAAAACCGCTGGACGAAAATTTGCTGCACGAAGTGTTCCAAAAATTCAGCAAGGTGATTACAGTTGAGGATGGTTGTATTGAAGGCGGTATGGGAAGCGCCATACTGGAGTTCATGGCCGATAATAACTATTCGGCTGAAATAGTTCGCTTAGGTATCCCTGACGAATTCATAGAACACGGGGAACAACCTGAGCTTTGGGCTGAATGCGGCTATGATGCAAATGCCATCATGGAACAGGTGAAGAAAATGGGGATCAAAAGGAACCAGCATACGATAGCTTCCTGATGTGAAAATGTACAGGTGCAGAAATGTGCAGATGATTTTGATTACTTAATTTGCATATTCACCCATTTGCACATCTAATCAATGCGTCCTGTAGCTTGCCAGGTCGTTATAAATCTGCCTGAACGAGCTTCTTAAACCGATCGTAAGCATAGTTGCTCTATCCTTAAATTGAGTATTTTGTTCCTGCCTGAATATTCCGCCTAACTCAATTCTCAGATTATATTTCGGATTTAGTAAATAAGTCACTTTGCCTTGCAGATAATACATATTGGTGGTTAACCCCTGGCCTGTGTAATTCCCAAAAAATTTGGCGGGTGATGTATATACCTGGAAGATATCTTTACCAAAATTCATCCCGACGGTATCCAATCCATAATGTCCATAATCAAACTCGGCTGAGAAATCAAAACGTTTGTACGAATAGTTCAGTAAGCCGACAATTTCTCTAAAATTTGCACCCCAGAGATGCGCCAGTGGCTCACTGTTTTCAGAATAGTTTTCAATGGATGATCTGGCCGAATAAGTATAAGGCTTGGCGTTATTGCTTTCGAGCAGGTAGTTCAGGTTCTTAACGCCAAACAGATTCGCGCCCCTTATGCCTAGTTGCCAACCGTATTTATTGACTGAAGCACCATCGCTCGAGAAAAAGTCTTTCGATACAAACTCATTTAAAGCAAACTGACCATATGCGGTAATGCCATCTGTTAGTTTGTATTTTGCTGTCAATCCCAATAAGGATTTATCCGGATCATCACTTGCATTATTGACCGGTTTCAGGAAGATGATCGGGTTGATGTAGTTGAAATCAAAAGGCCGTTTTGCGCCGTTATCATCTGTAAAAAAGCCCATCACATTCTCGAATAAACCAACCGAAAGCCTGTTATTCACATTCCAGTCCAGGTAATGGAATACCCCGAATTTATGTCTGTCTGCGCCATATGCCGAGGTAAATGCCGGATCGTTCATATCCGCCCACATTACCATATAACGCACATTGCCTAAGGTGCCCGTCAGCTTCAGAAACGGATAGGGCGAAGCATAATCAGATAAAAGCATCGACCTATAGCCATCGCCAATAAATGTCTTATCCCTGCCTGCCGATATATTCAGGTATTTTATGGGTGTATAGGAAACTACTGCTGTGATATACGACCAGGAATAACCATTATCGCTGTAAGTTTTTGCATAAGCCTGTCCGGGAACGATACCTACTTGTCGAATATAAGTTGACAAATAATCAGGTACAATGGCATTATTCAGGTAACCAGCTACATAATATTGGAAATTATCGCTGATAGTTCCTCCCAACTGCAACCCTACTGCACGGGTATAAGTATTCAGCTTACCCGACAAATCCCTACCCACGCCTACATCAGGTAACAGATCACCGTAAAATGTTGAGTTAGAACTCTTGTAATCGATCAGGTGCTCGTTGAAAATTTTCTTGTATAGCCAGGCGTGTTGCTTACCGTCAAGGCCATAAGTCATTAAGGAATCATAATGCGATCTCAATGCAGAATCAATAATCAGCGGTTTGATAGAAGTATGTTCACGGCTTTTTGTTGAATACAAGTCTGAGTTCAACTTTTGATAAAAGTCGTATGAATAAGGCTGGTATTGAGATTGAGCGAGTGCCGAATCAACAACAAACATGCTCAGCACTGCAACAAAGACAATTTTATATATATGGTAAATAGGTTTCATGATGCCGGGGTTAATAAATTAAAAATCATGATATAAGTCTCTGAAAGTGCTTCGTAGTCCGAAAATAAACATCGCCGTTTTGGAGTCCGACACGCTGCTGGTTGATTGCCTTACCAAGCCACCTATTTCCAGTCGCAGATTATATTTCGGATTCAAAACATACGCCACAGTCCCTTCGGCGTATTTGAGAGTGTTTGTGATGGTCTGCCCGGTTGAGTTAATATACGGAGATGAATTTATGCCGGTACCACCTGTTAATTGCACAGTACTGGCTGCATATTTAGCATAGTTAAGCTGCCCCTGCAAATCAAATTTTCCTATGGAATAATTAATAATGCCAACTGCTTCCTTAAAGTCTGAGCCCAGTGGGTCTGCTAAAGACTCGCTAAACTGAGTATAATTCACGATAGGATATTGACTTGCATAAGTGCCCGGTTTTGAAGAATTATATTCAAACAGGTAGTTCAGTTTGCTAACCTTAAGCAGGTCAGATCCTCGGAAGCCTACCTGCCAGGCATATTTACTGTTACCTCCCACGGACGAATCCTGGTCGTACAAAAACTGACCGTAAATGGTCGTTTTATTCAACACTTTATATTTACCGTTGAAACCGAATAGCGTGTGGTCGGGCGCTGGTTTTGAAGAACCAAGCGATGACACAAAAAACGCCGGGTTAATATAGTTGGCGTCAAAACCATGGTACTGACCTGCATCATTAGCCTCTTCGGCAATCAATGCATTAAAAAAACCAATCGATGCCCGGTTAGTGATGTTCCAGTCGATATAATGGAATGCGCCCCATTTGCGGCGGTTATTCGAGAAAGAGTTAAACTGTGTGGCATATTGATCTTGCATGTAGGCCCACATTGCCATGTATTGCACATGCTTACCCAAGTCGGCCTTGAAGCGAAGTAGCGGGTATGCAGCTGCATAATCAGACAATAAAACTGAGCGGTAGCCATCACCGATAAATGTTTTGTCCTCGCCCAGTTCAATCGATATGGACCTGGTCGGCGCATAGCCTATTAATGCTGTTACCTGCGACCAGTCTTTAGTGTTCTTTCCATAGCTTTTGTCGAACGCCTGACCGGGAATCACCCCAACAGAATTAATGTAATCTGTTTCGTAATTGGCAAACTTCCCCTGATTTTCATAACCGCTTGTGTAAAAGAAGAACTTCGAGCCAATAGTACCGCCTAATTGATATCCACGGGTATTCATCCACACCGTTTTAGGCTCATTAAATTCACGTCCTATTTGCAGATCGGGCAGGTAGTCGAGAAAAAAAGTATATTCCGTGTCGTTAACTTCTATTAAATGCTGACGGAACAGTTTGCGATACAACCAGCTTTTACCTGAATTATCTGCTTTGAGCATTAACAAGGAATCGTATAATGACCTCATGGCACTTGAGTCACCAATTAAATAAGGCTTAAGCGAAGTATGCAGGTTATTGGCTGGTGAATAAACCGAATTATTCAGTTTTTGATAAAATTGATAAGAGTAAGGCTGGTACATCAGTTGCGCTTTAGCTGCGCAGACAAATAACAACAGCACGATACAGGTACAAAGTTTCTTCATAGGGGTGTATAGCTATTTAAGCATAACCATGTTTATTCAAAATAGTTCAGGGTTTTAAAGCCTCCCTTTTTCAGGTAGTCGTCTTTCTTAACCAGGTGCAAGTCTGATTGCACCATATCTTCCACCAACGCTTTCAGATCGTATCTAGGTATCCAGCCCAGCTTTTCTTTTGCTTTGGTAGCATCGCCTATCAACAGATCAACCTCCGTCGGTCTGAAATATTTTGGATCGATTTTCACCACCGTTTGGCCGAACTTTAAAGCATCTGGATTTAAGCCCAGCTCTTCCACTCGCTCTTGATCAATATCTATCACGACGCCTTTTTCGTGTTCATCTTTTCCACTGAATTCTATCTCGACACCGAGTTCAGCAAAAGCCATGCGGATAAAGTCGCGCACCGTGGTGGTAACGCCCGTTGCGATCACAAAATCCTCGGCCTTATCTTGTTGAAGCATCAGCCACATCGCTTCTATATAATCTTTGGCATGTCCCCAGTCGCGCTTTGCTGACAGATTACCCATGTATAAACAATTTTGCAAACCCAACACAATCTTGGCTGCTGCACGGGTAATTTTCCGGGTCACGAAAGTTTCGCCGCGGATTGGGCTTTCATGATTAAATAAAATGCCATTGCATGCATACATATTATAAGCTTCCCGATAGTTGACGATGATCCAATAGCCATACAGCTTAGCCACAGCATAAGGAGAACGTGGATAAAAAGGCGTAGTCTCGCTTTGCGGAACAGCCTGCACTAAACCATATAACTCGGATGTAGATGCCTGGTAAATGCGGGTTTTTGCAGTCAGACCCAATAACCGCACTGCTTCCAGTATCCGCAGGGTACCAACGCCATCAGCATTTGCGGTGTATTCAGGTGTATCAAAGCTCACTTTCACATGGCTTTGGGCGGCAAGATTGTATATCTCATCAGGCTGAACTTCCTGCACCAAACGGATCAGGTTGGTAGAATCCGTCAGGTCTCCATAATGTAGTTTGAACTTTACATTGGGTTCGTGCGGGTCGTGATATAAGTGATCGATGCGATCAGTATTGAATAACGACGACCTCCTTTTTACACCATGCACCATATAACCTTTTTTCAGAAGGAATTCGGCCAAATAAGCCCCGTCCTGCCCGGTAATGCCGGTAATTAATGCTGTCTTCATCTGCTCAGGTATCGATTATCTTACAATATTATCCAATTTAATTGTAAATGTGTATATCCTGAATTATTTAAAGGGGTAACTTGGCGTGTCCTATTTAAACGGGTATCTGTATGAAAAAAGTAAAATGGTTTGAGCGCAGTTTCGATTTCAGCAAGGAGCAAAATATCTTCCCGTCAATCATTGAACGCCTTAAAGGAACACCAGCACGGCTGGAAGAAAAATTCAAATCCATCCCTGCTGAAATATTGGGAACCAAGATTGACAACACCTGGTCGATCAAGGAAAATGTCGGTCATCTAGTTGACCTTGAGCCATTATGGCAGGGGCGGATGGAAGATATAAAAAATGGAGAGATCGAAATGCGGCCGACTGACCTTGCAAACCGTAAAACGGATGAAGCCAATCATAATGCACGGCCGATTGAGAAATTATTGAGTGATTTCAGGGCGATAAGAGAACAAACCATTAGCCTTATTGATAACCTGGACGAGGAAACCATATTTAAGTCAGCATTACATCCCAGATTAAAAACGCCTATGCGTACAATGGACCTGTTTTTATTCGTGGCCGAACATGATGATCATCATTTGGCAAGGATAACGGAATTGATAAAACTTTTGAATTAAGGTTGAAGGGAATTATACGCTTCTACTGCTTCTTCGAGCTCCTTATACCATTCCTCGCCATATTTGCGGATAAGCGGTTCTTTCAGGAATTCATGTACATGGACTTTTAATTCATTACCAAACGAACATGCCGGACTGCATATACTCCAGCGATCGTAGTTCAGTACTTCAAATTCAGGGTATTTGGTAATGCGGATGGGGTATAAATGACAGGAAAGTGGCTTTTTCCAGCTGATAGCGCCAGACTCATAAGCCTTCTCTATGGCACATTTGGTAATACCATTCTCCCAGGTCACATAAGCGCATTCTTTATTGGTGTCGACACATGGGGTGGTATAATCGCCTTCAAAATCGGTTACATAAGTTCCGGTCTCTTCAACGGTGGCGATGCCTTTGGCCGTCATGAAAGGTTTTACCTTCGGATAGATCTCATCCAGGATATGCAGTTCGTCATGATTCAAAGGCGCGCCTGAATCTCCTTCCAAACAACAAGCGCCCTTGCATTTGTTAAGATTGCAGACAAAATTCTCCTTAACTACATCCTCATGCACCAAAACATTGCCGACCTCTATCATAAATTCTAAATTCTAAAACCTAAATGTTGACTTACCAAACACCTGATCCCTGATTAACTGGTCTCTAACCACCAACACTAATCCGTCTCCTTACTCACCGGGTTTAGCGGATACTTCAGCCCTGCGGCAGAAGTAAGCTCCATCGTCAGGCTGCCTACGATCACTTCCACATGAGCTTTCACCGGTATCCGGTTGTTGTCATCCGTTATCCAAAGATACAGTTTGCTGTCCTTTCTGAAAATTCGTCCGGGAATAATAGTCGGGTTAAATTTCAAACAGTTAAAGGTGCCCATCGAGCACTTTATCCTTTCTTTGCCCGCATAGGTAATATTCATGGTATGTATGCCATCTTCCAGGAAATATTCCAGGTCAAGTTTTTGTCCTATATGTAACTTGGATACGTCAAGGCAACGTGCAAAGTAATAAGCTGAAACAAAATCAAACACCTGGTTACCTTTATATGGAAAAGTACCTTTGGCCGCTGTGATAGTCTTTCTTTCTTGATCAAAAGTTACCTTGTCGGTATGCTTATAGCTCGATTCGCGCCTGTTCTCTGCATAAAAGTAAGGCAATAAGGTACTTTTGTCTATATAGCTTTCATAACGGTTGCGCACCTTATAAAAGATATCAAAAGTGCCCGCAGTCTTACCTTCGGCGATAATATGAAAAGTAGGTTTGTTATCGAACTGAGTTGGACTGTCTTCCACCCGAATATTCGCTTCAGCCGCTGTAAAAAAGCCATATTTCATTTTATAGCTTAGTTTCTCCCCTGCTTTAAAAGCGACTTCGCTGGTTTTATTTAGGTCCTGGGCAAAAAGATTTTGAAGGCTGCAGCATGCCAGAATCAACACAAAGTATTTCCTCATTCGCTGCTTTTAAAAAAGAAGTTCATTTTAGTCTTTTCGTTTATAGATCGGTACGGTTGAACACGGTTCACCAAACATAATGCTTTTTGCAACCGGAGTCAGCTTTTTTGTTAATTCAACGTAAGCTGACACAGGAACATCTGTATCCCCGCATCCCTTAATAACGATACGCTGGTCACGATATTGCTCAACATCAAACCCGGCCATGGATTTCTCAAACAGCACAGTTTCCAAAACTGCAGCATCGCCAAACACCACCTCGCGGGCATAAGGTGCCATACGGTTAGCGATCAGCATATAAGCCCATGCGGGCACAATAGCATCTGCAGTGCAGGTAATAGCTACGTTTTTGCCAGTATATTGGGTCCAATCGTGGTTTTTCACAAACTCTCTGAAATCCTTTTCTTTAAGGATCAACTCCATATACAGGTTATCCTTAATATCATACACCACCCTGTCGCCCTGCGGATAAAAAGAAGCAGGATCAAGGGTTACCAAACCACTTTGCGCTACTTTATTTACTATGTTTTCCTGTATGTCCATCGTCTTACAAATAAAAAAACCGGAACAGCTAAGCCATCCCGGTTACAAATTTACTTTAAAATCTCTTACATGAACTTGGCACGGTAATCTTTTACATTCGCCTTATCTTTCAGCGCTTCAAATACCTGTCCTTGTGAGCGCTGTAATAATGATTGAGCTATCTGTTCTCTTTCTCTGATCGCGTTGGCAAGCGGTGCAGGATTGATAAAGTTATCCAATACCACTACGTAAACGCCATGCTGACCTTCGATCGGTTTTGACAACTTGTTTGGCTGCGAACCAAATACAGTGCCAATTACTTTATATTCCAATGACAGTCCAGGAATTACCGGGTTAGCGAACACTACGTTCTGAACCGGAACCACTTTAGTACCTGCTTTCTGGGCAACCTGGTCTATGCTTGAGCCACCGCTTAATTTTTCAATTAATTGTTTAGCTTTTACATGGTTGCGCACAGCTGGTTCAATTTGTTTTTTAACCAGATCAAGTGACAATGTTCCTTTTGGTTTTATGGCTGTCAGGATTGGAATCACATACTGATCGCCTATCACATACACCTGATCTCCAAAATCGCCTGTTTTAGCTTTAAATGCCCATCTTACTACTTCGCGGGTGTTTTCAAGTCCCGGCAAGGTTGATGCCAGTGCATTCACATCAGGGGCTGTTTTTTTAACCAGCCCTGCCTTTTTTGCCTCTGCATCAAAATTATCTTTTGTCAGAGCAGCTAAAAACGCTTGTGCTTTGCTATAAGCAACAGACTGTGTTTTAGCGCTCGCTGTTATCGGTTTATCCACTACGGCAACTTTTACAACCGGTGAAGAGCCTTTTTGATCTTCGATTTGTACCAGGTGTACACCATATTGAGAGGTTACTATTTTCAGGTCGCCTTTTTTGCTATTGAAAACAGCATCTTCAAACGCAGGTACCATTGCACCACGTCCAAAAGTACCTAAATCGCCACCCTTTTCGCCCGAGCTTTTATCAATGGAGTACATTTTAGCCAGATCAGCAAATGACTTACCGCCTTCGATCAATTTCTTTAATGAATCGGCTTGTGCAAGCGCTTTCTTCTCGCCTATTCTGCTTGCGTCGATCAGGATATGGCGTGCTTTAACTGAATCAGGGCTCACACGAGAGTCAACCAGCTTGGCAAGTTTGTAACTTCCCTGCGAAAAATAAGGTCCATATACAAATCCTTTTGCCGCGCCAAACATCACAGTATCCAGTTTAGGGTCACCTAACTGGCCTTTACGTTTGTAAGCAATTGGCGTTTTGGTTTCCGCATTAACCTGCACAAAAAGCGAATCATTGGTGCTGCTTTTAAATGATGGAAGCAATTTTTCAACCTGATCTTTTATAGCAGTTGAATCCTCTTTAGAAGGAGCAGCGTTGAAACTAACATAATCAAAACTCCTCAGCTCCTGTTTATTATTAAATTCCGACAAGTGCTCATCGTAATAAGTCTTATAGTCGTCATCGGTCAGGGTTACCTTATTGTCAGGAATAGAAGCATAATCAAGTGTTGCATATTTAAAGTTTGACAACTTGTTTTTTGCTTCGTAATCATCCTTAGCATCCAGGGCATTTACATAAAGGCCATTAGTCACCAGGGTAGTATATTTCTGAGCGAGCTTATTCTCAGTTAATTGTTGAATAAACTGTTTCCACTGTACACGGATATCAGCATCTGGTTTGGAAGCATTCAAGTTCGCTTTAAAGTTATTCAGCTTAGCCTGATCTACTTTACCGGTAGCAGGATCACCAAAATACTGTACAACCTGCGGGTCAGGATTGTTACCATTGATCATCGCAGCTCCTTCGTCACTGCTTACTACGATGCCAAGTTTTTCTATCTCTTTATTAAGAATAGCCTGGCTAACTTCCTGATTCCATACATTTTCCTGTATGTAAGCAGTGAATTGAGCATTCAGATTCGCCTGGCCCGACTGCTGCTTAAATTGTGCCTCGCTCGCTTCAAGGCGCTTAGAGTACTCGTCGTACGCTATTTTTTCACCGGCAACTTCACCCAGCGTGTTACGGTCACTGCCAAAAATAGAATTCCCCTGCCGGATCGCTTCCTCCCCTACGAACGCCAAAAGTGCAAAGCCGATGCCAAAAGCAACGATTCTGCCCATGCGTTCGCGCAAATAAGTCATTATACCCATATATTCTTATCTATAATAATATTTCTAATTATTCAAAAGAGCGCGCAAGATACAACTTTTAGCAAAAAAATAAACAGAAATTTTAGCCTCTCCTAATCCTCTCCACCGGGGAAGACTTTTTTGTTTCCATTTTGACAATCAATGCCGTATGAAAATCCCTCTCCTTTGGGGACGGCAGGGTGAGGCTTATTGGCCAATGTCCTGACTATTAACATGAATAATTCCCTTACCCTGTTCCATCGTCCAGTGATTAAAGTTCTCGTCGCTGATAAAGCTTGTACCATCTGTTATACTGCCATCAGCGAGTTTTACATGAACGGCCTGATTTGAATGTATTTGTTTGGTGGTTTGATCCCATATCAGCTCTTCCGAGCTGAAGGTGTCGCCTTTTGCATTGGTGCCAACGACATTTTTGTGCAACTCTATCAGCTTTTCCTTTTCCCGGTATATGCCCTGCTCAGCCTTTATCGTGCTTGATTCCTGCAAATTATTATCATAAAAAATAACTTTTACACCTTTAGGCATTTCGGTATAAGGGTTCTTCACTTTGTAATTGATCATTAAGGGCGCAGTCATATGTGCCTTAACTTTAGCTGAGTCGCTATAGATCACATCCACATCGGTATATTTTTCGATCGGTTTATTTACTTCAGCAGCGGATATTTTTTGAATATCCTTCAGATCGTTCTCGCAACCCGTTAAAAGAGCCACTCCAGCAATTATAACCGGCAAAAATAAATTGAATATCTGTTTTGCCCTCATCATGCCCAGGCTTATTCGAATTTAAACCGCTGGAACCATCTATCGTTAAGTGTGAAGCCCAGGTGCAGGTTGACATAATTTTCTTTAATCAGGCCATTAGTCAATTGTCCACGCTGGCCTATTTCAGCTGAGAAGTTTACCTTATAAAATGCTGTCGTAGCGCGGTCATGCGGCAGTGGAATACCCAAACCGAAAGTTACAGCGTATCTTTTTATGTTGGCCCCGCTTACATTCAAAGCAGCTTGCCCTAAATAAGTTTGTTCATAAAGGAAACCCAAACGATAATCAATCAATGCAAAGTAGTTGTTCAGCGCGTTAACGTTAGGTGTCCATTGACCACCTACATTAAACATCTTACTGTCCTGCAAATTGGCGCTTGTACCTGCTATAGTAAGATCAGACCATTTTCCCATAGAGTAATCAGCTCCTACCAGGAATTTCCCTTCATACTGGTATACGATACCAAAACGGTTGATACGCGGCAGTTGTATTTTGCCGCTAGGGTTTTGATCATTAACCAGTGTATCCAAGGCGTTGCTTTCATTTCCACTGGCATCGCGGGTATATTGACTTACTATGTATGCATTATTTACCTTAAGCTTGCTACCCACTGAGGCTGAATAGCCCAGGGTAAGGTGTTTTGTTTCGGAAAAGTCAAAAGTATATTGCGCGCCATAATCAAAATTTACTCCCTTAACATGATTGTCTTGTTCTGCCCGTGAATCAAGTACCCCATAAAGTGATGGCACTTCTGTTGATTGATATTGCTTTAAACTACCAAAAATGTATGAAAAGTTAGCACCCACCATTAAGTGCTTAAACAACGTAATACCATATCCAAAATAGGCTTTTGACAAACTTCCCTCGCCCGAATAGATGTAGTTGACGGCGTTTGTATCCACAGATGCTCCAGTTCCAAAGTTGGTTTTAGAAGTTTTATAATTATATCCAAGCTGACTGTAAGGCATCAGGCCGAAACTCAAAGCTGAACTTTTAGTAACCGGCATTGCAAACAAGAGATGGCTTAACCGAGCATTAGTATTTCTTTGGTCTGCATTGCCAACCTTACTAAAGGTAGTTATATCGGCTGCGGCACCAATGTCAATTGTAGTTAAATTTATTCTTCCGTATGAGGCAGGGTTAATCACGTTAATACTGTTATATCCGCCAATAATGTTGGTGGCAGTAGCTATGCCACCCATGCCTATATTTTGTGGCAATAACTGGTTGTTTATATCGCCTAATCCATAGCGCGAGTAAGGAGAACTTGTGGTTGCGGTTGATTGCGCACTTGCATTCAATACAATAACAGCAAATAGAAATGTAAAAAGTAACCTGGTAAATTTAATCATTGTTGTTTTGTATAGCTGCATTTAATCCTTCAAGAACCAAGTAAGGCTCATTTTTAATATAGGGGGCAAAGATGCTATTTTTCAATAGAGTATCAAAAAAATAACCGTCGCCTCCGGTTAGTATCACGTTCAGTTCCGGCTCTATTTTTCTGTAGCTCTCAATAAAGCCGGATAGTTCATATTTAAGTCCGTTCTGCACTCCCGATTTTATAGCCGATACCGTATCATCTCCATAGTAATTGTCAAATTGAGCATCCGTTACAATCAGAGGCAGCTTACCGGTATAATAATTCAATGCTTTATAACGCATATTCAGGCCCGGCGATATGCTACCTCCAAAATAATTCCCTTTGGCGTCCACCCAATCGTAAGTGATAGTTGTACCTGCATCGATTACCAAGCTGCCTTTGCCAGGATACAATTTTTTTGCACCGATAACAGCTGCCAAACGATCCGGACCAAGTGTATGAGGGGTTTTGTATTGGTTACGTATACCGGCTGTCATTCCCACAGTAAAATATTGTACACTGACACTGTTTTCTAATGCCGTGTGCCAGCTTTCAGGTTCTTTTCTTACAGATGAGATGATGGCTTTATTTACCTGGTATCGATCAGTTATATTCAAAATGGCTTCTGCATCCAGAGATGAATAACTTGTGGTATACAGTAATTCATCCTGTGTGAAAACTGCAATTTTTATCAGAGTGTTACCAATATCAATAACCAGGTTGGCCATCAGGCTTTAACCAAAGATAATATCGATTCAAAAATCGCAAGTCCATCCTGGTTGGCCAAAATGCTGTCAGCTGCACGTTCAGGGTGCGGCATAATACCGAACACATTTCGGCCGGCATTACATACGCCTGCAATATTTTCTAACGAACCATTAGGGTTAGCTTCCGGAACAATATTACCCGCCTCATCACAGTATCTGAACAGTACCTGGTCGTTATCATTTAATGCCTTCAACACATCAGGCTCTGCAAAATAATTGCCTTCACCGTGTGCAATAGGTATTTTTAATGCACGCTGCAGATCTATATTAGCTGTGAGCAACGAGTTATTAGTTTGCGCAACCATATAAATATTGCTGCAATTAAACTTCCTGTTGTTATTGTGCAGCAATGCGCCGGGCAGCATACCTGCCTCTGTCAGTATCTGGAAACCGTTGCAAACACCCCACACATAGCCACCTTTAGCTGCAAACTGTATCACTTCCTGCATAATTGGAGAAAAACGTGCTATTGCGCCTGAACGCAAATAATCGCCAAATGAAAAACCACCCGGCAGCACGATAAAATCGCAGCCCTGCAAATCGTGGTCTTTATGCCACAGGCGTACAACCTGCTGGCCCATAATTTTTTCTAATACGTAGATGATATCTTCATCACAATTAGAACCCGGAAATATAACAACTCCAAACTTCATGCTACAAAACTAATATAACCCGCGAAATTTGAACGAATGTAAAAGTTAAAAAGTGTTAAACTGGAAGTAAATAATGCTGGCAAGCAGCAAAATATACAAGCTTTCGTAAAACCAGCGGGTACTGGCATACAAAAAATAATAGGCTACAAATATGCATCCGGGCACAGCGCACATTAAGAAGTGGTCGACGTGAAAATCCGCGCGGATATAGAATGAGAACGCAGTTATCAGGAACACAAAGAACAGTAATTGAATAGATTTGCGTATATGCACATAACTCTTATAAAAGTTTTGCTGCAACCTTAAGGCTGACAATATCAACACAATGATAACCGGTATAAGTACCAGGTAATTATAATAGTTGATATTGAAATGAACCTGGAATTTATTGCCAAGTGGACGCCATATCTCGAAAAAGTCACTTAACTTATCATTCAGGTAATAGAATACTGCCAAAAAAAAGAAAATGGTAATAAAGCCAATGATCCCGGCAATCCATTCGCGCCAATCGAATGGCCTGAAAATAGCCAAACCAATCCAGATGACCAGAAATGTATAAATAAATGGGAGGTAGATCATAGTGCCTACCGCTACAATCATACCGAGATCGTAGCAGATAGATTTGGATTCGTCTCCTTTGTAAAGATTGAGCAGCTTATATAGCATCCATATCAGCAGGAAATTGCACACCAAAGGAGGGCTGAGCATAAGGAACGGAACCAGCAAGCTCGACAAGGTGACATACATAAATGCGGGTAGAAAGGTTGATTTCCCTAACAGGTTATGTTCGTTCGCTAATAGATTGATCAGTATGCCCTGGATAAATACCATTAAGCTGGCAGCAAATAAATTAACTACAGGAGGTATGGTGGTTTGATAGGATACCGGTAATAATAACCGCGAGAAAAGCTCACTGAACGGGAATCCCGTCTTATCAGGAAGCTGAAAAGCAAACCCAATACGCATTATGAACAGGAAAACTGCCAGCCAGACAATATTTACCGGACTAAAAGATCTGAACAGCCTGATCATGCAAAGGGGGATTTCAAGGCAATTATAACAGAAAAACTCTTTAGGTTTGTTATCGGACCTATAAAAGATGTCATTTAAGTCAAATTAACCTATGTGACAGACAGGTATATTTAAAAGCTTCCTATTTAAAGAATATTAAAACACTCTTCCCTCTGTCGTGTTATTTCAAAAAACAAAGCAATAATTAACCAATATTTTATGCATTTAACTTTTAACTAATGCATAGATGGTTTAACAGTACCCCTACCTATGACAGGCCCACTCAATATATACGTGGTCATTGTTACATACAATGGCATGAAATGGATCGATAAATGTTTACATCATGTTCTGCTGTCAGACATACCCGTAAAGGTCATGCTAATTGATAATTGTTCAACAGACGGAACGGCAGCGTTTGTTAAAAAAAAATACCCACAAATTGATATTATAGAAACAGGCGAAAACCTGGGATTTGGAGGTGCAAATAACATTTGCATTAAAAAAGCACTCAGGGAAGATGCTGACTTCGTGTTTTTACTAAACCAGGATGGTTATCTTGAAAAAGATGCCTTAAGAAAACTGGTTGAGTTCCAAATGAGTCATCCGGAATACGGAGTATTGAGTCCGCAACAAAAGAACGGAAATGGCTCAGGATTAGATGAGAAATTCAGGACAATTGTTTTGGGTCAGTGCGTTACTAATTCATTTGAAGATTTGGGCAGAACCATCTATGACGTGACCTTTGTGATGGGGGCATTTTGGCTGATATCGGCAGCATGCTTAAAAAAAGTGGGGCTATTTGATTCCATTTTTTATCATTATGGAGAAGATAGTGACTATTTGAGCAGGGTTCGTTTCCATGGGTTCAAAATTGGCATAGTAATGGATTCCGTTGGCTACCACGACCGCCAGGAAAGGGTGGTGCCGGAAATGCAGCAACTGAAATCTTTTTATGCGTCACAAATGGCTTCGTTAACCAATATCAATCGATCAATGGCATTCTGCCTGGGAAAGGTCTCTTACTTCTACCTTAAATTTTCGATCGGGTACCTATCCAAATTAAAATTCAATCTTTTAAAAGAGAATACGCGGCACTACTTCAGTCTGCTTTCTAAAACGGGTCAAATATTAAAATCACGGAATCAGAATAAACAATCAGAAGCCTGGCATTTTATGGATGCCTGATCAAGCTTTCGCATACTGCTTTATCATATTATCGATGATCTGAGCAGTTTCGTCGGGAAAATCAACATCAATAGCTTTACCATTTTGAATCCATTGATTGAGTTGAGGAACAAAGTCATCATCTATTGTATGGATAACCGGAACGCTTAATTTGGAAGCGGCTAAAGCATTGCATCGCTGTTCATATTGCCCGCTCATCGGGATCATCATCACCTTCTTCTTCAGAAACATCGCCTCGGCTGGTCCTTCAAACCCACCGCCTGTCAGTAAGCCTTCACAACTGGCCATGCTCTTATTGAAAGCCTCATTGTTTACCGGCGATATCAGAATGTTCCCTTCCCGGTACTGGGTTTTCTGGCGCTTGGAAAATATCTCCCATTGCACATCCTTCACCTGACCCAGGTATTTTACCAATATCTTATCGTCATACGCAGGCAAATAAACCGTATAGTGCCCCAGATCGGTTGGTTCCAGTTTTCGGATATCACTTCTTATTACCGGAGTATGGATAAAATCATCATACCTTTCAAAATGAAAGCCGATGTGATGGGTTGTTGGCGAATAGTATTTAAAAAGCCATTCAGCATAATTCCATTTTGCCGGACGCGGGGTATTGGGTGAAACGAACGAGCATTGATGACTTAGAGAAACAGACTCTAATTTTTGTATGCGGCACGCCCAGGCGCTTACCGGTTCAAAATCATTGATGATGAGATCGTATTGCGCTAACGGAAGATGATGTACGTCGTGCCACAATTGCCGCAGGTCCATCAGTTTAAAAGTGGCCCATTTATCAACTCCGCCTTTTGTACCAAATACGAAACTAAAACCATGCAGACGATATTTTAACGGCTGTGACAGAGATACCTCTGCTTCGGTACCACTCACCAGCAAATCAAGTTCGCCATATTGCTGTAATAAGGGAACTATTTCACGTGCGCGACTGATATGCCCGTTGCCCGTTCCTTGAATGGCGTAGAGTATTTTCATTTTTCATTTGGAAGCCTGCAAGGGGCTATTGTTACAATTTTGCTCAATAATCTTGCAATAAAACTGCAAGCAAGTTAACAAAGAAAGGAGTGTCTTAAAACAGAAAAAGGTTGAACTCAAATTCCAACCCTCCAACTTTAAAACCATTTCAACAAAGATCAGTAAGCTTCCTGCTTAAAACGTTCCAATAAAACACGTACATCCAGTTTGGCATCCAGATCTTCTGCGTCAATTTTATCCTCATCGTCGTGGTCACTTTTGAAATCGGCAGGATTATATTTGAATATTGTCCACTCGCGGTTATTGTACTCCAGCGCGGTTAAACTCTCCACCCAATCGCCCGAATTAAGATAAGTTACTGAACCCGGTTTATCCGAAGATTTGATTTCCCGGATCTCGGAATGATGAATATGACCGCAAATCACATATTGGTAGCCTTTTTCGACTGCCAGATCAGCAGCAGTTTGTTCAAATTGATTAATGAACTTAACAGCGTCCTTGAATTTAGCCTTTATTTTTTGCGAAAAACTCATTTTCTCGCGGCCAAGTTTAGTCAGCATCCAGTTGGTGAAACTATTAAGCAGGATTAATGAATCGTATCCAACTGCGCCCAGTTTGGCCAGCCATTTAGAATGTTGCATGGTCACGTCGAATACGTCACCGTGAAAAATCCATGCCTTTTTACCGTCGATGGTTAAAACGACTTTATTTTTTAGCGCCAATGACCCCAGGTTAAAATCGGCAAATTTGCGAAGCATCTCATCGTGGTTCCCTGTAAGATAATATACCGGCACCCCGTCGGTCACAAATTTTAAAATACGGCGCACCACTTTCATGTGTGCCTCAGGCCAATACGATTTGCTAAACTGCCAGATATCGATGATATCGCCGTTCAGAATCAGCATTTTGGGCTTTATGCTCTTTAAATACCTGAGGAGTTCTTTAGCGTGGCAGCCATAAGTGCCCAAATGCACATCGGAAATAACTACTATATCTACTTCGCGTTTTGCCATTAAAATTGAGGGGATAATTTGCCGTCCGGTCGTTTTCGCCGGTGAATGATAGATTGGATTTTATGACGATTATTCGTCGTCATCATCTTCATTAACTCTTAATTCATAGGGGCTTACATAGAACATACCTACCAATAAAAGCAACCCTACAACAATCAGATATGCATACTCGAAATTCATACTGGTGTTATTTAACAAATGTCAGCAATTCAAATTATCTGAATATTAAGACTCTGTTAAATAAAAAAGGTTTCATCGGCCGTGCAACTTTTTTTCAACACGTTCAAGCTGCTTTAAATGATGCCTGGAGTGCATCAGGACAAATTTAAACCATTGCCGCGCATTGAGCATCCCCAAAAGGCCATGCTTAACCCTGCAATATTCAGATGAATCCCGGATAAATGGTGTTAATTCATTGATACGCTGCCGGCATTTTATCAGCATATTTCTTGCCTCTTCTTTACTGATCTTCCTGGCTGGTATGCTGGCTTCAAGCTTTTCCGGAACTTTTGTCTTCCATGGCGGCAGGCTGCCAAACAAGAATACCAGCAAGCCTAACATATTTCTTCCGGTCGAACTAGGCCTGCCATTTTTAATGCATTTCTCAAGGGCGATCATTGCTCCCAGATCCGCCTGTAAAATGTGCGAATAGACCTCGGCATAAGACCAGCCGCCACCAGGAGGCGTTTCTGTAAAAAGATCATCGCGAATAGTGTCCAGCCGGCTGCGGTAGATATCCAATACTTCTTCGATTTTTTTACGGGTCTCTCCGATGTTCATGTTAAACCTTACAGCAATAAAGTTAGTTCTTTTAAATGATTGATCTGAACAGGCACATCGGCCGGTTTGTCCAACCCAGCAGGATTAAAATAAATAGCATCCATACCAAAGTTCAACGCACCATAAACATCGGCTTCTATACTATCGCCTATCATCAGACTTTCTTCTTTGGTGGTTTGTGCAAGTTTGACGGCGTGCTCAAAAATCGCCTTGTCCGGTTTATTTGCCCCTACAATTTCTGATATGATCACGTGCTGAAAATATCCGCCTAAATTGGTGTTGCTGATCTTAATTCCCTGCGACTCACTAAACCCATTCGAGATCAGATGTAGCTTGTACTTCGACTGCAGATATTGCAGTGTTTCATGCGCATCGGGGAAAAGGTTGGTTTTTGTAGGACATACGCGTACATAGTCATCCTCAAAACCTAACGGTATCACTTCAGGATGCATACCCAAATCCAGAAATGTTTTTTTGAAGCGAGCCTCACGTAATTGATCTTTGGTGATCTTCCCGGTATGATACTCGGCCCAAAGCAGGTGGTTATTGCGGGTATAAGTTTCAATAAACAGATCGGCGGAATGCAGGCCCAGTTCCTTCAACCCGTAAATACCATATAGCTCATGTAGAGTTTCTTCGGCATTCTTATCAAAATCCCAGATGGTATGATCGAGGTCAAAGAAGATATGTTTGTATTTTATTTCGGATTTCGAACTTGAGATTTCGGATTTATTAGCCATCGCAACAAAGCTACGGTCATCATTTCGAAATTTAAAAGCCGAAATTCGAAATCAGGTTTTCTCCCCAAACGACAAATCTCCTGCATCCCCCAACCCCGGAACGATATAAGCTTTTGAAGTCATTTCTTCGTCAATAGCGCCTAACCATAAATGTGCCTTTGGCAGATTTGCCCGGACATGCTCTACCCCTTCGGTGCTGGCAATCACGGAAGCTATGTGCAGTTCTTTGATATTATATTGAGCAATAAGTTCTTTGCATACCAGCACCATGCTTTGTCCTGTTGCGAGCATAGTATCGCAGATTATCACAATTTTGCCCTCCAGATCGGGGGCCGAGATATGATCGATATTGATTACAAAAGCGCCTGTTTTCTTCACCTTTCTGTAAGCTGTTATAAATGCTGATGGCGATTTATCAAAAAAGTTCATAAAGCCCTGGTGAAAAGGCAGACCTGCCCGTAAAATAGTACCAAGCACAGGGTAGCTCTCAGGCACCTCAACCGAAGCTATGCCTAAGGGCGTTTGCACCTCAACAGAAACATATTTCAGCTTTTTACTGATCTCATAGGCCAGTATCTCGCCCATCCGCTCCTGGTTTTTACGAAAACGCAGGCGATCCTGCTGGGTAACAGCGTCCCGCATTTCGGCTAAAAATTGATTGCCTATCGTGTTGGTTTTGTTGAGTACAAAGAGCATAGATTAGAGATTGGTGATCAGAGATTAGTTGGTCTGGCAATTATAGCCAAATGCTTGCTTAAATTTATTAATCTTTATCTACTTCTACTACTACAATAAATAAATGCAATTCATGTTTTAATTCATTTAAATTTTAAGTTTTGATAATTAATTATCTTTTCAAAATCCTGTTGACATAAGGCTGTCATCCGCGCATGATAGTTTTGAGTAAACATTCAAAACTATGAAAACGCTTAAGGGATTATTAAACGACTTGCTGGCTGTGAGGCTGCCGATGTTTTACACGCAAACCATACACACTATTATTCGTATTTTTGTGATCATCTATGGATTTTAAATTAACCTCTCAATACCAGCCCACCGGAGATCAGCCCGAAGCCATCAGGCAATTGGTAGAAGGTGTAAATAATAATGACCCTTTTCAGACCCTTCTTGGTGTCACCGGATCGGGAAAGACATTTACGATTGCGAATGTAATTGCACAAACACAAAGGCCCACCCTCATCCTGAGCCACAATAAGACTCTGGCGGCCCAGCTTTATGGCGAGTTCAAGCAGTTCTTCCCCGAAAATGCGGTGAACTACTTTGTGTCTTACTACGATTATTATCAGCCGGAAGCATTTATACCAACGACAAATACCTATATAGAAAAAGACCTGCAGATAAATGAGGAGATCGAAAAACTTCGTTTGCGCACGACTTCGTCTTTAATGTCGGGCCGCAGAGACGTGATTGTAGTATCGTCTATTTCCTGCATATATGGTATGGGTAACCCGGATGACTTTAAAGATTCGGTCTTCAAATTCGCTGTAGGCACCCGCATAAGCCGCAATGCATTTTTACACCGTCTGGTGGAAATACTATATGCCCGCACCACCGCTGATTTTAAGCGCGGCACTTTTAGAGTAAAGGGTGACGTGGTGGACATTTACCCGGCCTATCTGGATTATGCTTACCGCGTATCCTTTTTTGGCGATGATATTGAAGAGCTAAGTTCTTTTGATCCATCGACCGGAAAAACGCTGGAGAAGATGACGCACATGATTCTTTTCCCGGCCAATCTGTATGTGGCCCCCCGCGAACGTTTTACCCAATCTATCTGGGCGATACAGGAGGAGCTGGAAGTACGCAAACAACAGTTTATTGATGAGAAGCGCTTCCTTGAGGCAAAACGGCTGGAAGAAAGGGTAAATTATGACCTGGAAATGATTCGTGAATTAGGCTATTGCTCAGGTATTGAGAATTATTCACGATTCTTTGATGGACGTAAGCCGGGTGCACGGCCATTCTGTTTGCTGGATTATTTCCCGGATGATTATCTAATGGTGATTGACGAAAGCCACGTGACCGTACCCCAGATCAGGGCCATGTATGGCGGCGACCGCTCCCGCAAAATATCATTGGTTGAATATGGTTTCCGTTTGCCGGCGGCTTTGGATAACCGTCCGCTCAACTTCCAGGAATTTGAAGGCCTGGCTCCGCAAACTGTTTATGTAAGTGCTACTCCGGGTGATTTTGAGCTTGAAAAATCAGGTGGGGTGGTAGTTGAACAGGTGATTCGTCCTACTGGCTTGCTTGACCCGGTGATCGATGTGCGCCCGGTAATCAATCAAGTAGACGACTTGCTGGAAGAGGTAGATAAAACGGTAAAAATGGGCGACCGCGTTTTGGTAACTACCCTTACCAAACGTATGGCCGAAGAATTAGCTAAATATATGGACCGTCTTGGTATCAAATGCCGTTATATCCACAGCGAGGTAAAAACCTTACAGCGGGTAGAAATATTAAGGGGCCTGCGTTTGGGAGAGTTTGACGTACTGATTGGTATCAACCTGCTGCGCGAGGGATTAGACTTGCCGGAAGTATCTTTGGTAGCTATACTGGATGCTGATAAAGAAGGCTTCCTGCGTTCGGAGCGTTCATTGATACAAACTATCGGTCGTGCTGCGCGTAATGACCGCGGGCGGGTGATCATGTATGCTGATAAGATTACCGATTCGATGCAGATCACCATGGATGAGACCAACCGTCGCCGTGAAAAACAGATCAGCTATAATACAGAACACGGCATTACCCCTAAAACAGTAGGTAAATCCAGGGAGTCTATTTTAGAGCAAACGTCGGTAATGGATTTTGTAGGAGGGGTACAAAAAGCCTATGTGGAGGCAGACAGCGTATCATTGGCCGCCGACCCTATTGTTCAATACATGACCAAACCCGATCTGAAAAAAGCAATTGAAAATACTAAAAAGGAAATGGTTGCAGCAGCAAAAGACATGGACTTCCTACTGGCGGCTAAACTCCGCGATGAGATGTTCGCGCTGGAGAAAATGATGGAAGAGCGGTTTTGATACCGATATGATGACTTTTTGATGATGTAACAATTATTTTCCGGGAACGTCATAAAATAAAAACACATTTACAGATAAATCAGTAATATGTCATAAGTATGATGATTTATTATACCAAAACATTTTATTCGTTAATAACTTATATTTGTAGTTTCAAAATTCTAGTTCCATGTATTTCATACGCTTCCTGCTAATAGCCATATTGGTTTTATATATCATACGCAGTCTTGTTCGTATCTTGTTGCCCATGCTGTTTCAGAGCCTGGTAAATAAGGCACAACAACAAGGCCAGCAGCAACAACAATATCGTCGTCCGCAAAATCCGCCTGAAGGAAAAGTCAAAGTGGATTATATCCCGCAGAACAAACAACAAGTCCCTGATTCGGAAGGCGACTTTGTAGATTTTGAAGAAATAAAATGAGGGATCCTAACCAGCCGCCCACCGTATTTAAACGCAGGCATTTCGGTACACCTGCATCATTTACTATTATCACAACCAATTATATAATAGTAGCGGTTGGTTTGGCGATTTGTACGTCCAATCACCATATTCATTGGTTCTTTTGGGTAATATTCGGTTTACTGGCTGTGTACAATGCCTATAGCCTTTACAAAAACTGGGAAGAATACGATAAAGTCTCGCTCGCTGCTTATATTATCGGAGCAGCCGGCCTGCCGTTATTATTTCTGATGTTCTAAGGACATACCTTTCCTGCCAAATTAATAATAATTCCTTTTGTCAGTCAAATTTCTATTTTTGGGGATTGTATTATCATATTCAAAAAACTTAAATGAATAACTGGTTCAAGAAAAATGGCGTCCACTTTGCCGTCATTGGGATTTTTTTAGCAATCTGCTTCTTTTATTTTTCACCAGCGTTCCAAGGTAAGACATTGGGCCAACGGGACGTGACGGGCGCTCAATCCACCCAAAAAGAAATAAATGATTACCGGGCAAGGGATACCACTATTTTATGGACTAACCAAATATTCGGTGGTATGCCTGCCTACCAAATATGGGCTCCATACCCAGATAACATCACTAGCCATGTAGTTAATCTACTGGTTAAAGCGTTCCCTAACCCATTGTACACTATATTTTTGTTATTATTTGGCACCTATTTTCTATTTTGCGTACTAAATCTTAATCCATGGCTTGCGGCTGCGGGTGCTGTGGCGTTCACTTTTTCGTCCTATAATATTATATTATTAGCAGCGGGGCATAGTAATCAGGCATTCGCTATATCATTCTTTGCACCGATACTCGCGGGTATGATACTCGCTTTTAGGGGAAAATACTGGCTTGGCGCGTCATTGACTACACTTTTCTTAGCAATGGAAATACGGGCTAACCACATCCAAATGACATACTACCTGCTTTTGATCATCCTGATATGGGTAGGTATTGAATTGTATCATGCTATCAAAAATAAAACTACAGCTCTCTTTATTAAGTCGTTAGCCTATATCGGTGGAGCTACATTGCTTGCTTTAGCCATCAATGCTTCATTGCTCTGGAGTACCTACGAATATGGCAAGGACAGTACCCGCGGGCAATCAAACCTAACACAGCATACCAGTGAGCCAAGTAATGGCTTGTCCAAACAATATGCCTACGAGTATAGCCAAACTTTTGGCGAAAACTTAACTTTTTTAGTTCCTAATGCCTACGGGGGCGATACAGGCCTCTCATCAATGGATGTGCCAAATTCAAATTTTTATAAGGAATTAGTTAGCGGGTTAGGTGCTCTCGGCGTTCCTCAGGATCAGTATGATAATGCGATAAATCAAATTGCTGGCACAGGATTGTTTAATACTTATTGGGGTGATAAGCCCCTGACCAGCGGACCGCATTATTTTGGTGCGGTGGTCTGTTTCCTGTTTATTTTCGGCTTATTTATTGTAAGAAGTCGCATTAAATGGTGGTTGCTGGCCTCTGTGATATTAACCATGTTCCTGTCCATAGGAAGCTCGTTTCCGTACGTATCCGATTTCTTCTTCAACTATTTCCCTTTATACAACAAATTCAGATCTATCGAATCAATCTTGGCTGTAACGGGTCTTTGCGTTCCAATGCTGGCTATCCTCGCTATCAAGGAAACGACTGCTATCACTAATAAATCTTTATTGGTGAAGAAGTTATTATATACGCTATATATAACAGGCGGATTATGCTTGTTATTATGGATATACCCGCAGTTGCTTTTGAGTTTCAAGCCAAGCAATCAATCGCTTTATACTAACCAGCTCACCCAAATGTTCAAAGGGAACAGTGCAGTTGCTACAGGTATTATGAATGGGTTGGCAAAGGACAGGGAAAGCCTTGAACGCGCCGATGCCCTCCGTTCGCTTATATTTATAATAGTCACTTTCGGTATTTTGTGGCTGTTTATCAAACAAAAGATCAATACCACGGTACTGTCGATACTCTTTTTTGCCGTTATCCTGGTTGATCTCTGGCAGATAGACAGACGTTACTTGCGTGATGAAAGCTTTGAAGAAAGGGAAGAGACCACAGCGCCTAAGCCTCGGGAGGTGGACACATTTATTCAGCGCGATACCGATCCGGACTTTAGGGTTGTAGATTTGACCCAGGGCCTGCAAATGGCGAAGCAGGACATGATGACCCCGTTCTTCCATAAATCAATTTGGGGTTACTCGGCTGCAAGGATGAAACGTTTTGATGAACTTATTGATAATCAGTTTTCAAAAACTGTCAACCATAATGTGCTGGATATGCTGAATACCAAATACATTATATTCTCAGATCCGAAGACCAACAACCTAAGCATGCAACGTAATGAAACAGCATGTGGCCATGCCTGGTTTGTGAAAAGCATTAAGTATGCTAAGGATGCTGACCAAGAAATGCAGACCATCACTGCCTTTGCCCCAAAAGATGAGGCTATTGTTGACCAACGCTACAAGAGCGTTATTGATGAAAAAGCAATAGGCTTTGACCCTAGTGGGACTATAAAGTTGGTTAAATACTCACCTGACGATATGGTGTACCAAAGCGGAAGCACTACACCTTCGGTTGCTGTATTTTCAGAGATATATTACGATAAAGGCTGGAAAATGTATATCGACGGGAAAGAATCACCTTATTTCCGTGCAGATTACGTATTGCGCGCCGCACAAATCCCTGTTGGGAATCATAAGATCGAATTTATCTTCCACCCTGCATCATACTACACGGGAGAGAAAATATCACTGGCAGGTTCTATTTTGTTAGTGCTGGCATTGGGCGGAGCGATTTATACCGGTGTCAGGAGAAAGTCGGAAGACGAGAAAAAAGCTGCGTAAAAGTAGTTTATTACATAAAAAAGCGGTGAGTGTAAAATCCACCGCTTTTTTTATTAGCCTTTTTGTCGTTGCGAGAAGCGGATATGGCGGGAATAGTGGCGCGGAGAAGCGATCGCTCGAAATGACATAATCTACAATTAATCGTTTGTCCTCTTATGTTTTAACCAATATTTGCCCAGGTTAAAAGCAATCACGAAATGATAGAATATAGTTAGAAGCGGTCCGTAGTAATGGGACATGATGGCAAAACGTTCTACCAGGCTTTGTCGGTGCCGCTTTTTAGACATTCCACCTACCAGGTATTTAGCCACATAACCGTCTACTTTGGCGATCTTTCTCGCTTTTTTTGCTGCGCGGATGATCCAGTCGATGTCAGCGCTCAGATGATAGCGCATACTGTATCTTTCTGTCAGCGACCGTTTGATATAAATAGCCTGGTGACTCACACTCATTCCATATTTGAAGCTTCGCCAGGTAAATTTCTCAGGTACTTTATGACGACGCTGGCCCAGACTTCTGCCATTATCATCGATCATCTCCGTTTCGCCATAGTAGATATCAGCATCGTCTGTGGTTGCGAAAACCTTTTCTACAGTATCGTCGGAGTAGATTTCATCACCCGAGTTCATGAACAGGACATAATCGCCGGTAGACATGTTTAGGCCTTTGTTCATGGCATCGTAAATTCCATTATCCTTTTCGCTGACCAGCTTAATACGGTCTCGGTATTTGCGGATAATATCTAATGTACCATCGTTTGAAAGACCATCAATAACGATATATTCGATGTTAGTGTATGTCTGTTTCAAAACCGAAAGCATCGTCCGCTCAATGTCCCTGACATTATTAAACACAACGGTGATGACACTTAACTTCGGTTGAAACATAGATTGCTAATTGGATGCTTTTATCAGCTGTTTATATAAATCAATATGCTTTTGCGCGATGATCGCCTCAGAAAATTTATCCATCACTGTTTGCCGTGCATTTTTATTTAATTGTCCCCTGTCGGGATGATTGATCATCCATTCCATTCCATCGGCAAATCTTTCGGCCGAGCGGTAAGTCGCAAGGTAACCGTTCTTTTCATGTGTTACCATATCAGGAATGCCCCCCGTCGTGAAGGCGATCACCGGCGTACCACAGGACAGGCTTTCCATTACAGTATAGGGTAAATTATCTTCCAGGGATGGCATTAAAAATGCATCTGCTGCCGCGTAGCAAAGCGCCAAATGTTCATCATTGCTTATCTTACCCAAAAATGTTGTTTTGAACGGAAAATCAGGTAAATTTTTATCGTCCCTATTTCCAAATACTACCAGCTCCGCCTGATCGGCCTTTTCACCCAATCTTGCCTTTAATAATTCCAGGCTTTCCAGCAGGTAGCTTGTTCCCTTGTGCATATCCTTACGTGAAGGCATAAATCCGCTTAGCAAAATAAATTTATCTTCAGGCAAGCCTGCTTTTCTTTTGGCCGCTGTTTTATCCTGTGGTTTAAATTTGTCGGTTTCCAGTGTATTTGGAATCTGGCTGACCGATCTATCTTTCAGCAAACTGCTCCGGACAACCGAGACCTGCATCCAGCTGCTTGGGGCGATGATATTAAAACCCAACTTTTGATAAGCGCTATTTTTTTGTTTCCAGATGCGATTGGAATAATCATCAGGTGAGGTATTTTTTAATAAAGGGCAATCGCCACATTTGCGCTCAAAATGATCGCAGGTGTAACGTACATGGCAGCCCCCGGTAAAAGCATTGCTATCATGGAAGGTCCATACCACTGGTTTGTTAAGCTTTGCTATTTCCGCTATGTGCCTGGGGTTTAAAAATCCATGATTTACCCAATGCAGGTGGATAATATCCGCATTTTTCACATCCGGGTGATGGATCACTGAGCGCCCGAACCAGGTAAATGAAAAAGGTGTTTTTATGACCTTCAGATAGCGCTTCGCCCATACTCTTTCCAGCAGAATAGTAGCCGCTGTCCAGGCTTTTTGCATCAAATTCGTATTAAAGTCACCTATCTCCGGATTTTTTCCGAATTTGTAGTGTACAATAATTTTAGAATCAATATTTTGGCTTAATAGTGCACGGTTAAGTCGCATACAGGCCCGTCCTGCGCCTCCGTTACCATCGTAAGTGTTTAGATGCACTACTTTTAGCATGCTTCAAAAATACATTATTTAAATACCTGTTAAAGCTTTTGACCGTTATTTGGGAAAAAGTGTTTTTTTTGCAATCCTAATGGAGAACGAACTCACCGACAAAGCATTTTGGGCCAATTACTGGGAATCAAAAAAAGATTTGGCTTTTACAGTCCCCTCTAATCATACCTTCCACAAACTTTTAAAACAAATTGCGGACGAAAACAAACCTTTATCAGCAATTGAGTTGGGTGGCTTCCCAGGGTATTATGCCATTTTTCTGAAAAAATATTTTGGCTTAGAAACTACCTTATTTGACTTTTATGTTCATGGACCAACCTTAAAAAAAGTACTTACCGCTAATAATCTTACAGAAAATGATGTTGACGTAATAGAAGGCGATTTGTTTAATTATCAGCCAAAAAAACAGTACGACCTGGTGCTTTCTTGCGGTCTGATTGAGCATTTTCATGATACAAAAGATGTCATTGCCCATCATTTATTATTCCTGAAACCGGGCGGCACCCTATTCATTACACTGCCCAATTTTACTGGCATCAACGGTTGGGTGCAGCGTAGGTATGATATGGATAATTACGAAAAGCACAACATCAATAGTATGAATCCTGAAATGCTGGCTGAATACTGCGGCAAGTTAGGGCTCAAAAAAGTAGAGGCCCGATATTACGGCAAATTCTCCATCTGGCTCGAAAACCGGGATCAGCAAAGCGTAATGACCAGGTTATTTATTAAGGTGCTATGGCTTGCCGGGAAAATAGCCACTAAGATCGTTCCGATCGAAAGCAAGTCGCTCTCGCCTTACATTGTAGTCAAAGGAACCAGGTAATTATTTTTTTACCGGGTACCGGCTCTGCAATTTCTGAATAAAGCGCAAGCCCCTTTGCAGTAAATTTCCTTTACGATTTTTGAGGAAGTGTTTGATCACCTGGTAAACTTCCGGGTTCTCTTTTATTACCTCCGGGAATTTTGTGATGGGCGTTCGAGCTATCTGAACCTGATAAGTAGTTTCCGCATTGGAATGGGTACCACTGCCGTCATGCCCTATATTATTGATAAGCGACTGTGTTGGATTTAGTGTTAAGCCATCCTTGAGAAAAATCGATGCATACCAGCGTATGGCCCATGAGTTGTTTTTGCCGGCCTTGAATTCGCGCATCTGCTTCCAGAAATTCATGGTGCCTTCTATTGAAAACCGCAGAATGCTGGGTTTGCTGAATTGCTCTGTCAGCGTATCAATATCAGGTTCAAAATGCTTCCAGGCGCGTGCCCAGGTTGCCCATCCCCAACTGGTTGCGGCGCGGTAAAAAAAAGTTTCAGGCAAATCTTTTTCTTTCAAATCGTACATATATGCGCCGATGTGCATCACCTTATCCTCGTCAGCATACCGTTTAAGTGCTTCGTTAAAATACTGCAATGTATAAGGCGATGACAGCAGGTCATCCTCAAAAACAATTACTTTGTCGTATTCATTTACCAGTTTGGTTACCCCGCTGATAATGGAATTAGCTAAACCGAGGTTTTCTTTTCTGGCGATCACTTTTACCGATTTGAAGCCTGTTACCTCTTTAGCAAGTTGACGCACTTCATCCACTTTTGCCTTATCGGCATCAGTTGCTGGTCCATCGGAAAAAATGAATAAACGCGACTCTTCCGCCAGCAGATTTTTTTGCAAATAACTAATGGTGCGGCGCGTATGTTCAGGCCGGTTATAAACAAATAAGGCGATGGGCGCAAGGTTCTGCATTGTGACGAATTAGAATATTTCTACCTGGTGACCTGCTTTTTTGCAAAGCACAGTGTAAGCATTTGCGAGTTTTTCGCTTGCTTTTTTACCAAACAGGTTTGCCAATCTCTTCTTTACTATATATTCCGAATTGATCTTCAAATCGGTAACGAAGTTCTTTGGCTTCTTTTGGTTAATATAAGTATTAAATTTAGTCACCTCAGGCTCAATCATCGACGCCAGGTCGGCTTCTATTTCAAACCCTTCGGTCTTCAGCAAATAACGTAGCGATGTAGGGGTATATACATTAATATGCCCATAGGCCAGGAAATGTTTTATCCGGTTATCTACACCTGCTTTATAATCGCGAGGCACTTCAATAACAAAATATTTAGCCACCCGTTTTAATTCACGTAACAATAATCGCTCGTGTTCTACATGCTCCAATACGTGTGATAAAATAATCAGATCAAAGCTATCGTCGGCATAAGGCAAATGATACCCATCAAAGACCTGTACTGATTTGAGATTAGCAATATTCCGGATCTTGATGTGTTCAACGCCGCTCTCCGATATTTCTACCGCGTGATATTCTGGCGCAAAATTCTGATCGGCTAATATTTTCAATATACTTCCGTCACCAGCCCCAACTTCCAATACATTTTTGAAAGAATGTCCTTTACAAACATCAAGAATATGCTGCGCCTTATATTTAGCGCCCAGCATGCGCCAGGCTTCATCGTGCTTTTGATAGAACTCGTCGTATGCTGCTTTAATGTTATCGCTTATGATCTCTGCTGCCATAATCAGATCCCCAAACAATTATCATCCTTATAAAACACCGAAGTTGATTTAAGATAAAATAAACCCGGCGATATCCCGCTAAATGGAATATGTTTAAAACCATTTTTCACTAAAAAGTCGATTGCAGGTTTATAATTCTCTCTTTCAGAGTCATCCAATACGATAACCCCATTTGGCGATAAAGCATCAACCGCGCGTGTGGCACAATTCACTCTGTCACGTCCATCCACTATGATGATGTCAAATTTTTCAGCAAGTTTAACCGGCATATTAGAATAGTCGCCGCCACGTATTAACTCGCTAAAGATCATCTCCGAGTTTTCAGGCTTTTTGCTTACTATTTTATCATACCACCCTTTATCATGTTCTACAGAAACGACAATGCCGGCATATTTCGCGTAAAAGAACGTAGAATTGCCCGAACCGAATTCAAAAATAGCGTGTTGCTTATTCAGTCTTCCTCTTATAAAATCTATAAAGGAATAAGTTACCCAAGGAATAGGATCGCCAAACTCGTCCACCGGCGACCTGGTATCAAATGCTTTGAACCAACCAATATCCTTCAGATATCCTTTATGATTAAATGACAATAACGCTTTTAGTCGTTTAGGCTGAGTTAGAAGCTGCAGCAATGATGAAATTTTGCTCAATGTTTACTAATTTTTTGAAACAACGAAATTAAAAATAATGACTTTAACATCATCAACCCCTGGCCGGTAACTTTCGGTATCGCCAGCATAAAAAATGTGGCACTGGCATATGCAGCTAGTGTAGCTATTGCTGCACCCATCATTCCCATTTTTGGTATCAATACCAAGTTAAGACCTATATTCACTATCGCGCCAAAACCGGTGCGTATAAATGTCAGCTTGTTTAAGTTTTCAGCGATCAAATATTGCCCGCTTGCTGCACCTAAAAACACAAACACTCCCGACCAGATATGCACTGAAAGCACCGGAGCGGCATAAGCATATTCGGGTTTAAATAATTTGTAGATCAGCGGCGATGCAAATGTAATTACTATTGCAACAGGCACACTGAGGTAAACCATCAGATCGTATAAATGTTGTATCCTTTTTTTATATCTGTCCAAGTCATCCCGTCGGGCATTTAGTATAGCCGGAAATAGCGAAGTGACGATCACCGACGGAACAAAATTCCATGCCTCACTTAGCGATGCTACAGTAGCATAGGCACCCGATTCTTTTACCCCTACCATGTTTTGGAGCATGATCTGGTCGATCTTCATATACAATGCCACCATTATGCCTGAGATAATCAATGGCCACGAATAGCCCAGCAGTTTTTTTGCTAATGTTGAATTATAGGACCAATTAAAAATGCTTCGACCCTTACGCTGATAAGTAAAATAATCGCCTGCAGAAATCAATAGGAAATCGAAAGTATAGGCATACACGAACCAAATGAGTGGCATTTGTAAAAAGATCAATCCAAGCTTAACGGCGGCCGATACCAGGTTACCGGTAATTTGCACCTGCATAATATATTTAGATTGTATCTCCGACTGGAAATAAGATTCAATGACAGTAAAGGATTGTACTATCCCTATTAGAGAAAAAATCAGTACATAATGGTACGGCGTACCTTTTGCAGGATAGATATGAAAGGCCAGCCAAATTAGAGGTACGCAACAAAGGCCCGCAAACACCTTCATCCAGAAAGATGTGCCCAATATCTGATCGCGATTTTCAGGGAAAGCGTGCAGCTCTTTAATAATGAACTGATCAAGACCAAGGGTCGCTATCGCCGAAAAAAAATAGATATAAACTGTACCGCCGGAAAGGATACCATTATTACCCCTGCCCAGGTAATTGGCTACGCTGATGCCGACGACCATCTTAATAACCAGACTCCCAACGCGGCCAATAAATAATGCACCCGTATTTTTAAAATACTTTTCGAGTGCTTCCTGATCAAATCCCGGGATACCTGGTATACGCATAGTTTAGATGGTAAAGGTATAAAAAAAGCTAAACCCGGTATTCTCCGGGTTTAGCTTTTGTGTAAAACGACAATTACCGATTAGTTAGCCGGGAAATGTAATACATCCTGTTTATCGATATACCATGGTTTGCCGTTAGGGTCAACAGATATACTGATACCTGAAATGCTTGGTACCGGGGTCCATGTTGAGCCACCCTCCAGTTTATATACAGGTGGATTATATGTAGCCAAAGTAGAATCCTTTCCTGTTACAAACACAGACCCATCCGCACCTATGCCAATGTCATTACCGTCAATTCCGTAAATTGGGTTCCACAAGTAAGTACCACCATATTGGAAAACAATATTTGATTTATTAACTACCCATGGCGTACCAGTTGGGTCAACTGCAATGTGAACACCTGCACAATCTGGCATGGTATCCCAGCCTGAGCCATTCCATTTCTGAATAATGTTTCCGCCTGTAACACTAGCAAATTGGGTTCCTATGATAAATACCGACCCATCTTTACCAATTCCTATATCGGTAGCCGTACCCGGCATTTGATCCCATGTTGTGCCATTATATCGGAATATCAGATTCGATTTGTTTACCACCCATGGCACACCTTGTGGTGAAACAGCCACCCTGACAGCCGCACAGTCGGGCAGCTTATGAAGGCCACCATTAATCCATTTATAAATACCGTAACCGCCTGTGGCAGAGACGCTATCGTTACCAACAACATATACAGTACCGTCGGCGCCTACACCAACATCAGTTGCATTTGCCTGCACTATAGTAACAACACAGGTAGCCGAAACTGGGTAGGCCTTACTTTTAACGTTAATTGTAGTGGTACCCGGCTTGTAAGCGGTTATCATGCCGGTAACATTTACAGCAGCAACGGTTGAATCGGAATAAGTCCAGATAAGATCGGAACCTGAATAGTTTTTGCAAACCAATTGTTTGGTTGTACCGGCTGCAATGGTTGCCTTGTCAAAAGTTATCTGCACCGAATGATCTGGTTCAGTTTTTACATCCTTGACGCATGATGACACCAATACACCGGTGCTTAGAAAAAGCATTGACAGAAGTAATAGTTTTTTCATATTCTTATGATAAGATTTAGATTTTGTTGTGTAAGTTAATAATAATTCCTGCCCCAAAAAAGGCAATTCCATAAAAAAGCCTCAATGTTGTTTACACTGAGGCTTTAAGTTTATTATGTCTCGTCCTAAGAAAAGTTGACTAAAATTCAGTCAACAAATGGAAACAGAGAAAATTAAATCAAAAAAGAGTGCC
>NZ_JAUMKB010000006.1 GCF_030519375.1 Mucilaginibacter tolerans | reverse complement strand
GAGCCGGATGTCATGTAAGTGACAAGTCCGGTTCTTAGGAGGGAAAGGGGCAGCAATGCCCCCTACCTATCCGGCGCTACAGAATTAGGTATTAGCCAGCAAGCAATCTCTAAGATTGAACAAAGTGCCGAAGTAGACGAAGATGCTTTGGTAAAGATTGCGCATGTATTAGGTGTAACTGTAGAGGGCTTGAAACATTTTACTGAAGAGTCTGTATTCAACAATATAAATAACTTTCACGATAATTCAATACAGAACAATTTTAATCCTATTGAAAAAGTTGTTGAATTATATGAGCGCTTATTAGCAAGCGAGCGAGAAAAAATTGAATTGTTAAAGAATAAATAAGATTTACCGCAAAGGATAGGGAGGCCCCTCCTTATCCTCTGACGCTTTAAATGGATTTCCAAACAACTGGAATAGTCGCCTCTCCAACTGTTCTACGGACATTTCGGTAGGCATTCCTGAACTACAATCATCCAATGATTTGATCCATGTTTCCAGTTCATCTATTTCAGATTCATTAAGTAAATCCATTCGCTACCTCTGAGCGAGATCGAGAATGCGTAATTAATAGTTTGCAAGTTCCATTATGGTAGAAACTAATGGTTATACAACTTTATGTAAATATGGTTTATTTCCTTGCATCATGGCTTATTAGAAATGCGGAATTATGCATTTCTAAGTTTCAATAATTATAGGAACGTACATTCTTATAATTATTGAAATCAATTTTATCAATGCGATATAATAATCAATTTAACGTTGAATGGTTTGAAATTTTTCTTGGCTCTACTTATTAGACTGGCCAATTAAGGTAAAACTCTAAATACGAATTGATAATAATAAACTAACAAATGGCATATATATTTATATATTCTCCTAAATTAGCTTAACACTAAACACTTAACTATTGTCTTACGATAGCTACGGTAGCCATGTTGATTGAGGTTGTGACAATCAACTGCCTGCTGAAGTGCGTTTACGCCCGTAAACAGAACCGTAAACAAATAAAAAGAGCTTGCCTAACTGCCGTTAAACATGCTCTTTATACGTCGGGATGGCGGGATGATTCCCGGATCATTTACATCTATGATATTCAATTTGTTATATCAAAAGCTAACAGGTACGGGCACCGAATAGGGCACATTTAATGTGCATTGTTTTGGTGGCTTTTGTAACCGGTCACTTTTTGTATAAGTGATAGTCAATGAACTTGTTGCTCAAATCTAACAAATGTTTTTAATTTAAAAAAGCACAGTAGATCAGTGTCCTTCTGGTGTTTTCGGCTAAGAACGACCGTCCCTTAATCACCATGTAAGCAACAAATGCGCGAGCCGGGTAATAAGTCAAGGCCGGGCAGCCGCTAAAAAACAAATTAAACTCTGCCCGCTTGTACAGCCTTGACTTTTTATCCCGGCGGCAGGCTAAATTCGCTGTAGTGGTGAATAAGGAATGAGGCCCGGAAGTACAAGTAAAAGTAAATCGGCTATTTGTGTGGCGAATTTGAGTTTTTCCTGTGCATGGTAAGGATTACGGCGCATTTATCTCTATAATAAAAAAGGCTGTCTCGAAAGTGAGACAGCCTCAACCAGTTGTAAACCTACATGCGGGTAGTTTCTACCACGCAGAGGTCGGAAGCGGATTCGAACCGCTGTAAAAGGTTTTGCAGACCTCCGCCTAACCACTCGGCCATCCGACCATTGACCGGCAATGCCGGTTATCAACTAAATCATTTATGCATATAAATATGTTATTCTATCAAAACCTGTTCAATATGGTTAATCAACACCTTGTATTGAAGCTCTTTTACGTCTACGTATAAGAAAACCAATGAGTAGTGCAATCAGCATAATCTTATCGTACTATTCCTGCAAAGCGTTGGTAAAATGCAGTTGGACTATGTTGATGTTTTGGAGCATATTCTCCGGCAATAATTGGAATGTATATCACCCTGCGGCGACTTTCTTCGCCTGCGACGGATGATTGCGCCACCCTGTGCCACAGCCTGCCGTCGTGGATCGTCAGATCTCCAGCCTTTGGTATAATTGCCAATTCATTACGGTCGGGTTTATTGTCCACAAAATATCTTTTGCGGAAAAGCAATTGCAGCATGTTTTGTTTATGAGTGCCGGGAATAATTCGCAATCCTCCATTCTTCGGTTTGAGATTGGAAAGGTGAATGCCAACGTTTAGCATCGGGTTCAGTTTCTGACCATGGAAAATGTCACGTAAACCATCCGTATGCCAGCCCATTTTTGTGAAACGGCTTTCCGGTCCACTAACGTAATGATTGAATACCATTCCATCTTTTTCTTCGATCCCCAGCCTTGCCTCAGGACCAACCAGGTTTAATAATATCCGAAAGCGTTTATCATCTGCAAGCCGCTCAAAAACTTCGTGCTGCTGATTGATAAAAGCAAAACGCTGAATGAGCTTTTTGCCGTCAAGATCAATACCGTATTTAAGGGGCACGCCGTTAATTTTATAGGTATTACTTTCAATAAGTTGCTGCTGAACCTCGTGGGAAGCATCAGTGAGTTCTTTAACAGCTTCCGGGCTAATAAAGTTTTCGAAGTGTATAAAGCCATGTTCGTTAAAGAATCTGCGTTGTTCAGTTGTGATGAAGGTGCCTAAGCTGAACTTAGGATATAAGTTTTGCATATAAAAATGATTGTAAGTGTAAAAGACCTGTTTTAAAGAAAAGGAAGAAGTGCCATTATGATAACTGGCAACAACAGCAGCAACAACATGCTGATTGCAAAGCGTGCATTCGCATGACTAATGAAGGTGTGATATTTTGCTGTGTCGTTTTCAATTAAAATCTACTAAGTCTATAGACATACAAGTATAAATAATTAAAATATATCTGTCAAGAATACTTTGCAATTATTTTAAGTTATTGGTTATACAAACCGGCTGCCAGGCGTTCGATAATTTTTTTAGGGGCATGACGAACGACAGTAGCAGAAATTTTATTAAGGGCACCGGGGACGATCTCTGCCTTCCCTTTAAATAAGCCTTTCAGCCCTGCGGCGGCCACATCGTCTGGCGACATATTAAATTTCTCAGCCAAGTCGGCAAGAGCGTCCAATCCTGCTCTTTTTGCAAAGCCGGTATCAGTTGGTCCAGGACAAAGGCAACTTACTGAAATACCTGTTTGCTTAAGCTCATAGCACAAGGCCCGGCTGAATGACAGGACGAAGGCCTTGCTTGCGGCGTATATGCTCAGTGTTGGAACTGCTTGATAAGCAGCGGTACTTGAAACATTTAATATATATGATTTTTCATTTTTAGCTAACAAGGGAAGCATCGTATGCGTCAGCCGGATAAGTGCTTCCGTATTTAACCGGTGCATGTTCACCTGCTCTTCAAGATCAAGCTCCGGAAAATCACCCCACAAACCGAAACCTGCATTGTTGATTAAAATGGATGGTGCAATATCCAATTCTTCGCACCATTGTTTGATCCGGGCCGCTGCGTTTACTTTAGAGAGATCCAGCGCCAGGATGTTTGTTCCTACTTTATAGTTCGAGCGGATATATTCAGCGAGGTCCTTTAAATTCGGCCCTGATCTGGCTGTTAACATTACATGATATCCTTCCTGTGCGAGTTGTAAGGCAAATGATCTGCCAATACCGCTGCTTGCTCCCGTTATGAGTGCATATTTATTCATTTATTCCGTGTAGTGTCTATAAATAGCCTGTCCAGGCTGCCTGTATCTTCATTATTAAACTTTCCTAACAAAATGCTTTGCCCGGTTATTCCCGGATTATTGCCCGATCCTAACAACCAGTTGCCTTTGGTGTCACGTATCTGTAGTCCGGCAAGTTGTGCTGCTTTAAGTCCAAAATCAGTGCAATTATTCTTACTTAGGTTATAGGCCTGACCTTCATATTGATGGGTAAGTTGTAATATCTTTTGAAAACGCCGGCGCGAAATAAATTTTCCAACTACTTCGTCCCACTCATGTCCACCATCATCAGTAAACTTGGAAGTACTTGAAGGCACTAATGGTGTTGCTGAAAGGAGGTTATCTTTATGAGGACCAAATCCAAAAGTAAGAGCGGTATAGGATGAATCTGTATTGAATTTTATTAAGGTGATAAATGTATGACCCGTATTGATGAATTTATGCACTCTAGCTTTACCACGCACAGGTTGTTTGACATGAAGAATCATCGCATAAGCCATAGGCTGTTTTCCATCATTAAAAGTTTCGATAATACGGTTCACCTTAATAATCTTGCTTTCCAGCGGTTTGGCTTCATAGGTGATATTCTTCAGTTGACTCGAAATAACTTGCTGATCGCCGTCAGTGATCGGTATATCTGCGGTGGCTAAACTATCCGGCGTTAATGTTTTTAAGAAACACTTCATAGCGAGTGGATAAAGCCGGAGTCTGGTAAACAAGCCAGCAAGTTTCCCCCATTGCTGATCGCCTGACTCATTGTAGTCAGCATCTGGAACATTAAGCTGTTTGAGCAGGCTCAATAGTTTCTGCTTCTCTGCTCTTCCTTTCAGCGGTGTTGTGATCCGTGGCAACTTAAGTCCGGCCACACTGTCGGCACCGACACTGGCAATGAGTTGTTGCTGAGCACCGGAAATAAGTGGTGAAGACAACGCCGCAATGAGCATGAGGAGATATTTGTATTGTGTAAAGCGGTTTGGGTTCATGATTCGACTAATCTTTATCTTTTTTTGATCTCGAAGCGAGTTGCCCTGTATCTGGCTCACCTGTACTATACGGCGACCGACTCAGGTTCGTAAATAACTTTGTGGCTATATTTTCAGAGCCTGGCAGATTCAAAGCAAACAACCAGAATTCCTCCAAATCGCCGTCATTCATCGTCATCTCTGTTGCACCCTGGCTCTTATGAGCGGCCAGTTCCCAGTTAGCAACGATCTTATAGTTAGTTTTATTTCCGTACCCAAAACTTACTGTCCGGTCCACTGTAAAAGAAGGGCCATCCTTAATGGTTCGTGTTAAATCGTAGTTTTTTAATTGGTTGAACTTTATAGAGGTATCTCCTTTGTCCCTTAGCGCCGCCCCTAATATCAAGGGGCGGGAGGATACAGGCAATTCCGATACGGCTTCAAGTGCAAGCAATGTTGCTGCCTTATGACCTCCGTGTGTAGATTGCTCCGGCAACAAGCAGAGTACTTCGTCATAATGCCCATGAACCAGCACATGATTTAGCTGCTTTTTTACAGCTAAGACATTCCAACTGGTATCAAGCGGTTCATGCTCATTAAGACTGAAATGGCTATCGTGCTGATTACCGTAAAAAATATGGTTTAACCCTAAAATCTTACCAGCCTCCCGTAATTCCTTTTTCCGGATTGCAGGTAAATTCTTCCTTGCGGCTGCCTGATTGGTCAGTGGGCAGCCATAATATTGCTCTGCCAGGGTTGAGTATTTATAACCGGCTTCTCCGTTAGTAATGACAAAAAGATCAACTTTTACTTGCTGTTCTTTTGCCAGTTTGTACAAGGTAACCGATAAAACACTTTCATCATCCGGATGCGCGATCACTACAAGTACCCGCTGAGAAGCTTGTGCAAACGCCGCTAATCCGAAAAAACTGAAAATCAAAAGCAGAAACAATAACTTTTTCATACACCTATCCTTGCCGGTTTTTTATCACACTTTTTCCTTCAGCAACTTGTCGACCTCCTCATTAAACTCTTTAATGAACTGGGTATAATACTCACCCGTTGCAGGGCCTGTAAAGCCGGTATAGATCTTATCTACTTTCCCATTTTTGTCTATAAACAGAATGGTAGGGAAGGAAAGAAAAGTATTTAGTGCAGGAAACGACTCAGCGACCGCTTTTTTATCTGCCAGTCCGCCAAACACCTCCGTGTAGCCAATATCAAAACGCCGTTTGAAATTCTCCATTGCATTTTTGACATATGATGGATCAGATTTGCGTTCGAATTGTACGCCAACGACTTCAACGCCACGGTTTTTATTTTTCCAGTACCAAGGCGCTACGAAGCTTGCTTCGTCCATACAGTTAGGGCACCAGGTGCCACCAATTGTCAGGATAACTACCTTGTTCTTGAATTTATCGTCTTTCAAAGAAACTTTATTGCCATCAGCATCCGGCAGTGAAAAATCAAACGACTGGTATCCTTCTTTAAGATAAGTCAATTTGTAGGGATCGGGCAAAGCTGCGTCCGGGTTTTTATTTGCCGTGAATGTTGCATTGCCTGCTGTCCCCGTGATTTGGCCATTACTAATAGTTCCGCTGTAATACGAAGGACCACCACCTATAAATGAGGAAAGATAAAACTTATCTCCCTGCACAATGCCTTCGAGGTAACGAGAATCACCGCTAATGCTCAAGAAAGTTGCGTACAGTTTGTTGCCTTGCTGCCGGAACAAACCCACCTTCTTCACGCTTTCTCCACCTTTAGGAGATTCGAAAATGACGTCATATTTGCCACTAATATCTACGTCAGGCTTTTTACCGTCATCAGCAAAGCGAAATGTTTCACCCCACTTCGCGCTTACCGGCAACGTTCTTCCACTATGATCTTTCTTACGTAATACACCTGATAATTCTTTATCAGCTATTTTGAGTGCCAGTTCATTATCAAACTGATCGAAGGCAATGTATAATGAATCGGCTTTTTGTGTTATACTACTTGCGGGAAAATGTTCCGGTCCGTTTATTAAAAATAGCTTTGCCGTTTTTGCGTTTGTGCCTTGTATCTCGAAATTGAATGGTATCTCTGTCCCACTAGTTTGGTGAAAAACGCCACGCCACGGCCCTGCGGCCACAAAAGTTTGTGCGCGTAATACAGTGAAGGAAAAAACTGAAAGCAGGAATAAAAAAGTTCTTTTCATATTGATGTGATTTAATTCAAGGGTATTTGTTTTGATTAAGCTGCAGCCAAATGACAAAGGGCTGCCAACGTTTCTGCGGCCCTGTCGATTTCTGCGGGTGTGTTATATTTACTAAATGAAAAACGGATGGTAGTACTCTCCGCATCTACCCCCAGTGCAGTCAGTACATGAGAAGCTGAACCGCCTGAACAGGCGCTGCCACCCGATACTGCTATACCCTGTTCATCCAATAATTGTATAAGATCGGACCTGCCGTAAGGAAGATTGACACTAAGCACGGTATAGAGGCTTTTTTCGGCATTCGTAGAATTGCCATTAAATCTAACTTCGGGCAGCGTTTCTTTTAACCGGGAGATCAACCTATCCTTTAAAGACTGAATGTGCTTTCTGTCGCGTTCCAAACTTTCATAGGCAATTTCCAATGCTTTTGCCAATCCCACTATTCCAGCCACATTTTCAGTGCCCGAACGCAACCCTTTTTCCTGGCCGCCCCCGTGAATCAGTCGCGACAAATGTGTGCCTTTGCGTGCATATAAAAAGCCGATACCTTTCGGGCCGTGGAATTTGTGGGCCGAGGCAGCGAGAAACTGTACGGGCAAGTTAGCCAGGTCATAAAAGTAATGCCCCATTGTTTGTACTGCATCGGTATGAAATAGCCCGCCAAAATATGCAGTAAAGGCACTGACCTTTTCAATATCATGCAGGTTACCGGTTTCGTTATTTCCGTGCATAACAGATACCAGGTTTCGGGTATTAGTGCGCAATAAATAATGAAGATGATCAAGATCGAGATTACCCAAATGATCATGGCGCAGGTAACTTACCGCAATTCGATGTGATTTGATAAGAGACCGAAGCGTTTGCAGAACTGCCGGATGTTCAAAGGGCGTTGTGATCACATGGTCGATTTTCGCATTAACAACAGCAGAAACCATGGCCATGTTATCGGCTTCGGTACCTCCTGATGTAAAAATGATCTCTTCAGGCAAAGCGTTAAGCAGTCCGGCTATTGTGGCACGGGAATCTTCAACAGCCTGCCTGGTTTGGCGTCCGTAAGTGTGCAGGGCGGAAGGATTGCCATAGTGGTTTAATAAGTAAGGTGTAATGGCCGCAAAAACTGCCGGATCGAGCGGTGTCGTAGCGGCGTTGTCCAGGTAAATGTTCATAGTCGTTCGTTAAAAATTTTATCAATCTCAATTCTTACCAGGAAGCGTAGTTGCTGCCATTCGTTTCATCCTTATCTCTCTTCCTTTGCCGGAAGCAGGATTTGGCACCTTTTATCTCCATTGTATACAGGTTGCCAAGACGTCACAGGGCCTTTTCCCTCGGTCTTTCTGGATAAGTATTGATGTGTTTCCGAGGCAAAGATAAATTAATTCTATAAACTCTATAGATTTAATAGTATTTATTTCTATGTTTGTAACGGATTTGTTGTACGGAGTCTCCTGGCGTATTCGATTTATCTAAATACTAACCCTACAGATCGACTTTATTATCACAATTTCAATATGAAAAATTCATCTGCTAATAAAATGAATATCAATATCTACTACTGTCAAAATCTTATGTATTTAAATCTCTATTCTTCACAAGTCAGCCAAAATGCATTCCCCTCATGCATAAAGAGCATGCGATGTTGATCTCGGCTCTGTAAATGATCATTTGATACCAACCCGCGCTGCAGCCGGAAATATTAAAAGATCTGTATTTAATACCCCAGTCTTGAATAACGAAAGCATTAACCGAAGGCATATATATGGTCTTTACGCTGCTTTATTGACTAAAAATTCTATTTACAATTCTAAAATCATGTTCAAAACTTACAAACTTCTATTGGCAATTGTATTGCCTCTCTTATTTGCCCTGACGGTTGCAGCACAATCAGTCAGCGTACATGGTGTAGTGACATCCAAGACGGATGGAACACCCTTGCCCGGCGTCAGTATTTCTGTTAAAGGGAGCACTTCCGGCACCCAAACAGACGCTAACGGCAATTTTTCAATAAGCGCCAATATCAATGCTGTGCTGCATGTGACCTATACTGGTTTTATCACGCAGGAGTTTACTATAAAACAAAGTGAAAATCATTTACAGATCGTTCTAGTTGAGGCACAGAACTCGCTAAACGAGGTAGTAATTACTGCGTTGAACATCTCTAAGGATAAGAAATCTTTAGGATATTCAGTCCAGGGCGTGAAAGGGAAAGACCTCGACGAGGCGAAAGAGACCAACCTGGTAAATGCGCTCGCAGGCAAGATTGCGGGTGTAACAGTGACTAACAGCCAGGGCGATATGGGGTCTTCCCGCATTATTATTCGTGGCGAGACTTCCATCGCGGGAAATAACCAACCCTTATTCGTGGTCGACGGTGTCATCGTAGATAACTCGCAATTTTTAGGAACGAACGGCTCAAGGGACTTTGCGAACGCAATTGCTGACCTAAACGTCGAGGATATTGAATCAGTCAGTGTACTAAAGGGGCCCAATGCCGCCGCGTTGTATGGCTACCGGGCAGCTGCAGGTGTGATCCTTATTAAAACGAAAACCGGAAAAGGCTCCAAAGGCATCGGCATCAGTCTTAACTCTAATGCCACTTTCTCCACTGTACAGTTATTGCCAACCTATCAGAACGAATATGGTCAGGGCTCTAATGGTCAGTTTAGCTACGTAGATGGTAAGGGAGGCGGCGTCAATGATGGCGTGGACGAAAGCTGGGGACCACCGCTGGATGGAAGATTGATACCGCAATTTTACTCAAACGGACAAGCCGTGCCCTTCGTAGCGCACCCCAACAATGTCAGGGACTTTTTCAGAACGGGCGTCACTCTGAACTACGGTGTTGCCCTGACCGGAAGTAACGATAAAGCGGATTACCGCTTATCATACAATAATCTGCATCAAACCGGGATAGTACCTAATAGTTCACAAGGAAGAAACTCCTTTCTCCTGAATTCCAGTTTCAAATTAACCCCCAAATTAACAGTAACGACCATCGCCAATTATATCAAGGACGATGCTGATGATCTGCCCGGAGCTTATGGCAAAAGAGCGACAAGCACCATGCTGCAGTTTACGTGGTTCGGTCGCCAGGTTGACATCAGTCAGCTTAAGAATTATAAAGATGCTAATGGCAACACATTTAACTGGAACAACAGTTACTACAGCAATCCTTACTGGCTTGCATACGAAAATACTGTTGGTCAACATAAAAATCGGATCATCGGCAGCGTAGAGTTAAACTACAAAATAATCGACGGGTTATCGGCCAACTTCCGTACCGGTACCGACTATTATAATGACAGGCGTAAAATAAAGGTAGCCTATGGCACCAACGGCACGCCATATGGCTCATACGAGGAAGATGCCTATACCGTGAATGAAACCAATACGGAAGGCCGCTTGCAGTATACTAAAAAATTAAATTCGGATTTTTCTATTGACCTTTTAGCCGGAGGCAATATCAATACCATATTGAATGAAGAAAATGATCAGGTAGCACCGAAATTGGCAGTCGCTGGCCTGTATACCCTAAGTAATTCCCGCGATCCGCTGGTATCCTCAAACTATTATGGCAAACTAAAAACCTATAGCTACTTTGGCTCGGCGCAACTCGGTTTCCGCAATTATGCGTTTCTTAATGTGACCGGCCGAAATGACTGGTCGTCGACGTTACCCGCTGCAAATTTATCTTATTTCTATCCTTCAGTTAATGGTAGCCTTGTGCTGTCTGAGGCATTGGACATTAAAAGCGACATACTCACTTATGCAAAACTTAGGGGCGGCTGGTCAAAAGTAGGAAAGGCGACTACCCCTTATCAATTGCTGAATGCCTATACATTTACGGCTCCATTTGGTGGCAATCCGCAGCAAAGTTCTCCTGCCATTGATCTGAATGATCATCTTAAACCTGAAACAACCACATCGGCAGAGGCTGGTTTTGAACTTGGATTCTTCCAGGACAGGGTACATCTTGATTTCAGCGCTTACAATACCAATAGTATCAATCAGATTCTTACGGTTGATGTAAGCCCGGCAACCGGCTTCAGTCAAAAAGTGATAAATGGTGGCCGTATCAATAATAAAGGCATAGAAGTTCAGTTGGGGCTCACTCCTGTTAAATTAAAAGACTTTAGCTGGGATGTGACGACCAATTATTCATTGAACCACAGCAAAGTGGCAGCACTGGATGCGGACGGACGCCTCCAAAGTATCGTGTTGGGAAGCGACCGTACTGTACAGATACTTGCAGCTCTTGGTCAGCCATATGGTACGATCTATGGGAATGCTTACCAGCGTAATGCGGCCGGACAGATCATAATAGGCGCCAACGGCACTCCCGTGATCAATCCAACAAAACAATACCTGGGAAAATATACGCCTAACTGGCAGGGAAGCATTAACAATAGTTTTACTTATAAGAGATTCAACCTGAGCTTTCTCGTAGATGGACACTTTGGAGGATCTATCTATTCCAACACCAATCGTACCGGTACCTACACAGGTGTTCTGGCATCAACCCTTCCGGGCAGGGGTGCCCAAAATGGAGGCCTCAGCTATTATTACCCGGGCAGCAATGCTTCGGCGGCAGCGGTACAAGCCAGCACAGCTCCGAATGGTGAAACAGTTTATCACGACGGGATGATCTTTAACGGCGTACATGCTGACGGAACTCCAAATACCACCATATTGCCTGCACAATCTTATTACAAAGGCTTTACGAACGTGGACGAAGCATTTGTTTATAACGCAACGTATATAAAATTACGTGAAGTAAAATTTGGCTATTCTTTGCCGTCAGCCTGGATAAAAGGTGCCGGATTACAATCGGCCACTATATCTCTTGTGGGCCGTAATCTCTGGATCATTCACAAGAATGCGCCCAATATCGATCCTGAAACTGCCTTTAATACGGGTAACGGCCAGGGCCTTGAGGACCTTACCTTACCAACTGTTCGGAATATCGGCTTTAATATCAATCTTAAATTCTAATGATCATGAAACTTAAATATATAACTATTGTCGCAGGCCTGTTTTTATTGTTAACGGCATCGTGCAAGAAAGAATTGGTGAGGATCAACCAAAACCCCAATGGATCACAAACGGCTCAGCCCAACTATTTGCTTACCGCAGCTACCAAAGCAACGGCTGACACCTATTGGGGCGTGGCAAACAGCATGGATGCCAGTTTGCTTTTTGTACAGTACTGGGCAAAAATTCAGTATACAGACCCCGATAGATACATTTACACCAACAGCTCATTCCAGGAACTTTGGACGGTAGGCTACGCTAAAAGTATTGTCGACCTCAACCAGATCATCAAGCTGGCCGATGCCCAGGGAAACAAAAATTACAAAGGCGTTGCGCTGGTTCTGCGCTCCTGGACGTTTGCCTTACTGACTGATGCCTATGGAGACATCCCATACAAACAGGCAGCAAACATTGACCAGTCCATAACACCGGCTTATGATACACAGAAGGACGTTTATTATGGAATACTTGATGATCTGAAAGCAGCCCAGGCAGCGCTCGACCCCGCCGGGAAAGCTATTGCAGGTGACATTATTTATGGAAATAATATCAGCCTTTGGAAAAAGTTTGCCAATTCGCTGCGCCTCCGTATAGCTTTACGTATAGCAGACCGGGATGCAGTGAAAGCCAAGCAAGCGCTGGATGATGTTCAGGCCGAAGGCAGCGGCTATATCAGTTCCAACAGTGAGATCGCACAACTGGTTTATCTGGATTCGCCAAACCAGAACCCAGTAAGTAATTTGTTTGATACCCGTGATGATTACCGGATTAGCAAAACCATCGTTGACAAGCTGATCGCACTGAACGATCCTCGTCTTCCAATATATGCCAGTCCGACACAAGACCCTACTCCGCAAACCTATGTAGGTATCCCCAACGGGTTGCTTGTAGGCGATGCCAGTAGTCTGGGCTTTACGAAAACGTCCAAGCCGGGCGCCTATTTCCGTGCCCCACATGCCCCAGCCGTAATTGTAAGCTACGCTGAGGTACTTTTTGACAGAGCTGAGGCGGCTGCGCGTGGTTTGACGGCAGAAAATGCTGCAAGTCTTTACAGTCAAGCAATCACCGCCTCATTGCGGCAGTATGGGATTGCCGATGCTGCTATTACCACCTACACTGCGTCGGCTGCTGTTCAATACGATGCGACAAACTATAAAAAATCAATAGGTGAGCAAAAATGGATCGCCTTATTCGGACAGGGGTTGGAGGCATTTGCCGAATGGCGCAGGTTGGATTACCCCCAACTTCAGCCTGCCGTGGCTGGTACGTTGGGAGGCAAATTGCCTGTAAGATTCATATATCCTGGAACCGAGCAATCACTCAATGGAGCAAGCTACAAGGCAGCTGTCGCCGATCAGGGGCCGGATTTGTTGACTACGAAGCTTTGGTTTGATGTAAATTAAAGCCAATGTATGTTTAAATCGAAACCCCGCTTTCTTTATCTGAAAGCGGGGTTCTTTTTTCTCCTAATTAATAGAGGCAAATGAAAAGTGCGCCACTTATTTTAGAAGTTGAGGGCCTTTTTCGAGTGTGTAGGCGGCGATCTTCCGGCCTATATCCTGAGCAGAGGAATTTTCAAATGAATAATGTATCCCGCCATATATTCGGCTGTAACCATTTTCTGATTCGATGCGGCTTAACGACTCCACCGTTCGGCTGGTCTCACCCTGAGTCGTGGTATGCAGTTCGAGCTTATTTTGATCGCCGAAAAATTGCTTAAGTACTTCGTAGCCTGCGGTCACCGTAGCGCTATGACCACTCGGGTAACTGGGGTGCGGCGGCGTGGCCAGCAGTGGCGTCCATTTGTTATAGTCCTTTACCGTTCCGTCGGCCTCCGCATTAAGCGAAGTGACAGGTCGCCAGAACAAATAGCCATATTTCCCACCCCAAACAGTTATCCTTGCATCCGCGGCAGCAATATCTGTCAGCATAAAAATAAAGGCATTTTGTTCTGTCGTTGTTCCGTGAGCAATTGCTAATAACCTCGCCCCCTCATTGACCGTGAGTTCTGCATCCTGTTTATAGAACTGAGCAATATGTGTCTGATCTTCGCTTCTTGCTGTACTTTTACTACCACCAATTTCAGCAACCTCCGCAAGTGCTTTTTTATACTCGTCGCTATTTAATGCCGGTGGTGCGGGAGGAAGAAATGTTTTTACATCCGGTATTATGAAAGGTTTCAGTTTACCCCATTCGACATCGATTCCCGGAGCAAACTTAGCGGGCGTTGCGCGGTATGCCCCTGCTGTGAGCTCTTGTGGCCCGGCATAAGTAGAGAGTGGGGTGGAACCGTCATTGGCGCGCAGCGCGATAATGTCTGCAGCGGCGGCTGTTCCAACATATTCTGCCTTTCCTATAGATCCATCGCTCACTGATTTAAGACTTGTTTCAAGCGCGGCATCAAGGTCAGTTTTTTGACCGGGGAAATAATTTACAAGCACCGCATGCGCAGCATAGGTGACTGCCGCCTGTACCGACGCCTTTTTCTTAACCGGTACAAAATAATGATACGGTGTGCCTATGTGTTTTATGGAATTGACGGCGTCATAAACTGCAATTGCTTCAATAGCTTCAATGCGTGTGCTTAAATTACTATTAAGCCCGGCTGTTTTGGTAGCTTTTACGGTGATAAGGTTCCAGGCCACTACGGGATCGTCCGGGCCACCAGTAGCTTTTTGGATCGTTGCCCCATTGGCAGAAGTAAACGCCATTAAAAATAATGCTGCGTGATAAAAAGGTGATTTCATAAACAGATAGGATTAATAAGTAAAAAGTTATAGGTTACGTAGTTTTATTGGGGTATTTTTAAAGCTCCTTACAAATTATTCGCGGTTTAAGAGAGCTCTAAAAGTTTTAGTTCACTCAATTCCTTTTCTTTTTCAATAAGATCCGCAATGCTCTTTTGCGATAAGATATTCAGGCATGCGTCACGAATAATGATAAAAGTATTTTTTATGCCGCAGGTTGATTCGTCTAAACATTCCTCGCATTTATGGTAGTAGTTTAGGCTGGCGCAGGACACCATCGCTATTGGGCCGTCAGTCAGGCGTAATATCTGCACAAGCGGAATGTCTTCGGGTTTTTTATTTAAACTATAGCCCCCGGCTACGCCTTTTTTACTATGTACTAAACCGGCATTTCTTAATTCGCCCAAAATTGCACTAAGATATTTAACGGGTATATTTTCCCGCTCAGCTATATCTGTGATATGCATAAGCTGATTTTCGGCCGCCTTTCCCAAATGAATTAGGGCCTTAATAGCATACTTTGTTTTCTTTGATAACATATTGGTATTTATTTTAAATCCGGTACTGCAACCTCTATATCGGGCTGTTTTACATCTATCCGTAACTGGTGTGTATTAAATACATTTGAATACGGACTTACGGTCTTCGTCAAAAACACGCTGCCCCCGATTATACTATCATGTCCAATTATTGTATTGCCTCCTAAGATGGTGCTACGGGCGTAAATGATCACATTGTCTTCAACTGTTGGATGGCGTTTTACGGCTGAAAGTTCCTTGTTTACCTGTGATGCACCTAACGTAACCCCCTGATAAATGCAAACATTTTTGCCGATAATACTTGTTGCCCCAATCACTATTCCTGTACCATGATCGATCATAAATGGAACGCCGATTACTGCATTCGGGTGAATGTCTACCCCGGTTTTGCCATGAGCATGTTCGCTGAGTATCCGGGGCAGAATAGGTATTTCAAGTTGCGAGAGTTTATTGGATATGCGATAAACGGCAATAGCGTAAAATCCGGGATATGATACTATGACCTCGTGTATGCTGGTTGCTGCCGGATCATTCTCGTATATCCTGGCTGCATCTTCGCGTAAGTTACCATATATAATTGCCAGGGAATGATAGAAATCTGCCACCTTTTTTTCAATCGCAACTTTATCGGGGTCGAGATAACTTAGCAGGATATTCTCCAGGTCAATCTGGTTTTTCTTTAGCCGGCCCTCATAGGTTGAAAGCTTGTTTAAGTGATTGTCCGGAAACAGAAACTCGATCAGGTCCTTCAGCCACCCAATCGCTTGCTGATTGGAAGGTGTAGCCTCCCATTCGGCTCTGTGGGTCTTGTGTAACAGATCAATAAATTCTTTATTGCTTCCCTGATTAATCATAGCGATATTTATTTTCGTGAACGGTTACTAACAAGCCTGTAAAGTGTTGCAACCAGTACGTCGATGTCAGCACATGTATTGTAAAATGCCAGCGAGGGCCTTACAGTGCTTTCCAGTCCGAACCTTCGCAAAATGGGCTGTGCACAATGATGTCCTGAGCGAACGGCGATACCCTCCTGGTTCAAGGCCGAACCAACTTGTTCAGTGGTGTAGCCATCGAGTACGAACGACAATACGCTTGCCTTTTCCGGCGCTGTTCCGATGAGCCGCAGCCCGGGTACCTGTTTCAGCAATCCGGTAGCGTACAGTAATAGATAATGCTCATACTGCGATATCAGGTCGATGCCAAGTTTTGTTACATAATCTATGGCAGCCCCTAAACCCACTGCATCCGCAATATTGCCGGTACCCGCTTCAAACCGGAGTGGTGCATTATGATATTGTGTATAATCAAATGTGACATCCTTTATCATGTTGCCCCCGCCTTGCCAGGGCTGCGTTTCATTCAGCAGATCTTCTTTCCCGTAGAGCACGCCGATACCGGTTGGACCGAATATCTTATGACCTGAAAAAGCAAACCAGTCAGCATTGAGTGCCTGCACATCAGTGCGCATATGTGAAACCGATTGTGCGCCGTCTACCAGGACTTTCGCACCAGCATTATGGGCCATGTCAATAATTTGTTTTGCAGGTGTAATAGTGCCCAACGCGTTGGAAACCTGCGAAAAGGATACCAGCCTGGTTTTCGCTGTCAGCAGTTTTGCGTATTCGTCTAAAATTACCTGCCCGTCATCATCCACAGGAATAACCCTGATCTTTAATCCTTTTTTTGCTGCAAGTTGTTGCCAGGGAACAATATTGGCATGATGCTCCAGGTGACTGAGGATGATCTCATCGCCTGCATTGAGGTTTTGCTCTCCCCAACTCTTAGCAACCAGGTTGATTGCTTCCGTTGTTCCGCGTACAAACACGATCTCGTTTGGCGACCCTGCATTCAGGAATTGTTGAACTTTTTTGCGGGCATCTTCATAAGCGTCGGTAGACCGAGCAGCAAGTTCATGTGCGGCACGGTGAACATTGGAGTTCTCATGCTCATAAAAGTAGCTTATCCGGTCAATCACCTGTTTCGGTTTCTGGGTTGTAGCAGCATTGTCAAGCCAGATTAGTGGTTTGCCGTTCACCTGCTCCTGCAGAATTGGAAAGTCCTGCTTGATTCGGTTTACGTCAAACGAATGGCCTTCATCATTTTTCAATTCTTGCTGTGCAGTTGCGCTGTTTGCAAAATGTTGTAAATGACTTTTTTCATTAAAAAAGTAAAATGCAATGCCGGTCGGGTTACGCCAAGGTAACTGGGCAGTAAAAGGAACCGAAGGAATATTTCTCAATAACTCATTAAGTTCATCTTCAAAAGGTTGCTCTGACTGATAGGGTAGATAAGCTGGTGCTTCTGGAGATAAAGGTAGGTTTCCGGTAAAAACAGGATGATCATTTATGCTTTCCAAATAAGTTGAGTACCCATTATTTGTTTTAGTATCGGTTTTTAATGCCCTATGAGGGTCCGGGAAACTGGTTTGCGGGTTTTGAAGATCCACCACATTGTTATGTTCGATAGCCGAGGGTGAAATGCCGCTGCCTGCAACAGATTGCGGAATATTGCCCAGACCTGTCGTTTGTGAGCCTGGCAGGTTGGGTTTTTGTTCTTCTATTTTTGCAGTACCCCCTTTGTCAATTGCTGATGGCGACTTTCCCGCACCGGCAACAGAAGCAGGAATGTGCCCGAGGCCAAGATTATTCTGATCGGGTAAACTGGTCTGCGGATTTTTAATATCAACGGCATTACCCTGGTTAGCGGCAGAAGGTGAAATACCGCTTCCTGCAACCGATGCAGGCGTACTAAAACCTATATTGCCTGAGTTAGACAAACCGGATTGAATGCCACGCAGATCAATAGCGTCGCTGCCGGCATACCCGGATGGCGAAATACCCAAACCACCAACGGATGGAGGGACTTTACTAAATCCTACTGATTGAGGCGATGGCACGACCGGATGTGCATGAGGCGATACCACACCACTAACTACATTAATTGCTGATGGAGGGAAATTGCTATGACTTGCAGAAGCAGGAATATTCTCCAAACCCAATGGACTTATACCTTGCCAGTCGCCAGGATGTTGCTGTGATGAAAGTTCCGGAGGTACCGGTGCGGTGGCACCTGGTAAAGCAGAAAAGAATTGATTAGCGAGCTTTTCGAGTTCAGCAATATCGGGCAAGCCCTCGGGATAATTATTTGTACTCATAATAATTGCCTACTTCAACATCTTCGAGAACAGCAATTGCATCATCCACCAAAACCGCCAATGAACAATACAGTGAAACGAGGTAGGATGCGATAGCCTTGTTATTGATTCCCATAAAGCGCACTGACAGGCCCGGAGACTGTTCACCCGGTAAACCCGGCTGGTATAGGCCCACAACTCCCTGGCGGCTTTCGCCTGTACGCAACAGAATTATTTTGGTCTTACCGTTAACAATCGGGACTTTATCTGAAGGAATAAGTGGTATCCCCCTCCAGGTAAGGAACTGAGAACCGAAGAGAGATACCGTGGGAGGTGGAACGCCCCTGCGTGTACATTCCCGGCCAAATGCTGCTATTGCTTGTGGATGGAGCAGAAAAAATCCCGGCTCTTTCCACACTTTTGTGATCAGTTCATCCAGATCATCGGGCGTTGGTGAACCGTTCCGTGTTTTGACCTGCTGCGAAGACACCACACTATTTAGCAAACCGTATTCTTTATTATTGATCAGTTCGCTTTCCTGTCTTTCTTTTACAATCTCTATCGTAAGACGCAGCTGTTCGCTGATCTGATTATAAGGCTTGCTGTAAAGGTCAGATACGCGTGTATGCACATCCAATACAGTGTTCACCGCACTAAGATTATACTCGCGCGGATTTTCTACATAGTCGACAAAGGTTGAAGGAAGTGAGCGTTCATCCCTTGCAGAGCAATCGACTTCTACGGCGTCCGCATCGTTTACCCTATTTAACCGGTAGACGCCCGATTCGACCGGGATCCAGTTTAATAGGTGTGTCAGCCAACGCGGTGTAATAGTTGAGAGTTGAGGGACTGTACGTGTCGCAATCGCAAGCTGTCTTGCGGCTACATCGCCAAGAGCGGTTTGTTTTTGTTTCTGTTCTGCCATTTGATAAAATTTATATAACCAATTTGCTTAATCACTAAGGGTCTCGTTGTCTGTACTTGACAGGCGAGCAAAGTCTCTAAGGAAAACAATGCAATATAGTATATTAAATCTATAGAATATATATACTTTATGAAAAATATTATTCGCTTTCTAAGTTTTGATTATTGGGTGTTAATGAATTTTGAGTTTCTCGTCTTTAAATCTGATCAATTTTGGAATTGACGTTTAATGCAGGTGGGTATGAGTTGGCAAAGCAATAACCGATCTATATAAAGAGCAATTTTTTAATCGCACCGGAAGTGGGTATCACAAATCCTTTCTGCAAACTCTTTTTTTGATAAAACCTTTTCACTGGATGGAGAGTTGAAACATCGAAGTCAAAAATGTCGAATAATTGAAATGCAAACTAAAGGTATTTTATTTACAACTAATTGGGAACATATTATCGAAATAGTCCCAAGCCATTATCTTCTTTATCAGCTGGTCTCCAATCAGTCTTTTACTCCTCCACTTCAATGATTGATTCACTACCAAGGAGGTCATCAAATAATACTTTGATTCTCTTTCATTAGAAGAGCTATCAGCCAGGAGCAAATTCAGAAGATCATCAAACTTGAACTTGAAGACGATAAGCTGATTAATTCACGTAATTATTTTTTATTCAGTTATTATTGCCGGGGCATCAACTTTACTGACCTGGCTAATTTAAAATGGTCTAACATCAGGGACGGGTTTATCAACTATGTACGTGCTAAAACCAAAGAGGAATTTGATTTCAAACTGCATCCGGAGGCCATTAAGATACTTGAGTATTACCGGCATATGGAAGGTAATAGTGATGCTGGCTATGTTTTCCCGATTTTGTATAAACGGCATGGAACGGTACGCTCACAAAGAGATAGGAAGCAAAAGATATTAAAACGTGTTAATCAGGACTTGAAAACCATGGCCGAGAAGGCTGAAATTCAGAAAAACCTGACTACTTACGTCGCGCGTCACAGCTATGCTTCAGCATTAAGAACAAAAGGCATCTCAAAGGAAGATATTGGTAAATCTCTTGGACACGATAGTATCAAGACGACAGAAACCTACCTGGACGAAATTGGCGATCCTCTTTTTGATGACCGGATAAATGATTGTATTTAAATTCTCCTGCCTGAAAAGAAACGCCCTATTGATTAACCGGCCTATCCTTCCAGAATGGACATCAGATCGCCGTTGATGTAATATACGGCCCTGCCATCCTTTCCGGGATATAGTATTTTGGCGGCCACCAGTTCGTTAAAATATTTGGTCAGCGTCGTGCGGGATGTGAGTCCCAATGTCTTGCCTAACAATTCCGGGCGGATATAGGGCTGGCTGAACAGCGCTTCGTTGGCTTCTTTGCTATACCATTTGATTTCGGCGCGTGCATGTTCAAGGGTAGCTTCCATCTGGTTAAGGATACTGGTGATCAGCTGATTGGTCAGTTGTGCGGTTTTTTCTACCGCATCCAGCATATACATAATCCAGGGTTTCCAGCTGCCGCGTTGGGTTACACCGCCCAAATGATGGTAATAATCATCTTTATTTACGATGATGTATTTTGACAAGTACAGTACGGGCTGGTCCAGTAAACCTTTATGGACAAGGTATAAAAGGTTGATGATTCGGCCTGTACGGCCATTGCCGTCGGGAAAGGGGTGAATCGCTTCGAATTGATAGTGCGCAATGCACATTTTTAAAAGCGGATCTGTGGGATAGGTTTCATCATCATTCAGGTAATCGAGCAGGTTATCCATGAGTTGTTCCAGGATGCCCGCGCCGCGGGGCGGCGTATAAATCACCTCGCCGGAACGGAATTCGCTTTGACCGCGCCTGATGACGGTTTGGGATTGTGGCGGGCGCAAAGCTGCGGAGGATTGTTTGATCCGCTGGAATATGCCAACCACGCAATCCATATCTAATCGTTCCTTTGCTTGCAACACATCGAAACCTTGCCACAAGGCTTCGCGGTAACGGAGCACTTCTTTGGTACCGACATTCGTCTGTTCTTCGCGGATGGTTTCAGAAACCGCCTTGTAAAGTTCATCTTCGGTGGTAAAAATATTCTCGATCGCGGTCGAAGTCTTGGCTTCTTGTAAAGCGATGGTATTGATGAGCATATAGGGGTTCGGCAGCCGTTTGACATTGGCGTTGGCTGCTGCCAGCGCACGGGACGTGGTCACCAGCTTTTTGAGGATTTCTACGTCATCGTCGTTCTGCGGTGGCGGCGGAAGCAGTGGCAGCGCATTGTAAGGCTGATTACGGTCGTATGGCATAAGCTATTTGTCCATTTTATCTGATCTTCTGGACAAATGCAAATTAACGGCATTTTAGTGGACATAAAAAGAGCATTTGTCCATTTTCTTTGGTTTCGTGAACAAATTGTTCCCGGAATGATTTCCATGGACACCAAAGCGGCATTTGTTCATTTTTCTTTGTTTGTTGAACAAATAGCCAGGCGGCTGACACCGGCTGAACAAAAGCAGCGCATCCGTTCATTTTTTCCCTTTTTCATGGACATATCCCCCGGAGGATGACCGGGCATTTCAATATTTTTTCCAATTTTGCATCTAACCTATGATAAGCCTATGTTATATTTTTTGTCTTTGCGCGGTTTTGACCCGCGGCGCGGCGTGATCAATGGTTGCAAAGCTACGCGACCAGGATCGGATTAAACTGGTGGGTATTCCTTCTGGCGGGAGCGAGTGCGGTGCTTGTCGCGTTTTTGACGATCAGTTCGCAGGCGATCCGGGCAGCGCTGATGAACCCGGTAAGAAGTTTAAGGACAGAATAAGGTTGCTTCGCGGTTCAATCGCATTTAAATGCTTTGAAAGGCAAATTAGATTTGCACTTAAACGTTTAATCAACGGCAGATGATTCGAGTTAGTTTGCTTGCGGCTGCTATATTTTACTCCTATTCATAGCCTGAGGTATTTCGCCTTTTATGTTGTAAGGGTAATTTTGTTTTGCTTATTAACACAGAATTTTTTCTCTTTTTAACAGTTATTCCATTTTCGCCATTCACCGAAGATGGCCAACGCCAGGATAAAATTCAAGGATATACAAGTAGGCTGATTTGCTTTTGTCTTTCAGCGCCGCCTGTCCTTGAGTTATTACCCGGCTAGGCGCTGTTAGTTGCTTACATCGTAAAAATGGAATGGGCGCTCATTAGGAAGATGAAGGAGGTATGGTTTGATGCCAAATTACACCGCATTTTGCATCACCCCAAAATAAAAAGGTAGCGGGAGCAGGACTTATATTCCTTTAAGTCGGAGCTAAAAGAATCTCAAAGAAATAAATTGAGACTTCCTTTCAACCTAATAAAGCCTAAGAAAATATGTTAAAAATGTTTGACCAATGTTTGACGCAAGGAAAAAGGCTTTATGAACTAAATTCATAAAGCCTTGATAATCAAGTCGGGATGGCGGGATTCGAACCCACGACCTCCAGCACCCCATGCTGGCGCGATACCGGGCTACGCTACATCCCGTAAGGGTACAAATATAATGTATCGCTACTTAAACATGAAAGATAAGATGTAAAGAAACAGTTCGAAGTATTTGGACTCTATATCAGAATTAGCTTGTTGGTGGACGTAAGCCTTACGCAATAGCTCTGGTGTTTATTAAGTTAATAAAAGGAGTCACCAAATGATTTTTCAAATCGCTTACTGATGAGCAGGAAATTTGTTCCATTACTTGTTTTAGCTGGATTTTCAGAGATTCGATGATATGGTCGCCGCCTTCGTCGCCTAGTGCCGCAACTGCATACATAAAGTTCCGGCCCATAAAAGTAAATTCCGCACCGGAGGCCAGGGCCCTTGCAATATCGGGCCCACTTCGCAATCCACTATCCAGCATGATCTTTATTTTACCCTGGTAATTTTCAACTATAGGTCCCAATGTTTTTATAGAGGATGGGCCGGCATCCAGTTGTCGCCCTCCGTGATTAGAAACCACAATACCATCTACTCCCAATCGGATCGCCGCCTCTGTATCTTCTTCTGAGGCAATCCCTTTTATGACCAGCTTACCTTTCCATCTATCCCTTATGGCCGCAATTTTTTGTTCAGTGAGCCGGTTGTCAAAACTGATCTGATTATTTAAGCTCTCCAGGTACGGTTCCATAATAGCAAATTTTGGTCTGCCATATTTCAGCGTTTTAAGCAACCATTCCGGCCTGCCCAAAATTTGAAGAATGTTTTTAATGGACATTTTAGGTGGTAAGCCCAACCCATTACGCATATCCCACGGTCTATAAGCTAAGCTCGGCATGTCGCTTATCAACACTAACACAGGACAACCCGCATCTTCAGCCCTTTTCATAATTTTATCACGCAGATCATTTTCTTTAGGATGATATAATTGAAACCACGCCCGGCCTTCCGTTAATTCGGAGAGCCTTTCGATAGTACTTGTGGTCAGGGTGCTTATTACAAAGGGAATATTATGTCTTAATGATGCTTTTGCTAATATTTCGGGTGAATTGGGCCACATCAAACCCTGAAGGCCCACAGGAGAAATACCAAATGGAAGATCATAGGTGTGGCCAAATAGTTCCGTTCTTAAATCGGGCTCCTTATGATCGGTAATATAATATGGCCTTAGTTCGATATCCCTCAGCTCCGCAGTATTCTTTGAGACAGCAACATTGTCGTTGCAGCCGCCATCCAAATATTCGAATACGAAATTTGGAATCCTGGATTTTGCTTTTTTGATAAGATCGTCTACAGAGGGATATTTGTCTACCATACTCATAATACGGGGCAATGTGTTGGTTGCTTTGTAGTTAATACAGCTGGGCTTGCTTTTTGTTTGAAGAAATTTAATTAATCACAAATATTGCAGCCGCAAAATCCTTTAATCGGGGAATTCGATATAAAACGAGTCTCCGGTTTACATAAAGAAAGATTTAGTTATATTTGATATAATCAAAACATTTCTTTTCCCTTGGCAGAAATTGGAAAAGGTAATTATGCTTGTGCGGGCTTAAATCTGGATAGCACCCACCAATACCGCTTGCGTATAGAAACCAATGGCAACAAGCAATATTTATCTGATTATGTAAAAATATTTGATTCCCCGCCGATTGATAGCATCAGTTACGACATACAAGGAACCCCGCAGGGGGCAGGTCTGAATATTTATGCCAATACACACGACCAAACTAATAAGGTACGCTACTACGGCTGGGAATACCAGGAAACATGGGAGTTTAATTCGGGATTTGATTCGCATTATAAATCCAATGGTGATACGGCGTTACACAGAGACGAAACCAACGATAATATTTATACTTGCTGGCAAGGCGACACGTCAAGCACAATTGTTTTAGGATCCTCAGCCAAATTATCTCAAAGCGTTATTATCAAAATCCGATTCTTTCTATTGCTTCATCTGCAGAGAAATTGAGCGTAGAATATAGTATACTGGTAAAACAATACGCATTATCCGCCGACGCTTATAAATTTTATGCTAATCTGAAAAAGAATACCGAGCAATTGGGTAGCATTTTTGATGCACAACCCTCGGCGATCAGAGGTAATATACATTTTGTCACTACACCTGCTGAGCCTGTTATAGGTTATTTGTGCATAGGCTAAACATCAATCCAGCGAATATTTATTCGTAAAGGGCTATTACCTGCCCTGGAAAAACGAGTCAGCCTGCGCCGGTTGTGTGCTCCTGGTTGATTATGCCAATGAACTGCCCTGTTGTTATTATGCCATCAAAAACAAACAGGGGATTTCGGTGGATCAGGTGGATATTTACATCAATTATTATATGCCTGGGGCTATCGGGTACCTCTATATACCTGTTTCGGCAATTGAATTGCCCGCCCACCCGCCAGTTGGATTTACAGCCGCAACCAAAGAATGTACCGATTGCACTTTAAGAGGAACTAATAAAAAACCTGCCTTTTGGAAATAATGCCAGCACTAAGCAGCCTGTACCGTCTGCTGCCCTAAAACCGGAATTGACTGTTGCTTTTTGAGTTTCTCTTTCCGCAGGAAACGCAAATGCAGCAACCCAATTAACCCGGCTATGATCCCCTCTCCGAGCAGTGTGGCAGGTGTTCCTATCCATTTGGATACAGAACCGATCACCAGGCCGCCCAAAGGTTGCATGCCGAAAACGGCCATCGCATAAAAACTGATTACCCGCCCGCGCATATTGGCGTCAACGGTTGTTTGTATGAGGGTATTGCTTACCGTAACCTGGGCCATCATGCCAAAACCCGTAACTGCTGAAAATACCAGCGCCAGCGGATAACTGCCTTCGTGCGAAAAAAGCACCAAGCCGGCACCAAATATCAGGGTGTTAACTGCCAGTATTCTCTTTAGGTTAGCACCCGGTTTTAATGATGCCAGGAATATGGCGCAGCTAAATGCACCCAGGCCTATCACACTGTCTATAATTCCAAATGTTGATGCCGTTCCTTTAAAAATATCCCGCGCATACACCGGTAGTAAAGTACTGAATGGCATCACCAATAAACTGATCAGCGCCAGCATGATAATGATAAATGCGATCGACGGCGTTTGTTTCAGGTACACAAATCCTTCTTTCATTTCTCCAAAGGCATTTTTGGTATGCACCTGTTTGATATATTTTGGCAACCGCATTAGTAATAACGAGCCAATAACAGCCAGGAAGCTTAAAGCGTTCAGCGTAAAACAGGTGCCGTCACCCAGTTTTTCCAACACAAAACCTGCAATGGCCGGGCCGATCAATCTTGATAAGTTAACCATGGACGAATTGAGGGCCAATGCATTGGGCAGATCCTTTTTATCATCGATCATTTCATACACTAATGCCTGCCGTGCTGGTACGTCGAAAGCATTGATAATACCAAGCAGGACGCTCAGCGCTAATATTTCCCAGACAGCATATTGGCCCAATAATATCAGAATTGCCAATATAACGGCTTGTATCATGGACGCAATTTGTGTGCACAATAACACCTTAAAGCGGTCGTACCTGTCGGAGATGACACCGCCTAATAACGAAAATAAAAAAGAGGGGAACTGGCTTGCAAATAAGGTCAGCCCAAGCATAAAGGTGGAGTGCGTAAGCGAATATATCACCCAGCTTACAGCAGTTTTTTGCATCCATGTCCCGATAAGAGAAACGGATTGTCCGATAAAATATAGCCTGTAGTTTCGGCTTTTGAATGCTTTAAAAGTTGTAATATTCATTTATTTGTTTGGTAGATTTTGTTGTGCTTAAGCTCTATTCGTGATCGACGATCTTATTCAATGGTCCCATCACTTTCTTAAGCATGTTTATTTCTTCTTCATCACAGCTGTCACTTATCGCTTTTGCCAACCATTCATCCCGCTCGGCACGAACGCGTAGCAAGGTTTCTTCACCCGGTTTGGTCAGCGATATCAGCACTTTTCGTTTGTCGGTATCTGAGGCAGTACGGGTGATGTATCCTAGTTCCAGCAGGTGGTTCAATATCTGCGACATGGATTGGTTAGTGATCTTTTCAGAGGCCGCCAATTCGCTCGGCAGCATTTGTTTTTGCTGATACAGCATCGACATTGTCGACCGCTCGGTTAGCGAAAGATGTTGGCCGGAAACCGATTCTTTGCGCAGCTTTTTTATTAACCGGGTAAACAATGTCCGCAGTTCAGATGCCAGTTCCAGATCAGGATATTGAGCCATAGTAAAATAGTTAATTAAACTTATCAGTTTGCCTTACAAATATACAGCGGTTATCCCGGTTTTGAAATGCACGATTATCATTTAAAAGTTATAATTTTGATAGTTACATTGCGTTAGAGCTGTATTTGGCGTATTTGTCTGGAATTATGGTGCGGTCATCAGAAAACTACGAGTTGTTAATCAGCAAGATCGATACTTTCATCCGCAAGTATTATTTCAACAATTTGCTTCGTGGGTTGATCTTTTTAGGTGCTGGGATATTCTCAGCCTACATTGTTATCACCGTTAGCGAGTACTACGGCAACTTCAATTCCGGCTTCAGGACTTTCCTGTTTTACTTCTTTATCCTGCTTAATTTAGGGTTAACCGCATGGTTGATTCTTCCTTCCCTTTTGGCCTGGCTAAAACTTGGAAAAACCCTTACGCATGACCAGGCGGCTGAGATCATCGGGATACATTTTACAGACGTGCGCGACAAACTGCTGAACACCCTTCAGCTTAAAAAACTGGCAGACAGCAACCAGCAGCAACGTGAGCTGATAGAAGCCAGCATTGATCAGAAAATCGAGACTCTCAAACCCGTTAGTTTTCCATCGGCCATCAATATTAAGGAGAATACCAAATACCTTAAATGGGTCATGTTTCCAGCGGCTATTATCTGCATTATTGCATTAACGGCCCCTTCTATGCTAACCGAAAGCACCAAAAGGATCATCAGGCACAACGAGTATTTTGCCCCGGTGGCCCCGTTTAAGTTTGTAGTGTTGAACCAATCGCTATCTGTTGTTCAGGGCGATGATTTTAAACTGAATTTAAAACTGGATGGGAATAAGTTGCCATCGGATGTTTATATAGAAACGGCCAATAATACTTTTAAGTTGGATAAGGAAAATATCAGCCGCTTTCATTACCAGTTCAGTAATCTGCAAAAAAATACTGTTTTCCGATTAACAGCCAATGGATTCACATCTCTGCCATATGAGATAAAAGTTAACCTAAAGCCCTCTTTGCTGCATTTTGATGTTCAGTTAAGCTACCCCGCTTATCTGAATAAAAAATCCGAGCAATTACTTAATGCTGGTGATCTTACCCTTCCAGCCGGAACTACTGTAAAATGGCAATTCCATACGCAGAATGCTACAGGCATCCAGTTTGATATGAATAATAACCGCTCTAATGCGGCGAAATCAGGGGATGACGTGTTTGAGCATACCGAAAGGGTATATAAAAATTCCTTTTACAAGATCAGTCCGCAAAATGAAAATGTAAGCCGGGGCGATTCGGCTTCATATCGCATCAATGTGATCGCTGATGAGATGCCGGCCATAAGTGTTGAGGAGAAATCAGATTCTATCAGCAGCAAAGCGCTTTATTTCAACGGAAAAATTCAGGATGATCATGGCTTTTCTTCTTTAACCTTCAACTATAAAATCGGTGCGCCGGGTGATAAAAATTCGGAGCATAAAACAACCCATTCTGTTAAGGCTGATCTGAGCAAAACCCAAGCTGATTTCTTCTATTTCTGGGATATGAAGCAATTGGGCGCTAAGGCCGGCGACCAGGTGAGTTACTATTTTGAGGTAGCGGATAATGACGGTGTTAGCGGCCCTAAAAAGGTGCGATCGCCTGAGCGTACACTGAATGTACCGGATCAGAAGCAGTTGAATGAGGAGTTGGAAAAAGGCACGCAGGCCGTAAAGGAAAAAATGCAATCAGCCATTAAGCTTGCCACTCAGGTAGAGCGTGATGCCCAAAAGCTGAATCAAAAGTTACTGGATAAAAACACTTTATCATTTGATGAAAAGAAACAGATAGATGACCTGCTGCAGAAGAAAAAGGACCTCGATAACCTAGTGAAAGATATACAGGCAGAGAATAAAAAGAACATGGTTAACCGCCAGGAAAATGAGCAGCAGAATAAGGAGATTTTAGAGAAGCAAAAAGAGATCGAGAACCTGTTTAATAACGTGCTCGACCCAAAAACCCAGGACCTTCTGAAGAAACTACAGGCGCTGATGGACCAGGAGCAAAAGGACCTTACGCGCGATCAGCTATCCAAGATGCAGATGGATAATAAATCGCTGAAAAAGGAGCTCGACCGTATACTGGAACTGTATAAAAAACTGGAATTTGACCAGAAATTAAATCAGAACATTAACACGTTGAACCAGTTAGCTGATAAGCAGCAAAAACTTTCTGAACAAACAAAACAGCAGGGCTCTGACACCAAACAACTGCAGCAGGAGCAGGATAAGCTCAAGCAGGATTTTCAGGATGTAAAGAAGTCGCTCGATGATCTGCAAAAGCAAAATGACAGTGCTGAACAGAAAAATAATTTTGAAAATCCGAAAAGCGAAGAGCATAAAATCGATCAGCAAATGAGCCAAAGTTCTGATGAATTGCAGAAGAATAATAAGCCGAAAGCAGCTCAGTCACAGCTAGATGCCGCAAGGCAAATGCAGCAGATGGCCAAGCAGATGGAGGATAAAAACCAGGAGGGAGAAGACACACAAAACAACGTTGATGCGCAGCAGCTACGCGAATTGTTAAAAAATCTCGTTAATAGTTCATTCGATCAGGAAAAAGTTATGGAAACGTTGAAAAATACTAACCCAACTGATCCAAATTATGCTATATTAGCACAAAAACAAAAGGACATAAAAGACAATTTAAAAACGGCAGAAGACAGCCTTTATGCATTGAGTCGACGGGTTCCACAAATACAATCGACTGTAAACCAAGAGATCTCAAGCATAAATAGCCACATTGAAGAGTCGTTGGAAAATTTGAGCGACCGCCGCACGGCAGAAGCATCAAGAAACCAGCAATATGCCATGACATCAATGAACAACCTGGCACTGATGCTGAATGAAGCGCTTGAGCAGTTGCAGAATTCGATGAAGAACGGAAAAAGTGGCAAAGGAAAGGGGAAACAGCCATCCCTATCGCAGCTAAACAAGATGCAGCAGCAGTTGAACCAGAACATGCAGCAGATGCGCGATCAGCTGCAAAAACAGGGTGGAAATATGTCACAAAGTCAGCGGGCCGGCATGAGCGAGCAGCTGGCAAAAATGGCCAGGCAGCAGGAAATGATAAGACAGGCGCTGCAGGAAATTAATAAAGAAGAGAATAAAAACGGTACCGGAGGTCTTGGTAATTTGGATAAAATTTCAAAAGAAATGGAACAAACTGAGAACGATATCGTAAACAGACGAATAACTGATGAAGTGCTAAAGAGGCAGCAACAGATCCAAACCCGGATGCTTGAAGCAGAAAAAGCTCAGCAACAAAGGGATCAGGATCAAAAAAGGGAAAGCAATGTAGGGAAAGATATGCCTCCAGGATACATTAAGGCGTTGCAGGACTACCAAAAATCGAAAGAAAAACAGACCGAACAAATTAAGACAGTATCTCCGGCACTTAATTTGTACTATAAACAAAAAATAAAATCTTACTTTGATCAACTTAATGCCAAATAACATGCAAGAAGCGAACGTACAAACCAGCGAGCTTTATACTTTACAGCTCCCTTCCAAACCGGAAAGCATAACGCAGCTGGAGCTTTTAATAGAGCAGATAGCAGATAAGCACCATGTTAGCGAAGATACATTTGCTAATATGATGACTTGCCTGAATGAGATTGCTATTAATGCTATTGTACATGGTAACAAATTAGACGAAAACAAGAAGGTGATCATCAACGCTGAAGTAGATGCGAAACGTGTTATATGGACAGTAACCGACGAGGGTGAAGGATTCGATTACGATCACCTGCCTGACCCAACTGCCGAAGAAAACCTCGAAAGCTTAACAGGACGTGGTGTTTTCATTGTAAAACAGCTTGCCGACCAGTGCATATTCAACCAAAAAGGAAATGAAGTTGAACTTCATTTTAAAATATAATGCCCTCCATAAATTTTTTTGAAGAGGATATCAGCTTTAAACTAAAAAATAAAACAGCGGTAAAACAGTGGGTAAAAGCCGCTATTGAAGCCGAAGGTTACAAGCTTAAAGAACTCAACTACATTTTCTGCTCAGACGAATACTTGCTGAAGATCAACCAGCAGTATTTGGATCATGACACGTATACCGATATTGTCACCTTTGATAATTCAGAAAAAGACGGAATTATCGAAGGTGATATTTTTATCTCTATTGACCGTATTCGCGAAAATGCCATAAAATTCAATTCGGGAGAGATACATGAGCTACATAGGGTGATTATCCATGGCGTCCTCCACTTACTTGGCTATCAGGACAAAGCGGCAGAAAAAAAGAAGATAATGACAGCAAAAGAAGATCATTATCTCAGTCAGATAAATTTTACATAATTCCGATAGATATTTTCAGTCAATTGCGGTTTTATTAGTGTAATTTTACTCATCACTTTAAAGCGAAACCAAAATTTAATACCATGAAAATATTAGCAATCTTTCTAACGCTTTTATTCGTCGCTCCTGCTTCTTCTGTCTATGATTTCAAACTGAAAAACATAGACGGCGACGCTTTCTCGTTAGCCAAATACAAAGGCAAAAAATTGTTGATCGTAAATACAGCATCAAAATGCGGTTTTACCCCTCAGTATGCCGAATTGCAAAAATTGGCTGATCAATACAAAGACAAAGTAGTTGTAGTTGGCTTTCCTGCTAACAATTTCGGCCAGCAAGAACCTGGAAATGCATTGGAAATCAAGTCATTCTGCCAGAAAAACTATGGCGTTACTTTCCCTTTGAGCCAAAAAGTAAGTGTTAAAGGCGACGACATCGATCCTTTGTTCAAGTATCTGACAGAAGCACCAAATCCTGATTTTACAGGCGAGATTAAATGGAACTTTGAAAAATTCCTAATAGACGAAAACGGTAAGTTGATCCACCGTTTCCGTTCACAAACTACACCGCTTTCTCCAGAACTGACTAAGTATTTATAATAAATTCACCGGGATATTCTGCAGAGGCTCCGAAATTCGGGGCCTTTTTTATGGCTTTGGCTGGTCATCCTTTTTTTGTTGGTCTGACTGTTTCTGTTGGTCCTGGACTTTCTTGATAGAATCCTGGCGGGCCTTCTCCAGCTTTTTCTTCTTTTTGAAGAAGCCCTTCAACAAGAAGTTCGATTGGGCTGCTTTGAGGTCTTCGTTTAGTGTTCCGGTCGTTTTATGTACATTGGCCATGGTGGTTTGGGCCTGTTTCACGGTATTTTCCATATTCCGGGCCATCTTATCATTGTTCAGCAAACGACCTATGCTACCCTTTCCGCTGTTTACCTTATTAACGATTGATGCAAGGCCTTCCACCAGGTCACCTGCATTATCCGCTATTTTGGTGAACTTACTAATAATCTTATCCACATCCAGCGGATTAACTCCGGCCAATTGATCGCCGCTGTTCACCTCCTGGTTACTAGTGCCTCCACCGGGTGATATAGTTACCAATTTATCGCCCATCAAGCCATCACTGCCGATGCTTAGTTTGGCATCCTTTTTAATGAATTTTCTTACATCTTCACTCAGCATTAGTACAACTTTTACAGTTGTATCGTTCACTATCTGTATATCCTCTACAACGCCGACGTTTATGCCGGCAAACCGGGCATTATTACCTATCTGCAGGCCGTTTACATTTTTAAACATCCCATGCACATTAAATGTACTGGAAAACAACCCCTTCTTGTTCCCGATAAGGAAAATGGCTATCACCAGCACAGCAAGGCCTGCCAGTGTGAAGACGCCTATTTTAATTTTTTGTCCTGATGTTGTTTTCATAATGTAGATTTAAAAAATGACCTTACAAGCCCGTCTTTTGAGTTTTTAAGCTCGGCAACTGAGCCTTCTGCTATATATTCCCCATCGTTCATAATCACTACACGGTCGGCCGTAATATCGGCGCACTCCATATCATGCGTAATGATGATAGAGGTTGTTTTGTATTTCTTTTGCATCTGCAGGATCAGCTCACTGATCTCCCTTGATGTTATAGGGTCAAGTCCTGTTGTGGGCTCGTCATAAAGCATGATCTCAGGATTCACGATCAATGTTCTGGCCAGGCCAACGCGCTTACGCATTCCTCCCGAAAGGTCAGATGGCATTTTGTCTATAGCGTCCGACAGCCCCACATTCTCCAGAACTTCTTCAACCCGGTTATTTATATCGCTTTGATCTTTTAATTTCAACACTCTTGTAAGCGGAAATTCAAGGTTTTCCCTGACGGTCATGGAATCGTATAAGGCTCCGCTCTGGAACAGGAACCCTATCTTCATGCGTAATTCCTTTAATTGCTTTTCTTTTAAAGCAGCAACTTCTTCTCCAAAAACCTCTACTTCACCCCCGTCGGGAACCAGGGCCCCCACAATACATTGAATAGTAACTGATTTACCCGTGCCAGATTTGCCAAGGATCACCACATTTTCTCCTCTTTTCACGTCAAGGTTGATGTTTTTTAAAACATCATTTGCGCCAAATGACTTTTTTAGACCCTTGATATGAATCACCGTTTCAGATGAATTACCTTTCTTCTGCGAAACTTTCTCTGTCTCTTTCATATTAACGATAAAAAAGTAAACTGCTAATCTGAACCACGATAGCATCAATTACGAATATCCATAGCGAGGCTGTCACTACTGCAGAATTGGCGGCAAGACCAACGCTCTCTGTGCCCCGGTTTGAATTGTACCCTTTATAACATCCTACAAAACCGATGACAAACCCAAAAAATATAGTTTTAATAAAGGCGGGCAGAAAGTCAGTGAAGTCAATTGATGCGAGGCATTTATTAAAGTAAAGCATGGCACTGACGCTGCTGGTAATATTTATAGCGAGGAATCCTCCCAACAAACCCAAAACGTCGCCCAGAAGCGTTAAAACAGGCACCATAAGGGTCGTAGCCAATATCCTGGTAACTACAAGATACTGAATGGGATTAGCGCCTGAAACCTCCATAGCACCTATCTGCTCGGTCACCTTCATACTGCCCAGCTCCGCCCCTATTCCCGATCCTATTTTACCGGCGCATATCATGGCTGTAATTATGGGGCCTATCTCTCGAACGATCGATACTGCCAATGATTTAGGCAGCATGCTTACAGCCCCAAAATTAACAAGGGTTGGCCTCAGCTGTAAAGCTAAAACCAACCCCATTATAAATGCTGTAGTGCCGACCAGCATAAAAGACTTGTAGCCTATTTCGTAGCACTGCCGTACAAATTCTGACCACTCAAAGCCGCCCCTGAAAACATTTCTAAAAAAGCCTTTTAAAAATATTACCTGGTCACCGCTTCCTTCAAGCCACTTCTTCCATCCGGGTATTGCCTGTTCTGCCATAGGTTGTTGATTGGTTGCCTGTTATAAACAATTGATATCTAAATTGTTTCAGGCGGTTCAAAAACCCTGGCCCTGGGAATACCCCCGCTTATCGCATTGGTACTTCCATGATCAATATACGTGACTGATTTAGGGTTTCAATGGTAAATGAACTTGTATCTTCAACACCTAAAGCGTCCCTTTTGTTTAGATCGGTACCTTCCACAGCTACTTTACCGTCGATTACAAAAATATAAGCCCCGTTTCCTAGTATTTGGATATCATATTTTACTTGTTGTCCAGCTTCAAAATCACCCATGGAAAATATGGCATCCTGGTTGATCCACAAAGCCTCGCCACCTTTTACCGGAGATACCAATGTGGTGAACTGGTTAGGCTTTAAATCCTCAACAAAGCTTTTCTGATCATACCTTGGTTCGATGTTCATTTCTTTAGGGAAAAGCCATATCTGAAGCGTATTGGCATCTTCTTTTTTTGAATGATTGTATTCTGAGTGCTGTATACCGGTTCCGGCCGACATTACTTGTACCTCACCAGCAGTGATCACACCGATGTTGCCCATACTGTCACGATGCTCCAATGCACCGGAAATAGGGATGGTGATGATCTCCATATTGTCATGCGGATGGGTACCAAAGCCCGTGCCACCGGCAATGATATCGTCATTCAACACGCGTAATGCACCGAAATGCACCTTGGCAGGATTGTAATAAGGCCCAAAGCTGAATGAGAAATTAGCTTTTAACCAACCAATGTCGTTGTGCCCGCGCTCATTAGCAGGGTGAATTGTTTTCTTCATGATTTAATAATTTCCTCCGAATTATATGTTTAAACACACAATTTTCATTCCACAATTTACAATTGCTTATTTTTGCCTAAAATTATGAACTTATTATGTCAAACAAGGCTGTAATAGCAGGAGCAAGCGGACTAATTGGCAGTAAATTGCTGTATATATTGCTGCAAGAATCCTACTATGATGAAGTTCTGATTTTAGTGCGCAATGAATTACCAATCAATCATAAACAACTGGTTCAATTGGTGATTGACTTTGATAAGCTGGGGGATCATACAGCTGCGATTACAGGTCATGCTGTATTCTGTTGCCTGGGTTCGACAAAGAAAAAGACTCCTGACCTCGAAGTCTATCGCAAGATTGATCATGATTATCCATTGAAGCTGGCACAATTAGCTGCGCAAAATGGCGTTGAACAATACCATTTGATATCAGCTATAGGTGCTAACAGCCATTCATCTAACTTTTACATGAAGATGAAAGGTGAGGTTGAAGAGGATATTGAACATGTTGGGTTGAATTGTTTGCATATCTATCAACCATCGGTACTAACCGGTGATAGAAAAAAATCTAGGCCCATGGAACGATTTATTATCGGCTTGATGAAAGTGATCGACCCATTGCTGGCCGGGAGTCTGAAAAAATACAGGAGCATCTCTGCTGGAACCGTTGCCAGGGCGATGTTTAATGAATCAATAAAGAAACAGGAAGGTGTGTTTGTACACGCTTCCGATAAAATAAAGTTATTAGCGTGAGTACGTATCTATCTGCTGAAAATTTAGGCCATTCATTTCATGACCACTGGCTGTTTAAAAACCTGACCATCGGCATTAACCGTAGCCGGCGAGTGGCGCTGGTGGGTGTGAATGGCGCTGGCAAGTCTACCCTATTGAAGTTATTGGCCGGACAATTTTTGCCGGTTGAAGGCAAGGTTGTACAAGCCCGTGATCTGCGATTGGGGTACCTGGAGCAGGATCCAACATTCGATAAGTCTTATACTATCAGCGATTATATATTCCATTCCGATAATAAACAGCAGCAATTGATCAGGGAATACGAGAACCTGCTGGAGAATGACCCAAATAATACTAAAGCTATAGATAAAGTCACCGAAGAGATCAGTAACAGCGATGCCTGGGAGTATGAATATAAGATCAAGACCATTTTAGGTCGATTGGATATCCATCACCTCAATCAAAAAATAGACACCTTATCTGGTGGTCAGCGAAAACGATTAGCACTAGCACGTTTATTAATTGAAGAACCCGATGTGTATTTACTGGACGAGCCTACCAACCACCTGGACATCGACACTATTGAATGGCTGGAAAAACTATTGACTGAGGGTGCCAATACGATAGTGATGGTAACACACGACCGGTATTTTCTAGATAATGTGTGTAACGAGATATTGGAGCTGGACAATGGTAAGGTGATCCCCTATAATGGAAACTATGGGCATTACCTGGAGAAAAAAGCCGAACGTGAAGCAGAATCAGAAGCACAATTTCAAAAGAATTCCAATTTGCTTCGTAAAGAACTGGAATGGATGCGCCGGCAACCTCAAGCTCGCGGCACAAAATCGAAAGCACGCATAGACGCCTATTATGATTTGGAAGAGAAAACCAAAAATGCAGGTCCTAAGGCTAAGGTTGAACTTAGTGTGAAAACATCCCGCCAGGGGAATAAAATATTGGAACTACATCATTTAAACAAGGCATTCAATGAGCATACTTTCATTTCTGATTTCAATTATGTGTTCAAAAAGGGAGACCGTATTGGTCTTGCCGGCAAGAACGGAAGTGGTAAGTCCACCCTGTTGAATATCATCACTGGCAATTTGCAGCCTGATAAGGGGAATGTGATTCCGGGAGAAACGACCGTAATGGGCTATTTCCACCAGTCGGGCATGAGCTTTAAAGAAGATGAGCGCGTGATTGATGTTGTGAAAAACGTTGCCGAGTTTATCACAATGGCAGATGGCAAAACAATATCTGCTTCCGCATTGCTAACATTATTCCTATTTCCTCCTAAAAAACAGCATGGATTTATTTCAAATCTGAGTGGCGGAGAAAAGAAGCGATTGCAGTTGCTGCAGATATTGATGAAGAACCCCAATTTCCTGATACTGGATGAGCCCACCAATGATTTGGATATTGACACCCTGAATGTACTGGAAGAATTCCTAACCAATTATACAGGCGTATTAATGCTCGTATCCCACGACCGCTATTTATTGGATAAACTCACCGATCAGTTATTCATTATGGAAGGCAATGGCGATGTTAAGGTATATAATGGCAATTATTCTTCCTATCGCTTTGAACTTGACGTTGCAAAACAACAGGCCAAGAAATCCACTGTCGAAGAAAAGACAGAACCAAAACCTCAACCTAAAAAGAATAAGCTTGCCTTTAAAGAGCTAAAGGAGCTGGAGAATTTGGATAAAGAAATTGAACAGATCGAGGCCAAGATTAAAACATTAACAGAAGAGCTTAACTCTGGCCTGTCAGATCATCAACAGTTAAGCGAAATAGCGCAAAAGATCACTGCTTTAAACAGTCAACTTGATGAGAAAAGCATTCGTTGGATAGAATTAACCGAACTAAACGAAGCATAAATGAAGCTTTCTGATATCATAGCATCTATTGGGGTTATCATATTACTGATTGCATTCCTGTTGAATTTATACAAGAAGCTTCCTGCGGACAATAAAGTATACAGTTTATTGAATTTTATTGGCGCTGGGATATGTTGTTTTGCTTCGTGGATGGTGAGCTTCTACCCTTTTGTCATACTTGAGGGCGTTTGGGCTTTTGTTGCGTTAGTATCATTATTTAAAGTTCCACGTGGAACATCGGGGAATTGAATGTAATTTTGTACGTTCCACGTGGAACATGGAGGTAAAATGTTTAAGAAATATGATGTAATAGTTGTGGGTGCCGGCCATGCCGGTTGTGAGGCAGCAGCTGCTGCAGCTAACCTTGGCTCCACTGTTTTATTGGTCACCATGAACATGGGGACGATAGCACAGATGAGTTGCAACCCCGCTATGGGTGGCGTAGCTAAAGGACAAATAGTGCGAGAGATAGATGCTATGGGTGGGTACTCTGGTATTATAGCGGACAAAACCACGATACAATTCCGTATGCTGAACCTTTCAAAAGGCCCGGCGATGTGGAGCCCACGCACACAAAACGACCGCATGCGCTTTGCTGAAGAATGGCGTTTGGCGCTGGAGAGAACACCCAACGTCGATTTTTGGCAAGACATGGTCTCCTCATTAATTGTAAACGGAAACACCGTAAAAGGTGTTCGAACATCCTTAGGCGTAGAGATAGAATGCGACGCTACTGTGCTTACCAACGGTACTTTCCTGAACGGTGTAATTCACATCGGCGAAAAGAAATTTGGCGGTGGACGTACGGGCGAAAAAGCTGCTACCGGTTTAACCGAGCAACTGGTTGAGCTGGGTTTTGAATCGGGCAGAATGAAGACTGGCACCCCTCCCCGTGTGGATGGTCGCACGCTAAACTATAGCGTAATGGAAGAACAATGGGGCGATGAAAACGCCGGCCGTTTTTCATTTACCGATGTAGAGCGTCCAACAGAACAACGCTGCTGCTGGATCACTTACACCAATACCAACGTACACGAAACCTTGAAAGAAGGTTTCGAAAAATCGCCGATGTTCACAGGCCGCATCAAAGGCCTAGGCCCAAGATACTGCCCATCCATTGAAGATAAGATCAATCGCTTTGCCGAGCGCGAACGTCATCAAATATTTGTTGAACCTGAAGGATTCAATACGGTGGAGATCTATGTAAATGGTTTCTCTACTTCTCTTCCCGAAGATGTACAATACAAAGCGTTGACCCAAATACCAGGTTTTGAAAATGCAAAGATGTTCAGGCCAGGATACGCGATCGAATACGATTACTTCCCGCCTACGCAATTAGATCTGACATTAGAAACCAAACTGGTGAAGAACCTTTTCTTCGCCGGACAGATAAACGGCACCACAGGATACGAAGAAGCGGCATCCCAGGGATTCATTGCCGGGATCAATGCTCATCAAAAAGTACATGACAAGCATGAGCTGATCATGAAGCGTTCAGAGTCATACATTGGGGTACTGATAGACGACCTGGTAACGAAAGGCACTGAAGAACCGTACCGTATGTTCACCTCTCGCGCCGAACATCGCCTTCTATTGCGCCAGGACAATGCCGACATCCGGCTTACCCCAATCGGCTACGAACTAGGTCTGATCAGTGATGAGCGGATGAATAAGGTAAGTCAAAAAGTAAAAAACTCTGACGACATAGTAGCCTATACCAAAAATGTCTCGGCCGAAGCAAGCTCCATCAATCCACTTTTAGAACAATTAGCTACCGCCCCGCTTTCTCAAAATGTCAGACTGTTCAATTTGCTGAGCCGCCCGCAGATATCATTTAATGACCTGAGAAATGCTGATTCATCGCTCGACGAACTGCTTTCAAAATATGATAAAGAAACCATCGAGCAGGCTGAAATAAAAATTAAATATGAGAGTTATTTTGAGAAGGAATTAGACATTGTAGAAAAGATGCGGAAGATGGAAGACAAGGAGATCAATCCTGAATTCAATTATCACAACCTTGTCTCGCTTTCTAAAGAAGCACGTGAAAAGTTGATGAAAATAAAACCGCGTACTTTGGGACAGGCGTCGCGTATTTCCGGGGTTTCGCCGTCAGATATTTCAGTTTTAATGGTACACATATCGAGATAGATATAAATTATTGATTATCAATTGATTATAAATATTCGATTAAAGCGACTTTTTTTAATTCCGAATGATAATCTTCATAAAAAAATAAAAATCGTTTATAAGGCTTAAAAATGAGGCTAAATAAAAAGAGTGCTTTTTCACCCCTAAAAATTCTGGTTTTCATCATTGCATTGTTAATAATTGGCTGCGCAAGCATGCAAAAGCCTCAGGGCGGACCAAAAGACCGCACTCCGCCAAAATTACTGAAGGCGACTCCGCCAAACATGACCCGGAATTTTTCTGCCAGGCAGATCCGGCTTGACTTTGACGAATACTTTAGTTTAAAAAACCAGACCCAGGAAATCACAGTCAGCCCAACAACCGATAAACCGCCTACCTTTAAGACGAGCAAAAAATCTCTCATCGTAGATTTCAAAGACACGCTTCAAAAAAATACAACTTACGTCATCAACTTTGGAAAATCAATCGCTGACCTGAACGAAGGAAATGTTCTGAATAATTTCACTTATGTTTTTTCTACCGGTCCACATATCGACTCATTGAGTGTTTCCGGAAATGTGCAAGATTTGATGGCACAGGAAAAAGAAAAGGATGTAACCGTAATGCTGTTCCCACTAAATAAGGACACACTTTGGGGAAAGAAAAAGCCGACCATTTTTGCTGTCACCGATTCGTCAGGTAATTTCTCCTTAAATAACCTTCACGATGGCGATTATCGTATTTACGCCCTTAAGGAAAAGGCTCCAAACAGAATATATGATAAAGACGACGAACTGGTTGCATTCCAGACGGCTACAATTCACCTTAAAAAAGACACCGCAAATATTCATCTGAATCTATTTAAGCAAGAACCCGATAAATTCCGATTAACCGAACGTCGTTTTGAAGCCGATGGAAAAATGCTATTTATTTTCAATAAACCTGTTGAAAAACCATCTGTAAAAATATTATACCCCCCCGCTTTAGATGCCGAAAAAATAGTTGATTTTAACAAGACCAGGGACACAGCTATGGTATATATGAAAAATATGGATTTCGATTCTATCAGAGTATCTTTCCTTCAAAATGCAACCCCCATAGATACTGTTGCTTTGCGAAAAAGCCGGAAAGAGACATTTGACCGTACTATCTCCTTAAAATACAACACAACATTTGACAACAAGATTAGAGCTGGAAACACACTTGTAGTAACAACCAGTACTCCTATTCAAACGATTGACAATTCATTGATCACCTTAAATGAGGATTCAACAAACGTCTCCAATTTTACCATTACTAAGGATACAGCAACAATGAAAAGGTTAACGTTTAATTATAGATGGAAAGCCAATAGCAGGTATCAGTTGATATTTAATGAAGGCGCTTTAACCAGTATATACGGTGATAAGAACAAGAAATTCCTAAAGCCATTTCAATTAGACAAGCCCGATAATTATGGCCCTTTAACACTCAAAGTAACTGTCCCGGATACTTCCAAAGGTTATGTAATAGAGCTGTTGGACGATCAAAAAAATATTGTTCACCGGGACCCCTTAGTTAAAAGCGGCAATGTTGTTTATAAAAACTATCCTGTAGGTAAGTACAACGTGAGGGTGATTTATGATGACAATAAAAACGGCAAATGGGATAGCGGTAATGTAAAAAAGCGTATTCAACCAGAAAATATATGGGTTTATCCTAAACAGATCACCTTACGATCAAACTGGGAGGCTGAAGAACCTATTGATATTCCTAAAGAGCCGGCGACCCACTAAACCATCCCGAATACATGATATAGTTATGCGGTAACTGCCGCAGCATATCTTTTTGTTCTTGAGTAAGTGGCTTTATCTTTTTCGCCGGTGTACCAGCATATAGGTATCCCGACTCGCAGATCGTCTTCTCCAATACCACTGAGCCCGCGCCTATGATCACAAACTCTTCTACCACGGCATGATCCATCACAATGGCGCCCATACCCACCAGCACGTGATCTCGCAGCGTACAGCCATGTACCAATGCATTATGCCCTATGGATACGCAATTACCTATTTCGGTATAAGCTTTAAGATAAGTAGCATGAATGACAGCTCCATCCTGGATATTAGTGTTATTTCCTATCTTAATATAATGCACATCTCCTCTGATCACAGCATTAAACCAGACCGAGCAATTATCCCCCATTGTTACATCACCTACAATGGTAGCGTTTTCGGCAATAAAGCAATTGCTTCCCCAGATTGGGCTTTTATCTTTTACAGGCAGGATAACAGGCATCTTTTTAACTAGTGAGTTAGTGATTGAGTGAATTAGTAATTTTTAATAAAGTATATTTTATTTATGTTTGGTACAAATTTAGCGGAAATAGCTCAGTCGGTAGAGCATCAGTTTCCCAAACTGAAGGCCGCGGGTTCGAATCCCGTTTTCCGCTCTTTTTTACAACCACAACCCTATTTCCAGATGCACTTTCTTTCGCTCTTTATGGAAAAAGTTTAAAGATATTTTTACCGCTTTGATCCTCCATTCCAGGGCAATATCACCTTGTTTAACATCTTCCTCCAGCTTTGGCTCGCCGAAAATTCTGATCAGGTGTGCTTTCGTTTTCTCAAAGATATCTTCCGCTTCACTGTCTTCTGATAAAAAGTCAATAGACTCAAAAGATTTAGAACCACTATGTTGCTTATGGTTCCAGCAAACCGTTTTAAAATATAAGGATAGGCCATTCAGTATAGTCCGATCGGCCCAATGATAAATTGTCCGATCAGCTCGATATTCCTTCTTTGTATACTTTTTATCAAGCTCAATATCAGTTCCCCATTTCAGGAAAAATGCATCTTCAAATAATATTCCGTCAGCAATCGCCTTCACACTATCAATTGGAACTATTTCCGGTTCAGCCTTCTTTTTAAAACGTGAAAAAAATGTCATTAAATATTTATAGATATTTTACAAGACGCAGTTATAACATCGGGTGTGAACAACCAAATCGCATCTTTTTCATTAAAATACTGTATCATGCACCCCTTCAGCATGAACTTGATAATCTGTAGTATAATGCAATCCCCTGCTCTCTTTCCTTAACATAGCCGATTTAATAACAATATAAGAAACCTGAATCAGATTACGAAGCTCACAAAGCTTTACAGACAACTTTGTCTTTTTATAAAACTCCTCTGTCTCTTCATACAATAAATGTAAGCGGCGCATCGCTCTTTCCAATCTAAAATCTGATCTTACGATACCTACATAATCGCTCATCATCTTTTGCATTTCTCTCAGATTATGAGTTACCAAGATATCTTCGTTCGATAATTGAACACCATGTTCGTCCCAATCAGGGATACCATCTGGTATTACATTATTCCCAAATTGCTGAACTGCGTCCTTATAAATACGGTCGGCGAACACCAACGCCTCCAATAATGAGTTGGATGCCAAACGATTAGCTCCATGAAGCCCGGTTGATGAACACTCTCCGCAGGCGTATAAATTCAAAATAGACGATTTACCAATATGATCAACCATAATACCTCCGCACATATAATGACAAGCTGGTGCGACAGGTATCATATCTTTGGTCATATCGATACCGATATCTAAACATTTAGCGTAAATGTTTGGAAAATGGGCCAGTATATCGCTCTTACTGCGATGCCTTATATCCAGGTAAACATAATCCTCACCCGATTTTTTTATCTCGGCATCAATAGCTCTTGCCACAATATCTCTTGGTGCCAATGATTTACGCGCATCATACTCCTGCATAAATTCCTGACCATTCGTGCGTTTTAATATGCCCCCAAAACCACGTACAGCCTCTGATATCAAAAATGAAGGATATTCGCCCGGGTTATATAAAGCTGTAGGATGAAATTGGATAAACTCCATATTCCTCACTTTTCCTTTGGCCCGGTAAACCATTGCGACGCCATCGCCTGTGGCTATAGTCGGATTAGTGGTAATAGAGTAAATATGCCCGGCACCGCCTGATGCCATTACGGTTACCTTAGATAATATCTTTTCCACATGGCCATTCAATGTATTCAAAACATAAACACCATAACAGGTAATATCCTCGCTTGACTTATCTACAAACTCTCCTAAATGATGCTGTGTAATTAAGTCTACAGCAAAATAATGAGTTAAAATAGTGATGTTAGGGTTCTGATGTATCTGATCTAATAAGGCCCTTTCTATTTCCCAACCGGTTATATCCTTATAATGTAACACCCTGAATTCAGAATGACCTCCCTCTTTAGCCAGATCATACATGCCTTCATTGGTCTTATCAAAGTTGGTTCCATAGTCAATAATCTCACGAATTCTTTCAGGGCCTTCCTCAACTACTATCTCCACAGCTTCCCTGTCACAAAGCCCATCTCCAGCAATTAAGGTATCTTCTATGTGTTTTTCAAAAGAATCATCTTTTTTATCCACAACCACCGCAACACCACCCTGGGCATACTTAGTGTTAGACTCATCTTCATTTGATTTCGTAACTATCAGAACTTTACCATGCTTGGCCGCCTTGAGTGCAAAACTCAATCCGGCGATACCAGACCCAATCACCAAAAAATCCGCTTTTCTCGTCATACAGATGTATTATATTGTGTAAAAATAGTGCTTATGTTAGAAAGCGCCCTAAAACGTGTTAATTTTGTGTAAGTAAAAAAATAATAAATTATTAAGTCGTGGATAATGACAATTTCAGCCCCAATTCTAAATAATCTTTGCAGTAATTTTGAGACTAATAAAGTCATTAATCAACATTTTACACCCCGTTAACTTATTAACAAAAATGTTTTAAAATAAAATTAAGAGAAATATACCCGTCTTAAAATCAAAAAACTACGATACAAAAAACATAGGTTTCTTGTTAATAAAAATGTAAAACTTACTATTCATATACTTTGTATCACTACTTTTAAACAGAATTAACACACCAATAACAATAGCTTTTTCTTTTAAATAAAAATGATTATTATTATTTGAATTGTTGAAATGGATACCTTAGCTGAACTAAATCTCAAAGGGTTTGTGGAGGAACAAATAGATCCGACACTTGACCTTTTTCAGGAGATTGAAAAATTAAAAAAAGAAAAGAATGCAGTTGTTTTGGCTCACTATTACCAGGAGCCGGACATACAGGATATTGCTGATTATATTGGCGACAGTCTGGGGTTATCTCAGCAAGCAGCCAAAACAGAAGCCGATATCATTGTATTTGCCGGTGTGCACTTCATGGCTGAAACCGCGAAAATATTATCGCCACAGAAGAAGGTCCTTTTACCCGACTTGAAGGCTGGTTGTTCTTTAGCAGACAGCTGTCCGCCGCATTTGTTCAGGAAGTTTAAGGAAAAATACCCTGATCATTTGGTGATCACTTATGTGAATTGTACAGCTGAACTGAAAGCATTGAGCGATATCGTATGCACATCGAGCAATGCAGTGGCGATAGTGGAAAGCCTACCAAAAGATCAGAAGATCATTTTCGGGCCGGATAAAAATCTAGGAGCTTACGTGGCAAAAAAAACAGGACGCGACCTGGTGTTATGGAACGGTGCCTGTATGGTGCATGAAATATTCTCGAGAGAGAAGATCACCAAATTGAAGGAACGCTACCCGAGGGCAAAATTGCTGGCACATCCGGAATGTGAGGATGTGATACTTAAAATGGCTGATTACATAGGATCAACAACCGGTCTGTTAAAATATGCTACCAAAAGTTCTGAAAAAGAATTTATAGTAGCGACAGAATCAGGCATCATTCACCAGATGCAAAAGGAGAACCCGGATAAAGTGTTTATTCCGGCGCCGCCAAATAACAATTGTGCCTGCAATGATTGCCCGCACATGAAAAGAAATACACTGGAAAAACTTTACCTGTGTATGAAAAATGAATTGCCTGAGGTAACAGTTCCGGCAGATGTTATAAAAAGAGCTGTAAAACCGATTGAAAGGATGTTGGAGATATCAGCTCAGCTAGGTCTGTAAAAACCAAAAATTTTTCCCGCCTTCGGCGGTATATTCCAGACAGGGCATTGCGGGGGAAAATTATGGCACCGGTAAAAAAACGACCGGTGCCATATTAAAAAATTTAGAGTTTTATTGAGCTTTTGCCAGCCACAACGATGCATTCAGGTGAAATGCAGGGTGTGAGGTGAAGCCCGATGGCGAGTCACCAGACCAGCCATTGATCAGATTATCATTCGTATCACCAGTACCGTCATCAGCCGGTGAACTGTCACCTATAAACACCACCCGGCCCGAACCGTAAGTTGCTAATAAGGCCATTACGCCTGTATTGCCACCGTTGGTGCTGCTAGCTCTCCAGAATAAACCCTGTACGGTTGAATTGTTTGCAGGATATAAAGTTGCCGTTGTTCCATCATAGAATGAAAGTTTTGAAGCGGTACCTGCAGCACCATTTAATACTTTCTGAGCATCGGCATTCGTACCGGTATAAACATTGCTTGTTGGCTGTTCATTGATGTCGATATAGTCAATATTGAAACCAAAAGGCTTGTTATTATTAATACCATTGTTAGTCATCAGGTCATTCCATACGCGCGGTGAATCATAACCATCACCATCTCGGTCTGATGGATTATAACCATTGGAATCCGTTCCACCTGTTGTAGCAGCTGTGTGATCGGCCACCATCATTAAACCGCCGCCATGAGAAACAAAGTTCATAATAGCAGTTTTTTCTGATGCTGTGAATAACCTGTTTGGTTCGATTACTACATATACATCATAGTTACTCAAATCCTGTGGGTTACTAGAATCGCCATAAGTGATGGCTGTTCCTTCAGGCAAGGTTTCAACCAATTCGCCCAGCTTCACAAGGGATACGGCCCATGCGGAAGAGGCACCTTTCCAATAGGTTTCCGCTGTAGTTGAGGTGATACCAGCATAAGAAGGGGTTGGTGTACGCTGAGCTTTAGTTTCTACCGTTGTACCGCCGGTATAAATAGGAACGTTCTCGGTTCCATCAGCATCTATTTGCCAATCGGCGCTACCTGCATTTTCATATTTGGTAGCATCAAACAGGAATTTTTTCCCGGTTAAAACCGTTCCCCCTCCGCCACCACCGGTTGTATTATCATTAATGGTAATATCATCAATATTAATACGATTGCTTGAGCCGGTAAGCTTGCGTATTTCTATACGTGCTGTTCCAGTAATATTTAAAGTAAATGATTGGCTCTGCAATGTTGATGTGGTAGTTACGTTGGAACCACTTTGGGTCCAGGTACTGCCGCCATTGGTTGAATACCACAAACCCCACTGGCTTGCTGCATCTGAACCATAGGTACCGTGCTTAACAGTAATTGTGCTGATCCCTGTAGTGACATCAAACAGCATGGTTATTTTACCGGTGTTGCGTATGCGGGCCGACCATGAACCATCCTTTAGGTCGCTGCTCAAGTTGCCTATCAAAGCGTCATACATATTCCATGAGTTACCCTGTAAAGTAACATTATCGCCGCTGCTCGATCCGGTCGGCGAAACATCATAAGCTGTTTTTGGACTGGTTGCACCTACTTCAAAATCTTCTGATTCGGAGACGGAGGAAAGGCTGACCATTTTATTGGCCTGCGGGATGGAAGAGTTTTGTGGATTAAGGTTGCTGGTTTTGCTGCAGGAAACCAGGAAAACTGTGGTTATGGCAAAAGCCATAAGCGGTTTTAGGTAAGTTTTGATATTTTTCATAAAAAGTGGTTTAAGTACTAAAACTCAACATAATAATTAAGTATGTTGTTTATTAATTATTATTTTAATATTAATAATTACAGTATAAACCAAAAGTTAATTTATGACACACAACTGCACCTGTTAAAAATAAAATACGATGGAGGGGATTTGAGATAAGCTTTCGTATTTTTGCACACTAAGTTTTAGATAGCAGGAAATGTTTGAGAATCAGGAAAGAACCAATATAGAGCAGCTGGGTGAGTTTGGATTAATAGACCATCTAACCAGCCAGATCAAAATAAAACAAAGTAGTACATTAAAAGGTGTTGGAGATGACGCCGCAGTAATTGATTTTGAAGGGAAAAAGGCTTTGATATCAACAGATATGCTATTAGAAGGTATTCACTTTGATCTGGCATATACTCCCCTTAAGCATCTGGGCTACAAATCTGTCCAGGTAAACCTGAGTGATATCTATGCGATGAATGGTATTGCTACACAGGTTACGGTATCGATAGGCATTTCGAGCAAATTCCCATTGGAGGCAGTTGAAGAATTATACGAAGGCATATACCTGGCTTGCGAAAAATATAATGTGGATCTGGTAGGGGGCGATACTTCTTCATCCCGGCAGGGTTTGGTAATTAGTGTTACTTCGATAGGTTATGCCGATGAAAAAGATATAGCTTACCGTAATACGGCCCATGAAGGTGACTTGGTCTGCGTTTCGGGTGATTTGGGAGGAGCTTATGTTGGCCTGCAATTGCTGGAACGTGAAAAAATGGTTTATATTGAGAACCCGAATATTCAGCCTGATCTGGAAGGGAAAGATTATATTATTGAGCGTCAGCTTAAACCGGAAGCCAGGAAAGACATTGTGGAATTGCTGAAGGATCTTAATATTAAGCCGACAGCAATGATCGATATATCTGATGGCTTGGCATCGGAAATATTGCATATCTGTAAACAAAGTAATAAAGGCTGTAATATTTATGAAGATAAAATTCCGCTTGATCCGATGACCTATGAAACCGCTCGTGAATTTAACCTGGACCCAACAGTTTGTGCTTTAAGCGGTGGAGAGGATTATGAACTATTATTTACCATAAAGCAGGTAGACTATGAGAAAATAAAGCTGATGATGGATATTTCGGTGATCGGCCATATTACCGAAGCTTCCTCCGGATGCAACCTGATCACCAGGTCAGGCCGGGTTCACGCGATTACTGCCCAGGGGTGGAATGCTTTTAAAAGCTGATTATTTTTAATATTTAATAGTATAGAATACCAAAAGCTAGCCTTATGAAAAAGATTTATTTGATTGCATTTATATGCATGGGTTTCACACAACTTTGGGCCCAGCAGGGTGTGGTATTTAAGATAAAATACCTTCCAAGTCACAACTATCAATCCAACATCAGTGTGGATATGAAAATTAATGCCACGGTTTCCGGAGATCAACAGATATTGGATAAATTAAAAGAACAAGGCATAACGCAACCGGTTGATGCTAATCTTTCTATCGCTTTGGGCGGTATGATGAAAACAGGTGCGCTGGCGTCCGATAACTCCATGCCCATGAATATGGATTATAAAATTAGCAATATTTCTCTTAGTGCCAACGGAAAACAATTCCCTATCCCACCAAAAGCTACTGAAAAAGATATAAAAGCCTCCGGCCATATCAGCCAGGATTGGAAGATAAAACTGGATTCTGCTAATGGCAAAGCCGTAGGTGATACTGCCCAGAAAAAAATGCAGCAAATGATGAATATGGTGCAAAAACAGATACAATTTCCGGATAAGCCATTAAAACCCGGCGATTCCTTTACACAGGGTGCACCAATGAACATCCCTATTGGCAAAGATGGTACGAGCGCAAAAATTGACGCCGGTGTAACTTATAAATTGGTGAGGATTGCAGATGGTAAAGCCTATTTTGATATGATTCCGAATTTTAGCCTGAATGTTCAGGTAAAGAATATATCTGTTGATATGAGCGGTACAGGGACCGGTAAAATGGTCTATAGTATAAAAGATAATTTCCCGCTATCAAAAGAAGGTAACATCACTATGAAAATCAAAGTCACATCGCCTAAAATAAATGTTGATGGTACCGCCGTTATTACCTCTAAATATGATTGTACCATAAATTGAGGGGTTAATATCGCGCTATCGACTAATCAGCTAGTTCTATCCAGACCGGCCCATGATCGCTTGATTTTTCCCATCCGCGTACGTGGCGGTCCACTCCTGCCGATTGGAGGCGACTATCAACTTGTGGGCTCAACAGGAAATGATCGATCCGAAGGCCGGCGTTGCGACCATAGGCATCGCGGAAGTAATCCCAAAAAGTATATATGGTTTCCTGGGGGTGTAGTTTCCGAATAGCGTCCGTCCAGCCCTGGTCAAGCAGCCGGTTAAAAGCAGCCCGTGTTTCTGGACGGAACAGCGCATCCTCTACCCAACGCTCCGGTTTATAGGCGTCGATCTCTGTCGGTATTACATTGTAATCGCCTGTGAGCACTATCGGAAGGCCCGAAGCCATCAGATCACCTGCATGGATGATAAAGCGTTCCATCCAGCTTAGTTTATAATCAAATTTTGGCCCGGGAGCAGGGTTGCCATTGGGTAAGTAAAGGCCACCTACAATAAGTCCTTCAACTTCAGCCTCAATATAACGGCTGTGCAAGTCTTCAGGGTCACCGGGCAGCACGCGTCTGCGTTCTTTTATTTCGAGGCCGCGGGTTAGCATAGCAACGCCATTCCAGCTTTTTTGACCATGCCATATGACATTATAGCCGGCATCTTTTATCGGTTGCTCCGGAAAATTTTCCTGTGGCGCTTTCAGCTCTTGCAGGCAAACTATGTCGGGTTGTGTTTCGCTTAGCCAGCGAAGCAATACAGGCAGCCTGCTGTTGATACCGTTTACATTGTAGGTTGCAATTCTCATGGCAGATGGGGTTGATTAGTAATCAAACTTAATAAAAAACAGAATCAGCGCGGAACTTTATTTCGCTTTTTGGATCACTGAAAACCACACATTGCAGCGGGTAACAAAGCCCAGGCTTTCATAAACTTTTATGGCACGGTCGTTGTCTGACCGCACATGAAGATAGGGTATTTCGTTTGCTGCTCGGATGCGGTTGATTTGATAGACAAGCAATTGCCGGGCATAACCTTTACCGGTATGATCGGGATGGGTGCAAACAGCGCTAACTTCGGCATAGTTAAAAGCATGCAGGCGCTGACCCGCCATTGCAGCCAATTCGCCATCCTGAAAAATGCCGCGGTAATGGCCGAAATCGATCGTCCTTTCAGCAAAAGGCCCGGGATTGGTTAGCTTGGTAAGCGAGAGCATTTGCGGAACATGCTCTTGAGTTAAGGTAGTGAGCACTACAGCCTGTTCACCGGCATCAACACCCGGTTTACAGATCATCTGGTTGCCTTTTATACAATTCAACACTTTCCACGGACCGGGTATTTCAATTTCAACCGGTGTTACGAATAAAAGCACCCGGCCTTGGGGTACCATGTGATAGAGTTCCTCAAAGTTCTCGTTCGTATTTTCTTTAAATGCTACAAATGGCGAAACATCCCGGGCAAAATATCTTATATGGTCGTTACCGTAATAAAGATTTTCGTTACCCGATATCAACGCATTCCATGCCGGATTATCCAATACATGTTCCATCGTGGCAAACCTATGAAAAAGCTTTGCTTTCGCGTATAGTTTTACCTACTTGTGTGATCTTTTGAAACCAGGATTACAAAAAATACCGGTCCTGCCCGACCGGTATTCAATCCAACTAACCAAACACAATTCCCAAATACAAATACATCCTGTATATTTAAAAATAGTACAGCTGTAAAACTCTTTTTCTTTCATTATACCTAATGTTCTAAATACTTGACGATGAGCACGAAATACTTGACGTAAGAGGGTTGACACCTTTGATAATGGTTGTAACTTGTATATGGATTAAATTGGATATGTAATGGCTAAAAATGTGGTATACTGGCTAACCAAATACAAGGTATTCTACATACTCACGTGGATGGTGGCATCATTTATTATCATGCTCATCAACTATAACCCACGCACGCCCTGGATACCCCAATGGTGGGGCCATATGATCATACTCGGCACTGCCGTACCTGTTTGTTATTATACTGCTTATAAACTTACCCCCAGGTACCTTTATACCCGTAAAATCGGCGCTTTTATCTCTTATCTACTGCTGCTGGCTTTTTTAAATGCAGTAGTTACTTTTTTGTTTGCTTTATATATTTATCAGTTGGTCACCGGAATACCTGTTTTCGGTTCAGTATTGAGAACAGTTTCCTTATTTTTTGAAACCGTATTGATCGATATCAGCCTGATTGCTATCAGTTGTATTATCAAGATTATCATCGACCGTTATTTTATGGAACAGCAGATACTGGAGATCGAAAAAGAAAAGGTGACATCCGAACTTAATTTTCTGCGATCACAGGTAAATCCGCATTTTCTCTTTAATGTGATGAATACCATTTATTTCCAGATAGATAAAGCAAATACGGATGCCCGATTAACGGTTGAAAAATTTTCGGAAATGCTGCGCTATCAGCTATATGAATGCAATACAGATAAAATACCGATACAAAAAGAACTGCATTATATCAAAAACTATGTCGCCATACAAACCCTGCGGGTTGAAAGGGACTCGGATATCAATCTATCTATCGAGGGTGAAATGGAGGACTTTTCGATAGCGCCATTGCTGATATTGCCAATCGTGGAGAACGCTTTTAAGCATATTTCGAATTTTAAAGAAGCCGGAAAAAATAAGATACAAATCACTATTAGAAAGCAGGATAATGAGATATTAATCATCGATACAATAAACACTTATGACCAGGCTACCGGGCAGAAACACTTAATGCAGACTGGTGGTTTGGGCATACAAAATTTGCAGAGGCGTCTGGAATTGCTTTATCCGGGCAAACATGACCTGAGCATTAATAAAGAAGAGAACATATTTCAAACAGTACTCAAATTGCAGTATAATGATTAATTGTTTGATAGTTGACGATGAGCCGATCGCCAGGCAGGGTATGTTGGAGTATATTGACCAGATAGAATTTTTGCACGCAATGGCGGTGTGTAAAAACGCAATTGAAGCCAGCACAGCACTTCAAAGTCATCACATCGACCTGGTTTTTCTTGATATACAAATGCCGAAAATCACAGGGATTGATTTCCTTAAAAACTTAAATAATCCCCCTCTCGTAATTTTTACCACTGCTTTCCCCGAATATGCCATAGAAGGTTACGAATTAAATGTAATGGACTATCTGTTAAAACCAATAAGTTTTGAGCGGTTTTTTAAAGCGGTATTAAAAGTGCAGGCTTATTTGAGTTTAAGGTTGCGGCACGAGGTAACGCAGGTAGAAAATTACTTCTTTATCAAATCGAACCAGAAAATAGAGAAGGTGTTGATAGCGGACATCCTGTATGTCGAGGCGCTGTCAAACTATGTCATACTTTACACTAAAAACAAGAAACACATTGTTTACATGAGTTTTAAGGGCATGGAAAGCCAATTACCAGATGGCCTTTTCATCAAGATACATAAATCATATATAGTTGCCGTGAATGCTATTCAAACCATAGACAATAATGAGGTGATTTTAGCCGATCATATACTACCCATCAGCAAAAGCTACCGTGCACAGGTGATGCAACGGATTGAAAGAAATCTTTTTAAAAGGCTTTAGTACTAATAGTTCACATAAGTTTCATCAAAGCTGTCATCATCGTACAGATCGATCAGGCCATAACCGGGAGCCGTTTCGCGCCGGTTGCCTTCCCACCAGGCACCGCTCACGGCACCATTACAGATATAAGTAACATTGTTATATACCACCTTATCGCGCAAATGGATGTGCCCGCTTAGGCATAATTTCACATTAGGGTGTTTGTAAAAAAGTTTGATGATTTTCGAAGTATCAGTATGCATATCTCCACCCAGCATCTCCCATTTATTCACGATGTTATCCTCAATCATCAATGTTGCAGTAAGGATAGGTATATGCGACATTACCAGCACGGGGGTCTTAGCATCGGTGGTATTTAGTTCATTTTCGAGCCAGGTAAATTGCTCGTCGCCCAGTTTGCCTATGTACCAGGTACCGTCAATATCGAGGTGCACACTGTCGAGTATGATGAATTTCCAACCATTGTTTTCAAAGCTGTAATAGGCTTTGGAAAGCTGCAACTGGTCCATCGAATATTTTTTGCCATACAGTGCCTGGCCTTTGTCGTTCTCGTTCCACCAGATATCATGATTGCCCAAACAATAATGCACAGGCAGGCCGCATTCGGATTTCATGATCTTGTGAGAAAGCGCCCATTGCTTGTTGATGGTATCAATATTCTCTTTATTCATATCGAAAACGATGTCGCCGCCATTAAGTATCAGATCAACCTTAGGGCTTTGCTGCTGAACATGGTGCAGACATTTTGCCAGTTTACCAGGTGCACCAAACTGATCTTTCAAGTGGATGTCGGTAAGATGGGCTATCCTTAAAACCTTTCTTCTTTCGGCGCTGATATTCAGCTTTTTTATAGCAGGGGTTAACAGGTATAACCCCGACATTTTGAGTGCGGTTCTTCTTTTCATATATGCAGCTTACAAAGTCGGTATAAAAATATTGTAAGTTGCTCTTTTCGGGAAATAGGATGAATTATTTAATGCTGATGTAACGCAGAATAATGCTAAGTGGAATAATAAGTCCTTGCGGTCAAACCATAAGAATTTATCCGGCAGTTAATTATTCTTCAATCCTATCTGGTGATGCATATAATCAGTCAGGTATTCGTTATCCATAAAAAAATCGATACCGAATATAGTGCGATAATCACCGGTTACATTGGGGTTTTCAACCTGCGTTAAATTGGCTGTACTGGTGGTGGTATAAGTATAAGTAAATCCCATATTAGTGGTTACGGTTACCTGTGTGTTTGCAGGAAGCTGACCAGTGCTGTTTACTGCCAGTTTATTTTCGATGGTAGAAATCAGAGGGGTTCCGGTATCAAATAAAACATTGGCACTTATTGTTTGCCCGTTATAGGTTATTGTAGATGGTATATTTGCTGAATATCCTCCAACACTGCTATACGTTAATGGGTGCATTATAAAACCATTGGAAGTTATGTCTGCCGTGGTTAATCCAATTTTTAACAATGCCGACACATAAGTTCCTGTGGTGCTGAACTGGCTTCTGTGTAATAAAGCAAGTTTAAATCCACTGATAAGGCTTGCGTCGGTATTAAAATAAATCAAGGGGCTTACTATTGCCGAATTGGCATAGCTGCTACCCGGGCCCACGCCAAAAATATCCAATGAATGGTTAACCGTTTCGGTTTTACCTGAAGTCACGTCGACAACTTTGTAATATAAAAATACCGGCACACGGCCAGCACTTGTGCTTCCATGTGCATCGCCAATAGTGACAGGGGCGTACGCCAGGTAACCATATTCCTTAGTTAAACCGGTCTTATTTCCATAGCTAAGCGTATATTGCCCTGCTTTAATGGTAATACCATTCACTGTTGTAGAATCGCCCGTAAACGATATGCCTGAGCTGGTTATCATCGCAGCGGGTATAATACCATGTGCATCAATGGTCATTCCGGCCGATCCTGTGTCGAATACGCTATAATAATTAACCGTTTGCGTGCCTATTTTTGTAACCGGAATAAATGCGCGTTTCCCGCTATCCGCACCGTATTCGTACAAACCCAACGTTGAAGTTGTGGTAGTAACAGGTTTGGTTTTTTCCTTTGAACAGGCGCTAATGAACAGCGTCAATCCGAGCCCGCAAAGTAACCAAAGTATATTTGTTTTCATTTTAGCTTAGTGGGATATAAAATTTGTATTTTAATAGGTAATAACGTAAAAAAGCTAAATGTTTTATCAGCAGGTGAAATTTTATTTAAACAGCACTTTTTAAGGTATACGGGCATTGATTGTCTGAGGTTGGCTTCCTGAAAGATAAGTTTGTTTATCCATTAAAAAGCGATCTGTATTTTAACTTTTTCAACACCGCCATCATCCGCCACTTATTTAATGTGCCATTTTGTATTTTTGGAGCGTGCCCGCTCCTAATAAAAAAACTGTAGTATCTAAAAAAGCACCTGTAAGAAAAAAGGCTCCTGCTAAAAAGAAAAAGGGCAAAGGCTGGCCGATACAGTTAAAAGTTGCCGTTGCTGGCCTAATGTTGATATTACTATCTCCATTTTACTATGCTTATGTTCTAAGAACATTCACTTCGACCTGGAGATGGATACGCGATATAGGCGAAGAGCCGCATTACCGTACGTATAAAAGTTTCAATATCCGGATACCGGATAAATACGCGATCCATGGCATCGATGTATCCTATGCGCAGGGAAAAATCGACTGGCAAAAGGTGAAGAATATGGAGGAGGATAGTGTGCACATCAGTTTTGCTTTTATTAAAGCAACGGAAGGCGTGTTGCTGGTAGATTCATATTTTCAGCGCAATTGGCGCGAGGCTCCGAAGGTTGGACTCATTTGTGGCGCATATCATTATTTTAAACCATCCAAAAGTGGTAAATGGCAGGCCAAGTTTTTCCTTCAAACCGTTAAGATAGAAAAAGGAGATTTCCCTCCTGTAGTAGATATTGAAGAACTTAACGGCACCAACCCCAATAAGATGCGGCAGGAGCTGAAGGAGTTTTTAAATTATATCCAGAGCAGAACTGGTGTAAAGCCCATCATCTACTCTGGCATCAGTTTTTATCAGGATTACCTGCAAGGGTATTTCGAGGGTTACCCACTGTGGATTGCACATTATCACCAGGCGCAACTCAACCTGAGTCCCGAAACAAAATGGCTTTTCTGGCAGCATTCAGACAGAGCTACTATAAACGGCATCAATCATGTGGTTGATTTTGATGCCTTCAGAGGCGATAGTTTAGCCTTTAGGAAATTATTGATCCAATAAATTTTCTTTCCGGTCCTTGTCGCAATTCGCCCTCCGTATTGCCGCATTTAGCTGTTTTATAGCCCCTATTTTGCCACTAAGTTTGTATTGTTGATTGTTATACCGATAGCTGCCAACGGTACTTTGAAATATTTTTCGAAAAAACTTGTGAAACCAAAAGGTTGCATTTATATTTGAAACCAAAAGGTTTCATATTATATGAGAAGAGATGTGTTTCAGGCGATTGCCGATCCGACCAGGAGAGAGATTTTGGGAATGATAGCGCACAAGTCGCTCAACATAAATGCGGTGTCTGAGAATTTTGATGTGAGCAGGGCGGCCATTTACAAGCACATGAAAATACTGGCTGAGTGCGGTTTGCTCGAGATAAAGCAACAGGGGCGTGAGCGCTTTTGTGAAGGCCGGTTGGAGAAACTGAATGAAGTATCCGACTGGGTAGAACAATACCGGCAGTTTTGGGAAGCGAGGTTTGATTCACTGGACAATTATCTGAAGGAATTACAGTCAAAAAAGAAAAAACATGGCAAAAAGAAATGATTTGGAGATTACCCGTGTATTTGACGCGCCGCGTAAACTGGTGTTTAAAGTTTGGAGTGAGGCAAAGCATCTTGCCCAATGGTGGGGACCAAAGGGCTCTGAGATTGAAGTGAAAACATTAGAGTTTCGTCCTGGAGGGATATTTCATTATACCATGTCTTTCGGTGGAGGCAAAATGTGGGGCAAGTTTGTTTACCGGGAAATAGTGGAGCCCGAAAAGATAGTATTTGCCAGCTCATTTGCCGATGAAGAAGGCAACAGTATCCGTACATCATTTATTGATCCATGGCCTTTAGAGATTTTGAATACGGTAACATTTACTGAAAGCGCAGGCAAAACCACGCTTACTATAAAGGGGGCGCCAATTAATGCTACCGAGGAGGAATACAACAAGTTTGAAGAAATGACAGCTTCAATGCAGCAAGGCTTTGGAGGTACATTGGATCAGCTTGCTGAGTATCTGCTAAAAATTAAAGAATAATATTTCTATAACTTAGATAAGAACTAAAACATATGTAAATCAAACTAAATCACTTAAAACAATGAAAACAACTAAAATTCTTTACTGGGTATTTACCGTTCTGTTGGTTGCGCTAATGCTTTTCTCAGCCATAGGTAGCTTTATTCCGAACCCTGAAGGCGCAGCATTTGCAAAGCAATTCGCCTATCCTACTTACATTTTTAAATTTCTGGCGATAGCAAAAGTTTTAGGCGTAATAGCCATCCTGGTGCCGGGCAATCCGAGATTAAAAGAGTGGGCCTACGCCGGATTCACGTTTGATATGCTTGGCGCCATGTATTCATTTTATGCAAATGGCACATTCCCTGCAGTCACCTGGGCGCCAATGCTCATTTTAGGATTGGTACTTGTCGCTGGCTCTTATATCTGTTATCATAAACTAAAAGCGCAATAGTCATGACAATGGTACTGAATATGGTAGAAGTGTATAAAACAAATGTAAGGCACAAAAGGCAGGCAAAAAGGCTGATAGGTGTTTTGTCAAAGCAATTCCCCATGTTCAGTATCAATTTTGACCTCGAGGATTGCGACAAGATACTTCGTGTTGAAGGCAAAAACATCCCGCAGGAAAAAATTGCCCGCATGGTGGCAGAAAATGGTTACCAGTGCAGTGTACTGGAATGATTTGAACTATTAACCCATAAAATCATGGAAGCTATATCAAAAGATGGTACCCGCATAGCTTATGACAAATCGGGTAGCGGGCCCTTATTGATTCTGGTGGATGGCGCTTTATGCAGCAGAGCATTCGGGCCGATGCCAAAACTAGCCCGATTATTAACCAGCGATTTTACCGTAATCACTTACGACCGCCGCGGCCGGAACGAAAGCTCCGATACACAGCCTTATGCTGTTGAACGCGAAATAGAGGATTTGGAGGCATTGATCAGTGCAAACGGCGGGTCAGCATTTGTTACTGGTTTCTCTTCGGGTGCCGCCCTTTCCCTGGCAGCAGCAGCACATGGGTTGAATATCACTAAACTGGCATTATACGAACCGCCGTTTATGGTAGATCAGGGGCAGCAACCTCCAGCTGATTCCCTACAGCAGTTACAGACAATGATAGCCGAAAACAGGCGCGGTGATGCAGTAAAATTTTTCCTGAAAGACATGGTGGGTGTGCCAGGGATAGTTGTTTTTATCATGAAATTAACGCCGGTCTGGTCCAAGCTCAAACGCGCGGCGCATGCACTGCCATATGACGTAGCTGTTTTGGGTGATTTTTCGTTGCCCGAAAAGAAGGCTTCGTCTGTTAATACCCAAACGCTTATCTCAGGCGGGGGTAAAAGCCCGGCTACCATGCAGAATGCAGTAAAAAAACTGTCGGAAATAATGCCTAATGGCGACCTTAAAATATTAAAAGGGGAAACTCATAATGTGGCAGGGAAAGTGATAGCGCCCGTGTTAATTGAATTCTTTGACGCAAAATGTTCGAGTAATCAATAGTCATTGTTAAAAAAAGTTAAACCCTTGTCATTGATATGTCGCCATGTTTACCTTTATAAGGCATGCGCGGCAATACATTACTATTGATCAGTTTTCTCCTATTTGGTTGGCCATATTTAATCCATGCACAGGATGTACAAGTACAAAAAGGAATGGTATTTAAAGCCGGCACAAATTTACGTTTATGCGGTGTCAGGATTGTCAACACGAAGACTTCAACATCCACGGTGACAAATCTATATGGAGATTTTTTTATTGCTGCCTCGGTTAATGATACCCTGAACGTTAGCTGCGATGACTATACTTCAACGCAGCTTGTTGTAACAGATTTAGTGGACAAAGTTGTATTCGTTGAACCGGCTTATCCACTATCGGAAGTAGTAATAAAGGAAAATACAGTATTAGCCGATCTGAATTCGGTAAAACGGGGATATCGAAAGAAAAGCGTTTTTTATACAGGTACTCCTCATTATTATTACCTGGTACTAAAACCGATGACCTTTATCTATGAGAATTTTAAAAGCGAGGTAATTAATGCGCGGAAGTTCAACAGGTTTGCCAAGGATGAAATAGCTTATTATGAGGTAGCAGCTCGTTTTACCGACGAAGTAATAAAAAAGAATGCTCCTATTAATGAGAATGAGCTTGACGATTTTAAGGCAGATTATTGGCCAACAGCGCAACAAATTCGCAGTTGGAATGATTACGATTTGGTAAACTATGTTATTAAATCATACCAGGATTTCAAAAAAAATAAAGATGTTGATATGATAAATAATAAATAGTTGTCATTTTACTAATAATACTTAAACCTATAACTCTAACTTGTTGATTAACCGATAATTTCCTATCTTGTAGCGACCCTTCTTAATTATCTATAGTCCCCATTTAATCGCTATGAAAAAGTTTATTGTCACAGCAATTGCTGTATCTATTCTTATGCCCCTGGCTAAGGCGCAAAGCTGCTCAGAGTTTATCAACGCCGTTAACGGAAAGAAACTTGTTTACAGTAACAAAGATGCCAAAGGTAACGAGCAGGGCAAATTCACCTATACTTCGGTCAAAAAAGATGCGTCAACAGTTAGCTATCACACCGAAGTGATTGATAAGAACGGTAAGTCAGTTGGAGCATCAGATTCAGAGATCAAATGCTCGGGAAATGCAATCAGCATTGACATGAAATCATTTATGCCATCCTCGTCAGCAAAGCAATTGGGAAAAATGCAAATAACAGGGGAAGCCAAGTACCTGGTGTATCCGCTTAATCTCAAGGCAGGACAAACTTTGGACGATGGAAGCATGACCATGAATATTACCAACAACGGAAGCCAAATGGGCGAAATGCAGATGGATATTACCAACAGAAAGGTGGAACAACAGGAAACTCTGACCAGCACGGCCGGGAGTTTTGATTGTTTCCGCATCAGTTATGACGCTATGGTAAAAATGAAAATGATGGGCATCGGTTTCCCGGTGCACATGCATGTGATAGAGTGGTTCTCCCCTAAGCTGGCGCGTCAGATAAAGTCTGAAACCTATACAAAAAACGGAAAACTTGCCGGAACAACCGAGCTTGTATCTATTAACTAATAATTAACGTATAAGCTATTGGTTTAGGATTTAAAAGCAGAGTAAAAACAATTTGAGTATAATTGGGTTTTTCACACTAATAGCTTATCACGAACATCATGGCAAAGCGGATTTTAATAATTGAAGATGACGAAGATATATTGCAGGTTTTGGAGACCGTGCTTGAATATAACGATTTTACTGTCAAAGGCTTAAGCCGGACAGATGATATACTTAAATCAGTAAGTGAATATAACCCCGACCTGGTACTAACTGACTATTTATTATCCGGTACAAATGGTGGTAAAATTTGCCAGCAAATAAAAGGTAACAAAGATACCTGTCATATTCCTGTAATTTTAATATCTGCTTATCCCGAACTTGCATCATCACTTGGGAATTTCGGCTTTGATGCATTTATCACCAAGCCTTTCGATATTAATATGCTGGTACGAAAAATCAATCAATTGCTTGGGCACCATCAGCATTAGTATGGTAAAAAAATTAGTTCAACGCCATTATATTTTATGAAATATGATGGCGTTTTTTTAATTGTATCCTCTCTGCAAATAGTATAAATACATGGGCCTTATGGGTAATTTGAGCATTTATTTTACCCGGCAAAAAGGCATATAATTTAATATATGTAATTAAAATCTGTAACCTTTTAATATATAGCGCGTTATAAACAGCCAAAAAAAGTCCCTCAGCGCGCTTTTTAGTAATAATAATGCATATATTTTATGCAGCTAATGATGACAACACTGACTTAAGTTTTTTCGTTAAACGTTCTATTTATAGTTCGAAATTTATACAGAACTCCTTTTATACTTTAACCTGATGCCCACCAATACCACTAATAAAACAGTCGCTAAGTTTTTACGATGGGAAGCTATATTAAATAAGCTCTTGTATTTTGCTTATGAAACCGCCAGGGCACGTTTGTCGAAGCGTAAATTTAAAATACTCTTTTCCCTCAATGCGGAACGTGAAGAAGATATAAAGAAAAGCTTTCGTAATTTAAATCACGAAATACATTTTGATGAATTTACGCCAGAAAATTTTGTAAAGTATGACATCGTGATGCCGCTGAACATGGGTAACCTGCGCCGGCTTATCCCGAACAGAGAATTAGTTGATAATAACCTTGTGCCGACGCCTACGATGGAGGCAATAGATATATGCGACGATAAATATGTGTTCTATACAACACTGGTTGAGAAGGGTTTCGAGAACGATATGCCCCGTGTTGGCAAAAATTTAAAAATACCTTATATCGTAAAGAGAAAAGTGGCCCACATGGGTGTGGACTGCTATGTGATCGATACGCCGGAAAAAGAAAAACAGCACCTAAATGAAATTAATCACCCGGATTTCTTTTGCCAGGAAATTGTGCAGGGTAAAAAAGAATATGCCACGCACCTGATATTCAGGGACGGAAAAGTGTTATGTTCACTAAACGTGGTATATATTTTTTCGACACCGACCTATGTTAAAGGTGTCGATAAATTCATTTGTAACAAGTTAGGTAAATGCCCGCACCTGGATCTTTTTACCGATATTCTTAACTCAATAAATTTTGAAGGGATATGTTGTTTTAACTACAAGGAGATAGATGGGAAACCATACGTATTTGAAATTAACCCCCGCTTTGGAGGCAGCCTGAGTATGTTCTTCTTTTCCTTTTTAAGGCGTTTGTAAAAACAATATAGTATCCATTTAATTCGAAGAATCCCTTAAATCTTTTGATCTAAGGGATTCTTCTTTTCCCGGCTAAGGGGATTTATATTTTGGTATAGCTTGGTTAAAACGTGACCGTAATCTGAGTCGTGGTGCCGTTCATAGTAAAGTTAGCTTTGTGGTTACCAAGGAATACGATAGTACCATTTGCATTCCAGTTGCTGCCATATGCTTTGAACGTTGCTGAACCGCTTAAAATATCTTTGTTGGTTACGTCAATTTTTAAGTTTGACAACTCATAGAACGCACCACCGATTTCAGAAGCAGAACCGTTAGTGTAAACTATCGAAGTATGTAAGTCGTTAGTGCCATTTACACCAATAAAGTTTTTAGCAGAGTCAAGGGCCACGATAGTATACCACTGTTGCACTTTGTAGGTAGATACAGATGCAGGTGTAGTTTTAACAGTAGTTAGAGAATCATAAGCAGAGTAACCCGATAACTTGCCGTCAACACAGTTAAAATAGAACTTCAGGTTACCACCGGTGTGGATAGTGGTATCGGCAATCGTAGCATTATAGTTTACCAGCGAATCGGTATAGAACCCGCAGAGTGGGTTATTGTGAGTACAACCACATGCGTAGTGAGGGCCAAGGTGATTTTCGACAGATACATTAACACCGTCATTAAGATTTACACCGCCAAATGTACCGGCCAATGATTTTGAAAGATTGTATGCAATTTGTTTGCTCAATGCGGCATTTGATGTTGATTGAGTTGATGTTGAAGGTGCCGTAGTGCTGTCTTTGCGACATGACGTGTACACCAAAAGTACACAAAGCATAATCGGTAAAATACCTTTTATGTAACGTTCCACAACAGTTCCAGTTTTGTAAGGTTTCAATTCCATAGTTTTAGTAATTAATCAGTAATATTTTTTGCGTTTTTTAGAGCTATTAATTAGTCAGTAGATAAATTCGGAATGATATAGCCAATTATTGTACCATTCGTTGATTTTTGGTATAACAACAACATTTTCAGCCAAATTAAATCAATTAATCCTATTTAGCCAACTTTTATAAATAGCGAAAAATCAAACAGTTGTGAATCAACCACTAAAGAATGATATTTTGCCTGTGCTTTAAACCGAATAATTCCCGCGGCAAAATTTTAATCTTAAGACATAATATTTTCTTCCTGTTTAAATTGGGGAATTGGTAGAATAATTTCCCCATACTGTCCCCAATCCTTTCAAAAAGGCGGTTTAATCAATTAGTTAAGCAAAAGAGTACAAGCGCCGCGGAATGATAAATCAATATTGGCTTGATACGGATATTTACTTTAACAGCAAAAAAATTGTAACCTTTAGATAATGTTGATGAAATTATTTGTTTGAAATTCTTAAATATTGATTTGATAATCATTACCAGCGCATGTGAAAACAGGGCTATCTTTACGATGTTTTAGAAAGAAACATCAAAAGCAATGGAAATCAAAAGAATCGGTTCACAGCCTTCGGGCAAGGGGCCTGCTGAATATTTTACCGGAACGGTACGGATAGATCCTCTTAATAGCCCGCCCGAACCAGCACGTGTAGCAATGGCCCTTGTAACATTTGAACCAGGCGCACGCACGGCATGGCATACGCATCCACTCGGTCAAACCTTAATCGTTACAGCAGGCTGCGGATGGGTACAACGCCAAGGCGGACAGAGAGAAGAAATTAAACCCGGAGATGTAGTTTATTTTGAACCGAATGAAAAACACTGGCATGGCGCGTCGGCAACTACTGCCATGAGCCACATTGCCATACAGGAAAGGCTGAACGGTTCACCGGTGGACTGGATGGAACATGTAACGGACATTCAGTATAATGGGTAACGTATGCAATCAAATTAACAATACAATGAAGACTATTTTACGGCGGCTATTATTAATTCTTACCACCATGGGGGTAACATTATTTTCGATTGAGCAGGTGAATGCCCAGCAAGGTCATCGCATCACAAGAATAGCCAAGATACAGGTAGACCCTGCACAGCTCGAAAGTTTTAATGCCGCGCTCAAGGAGCAAATGGCAACAGCTGTGAAATTAGAGCCTGGGGTTTTAACCTACTATGCTGTTGCTGATAAAGGCAATCCATCAGATATTACTATCCTGGAAATTTATGCCGATACGGCGGCGTACCAATCGCATATACAAACTACTCATTTCAAAAAGTATAAGGCAACAGTTCAGAACATGGTGAAATCCCTTGAGCTGATAGATGTTAATCTAATAAGCGTTGCCAAAAAGCCGGGAATGTAGTTTAGTCAGACACATCAACTATTAAAAAAAAACGGACACACGAATTGAACTTTGCTTTTTTTGCTTTTTCATGTATTGTGTGCTATTTGCTGAGTATAGTTTATTATGTCTTCCGTATTAATTAACTTTGATACTAAATAATAAGTTGATATGGCGGCAGACAAAATTGTAGTTCTTTATGTAGACGATGAACCGGATAACCTGTTCTCTTTCCAGGCTACCTTTCGCCTTACTTTTAAAGTATTTACTGCCACAAGTGGGGAAGAAGCACTGAACCTGCTGGAAAAAAGAGGCTTTCACGTGATCATTTCAGATCAGCGTATGCCGCAGATGACCGGCGTAGAACTCTTTGAAAAAATACAGGAAAAATATCCCGACCCAATTCGCGTATTATTAACCGGCTTTGCCGATATGAGTGCTGTTATTGATGCTGTGAATAAAGGTAAGATATTTCATTACCTGGCAAAACCCTGGAATGAGGAAGAATTAACAATGACTATTGAGAGAGCCTATAAGGCGTGGCAGGATAAGCAGGCTTTGAAGGACTCGAATGAGCAACTTGAGTTTTTGCTGCGGCAAAAGTTACTTTCCTGATCAGGCTTCCCTCTTGTCCATGTCAATTTGAATGCGCTGCAATACAGCTTTAACCTTATCTTGTGTGAGGGGCTTGGCGATTACGGTCTCTACATTTTTTTTCTTGCCAAGCCTGTCCAATTCCGTCTTATTCATTGATGAAGTGACGATGACGATCTGGTAGTGATTGGTGATATTGTCAGGTAACACTTCAAACAGGCTAATGAAATCTGCTCCGTTTAGTCGTGGCATCATCAGGTCGAGCAATATAATGGTCCGGTCGGCTTTTTTTACTTTTGCCGATGTAATGTGATCCAAAGCGTCTTCAGCACTCATAAAAGTTTCGACCTGTACATCCTCTCCCGCGGTCATCTTGATCAATTTATGTGCTATATACAGATCAATCTCTAAATTTTCGATAAGAATGAATGACAACCCCATGATTATTTGCTTGGAATAATTAATTTAAAAACTGTGCCTTCACCCAAAACGGAACTTACATCTATGCTGCCGCCCAGCTTAAGCAAACCTCCTTTAACATTATAAAGGCCTATGCCGGAGCCCGCCCGATGAGATGTGGCCCTTGAAAAAAGATTAAATATTTCATCAAAATGGCTTTCAGGAATGCCTATACCCGTATCGCTGATCAGGATAGTTGCCAGACCGTCGTTCACAGAAATATTCAGATCGATCTTTTTGCCCTCAAAGTGTTTCTTTTGGTATTTGATGGCGTTTGTGATGAGGTTATTCAATATCATTTTGATTACCAGCTCATCGCTCCGGAAAGATTCTGGCTGGCTTATCGTGGTTTCAAAGCATATTTTATTGGTTGTGGTATATATCCGGTATACATCTTTCAATTCTTCGGCCACATGGTTAAAGTCAATATCAGTAATCTTAAGCTCACCACGTCTTGAGCTATAGTAATCGTGCATGCTGGATATGTAATCCTCCAGCTTAAATACCGATTTTTCCATTAACACCAGCAAATCTTTCAGCTCCTTAATGTCAGACATTTCCTTGGCTACATCAATGGCCCCCAGAATACCGGTTAGCGGGCCCCTCAGATCGTGGCTTACGCTATAAGCAAATTTGTCCAGTTCGGTATAAGCCCGTTGCAGTTCTTCATTTTTCATTGCCAGCATCGAACTGGCTATATAGAATTTATTGCCTTCTTCAATAGCCGAAATAATATCCTGCTCTATCCATGGTTTCCGGATATACCTAAAAATGTTGCCTTTATTGATGGCCTGTATAACAGCTTCAATATCTGTATATGCAGTGATGAGTATTCTTATAGGTAGCGGGAAAAGTGTTTTGATTTCTTCAAAGAATTCAGCGCCGGTCTTCCCTGGCATACGCTGGTCGCAAAACACTACCCTGATGTCGGGATTCTTTTGCAGATGTTCAATGGCATGCACGGTATTTTCAGCGGTAAGAATACGGTATTCTGTACGGAAGTTAGCCTTGAACCCGGTTAGGTTATCCTGTTCATCATCGATGTATAGTATTTTAATTTTCTCTGCCATAAAGTTTCGGCTTTAATTTATTTTGATCACATGTTGTACAGGCAGCGTAATTATAAATTCTGCACCATTGCCAGCCGAGGAGTTTATCCTGATTGAACCGTTATGCTTTTTGATGGTATTATATGCGATAGACATACCCAAACCGGTGCCTTCGCCTACGTCCTTTGTTGTAAAGAATGGGTCGAATATCTTTTTCTGTGTTTCTTCATCTATACCTATGCCATTATCTTTAATACTGATCTGAACATTATCGTGACCAACACTGGTGCTTATCTTTATCTCGCCTCCGCTCTCATCCCCAAAACGTTTATGAACTGCGTAAATCCCATTGGACAAAATATTGAGAAAAACCTGGTTGAGTTTACCGGGGTAACATTCTACCAGCGGTAAGTCGCCATATTCCCGTATGACGTTTATGCCACCCAGCTGATTGTTAAGAATGATCATCGATGAATCAATCCCTTCATTCAGGTCGGCCTGTTTAAGATCGTCTTCATCAAGACGGGAAAATATTCTGAGGCCTTTTACGATCTCGGCAGTCCGGGAAGCGCCATTATAAACGCCGTTAAGCAGATGTTTGATCTCTGTTTGAAGATAATCAAGTTCCTGCTCTTCTTTATACTCTTCCAACTGTGCCCTTTTGCTGTCGGGTGTGGTGTCTGATAGCGCAACATCTTCCATAAAGTTGATCGCATCAAATATCATATCTATGTCTCTGCGCAAAGGAGAGACATTGGATGTAACAAAATTGATGGGGTTATTGATTTCGTGCGCTATGCCGGCAGTTAACTGACCCAATGAAGCCATTTTTTCCTGTTCGATCAGTTGGGATTGTGCTTGTTTCAGATCTTCCAGCGCGGTGTTCAATTCGGAAGTACGTTCTTTAACCCTTATTTCAAGAAACGTATTTTGCTCTCTTATGATCCTTTCATTTTCGTGGGCTGTGCGCAAGGCTTCGGCTTGTGATAGTTCTTTTTCCCTTTTCAAAACATTGATACGATCGGCCAGCGCAATAGAAAGCAAGGTAACTTCAATAGCGATGCCTGATTCCATGGTGTAATTGGTGAAGCTATTATATGGTAATACGCCGAGGTTGCGCAAGGTGAACATAAGGATGCCCGCAAAAAAGATAGTCCAGGCAAACAGGAAATACCGTGCCGGCCTGTAACCCTGGCGGGATATTTTTACTGCAACCGCGTAAATAAGAAATGTAGTACAGATTGCAGAGATATCGATCATTCGGTAGCTCACCTGGTCAACACCTGCCAGCCGGAATATAATAGCGCAGCTATACAAAATGATGGCTACCGGGAAAATTTTGTGTAGTGTTGGTGTCCGATTTCTAGTATCCAAAAATTCCCTAACGAACATCATTGCCGAAATACCTGCCAGCGCCGGGAAAATAATAATACTCTTATGGAAGAGTAAAGGCATTTGCGGGAACAGGAAATGATAAGTATAACCGCTTAAGGTAGTTTGCGTAAGACCTATGAACGAAACATATAATACATACCATACATAACTGTGGTCCCTGGTAAAAAGATAAATAAAGAAGTTATAGGCCACCATTACAACAATTAGCCCAATAAAAATCCCCCATAGGATATTTTTCACAAGCAGGGACTGGGCAATTTGCGCCGGTTCTCCAACGATAAGTGGTAACACCATCTGCTCAGAGCTTTTTACACGCAGGTAATAGGTGGCAGTACTGTCTTTAGGTAATTTAAGATCAAACAAAAAGTTTTGATGCTGATATTTCCTTTGCCCGAATGGTAAAGTATCGGAAAGTTTTTGTACCTGATAATGGCCATTCTCAGGGTAATAAAAGTCACATACAGAAAGTGTGGGGTAATCAAGCGCCAGCAACAGTCGGTCGGATGATGATTTATTGTGAATGGAAAACTTAAGCCAGAATGCCGATTTACTTAACTGCAGGTTGGGCGTTTCGATAGATGATGGCACGAAAGCGGTTGATTTGCTGGCGGTTTGCAAATCATAATGGTTTGCGCTGTCTTTTAGTATAGATACATTTTTACCAATGATGGTGTTCTCGCCGGTAAAAGCTACGGGCGATTGCGCAGCCAGTTTTGCAGCGGGCGCTATTAGTAAAATCAGCAGTAAAAAAATGATCCTTTTCATGTAAATCAGGTTCTGCCAGTAGCATGACAGGTAATAGGGTTTAATTTATTCTATTATAAGCATTTTCTCTAAAGGTAATCTGAAACTCTTTAACTCCGGCTCAGGAGCAATTGCAATTTTAGCCAGGAACACTTCTGCACGGTCATCATCCATATCGGTCAGCTCACAAAACTTTTTACGTAAATCCCGTAAAACAGGTACAAATTTTGGATCGAGACCTTCTCCATTTCCATAAACAACTCGCGGGAATAAATACAGTGGTGATATCAACGGATGAATGGCTAATCCAAGATTGGTAGCTGCCAGCCATAAACGTTCCATCGCCCTGCCTCCTTCAAAAAAGCTCTTTAATTCATGTTTAGGTAAAGTAAGCAGGCAAAGTGCAGACGCCGTTGATACAGTACGTTTGGCCAGCATATCCAATGCCTTACCGCCGTCCAGGTCGTTAATGGTACTGATTACCTGTTCGCTTTTAATAACACCAAGCGCTGCCATTTGCGAATTGCTCAGACCAAGTGTTTTGACATCAATACCGTCCCGGCTTTTTTCGGCCTCATCGCCGGTCCACCGCATTTCTCGATGAACAAAATCAAAGTGGCCTTCTTTGCTTAGTAATCTTACCCGGTCACAGAAGCCAATGATTCCTGCCAGCTCACTAAGTACGGTTTCATCCGTAAACACCTGGAGTTTTGCCCCCGGTATCGACTCGGCGAACAAAATCAGTTGCTGATAAATATCGGATTGGATGTTTGCCTTAGGGGCTTGGTTACGGTTGGTAAGTCGTTTAAATATTGCCTTGTCCAGTGGCTCAAGCTGTTGAACTAATAGTTTATTTTCAATTGCTCTAAAGCGGATTACGGCAACCATCTTGCTGCCATCTCTGGCAACAAATTTGTAATAGGGTTCGAGGCCCTGCTTCAGCGCATGGATATTCAAATTTTCATAAGCTGCCCCAAAGGAAATATAGGACGCTATGTTACGGTAATCGCCAAATGAGAAAGAGCGGTGTTCATCATGGAACAGATAAAGTGTACCATGATGGTAAAGCCATTTCCAGGGCTGATCATTCCCGGTTGAAGGAGCTGCGCAAGCCGCATTAACCAGGTCCTTAATGACCTGGTCCGATGGCATGATATCCGAAGGGCTGGTCTCGGCGGATACTTGTTTTGCCAGCCTTTGCATTTCTTCTTCCGAAAGCGGTTTGAACGGATTACTTCTGTTAGTTTGTGGTGCAAGATTTATTTTGGTATCGCTAACAATCTGATCAAAATCGATATAATATCTACCTGATGCCCGGAACTGGTCCAGCAATATTCGCCTGCACGTATCGGCGCCCGCTGCACCACCCAATGCTACCGAACTGGCTAGCTGGGGCCAGGTATTAATGCTTTGCTCCACTTCAACCATTGACGCTTTGGCGCGTGATGATATATTGTCTACACCAAGCATTTGCAGGATAACGGGCACCTTATCTTCGTTGGATAATTCCTTAATGTTTTGAGGATTGATCCCGCTAACCGTGCCATGCAGCAATGGGCGGTCAGGTTCCAGGTCAAAACGCTCGATATCCAGCATGCCTCGGTCGCTGGTATCCATTAACACTGGTATGCGTAGTTCACGGGCCTTGTATCGGGCGAGTATCTTAATGTCTAAGCCGTCGCATTCGTCTACCAGAATATCCAGTTTGCCCCCACCGGTAAAAAAATCATCCATATTTGCGTCGGTCAGGCCATCAAAGAAGCAAGTTACCTTAAGGAATGGGTCGATCTCGGCTATTTCACGCGCAGCAATAACTACTTTAGGCACACCAAGGTTGTGTACACCCGTACGAATACGGTTTAGATTGCTCAGTTCAAGTATATCAAAATCTGCTAGGCGTAATTCGCCGAATCCCCGCTCCATAGATAGTGTAAGCGCGATAGACTGCCCGACGGAAAGACCGATAATACCGATCTTTTTTGTGGCCAGTTGGTCTCTTTCGCGGCGTGTAATTTTATATTGATTACGGTTGGTGCGAACCTCTGTAAACTCTTCCTCATCCAGCAAATGGACCAGCCTGCGGCTCCAGGGATAATAAACCCAAACACCATAAGTATTAATATCTATTCCATTAAGATAGTTAGCGATCAGTCCGGGATACTCATCGTGTTTTATCCTCACCCAGGGCCTTTGGCTTTTGATAAGCTCCTTTAACTGGCTTTCTATTTCGTCTGAGATAAACAACGCGATCTTTTCAGATAAGAGTCTGTCGTATGTTTTCTTATCCTCCGGCTTATTGAGCCTCAGAATGATAGGAGTATAAATATTACCTGATTTTTCAGGATGTGTAATGAGTTCTTCGATAGGATTCATAAAACTATAAGCAAATATAATTTAATTGTCACGAAAAAGTTTGCCAGGGAACCAATGTTTCGCTACAATAAATTGAGCCGTGCTTCGGTCCAGTCTTTTTCTTTAAAAGTCCTTTTAGCATTTGCGATTGTGGCCTGAAGATCCCAGTTTTCGAGGTGAGGAATTTTCAGCTCGTAGTGTATCTCGATCGACTTTTTTCGCAGCACTTCTATCCGGATAAGATTTAAGCTTTCCCTTAATTTTAATATGGCATTCCGGTCTTCATCCTGTGCAGTGGTAAGCGTTTCAATATCTTCATGCAGCATAGCAGTGGCCAGAAGATCCATTTTGGGATAATAAAATGTACCACTGTTGCCGACACTATTTTCAAGGTGATAGCCTACACTCTGTGCCATGGCGACCGTATACTGGGCACACAATGCAAAAAGCGAAGTCAAACCGATCTGGGTGGAAATTGCTACCGCGGCCCGGGTTAAAAATATACTGCCAATACCATAACCTGCTATTTCGCGCGAGTTCCATAAGCCGCATATTTCTCCGGTGCCAAACTGCGCATATTTCCATACGAGCTTAATAACGGATGAATCCAATCCAACAGTGGCTTGTTCAATGGGCAAAGGCTCAGTACCACCCGCTACTTGTACGCGAGCGCCGCCATATACTTTTTTACCGTCCAACGATTCAACAATAATGACGAAAGCCGCCGGATTACTGGTCCATTCATGCCTGGACGAGGTGACTTTGGTTACCCCTATACTTGTCAATACATGTGTGTGCCCTTCAATAAAAAGCTCGCAGGCAACGGGGTCGTCAATTGCCCGAAACGCTCTTAACCTTACTACAGGTCGATCCCTATGCAAGCCTTCATCCATATGTAGTAATTATTCAGCCGGTTCTTTAATTGGATATTTTATACCAAATAGTGCTGCAAAAAGGGGTAATGCAGACATTTTATCTATAACAAAAACTATTGCCCAAACGTCATTAATGCTCCTGAAAGCAGAAATGCACCCTGACTCCACGTAATTCATTTATACCGAATTATACTCGCGCACGTTATGCAATACTTATCCTTTTAGTAAGTAATGCTAAACCTTTTAATAAAAATTTTGATGATGACAATAAACCGTAGTTTATGATCGACGAGGCTGAGGTAACGCAAATATAACCACTTTTTACGAAAGCAATTCGCATCGGTTTCGTATTAAGCAAATATTACATTTCAATTTGATTACGGCACGTAGTAGTCCCAGATTGTGAAATAAAGACTATGGACTTTTTAGCGGACTTTAAAGCTTTTGAATAATATAATGTACCTTCAATGCTATCATGGGCCGCTTTACTTTTTTTCGCATTGCGCTTATTCTGTTTTTAGCGATAGCCGCTTCTGTTGCTTTTGGACAGGGAAACCCCGAACATAATACTCGCGCAGAATATACTGTCAACAAAAGGCTGATCTCTATAGAAGATGGACTCGCCTCGCATGAAGTTTTTTGCGGTTTGCAGGATAAGGCAGGCTTCATGTGGTTTGGCACGCGCAATGGCCTAAACCGTTATGATGGTAAAAACTGTTTGCTTTTTACCCGTCAGCGAAATCATCTGCAGGAAAACAAAGTAGTTCAATTGGCAAAGGATGATGCCAATAATGTTTTCATTGAATACGGCAGCACCGGATTCCAGCTCACCACTAATGGTAAGGTGGATGTAATGAATGCAGTTACGCAGGAGGTTAAAACACTTACCGCCGCTTTCCCCAACCTTCCTTTCAAAGAGCAGGATGTTTACTGGATATCGAATGACGGCACTAATCAAATTGATTTCCTCGCAGCACATCCTTTCAGGCTTTGGCAATATACTTCCAAAAAGGGATTTACGCTTCGCTATGAAATGAAAGACTGGGATAAACCGGATGCCTTATCCTCTTTAGATTATCGGGCTACAGGCCCCTTCTGTATGTTCGGCATGGGAAAAGCGTTGTTGAAAATATTCAACCAGACCACCCAGTATTTAGTAACGCCGGATACCGTGATTGGCTTTACACAAAAAGATGCGCTCAGATCATGGCCTGTCGGTTTCAACAGTCAGCACGATCTTTTAATTACTTATACAACTGCCGTGCAACCCAATACATTTAGTATCGGTATGATAACGCATGGAGGTGATAGTAAGTTTCCAGCCAATGTAAAAGGATTTAATACAGACAGTCTAAAAGCAAAATATTGGTACCAGGCAGCAAGCTCTACGGACGGCAAATCCTGCATATTATATATCGGCACAGACGCGCTTTACCTATGGAATGAAAATGTCTTTTTTCAAATAGTTTCAAAATCAGAAATAAAAACCTTCGAAAATTTATTTATATACAAGCTTTTCCCCGATAATTTTGGAAACCTTTGGCTTTGCACCTCGCTCGGCGTGTTGCAGTTGAAGATAGAAAAGAACCGGTTTAAACCCTACTTTACCACCAAACAACAATCTGTCGAAAAAAACAACCAGGCCAGGGGTATATACGCTGATGAAACCGGCAGAGTTGTGGCAAATATATGGACCCATATCTTCCAGCAACAAGGTAGCCGAATGCAAAACGCCACTGATGATCAATACAAATATGCACTTATCAATCATCATTCGTCCTTGTATTGCGGTGGTTATAACCTGTACGGGTATGATGTTAAGAATAATACACTCTCTAAATATCCGGATAGTCAAAGGAATGAAATATGGTCGATGTTCTCGGCAAATGATAGCTTGCTGTTGTTGGGACGAACGAACGGGTTTACAATTTTCAACTCCAACAGCAAAAGGTTTGATTCACTTCATTACGAATCAAAAAAGCAGCCGGAAGCGAAGTTTGTATATAGATTTTTTAAGGATGGAGCAGGCAGAATATGGGCAGTCGCAGAAAATGGGTTATACAAGATTAAGAATGACCATGATGATCAATGGTCCGTTGCCAATGATCAGTCGCCCTTAATTTCCCAGCTTAATTTACAGGACGCATATGCTGACAACGACGGTATTTTCTGGCTGGCCACAAACGGAGAAGGTTTATACCGCTGGGACAGAAAAGCAAATACATTTCAGCAATTCAATATTGCCAGCGGTTTTCCGTCGGATGTGTTGTACCGGATTGAACCGGATCAATATCATAACCTTTGGATCAGCTCTGATTACGGCCTTGTCCGTTTCAACAAAAAAACGTTTTCTGTCAATACCTATACCACCACAGATGGCATTACAAACAACGAGTTTAACAGAACCTCGTCTTTTAAGGCGAAAGACGGCCGGCTCTTTTTTGGCGGGTTGGACGGCATCGTCGCTTTTAATCCTGCAGATTTCAGAACAGATGTTCAATCCTTAAACGTGCCTTTGCGTATCATTGCTTTTAACCAGTTTGTAGGCTCCCAAAACAAGCTGATTAATAAAACCAATGATTTGCTTACTTCCTCGCAAATCACGCTGGCGCCTACCGACCGCTTTTTCACCCTTGAATTTCAGTTACTGGATTATGCTAGGGACGAGGTACATCATTATGCTTACAAAATCGATGGCGTAGATAAAGATTGGAACTATATCAATGAAAACTCGATCCGCATCAGCGGGCTGCCATACGGGACACTCCTGTTGCATATCAAAGCGCAAAACCGCGAAGGGGCGTGGAGTAAAAGCGAGTTAACTATTCCATTGCTGGTTTTAAAGCCATTCTACTTTAAATGGTGGTTTGTTACATTACTTACACTGGTATTAATAGCCACAATTTATTGGATAATAAAGTGGAGAACGAGACAATTAGCCATAGAAAAAAATAAATTGGAACAAACGGTAAACGAGAGAACAGGTCAGTTGAAGCAATCATTATCAGAACAGGCCGAATTGCTATCGGAAAAAGATGTGCTGATGAAAGAAATCCATCACCGTGTTAAGAATAATTTGCAGGTTATTTCGGGTCTGCTGGAGTTGCAAAGTAAAACTGTGAATGACGATGCCGCAAAAGATGCATTAATGGAGGGGCGCAACCGTGTTCGGAGCATAGCTCTGATACATCAAAACCTGTATCAGTTTGAAAACCTGAGCAGCATTGAGTTGAAACGCTTTGTAGATGACTTATCCCGTCAGGTGGAGAGTGTATATAAGAAGCAAAATAAGATATCAATGAATGTGGCAGTGCCCGTGTTGTACCTTGATATTGATTCGGCTGTCCCGCTTGGGTTAATTATGAATGAATTGCTATCCAATTCTTTCAAATACGCATTCAATGGTGTAGCGAAAGGAGAAATAGATATCGAAATTCGCGTTATGGATGAAGGTAAATATGAGTTGATCTATTCTGACAATGGTCCGGGTTTGCCGTCGGATTTTGATCTGACCCGCACAACAACTCTGGGTATGCAATTGATCCATGATCTTAGCCGGCAAATTGGGGGCCGGGTGAAATACGATTATAAGAACGGCGCTGTATTTATCATTAATTTTACTAACCGCAATTTACGTAAGCAAGAAGACTAAAGCAGATGAGCGTTTTAAAAATAGGTATTGTAGAGGATGAACTGGTAATAGCCAGAACAATTTTAAACACGCTTAATGAATTGGGTTATTCTCACTGCGGGCCTGCGATAAATTACACAGAGGCGATAGAAATGCTGGAAAAGGACAAGCCTGACCTATTATTGCTGGATATCCAGTTGTCGGGTAAAAAGGATGGGATCGATGTAGCCGAAAAGCTGAATGAATTGCACCCGATCCCTTTTATTTTTTTAACCGCCAATAGCGATGGCGAAACAATTGACCGGGCAAAAAAAGTAAGGCCCCATGCTTATATTGTTAAACCTTTTACCAAAGAAGAACTGTTTGCTGCCATTGAAATCGCATTCAGCAATTTTGCCGGTAATCGTAGCGATACAAAGCCGGAACAACGGAGCGCTCATACTGCGAAAGAGTTCATGTTTGTAAGGGACGGTTATGTGTTCAGAAAAATATTTTTTAGCGACTTACTCTACCTGGAGAGTGATGCCAATTATGTCACACTACATCTTAAATCGCAAAAGAAAGTGATGGTCCGATCTACGTTAAACGACTTTATTGAACAACTCAATGTGCAAAAGTTCATGCGTATCCATCGCTGTTATTCGGTAAACATTAACCTTATAGACGACGTTTTCCCTACTGAAGTTTCCGTCAATGGAACTAAGATTCCCATTGGTAAATCATACCGGGAAGAGCTCTTCAAGGCCCTGGGAATAAGCGAAAACTAATACGCAACTCTGCTCTTCTTCACAAATCTTCTATCATTCATCCCTAACGGCGAATATTCGTCCCTTTTATTTCAGATTTTTTTAAATCGGGTACAACTTTAATCCTGTTATGGCATTGCTCGATTTGGATAAGATCATTATTAAACGGACAGTTATTGGGATACGGTGCACGGCATGTGGTGGTAATCTGATCGATTATAAAAAAAAACATTTGTTGGCACTGTGATAAAGCTGATCTCATTCGGAACGGTTAAGCCGAAAGCCTACGAATGTGAGAACTGCAGAAAGAAGCATATTTTACTATAAACAATATTTCTACTTCACCATTATCGTCAAACAATTAAACAAACAACATCATGAGTATTAGATTAGGCGACATCGCACCAGATTTTCAAGCCGAAACAACAAAAGGCACCATCAATTTTCACGATTGGATTGGTAATGGCTGGGCTATTCTGTTTTCCCACCCAAAAGATTTTACACCGGTTTGTACTACCGAACTGGGTTACATGGCAAAAATGGCACCTGAATTTGCAAAAAGAAACTGTAAGGTTATTGGTCTTAGTGTAGATCCGGTAGAAAGTCATTTAAGATGGGAAAAGGATATTGAAGAAACACAAGGGTATGCTGTAAACTATCCGATGATAGGCGACCCGGCATTGGCCATAGCTAAATTATACGATATGCTTCCTGCTGATGAGCCCGGCACTTCAGAGGGCAGAACCGCGGCTACCAATCAAACAGTACGTTCGGTATTTATAGTAGGCCCCGATAAAAAAGTAAAACTGCAATTAACATATCCCATGACAACAGGCCGCAACTTCGATGAAATATTGCGCGTGCTTGATTCCATGCAGCTTACTGCAGCGCACAAAGTTGCCACTCCGGTTAACTGGAAAAAGGGTGAGGATGTGATCATTGTGCCGGCAGTATCGGATGACGAAGCAAAGGAGAAATATCCGAACGGCTGGAAGATTGTTAAACCATACCTGCGTGTTGTAGCTCAACCAAGTATGATGAATTAATCGAAATCACTTACCCCTGGCACAGCATTAAATTATGAGAGCATCAACATCCATGCGCATTTGGTTTGCCTTTGTAGGTACGATCTTATGGACTGGCATTTATCTTACAGGTTTCTCCAAAGCAAACTGGGTGCTCTATGTTCCTGCGGCCGGGTTTATTCTCGGGGCCGTTACAGGGTTATGCCCGTCGCTGACCGTAATCTCAAAAATCTTTATTAAACAACCGTTAAAGAAATAGAACATGAAACTACGTGTAGTGGTATTGGGTGCCGGGTTTGGAGGATTGGAACTTACTTCCATCCTTTCCGAAACTATTGGTGACAACCTTGATCTGACCCTAATAGATCAGAATGACACATTCTATTTCGGCTTTTCAAAGCTCGATGTCATGTTTGGTCACAAGGCGGCGGATTCGATCAAAATTCCTTATAGCAGTATTGTAAAGCCGGGGGTAAAGTTTCGCAAGGAAACTATAACGGCTATAAATCCTGTAACAAGAGCGGTTACTACACAAAACGGCATCTATGAAGCCGATGTATTAGTGGTTGCGCTTGGCGCAAACTATGACATCAACGCAACGCCCGGCCTTGCTGAATTTGGCAACGAGTATTACACTTTTGAAGGTGCTGTAAAACTAAGAGATACGATCCCGGACTTTAAAAAGGGGCATGCGGTAGTGGGTGTATGCGGTGCCCCGTTTAAATGCCCACCCGCACCAAGCGAAGGCTCGTTGATGCTGCATGATTATTTGGTTAGTGCAGGCATACGCAATGATTGTACGATCAGTCTTGTGATACCGTTTGGATCACCTATTCCTCCTTCACCGGATTCATCGAAAGCGTTAATTAAGGCGTTTGAAGAGCGAAGCATTCATTTTATTCCCCAGCATAAGGTAGCATCGCTTCGTGAGAAAATAGCCGTGCTTGATGATGGCACTGAAATACCATTCGATTTGTTTCTCGGTATCCCAAAACATGTCGCGCCTGATGTGGTGCAGCAAAGCGGGTTGACAGTTGACGGATGGATACCTGTCGACAGACAGAACTTATTGACCAGGTTCCCTAATGTGTATGCTATTGGTGATGTGACCAGCGTAGGAACACCTAAAGCCGGTGTATTTGCCGAAGGCGCTGCAAAAATTGCTGCTGCTTCTATTATAGCCACCTATCATGGTAAGCAAAACGAAGCGACTTATACCGGAGCTGGCTCCTGTTATATCGAGTTTGGTAAGGGAGAAGTGGCCCGTGTGGATGTTGACTTTTTCTCTGGCCCGAAGCCTTTTGGCATTCACCACGATGCATCTGAAGCACTGGTAATAGATAAACAATATTTTGGATCAAGCAGAAAGGCCCGTTGGTTCGGGTTGTAATAGGAGCATAATAGTTAACCGATTATCATATTAAATCTGAACAAAATGACAACTTTTTTAATCGAAATACCACATTCAGAAAACACCGTTGAGTGTCAGCATGTGATTAAGTTATTTGTAGAGTCTGGTTCGCATTTGCTTACACATGCCTATTGGGGTTGCAAATCCGGTGTTCATAAATCCTATTTTATCAGTGAATTTGACAACAAGGAAGAAGCACTTCAGACTGTTCCTCCATTTTTACGGCGTCACGCAAACATTATCGAATTGGTAACATTCAGCAAAAATGACATTCAGCAGTTTGCTGAGGCGAATGCAAAATGAGGCGGCATATAAAAAATACAAGAGCCATGAATTAACCAATTCATGGCTCTCGTTATTAAATGCGCTTGCGCCAACGTACTATGCCTTTTTCATTAAAACTTTCTTCTTTAACCATTCGCGAACGGGCTCATCATATAGTTTCAAGGAAGCGTATGCAATTGCAATGCTCACTATCACCAATAGCAGCCCCATCAACATGCCGTGAACCCCCAATGGTATTTTGTTGTTGACAACCCACGCAGTGAATACATAGATCAAAGGGTAATGAGTAATATAAAGCGGATAAGAAATATCGCCAAAAAACTTACAGATACGTTCCGACCTCGCGCTATGTAATATTCCGCCGGCCCCTATCGAAACAATAACCGGGAACACGAAGATTACGCAAGCCGCATCATAAATGCCATTCATCCACAGATGATGTTCATCGCCTATGCGGGGAATGCTAAGTGCGATAAGAATCATCAGACTGGACCACCAAAAGGCATTTTTAATACGGATGATTCCGCCGATGCGGCAAAGCAAAACCCCGGCAAAGAAGGGATAAAGCACCCGTGTAAACCCTACAAAGAGTTGATCGCCGGTAATTGACCAGCCACCGATGAGATCGCCCTGCGGGCCAAAAATTAAATAACCTATCATCATGCACCCTGCCAGTGATACTAAAATAGAAAGAGCAAGCTTTGAAAAACGACGGACAGCAAGGGCATAAAGAATATTGGCAATATATTCGAAAAACAATGACCAGGCCGGGCCGTCCAATGGGTGCATTTCCTGCCAGCCACGGATATCCATTGAAACAGGAACGGGTATTAATGTAGCGCCTATAACCATTAGAAGTAATACCTCCCACACGGGTGTGCTGGCAATATTTGGAAAAGCAACAGGGCTAACCTGGAAATAAAACAGCGCTGCCCCTATAATAGAGCCCAATACAACCATGGGTTGCAAACGCACAAGCCTTCTTTTGTAAAAATCCCATTGGGTCATTTTAGTCCAGCGGTCGTCATAAGCATAGGCAACTACAAAACCCGACAATAAAAAGAAGAAATCCACTGCCAGGTAGCCGTGATTAATGATTTGAATAAAGCGGTTACCACCCGTAAAGGTTTCAAACACGTGAAAAACAATAACCACAACAGAAGCCACGCCGCGCAAACCATCGAGGATAGGATAGTGCTGTTTGGATTCAAGATAAGTAGTGCTCTTACTCATAAATGATTTGATAGTTTAAAAAGGTTATAAAATTGGTTGATAAATTTCAGATGGTTTGAATATACTTAATTGTTTTGTTATGCTTCCCATTGGTTAAAACTGCTGTAAATAACTCAGTTTGAAAATAATGTGGTCCTCTGTCTGGTCGATTATCGGTCGCGTACGCAGTTGGTTGTTGATACCCCTGTTATAAATAAAGTACACATAGCTCAGTGGCGAAAACTCCCAGGCTAATCTCAGATTGTATGCATTAGAGTTGTTGAGTAAGTTTTTCTGGTATATGCCGCTAAATTGCAGATGAGGATTAAGCGCAAAACGGCCCTGTAAAATATACAAGTTAACAAGTTCACTGGTATTGTCGGCTCCTACGTGATCGAAATGATTCCGATTATACTCCCCTATTAAAGATACATGTGGACTTGGAGCGAATTGTACTTTATAATCGATAGTTGTTAATCTTCCATTAAAATAAGACCCCGACGTAAACGAGATCATCGCATTCAATATTTTTGATGGGTCGGTCGATAAATATATCTGCTGATTAAAGTAATGATAATCCCCAGGTGCAATGTTGAGATTCAGGGGCGAAAAAATCGAAGTAAGGTGTTGCCATATCGATTCAAAACCATATCCAAAATAGCCGCCATTTTTAAAATTAAACCAAACAGGGTAAAAAGGGATATGGGCCTCTGCAAACTTTCCCGTAGATGCTGTATAATAAATTTCCGGTAAAATGCCTGGCGCATAAGCTAACAGGAAGCTCTTAAACGGGAGCAGTTTGCCCCGGTAAAAATAGTTTATACCAGGTGTGGTCGCAATCACATCACTGCGTGAAACAAAACCCATTTGCGGATCAAAATCCTTTGTTATAACCGATTCTGTCAACCATATTTCATGATTGTTGGTATTGTTGAAATACTGAACCACGCCTGCAAATCCTTTAGCTCCGGTATTGGTTGTAGTTGATTGCGTAACAATCGCATTGATGGAATTGGATTCATTGAACCTAAAAAAACCGTCCATAGTGGATTCAAAGTTGGCTGCGCCGGGCTGTTCTTTAAGTGAAACAATGCCCCCAATACGACTTTGGTGACCAAAGTTTTGCGAGAATCTGCCTACAAAAAAGTTGGTTGCTGACCCCCCGTTATACCCTTGCTGACGGATTGCCATTGCGCCATAATTCACCGTTGCCGAACGGTAAACAAAACGTCCCCCACCAACTATCGGAATCGGATTGCCGCTTGTATCCAAACCGATGTTCCGGCTATTAAAAGGTTGGTAGCGCATATTGCCGCCGGCCTGATCGCCATTCATGCTGATTTGAACCCCGAAGAGTGACGCGTTCTCAAGGAAAAACTGGCGTTTCTCAGGGAAAAAAACATTAAAACGGGTAGTGTTATTTACTTGCTGGTCAACATCTGCCTGAGCAAAATCCGTATTCGCTGTAAGGTCAAGCACTGTATTTGGATTGATCGCCCATTTCAGATCTCCTCCATATTTAAAACTTGAGGTATGTGGCTTTGCACCTGCAAAATTTGCATAGTGATCTTCAGATGCCAGAACGTAAGGGTCGACAATGATATTCGTAGCAGGTGGCGGGGGCTGCAGGTTGGTTAGTACACCAGCATAATTCATATGGGCAGATGAAAATATGCGGGGAAAGGGTGAAAAGGCGCTGATTTCGTTAGTAAGTCTCCGGTTGCGATATGCATTGAAACCCCAACTCTGTATACTGTCCTTACTTTTGGGGTATCTTAATGTTTTCCAGGGAATGGCCATCTCAGCAACCCAGCCCGAATCGCTGCGTGATGTATTTACAGTCCAGAGCCCGTTCCAATCTATGTCATAATAAATATCATCGAACGCGAGCAGATCGCGTTCCACCCCATAAGCGTTTGTCGCAAAAACCATGGCATTGCGCTGATCATTGAAAGTGTCAAAAGCCAGGTTCACTAGGTCATGCCTCAGATAGTCAAAATCCCGCACAAAGTCTGTCGCCATGATCGCTCTCTTACCCTTGGGATCTTTACATACGACGCCCACATACAGGTATTTCTGGTTATACAGTACTTTAATTACTGTTGTATAATTTGACGGCTGACCCTGGTATGGTTCAACCTGGATAAAATCTGAAGCACCTATGGCTAAACTCCATTCGGGCTCATCTAAAATGCCGTCTACCTTTATATTGCCCGGAATTTTTGTTGCCTTTAACTCGCGACGATGCGGGTTTGGTTTAAAAAAATCAGCGTCCTGGCCAAAAACAGCAGATACGGAGATAAAAAAGAAACAAGCCGCAAGTAAGGGTCTAAACATGGATCATTTGCAGTAATCATGAGGGGGCCTGATTGAAATTATTTTAAACTTATAAATTTTTAATCACCCTGCAAGGGTTATCTGTTTCAACGCAGAAATAAAATATCTCATTTTTCTTGGATTTATGAGAACGATCATTACATTTGTAGTGTACTATTATACTAATACACTAATATGATTCAAGTTCAAAATCTTGACTTTTGGTATAAAAAAGGCCGACCGGTTTTTAAAAACTTGAACCTTTCGCTTGTTCCGGGACATATTTACGGCTTATTGGGAAAGAATGGATCAGGAAAATCCACCCTTTTGAAATGTATTTCGGGCCTGTCCTTTCCGGCACACGGGAAATGCTTTATATACGGCGCTGAAACTTCAGAGAGGATGGTTCATACACTTGCGAACGTTTTCTTCCTTGCAGAGGAGGTTTACGTTCCGGCACTTACGCCAGGACAATTTTTAAAGAACACCGCTGCCTTCTATCCAAAATTCAGCATAACTGATTTTTATGCTTACCTGAAAACATTGGATGTTGATCCTGAACAGACGATGAGCAATATGTCTTACGGGCAGCAAAAAAAGGTTATGATCGCCTTTGGAGTAGCTACCAACGCTTCGGTATTGATTATGGATGAACCAACTAATGGTCTCGACATCCCTTCAAAGGTGCAGTTCCGGAAATTGATCGCATCTGTTCTGAATGACGAGCGCTGCATTATCATTTCCACTCACCAGGTTCGCGATCTTGATAGCCTGATCGATACAGTTTTGATATTGAATGACCACAAGATCGCCGTAAATAGTTCAGTCGATACGCTCACCGATAAATTACTGTTCGGCGTATTTGAGAATACCAGCGGGGTAAATGTGCTTTATGAAGAGGAGAGCATGCGAGGTAAACATGCTATTGTTCAAAATACATCAGGCAAATTCAGTAAAATGGATCTTGAACTGCTTTTCAATGCTGTTACTTCCGGCAGTAGCAAAGTGCCTCAAATACTCGAAGAAGGAGGCGGCAATGAATAATTTGTTTAGCTTACGGCGCTTTTGCCGTCTTTTTGTTAAGCACACTGCCGAGCATTACCGCATCTATCTTATGTCTATAGCCGTACTGGCGGGGGTTATATTACTTGGCGGAGCATTTCTGTTTTTTGTTATACCCGAACCACCTGATCCGGGTTTGCAAACAGCAATATTCGTCATACTTATGCTTATTGCGGGGACCATATTTACCAGTACCGTTTTCAGCGATTTTGGCGATAAGAAAAAAGCTATGGCTGCATTAACGCTCCCGGCAACTGCATTTGAAAAATTTCTTGTTGGCTGGCTATATTCTTATCTCATATTCCTGTTGATTTATACGGCTGTATTTTACCTGGGGCTTATTGGTTTGGCAAATGCGAAACACTGGGAGCCCAATCAACATTTTGTTTTATTCAGCATTCAGCAAAGGGGCTTTTATACCGTATTGACTATTTATTCCCTGCTTCATGCAATTGCCCTTTTTGGAGCTATATTTTTCAATAAGCTGCATTTTATTAAAACAGGGTTCGCATTTTTTATCGGTTATGTGGTACTGATGATTTTCAACACGGTATTCCTTAAAGCCATTATTGGTCTTGATGTGATTAAGGCTGCTATGCCTTTCGGCTTTCTCAATTTCAATGTAGGCGATAAGTATTACTCCATTGTTACGAAGGCCATACCCCCACAGGCGATCCTGACCGTCCTATGCATTTCGGCGGTGTTAATATGGGTTGCAGCTTATTTCAGGTTAAGGGAAAAGCAGGTTTGATATGGAATTTAAAGATAACGAAGCGATATACCTGCAGATTGCCGCATTTGTGTGCGAGAATATCCTGGCCGGAAAATGGACAGCCGGGCAAAAGATACTCTCGGTGCGCGATCTGGCTGTAGAATTGGAAGTTAACCCTAACACGGTGATGCGCTCTTACGAATTTTTGCAGAGCCTGGAGATAGTTTATAATAAACGTGGCCTGGGCCTTTTTGTAGCCGACGATGGGTTTGAGAAGGTAAAGGCTTATCGCAAACAACAGTTTGTGCAGCAAAATCTGCCCGATTTTTTTAAAAATATCTACCTGCTGGACATATCCATAGACGAGGTGCGGCAGCAGTATGAAAATTTTCTGGCTAAACAATCCATTACTAAATCGAACAAGGAAGAACATGAAGACAAGCAATAAGATATTAATAATAACCCTGGCTATATTAATCATCAGCCTGATTGCTTATGACCTTAGTCTCAGAGCGGAGTACCGGAAAGGTGATTACACAAATCCGTACCGTGACTATATCAGTTTAAACTATCATGACTTTAATGAGATCGAATTGAACGCATCCACTGCAGTAAATATCATCATTGTTCAAGGACCATATAAAGTGCTGGCTAATCCAGGCGCTGAAGATTTCCTGCGTGTAAATAAGCAAGGCAAGCGACTGGTGATAAACGCCGCCTTTCCGGATCATTACAGAAATATTGCGGCCAACTATGTCCTATACATTTCCTGTTCTAAGCTTTCTTTGTTGAAAACGGATGCGCGATACACTACAAACGGTGCACCGGTAACCGATACTGTGGCGCGGGATATAAGATGGTATCCCACATTAATTAAAGGTTTCAGTTTAGATAGCCTTAAAATACAGGCAGATCATGCGAGTAATATAGTTCTTGAAAATAATCGGATCAATATATTGAATGGCGTTACTGGCCAAAGTAGCGGGAGCGGATCAGCTTTAACCATTGGCGGCAACAACAAATTCGCCAAAAGCAACCTGGATATTTGCAATAAAAGCCAGCTGGTGATCAAGGGCGGCACATCGGCCGACTTAAATTATCATTTAGCCGACAGCGCGACGCTGGTAGTAAACGGCGCGGCGGTAAAACATCTTTTAAATCTTAAATAGCTATGAAATTAGTAATCAATTCTTTGTCTAAGACTTATGCTAACGGTGTAACAGCCTTAAAGGATGTCTCGCTGACGCTTACAAATGGCATGTTTGGCCTGCTTGGTCCCAACGGTGCAGGCAAGTCATCGTTGATGCGCACCATCGCCACGCTGCAGGAAGCGGATTCAGGCAGTGTTTTCCTGGATGACCTGGATGTATTAAAAAACAAAACGCAGGTTAGGCAATTGCTGGGCTACCTGCCTCAGGAGTTTGGCGTATATCCCAAAATATCAGCCGAACGGATGCTTGATCATATAGCACAACTAAAGGGCGTAGGCAATGTAGGTGAACGGAAAGACCTGGTCCTTGGCCTGTTAGAGAAAGTCAATCTGTTTAAAGATCGCAAAAAACATCTGGGTACTTATTCCGGCGGTATGAAACAGCGCTTTGGCATAGCGCAGGCACTTATAGGCGACCCCAAACTGATCATCGTTGATGAACCGACAGCAGGTCTCGATCCGGCTGAACGAAACCGGTTTTACAATCTGCTGAGTCAGTTGGGCGAGAATACCATCGTAATTCTCTCGACACACATTGTTGAAGATGTGAGTACGCTTTGCTCCAACTTCGCCATTATATGTCTTGGTGAAGTTTTATACGCAGGCGATCCCGAAACAGCAGTAAAAGAATTGGAAGGCAAAATCTATTCTAAGGCGATAAGCCAATCCGAGATACAATATTACCGGGACGTTTACAATGTAATATCCACCCAGCTTAAATCGGGAAAGCTGCATATCAGGGTATTAAAAGAGGATGACCAGCCGCAGGATGGTTTTAGTTTAACTGCCCCTAATCTTGAAGATGTTTACTTCAGCAATATTGCCACACGTGTAGATGTGAATACTATGTAAAGCACTCAAAAACAATAGCTTATGTTTTCAAAAATATTTCTGTTCGAGATCCGGAATCGGGTCCGCAGGCCCGCCGTTTACCTTTATTTTTCAGCTGTATTGCTGTTTACAATGTTCGCTTTCTCCACCGGTTCTTTACCCGTGGGCGAGAAGGAACATATCAACTCACCCTATCTCATCACTTTCTGGTGTTGCGGCATGACCATGATGATGATGCTCATCAGCTCGTCGTTGATGGGAACAGCATTGTATCGGGACATCGAATATCAGACGAAAGACTATTATCTTACCTATCCTATTACCAAAAACGGGTATTTCTGGGGCAGGTATCTTGGCTCTTTTGTATTTATGATATTAATCGCTCTTGCTGTGCCGGTAGCCATATATCTTAGTACTTTTATCGGGCCGTTAACGGGAAAGACTGTTCCAGCGCAATATGGTCCAAACCGGCTCATCTATTATCTTTATCCGTTTCTGCTTATTGCAATACCTAACGTATTCTTTACCTCGTCGCTTTTCTTCGGCCTGGTCGCTATTACCCGAAATGTTAAGGTGATCTACTTTGGCGGCATATTATTATTCCTTTTTTATTTCATCGCCCTGTTCTTTCTCGATCATACTACCAACACGACTGTTATTGGTATCTCCGACCCGTTCGGCTTAAATGGCGTAAGGTTTCAAATGAACAATTCGAGTACAGCAGAGCATAATAACTCGCTCATCGCGATGAATGGCCCGCTGGCTGTAAATCGCTTCCTTTGGCCCGGACTTGGTTTAGTGGTATTGATAATCACCTATTTCCGGTTCAATTTCGAGAGGTTTTTTGCCGGTAAACGCGACAAAGCGGCTATTGATGAAACGGGTACGCGATCAAATAAACTGCTCAAAATACCGGCTGTAAGTTTTTCGGGCAAGTACAACAAAATCACCTTAAAAAGCCTTGTAAAACTCGAGTTAGTAAATATTATCCGCGATAATTATTTCTGGATAATCGTAGGGGCAGGCAGCGTGTTTTTAGGATTTGTATTCTGGCTGGGAGATAATAACTATGGAGTGCCTGACCTGCCACGAACAGTTTCACTTCTTGGGATCTTCGCCGACGCTTTTCCGTTCTTCATCTTTTTCATCATCATGTTCTACACCGGTGAAACCCTGCAGCGTGACAAACTTACGCGCTACGCTTTCATCAACGATTCGCTGCCACCGCCAAACTGGGTATTGAACGGGTCAAAACTGATCTCACTTTTAGTCATAGCAACGGGCTTATCGCTGGTGCCTTTGGTAGTGGGGGTAATTGTTCAATTAATTAAAGGGTTTACGCATCTCAATTTTGGGGCCTACTTTTGCTACATATTGATTATCCTACTGCCTAAATTACTCATGGCAGCAGTTCTCTGTTATCTGGTTCAGGTAATCTTCAATAATAAATTTGCAGCTTACGCATTTGGCATCACGCTATGGATAGGAATGTTCTTCCTGGATACTACCGGCACGTTTGACTACCACCTGCTATTATACTCTTATACCCCTAAATCCGGCATGTCTGATATGGACGGTATGGGGCATATGGTTAGACCCGTGCTTTGGTTCGATCTGTATTGGCTGTTGGCAGCCGGGTTGCTTATCATTATTGCGGCGCTTTTCTATAATCGTGGTGTTAATTCATCATTTAAAGAAAGATTACAGCTTGTCCCTGAAAGGTTCGATGGGAGGACTAAACTTTTTGTTTTCGGTTTACTACCGTTGTTCCTGGCAGCCGGAGGATATATTTATTATAACATAAGCTACGTGAATGAGTACCTTACCAAAACTGAAAACGAAGACCGCTCCATCATTTATGAAAAGACGCTTAAACATTTCCAGAGCCTGCCATTGCCCAAAGTTACCCATATTAAAATGTATGTTGATCTTTTCCCGTACGAAAAGAAAGAACTCGTCAGAGCAGCGGTAACCATCACCAATAAAAACAGCCAGCCCATATACGCAATGCTGTTGGACGGCGATGAACTGACTGACTATTCTATCAGTATAAATGGGAAGCCTATGGCTTTTACTTATCCATTGCTCTATTCGCGCGGATTTTTCAGTTGGTTTGGATCGAAACGGGATACAGCCGAATTCAGGGTATATAATTTCGATAAACCGCTTGCTCCGGGAGACTCTGCGATATTGCAGATAAATTCGTCAGTTATACACAAAGGGTTTACCAATGGCCTTTATGCTAATAACTTATTAAACAACGGCACATTTTTTACCGGCGGTCTGCCTGGCCTGGGTTATGATGATGACGATGAAATAAGCAGCCCTTATGTTCGGAAAAAAGCTGGTTTGCCACCTAAGGAAGAAGAAGAAGTATCGCAGAACGACCCTACAGGCATTATGAATTTAAAAGCTGGGAAAGCGGCCGACCTGGTAAGCATCGATGTAACCGTAAGCACCGAGAATGACCAGCTTGCCATTACGCATGGCGATCTGATAAGGCAATGGAAACAGAACGGGCGTAATTATTTTCATTACGTACAAAATAAGCCGGGTATGTATGTGCCATTCGGAATTCTCTCGGGCAGGTATGTCGACCGGAAGGACAGCGTAATGGTTGGTCACAAGGTTAACATTGACGTTTATTATGATCCGGAACATGGCAACAACGTCGATCGTTATCTCAAAGCCTATAAAGACGGCTTGAAATACTACAGCAGCGTTTACGGGAATTATCCCTTTAACAATATCAGGCAAGTTGAAACCGCACCTTACGGCCCCCGTGAAGCTGCGACAACTACTTTGAATACCTATTCAGAACTCAACGGCTGGAACGCCAACTTTACTAACCCGGATCAATTTGACTACTTATATTCAAACGCTACCAGGGCCCTTGCACAACAATGGTGGCGTTTCCAGGTAGCGCCAAATAGCACTAACGGGTCGCTTGTAATACCCGAGGGTTTGGCTAACTATGATGCACTTGTAATGAACGAGAAGAAATATGGCAAGGCTAATATGCGCCCCGTCGTGCTGAACCAATTGTGGTATTACCTGTTTGTCCGCAGGCGTATGGATGAAAAAGAACAGCCCGTTATCAAAGCTGATAAGTGGTTTGAGTGGGGAGATAAAGTCGGCGTCGGAATGTATGGTTTGAGGGAATTAATAGGCGAAGACAGCCTGAACAATGCTTTGCGTGAATTTAAAAGTGCCTATGCTTTTAAAAGTACCGGCCCTTTTGCCGGGGCAAATGACCTATACCGCTATCTGCAGAAACATACTCCTGATTCGTTGCAATATTACCTGACTGATACCTGGCAAAGGGTAACGCTTTATGATAATAAGATTAGCTCAGTCACAGTGAAACCGACCGGGAATAAGGATGAATATAAAATCGATCTCAATGTGAATATTGATAAAACCCGGCTTAATGATAAAGGCGAAGACACGTCAGCATCAAACATGAATGACTACATCGACATCGGTGTTTTTGGGCAGGATACCAAAGACAAAGAAGGCAGCACGAAGGCTCATTTTGTTTACCTTAAGCGATACAAATTCAAACGAGGGGACCGTAAATTAACCATAATTGTTAAAGGTAAACCCCACACTGTGGCAATTGATCCGCTTGGATATCTGGTTGACCAGAATCCAAATGACAATCTTAAGACCTTGAACTAACTGGTCAAATAACAAATAGTAAAAGCATATGGTAAGTTTGAGTAAATCGCTGTGACATCAAAAGCGTCGAAACGAAGGCACTGGATTATCTAAATATAGTTGCAGAAGTTTGCCTGCGGGCTAAGTGGAAATTCCGGTGCCGTTGACCACCTCGTTCCGGAACTTTAATTAAGGTAATTCCGTGACATTTTGACCGTGTTAATATATTGATTATTAATTGCGATTCCCTTTAATCACTACACAACTATATGCTCTAAACCGCACGGAATCGCCAGGGCAAGCGTCTCGGAATTTCCAGGCTGTCGACCATATAGGCATAGGGGTCGTTTAGCGTGATGAACCCCCAATACTTGTTGTCAAGGCAGCTATCAAGCGTTGACAAAATTTCTTTTTTGGTCATACGTTCTAAAATAATTATATAGTTTTGATAAAATGATATAACAGGTCGGTCACCTTTTGTAAATGCTCAAAATCGATCAAATTGATCTTATCCTGCGGTGTATGATGCTCGTCAAAGCCGCCTGAACCGAGCAGCAGTGAAGGAATCTTCTTCTTCATGAAGCTATAAGTATCTGTGTTACTCAACACTTCTCTGACCGAGTCAGTAGGTGAGAACTGCAATCCTTTAGTGGTAAAATCCGTCCTGGCCTTATAAAATGCCGCTTTGAAAGTGGGGTCGCCCAGCGCCCATACACCGTTGAATGAACGGTGTTTACTTCCAAGCTGTTCCAGGTTGATCGTCATCGAAATAGCTCTTTGCGGAATAGGTAAGTGATCCGCAAACCAGCGGGAGCCTTTCAGGTTCAGTTCCTCACCGCAGAAAAATGCAAATATCACTGCCCGTTTGCCGGGATGCGTAGCAAGCATCCTGGCTGCACCTAGTTCGGCCACACAACCACTGGCATCGTCGTTGGCGCCATTGTAGATGTGTTTGCCGATGCGCCCGATATGATCGAGATGAGCCCCAACTATTATGCCTTGATGCGCTGGCTTCCCATCTGTTCCGGGCACAATGCCTATTACATTATAGCCGGTTTTACATTCAGACACGTAGATGAGCTTTACATTTACACTATCGCCTCTAGTGAGCATTTTTGCCAGTGCCGGGCTCACCACAATGGTTGGCATAGCGTCGGAGGTACTGGTGCCATCGGGCAAATAGTGCATATACCCAAACCGGTATTGGCGGATAACCGTAGTTTCCCAATTACTGGCCTGGCTTTGGCTCGGAAGCAGGATAATGCCTACCGGTTTCCCCTTCACTGAATCACCGGGCGATAATACCACCCATCTTCCCTCTTTTGCAATGCCGCGTTGAACCACGATAAAGTTTTCGGCGCTATGAAGATAAATCTTGCCGCCTATCCTCATCTTGCTGCCCGAATAATCATCCCAGCTAAAGGGCACCGGTTGTAGGTATGTTCTTTTGCCAGCCTCTTTCCAACCCGGTTTTATGCCTGTAGCCCTTAGCTGCGCTTCTACATATCTAGCGGCTTTTAAATAACCGGCAGAAGCGGTGAACCGCCCTTGCGTAGCATCGGACGCAATACCATACATATCCTTTTTTAAATTGGCTATATTCTGTGCGCCGCTCTTAAAACCGATAACAGCCAAAACCGCGATGATCAAATACTTTTTCATGATTATTGGCGGCTGATCTTCATTACCTGTTTACCATTTTCATATACTATCAGCGACTTGTTATCCGGGAACTCCAATTGCACATCATAGCCTTCGAGAAAAAATTTGTTGGTCGATTCGGGATAAAGCACGGCGGTAGGGACGCCATCGCCGGATACCTTGATAGCATTGCCATCTTGCTCAACTTTCATCAGCTTGCCATTGTTTTGGGCATAAGTACCGGTGTGGCTCTTGATCACGTCATTAGCAATAGTTATTCTTTCGTGGGTAATGGCTCCTTTGTTCATGGTTTCCAGTACCTGTGTGCCGCAGGAAAGTGCGCGTTTGATGACCAGGTCTGTTACAAACATGCCGTTATCGGCGTTAGTCATCACCACAATACCACTTTTTGACTTTGGTAAAAAAATGGCCATCGTGCGCACGCCAACATCAGAGCCGCCGTGCTCCAATGCGTATTCACCATTGGGCAGGCCCATTACCAGCCCCCAGCCAAGGCCCCGGCAATAGTTCTCTTTTACCTTTACCTGTGGAAGGATCATATCAGCAAAAAGTGTATCCGGCAGACCAAGCCCGCTCATTGTATAGATACCCAGCTTACAGTAGTCTTCAACGGTTGTAATCAAGTCATCAGCTGCACTTACCGACGTTTGTACTGAAATATTGTACCGGATGCCCTGCCCATTGTACCACACGGCAAAACGATTAGTATCAATAGCGTCGCTCCAGTACTGCGTATTGTTCATGCCCAGCGGCTTAAACAGGTAGGTTTTCATCAGTACGTCCAATGACTGATGAAACTTGTTTTCCAGTGCATGGCGCAGGTATTCAAAACCTTCGCCCGAATAGCCGAATTTAGTACCCGGCTCAAAATTGAAACGCAGTTTAGTGCCGTTATTATCCGAACGCCAGTTGGGGAAACCAGTTTGATGACTAAGCACTGTGCGGGTAGTGATTTTATTAAGGTATGGGTTGCCTGCAATATCCGGATCGATCCAGTAATGTGAAAGCGGCTCATCCAGGTTCCACAAACCTGCCTGTACCAGCCGCATAGTAAGCATGGCGGTAACGGGTTTTGTTTGTGATGCAATATTAAATAAGGTATTGATGGGTGCCGGATGTCCCCCCTGAACATTGCCAAATGTTTTAAGCCATTTAATGCGGCCGTTTTCTATCAGCCCTACGCCTGTGCAGGGAACATGGTTCTGCGCCATCCAAACGGGAACGTCGCGTAGCAATGACTTAATAAGCGTGTCCTGCTGTGCAAAAACAGCGTTGCTGATGGCCAGAAATAAGATGATGAAGGTGAGTTTCGTTTTCATAAACTTTAAGATTATGAACCAAAAGTATCCAGGCACAAAAAGCTAAAAAAATAAGAATGACAAGCCTTCAATGATTGATGACAAACGTAAACAGGCTGGGGATATCCGTCTTTGGCGACGTTCATCACCAGATAAAGTACGTTTATCACCAAAATTTGGATGTGACTGCCAGTCTTGGTTTATTTGAATAATGAAACAGTTCGATTGGACACGTTTATTTACCTGGCCCTATAAGGTTTATGCGCAATTGGCGTTCTGGATCGTCGTGTTTTTCCTGTACATCTTACTGAAGGAATATCCCCCGCGAATGACGGGCATAGCCTTGATTTGTATAATCTTACAGGAAATGCTGGAACTGGCAATTCCCTGTTACACGCAAAATCTTTTCGTACTGCCTTTCTTAAAGCGCCGCAAATGGCTTATCGGCATCGTCATTTATGTCGTCCAGGTGGTGGTGCTCATTGAGTTATTGCCTTATTTCTTGAACGCCATAGGCTGGCTCTTTGCGCACCTGTTTCATATTACTGATGTGGTTACTAACTGGCAGGATCAGCACTTTGCGTTCACCATGGTGGCCTTTACGCTTATGGCTTCCTTGGCCAAAGTGGCCATTGATCGCCTGATACGCGACAAAGAACAGAAGGAGAATGAATTGCGTCATCTAAAGGCACAACTGAACCCGCATTTTTTGTTTAACACCCTGAATAATTTGTATGGTTTATCAGTGACTGGATCTGAAAAGCTGCCCGGCATGATGCTGAAATTGTCGGATCTGATGCGGTATTCGCTTTATGATACCGGTCAGCATTATGTAACGCTGCAAAAAGAAGTTGAATACATTGCTAACTATGTAGAGCTGGAACGCATCCGGCTGAGTAATAACGCGGACATTCAATTAGGCATTGAAGGCGATACAACAGGCCAATACATAGCGCCTTTGCTCATGATTGTATTCGTGGAGAACGCCTTTAAACATTTTACGACGGCAAAAGAAAAGACAGCTTTTATCCATATCCTGCTTTCGGTGAAAGATGACAAGCTGCATTTGAACGTTAAAAACTCCATCGATCCCGGCTATGAGCCTACGCCGTCTGCAAAACGTAAAGGAGGGCTCGGTATGGAGAACGCCAGGCAACGCCTAAATCTGATTTATCCCGGTCAGCATAACCTTACCATAAACAAGAATGCAGACTGCTTTGAAACTGACCTTACAATTGAACTGACATGACCCTGAACTGTATCATAGTAGATGACGAACCCATTGCCCGCGACATTTTGCGGACCTATATTACACAGGTACCCTATTTAAACCTGGTTGGCGAGTGCCGCGATGCGTTCGAAGCGATGCAGCTGATCAATAAGCAGCCGGCAGACCTGCTCATCCTGGATATCAATATGCCTAAACTTAGCGGACTCGATATGCTCAGGACATTAAAAAAATACCCGGCCATCGTTATTACATCTGCTTACCCGGAATACGCCCTCGAAGGCTTCGAGTTGTCCGTAACTGATTATCTGCTTAAGCCTTTTTCCTTCCCTCGTTTTGTGCAGGCTACAGAAAAAGTAGTCAACCATAGCAGGTATCCGGCGGCGGAACACGCCGATCAGCATGATTTCGTAATGGTCAAATCGGATAAAAAATTAACCAAAGTATTTTTTAACGATATCAGTTATGTTGAGGCCTATGGGAATTACATCTTTATTTACCGCGGAGCGGAGCGTATCATGTCCAAACAAACCCTCACCCAGTTCGAAGAACAGATGCCTGCCGCGAAATTCGCCCGCATCCATAAATCCTATCTGGTTTCGCTCAAAGCGGTTAAATTCTTTGAAGGCAATGAGATAGCTATTGGCGATAAGAAACTGCCCGTTGGCAAGGTTTACAAAAATGATGTCCTGCATAAACTGAATGGCTAATTATCACGTTGGAAGAAACAACCACTAATGTGTGGACATATGGATATCAGCCGAAACAAAATGTGAACCGGGAAACGATCAAGAAAATTAGTTCACTTTTATTTTGATAACTTAACAATGAACAAGTTCAAAACACTACTTAATGCGTTCGATACGGTCCTTCAGAAACATAACCCTGTAGCTTATCGGGGCCTATTACCGCCGTTAACTGACGAAGAAATAGATGTTTATCTGGCAAATTTTTCCATTGAGGATGAAGACCTGAGATTACTTTATCAATGGAAAGCAGGCACAAGGATGCCGATGGATGGACAAATGACCGACTATGGCGGTTTGCTGACCTTTGATTTTGTAAACAAGTTGCTTTCTCGAAAATTTTACTACGACCCGTTGCTGTTACCGTTGATCAGCGAGAACGGCGAAGAGATGCTGTTGTTTAACAGTAAGCCAGGTCAACATTATGGCAAAATATATCTCTATTCTGTCCCCCAGCTTTACATTGAGCACCCGGTAAGCTATTTCGATTCCTTGCAGTCTATGATTCAAACGATCACCGCCGCCTATGAGCAGGGAGCATATATCTTCGATAGCCGGGAAAACTGGCTGGATACTGACTACGATAAATTCCACAAAATTGCCACTACTCTTAACAAAAGTTCCGTGTTTTGGACGGAGCATGATGAAGTTATGTGGGAGGAATGGTACGAAATTTAGCTGTTTGTAAAAAGGTTGGGAATTGCCCTGCCGGCCCGCGGGTTGTGCTCAATTAACTGTGTCATTTATTATCCTGTTTGGAAATTCCGGTGCCGTTGACCACCTCGTTCTGGAACTTTAATTAAGGTAATTCCGTGACATTTTGACCGTGTTAATTTATTGATTATTAATTGCGATTTCCCTTAATCACTACACAACTATCTGCACTAAACCGCACGGAATCGCCTGGTCAAGCGTCTCGGAATTTCCACAATGATCAGGCTGGTAGCTGATAGTAGCAAAATCGCCTTTGTTTAAACATTGTTTTAACAAAAAAATAAAGGCAGTTACCGTCTAAAGTAACTGCCTCATTTTCAGGTAGCGGGAGCAGGACTCGAACCTACGACCTTCGGGTTATGAGCCCGACGAGCTACCAACTGCTCCATCCCGCACTCTATTTTCAATTCTCAACAGCGAAATCGGCGTTTTAAATTGGACTGCAAAGATATAATTCGTTTCTTTGCAGTCCAAATAATATTTTATTTATTTTTCTATGAGTCATAAGGCAGGTTTTGTAAGCATAATTGGGAAGCCAAACGCAGGCAAGAGCACCCTTATGAATGCGCTCGTGGGCGAAAAGATGTCTATCATCACCCCAAAAGCACAAACCACACGTCACCGTATACTGGGAATTGTAAACGGCCAGGACTACCAGATCGTGTTTTCGGATACGCCGGGTATTATGAAACCGCACTACGCCTTGCAGGAAACTATGATGCACCAGGTAAATGGTTCGCTGATAGATGCTGACTTGGTTTTGCTGGTAACGGACATTAACGAAAGACATGACGAGAGCGATATCCTGGAAAGATTACAGGGTTCATTCGCGCCGTTATGCGTGGTTATCAATAAGATCGATAAATCGGACGAGGAGACTGTGAAACAAAAGATAGCTTACTGGCAGGAAAAACTAAACCCGAAGGCCATATTCGCTGTTTCGGCATTGAAGGAGCACAACGTGGTAGCCGTGATGAACTTTGTGATGGAGCATTTGCCCGAGCATCCGGCTTATTACGAAAAGGATTTTCTTACTGACCGGAACGACCGCTTTTTTGCATCAGAAATTATCCGTGAGAAGATATTTAAGATGTATGAAAAGGAAATTCCTTACAGCACAGAGGTGATCATTACAGCCTTCAAGGAAGGGGACGAACTGTACCGTATCAGTTCCGAAATTATTGTGGAGCGAGAGTCACAAAAGAACATCCTGATTGGCAAAGGCGGCGAAAGTCTGAAAAAAGTTGGCACCTACGCCCGAAAGGATATGGAAGATTTTTTCCAGAAAAAAATCTTCCTTGAAATGTTTGTGAAGGTGATCCCCGATTGGCGCAGCAAAAAAAATTACCTGAAGAAATTCGGGTACGAAGACTAATTTAGATGTGAGATATGAGAAATGAGATTTGAGACACTGCTTTAGTGACTCGCGAACAATCTCACTCTCATTTCTCACGTCTCAAATCTAAACAAGAATGAGCAACATAGTAGCTATAGTAGGCAGGCCGAATGTGGGCAAGTCGACCTTATATAATCGTTTAACCGAAAGTCGCAAAGCCATTGTGGATGATTTTAGCGGCGTTACGCGCGACCGTCACTACGGTGTTGCCGAGTGGATCAACCGCCCGTTTACAGTGATCGACACTGGGGGTTATGTGGCCCACTCCGAAGATGTTTTTGAAGCCGCTATACGCGAGCAGGTGATTATCGCTATTGAAGAAGCTACCGTGATCCTTTTCCTGGTGGATGTAACTACCGGAATTACTGACCTGGACGATGAAATAGCCTCACTATTACGTCGTAGCAAAAAGCCGGTATATGTGGTGGTGAATAAGGTGGATAATAATTCGCAACAATCAGATGCAACGGTTTTTTATAGCCTGGGATTGGGCGAGATTTACAATATCTCATCAATGACCGGATCAGGAACCGGGGAGTTGCTGGATGCTGTGGTGAAGGATTTTGATGACGAACCACTTGAAGAAAACGCGTTACCGAAATTTGCTATTGTTGGTCGCCCGAATGTAGGTAAATCATCCATCATCAATTCACTGATCGGCAAGGAACGCAATATTGTCACTCCGATTGCCGGGACTACCCGCGATTCTATTCATATCCATTATAACCAGTACGGACACGATTTTATGCTGGTTGATACCGCCGGTCTACGCAAAAAAACAAAGGTTAAAGAGAATATCGAGTTCTATTCGGTGATGCGTACCATCAAGGCCTTGGAAGAAGCCGATGTGGTGATATTGATGATTGATGCGGTTGAAGGTATCGAATCACAGGATATCAATATTTTTCACCTCGCCGAAAAGAATAAAAAAGGCATCGTGATCGTGGTAAATAAGTGGGATTTGATCGAAAAGAATAATAAAACCACCAAGGTTTTCGAGGAGATGATCCGCAATAAGATCGCACCGTTTACGGATGTTCCGGTCGTGTTTACTTCGGTGACCGAAAAGCAAAGAGTATTGCGCGTAATAGAAACGGCTGAGAAGGTTTATGAGAACCGCAAGAAGAAAATACCTACCTCGAAACTGAACGAGGTAATGCTACCTATTATCGAAAGCTTCCCCCCCCCATCCATCAAAGGTAAATATGTGAAGATAAAGTACATCACGCAGATAAACGGAGTTTCTCCAATGTTTGCTTTCTTCTGCAATCTGCCTCAATACCTAAAGGAACCATACTATCGTTTCCTGGAAAATAAGCTACGCGAGAATTTTGATTTTTCGGGTGTACCGGTACAGATATTCTTCAGACAAAAGTAGTCTTGACGTGCAAATGTGCGGATGAAGAGATGCGCAGATATTTTTTTGAATGATTTATATTAACATACGCATTTACACCTCTGCATATTAGGGTGTTACACTTGAATACTTTGCCCCGTAATAATAGTTATTATAATCTAATACTTTTATTATGATGAAGATATATTACATAGTGTTTGCCCTATTCGTATTCTCCAGCTGCAAAAAAAGTGGCGTCGCTATTGATAATGGCTGCATAAGCGAGATAAAGAGACAGAGTTTCGGAGTCACCGCTGCCGATTCCATAGCGGCTGTTCAATTACTTACACAAAATCATTTACCAACTAATGATCTGCAATTTGAGTATATCAGACTACATGATACCGTTACAACAAATGGCACCACCAATGTTTACCAGTATATTTTTGCTGTCGAATATTTAAACGGACTTCCTGTACTTTCTTATGATTTTGGATATACTTTTAAAAATAACGTCTTCCAACAGGTGACAGGAGCCCGATATGACGCAATTACTTTGAATACTCATTCAACGCAATCGCTTCCAAGATTGAGGGAATTATATATGACTGAGGTAAGCAAAAACGGTACTACTATAGTCAACTTTAAAGATTCTTGTGTGGTAGCGCAATTTGGATATTACGATATGAATGTCGATTTTAATGTACTCACTAATGATCATACACCAAACTTTGTGAAAGCATGGAGTGTAAAACCTAAACATGCATGGTATCCACAAGTTATTTTCCGGGACGATGATGGTAAAACAATTATATATAATACTGGGCCCGTTTTGCTCAATCAATAGCCAAAATAGCCTTTTTTAGTGTTTCATCATCGCTGTTTAATACCTTGTAGTAAGCGGTATCGCCCCATTTAAAGCGGGCAGCAAAGGCCTTGAGTAATAGTTTGATATTGTCTTTTGAGATCTTTATTTCTTTGGAGTCCATTTCCTTCAGTGTTTTGGAGGCGTAGATTATAAAATCGTCAAACTGGTTATCGCTTACTTTGAAATCATTCACAAAGTTGTCATCGGTCTTAAAGCTGTTCAGTATGCCCTGCATTTTATCAATCACAAAGGCATTGAAAAGCTGTTGATTACCTAATTCTTGTATCAGCATGGTATTACCAGTAGTATCGGCGGGGACAAATACATCGGGCATAATACCACCACCACTGAATACCTTGCGGCCGGATGAAGTGTGGTAAACAGCCGCTTTTTTAAAAGCGCTGTCTTTTAAATAGTTTTCTTCCGAAAACAGCTCACCTTTTTGAACACGTTCGTTCACTTCGTTGCGGTAGCTCTCCGTGCCATCTTTATAAGATTTTTGAATCGACCGTCCGGAGGGCGTATAGTATCTTGCTACAGTAAGGTTAACCGCCGAGCCATCATTGAAAGTAAACTGTTGTTGAACCAGGCCCTTACCAAATGAGCGTCTGCCTACAATAACTGCGCGGTCGAAATCCTGTAAGGCTCCGGCCAATATCTCGCTTGCTGATGCTGAATACTCATCTATCAAAACTGCCAGTTTACCACTTCTAAATAAGCCCGAATCTGTCGCAAGATATTCGGCACGCGGCTCATGAACGCCTTTGGTGTATACGATCAATTTACCTTTTTCCAGAAACTCGCTGGCCAGTTCGGTTGCTGCGCTCAGGTAACCGCCGCCATTTCCGCGAAGATCAAGCACGAGTTTCTGCATGCCTTTTTCCTTTAGCTTTTTGAGCGCGTCGCGAAAGTCGGGATCGGTAGTCGCTGCAAATTTGCTGATCTTAATATAGCCTATTGATGGAGCGGCCATGTAGGATGCATCGAGGCTGCTGAGGTCGACGTGACCGCGTTTGAGATGATAAACTTTGACGGACTTGTCTGCAGGTTTTAAAACAGAAAGTGCTATCTGAGAATCCTTGTCGCCTTTAAAAACTTTATTTACTGCTGAAGGTGTAAGATTGGTGCCTGAAAACTTCTTATTGTTTACTTCGATCACTTTATCGCCATCCTCCATGCCCGCCTTTTGAGCCGGTCCGTCACCATACACCTGTGTGATCACCAAAGTATCCCGAAGTATCTGGTATTCAATGCCGATACCATTGAATCCCCCATCAAGCTTTTCATTAATGGACTCAGCTTGTTGAGGCGGTAGATAAAGAGAATGCGGATCGAGGTTTTGAAGCAGATTGTTCACGGTAACGCCCTCAATGCTATCTACATTTACCGAATCAACATAATTTCGATGTACCAGTTGCAGCACTTTAGAGACTTTACTGCTGCCCGGGAAAGGAAAACCACGGCGTGTATTTTCAGCCAGGTATAGGCCTATGGCGATACCCAACAAAAGAAGAATTGCTGACTTGAAAATAATCTGCGCCGCTCTTTTCATACTGTGAGTACAAAGTTAATCAATTGAAATTGAAGGCAAATAATTATATACTCGCTTTACTTGGATTTAATGATTTTTATCGATTTTTGTTAAAAGAACGATTTACCATGGAACGGACTACCGAAAAAGACTCTCATTACAATAACCTGGAGCAAATGCCGGTGTCTGAGATCCTTAAAAACATCAATAAGGAAGACCATTCAGTAGCGGATGCAGTAGCTGAAGCACTGCCACAAATAGAAAAATTGGTAGAAATTACCGCCGAAAAAATGAAAAATGGCGGCCGATTGTTTTACATAGGAGCCGGAACGAGCGGCCGCCTGGGAGTGGTTGATGCATCAGAATGTCCACCGACGTTTGGCGTACCGTTTGATATGGTAGTGGGCCTGATAGCAGGTGGCGATGGCGCTATACGCAAGGCCGTGGAATTTGCCGAAGATGATATGACGCAGGCCTGGAGAGACTTGTCGGTCTACCAAGTCAGCGAGCGCGATGTGGTTGTTGGCATTGCTGCATCGGGTACTACACCTTATGTGATCGGCGGTTTACGGAAGGCTAACGAAAAAAATATCGTTACAGGCTGCATTGTATGCAATACAGGCAGTCCGGTGGCGGCAGAGGCGAAATATCCCGTTGAGGTAATAACCGGCCCTGAATTTGTGACAGGCTCCACGCGCATGAAAGCAGGAACGGCACAAAAGTTGGTGCTGAATATGCTAAGCACCGCTGTGATGATCCAGTTAGGCCGCATAAAGGGTAACAAAATGGTGGATATGCAACTAACCAACAACAAACTGGTTGATCGTGGTACACGCATGGTGATGAACTATACCGGGCTGAATGAAACCGCTGCAGCTGAACTATTGATGAAATATGGAAGCGTACGCAGGGCGGTCGAAGTACACATGCAGGGTGAGTGAGTGGGCGTATGATTTTACAATTAGAATAAGAAGGATTGGACTATGCATGAGATAGAGCCATATTATAAATGGAGAGATGACTACATCGCATCTGAAGATGAGAACTCACCCTTTTATGCTACAGAATATAATGAGTTTGAGTTTGATAAGCAGGTGTATAACTATCTGCTACACCCGCAATGGGATTCATTTGGCTCAAATACCTTATACCTTAAAGTTTTGTTTGCCGATTACGACCGTGGTTATACTATAATCGAGCTTATCGGCGAATGGAATGACGCGATAAGTAATGATATTATGTTACTAAAGCGTGAGCTGTTGGAGCTAATGATGGATAATGGAATAGATAAGTTCGTTCTGATAGGTGAGAATGTGCTTAACTTTCACTCATCGGATGATTGTTACTATGAAGAATGGTTCCAGGAGGTGGAAGATGGCTGGATAGCGGGGGTCAACTTTCGACAGCACGTGATTGACGAATTCAAACGCAACAATATCGACTACTACATCAACTTTGGCGGTGATCTGGACGACATGATCTGGCGCAATCTTAAGCCGCTTCAGTTCTTCAAAAAAGTAGAAGAACAACTAATCAAGAGACTCAACTGATGTGCCAATATGCGTATGCGGAGATGTACAGATGATTTGGATTGCTTAATTTGTACATCTACTCATTTGCACCTCCGCATACCCATACATTGATAATTGCATCAAAAAATTCGTAGCTTCGTATAAATAAAAAATCAATTTTTTTTAAAAATGGAAAATCAAAACCCGGATTACACTTATAAGAACGTGATCCAGATAGAAGACGCGGACCAGTCCCGTAAATTTATAGCAGGTGTGTTTTCATGGATGTTCGTAGCATTAGGTATTTCTTCAATTGCTGCTTACTTATTTGCCAGTACACCCTCTTTATTACAATTGTTAGTGGACCCTGCCACAGGTCAGGCTACAATTTTATTCTGGGTGGCCATGTTTTCCCCCTTTGCTTTTGTGTTGATCATGAGCTTTGGCATTAACCGTATATCCTATTTAGGACTATCATTACTGTATATTGCTTATTCCGCAGCCACTGGCATCAGCTTGAGCTTCATCCTGCTAATATATACCGCATCGTCAGTGTCCGGTGTGTTTTTAACTTCATCGGTTGTCTTTGGTATAATGGCTGTTGCCGGATATACTACCAAAACCGACTTAACCAAATTTGGCTCCTTAATGATGATGTTGTTAGTCGGAATTATAGTTGCAACTATTGTGAATTTCTTTTTACATAGTTCAGGATTAAGTATGCTGATCAGCTATATAGGTGTGGCCGTATTTGTTGGCCTTACAGCTTACGACGTACAAAAACTGAAAAGAATAGGCGCCGGTCTGGAATATGGCGATGCATCAGCCAAGAAAATGGCTTTGATGGGTGGCTTAACTCTTTATCTTGATTTCGTTAACCTGTTCTTATTCCTGTTGCGCATTTTCGGCAGAAGAAGATAAGCGATATATCTACAGACTCAAATCCCGGTTACGCATAATAACCGGGATTTTTAGTTTAAAATATGTTGATTCCTTGACATTTAGAAAATAGATTGTATTTTTATAAATTATCAACCTGTAGAAGCGATCTGTTTTTAGCCGTTTTCGTGAAAAAACTATTAGCCATATCACTGCTTTTGGTACACCTGTATAGCTTGTATGGGCATACGGTATTGTACTTTTATTCTGTTTATCGTTCTGATAAATTGTTTGCCGAGCAGATCAGCATGGATAAATACAGTTTGGATGATCTGGTATCTGTTAAGGTTCCGGTTAAAATGCCGACCATTGAAGACTGGAAAGATTATGCAGCTATCTCCGGCCAGGTGCAGTTTCAGAACAACAGCTACAATTACGTTAAACTGAGGATGACAAAGGATACCATGTACTTGCTGTGTATCCCTAATTATAAAAAGACGAGGCTCATTAATCAAAATCTTATTACTGCACGAAAGATTGCAGATATTCCCAATGCCAAAAAAGATCATGTGCCTTTTGGTAAACAAAGTATTTTAAACGATTACAATCTACAGGCAATAAAATACCATTTTGCTTCTCCGGTGGTTATCATAGACAATGTTACCGGAAGTATTAATGCTGGCCTGGTTAAATGTATTCTCCCCAGTCCGGCACCACCGCCCAAGTGCTAATTTTAATCTCAATTTTTAGGAATAGATACACATCACGCTGAGGGCTGGTGTGGTTGGTTGATTTTTATTGTGCTCTGCTATAGGCGCGTATCAGCCGCAATTATGCAACTATTCTTAATCGGTTTGACATCAGTATCATCTGACACGTCAGTCTGCAAAAACAGAATTTTTTTACGATCATCTGCAAATGTCTCCGTGCAAATTGTAGTATGATGCATTAGCATTTAATACCATGAAACTAAAACAACATATACCTAAAATTATCATTGCGGTGGCGGCCTTACTATGTATAACAGGATTTATCACTTATCGCAATTCAGCACCCTCTTCTCATCAGCAAATGATCGGGTTGTTACGTGAGATAGAACAACGCAACAATAATATGTCTAATCCTTTTAATGCAAAACCCAAACTACACCATTTCGACTCCTTGTTTAGCCGGCCTAATGGCCAGAATATTTATACAATGAGTATTGGGGCGTCCTTATCATTAAAGGAAGGACAGGAGCAGAAGGCAGTGGATATTTATGAAAAGCTGATGGATAAGATGAACTTTTACCAGGTAAATGATATGCTTCCTGATATGGGGATTGCCTATATGCGGCTGGGTGAGCGAACCAATTGCATGCTTAATCATAATGGTTCATCATGTATATTTCCGATAAAGGACGAAGGGATACATCGGATCAAAACCGGTTCGGCAAAGGCTATCCAGGTGTACGAAACTATACTGAATACAAATCCGGACGATCTGGCATCGCGGTGGCTGCTCAATGTAGCTTTTATGACCCTGGGAACTTATCCGCAGGCAGTACCCAAGGAATTCCTTATCCCCGACCTGAACGCGGATACCGGGTATAAAGTAAAACCGTTTACCGATATGGCTGCCGATCTCGGCCTCGATGTTTTTAGCCGGGCCGGTGGAGTTATTGTTGATGATTTTAACAATGACGGCTATTTGGATATTATTACCTCAGGCTGGGATATAAGCGACCCGATGCATTATTTTCAGAATAATAAGGACGGAACATTTACTGACGTTACCGGGCAAAGCGGCTTGAAGGGAATTACAGGCGGGCTTAACATTCAGCAGGTGGATTATAACAATGATGGAAACCTGGACATTTTTGTTTTAAGAGGCGCCTGGAACGTCCAGGGTTACGGAAATCAGCCCCCATCATTGCTGCGCAATAATGGCGACGGTACTTTTACGGACGTTACCATACCCGCGGGACTACTCTTTTTCCACCCGACACAGGCTGCTACATGGGCCGATTTCAATAACGACGGTTACCTGGATGTATTTATCGGTGCTGAGAATGCTGGTTTTCATGACGCAGGTGGTGTCCACGCGTGTATGATGTATATCAATAATGGCGATGGCACTTTTACCAATGTTGCTGATAAGGCTCATTGCAACCTGACGGCATATGTTAAAGGTGTAACATCTGCTGATTATAATCATGACGGCTGGCCCGACATATTTGTATCAACAATGGATGGCGATAAATACTTGCTGAAAAATAAGGGCAAGCAAGGCAAAGATATAGAATTTGAAGACGTTTCAACGCAGGCAGGCTTTTATAAGAATACCGAACCGACTTTTACGACATGGTTTTTTGATTATAACAACGATGGCTGGCCGGATATAATGGTCGGTGACTATAATATGCGGATGAACAAACCATTGGGTTATTTCGCTGCCGCCGAAGGTTTAGGGAAACCAGTTCCCAAAATGGGTAATACATTTCTGTACAGAAACAACCATGATGGCACCTTTACTGAAGTGACCAAGGAAGTAGGCCTGAACAACGTGGTTTACAGCATGGGCGGCAATTTCGGCGATTTGGATAACGATGGTTACCTGGATATGTACCTGGGTACAGGCAATCCCGATTTTAAGTCATTAGTGCCGAATAGAATGTTTAAAAATGTTGATGGTAAACGATTTGTCGATGTAACCACTTCGTCGCGCACAGGTAATTTGCAAAAGGGACATGGTGTTGCCTTTGCTGATCTGCGGAACGTAGGAGTTCAGGATATTTTTATAGAGATGGGCGGGGCCTACAGAGGGGATTCCTATAATAGTTCACTATACGTAAATCCTGGCCAAAGCAATAATAACTGGATATCCTTAAAACTGGAAGGTGTAAAAGCAAACCGCTGCGCCATAGGCAGCCACATCAAAATGAGCTTTACCGAAAATGGCGTGAAAAGAAGCGTCTACAAAGATGTCAATTCAGGTGGCAGTTTCGGTTCATCGCCTTTAAGGCAAGAGATCGGAATTGGTCAGGCGAAAGTGATAGATGATATCGAAATCACCTGGGCAGGAAGCCATACCGTGCAACATTTTAAAAATATGATACCAAATCAGTTCTTGCAAATCACCGAAGGTGATAATAAGGCAATGGCTATGCATTTGAACAAATTAACATTTAAACATAAAGCGGGCATCCCAATGTGTATGCCGATGAACGCTAACTTGAAGTAGAAAAATAAATATTAAAGATCATTTAATATTAAAAACCATGAAACTCAAAAAGTACGTACCAAAAATTATCATCTCGGCGATGGTATTGTTGTGTATAACAGGATTTATCGCCTACCGTAATGCGGGACCTTCGTCCCATGCGCAAATGATCAGCTTATTACGTAAGTTGGAAAAGCACAATGACATTGTGACCAATCCTTTCAATGCCAAGCCCAAATTGGTTTATATCGACTCGCTTCTTAATCTGCGGGGTAATAATCACAATATGTATGCGCTGAGTGTAAAGGCGCCACTGTTATTAAAAGAGGGTCAGGAACAAAAAGCAGTGGACATTTATGAAAACCTGATAAACAGAATGGATTTCAGCGCAGTAAACGACATGCTTCCAGATATGGGTATTGCCTATATGCGTTTGGGCGAACGCAGTAATTGCATGCTCAATCATACCGGTTCGTCGTGTATATTCCCTATAAAAGATGAAGGCGTTCACAGGATCAAAACCGGCTCGACAAAGGCTATCCAGGTATACGAATCCATACTTAAATCTGATCCGGACGACCTGTCGTCACGTTGGCTGCTTAATGTAGCTTTTATGACTCTGGGCACTTATCCTAAAGCAGTGCCTAAAGAATTTCTGATTCCCAATTTAGATGCAGATACCGGCTATAAGGTAAAACCATTTACCGATATGGCTGCCGACCTAGGCCTGGACGTTTTTGGCCGCGCCGGCGGTGTTATTGTTGATGATTTTAATAATGATGGGTACTTGGATATAGTTACTTCTGGCTGGGACATAAGCGACCCTATGCATTATTTTCAAAACAATAAAGACGGCACTTTTACAAATGTGACAGAACAAAGTGGCCTCAAGGGAATAACCGGCGGCTTGAATATTCAGCAGGTGGATTATAACAACGACGGCAATCTGGACATTTTTGTTTTAAGAGGCGCGTGGAATACGCAGGGTTTTGGGAATCAACCCCCATCCTTACTACGTAACAACGGCGACGGCACTTTTACGGATGTTACAATACCCAGCGGACTGCTTTATTTTCACCCCACCCAGGCGGCTACATGGGCTGACTTTAACAACGATGGCTATCTGGACGTATTTATTGGTACCGAAGACTCTGGTGGTGGAGATGCCGGCGGGACCCATACCTGTATGCTTTACATCAACAACGGCGACGGCACATTTACAAACGTTACAGATAATGCACACTGCAATTTGACGGCTTTTGTAAAGGGGGTAACATCCGCAGATTATAATAACGATGGCTGGCCAGATATATTTATATCAACACTGAATGGTTATAAATACTTGTTAAAGAATAAGTGCAAATCAGGTAAAGCCGTGGAATTTGAGGACGTTTCTATAGCGGCAGGGCTTGATAAAAACAGAGAGCCCACTTTTACGACCTGGTTTTTTGATTATGATAACGATGGCTGGCCCGATATAATGGTTGGCGGTTATAATGGTAAGGCTAATGTACCACTAGGGTACTATGCCGCCGCAGAGGGTCTTGGGAGACCTATCCCGAAGATGGGTAATCCGTTTTTATTCCACAATAACCATGATGGCACTTTTACAGAAGTGACAAACGAAGTAGGCCTGAATAAGGTAGTTTTTAACATGGGCGCCAATTTTGGTGATATCGATAACGACGGCTATCCGGATATGTACTTTGGTACCGGTAATCCTGATTTCCGCTCACTAGTGCCTAACAAGCTGTTCAAAAATATAGATGGCAAACGATTTGCTGATGTAACGACTTCATCGCGCATGGGAAATTTGCAAAAAGGGCATGGTGTGGCCTTTGCTGATTTTAGGAATGTGGGCATCCAAGATGTTTTTATAGAAATGGGGGGCGCTTATAAAGGCGATTCGTACAACAGTTCGTTGTATGTCAACCCTGGTCAAAGCAATAATAACTGGATATCATTAAAACTGGAAGGCGTTAAGGCCAACCGCTGCGCAATAGGCAGCCACATTAAAGTGACTTTTACTGAAAATGGAGTAAAAAGGAGTGTTTACAAAGATGTCAATTCAGGCGGAAGCTTCGGTTCGTCGCCATTAAGACAGGAGATTGGCATTGGCCTGGCTAACCGGATTGACGATATCGAAATTAAATGGGCCGGGAGCCAAACAGTGCAACATTTTAAAAATCTGGCGCCAAATCAGTTCTTGCATATAACCGAGGGTGATGATAAGGTGACGGCGGTGCATTTGAATAAATTAACGTTCAAACACAAAGCCGGTATCCCGATGTGCATGCCTATGACTGCCAGTACAGATAAATAAACAATTATTATGTGTAATATGTTAACCATAAACAAAATAACACCTATATTTAAGTCATATTTAACTTTAAAACCCATGAAGAGAATTTTGTTAATATGCTGTTTGTTTATAGGATTAACAGCAGCACGCGCTCAGGGAACCCATCCCGGAGTAGGCACGCCTGCGGAAAAAGCCAAAGGTTTGCAAAAGGAATTAAAACTTACCGATAAGCAGACTGAGAAAATTGCCGCTATTTATAAAGAATCGGCTGAAAAATTTGAAAAAATAAAAAAGGATGAGAAAGGCAATACCGATAAAATGGTAGTGGCCGTACGTCCGTTGCGCGAGGCCACCGTTAAGAAAATAAAAGCAGTATTAACCCCTGCCCAGGCAGCTAAATATGAAAAGCTGGTAAAAGATACCAAAGGCGGTGGAAATGGCTGGAGTGATGGGTGGAGCGCTACGAATTAACAAAGATTATGATACAATGAAAATGCCCCATTTTATTGGGGCATTTTTTATTTGTTATCAGTTGGTTGTTGTTTCTTTATCCTGGATAGCCTGATAAGAATTAGTACAATTGGTACGATCATAATAACTGACGATCCGGAAGCAACAACAATACGCCAGGTCTGATGCTCCTCGATACCACTAATGATGCTGTTTACATTCACGATCATCATCCCTGCAAAGATGATCATGATGAGTATTAGCATTCTCTTTGGTGAACTCATATTTGTAAACTTTAGTGCAATAATATTAATCCTGTTATTGAAATGAAAATCGTTTATGGAGTATAAGTATTATTCACCGTCTTCAATAAATTTCTGATCCAATTGTTTATTGGCCTTGGCGCCTAGGCCTTTTATTTTTTCAGCGGTTTTGGTCAAATTGCCATTGCCTTCGGTTAGTTTATTAATCGCACTATCATAAGCCGCCTGGCTTTGTTTAATGTTTTTGCCGATATTTTCCATATCGCCTACGAAGCCAACAAACTTATCATACATAGCGCCGCTCAGGCGGGCAATTTCAAGCACATTACGGTTTTGTCGCTCTTGTTTCCAGATGCTGGATATTGTGCGCAAGGTAGCCAGCAAAGTAGATGGACTAACGATCACGACGCGCTTTTCCCAGGCATCGCTGAATAATTCGGCATCTAGTTGTACGGCAAAACTAAAAGATGATTCGATTGGGATAAAAAGTAATACGAAATCGGGTGAATTTATTTGGTATAAGTCGTGATAGTTTTTTGCGGACAAGCCATTTACATGATTCCTGATAGATTCCACATGAGCTTTTGAAAAAAGCTTACGGTCATCTTCGCTTTCTGCATTAACCAACCGTTCATAAGCAACCAGGGAAACTTTGGAGTCGATAATTAAGTGTTTTTCATCGGGGAGATCAATAATAACGTCTGGTTGCAGCCTGCTTCCGTCTGCAGATATTAAGCTAGCCTGCATCCGGTATTCGCGGTCTCTGACCAGGCCTGAACGCTCCAATACGCGTTCAAGTATCACTTCGCCCCAGTTACCTTGTTTTTTGCTGTCACCTTTTAAGGCTTTGGTCAGGTTTTGTGCCTCGTTGCTGATTAGCTTATTCAATTCCATCAACTGCGATATTACTCCTCTCAGTGTATTCCTTTCAGCAGCCTCCATATTATAAACCTTATCAACTTTCTCTTCAAAAGCTTTAATGTTTTCTTTCAGCGGGTTTAATAATATGTCCAGGTGGGTCTTATTGGTTTCAACAAATTTTTGAGATTTTTCGTCAAGAAGTTTATTTGCAATATTCTGGAATTCAAGCTGAAATTTTTGCTGTATTTCCTGTATAGACCTTTCTTGTTCTGTTAAGCGTTCCCGTTGTGCTTTAAAGGCTTCTTCGGCTTTGGCCATACGATTCTTTTCGGCAAGTAATTCCGAGTTCAGATTAGTAACAGCCTGATCATACCGCACACGCTCGTCCTGTAATATTTTATCAGCTTTATCCCGTTCCGCAATCAACCCAGTAGCCCGCTCTTCAGCCTTAGCTAAAGTGATCTGCAACCGGTTATTTTCTTCGCGCAGACGTTGTAGTTCTTCGTCTGATACACTATGCCCGCTTTTCGGTTTTTGGAGGAACAGAACAACAGCAATCAGAAGTACTACGATAGAAACGACAAGGATAACCACACTCATTTGATAAAAATATTAGCAAAACGAAGGTAGGAAATTTAGCAGATTTAAATGAAGATGATTATTTACAAAACTTTTTAATATTCTCCGGTGCGTATTCATTCCCCATATCCGCCGCTTTTTTAAAATCTGCGCAGGCGCCGGTATTATCATTAAGCAAGTATTTGGCATATCCCCTGCTGTTGTAAGCATCACTATATTGGGGGGCGATCTCCAATGCCTTGTTATAATCCTCAATAGCTTCTTTATATAGGGTAAGTCTTCGTTTTGCCAAACCACGACTATAATATGCACCTTCGTATTTGGGATTCATGGAGATCGCGATATTATAATCGACAATAGCGTTTTTGAAATCATCCAGGTTAAACTTAGCATCACCTCTTTTCAAATAGCCATCTGGGTCTTTGGGTTTTAATAAAATGTATTTACCGCAATCATCAATCACATCATTGAAATTGCTAAGTTTTTCATTGGCCAACGCCCGGTTGTAATAAGCGCTTGGGTATTTGGGATCAATAGATATGGCTTTAGTATCATCAGCAATTTCGCCCAGGTAATCTTTTAAGTTGTACTTCGCTATCCCGCGGTTATTATAAGCATTCAAAAAAGAGGGATTTAGAGCTATTGCCTTGTTATAATCTTCAATCGAGCCATTGTAATCCTCCAGAAGCCTTTTGGCATCACCACGGGCATAAAAAGCATCAGGATCGTTAGGTGTTAGTATTATTGCCTTGTTATAATCTTCAATGGAGCCCTTATAATCCTTAAGCTCAAATTTAGAGTTTCCCCTATTATAAATGGGGGCCGCATTTGTTGAATCAAGTGTGATCGACTGGGTAAAATCCTCAATTGCCCCGTTATAGTCTTCGAGGTGATTTTTGGTCAGTCCCCGCTCATTATAATAATCTCCATCGGTTGCCTCGATGGCAATTGCCTGGTTAAAATCAGCTAATGCTCCCTTATATTCCCGCAACCGGGCTTTTGCTATTCCCCTATCGTAATAGGCCACAGAACCTTTAGGATTTATACCAATAGCTTTAGTGTAGTCAATGATAGCTCCCCTATCGTCTTTAAGTTCTACTTTGGCCAATCCCCTAACTACATAGGCATCAAGGTATTTGGGATTGAGAATTATTGCCTTGTTAAGATCTGTTAGTGCTTCTTTATATTTTTTCAGATTATATTTCGCATCGCCCCGTTTAAAGTAAGCTGCATCGTCACTAGGTTTTTTGGCGATAACTTTGGTATAATATTTAATGACATTAACATTTTTTATGCTATCCTCATTTAGGGCTGTTTGTTTTTGGGCAACCGAAAATAAAGGTGAAAAACAGGCTATTAGTATTAATTTCTTCATGTGATGAGGTTTCGATTTTAGGTATAAAAATAAAAAATATTTGCGACCGACAAGTCTAGGTTATTTTTTAACGCCGATAATAAACTACTTCGCTTTCTCCACACGCATACCCACATCGTTTACTTCATGTAGTGGATTATCACGCATGTTTTGCTCGATACTAAAAGTGTAAGTGCCTTTTTCAGGGAATTTAAAATTGGTCATAATAGGCACCTGGTAGCTATACAAATTACCCGATCCCTTCCCTAACCATTCGCCATCCAGGTCGGCCAGTTTGATCTCGAACCGGGTTGTGCCCTTCAATTTCGGTCCGCTTTTATGCAATAGTACAAATATGTTGGAGTATTTGTATTCGCCGGTTACCCGCAGATTGATGTAGATATTATAGAGGATAGAAGCCTCATCAATTTTAACCTCATTTTTCACCGTATTGGCATATGACCAATTATGATTATCAATGGGTGTGTTCTGGTCGACGATCATGCCAGGATCACTACAACCGTTCAGAAAAAGCATAGCCAAAACCGGCAATGCAGCAAAAAATAAATTACGAGCCGCTTTCATTCCCCTTGTTCTGATCGTTCCGGTTATTCCTGTTCGGTTTAAAACGGCGGTTGTTACGGTTCTTATTATTCTGGCCATTGTTTTTGTTAGCTTCTGCTGGTTTTTGCTCTTTCGTCTGTTGCTGAACAACTACGCCCTGTGGCGGCTTATTGTCCTGGGGTTTGTTTTTATTCTTATTCTTGCTTTTCTTTTTGTTGCGGTTGCGTTCATCCAGACGGGTAAGACTATCCTGGCCAACCACGTTTTCGTAATCCAGTACTTTTACCGGCTTGCTTTCTATCTCCACGCTTTCGCCCAGATCCGGAGGAAATATGCCATCCTTATTCTGCTGCTGGATTTCCTTTACCCGGTCAATTTCCAGTGGGATCCAGCTGTCTTCCATCGGGTAGCTGAACCACATCAGCTTTTTGAAGATATCTGTTTTTTGCAGACGGGCGTCGCCTTTTTCGGTCCTCAATATATTCACATTATCCGGAATATATTTCAGCGCATCCATATAGGTATCCAGCTCATAGTTGAGGCAGCATTTTAACTTGCCGCATTGGCCTGCCAGTTTTAAAGTATTGAGTGAAAGATTTTGATAGCGCGCAGCAGAAGTAGAAACTGTTTTGAAATCAGTCAGCCAGGTTGAGCAGCAAAGCTCACGACCACATGACCCGATGCCTCCCAAGCGGCTTGCTTCCTGCCGCATACCGATCTGCCGCATCTCGATCCTGATCCTAAAGGCCTCGGCCATCTTTTTGATCAGTTCACGAAAATCGACACGGCCTTCGGCTGTATAATAAAAAGTTGCTTTTGTTTTGTCGCCCTGGTAATCCACATCGCTTATCTTCATCGAAAGGCCAAGCTCCAACGCCAGTTTGCGCGTCTTGTGCATGGTTTCCCACTCCAGTTCCTTGGCAGCTTTCCATTTGTCCACGTCTGCAGGGGTGGCTTTACGGTAAACCTTTTTGGTTACATCGGCTTCGTTCACATGGCGTTTCACCATCTGCATTCGAACCAGCTCTCCGGTTACCGAGACGTGGCCCACGTCAAAACCTCCGGTAGGTGTTTCTACCACCACCAGCTCTCCGGCTTCCAGGTAAATATTATCGGTGTTGACATAAAAGTCCTTGCGTGAACCTTTAAACTTCACCTCAATAATAGAAAAAGCCTTATAATTTGCCGGCATGTCCATGTTGGACAACCAGTCGTAAACATCTAATTTGCTACAGCCGTTAGTAAGGCACGAGCCATTACTTTTACAGCCGGCGGGGGTACATCCGCCTGAGGAGCAACTTCCACATCCCATAGTTTAGTTTGGTATATAATGAGTCCCAGCAGGGAGCGTTTTAAAATTTAAAATTTTAATAATTTGTAAAGATACATCTAAAAATAAGATTTTCGGATTTGCATTTCGCTCCACATGATAATGCGCCTTCTCCAACTCGGTACTGATAGCCTGGGCCATGGCAGTATTCATGACGTTGGTCATCCTTTGTGCCGTTTCCAGCTCGTTTGGTGGTAAATGAACCAGGTTTCCGGCGCCTGCCATCAGCAGACAACACTCACGTATAAAGCTAATGCCGTAGCGCAAAAAATTCTTCTGATTTTCCCGGCCCATTTTGGCGGTTTGCTCTACAAAATCCATTACCTCCGATCCTTTATTGCCAAAACACAGACGTAACCAGTGTACAAATAAAGTATGGTAACTTTTGTTTTCCTGCTGTAGCATGGAAAGCGCTTCGGTCAGATTGCCATTGCTTAAATAGGCAATTTCCGCTGCTGCGAATTCAGTTTGATGATGGTTTTGCATCAACTCCTCTTTGATCTCATCATAAGTCAGCGCAGGAATTTTCACCAGTTGAGTACGCGATAAAATAGTATTCAATATCTGGTCCTGGTTTTGGGCGACCAACAGAAACAGCGTATTTGGCTGCGGTTCTTCGATAATTTTTAGCAGCGAATTACCTTCCTTGTCCAAATATTCGGGCAGCCAAAGGATCAGTATTTTGTATTCTGATTCAAAGGGCTTAAAGCTTAATTTTTTAATGATCTGATGGCATTCGGCAATATTGATGTTGGCCTGCTTATTTTCGGCATCAAGGTAACTGCGCCAGATATCCAGGCTCAGGTAAGGATTAGCTGAAAATGCCTCACGCCATTGTTCGATAAAAGAGAGTGCCGTATCATTTTTGTCTTTGGCAAAGAAAGGATAGGAAAAATGCAGATCAGGGTGCATCAGTTTCTGATACTTGTGACAGGATGCACAAATCCCACACGAATCATCGGGCTGACGGTTCCCGCAAGATAAATATTGGGCGTAAGCAACAGCAAGCGCCAGGCTCCCGGAGCCCTCTGGCCCCAAAAACAACTGGGCGTGGCTCACACGGTTGTCTTTCACCGTATTAATAAGCCTTTGCTTAACAGCCTGTTGCCCCGCTATGTGTTTAAACTGCATTTGGTGCAAATTAAGAATTAGATTTGAGATGTTAGATATGAGATTTGAGACAGGCCATCTTAATTCAATATTTTTACATTTAACAGTTACGTCCAATAACTATATCTTTGGCGTTATGCTCTCACATCTCATATCTCATATCTCATATCTGCAATGAGAGTAATGGCCTTCGATTACGGCACCAAGCGCATCGGTATTGCGGTGACCGACCCTATGCAAATTATCGCAACAGGACTGGATACCATACACCCGAAGGATATTGTTGATTACCTGAAAAAGTATCTTCAAACTGAGCAGGTGGAGCGTTTTGTTGTCGGCGAACCGAAGCAGATGGATAATACCCCTTCGCAATCGGCTATTCATGTAAAAGGGTTTGTAAATCTTCTTAAAAAGACTTTCCCCGAGACCCCTGTTGAAATGCTGGATGAGCGCTTTACTTCTAAGATGGCCTCAGCTGCTATTGCTCAAAGCGGGATGGGTAAAAAGGCAAGGCAGAACAAGGAATTAGTGGACAATATATCTGCCATTATTTTACTTCAATCCTGGATGGAGAAGAATCATTAATTTTGGTGAACCTCACAATGCAGGATTTTTAATTATCCGTAACGCCAAGATAATCAACGGGTAAGCCGTCGGAAAATCACATTAAATTTAATTTTCTTACCTTTGCCGCCATGGAGATCCTACCCCATGACCTTCAGCTCTACCTGGAAGATCATTGCGATCCGGAGCCAGCGGCTTTGCAAAAGATTAACCGTGAGACCTATTTAAAGGTGTTGCGACCCCATATGTTATCGGGGCATTACCAGGGCCGGCTGTTAAGCATGCTGAGCAAAATGATGCAGCCGAAACGTATCCTGGAGATAGGTACGTTTACAGGCTATGCTACTATTTGTCTGGCGGAAGGCCTGACAGAGGACGGTATTATCCATACCATTGAAGTGAACCGTGAGCTGGAAGAGATGCTCGTCCAACACTTCAAATCCACAGATGTGGATAAAAAAATCAAGCTACACTTCGGCCAGGCGGCCGAGATTATCGTAGAAATACAGGAAAATAATTTTGATATTGTTTTTATTGATGCAGATAAAAAGAATAATTTACATTATTTTCAGTTAATATTTGACAAAGTAAAGTCAGGCGGACTAATTATAATTGATAATGTTCTGTGGAAAGGGAAGGTTTACGGTAACGAAGACGATGCCGATACCCGATCGATCCGCGAGCTTAATGATGTGATTGCCAACGATACCCGGGTTGAAAAGCTAATCCTCCCGGTTCGTGATGGTATCATGCTCATTAGAAAAAAGTAGATTATGAAGAAACTATTACTGATTACATCCCTAATCGTGTCAACATTAGCCGTATCGGCTCAAAACACCTCGCAATCTTATATTGAGAAATTTAAGGACAATGCTGTTCGCATTATGCACGAAACTGGTGTTCCGGCAAGTATAGTACTGGCAGTAGCCATGCACGAATCTGGCAACGGCAACAGCAAGATCGCCAGAAACCTGAACAACCAGTTTGGTGTAAAAGGCTATGATGCGCACGTATATACCTACGATAACAAGAAGGTGCGCACCTATTATAGAAAATATAATTCGGTATTAGAATCCTTCCAGGATTTCGCCCGTATCATGACAGAGCGCAAGCAGTTCAGCCACCTGGCCGAAAACCTCAGTCATTACGATTACCTTGGATGGGCAAAAGGCATCCAAAGAAGCGGGTACTGCAGCAGCCACAAGTGGTCGGCGCAGGTATTGGCTATTATTCGCAAGTACAATCTGAACGCTTATGATGAAAATCCTCAGGATCAGAAGCAATTAGCAGAAACTAAGCAATAATTTTATTTTTAAATCTTAAGTTTGGCGTAGATTATTTTATACCATTGGTTAAGATTTGTTGCTTATGCGAAAAACCGCACTTTTTACTCTTATAATCCTTTCCGTAGTATTATTCAGCTCCTGTTCGGTACACAAAGGTCTGATCAGCAATCACGAAGCACACCGAAACAACGCGATCGTACAAAGAGAAAACCGGGAAGGCATTGCCAATTATACTCCCTATACTTCGCTGACTTATATTGATCGTTTTAAGACCATTGCTATTCAGGAAATGAACCTTTACGGCATACCGGCGAGTATCACACTTGCACAAGGTTTGTTTGAATCAGGCAGCGGTAACGGAGAGCTTGCTAGAGTAGCAAATAATCACTTTGGTATTAAATGCACCAGCGACTGGAAGGGTAAAGGATACTATAAAGATGATGACGCTCATAATGATTGCTTCAGGGTATATGATAAGCCGGAGGATTCATTCCGGGATCACTCTGAATTCTTAAAGCGCCCGCGCTATGCCAAGCTTTTCGAGCTTGACAAGAATGATTATGCGGGTTGGGCCAATGGCTTAAAAGCCGCAGGATATGCTACCAATCCCAACTACCCGAACCTGTTGATCAATATAATTCAGAAGTACAATCTTACTCAATACGATAGTCCTGAAAGCGAGCCGCAAAAAGAGAAACGCGAAGACCGTGTGCTGACGCAAATAAATGATAACACAATTGTTGCAAAGCAGGATTCGGCCATACAAACCGATACGAGCAATAAATTGTACACGGTAGTAACAGGCGACACACTATATTCTATTTCACGGCGTTTTGGCATAACTGTTGAAGATCTGAAAGCATTAAACAGCCTTCAGGACAACAATATTAAGATTGGCCAAAAGCTGGTTGTAGTGAAATAGTGATGTTAATTTTTGTTAAATTGTGGCATGAAGCAGGGCCAAAAGCTTAATTTTAGATTTAGAATGAGACTTGGGCTGCTGTTACTTTTCTGCGGACTGTTTTTCGGGGCGTCTGCCCAGGATAAACCTGCTGTCAATTATAAAAACCCGGTTGAAGGTGTTGTGTACGACAAAGACACTAAGGAAAGGGTTGCTCGTACCAATATCATGAACCTTACTTCGGGGGAATCCTTCTATAATAATCTGAAAGGCGAATTTAAAATTGATGCCAAAACCGGTGATAAGTTAGTATTTCTGAAACTTGATTACCTGGCCGATACCCTCACGGTAAAGGATAACTCGAATTTACTAATTTCATTGAGGCGCATGGCAATCCCGTTGAAGGAAGTAACTATTCGTGATACGCTTGTTACTCCCCTTCAGCGTTTGCAGGCCACTAAAAGAAACTTCAGTAAGGTTTATGGTTCGAGTGCATATGATGGAGCTTTCACCTCGTCTCCAGGGAGCGGGGCAGGCATCAGCATCGACGCCTTGTGGAATTCGCTGAGCCGCAGCGGAAGGGAAGCCAAACATTTGCAGGGAATCATTGAGGAAGATTACCAGCAAAACGTGATCGACTACCGTTTTAACCGTTCATACGTAGCCAATATTACAAAGCTGAAAGATCAAGACCTGATAGATTTTATGACACATTACCGCCCGGGTTATTTTATTGTTACCACGGCAACGGAATATGAATTTATAACTTATATCCGCAACAGCCTAAAAAGATATCTGCGCAATAAAAGGATTTATTTACAACCATCTTTAAATGCCAATAAAGCTTCAAAGCCTAATTAATATTAATCGTCGGTTGCGCCCCAAGCCTACTATCTGCAATCGGCTTTACAATTGTCTATCAGACAATAAAACAAGCAAAAATCCTGTTTAAGATTGATTTGATTTTAAAACAAAGTTGTTTTTCCTTTACTTTGCCAACTATGTCAAAAATAGGTCTTGGGCTAATTCTGCTTCTATTTTCGTTCTCTTCAGCCTTCGCGCAAAATACCGATACCTTAAAAGTAGACACCAACTTACTAAATAAATATCGTTTGGAACCACGTCGCAATGCATTGCCGCTGCGGGTAAGACCATTACAGATCAGCGAAGAACAAATACCTGTACAATTGCTGGATTATAAGGTAAGTTACTGGCGTAAGACCGTCGTTTTCGGGTTAAACTTTAACCAATCAGCATTTACCAGCAACTGGAGTGCGGGTGGCGTAAGTTCATTGGCGCTGGGTACTAATTTTGATTTTAAAACCGAATACAACAAATCGCCACTGGATTATACTACCGAGTTGAACTTACAATACGGTGTTGCAAAAAATAAAGGCCAGACACAGCGCAAAACCAATGACCGTATATTCTTGGATAATAAGATCGCCACACAGCTATCCAAACATTGGTATTTGTTTGGCTCCTTTAGCTTTGAGTCTCAGTTTGCACCGGGTTACACCTATACTGATGCCAACGGAAATGCAGTAGATGATGGTTTGTTGATATCTAATTTTATGTCGCCGGGTTATTTTACGGAATCTCTCGGTCTTGAATATAAGCCGGTAAAATATTTCGATCTGCGCTTAGGTACAGGTACAGCGAAACAGACTTTTGTAGTGGATACCACCATTCACCGTAATCAGCCCGATAATTATGGTGTAGCAATAGATCATACATTCCTCAATCAGCTTGCTTTTCAGATGGTTGCAGCTATTGATAAGGACCTGATGCCAAATTTGCATATCAACGCACGCTATGCCCTGTTTGTGCCTTATCAGCAGGCCCTGGCATACACTACACACCGTATAGACGCAACCCTTACTGCAAAAGTAAACCGCCTGATCAATGTAACGATGAACGGTACATTCCTGTATGATAAGAATACATCCAGCCGGGCACAGGGGACCGAAGGTTTGGCTATGGGGGTAACTTATACCTTCCCATGAGATTTAACTCTTTTTCTTTTTCCTCAGATTCTGATAATCGATGTAATACAATATTTTAAATGAGATATTATTATTCTGCGGATCGTTAACAGTGTTTTGCAGGTTTCGGAAATAGCCCAGTTTAGCCTGATCGGTATTGGTTAAAGACGAGTTTTTCCAGGCGATGCTGATCTCCGAACCCGGCGAAAATTGCCACACATACACCATATCAATATTCCAGGCATTATAGTTCTGATCGTTATCATGATTAAAATGTGAGGAGGTTAAAGTAGCCAGCGAACCGTTTTGGGCAAGATCATAATATTGCAGAACGTTCAATTTTGACCAGTAGTGCCTCAATCTGAAAGTGATGCCCATGTCGCTTGTGAACGTGTATTTGAAATTGAAAATATTTTGTACCGTATGCACATTGCGTAGGGCAAAAATAGGGTTATTGCTTAGGCTATCAATCGTTTCGTAACCCGTGTAATGCATGTAAGGGCTGTAAGTGACATCCTGGCCTAAAGAGAAGCGATTGCTGATGCGCAAATTATAAAATGCCTCTGCATCAGTGCCCTGTCGCCCGGATGTGGTGTATATGCGATGGAAAACGCTGATCCCACCGAAAAGCCTTTTGGCCTGGTCGGTGAAGGCATTTAGTCCCATCATATAGCTGCCTGGCACTCTGAAAACGCGGCCGGCTGTGCGCGGTTCATAAAAATCATTTGCCGCACCCTGATGTTGTAACCTGAAATTGAAGCCCCAAAAGTTTTTTAGATTGGCGTAACCGCCTACAGTTTGGTTAAAGTATTGATATGCAGACGGGCTGAAACGGCGGGAATAATACACGTTTGAAAATACGCCCCATTGGGTGAAGTATTTTTTAGGCTTATAGTTCGCATATTGCAGGTTGATGTTGTGATCGAAATAATTATTGTTGAACAATATTCCCAGGTCATTTGGATTATACTTGCTGTCTACCAGATCTTCAACAAAGTTCCATGTAAAATTACCAAGTGTTTTACCGCCGTTAATTTCATAGTTAAACCCTGTTGTGGTTTTCCTATTAGTATAAAACAGGTTACTCATTAAACCATATCCGCTCAGGTTGTAGGAGTTTTTCTTATTGTTCAGGTTGAAAACAAACCCGCCGACATCTGCTGAATAGTCTTTCCCAAACCGCTCTACATTAGTGTTAATAAGTGTTATTGCCGAATTATTTTTCAGGTTTTGGTCCAGTACTATAATGTTGTAGTTGGTAACCGGTGCCGTTTCGAATCGTCTCGTATGGCCCAGGCTGTCTTTTATAGTGGCATATGCCGGGGCGCTAACGGCATTGAATACCCCTATTCCCAATCCGTTAGCTAGCCTCCCCGACAATTTTGTTGCATTGTATAATCTGGTTTCTGTAGGGTTTTTAATTACTGTTTCACCCCGAGCCAGGTTGTCATAGGCTTCGGAATAATTGATCGGCTGACCACCTACCCTGCGTGAATAAAAGATATTCCCCTTATTAAAAAGCTCGGTCCCCTCGGTAAAAAATGGCCGGTTTTCCTGGTATTTTACTTCGAATGGTGTCAGGTTCAGAATCTGGTTATCTGACTGCACCTGGCCGAAATCGGGTATCAGGGTCATATCCAGCGTAAAACTTTGGTTGATGCCATATTTTACGTCCATACCTCCATTAAAGGAAGTGGTGGTGTTGGTGAGTCCTGGTGTATTATAGGGATAATGGTTAACATAGGTGGCGAAATAAGGATAAAAGGCAAGCCGCAACGGAGGGGTTATTTTTTCAATACCATTAAGCTCACCCTCCTGGTTCATTAAGCCATTTTTCTTTGGGTCAAGCTCATTCCAGAATAGCTGCCGGTTTACGCCCCTGCGCTCCCGTATAAATTGAAGACCCCAGTTTTGCACGTCTTTTTTGGCAAATCGTAAAGCGGAGTACGGTATTTTAAATTCCGCCGTCCAGCCCCTGTCATCCACATTTACTTTGCTCTCCCAAACTGCATTCCAGCTGGCATCCTCAACGTTCCCGTTTTGATTAGGTGGCGTGTATTTGGCGTCGAACTGAGCCCCGGCGGCTGTGGCATAGAAACCCACACCGTTTATGCCATCATGGTAAGTATCGAGGATGATACCAAAAAAGTCGTCGGCAGCTACATTATCCCTGGTTGTTAATTCACGTGCTATTTTATTTGGATCCGTTTCATACATCCGGGCTGCGATATAGATGGCCGTATTATCATAGATCACCTTCACTTCGGTGCGTTCTTCTTTGATTTCATGGCGACCAGCAGTAGGTTGCAATTCAACAAAATCAGTGGCAACGGGAACATTTTGCCAAACATCATCATCCAAAACGCCGTCAATTTTGGGGATCTTTTCAGTTCGCGTGGCAACATATTTTTTAACCGTGGTTTGTGAAAACGCGGTAACCGCGAGCAATGTAAAAATCAGAAAAGTAAAAAGTCGCATCAATAAGGTATATGGCTATAAGATGAGAAAAAAGCACGGAGCGTTACACTTCAACTTGTTAAAAAAAGTTAAAGGTGATAATAACACATAATTTAAGCGCAAAGGGTTTTTATTAAGATTCGCTTTTTGACTTTATGCGGAGCGGGAATTGCTTCAAAATCTTAACTTTGCATCCTCAATTTAAAGATTAAAGTATTTTATACTCATGTTTGAAAATCTTTCAGATAAACTCGACAGGGCGTTTAAGGTCCTGAAGGGCCAAGGAACTATTACAGAGATCAACGTGGCCGAAACCATGAAGGAGATCCGCAAGGCTCTTCTGGATGCCGACGTTAACTATAAAACTGCCAAAACCTTTACCGATGAAGTAAGGCAAAAAGCTATTGGCCAGAATGTATTGACCTCTATCTCCCCTGGTCAGCTGCTTACCAAGATTATGAACGATGAGCTGACCGAATTGATGGGCGGCAGCACTGCTGATCTGAATTTTCCGGCTACGCCAACGGTGATCCTGATCGCAGGTTTAAACGGTGCGGGTAAAACCACCTTTAGCGGTAAGCTGGCAAATTTTCTAAAGACGCAGAAAAATAAAAAACCTTTACTAGTGGCAGGCGACGTATATCGCCCGGCGGCTATTGAGCAATTGAAAGTTTTGGGCGAGCAGATCGGTATACCGGTTTATGCTAATCTGGAATCAAAAGACCCCATTGCCATTGCAAGAGAAGGTGTTGCCCAAGCTAAGCAGAACGGCAACAACGTGGTCATTGTGGATACTGCCGGTCGCTTATCGATTGATGAGGCGATGATGCAGGAGATAGAGCAGGTAAAAGCTGCGGTAAATCCGCATGAGATACTATTTGTGGTGGATTCCATGACCGGCCAGGATGCGGTGAATACAGCTAAGGTGTTCAACGACCGCCTCGACTTTACCGGTGTGGTTTTAACCAAGCTGGATGGTGATACCCGCGGTGGTGCAGCGCTATCGATCAAATCGGTAGTGAATAAACCGATCAAGTTCATCGGTACCGGCGAAAAGATGGAAGCATTGGATGTTTTCCACCCCGATCGTATGGCTTCGCGTATTTTGGGCATGGGCGACGTGGTTTCATTGGTTGAACGCGCACAGCAGCAATTTGACGAGAAGGAAGCTGCCGAGCTGCAAAAGAAGATCCGCAAGAACAAGTTCGACTTTAACGACTTCTACAGCCAAATACAGCAGATCAAGAAAATGGGTAACATGAAGGACCTGATGGGCATGATACCAGGCGTTGGCAAAATGATGAAGAATGTAGAGGTTGATGATAATGCTTTCAAAAATATCGAGTCGATCATTCTTTCGATGACGCCCTATGAAAAGGAAAACCCGGATTCCATCAACCAAAGCAGACGTAACCGTATTGCGAAAGGCTCAGGGACCGATCTGCAGGAGGTAAACCGACTGATCAAGCAGTTTGAAGACATGCGCAAGGTCATGAAGCAAATGAGCAACCCGGCAGCCATGGCCAGTATGATGCGCCGGATGCCAAGATAAATGATTTCGGAGGTCGGATATACGATGTCGGATTTAAAATATGATAAATTAACCTAAGAGCGGCGTGAGCCGCTCTTCTTGTTTAAATACCATTTATATTTAAAGCATGAAACTAATCTTGTCACTAATTACCATTACTTTAACCGGAAGCCTTTTTGCTCAGACCAAGCAGATAACGAAGTATGATGACGTATTATCCTTAAAAGAGAGGTATGATGTTTTAGAGTCGGATACAAATATCAGACAGGGAGAGTATGCTCTTATAAGTAGTAAGTTGCTTCGTAAGGGTTTCTATAAAAACAATCAGAAAGACAGCGTATGGACCAGTTATGATTATAATCGGGACATACAAATAGTGTACGATTACACGCACAAAAAACTAATTGATTATAAAAAATCTCGCTGGGATAACAGCAAAAATGGCGAATATGATATAATAAATGGAACAGATACTACGAAGAGAAAGCTTGATCAACCACCGATTTATTTAGACGGCGATGGGAAGCGGCTGGCAATAGTTATTATTAAAACAAGATATCCCGCCGAGGCACGCGAGAAAAATATCCAGGGGAAAGTAATAATAGCATTTACCATAGACGAAAATGGCGATGTTTCAAAATATAAAATAAACAAACGTATTGGAGGAGGCTGTGATGAAGAAGCATTGCGTATTGCAAAGTTAATTACAGGCGAGTGGCTTCCTGGAATGCTAAATGGTAAACCCGTTAAAGTTGAGTATGAAATGCCGTTTAGCTTTACACTACAGACAGAGGATCGATAATTTATATAATTCGAAATATGCTAAAATAACCTTAGAGCGGCGCAAGCCGCTCTTTTTGTTTAAATAATTTATCTTTAGCATTATCAATAATCAACTATGCGGAAGTATACTCTTTGCCTGCTATCCCTTGGCTCCCTTTTTTGTTTATCTGCCAAAGCCCAATCGCCCGGTGCTGTTATCGACGTACAACATTATGGCTTCAACATCCAATTGAACGATAAAAATGATACCATCAAAGGACAGGCAGAAATAAGCCTGCGTTACCTGAGGGATGCCGGATCATTCCAAATCAACCTGGTAAAACAAAGAGGAGGTGGGAAAGGCATGCTAGTAAGTGGTGTGACGGAAAACGGTAAGCCCGTATCGTTCCTCCAAAATGATGACGATCTAACTATTACTACAGATGGCAAAACAGGAACCGCACATACTTACATCTTAACTTATAGCGGTATCCCCGCCGATGGCTTGATCATCTCCACCAACAAATTCGGTCACCGCACCTTTTTTGGAGATAACTGGCCCAACCGTGCACATAACTGGTTGCCCTGTGTAGATGAGCCTGCCGATAAAGCGACCGTAGATTTCATAGTAACTGCACCTGATCATTATCAGGTAGTATCAAACGGTTTAAAAGTTGATGAAAAGGCCTTGCCTGATAATCTTAAACTTACTCATTGGAGCGAAAAAGCCCAATGCCCGACCAAAGTGATGGTAATCGGAGTGGCTGACTTTGCGATAGACCATACAGGCGAAGTCAATAATATCCCGGTTTATACCTATGTTTTCCCTGAGAATAAAGACAAGGGTTTTACAAGCTATGCTGTAGCTAAAGAGATATTATCGTATTATATCGGTAAAGTTGGGCCATATGCCTTTGAAAAACTGGCCAATGTTCAGTCTAAAACCATATTCGGCGGGATGGAGAACTCGAGCTGTATCTTTTATTTCGAGGAATCAGTAGGCGATAGGGGGATCGAAGAACTGATGGCACATGAAATAGCGCATCAATGGTTTGGTGATGCTGCCAGTGAGACAAACTTTAGTCATCTATGGCTAAGCGAAGGCTTTGCCACTTATATGACCAACGTTTACCTCGAGCATAAATATGGAGTGGACACTTTGAAGAAACGCCTGAAAGCGGACCGTGAAACCGTTTTTGATTTTGAGAAGAAGAGAAAAACGGCTGTGGTGGATACGACTGTTCACGATAATTACATGGTGCTGCTCAATGCCAACAGTTACCAAAAAGGTGGTTGGGTATTGCACATGCTCCGGCGCAAACTGGGCGATGTGGCCTACTGGAAAGGCATCCGGGCTTACTATAAAAAATATGATGGCAAGAATGCCAACACTGATAATCTGCGAGCCGAACTGGAAAACGCTAGTGGACAGAATCTGCAACGGTTTTTTAAACAATGGATCTATACGACTGGTGCCCCCCACCTGAACATTATCTGGCATTATGACGCTACAAAAAAATCAATCGATTTAACAGTGGAGCAAAAGCAAGCTATTGTCTTCGATTTTCCACTGGAAGTATACATCGCAGGCAAGTCGCATATTGTTTCGGTTAAAAATAAAGTAACCAGTTTGTCTGTTCCGGTAAAAGCTAAACCATCATCAATTACTGTTGACCCAAATGTGAATTTATTGGCCATGGTTAATGTAAAAGAAGCCATACAATAGTTTGATATAGTTTTGTATATTTCCTGTTTGGTTGTTTTTTATTTTGTATAACAAAATATTTCGAAATAATATACTTTTATTTAAATATAAGCGTTATAACACTAAACCAATAAATCACAAGCAAATGCCTTCCCTATCGGTATTTGTAAGCCGTTAACCTTTAAACATTTATAGCCATGATCAGGTCTTATCAATCCATTTATGTAGCGTCTTACAGGTGGATATTCAGAAATTTCGGCCAGGGTAAATTGCCTCAATTCAAATCATTATTTAATGTGAGCTTCTTGTTGATCATTACTTTGACAACGGCAATGATTTTAGCCCAATTTGCGTTACGATCGGGATGGATAACCGGCAGTATGGCGGGAAATATTGTTCTTCTGTTTGGAGCGGTGTTTTTTATGTTGGCGAATTATCTGGTGCTTTTAAATAACCGTTGGCTAAAACGGTTAAATAATAACCTGGCCCATATCAGCAAACACAATATGAATGCGGTATCTATCATTGTGCTAATCAATGTGATCATTATTTGTAGCTTTATGCTGTTCACAGCACGCTAAATGAGCTTATCAAATATTGATTTTCAAGCCATTAACTGGTCGGAAATTGTAAAAACCATACATCCCGGTGAAACCGGCGAAGCCACCTGGCAAACCTGGCAATTTCCCGGATTTCGCATCAGGATAGTCAATTATTCGGCGGGGTACATGGCCGACCATTGGTGCCAAAAAGGTCATATCGTGCATTGTTTAGAAGGTGAATTTGTAAGCGAATTGGAGAGCGGAGAGGAATTCACTTTGACTGCCGGTATGACCTATGTTGTTTCTGACGGTTTGAGCAGCCATCGCTCGATTTCAAAAAATGGCGTTAAACTGCTGATTATTGATGGAGATTTTTTAAAATAACCTTATCTTAACAATAAATCCCCAACAAGCCCACGATCTATATTTATCCTAATCCTAGCATAACGCCACAATTATATGACCATCAGACAAGCCACTAGCAACGATCACGACGGCATTTGGGAAATCTTCGAGCAAGTTGTCAAAACCGGCGATACGTACGCTTTCGACCCTGATAGCCAAAGGGAAGATCTTTCTAAACTTTGGTTTGCGCCGGGCATGAAGGTGTTTGTTGCTGAAGAAGATGGCAAAATATTGGGCACTTATTTTATAAAACCCAACCAACCCGGTTTAGGTGCGCATATTGCCAATTGTGGTTATATGGTACATCCGGAAGCCAGAGGCCGGGGTTTGGGTAAACAATTGTTTGATCATTCCTGGCAGGTGGCTAAAGAATCGGGATATAAGGGTATGCAGTTCAATTTTGTAGTGAGTACCAATCAGGCTGCAGTACAACTCTGGCAGAAACTGAGCTTTAAGATCATCGGAGTTATCCCTAAAGGGTTTAATCACCGGCAATTGGGTTATGTAGATGCTTATATTATGTTCAGGGAGATTGATTAAATATTGCAGCGTCAACCAGGCAACTGTATCACAAACTCAGTCCCCATGCCGGCTTTGCTTTTTATTTTTATCGTTCCGCCAAGTGCTTCGATCTGTGTTTTCACCATGAATAACCCCAGGCCTTTACCCTCCATGCTAGGGTCAAAACGTTTATACATACCGAATATATGGCGGCTGTGTTTTTCCAGGTCGATGCCCTTCCCGTTATCTTTAAAGCGAAGCTCTATTTTATCGGCAATTTTGCGACTTTTTACCGTGATTATTGGCGACATACCCGGCTTGCGGTATTTGATGCTATTGGAAAGGAGATTATAGAAAACACTGTTAATATAGCTTGGTATACAAAAAATCGATTCAGCTTCATTAAAATTATATTTGACCTGAACCTTTTCATTCAGAACGACATCATGGATACTGGCTTTAAACGCCTCTACAATGTCATCAAAATAAATGGTCTCCTTTTTTTCGCTCACCATTTCGCGGGCTTGTAAAACCTGGTTCAGGTCCTTTATTACCGTATCAATGTTTTTTATGGATTGTGCTACCCGCTCGAATACTTCTATTTTGGCCTCGCCATCCAGGTCATGGTCGTGAAGCATGCCCGCGAGCCCAAGAATATTGGCTACCGGCGCACGTAAATTGTGCGAAATGATATAAGTAAATTGCTCCAGGTCTTTATCGTGCTGTATCAGGTCAGCAGTTATCTTTTCGCGCTCCAGCTCTGCATTTTTAGTTGCAGTAATCTCTTTATTCGCCAAAATAAAACCCGTGTTTTTTCCATCAGCATCTTTTACATTGAGCCAGCGCACGTCATACCATTTTACTCCGCTCGGGTTCGACAAACTTATTTCATAAGCTATGTGCTCTCCTTTAGCAACTTTTTCAAGCGTATTTTTTATAAAGGGCCACCTTTCGGCAGTAAAGTAATCCTTTACCGAGCTATTTACATAAAGGGTCTGATTGTTCTGCTCCTGAGAGTACTTTTGGGCCAGCGAATTGAACGAAATAATGACAAAATCGGAATCAAATAATACATAAGCGGTATCGGTATTTTCAAATAAGGCGCGCAAATTAGCTTCCGATTTTTTGACCGTCTCCTCATCACGTTTTCGTTGAGTAATGTCGGTTACCATTGCCAGGGAACCGTTATAAATACCCTTTTCATCAAATATGGGATTGGCTGATATGTTACACCATACATCCTGACCGCTTTTGGTAATATACCGGATATCGAGGTTCTCTTTTGATCCTTTTCGCCGCCTCTCCATGCACTCAAGGGCATATATTTTCCCTTCCTTATCCATAAAATCGTACAGCTCTTTACCCATCATCGCTTCGGCGGTATAGCCCAATATGTCGCACATCTTTTTGTTGACGAAATTGGTTTTATCGTATTTGTCTATAGTCCAAATGCCTTCCTGTGCGGTTTCCACTATCTGGCGATACCGCGCCTCGCTTTGCTTAAGTTTCTCTTCGGCTATCTTCTTATCAGTAATATCCCTGGTGATACCATCTACTCTGACCAGTTTACCATTGGCGTCTAGTTTTGGGATGATTTTATTTTCAACCCAGCGGATAGCTTTATCTTTTCTGATGATACGGTATTGATTGTCTACAATTTTTCCGAGTTCCAGTTGTCTATCCTCTTGTTCAATAATGTGTTTGTTATCCGGATGAATCAGATCAAACCAAAATAAATGATTTTCAAAAAAATAGGCTGGGTCATATCCGTAGAGCTTTTCACAGGCTGGAGAAATCTGTATCACCCGGTTGTTTATCATGTCTACCGAAAAGAATACCTCATCCATAGCATTAAAATACACCCTAAGCTCTTGCTGTGCGTCTATATTTTCTGTACGCATCAGGCTATTTTCAAACGCCGGATTAGTTGTTTCCTTCTTCACCTCAATTTAATTAGGTATGTATACATTTTTTTCTAAGGGGACAAAATCTGCCTTTAAATTCAAAGAATCAATTAAAAAAGAAGCCGGAACAATTGTGTATTGATTTGTAAGGTTAAAATCAGTTCTTTGCAAACGGGATAACTCACATAAATATAGCTATATCGTTATATTAAAAAAAATTAAAACATTTGAGCCCGAAAAAGGTATAAATAGATTAAAGATTTGACCCCATAATATGGATAAAGCCTCTACGAAAAAGATTATCATTTTTGATGACGATGAGGATATACTTTCAATTTGCAGTTATGTTTTAGAAGAACAAGGCTGGGAAGTCCATGCCTTTACAGATTGTAATAATGTAACGGAAAAAGTTTCGCGAATACGCCCTGATGTGATCCTGATGGACAATTGGATACCCGATGCCGGAGGTATAGTTGCTACGCAGACCTTGAAAAATGATAGCACATTGAAAAATATACCTGTCATTTATTTTTCGGCAAATAGCGATATCCAACTGTTAGCAAGTAATGCGGGTGCTGAAAGTTACCTGGCTAAACCATTTGATCTGCAGCAGCTGGAGCAGGTTATCCATAATGTATTGGTCAATAATAATTGATTATAAATTTGGTGTAAGAATAGAGGCCGGTATTTTTGAAAATACCGGCCTCTTCTGTAAATGACTATTAAGCATTATTGCGGCACTCCGCCCGGACCACCGCCTGGTGGCGGACCTCCCGGGCCATCACCACGATTTCCCCTCCTAAAGTCTCTGTCAGGGTTTTGGGTTGGCGCTTTCCCTGCAAATTTTTGTAAACGAAGGGTAAACGTTGCCAGGTAATAACGCGATAGCCTGTTAATATGAGTTTCGGTATATGAGCCAGGTACTGAGCTGGTCGAAAATCCTGTATTTTGATTAAACAAGTCAAATGCAGATAAGCGGATAGTTGCTCTGTGATCTTTTAAAAATCTCCGCTCCACATACATGTTCAATATATTCGGGTTGGTTACCTTCCCAAGTGCTGAGCTATAGCCATAATTGATTGCTTTACCATAGTCATAACTCACGGTCCAGTCTTTGAAGTAATTTTTACCGTTTACGCCGATATTCCACGTACGCGTGAGTAGGTTCTGATTCAGTGGGTTTTTTACAGAGTTATCGGTGCGGTTGATAACATAATTAGTTAATACCTGTGCATCAATTATATCGGTAAAATTTACCCTGAAACGTAAGCCAGGAGTCATTTGCAGGTTTTTGGCGATATTTTTATTAGCTACCGAATCGCCACTGGCACCGACGTTGGTCAGGTAACTTACACCGTTTGAGTAATTTACCGTACCCGTAAACATCAATGTAAACTTGCGGTTGTCCCATGGCTTGGCATATGTGAAATTGCCGCTGATGTTATAATAGCCGTCTGCATTCAAATATTGGGTGAGGATAGAACTCTTGCTTGCATAGGTAATAAGATTGGTTACGATCTGGTTGTCAATCTTCTGAAATGAAACATTGGCAAATAAAATATTCCCCGTAGCGAAGCTGAACTGGTTATAACGAATAGAAAAATTATTGGTAAACTGTGGCTTCAGGAAGGGGTTACCTTGCACGGGATAGGAGGCATTTGACACATCAGTAGTAGGCTGTAACTGGGTAAAGCTCGGTTGACTGCTTGACCCGTTATAATTGAGACTAAATGCCTGGCTGCGCGAAAAATTATAAATATATCGTGCGGTAGGTATCCAGTTAAAAGTATTTACATGAGTTGTTAATCCGGTTAGCGGCGAGTAACCATCCAGGACTGCGGGTTGTGCGGACAGACCAAACGTATAGTTATATTTCTTCTCAACAAAACGATAGTTTAATCCAAAGCGGTTGGTTGTGAAGTTATAATTGTAATCTGTGCTCCTGAGGGTGTCGGGAATACTCGGGAAATCAGTAGTAACGATCGAAGAATCGGCTGACTTGCTATTTGTGGTGTGCGAGTGACTAAGGGCATAGTTAACTTCCAGGTAGTCTCTTTTTCCAATGGGCTCCAGGAATGATAATGTAGTACCGATAGTTGTAGTACGGCTGTTGGTATGCAAAACCTGGTTAACTGGTCCGGGCGGCGTGCCGAGTGTGTAATTATATACAACGTGCTGATATAGGGTACTAGGTGCTGAGTTGATATTAACGTTAAGACTAAAATTGCGCCCTTTACGGTGAAAGCGATGATTGTATAGTGCAGTTATACCGTAAGCGGGTGCGTTGGAGGTACTTGAGGTATATGTGTTAAACACAGCGTTCCTGATGGGGTTGTAAGGAAACCTGGTGCTATCAGCCTCATTTTCAGTTGTGCGTGTGGTAGCATAGGTAAACGTTGGCGTGATTTTCAGATAATTTACCGTATCCGGCTTGTACTCCATATTCCAGGTAAAACGCTCATTAAAATTTTTATCCAATTCATTCGACCGCTGATTAATAGTGCTGGGGTTTTGCAGACTGGTGTTTTGCTGGAAGTTAGTACTATTTGTGGATACTGTGTTGTCGGATACGCTATAGCTGCCATAAACAGATAGTTTTTTACCCCATTGATCACGGAAATTTGCACCTATTGAGTGGGCGTCGGTAATACCATTTTGTGTGGTAATCAGGCTTCCGGAGTTTTGCGCGCCGCGAGCAGCGTTTCCACGGCCGCCGCCACCCCCGCCAAAACCACCGCCTCCTCCACCTCCGCCGGTGTTCGAGTTAAATGAGAAAGTGTTTACGTTGGTGTTATTAACGCTTCCAAGCAAAGCCATCTGCTGATCGCCATTAAAACGGAATGCATTTAGGTTGAAAAGATAGCGATTGTCATCAGGCAAGCCCTGGCTTTTCGGTAATGCGTCCTCACCATCGCCTGCAGTAGCCTGACCAAAATATCCATAGTTTTTATCCTTACGGATAGTGATGTTCATGATCTTGTCCGGCTCACCTGTTTTTACGCCGGTCAGGTTTGCCTGATCGCCATAGTCATCTATCATCTGGATGTTTTCCACCACATCGGCAGGAAGATTTTTTGTGGCGCTTTGCACGTCTCCGCCCATAAAATCCTTGCCATTGATCCTTACTTTGGTTACCTGTTTTCCCTGGGTGGTAATATTCCCGTTAACATCAACATCAACCCCCGGCAGCTTCTTTATCAGATCTTCAACCGGTGCATTCTCCCGTACTTTATAAGCACTGGCTTTATATTCAACCGTATCTTCTTTTAGTGTTACCGGGTTAACACCAACTATGGTTACCCCCTGTAGGGTGTTGTTTTCCTGTTTTAATATGACTGTACCCAAAGTAGCAGGCTTGGTATCAGCATCCAAAGAAAAATGCTTCTTGATGCGTTGATAACCTATTGATGATACAGTAAGTGTAAGCTTGGTACCATTAACTGCAGGAAAAACAAATTTTCCTGTTGGGTCTGTAATAGTCACTGTACTATCGCCTTTATCGGATATCAATTTAATATTAGCTCCGGGTACTCCGAGTTTGGTAGAGTCTGTTACAGTGCCATGAACTTCCCGTCCGGTTTGTGCGGTGGCGTAAAGCGAGATTAAGGTAGAAAAAAGAAAAATAAGGAATAAGCGTTTCATACTTTACATCGTGCTATTGTCAGATCATAAAGACATTAACAGAACGCAAAGGTTCAACTTAAAAATATTAAATAGTTAAAAATCATAGCATTGTTACATTGCCAAACAAAAAGCCCCCTGATTGATTTCAATCAGAGGGCAGGGTTATTTTTAACTTTTGATTATTGTTTCAAACGCAGTGCCGAAGCTACCTGGTTGTAATTGTTGAAGTTTAAATGCGGGTTGGCAGTGCTCAATTGGGTAAGCGAATTACCCGGTATTACAACAACCTTAAGATAGATACCGGTTTGGTTCGTGCTTGCTATTAAACTTATCTGACCTAAGCTATAGTTTACCAGGCTGATCGTTGTACCGCCCTGAGTATACGGTAGCGGATACCATGGGCCACTTGATGATGTGCTCATGTAAACCAATACCAGGCCTTGATCAACAATTGGTTGTGTAATAGCAGGGACATTGAAATTTGTTCCTGTTATTGAAATAGACTTGTTGCTAAATAAGTAAGTGTTTACATCTGCATTTCCGGTAGCACCAGTTGCACCAGTAGCTCCCGCGGCGCCAGTTGCACCAGTTGCTCCTGCGGCGCCAGTTGCGCCAGTTGCTCCTGCGGCACCAGTAGCGCCAGTTGCTCCTGCAGAACCAGTTGCACCAGTTGCCCCTGCAGAACCAGTTGCACCAGTTGCCCCTGCGGCGCCAGTAGCGCCAGTTGCTCCTGCAGCACCTGTTGCGCCGGTAGCACCATTAGTGCCATTTGAACCAGTAGCGCCATTTGCTCCGGTAGCGCCAGTTGCGCCTGTAGCACCGTTTGTGCCATTAGTTCCGTTAGTTCCATTTGAACCGGTACTGCCTGTTGCACCAGTGGCACCTGTTGCTCCGGTAGCGCCTTGTGGGCCTCCGGCAGGGCCCTGCGGTCCTTGTGGACCGGTGGCGCCTATATCTCCTTGTGCGCCCGTGGCACCAGTAGCGCCGGTAGCTCCTGAAGGACCCGGTGTTTTGTCTTTTTTACAACCATTAATACTAATAAAGCACACTAGTAATATTAATGGTAATATGTGTCTAATTCGTCTCATATAGGGTACGTTAAATAAATTAATTAAAGCTTTGTACGCGAACTTATTCAATAAGTTACATTTCATTTTTAGAAAAAAAATTCACTGAGTTTTTAGCTGTGTTTAAGTATGTTTTATGAACGAGTGTGTGAAAACGATTCTCCCACAATTAAAACAAGGGGAAAAGTTTTTCGTTAGAAATGAAAAGATTACCTATGAAAAAAATCGCATCCTCACTTCACACCCGGATCCATCAATGGATTGATGCGTTTGGGTTCAGGCTAAATTCTTCCAGATCAAACAAAAGAAAGAGTATTATTACCCGCCATTATTTTTTTAAAACCTTCAACTTTTTTGAAAAAATTGATACCCGGCAGCCCGGAAAAGTTGAGTTTTTGTGTTTTGACACTTATGGAGAAAAAGTAAAAGTGAAATCATTACTCGATTTGCAAAGTGCTTTCTTCGAAAATATAAGCCAATTGAAATAGACGTGAGTTTAAATTCTACGCTTCAGCGTGAGAATAACCCTGTCAAACCGATGATCGTGGTAGACCTCAATCAATAAATTGCGGTCGTTTTTTGACTTAAGCATATTATCAATTTCTTCCATCGTCATATCGCCGACAGGCTTAAAATTAATGGAAGTAATCTCGTCGTCCTTTTCAAGTCCAACTTCGTCAGCCGCCGAACCCGGTTCAACTCTGCTTATGATCAGATGTTTAAACCCCTCGCCTGCGGCATAATATTCGATGCCGCTCATATCATGTTCAAAGGGCTCGCTAAAATTTGTATTAGGCTTTAAATATAGGGCATTGTCCTGGTAATCAAATATTACTGTAAACCTTTTTAGTATTCCTACCCCAAGATTACCATCTCTGGGCACGGACAAACTTTTCATTGTTGCCTCGTCATAATCGTTTGGGAACGATGTGATTACCTTTTTAAGCCGGTATTTGCCAACATCTACTTCATCTATCCGGCTTAAAAAGCCGGTAATAGGCCCCGCCAGACCAACACCCAAGTTGGCAATAATAAATTTCTGCGGAAGCCCGTTTTTTTTGATCATGTTTTCGAGCGAAATTGGATGACCGGCTCCAAGATCTATCACTAATTTAGTCGTTTGTTCAGTGCCATTGGGCAGCCTTACTTTTGCCTGAATATACGGTTTGTGATACTCTACAGTCATTGGTAATTTCTCGCCTTTCCTGAATTTGCGTACGTCACGGGGCCGGTAAACAGTTATTGTACTATCTACAAAGCTTAGTTTAACTGCCAGGTTGTTAAAGAACTCATACCCCAGCAAGCCATGAATTGGTATGCCCACAAAGTTCGACAAATTAAAATGGTCTGTTTTAAGTATAGCTGCGGCAACATCATAACTCGTCAGGTCAGGTATTTCTATTTTTAATGGTGGGGTCACATATGCCTCGAAAGCATCACCCTCGCCAAGGCCGCCCATTTTTATGGTGCGTTTATTTTGCAGGTTTATGGAATCGACTAATTTGGGCTCGGTAATAACCATCAGGCCTACGCCGGTGTCCAATATAAAATTAAATGGCCCTCTGCCATTTATTTTTAATTTTATCACCACCAGGTTTCTTACCAGTTTAAAGGGTATCCGCACTGATTTGTACCCGTTGTCGATGTCGAAATATTGGGCCTTTGCCGGCAAAAAACTAAAACATATTAAACAAATCAAACCCAAAACGGGCAGGAGCTTGGTCTTATGAAATAGTTTAAGTAACAATTTGTTTATAATTGGATTAATAAATTTACGATAAAACTTTAGTTACCTAAAATTATATGATGTGCAGAAGCAGGAGAATGTTACTAATTGCAACAATATTTTTGTTGACAAATACTGCCGTCCACGCAGGGAAAATCAGAAAGCGAAAAATCAGGAAGCTTTTTAAGCACTCATTAATCGTAAAAGATCATTTTACAGGTTTTGCATTGTATGATATGGATGCAAAGAAGATGGTTTATGAACTGAACTCGGATAAGTATTTCACGCCTGCATCCAATACCAAACTCTTTACTTTTTATACCTGCCTGAAGATGTTAGGTGATTCTATTCCTGCTTTTAAATATATTACCCAAAATGATTCACTAATATTCTGGGGCACCGGCGATCCGGCTTTTTTGCATACCGATCTGAAAGGTGTGAAGGGTTTTGATTTTCTTAAACGCTCAGATAAAAAACTATTCTTTTCATCCGGGCAATATCAAAATGATTTCTTCGGAAACGGTTGGGCCTGGAACGATTATAATGACAATTACCAGGCCGAGATAACAGAACTGCCCATTGAAAATAATGCCGCTTTTTTATCAGCTGACAAAAACGGAGTTTTGCAAATCAGCCCGTCTTATCTAAGTCAATATTTAAAATGTGACAGTAATTATAAACCATCTGCCTATAAAGTTCAGCGGGAATTCCTGAACAATACATTTGTGTATCCAGCTATGAATATTCCGGTTGATTACCATCAGGAAATTCCATGGAAAACAAGCACGGCCTTAGCCATAGCATTGTTACAGGATACATTGAAGCAAGAGGTAACTGAAGTGCATTTACCCTTAATTGATAATGCTAAAATTGTGTATGATGCAAATGCCGATACAGTTTATAAACACATGCTGCAACCAAGCGACAATTTTATCGCTGAACAATTATTACTGGTTTGCTCGTCCGTAAAGTTTAAAGTGATGAATGCCGATTCGGTGATTGCTTATTCCAAAGCACACTTTCTGAATGATTTGCCGGATGCCCCGGAATGGGTAGATGGATCCGGGCTTTCACGCTATAATTTGTTTACGCCGAGAAGCATAGTGGCATTACTTTGTAAGATATCTGATGAAATGAAGAATGATAACTTATTACATAGTTTGATGCCGATAGGTGGTGTTGCCGGGACAATACGTAAGGCATACAAAACAGATAACGGTGTACCCTTTGTATGGGCAAAAACAGGCTCACTATCTAATAATCACAATCAAAGTGGTTACCTGGTAACAAGGAAAGGTAAACGTTTGGCTTTTTCGTTCATGAATAACAATTTCACCCGGCCCACCGGCGAAATTCGTGATGAGATGGTCCGTATCATGACCTATATCCACGATAATTATTGATGCGCTGATTTTTTCACGCTTTTTAGGTTGCCTTGTAAATCGGGGTTTTGTGGAGGGAGATTGGCAACCTCATGCTCTATTTCGGTTTGCAATATGTGTACCGCATACTCTGCGGGCTCTATTCTGCTCCCGGAGGCCTCGGCATATACCTGAGTGAACTCAGCGCCAATGTATAAAATGGTGGACGTGTAATATATCCAAACCAAAATCACGATAACAGAACCAGCGGCCCCATAAGCCGAGCCCTGGGCGGTATATTGTATATATAAACCAATAAGATATTGCCCAAGCATAAACAAGAGCGCCGTAAAAATTGCCCCCGAACGCACATCTTTCCACTTTATGTTTACATCGGGCAGGAATTTAAATATGATTCCAAACAAAGTTGAAATTACCAGCAAGGTAACGGCAAGATTCACCAGGTCGAAAATAGTTACTGTTACGTAAGGTAGGAAATGCTCCAGGCGGGTGCTTAAAGCCTTTATTACGATATTAATAATAAGGCTTACCAGCAGCAAAAACCCTAAACCTATGATCAGCGAAAAAGAAAGGAAGCGATTCTGCAACCATTTCAGCCAACCTTTTTTGGGCTTTGCTTTCACCCGCCAGATAATATTAAGCGAATCCTGTATCTCAACAAACATGCTGCTGGCACCCACTAATAAAATAATAATACCCGACAATAGGGCCACGCCGGTTTTGCCGGAAAGCTGTAAGTTTTTAACCACCTCCTGCAATTGAACGGTAGCGTCGTGCCCTATAAACCGGGACATCTGATCGTATAATGCATCGTTAAACGCATAATGCCTTAGTACCAGGCTGGATATCGAAATAATTAATATGATTAACGGTGCAAGTGAAAAGACCGTATAATAAGCCAGCGATGCACTTAACTTTAACCCATTGTCGTTTATAAAACCCATGAAAGTGGCTACGATAACCTTCCATAAAGTTTTAATGTAGCGCCTGCTTAACATTTTCATATCACGATAATAAGCCAATTTTAAGCTTTTTTGTTTAGAAAAATATTTGGAGGAGCTTAAATACTAAGCAATTAGAAAAGTCAGCCTGAATAATGAGCGAAATGCAGCCAGAATTGAGGCAGAAGCGTTTTAAAATGTGAAAAGATTTAAATTTGTTAGTAATATTTTATTCAATTCCTTGATATTATAGTTTTAAAACTCATAATTTTATAACCATAAGATTACTCAATTCCAAAGCGTGATTTTTAGGAATGATCCGGCGTTGGGGTTTGATATCAAAACTTTTAATTGTAAAATTTTTTTTGGGGAAAGCCGTTCAGTTGTAAAACCGAACGGCTTTTAACATTTAGTGAGCATCTGTCGGCACACTTACCTTGACCTTTTTAAATGGCTGCAAGTATATCAAAGGGATGGAAAACAACATAACCAGCCCTGATATCAGGTAGGCATCGTTGTAAGTTAATAATAATGTTTGCCTTACAACTGCACCCTCAATAGCCCTGTAAGCCATTTGTGTGGCATCAATAGCCGATTTGCCCTTCGCCATAAAGCCTTGCTCCATCAGGTGCATGCGTTGCAAAAACGCATTATTATACGGGTTAATGTTAGTTAACAGGTTGTTCCGGTGTACGCCCTGGCGAATGTGAATAATGGTGGTAAGGGCCGCAATACCGAATGAGCCACCCAATTGCCGCATCATGTTATTCAAACCTGTTCCCTGCCCCATTTCAGGTCCTTTCAAATCTGCTATAGCCAGGGTAGTTAATGGCACAAACAATAGCGCCATACCTACACCCCTGATCAGCAGTGGTATTAACACATTAACTTCACCGGTTTCTAAAGTTGAACCACTGAGCATGAAGGTAAACACAAAGAATAAGAACATTCCTGCTGTCGCCATAAACTGCGCAGGTATACCCTTGTTAAGCATTTTCCCTATAAAAGGCATCATCACAATGGTACATAACCCGCCGGGGAATAATAGTTCACCTGTTTGCTGTGCTGTGAAACCAAGCAAATTCTGACAAAATACCGGGAATACGAACACCGAACCATACAACCCAAAGCCCAATATAAACGAGGTGAACATACCCACCGCGAAACTCCGGTGTCGCATAATTCCGAAATTCACTATCGGAAACTCGTAGGTGGTCTCCCGCCAGATAAATAAGATGGTACCAATAATAGCGGTTATGGTAAGTACTAATATGTAAGTTTTGGCAAACCAGTCTTCCGACTCACCTTTTTCCAATATTACCTGCAGGCTGCCTACAGCAATTGCCAGCAAGAGTATCCCCCACCAATCAATGGGCTTTCCTTTTGCATCCTTAGGCGTTTTGTTAATAAATGTATAAGCACAGAACGCGGCCACGGCTCCTACCGGAATATTCACATAAAAAATCCATTGCCAGGTATAATGATCGGTAATATACCCCCCGATAGTAGGCCCTACGGTGGGTCCTACCACTGCACCTAAACCAAATAAGGCAGTAGCCGTTCCAATCTGCTCGCGCGGCCAGGTTTCCACCAAAATGGCTTGAGAGGTTGATATTAAACCACCTCCGGCAACGCCTTGTATAATACGGAATATAACTAACTCGTTTAAGCTGTGCGCATTACCGCAAAGGAATGAGGTGACGGTGAACAATACAATGGAGCCTATAAAGTAGCTCTTACGGCCAAAGAAACTGCCCAGCCACCCGGACATGGGTAGTATAATTACGTTAGCCACTGCATATCCGGTAACTACCCAGGCAACATTCTCAAGGGTTGCGCCAAGGTTGCCTTGTATTTGTGGTAAGGCTACGTTTACGATGGTGGTATCTATCAGCTCTAGTAGTGAGGCCGTTATTACCGTAATAGTAATGATCCATTTTTTAAAACCAGTTTCGGCCATTGTATTTAGTCTTTATAGATTACAGAAACGTTTACGCTCATACCCGGACGCAGCTTTGCCAGTGTTTCTTTATCAGCATCGATCTTAATTTTAACAGGTATGCGCTGTACCACTTTAACAAAATTACCGGTAGCGTTGTCCGGAGGTAACAGTGAGAATTTAGCACCTGTAGCAGGCGAAAAATTGTAAACCTCGCCATGCAGTTTCAAGTCAGGGAAAGCATCTACTTCGATGTCTACTTTCTGACCGTTCTTCATGTTGGTTAGCTGTGTTTCCTTAAAGTTTGCTGTAATATATAGGCTGTTATCATTTACTATGTTAAATAGAGTTTGTCCGGCTTGCACCAACTGACCCAGCTGGATATTCTTTTTAGAGGTAATACCACCTGATGGTGCTGTAACGGTAGTGTATGACAATTGCAGTTTTGCATAGTCAACATCAGCCTGGCGTTGAGTAACACCAACGTTGGTTACAGTCAACTGATTACGGCTTGTTCCAACCTGTTCTAAAGCAGCTTTGTATTGGTCCTGAGCAGCACGGTAAGTAGCAGCAGCTACATCGCGATCTGATTTTGCCTGGTCAAATTGTTGCTGGGTGATTGATCCGTCTTTAACCAAGTTAGCGTAACGAGCATAATCCTTGTTAGCTTTCTCTAATCTTGCAGCAGCGGATTCAGCCTGTGCACGGGCGCTTGATGAGTTAGCCGCAGTCGCAATGATTTGTGACTGACCGACATTAACACCTGCACTTGCGCCTTTTTGAGCAGATAAGGCCTGTTCTAATTTTACTTTATAGTCGCGGTCGTCGATTTTTACTAAAACCTGACCAGCATTTACGTGGGTGTTTTCTTCAAAGAAGATACTATCTACATAACCACCTACGCGGGCCACTACCGGACTTACATCGCCATCAATCTGCGCGTCGTCGGTATCAATGTGTTTGCCATAGTAGATGTATTCTTTTATCCCGAATATAATACCGCCTATGAGTATTATGCCAAGTATTATAGGTATAACCCTGTTCGGTTTCTTTTTTGGTTCTTGTTCCTGTGCCATTGTATTGGGTAGTTAAATTTTGTTATTTGTTAAGTTTTCCGGTTGATTTTAAGAGCGTATAATAAGCAAGGCCTGCATCTGCTTTAGCTAGTTCCAGGTTGATCTGAGCCTGGTACAATAATGTTTCGGCATCGGCCCTGTCGGTAGCAGAAGCTACATTGTTTTTATATTTCGATTGCAGGATCTTATCATTCTCACCTGCCTGATCGATAGAGGTTTGCAATAATTTGATCTTATTCAAAGCTTCCTCATATCCCTGGTAGCTGCGGTTTACATCTTTGCGGATGTTATCGGCAGTGATGCCCTGGTTAATCGAAACCTGTTCGCGTTCGATCTTAGCTTCGGTCACTTTGTTCTTATTGGTCCACAGTGATGAGAAGTTCCATGAGAAGGTTAAGCCTACAGTCAACGGGGTAATGTATTTACCTGACTGCGGAAGCGGGTTTGCTGAAACATCTACATAATAACCACCTGCTGATGCCGCCAGTGTTGGCAACTGATTGGCATGAATAGTTTTTATATTGTTATCAGCAACCTTTGATTGCAGTACCAATTGCTGTACCTCCTGACGGTTTGCCATAGCAGTATCAATATAGCTGCTTATTGAACCAATCTGGCGATCTGTTTCTTTGATCTGATCAATATTGATCTGCGTAGTTTCAGGTAAGCCTAACAGAATGTCCAGGTCGTAGTTGATGATCTTGCGGTTGCTTTCCAGGTCGATGCCGTTCAATTCAACATTTGAGCGTTGCAATTGGAAACGCAGCACGTCGTTCTTGGTTACCAAACCCTGATCAAAAAAGCGTTGAGATTGGTGGATCTGTTCGTCGATTGATTTTAGGTTCTGCTCAACAACTTTTTTGCTTTGCAGTACTTTGTACAGGTTGTAAAATGAAGTGATCACATCATAAGCGATCTCGTCTTTGTCCTTGTCTGCGTCCAAACGCGAAACTCTGGTCAGCAAATCAGTGGATTGCTGGGCTAATTTTAATTTACCGCCTGCAAAGATGGTTTCTTTTAGTGATACAATACCTAAATAGGCGTCGGCGCTGCTCGGCAAGTTAAAACTGGCCTTTCCCAAAGCTAAATGATTGGCAGGTATTTCGGCCCTGTTGTATCCAAAGCTTGCACTGCCAGTAGGCAATACCTCATCTTTAGCCTGGTTGTACTTTGAAACAGCCTGATCAATTTTTGACTGTGACAGCTTAAGTACCTTGCTATTCTGGATGCCCAGTTTAATCGCTTCGTCGAGAGTCAGTGTCCTGTCCTGGGCAGAAGCAGCGGAAGTTAGCATTAAACCTGGAACCATAATCGCAATAGCGAAACGGTAGAGGGGTTTCACCATTTTTTTGAATGGGTGATTAAGGGGGTTATTTATTTGTGTTATCATGTTCATTCACTAAGTAAGCTCTTAATAGTTTTTTCATGTAGACTTCAATTCTGGGTTTCAATACTTCCTCCAGTATTTTGTCATCCTGAATGTCGAATCCCAGCATAGCAGAGGTAAGCTGAGGAGTATTGACGATAAAGTTTTTTGTGCCATAAATAGTAGCTATTACCAACTCTATATCTACACTCTTATTAAATTCGCCTTTATCTATACCTTCCTGTATGATCTTTTTCAGCTCAGAAACATTGGCCATTAGTATGCTCGATATCTGGTCGGCCAAATCACCCCGGCGTTGCATGGTCAACTCCTGGTATAGCATCTTCTGGAAACAGTTGTTGTTAACCACTCGCTGCACATACAGGTCGATGTACTTTTCGATCTTGTCCCACGAAGTTGTGGTATCGTCGCTGCCGATATTTTGCAATAGGTTTCTGAATGTTGATATCTTCCGGTTAAAAACTGCCAGGAATAATCCTTCTTTTGAACCGAAATAATAATTCAGCATCGCCATATTCACCCCGGCTTCGCCCGAAATTGTCCGGGTAGAAGCACCATCAAATCCGAGTTCTGAAAAAACTTTTTCAGCAACGTCAAGGATATGTTCCTTTTTATCGATCTTATCTTTATCCATTTCTTTCAATGGCACAAAATTAATCAATCGATTGATTATGTCAAGATGGGTTTTGTTATCTTAATGTAATCATTTGATTAAGAGGGTCTAAAAATTCAATCAACTGATTAGTTTTTAACAATTTAGCAACGTAACAGTTTTGTTTTAGATTTGAAGTATTAAAAATATCCGTCTATCTTACCCCTTGTTTTTTCTTTATGAGACATTTCCTTTTTCTGCCTATATTTTTGTTGGTTGCAAGTAGTGCCTTTGCACAAACTGCACCGCCTACTGATATTGTCACTATCGAACAGAATCTTAAGAAGTTGGATGTCGCAGGCAGTGTCCTGTATGTTGCTGCGCACCCGGATGATGAGAATACCCGTTTGCTTGCTTACCTGGCTCAGGAAAAGCATTATCGCACCGGTTATCTGTCAATGACGCGGGGTGATGGCGGCCAGAATCTGATCGGTAATGAGCAAGGTGAACTATTGGGGCTGATCCGTACTCAGGAGCTTTTAGCTGCGAGAAAAGTAGATGGCGCAGAACAGTTTTTTACCCGTGCGCTTGATTTCGGCTTCTCTAAAGGTCCCGAAGAAACCCTGAAACTCTGGAACAAGGAAAAAATATTGAGTGATGTGGTTTGGGTGATCCGCAAGTTCAGGCCGGATGTGATCATCTGCCGCTTCCCTACTACAGGTGAAGGCGGTCACGGTAACCATACCGCGTCAGCAATTCTTGCTCAGGAGGCTTTCACAGCCGCAGCTGATCCGAAACGCTTTCCTGAACAATTAAAATATGTGCAAACCTGGCAGCCAAAACGCATCCTATGGAACACCTTCAACTTCGGCAATACCAATACAATAGCGCCTGATCAGTTTAAGGTGAATGTTGGGGTTTACAATCCTTTATTAGGTAAAGGCTACGGCGAAATGGCTGCCGAAAGCCGCTCGAACCACAAAACACAGGGCTTTGGCTCGGCAAGGCAGCGCGGCGATGCGTACGAATACTTTAAGACAATGAAAGGTGATGCTCCTGAAAAAGACCTGTTGGACGGCGTGAACACCACCTGGGGGCGCATAAAAGGCGGAGAAGCAATAGGTACAGATATTGAAAAAATCACTAAGGAATTTGATGCCAACCATCCAGATAAATCGGTTCCTACATTGGTAAAACTGTATGACCGTATTCAAAAGATAGACGATACCTATTGGCGTGAGCAAAAAACAAAAGAAGTGAGCGAACTGATTGCCGCTTGTGCAGGCTTGTGGTTTGAAAGTTATGCCGCCGAGCAGACTTACGGATTAGGCGATAGTATCGATGTACGGTCGCAGATCATAAACAGGTATAGCGACAGGGTAAAGGTATCCCAGGTTGACGGGTTGCATTTTAATAGTGGAAAAACTATCCCGGCAAATGAAGTGCAAACTTTTAACAGCAGAATACCGGCTGATAAAATTACCCAACCATACTGGTTAGAGCAACCGCATGGCATAGGGTCATACGCCATCTCTGAGGACCGTAAAGTAGGTAATCCCGAAAACCCGGATATGCCTAAGGTAAAGTACGAGTTTATTGTGGAAGGAACACCAATCCAGTTTGAGCGCCAGTTGGTTTATAAATATACTGATCCGGCAAAAGGCGAGATTTATCAGCCTGTCCAAATCGCCCCGCCGATAACGGCCAATATTCAGGACCAGGTTTACATCTTCAACTCACAGCAACCGCAAACCGTTCAGGTAAAATTAGAGGCTTTTGAAAAGATCGGTTCAGGCGCTATTTCTCTTGATGCGCCTCCAGGATGGAAGATCAGTCCGGAGCGGGTTCAGTTCACCAATAAAAATAAGGGTGATGAATGGGAGCAAGATTTTACCATTACGCCTTCAGGCAACAAATCACAAAGTGGTATATTAGAAGCTACCGTAACCCACGACCGCGATAATACGCCTTATAAAGATGGCATCCTGTCCATCCATTATAATCATATCCCTAACATTACGCTTTTCCCCTCAGCACAGGCTAAACTGGTTCAGCTTGATCTGAAAATTGCAGGTAAAAAGATCGGCTACATTAATGGCGCCGGCGACCTGGTCCCTGAAGCCCTGAAACAAGTTGGCTACGAAGTTCACCAGCTTTCAGAAAATGAGATATTAAACGGCGATCTGTCTGTTTATGATGCCATCATCGTAGGAGTACGCGCCTACAATGTCGACCCGCGTTTGGCTATTGAGCAGCCTAAACTGTTAGAATATGTAAAGAATGGCGGCAACCTGCTGGTGCAGTATAACAACAGCAATGGTTTGGTGACAAAAAATATCGGTCCGTATCCGTTCAAGGTAGTAAATGAACGCGTGACGGATGAGAACGCCAAGATCACCGTGGTCGACCCCAACAACCCTGTGTTGAACTACCCTAATAAGATCACCCCTGCCGATTTTGACGGCTGGGTGCAGGAACGCGGTTTATACTTTACCAAAGATGCTGATGCGCAATACCAGAAGGTGCTACAAATGGCCGATCCCGGCGAATCATCAAAAGATGGCGCGCTGATCACTACCCAATACGGTAAAGGGCGTTTTATTTATACCTCGCTGGCATTTTTCAGGCAATTACCCGCCGGTGTTCCGGGAGCGTACCGTTTGTTTATTAATATGATCAATAAGCCGAAAGCTAATCCGTAAAAAAACTATTGCAATCATTACAGAAACAATTACTTTTGCAGTGTTGTAAATAAGCATACCATGGCACATCATCATCAAGAAGAGAAAAAAGAATTTAACGTGACCAATTTATATTACCTGGTTGGACTGGTATTTGGCCTGATGACAGGCGCAGTATTAGAAGTTGGCATAAAATGGATCATTGTTGGTGGTGTTTTGGGTTTATTGACAGCTCTTCTTTTCGTAGCGGTATTTGTAAGAGGCCGTGGACAACACTGATCCTGAATTACCCTCATTCATAAAAAACTGGAACCAGTTTTACGGTATCGTTATCGTATGGCTGGTTTTTTTAATTTTCGTATTTTGGCTCATCACCATTCTCTTTAAATGAGCCTGATAGACTGGATTGTTTTAGCCCTTACCATTTTAACCATCGTAGTTTACGGCGTTTGGAAAAGTGGCAGCAATCAAAATATCGACCAATTTCTTGTAGGTAACCGTTCTATGCCCTGGTATACGGTGGGCCTGTCGGTAATGGCAACGCAAGCCAGTGCGATCACTTTTTTGTCGGCGCCCGGGCAAGCCTATTCTGACGGGATGCGCTTTGTGCAGTTCTATTTTGGTTTGCCGCCGGCCATGATCGTGCTGTGTATCACCTTTGTGCCGATCTTCAGCCGGTTGAAGGTTTATACTGCTTACGAATTTCTGGAACAACGTTTTGATCTGAAAACCCGTGCGCTTACTTCGGCGCTGTTTTTAATCCAGCGCGGTTTATCCACCGGGATCACCATTTATGCGCCCTCTATTATCTTATCCACTATATTGGATATTAACACCGTTTACACCACACTCTTTATTGGCGGATTGGTAATATTCTATACTGTTTATGGTGGTACAAAGGCAGTAAGCTACACGCAGTTACTGCAAATGAGCATCATCTTTTTCGGGATGTTCCTGGCCGGAGTAATGGTGGTGAGCCTGCTTCCATCAAATGTCGGCTTTACTAAAGCGCTGCATTTAGCCGGTAAACTGGGCCGAATGAATGTCATCGATTGGAAATTTGATCCGAGTAACCGTTACAATGTTTGGAGTGGTCTGATTGGCGGCTTCTTCTTACAGTTATCCTACTTTGGGACAGATCAAAGCCAGGTAGGGCGTTACTTAACCGGAAGCTCAATAGGTCAAAGCCGCATGGGATTGATTATGAATGGTCTGATCAAGATACCGATGCAATTTCTGATCTTATTGATCGGTGTTTTGGTATTTGCTTTTTACCAGTTCAATCAACCGCCTTTGTTCTTTAATAAATACGAAGTAAACCGGGTTAAATCAGGACAATACGCCCATCAATACAACGATCTCAGGCAACAATATGCGCTCGCATTTCTGCAGAAAAAAAGTAACGCTGATGACTTATTGAAAGCGCTGGACAGCAAAGACCAAGAACGAATAAACAAGGCAAGTAATAATTTGAGACAGGCAGATGCTTTAGAATCAGCCATCCGGAAAAATGCCATAAGCCTGATAAAGAAAAACAATAGTAAGGCCGACACCGACGACACCAATTATGTCTTCCTGAATTTTGTAATCCATTTTTTACCAAATGGATTGATAGGCTTGTTGATAGCTATCGTGTTTTTGGCCTCTATGGGATCTACTGCCAGTGCACTCAATTCTCTGGCCTCCACAACGGTGGTGGATATTTATAAACGTGTCATTAATCCTGCGGCATCCGATAAGACTTATCTCAACGCCTCGCGCCTGGCAACAGTTTTCTGGGGACTGGTGTGTATTGCGATGGCTTTGTATGCGGCCAAGCTGGGTAATTTGCTCGAGGCAGTCAACAAGCTGGGATCATTTATTTATGGTACGATACTGGGCGTTTTTATAGTGGCTTTCTATCTTAAAAAAATAAAAGGCACTGCCGTATTTATAGCTGCTGTAATAACTGAAATTATTATCTGCATATTGGGTTTTTACGAAGTGATCGCTTATTTGTGGCTAAATGCCATTGGTTGTTTCCTGGTGATCATCATTGCATGGCTGATCAACATTGCATTTATGAATGAGGCTGAAAATCAGGGGAAAGTATCAGCTTGATATACTATAAGGTAAGTCCTTATGCTTTAAGTCAATAAGCCTTCATATTGTAACATTCCGGTTACACGACTAAAATTATCGTTTTTATATTTACCTTTAGTTAAATAATAGCATTAAATTAATTAGGGAAAATAGCGGGACGCGAGGTTCGGCTATTTTTTTTGCTTTATTAGAAAGCTTCCCAATTAATTATTACTTAACAAAAACGTGCGCTTTTAAAATAAATTGCCCTCTTCCTTTTCCGGATTTTCCAGGATGGGAGCGGAAGGAAAATAAAAAACTATCTCATTGCAAACGCAGTGTGGCAATCGCTTGCTATACAGAGCGGCCATGCATCTTCGCCCTGTATAGCAAGCGATTGCTTCGTTGCGCTGCTCACGCCACCCGCCTTGCAATGACACGATGGAGAATTATTTTGCCTGATCGACAACGGCCTGGTTCAGGCGCTGATATTCGGCGTCTTTTTGTTCTTTAGCCAGTTTAACGCCTTCTTGTGCAGTAGCGAGTGCTCCGGTTTTATCGCCCATTTTCAGTTGGATGCGCGCTTTCCAAACCTTGTAGAATGGTGCATTAGGACTTGTTTTTTCGGCATCGGTTATCCACTCCAGGGCCTTTTTCAAATCCTTATTATTTTCATAATAATACATCGCAGCTTCAAAATAAGGCTTTTTATCGTGGTTCATGATCTCATCGATATTGGCCATAATCTTGCTGTCAACCTCGGTACTGATAGGAAATGAGAAAGAAATATTCTCCCATTTTACTTCCAGCTCGCACTTGGTTTGATCCACATCATTAAACTGGATGGTCATGGTTTCAGTAGGCTCAGCATGATTAACCGTCTTCACTTTAAAGCGAAGAATATCTTCCGACTGCTTATAGGTGTAAGCGCCCCATTGATGGGCAGTTTTGTTTAGTATTACGGTCCATTCATCTTTTCCCGGAATGGAAAATAATCCATATTCGCCTGCTGGAACTTTGTTACCGTCAATGGTTACATCGTCGGAAAATTTAATGATGGTAGCTGCATTGGCACCTGTGCGCCATACTGTTCCATAGGGTTCAAGGCTTCCGAATATCTTCCGTCCACGTACGTTTGGGCGGGAATAAGTTAAGGTAATTTGCCCTAAGCCGAGATCCTGCGTAACGGTTTGGGTAGAGCTCAGTTGCGGGACTTTAAGGTTTTGGGCATAGCTGTTTTGCGACACACATGCGATCAGCATGGCTGCCAGATAGAAATAAATGCGTTTCATTTTTTTGGTTTTATGGCACTAAGATATTAATTATTACTACGAGATGGTGGGGTATTGGTAATGACAATGTAAAACCCTAAGTTTGTATTATGCTCAAAAGGTCGGTGATAATGGTATTGGCGATGCTGTACTTAACTACAGTGTCGGGCTTTGCGCTGAACCTGCATTATTGCTTTAACCGTTTGGCTTCTGTTAAGGTTGATGCTAAGGCTAATTCCTGCACTAAACTGCAAAGCAGCAAAATGAAATGCTGCAAAGATCAAAAGATCGAGATAAAGGTGAAGGATGCCCATCAAAACAATTCACCTTTACACTGGTCACAATTCTTCCCGATAGCGTTGCCGGTTTCTGCCTTCGTGATTTTTACTCCGGTTGTTCAAAATCCGGTAGTTGCCAATGTAACCGAACGTGGTCCTCCCAAAACGCCGGGTATTCGTCTTTTCCTGATAAACAACATCTTCCGTATCTGATCCCTGTTATTCGTCCCTGATTTTATGCAGTCTTTTATCGCTGCAGATTTATTATTTAACGACTAATGATGATCGATGAAAACATTTAAGATATTTCTATTATTCGTTGCCATTGGTGCAACTACGGCATCTGCTCAAAAAAAGCCCATGAAAAAGGATACCTCCATGAAAGGCATGGACATGGGCGATATGAAGATGGACTCCGGCTCAACAATGTCCATGAAAATGAATAGTCAATATTCGCTTGATTTACCCATGAACCGTGATGGCTCGGGAACGTCGTGGGTGCCCGATGAAACGCCGATGTATGCCTATATGATTCACGGGAAAAAGTGGATGACCATGATACACGGTAGTTTTTTCCTGAGATATAACAAGCAGGACCTGTTTAATTCCGGGCACCGGAGCGGAAGGAAAATTGATGCACCCAACTGGCTGATGGCGATGGCTCAAAGGCAAATAGGAAAAAAGGGATTGTTCTCTGTAAATACAATGTTCTCGTTTGACCCTTTTCTTGTTGGACCAGGCGGCTATCCTTTATTGTTCCAGACTGGCGAATCCTACAAGGGAAAGAAGCTGGTTGATATGCAACACCCGCACGACTTGTTTGCTGAATTAAGTGTCAACTATACCCAGCGGATAGCTAAGGATGCTGACGTATCCCTTTCTTTCGGTTACCCGGGGGAACCTGCATTGGGCCCGCCGGTATTTATGCATCGTTTATCAGCCATGAATAACCCTGATGCACCGCTTACCCATCATTATGCTGATGCTACACATATTACCTTCGGCACTTCAACGCTTGGTTTCCGGTATAAGGATATTAAATTGGAAGGATCAATATTTACAGGTCGTGAGCCTGATGAGTACCGCTATAATTTTGATGCCATGAGATTTGATTCTTACTCATTGCGCTTGTCGTACAATCCATCCAAAGAATGGGCATTACAGGTATCAAACGGTTGGATACATAGCCCTGAAGGTGCCGAGCCACAGCAAAATGTGGATAGATTTACAGCATCAGCCATTTATACCAAAATGCTGGACGATGACAGTTTCATAGCTACTACACTGGTTTACGGACAAAATCATTTCTCAGATAACCATAAAACGCTGCCATCGGCATTGTTGGAAAGCAGCTGGCAAATGCATAAAACGGCTGTATATGGTCGGTATGAATATGTAAAAAAAGATGCGGATGAGCTGGACTTGACTGACACTTATCCACTCAATCCAAATTTTACTATTAATGCTTTTACGCTGGGTGTTAACCGGATATTGGCAACTATGGCCAAAACAAATTTAACGGCGGGAGTTCAATCTACTTTAAATATATCGCCTTCTGAACTGAAGACGCTATATGGCGGCACGCCGGTAGGTTTTGAGGTTTATTTGAGGATTTCGCCGAGATAAATGAATTGAGAGCAGAATAAAGGGGTGTCACAACGAGCTGGTCGAAGTGTTGTGCGTAATGGCCTGTGCCCGCCAATGTGTCGACAGCCTCGGCATGACACTATACATAAATTGTTTCGAGGGTATCTTGGATTTGTTGAAAATGATTGATAGAATATAAAGCGCTATCCACCTTCCCAAACCCGTACTCCGCATATATAAAAGGTATCTCATTCTTCTTCGCGGCCTCAAAATCACCCATCGTATCCCCCACATAAACGGGATTTTTCAACTGATTTCGATCGACGATCATTCCTATATTTTCAGCTTTAGGTCTGCCGGTAGTGCCCGAACATTCATGGTCAGTAAATAAATGTTCAAGCTGATGTTGATCTAAAAAATTCTCTATGTATCCTGAAAGACAATTGCTCACAATAAAAAGCGGATATTTTTTGGCAAGTGCGGTCAATAGCTCTCTTACATCCGGATAAAGCTTGCCGCCGTGTTCACGCATGTGAAATTTTTCCTGCTCAGCGTAGGCATCAGCCATTTTCTGGTATTCTTCTTTTGGCAAAAAGGTGAAATACTGCGCGAAAATATCATCCAGCAATTTACCGGCAAATGCATGGGCATGTTGCTGAGTGATCACAAAATCCGTTACGCCCTTATTTTGCAATGCTTTATTCCATGCCTTTACACAAGATTCAGACGCATCCCAAAGCGTGCCATCCAAGTCGAAGATCAGTCCGTCAATCTTCAATTCTGAAATCTTTTGATGGTTTCAGTAATATGTGCCAGGTGGTGTTTGCCGTGCCAGGCGTATATTGCAAGATTGCGTTTTAAGGGTATGGTGTCGCCCGATTCAGGATGAACGAACGTACGGTTCCATTGCTCTTCGGTAAAGCTTTCGAATAAAGCCACCAGGTGCTGATGTATACCTTCGAGCATTTTAAGCGATGGTTCGACCGGCAGGCGGTAATCTGGCAATAATGCCCAATCTGCTTCTTCATACGCTTTTATGGTCGGCTTTTCTTCAGTCAATGCCCATTTAAATCGGATAATGGAATTCATGTGGCTATCTGCAACATGGTGGACTACCTGACGGATGGTCCAGCCACCGGTGCGGTATTGTGTATCCAGTTGTTGCTCGGTAAGCCCCAATACTGCATTGCGCATTTTGCCGGGTAAAGTTTTAATGTCATTAATCCAACCATTTATGGCGTGTTGCGTATACGAAACGGGTGGTTTAAACTTGCCGGTGGGGTACCTTAATTCTTCGTCTGTCATAGTTTTAATTGATTGTGGGTTGATTAATGTGGTGAATGTTGTTCAGGACAAACAAGCATTCGCGTAAAAATAGCAATTTTAGCGATGTGTTGTCTTGGTGCGAGGCAAGCTTTCATATATTTTAGCGTTTACACTGTGTTTATTTAAACCGATGATAAAAAAATTACTAATACCCCTGCTGTCTTTAGTGTTTACTTTTTCCCGTGCCGAGACGATCAAAACAGATGTTTTGGTGATCGGAGGCGGAGCCAGCGGAATTGCAGCGGCTATACAAAGTGCACGCAGCAAGGTAAAAACATTATTGGTTGAACCCGGTCCCTGGCTGGGCGGTAGCATGACCATGGGTGGTATGTCTGTGCTGGAAGCCAACCGCAATTTACCATCGGGTATATGGGGTGAATTTCACAGAAAAGTGACTGATTACTACCGGCCGCGTTTGGGTTATGATACTACCCATAATTCTATCCTTCGCTTTGAACCTTATACCGGAGCTGAGATTTTGAAGAAGATATGCGATACGGTTAAGAACCTTACCGTCAAAATGAAAACACCCTGGACGTCCGTTAAAAAAGATGGCACTGGCTGGGAAGTAACCATTATGGTAAATGGAGAAGCGGTTAAAGTGGATACCAAAGTGCTGATAGACGGGACCGAAACAGGCGAGGTTGCGGCGAAGGCGGGTGCTAAGTTTGAAGGGAATACCGACACGGAGCGAATAGTCTGCATTGCTATTTTGAAAGATTTCGGGCGGAATGCCGATAAAACCATTGCTAAACCGTTAGAATATGATGCATCGGCCTATTCCTGGCTAAAAGCCAAAGATATTAAGCAAATGCTTCGCGCCGGGAGTATTCCCAATGATAAATATATGATCGATTGGGATAAGTATAACAACAGTAACGCTGGCGCAATAACGAATAAGGACGAACTTTATAAAAAGGCCAAACTGCGCACATTGGGGCTAGTGTATTACCTGCAAACGGAATTAGGCTATAAGAACCTGGGGCTGGACGGTCAGTTTGGTACGCCAGATAATTTGCCCCCTGTTCCTTTAGTTTTGGAAAGCAGGCACGTGAAAGGGGCGGTAAGAATGGTAATGGACGATATCACCAAACCTTATGAACGTGAATCAAAATTGTACCGGACAACGATTGCAGTAAGTGACGCTGTTCCGACAGGTATTCAATTTGACAAATTTCCATCTCACACTATTCCTTTAGGTTCGATTGTGGTTAACGATTTGGATAATGTTCTGGTAACTGAAAAGGCACTGTCAGTAACCGATGAGGTGAATAATAGTACCATGTGTCCGTCAGTGCAGATGACATTGGGCCAAGGCGTAGGTGCAACTGCCGCGTTTTGCGCCTTCTTTAAAACGACCACCAAACATTTGCATGTGAGAATCATACAGGGTGAAATACTGGATTATAAAGGATATTTATTGCCAATCACCGATATCGCACAAAAAGACCCTCATTGGAGGGCTGTGCAGCAGGTTTGTGCGACAGGCTTGCTAAAAGGTGTCCAAAAATCAAATGGAAATAGCATAGAAATACATTTTGAGCCCAATGATATGGTCAACACTGAAGAAATAAAGCCTGTTCTCTTAGAGATTTATACCCGTGCATTTTTGTGGTTCAATAAAGAGAAGCCCGGCGATAAATTTACTTTGGGGAACCTGCTTTCGCTCATTAGTGATTATACACTGACGGACCCTAAAACTTTGCAGCTGCATCTGCAAAAAGCATGGGCGCCTCAGTTTAAGTTAACAGGAACTTTCGATTTGAACCGCCCTATAACGCGTCTGGAATTTGCGGTGCTAACCAACAAATATTTAAACCCTTTTGCGAAAACGGTTGATCTGAGTGGAAGAGTAATAAATTAAGTTCGTGCGTTGTGTAATGCTGAGGCACTTGAAGCATAGCGGGGGAAGGCCATACCGCACTGCATTTCGAGTACCTCAATGTGACACCGCCTTATGTTTTTCTCGATTTGAAAGTAATGGCTCCGTGATTCTTTCAGGCCATCCCCCGTGCTGCCCGCGCTAACTCTATTTCAAAACCGCATACAAATGTTCGTCCAGAATCTCGCCGCCTTTGATGACCGCATTTTTCATTATGCCTTCTTTTGTATAGCCGGCTTTTTCCAGTACCCGCATAGATGCGGGGTTTTTGCTATAAACACTTGCCTGTATGCGTATAAAATCGAGATATGTAAATGCATAATCAGTCACCAGCTTTACAGCTTCGGGCATTATGCCTTTGCCCCATAATTCTTCGCTTAGCCAGTAACCAATGATAGCCGTTTTGCGATAAACATCCTGCCTCGGCTCTAGGCCTATACCACCGATCACCTCGTCATTAATGGTGATGGCAAAGTTGAGGACAGGATCTTGACCGGCCAGAACATTAACCCAGTTGACAGCATCTTCTATTGTATAGGGTGATGGAAAACGGTCCATCAGGCAGGCGGAGACCTTTGGATTATTGGCATTTTTTTGAAGCGATACCTCATCGCCTTTTTTCCAACCGCGGATAATAAAACCGTTTCCCTGTAATGGTATATCAGGCATGCTGCTAATATACCATTAAGCAGAAATAAGTGGACTTCTTTTTAGGTATCTTAGCTTGATAAATGAAAATAGCAATCCTTTTTTTAACGATCATACTTTTCGCCGGATGCTCCAATCATCCCAGACTTGTTGATTTAAAGATCAGCCTGACAGATAGCAACCGCTCGCTGAAAATTGCCGGCTTTGATAAGCTGATCATAGCAGATATCGGTCGCGACACCAATAATGAAGCATGGGAAAGCTTGCTGCCGGTTTATAAGATGCCCTCGGATACTGATATGAAGGATTATCAAAATGTTCAGCCGGGGAAATACGCAGTTAAGGACAGTTTGGTAATCTTCACTCCCGATACCGCATTTAAAAGGGGTCAGGCCTATTTTTTGAGGCATTTCCGGCATGGTGAGGGAACAAGCGCCTGGAAGTATATTAGGGAAAAGAAAAGGCCCGGAAGTATAAGCTATAAAGATTTGGTTTTTAGCTATTAAATGCGCTCAGGTATTGAATTTTAAATAATAATTTGTATATTTGCAGCGTAATTAAAAGAATTAGAGGGGGCAGTAGTCCCCTCTTTTATTTTACCTGCATGATCATCGGCCTAAAAATACGGATAAATGGACATTGAAAAGAGGGTGACACAACTGGTTGAGGAAAAGATCGCCGACAGATCCGACCTGTTTTTGGTGAGTGTAAAAATGCATTCAAGCGGAAAGCTGATCATATTGGTCGATGGTGATAAGGGCATCGGTATTGCCGATTGCGCGGCTATCAGCAGACATGTAGGTTTTCATTTGGAAGAAGAGAATATCATAGAGAACGCCTACAACCTGGAAGTATCGTCCCCGGGCATCGATGCACCACTGGTACTGCCCCGCCAGTATGTAAAAAACGTGGGCAGGCAGTTGGCTATAAAAATGGCCGATGGCAGCAAAAAAGAAGGCAGACTGACCGGTATGACCGAAGATGCCGTGTTAATAGAGGAAATAAAAAAAGAAAAGGGGAAAAAGGCTGAAGCAATTGAAAGCGCTGTCCCTTTGGCACAGATAACAGAAACAAAAGTTTTAATATCATTCAAGTAAAAAATGAGCAATATTAATTTAATTGAGTCTTTTCAGGAGTTTAAAGACTTCAAAAACATTGACCGCCCAACCATGATGAGTGTTCTGGAAGACGTTTTCAGAAGCATGATCAGGAAGAAGTATGGTACGGATGAGAATTGTGATGTGATCGTAAATACCGATAATGGTGACTTAGAGATCTGGCGCACGCGTACCGTAATGGAAGATGGTTTTTCTGAAGACGACGACCTGGAGATTGAATTAGCAGAAGCACACAAATATGACGAGGACCTGGAAGTAGGCGATGAATATGTGGAGCAGATCACACTGGAAAGCTTTGGCCGCCGTGCTATTTTGGCTGCACGTCAGACGCTGGTTTCAAAGATCCTGGAGTTGGAAAAAGACGAGATTTTCAAAAAATATAAAGACCGCGTGGGCGAGATCGTAACTGGCGAAGTTTACCAGGTTTGGAAAAAGGAAACCCTGGTGCTGGATGACGAAGGCAACGAGTTATTGCTGCCAAAATCAGAGCAGATACCTGCCGATTATTTCAAAAAAGGCGATAACGTGAAAGCGGTGGTAAGCAAAGTAGATATGATGAACAGCAATCCGAAGATCATCATTTCGCGCACTGCACCTGAGTTTTTACAGCGCTTGTTTGAGCTGGAAGTACCGGAAATTTTCGACGGTCTGATTACCATTAAGAAAATAGTACGCGAACCAGGAGAAAGAGCGAAAGTTGCGGTAGAATCTTATGATGACCGTATCGATCCGGTAGGCGCCTGCGTAGGTATGAAAGGATCGCGTATTCACGGTATTGTTCGCGAGTTGAAAAATGAAAATATCGACGTTATAAACTATACGAATAATTTACAGTTATACATTCAGCGAGCATTGTCGCCTGCAAAGATCACATCTATTAAACTGGATGATGAGAAGAAAACAGCAGCAGTGTACCTGAAACCCGACCAGGTATCATTGGCTATCGGTCGCGGTGGACATAATATCAAACTGGCAGGTAAATTAACCGGCTACGAAATTGACGTTTACCGTGAGGCTGATGAGCAGGATGAAGACGTGGATATTGAAGAATTCTCAGATGAAATAGACAGCTGGATCCTTGACGAGTTTAAACGCATTGGCCTTGATACAGCGAAATCAGTCCTGGCTTTAAGCGTTGGCGAGTTGGTAAAACGCACCGATCTGGAAGAAGAAACGGTGAAAGAAGTGTTGTCTATTCTGCAGGCTGAGTTTGAATAAACTAAATAAGCAAAATTAAAATCGTATTTTTGCATTATCCAAGCAGAGAAAGTAATATTAAATGTCAGAAGACAAAGGAATAAAATTAATAAAAGCAGTAAAGGAACTCAACATTGGGATGGGTACCATCGTCGATTTTTTATCCGCAAAAGGATATAAAGTTGAAAAGCAGCCTATGGCTATGCTTAGCGGTGATATGTACAATACGCTGTTGAAAGAATTTGCTGCTGACAAAATTATTAAAGAAGAGGCCAAGCAGATTAGTATCGGCAAGATCAGGAAGGAGGAGCCTGTTCAGACCCCGGAGAAACCGGTTGAACAGCGCCGTTCGAGAGATTTTGAAAACGAGGAAATACTGATCAAAAATACCGGCCATTTTTCTACTCCGGTTGAGAAACCGAAGCCAGAGCCAGCAAAGGCTGAAGAGCGTAACGATGTAAATCTTCCGGGTGTGAAGGTAGTGGGTAAGATTGATCTGGATGCACCGTATCGTAACGAGAAGAAAGAAGAACCGGTAGTTGCTAAGAAAGAGCCGGCGCCGGAAGTAAAACCGGAACCCAAAGAAGAGATAAAGGCACCAGTTGCAAAAGCTGAACCGGAACCGGTTAAAGAGCCGGCCAAACCAGTGGTTGAAAAACCTGTGGCAGAGCAACCGGAAGCAGTAGCCGAAGAACCTGAAAATGAAGTGATCCGTGCAAGAGCACAGCGTTTAAGCGGTCCGAACGTAGTTGGTAAAATACAATTACCGGTAAATGAGCCCAAACGCAACCAGCCGGTAGCTTCGTCATCTAACGCTAATAGTGCAGCCGATCATAAGCGTAAAAGAAAACGTAAAGAAGGCGGCGGCCCTCAACAGGGAGGCGGTAACCAGCAACCGCAGGGTAATGGTGCCCCGAATCATCCTAACAGGCCGCAGGGGGACTTCAGAAACAGGAATCAAAATGCAGGCGGTAACCGGCCGGATTTCAGAAGAGGTGCACCAAGTACACCTAAAGAAGAACCTTCAGAAAAAGAAATACAAGACCAGATTAAGGCAACACTTGCCCGTTTGAGCGGTGCAGGTAAATCAGGAAAATTTGCGCAACGTGCTAAATTCCGTCGTCAAAAACGTGATGATGTTGCAGCAAGTGCCGAAGAACTGGCATTAGAACAGGAACTGCAGTCGAAAGTATTGAAGGTAACAGAGTTTGTTACCGCAAACGAGTTAGCATCCATGATGGATGTGCCTGTTACGCAGATCATCTCTACCTGTATGAGTTTGGGGATGTTCGTATCCATTAATCAGCGTTTGGATGCAGAAACTTTAACCATTGTGGCCGATGAATTTGGCTACCAGGTTGAGTTTGTAAAACCCGAAGACGAAGAAGCCAATCTGGATACACCGGACGAACCGGAAGATTTGTTGCCACGTGCGCCGATTGTAACCATCATGGGTCACGTTGACCACGGTAAAACGTCGTTGCTCGACTTTATCCGCAAAACCAACGTAATTGCAGGTGAGGCCGGCGGCATTACGCAGCACATTGGTGCTTATGAAGTAACACTACCTGATAATAAAGGTAAGATCACTTTCCTGGATACACCGGGTCACGAAGCATTTACCGCGATGCGTGCCAGGGGTGCCCAGGTAACCGATATTGTAATTATTGTGATCGCTGCTGACGATAGTGTGATGCCTCAGACACGTGAGGCTATCAATCACGCCCAGGCAGCAGGCGCACCCATGATATTTGCTTTCAATAAAATTGATAAGCCAGGCGCTAATGCCGATAAGATACGCGAACAATTATCAACCATGAATATTTTGGTTGAAGAATGGGGCGGTAAATTCCAATCGCAGGAAATATCAGCCAAAACTGGTCTGAATGTAGACAAGTTGCTGGAAAAGGTATTGCTTGAAGCTGAATTGCTTGAACTAACAGCTAATCCGAACAAACGTGCTGTTGGTACAGTGATCGAAGCCGCTTTAGATAAAGGTCGCGGTATTGTGACCACCGTATTGGTACAGGCCGGTAAACTGAAAGTAGGTGACCCAATATTGGCAGGCTGTTATAGCGGTCGTGTAAAAGCATTGACCAATGAGCGTGGTCAGCGTGTAGAATTTGCAGGCCCATCAACACCGGTTCAGGTGTTGGGTATGCAGGGAGCGCCAACAGCAGGCGATAAGTTCAATGCGATGGAAAGTGAAGTTGAGGCACGCGAGATCGCCAATAAACGCATGCAGTTGCAGCGTGAACAGGGCTTACGTACCCAGAAACACATTACCCTGGATGAGATTGGTCGCCGTTTAGCTGTGGGTAACTTTAAAGAGCTTAACATCATCGTTAAAGGTGACGTGGACGGATCAATCGAGGCGTTATCAGACTCTTTACTAAAACTTTCGACCGAGCAGATCCAGGTAAATATTATATCGAAAGCGGTTGGTCAGATTTCTGAATCTGACGTATTGCTGGCTTCAGCCTCCGATGCGATCATTATTGGTTTCCAGGTGCGCCCATCAACCGGTGCGCGTAAACTGGCCGAGCAGGAGCAGATCGATATCAGGCTTTACTCAATTATCTACGATGCGATAAACGAGATCAAGGCGGCAATGGAAGGCATGCTTGCTCCTACCTTTGAAGAGAAGATTGTTGCGAACGTTGAAATTCGTGAAACCTTCAAGATCAGCAAGGTGGGTACTATCGCCGGTTGTATGGTACTGGATGGGAAAATCACCCGTAACAGCAAAATACGTATCATTCGCGAAGGTGTAGTTATCTACACAGGTGAGTTAGCTTCATTGAAACGCTTTAAGGACGACGTGAAAGAAGTAAACGCAGGTTATGAATGCGGTTTGAATATCCAGAACTTCAATAATATCGAAATAGGTGATATTGTTGAGGCTTATGAAATAGTAGAAGTTAAGCGTAAGCTTTAATTTATAGCTCGTTGAAAATTTAAAGGCTCGCTGCTTACAGTGAGCCTTTTTGTTTAGTGCCTTTTCAGCATGTGATGATGGCGTTTTACACTATGATGCCTTTTGTGATGGTGTGCTGTCTGTGCGTTTGCCACATGATAGCTAAATGATGCGAGCAAAATAATCACTAATACCTTTAACGCTTTCATAAATATTCGGTTTAAAGTCGATTTAAATCACAATTTAATATAAATGTATAAAAACGATTTTTAGACGGAATCGATAGCTAATTATTGTGTATGATAAAAAATAAGAGGTACGTCGTAACAAGATTAATACAAATAGGCTAATTGACGCGTATTTAGACCAGAAATTTGGTTTATAACTAAAGAGTTAGTAAATTCCTTCCGCTTTGCCTGATCAAATTGCAAACCAAATTATTGAATGGAGAAACATATATTAAGAATATATATTTTATGCTTTTTAAGCTTTTTTTTTATCATCAGATCATTTGGTCAGACAGCATCTGCTGATAGCGTTAATTTACAACAAACAGTTTCCCACTTTTTTAAATCTATAAATGAGGAATCCCGATTATACAATGGTCACGAATATTTGCCTTACGATCCTCAAATAAAAAACAGTGCACTTTTTCCTTACGAGGCAAAAACCTGGGCCCCTGGTTATATAAATTACGATGACGTAGTGTATGAGAATGTACCAATGATGTATGACGTAAACAAAAACGTTGTCGTTGTGCTTTTGTATAACAAATTTTCAATGTTTAGTTTATTGAGTGACCGGGTACGCGATTTTAACTATTTAAATCACCGTTTTATCAGGCTCGACGCCGATCAGATCAGTGACAACCAGGCGGGACTAACGACGGGTTTTTATGAACAACTTTATACCGGTAAAATAGTAATTCTGGCAAAAAGAATGAAGAACATTCAGACCACGTTGAGTGCCTCGACGGGTCCCGAAACATACTTTTATGAAAAGAATGATTATTATCTAAAAAAAGGGAACGCCTATTATAAGATTAATGGCAAAGGCTCTATGTTAAAAATATTGAAAGAAAAGAAAAGCGAGCTTCAAAAATATATTAAACAAAATAATATTGATTTTGGGAATAACCCGGACGAAGCAATGGCTAAAATAGCGTCATATTATGATCATTTGACCAATTAACGTTTTGTGTCTTAGTAAAAAAATCATTACAAGCAATAGAAACACGCTGAAAAGCTAACTAATTATAAAGCCACTATCGCCCTATTATCCTAATGAAAAAAATTTACCTTTTAGGCTTGTGTATTTTGGTCCTCTTTAAAATGGCAAACGCTCAGGATAAGGAAGAAAAATTAATAAATGTCGACTTTCATTCGGCCAGGATCCAACAATTTGCGGATGATCTGCAGTCAAAAACCGGATATCATTTTTATTACGAACAGACACAATTTGATAGTTTGAAAATCACCCTGCAAGCAACCAACAGGACGCTTCCGGCTATTTTGTATATGGTTTTTGATAAAACAGAGTATCATTTTTCAATTTTTGACCAAAACGTTTTCTTAACTAAAGGACGTGAAATGCGACCCAATCTGGCCGCCGGCTTTTTTACCTCAACGTCCGCCGCTGAACATCCCCCTCAAAGTATAGTAGACTATTCGGAAGAGAAAACGGCAAAAGTGCCTGAAGCAACCACAGAAAACAAAATGTATGAGATTGGACTCAGGACAGGCAACTTAAAGGGCACCGCAAACCTGGCAGGCTATGTAAAAAATGTCAAAACTGGCGAAGGGATAATTGGAGCAAGTATTTACAACCCGGATACTAAAATCGGTATCGCTACAGACCAGTTTGGTTATTATTCGCTGACTTTGCCTAAAGGCCGGCAAACGCTGGTAATTAAAGGACTGGGGATGAAAGACACCCGTAGAAAGATCGTGCTGTATTCGGACGGAAAGCTGAACATTGAGATGCAGGAACAGGTGACTTCGTTAAAAGAAGTAAAGATTTCGGCAGAAAAGGTGGCAAATGTGCGTAGCGTAGAGATGGGGGTGAATAAGCTGGACATTAAAAGCATCAAACAGATCCCAACAGCCTTCGGTGAGGCCGATGTCCTCAGAGTGGTGCTGACCTTGCCGGGTGTACAAACGGTAGGCGAAGCCACTACAGGCTTTAACGTCAGGGGCGGTTCTGCCGATCAGAACCTGATCTTGCTGAATGATGCTACCATTTATAATCCTTCACACTTCTTTGGATTTTTCTCGGCCTTCAACCCGGATATTGTAAAAAATATTGAGTTATATAAAAGCACTATTCCCGAAAAATATGGAGGCAGGCTGTCCTCGGTACTGGATGTAAGTGATCGCGAAGGGAATAAGAAAAAATTTACAGGAACTGCCGGCATAGGTTTGCTTACCAGCAGGCTGAATGTGGAAGGACCAATCATCAAGGATAAGACCTCGTTTATCTTTGGTGCGAGGACAACCTATTCCGATTGGCTGCTAAGCATGCTGCCTGAGGCCTATAAGCATAGCGCAGCCTCGTTCTATGACGGCAACTTTGAAATCACTCATCAGATAGATGACAAAAACAGTTTGTATCTGACGACATATTTAAGCCAGGATAAATTCCGGCTAAACAGCGATACGGCTTACAGCTATAGTAACAAAAACGCTAATATTAAGTGGAAGCATAGCTATAACAACAAGCTATACAGCGTATTTATGACTGGTGTAGACGATTACCAATATGATGTATCCAGTTCTGACAACCCGGTGAATGCCTATAAGCTGAAGTTCTCGGTAAGGCAATACGATTTGAAGACAGATTTTAACTATTACCTGAATCCCAAAAACGCGATAAACTTTGGACTTAGTTCAATTTACTATAAGCTCAATCCGGGCGACAATGAACCGAACGGTTCAAAATCGCTGTTGGCACCAGACCGTGTGCAAATGGAGCAAGCGCTGGAGAGTGCATTGTATATAGGCGACAAATACGATATCACCCCGAAACTGTCAGTAAATGCAGGGATCAGGTATTCATTGTATGCCTATCTTGGCCCGCAAACGGTTGACCATTATGCACCTAACCTACCAAAGGAAACCGTAAACATAATAGATAGTACCACCTATAGCAAAAATAAAGTGATCAACACTTATCAGGGACCGGAGATTAGATTATCCGCAAGATATTCTATAAGCGACAATACCTCGCTAAAGGCATCATTCAATACCCTGAGACAATACATTCATTTATTGTCTAATACAACAGCGATATCACCGACTGACACCTATAAACTAAGTGATCCGAATATTAAACCGCAGATTGGCAGACAGGCATCGTTAGGAATATATCATAATAACCAATCAAATACGATAGAGATGTCAGTAGAAGGGTATTACAAATGGATTAGCAATTATCTGGACTACAAAAGTGGTGCAACACTAATACTAAACCACCATATTGAACAAGATGTATTGGAAACGCAGGGGAAAGCGTACGGGGTTGAGTTCCTGGTGAAAAAAACGGCAGGTAAACTTAACGGTTGGCTGAGCTATACTTATTCAAGAACTTTCCTGAGACAAGACGACCCGAATGCTGGTGAGCTGATCAATGGTGGCGCTTATTATCCGGCTAATTATGACAAACCACATGCAGTAAACTTTAACGGAAATTACAGATTTAGCCATAGATTTAGCATCTCTTTTGATGTCACCTATAGTACGGGCCGACCAATTACGTTGCCAATAGCTAAATACGAATACGCAGGATCAGAGAGAGTATTTTATTCTGACAGGAATGAATACCGTATACCTGATTACTTCAGGACAGATTTTTCGATGAATATTGAAGGTAACCATAAGGTTCATCAGCTAACCCACAACTCATGGACGATAGGTGTGTACAATCTTACAGGACGGGCTAACGCTTATTCAACTTTCTTTAGTGAGCAGGGAGGAGCAATTAATGGCTACCAACTTTCAATATTTTCAAAACCAATTCCATTTATCAATTATAATATAAGGTTCTAAGTGATGAAATATCTTTATTTATATGCGCTCGTTTTACTCACCATTGTGACCGTAAGCTGTAAAAAACCTTATAACCCCAAACTGCCCTCTTTGCAAAGTAATTACCTGGTAGTTGAAGGAGTAATAAATAGCGGCCAGGATTCCACGGTTATCCGTTTGAGCAGAACAGTAGCTTTAACGGAATCAATAAAAGCAATCCCGGAACAGAACGCCCAGCTTACAATAGAGAGTGATCAAAATGCTACTTATCCTTTGCAGGAACTGGGGAATGGAACATATGTTTCGTATTCCTTAAATCTTCCGGTATCAAACAAATACCGTTTACATATCAGAACGCAATCCGGCAAGGAATATATGTCAGACTACGAATCTGTAAAAAATACCCCCGCTATTGATAGTATAGGATTTATTCAACAGCCCAATGGAATACAATTATATGTGAATACGCATGATCCGAACAATGATACCCGTTATTATCGTTGGGATTATGCAGAAACATGGAATTTTCATGCTAAGTACCAGGCAGGGTATATTACTAACGGTACTGAGCTGGTTAGTCGTACGGAGGCACAGCAGATTTACACTTGTTTTGCAAATCATTTCTCAAATGACATAGTGTTGGCTTCCTCGGCTAAATTAATAAATGATGTTATTTACCAGAACCCGTTAACCCAGGTATCGTCAACATCCGAGAAGTTAGAAACTAAATACAGTATTCTGGTAAAGCAGTATGCCTTGACCAAGGAGGAATATAGTTTTTGGCAGAACCTTAAGAAGAACACCGAACAATTAGGCAGCATTTTCGATGCACAGCCGTCTGAAGTACCAGGAAATATTCATTGCATTACCGATCCATCAGAACCAGTGCTGGGTTACGTTGGAGTCACTAACATTCAGCAAAAAAGAGTATTTATTAGCAAAGATCAATTGCCACAAACATGGACGGCAGCTTACCCATACCAGTGCGATTTAGATAGTATGTTTCTTCATTCCTTTACTGGTCAGAATCAGGTGGCTTCGTTTTTAATTCCACTTGGGAGCACGCAGTTTGCGATTGCGCCATTTACTGATCGGCGAGGCACTTTGCTTGGTTATCTGGCTACTGGCGCGCAATGTGCCGATTGCACAATAAGAGGTACAACTACGATACCATCATTCTGGAAATAAAGAAATAATGAGCAATACATTGTTTAGTTGGCTAAACTATAAGATATAAAATATGGTAATCTTATTCAGAAATATAATATGTGGTTTTTTGCTGGCTGCGCTCGCTACATTAAATTCACAGGCTCAGCTGTTGACTGAGGTACAAAGCAGTTTTAAAGACCATAGCCAGCTTGTCCTGCAGGAAAAAGTATTCGTTCATTCGGACAAGGGGGCTTATCTGACGGGTGAGATACTTTGGTTTAAAGTATATGTTGTGGACGGCAGTTTCCACAAACCATTTGACCTGAGCAAAGTGGCTTATGTTGAAGTTTTGGATGATGCTCTAAACCCCGTAATGCAGGCCAAGGTGGAACTGCACAATGGCACTGGAAGCGGATCGTTATATATACCTGTAACGCTGAACAATGGTAATTACCATTTGCGTGCATATACCAACTGGATGAAGAATTTTAGCCCTGATTTTTATTTTGATAAAAAAATCACCATCGTAAACCCGCAAAGAGTCCCTGTTTTAACTAAAATAAATACAACGGATTTCGATATCCAGTTTTTTCCCGAAGGCGGCGAGCTGGTAAACGGCTTAACCAGCAAGGTTGGTTTTAAAGCTATTAGCAAAAGTGGTAAGGGTATTGATTTTACAGGCGCGGTGATCGATCAAAAAAATGATACCGTTGTAAAATTTCAGCCCTTAAAATTTGGCATGGGACATTTTTCATTTGCGCCCATTGAAGGTAATACCTATAAAGCAGTGATTAAAGCCGGTGATGCACCTGTTGTAAAAGACCTGCCAAAGGTTAATGAAAAAGGGTACGTAATGACATTGACCGATAATGGTTCAGATAAACTGCAGGTTACGGTGAATAGCAATGTCGTTAGTTCTGACGGGTCAGTTTACCTGTTTGCGCACACCAGACAGGCTGTAAAGGTGGTACAAAGAGCTCCGGTAGTTAATGGTAGAGCAGCCTTTGTTTTCGATAAGGCGCTTTTGGGTGAGGGTATATCGCAATTAACGCTTTTTGACGGCGATAGGCACCCGGTATGTGAGCGACTGTATTTTAAACGTCCTGTAAAAAACCTGGTAATTGATGCCGCTCCAGATCAGCAGAATTACGGTAGCCGAAAAAAAGTAAATATTTTGCTGGATGCAAAAAATCAATCGGGCAAACTTTCAGAGGCCAATTTATCCATGTCTGTATATCGCCTGGACGCATATCAAACTCTTGAACCGGGTGATATAGCAAGTTATTTCTGGTTAAGTTCGGATCTGCGGGGAAATATAGAATCACCGGAATACTATATCCGGAATAACTCAGCCGAAGCTACAGAAGCAGCAGATAACCTGATGCTGACACAGGGCTGGCGCCGTTTTCAATGGAATGATGTGTTGCAAAATAAACCGGCTTCATTTGCCTTTTTGCCCGAGTATAATGGGCATATTGTTGCGGGGAAGATCATCAATACAGCAACCAATACACCTGCATTTGATGTGATCGCATATTTTTCTGTACCTGGTAAAAGAGTACAATTGTTTACTGCCAAGAGCGATACCGCCGGACACATCCTGTTCAATACCAAAGATTTGTATGGTCCAGGCGAAATTGTGGTTCAGACCGATTCACATCGCGATACCACCTATCATATCGATATCCAGAATCCGTTTTCTGAACAGTTCTCAAAAAATCCTTTACCCCCATTTGGGCTCACTCCGGATATGCAAAAGCCCCTTGAATTGCAAAACGCAGCAATGCAGGTGCAAAATATTTATGCGGGGAGTAAGACTAAGCAATTTTATGAGCCATACATAGATAGTACCGGTTTCTACGGAAGGCCCGACAAGGTTTACAGGCTTGATGATTATACCCGTTTTACCACAATGGAAGAAGTTTTGCGCGAATATATCAGAGAAGTAAATGTATTCCACCCGCATAAAACATTCGAAATAAGAATAATCGGCGATAAAGGCTTTTTGGATAGTGATCCGCTGGTGATGCTTGATGGCGTACCCATATTTGATATGAACAAAGTGATGGCAATCGACCCATTAAAAATAAAACGGCTCGATGTGATTAAAGACAGATACTTCTGGGGGGCTGCTGATGCGGAGGGTATATTGAGTTATGCCAGCTACAAATCTGATCTTGCCGGTGTAGAGGTAGACCCTCATGCTGTGGTGATGGATTACGAAGGAATGCAATTGCAAAGGGTGTTCTATTCACCCGTTTACGATACGGAAGCACAGATATCGAGCCACACGCCTGATTTCAGGAACCTGTTATATTGGGCGCCGACAATAAGAACTACTACTACAGGCAAAAATCAAATATCGTTTTATACATCCGATGAAGAAGGAAAATATGTTGCTATTATACAGGGCATGACCGCAAATGGGGAATCCGGCAGCCAAAGTTTCACTTTCGATGTAAAGAAATAAGCAGGCTAATCCTTACAAAAGGGAATTCCTATAACCTATTTGAATGCAGGACAAGGATAGATCTTTCGGCTCTCACCCATTATCAGTTGTTTATTGTCTTTATAATATCGGCTTGTGATATCTTTAAGAGAATCCTGGGTTGGATAACAGATGCCAACCATACCAGTAAGCGAGTAAATAATATTCTGTGAAGAAACTCTTGCATCCTTGTGTTGTAACAGGTTTGATATTTTATCGGGATACTTAGCTTCCAGTTTTGGCGAATACCACACAAAAAGAGGTACATGTGCTATATATTTGGTTGGAGGCGACCCCTGGTGATGCGAAGTTAAACCTCTGTTGTCATCCATCAGATCCTCCCCATGGTCGGAGATATAAGTGACTGATGAAAAGGCATTCTGTTTATTAACCAGGGCAATCACACTGTCGATTACCGCATCGGTATAACATATACTATTATCATAACTGTTTATTAGTACATCTTTGAATTTCTTGTCGGTCATTTTGGTGGTGATGGTTTTATTGCTTGGTTTAAACATGTCGAATTGATCGGGATACCTTGCGCTATAGCTATAATGACTGCCTAAACCATGAATGATAACGAATTTCTTATTTCCAGGCTGGTTCAAGACTTTTTCTAGGGTGTCGACCAATTGCATATCCATAACCACATTTTTGGTCGATCTGAAATCAGTCAGCAAATAATATCCTTTTTGTGCTTCTAACGAGTGTATTTTGAAATACCCTAAATAATCTGTCTGATTAGTGATCCAGTAGGACTGAAACCCAATCTCATTAAATGCGCCGATAATTCCTTTGCGATGAAAATTTGATTCATAATGATCAGCCCCGACGCCAGTTAAAAGCAGAGGTACTGCCCATTCAGTCATAAAGCCTCCAGCGGCAGCATCGCTAAAAGAGACAAGGTTTTTTCTTTTTGATAGATTGGGAGAGGTATTTCTCGGATAACCATTAATCCCCCAATGGTCATAGCGGCTGCTCTCGCCAATAATTAATATGTGGATCTGTTTGTCTTTAATAGATGTATCCTGTCGGCTGTGGTAGTAAAAGTTTTTTCGCTCGCTTTCGCCTTCCCTAACAAATTTTTCCTGGTAAAAAACACGGGTAATGCCATTTATTACATTGCCGGGGAATATATCATATAGAGCGTCTTTTATATTTTCAGAGTAACTGACATGATGATCATAAATAGGTAGTGGTGATATGGCCAACGCCATTAATGAAACGGAAGAAATGTAAACCGTCTTTTTGGTATTCACCGTGTTTGGGACCCTGAGGTACAACAAATAAAGACCAAATAGATATATCACCATAAAGATGATCAGTACGACGAAATAACTCCGTAGTAATTCCAGGGCCTCATTGTGGTTGGTATTCAGGATCATTAGAATGGTTGCTTCTGACATTTCAGAATGGAAGTAGAGTATATATGCCAGGTTGAATGGAACAATCAAAAGAATAGGTATCAGACATATTAGATACAGTCTTAAATGTTTCCTGAACAGAAAAAGGGGTATAAGAAAGATCAGCAAACCAAAGATGAATGTAAATACACCCTTCACGAACTGATGACGCAGAATATTAAACAGCAATTCAGAAAACGGAATTACAGCTAAAATTAATAAAAACGGAATAATAGATAACGCATTCCCCCGGTGGAATGCACGGCTTATAATTGGTTGCATGTTACATGCGTGTTAATGCTATGTTAATTTTACATAAACAAACTGAAGTTATTCTGAAGAATACGGAAGCATAGCCCGGATGGTGGCCTGTGAAAATGACGAAGGGTTCAAAAAAATTGTAATAAAACAGATACAAACCAGCAACCGGGCTGCCGGGTTATACTATTTATGTTAAATACACGTAAATAGTCAATCTGAGGCCGTTTTTAAAAGAGATTAGAATTGCATTAAAATTGATTGACGCTTAAACCCGGTACCTATTTTTGAATCTAATAAAGCAAATAAAAAAAATAAGAATTACAAATTCTGGTTATAAAGATCATGAAAAGGTTATTTAAATATACTTCAGTATTTGCGCTGGCAGGATTTCTTTCGCTAACATTTGTTTCGACCGCTAATGCTCAGCGTGGTTTCCATAGTGGGGGCGTCCGGGTTGCTGTAGGCGGGGGCTTTGGTGGCGGTGGTATCGGTTTTCGCAGTGGCGTTGGTGTAGGCTTCCGTACGGGTGTATATGGGCGCGGATATTATAGTTACCCGGGTTTGGGTTTCCGTATAGCTGTTCTCCCATATGGTTATTACCCGTTTTATTGGGGTTCTGATCTGTACTATTATTATGGCGGGGTATTTTACAGGCCATATGATGGTGGTGGATATGAGGTAACTGTCCCTCCGGTGGGTGCCGAAGTACCCGGCTTGCCAAAAGGTGCCAGCTCAATTGTAATAAACGGTCAGCAATATTATGAGTTTAATGGTGTTTACTACCAGGCTATTGTTAATGATAAAGGTAAAACAGTATATGTAATAGCCGGAAAAGATGGCGTATTAAATACTAATGGCGATGACGCTGTTGATAATCCCCCTGCGCCGCAAGTTGGTGATGTTATAAATCAATTGCCAGATAATTGCCGCAAAGTAAAACTCAACGGTAAGAAATATTTTGTCTCTCCTGACGGTATCTACTACGAAGAGTTTACCGATGCTAATAATATGAGGGTATACAGAATTGCCAGCATACCGATGGACGACGAAAAGCAAAACTAATATCATCTACATATGTCAAACATGCCCGGCTCAGGTCGGGTTTTTTTGTTTTCTGATCGGTGTAATAATTTAAACCGTACCAAATAAACCTTTCATATCGTTAATAGTCTATAAGATATTATACTCAGGAAAACGAGATTATGAAAAGATGGTTTAAATATGTGTCGGTATCCGCATTCACAGGGTTACTGACAATAGCGCTGTTCGCCACAGCAAATGCGCAGCACCGCGGTGGTGGTGGCGGCTCCCATGGTGGCGGCGGCGGCTTCCATGGCGGTGGCGGTGGAGGTTTCCACGGCGGCGGCGGTCATAGCGGGGGATTTAGTGGTGGTGGTTTCCGTGGAGGAGGTGGCTTTCATGACGGCGGAGGTTTTCGTGGCGGTGGCAGCGCTCATAGTGGAGGATTTGCCGGTGGCGGCTTCCGCGGGGGAAGTGCTTTTCGCAGCGGAGGTGGATTCCGGGGTAACGTAGATGCTCGCGGAGGGTCCGCTTATCGGGGGTCATTCGGAGGCAGATCCGGTATGGCCTATCGTGGTCCTGTAAGAGGTGGAGTAGGTGTAAATAGTTATCGCGGTGGTTATGGTTACCGCGGAACATATGGCTATCGCGGCGGTTACGGATATCGTGGTGGCGCTTATTATCATGGTGGCAGATATTACGGGGCCTACCGCGGCGGGTTCTATCGTGGCCATTATTACGGCTATCACGGCTACTATGGCCCCGGCTTCCGCTTTGGCTTTGGATGGGGATATCCGCATATAGGGTTGTATCTGGGCGTTTTGCCATGGGGGTGTTATTCATTCTACTGGGATTCATATCCATACTATTATTACGGAGGAACTTTCTACAGGCCATACAATGGCGGATATGAGGTAGTAGTACCACCTGTTGGTGCGGCTGTACCTTCGTTGCCATCGGGCGCGGAGCCAATCACTATTGACGGTATACTGTATTATGAATATAACGGAGTGTACTATGAGCAAAGCCAGGATGAAAATGGCCGCTCGATATACATAGTGGCTGGTAAAGACGGCGTATTGAATACAGATAATGCAAATGCAACTATAAATGATCAGCCGATGTCTGACAATGATGACCCTATTATGGATAATAGCAGTACCGATCAGTCAGAAAATACAGTTTATGCATCTAACCTTAAAGTTGGTGATATAGTAGATCAGTTGCCCGAGGATTGCCGCAAAGTCACCCTGAATAACAAGAAATTCTATGTATCTCCTGATAATGTTTTTTACGAAGAATTTAAAGATGCTGATGGTACCGGATACCGTGTTGCAAGCGTACCAGGAGCGAATGATTGAGTGATTGTCAAACATGTCTATGGAAAGGCCCCGGTAAACGGGGCTTTTTGTGTTCTTCCACGTCCTCAAAAAAGGTCAATTATATGGCTTTTAATGAGTTTGGATATTGAAAAGACTTCATATACTGCCGTTTAGCCTGTTGGCATCGGCTTTGACACTTAGGTGTGAACGTATTTGAAAAATGAAAAACCTGAATCGCATATCTTTAATAACTTCAGTTTGCATACTTCTTCTGGGTTCTGCCTGCCATACCCGGAACAAAACACAGAAGGGTGCCGCTATAGGTGCCGGAACAGGAGGAATAGTTGGTGGTTTTATCGGAAAATCAGCGGGCAATACAGCTTTAGGCACAATAATAGGCGGTGCAGTTGGCGGAACGGCGGGTGCCTTTATCGGCCACAATATGGATAAGCAGGCAAATGAACTTAAAAGCTCCATCCCCGGAGCTACAATAACACGGCAGGGCGAGGGGATCATTATCAATTTTGATTCAGGGATTTTGTTTGATGCGGGTAAAGCAGATTTAAAATCCGAAAGCCAAACCAATCTTCAAAACCTGGCAACTTCGCTGGAGAAAAATCCGGAAACAGATATTCTGATCGTTGGTCATACGGATAATAAGGGCGATGGTAATAGTAACATTGACCTGTCGGTGCGACGGGCAGCGGCAGTAAAGGCCTACCTGGTCGATAACCAGGTTAAAGCATTTCGCCTGAAAATTGATGGTCGGGGTGCAACAGAACCTATAGCTGATAATAATTCTACGAAAGGCCGTGCATTAAATCGCAGGGTTGAGATCGTGATTGTCGCGAACGATAAAATGAAAAAGCAAGCCGAAGCCGAAGAAAAATAGCAATAGCGGAGTTTGATTATTTGAAACTTATGCAATAAAATATTGCAAAAAATTCGGGCAAAAATAAAAGCCCCCTCACTCTTGCAGTTTGGGGGCTTTCAACCTAAACCTTATCACAATTAAACCGGCAAGAATGCCAGTTCACATTAAGTATTACAATTACTATACCAATAGGCGTTTGCCAATGTCATTTTTAGCCTATGCGTCCAAATTGACTTTTCAATGTGTTTTTTAACCTATACACTGTTTAATTTTCTTTACATAAGTGTTTCCTTTGTAGTACAGTCGCGGACTCGTTATACTTGTTTTGATACACCTTTTCTGCGCAGCCAGGCGTCAAAAAGGAATAAACCCAGCACAATGTCAAAAAACAGGAAGCCTTCTAACACTGGTTTGCTCAGATAATTTTTTATGTCAGGAAGTCGCAGGTTGTCAGGCAGATGTACTGAAATATTGGCAGTCCCTGTGTGTACGTTTGATATGGTCAGGATTAGTAAAAGCGCAATGCTGACAATAAAGAACCCTGAAATGCCTTTTATGATCCTTTTATTTATGCCTGCTTTTAACGGCTGCCGGGCATGTTCGGCACGGATGGCTTCCATTACATTATAGGTGAACGCCATGGGCGGCTCATCCAGCTCCACTTTTGAGAACTCCTTGTTCAGGGCCAGCAATTGTTCATATTTGCGGCGATAAACCTCGTCCTGTCCAATTAATATATCAATGGCTTTCCTCTCCTCATCTGAGCAAGTGCCGTCAATATAGTTCCAAAGTTTTTCCTCTATCGTATTCATATCAATTCTTTCACCTCGTGCTTTAAAGTATGCTCCAGCTTCTCCTTCAAACGCTGCCGCGCCCTGAATAGTTTAACTTTAACCGTATTAGCCTCAATGCCCAACGTTTGGCCGATTTCCTCAAGTGATTGTTCACCCATATAAAATAAGGTGATGATGGCCGCATCATCAGGCATCAGCTGTGTTATAGCCTGGTTCAGGTAATACGACCTCGATTTGTTCTCGGCCGAATTAACATCATGCGACAATGAACTATTCTCTAACTGAATATAAGTATTTTCATCGTCAATCGAATCAGTGTCAACCCTTTTCTTTCGTAAGAAGGTCATCGCCGTGGTGTAAACAATGCTATACAGCCAGGTACTATACTTTGACTGCCGCTGAAATGCTGATAATGAGCGGTAAGCTTTGATAAAGCAGTCCTGTGCAATCTCTTCGGCGTCCTCCCGGTTTTTTGCAAAACGCAGGGCGAGTGTAAAAACAAATCGCTGGTGCCGTTTTACCAGATCAGCATACGCCGCCTGGTTCCCCGCCAGTGTCTGTTCTATCAATTCTATATCCGAAAGCTTGCTTTGCATTGTATACACTCTCTCTGACGACCTCACGGCTGGTTAGGTTACAGCCCTTGTGTAAATATACTTGGTTTTTGGTTGTAATGGTTGTAGTTGTTATAAAGGTTGTAGAAGTTATAAATGTTATAAAGCCTGCGCTCCCTCCCTCTCCAACCCTTACAACTTCTACAACTTTTTTTAAAACAACTGTAACCTGCTCGAAAAGCATGTCGTCATAGCTTACAAATACGCCATTGGGGCGGTTTGAAAGCCAAAAAATTATTAACTTAAAAAAATAAACACGATGAATAATTTAGATACACCCGAATTTGGAATGATGACGGGAATAATTATTTCCCTCGGTTTCTTTGCCATGATCTTCGGAATAATTTACCTCTACAAAAGAGAAAGAATGGCAATGATAGAAAGGGGAATGGATCCACGCAGATATAAACCACAATCTGCACCTTATCAAACATTAAAGTGGGGGTTATTATTAATAGGCGCCGGTACTGGGTTGTTCCTGGCTTATTTAATGGACCGCACCATCTTCAAAAGCATCGAAGATGATAATCAGGCCATCTACTTTGCACTGATCGCAATTTTCGGCGGATTAGGTTTATTCGCCTCTTACCGCATCGAAAAGAAAGAAATGCCGGTTAGTAACGGGCAGGAATAAATTTGTTGAGGAGGTAAAAGCTCAAAGGTGAAAGGTAAAGGGTTAGTCCCGATATCTTTCACCTTGTCTTTTTAATAGCCTTTTGCCTTTGACCGTTCTTCCTTTCATCTCAACCTAAAGGTATCTCTCTTTTATCAGCCTCAAATGGTATTGCTCATGGCCGGCGGTCATATACACTAACCCCCTTACTGTTACGGGGTAACCACTTGCTTTTCCGCCGCGAAGTAATTGTTCCTCGCTAAATGAGTTGTAAAGAAACAGATTAGATTTGCGGGTTGCTTGATATTCGTCAGCAAGACTCTGTATGGTACGGCTGTTAAAATCGGTATTGTTCACATAAATGTCCTGATCAAAGCCAGGCAGTTCAACGTTGTTTCTCGAAAAACAAAGCGCGCGGTAAGCAAAGGTGCGTTCGGTATCTATCATATGACCCAGTACCTGTTTCAGTGTCCATTTACCTTCAGCATAAGCATGCATGGCCTGCTCTTCACTCAGGGTACTAAACAGATCATAGGTAACTTGCTTGGTATCTTCAAGTAACTCTAAAACGTTTTCATCAGGAACTGAACTAACGTAAGGCTGAGCGAACGTTGGGTACTCATTGGGCTGTGGTCTGTGTATCATGGGTTAAACTTTTTAATACTATACGGAATGTGGTGCCTTTGCCAACTTCGGAGTCTTTAACAAATATTTGCCCGTCGTGGTAATTCTCCACCATACGTTTGGTCAGCGAAAGGCCCAATCCCCACCCTCTTTTGCGTGTCGTATATCCTGGTTGAAAAACGGTATCGAATTTAGAACGTGGTATGCCTTTGCCGGTATCGGTAATATCGATATAAACCTGTTTTTTAGTTTTACTGCCCGATATTTCAACCTTAATATTCCCGGTATTTTCAATGGCATTTACAGCATTTTTTAGAAGATTTTCCAATACCCAGTCGAACAATGGTATGTTCAATCCTGCACGCAGATATGGGTTACCATGAATTTCAAAGTTGATCTTATTACTTACTCTGACTTTGAAATAATCTACAAAATCTTTGATCACGTCATAAACCGAGTACTCTTCCATCACTGGTTTGGAGCCGATTTTGGAAAATCTGTCGGCTACTATTTCGAGCCGTTTGATATCGTTTTCCATTTCGGCTATCAGCGGGTCGTCTTCGGCGTTAAATTTCTCCTTCATCAATTCAACCCAGGCCATGAGTGATGATATTGGTGTACCCAGTTGGTGCGCGGTCTCCTTAGCGAGGCCTACCCAAACCTGATTTTGTTCTGATTTGCGCGAGGTATTAAACGCAGTATAAGCTACCAATAGGAAAATAGCTATTACCGACAACTGTATGTATGGGAAAACCTTTAATTGGGTGAGCACGAACGAATCCTCGTAATAAACATACCAATTGGCGCCAAATACTTTAAGACGAATAGGCTCATGCTGAGCTTTCATGGTCTCTAATACAGCCTTAAAATATTCCGGATCGTATGTTTTTTTCGGTTGAGTCTTTACACCCGGCATATCGGGTATTTTAATGTAAGTTTTGGTTGAATCCAGCCCTTTTGTTGTGATGAATTCTCCTTTGTCATCAACTATAATGGCCGGGACCGTTAAACTATCGCGAACGGTGAACACGTAGTTTAAAAAATCATTGTCGTCCGAAGAGGTGATCTGCTTGATACTTAGCGCCCATATTTCGGCACGTGTGCGCTCAGCCTTTTTGATGCTTTTAACCAGGTAACCAGTATAGAATAAAGAGCCGCTGGCTATGACCACCGCAAAAGCGAGCAATGAATATTTCCAGCGTTTTCTTTGTTGGTATGGGTTCATTTTTCTAGTCGGGAAGTCCGGAGGCCGAAAGTCGGTAAGAACGACTGAATACGGAACGCGGAAATCATGCCCAAATTACATAAAATAGTTAATTTTTGTAGAGTCGGAAAGTCCGCAGAAGTCCGGTAGCCGGGATGATCGATCTCCATTAACAATATAGCCTTCAGGCTTGCACGGACTTCCCGACTTTCGGACTAAAACATCTATCTTTGCCGCATAATGTCAGATAAAAAAGTAAGAGTAAGATTTGCGCCAAGCCCCACCGGAGGCCTGCACCTGGGTGGCGTACGTACTGTGTTGTTCAATTATCTTTTCGCCAAAAAACATAAGGGTGATTTTGTTCTTCGCATTGAGGATACCGATCAGAGCCGTTATGTAAAAGGCGCTGAAGAATACATTCTGGAGTGCCTTGAGTGGTGCGGATTGACTCCTGACGAAGGCCCGGTTGCTGGCGGACATTATGCGCCTTACCGCCAGAGCGAGCGCAAATCGATTTACCGTGAATATGCCGAGCGTTTGGTTGGGCAAGGGCATGCTTATTATGCTTTTGACACACCCGAAGAACTGGAACGCAATCGTCGCGAGATACCAAATTTTCAATACGGGCATGCTTACCGTGATACCTTGCGCAATTCATTATCCATGCCTTTGCACCAGGTCCAGCAATTGATAGATGCAGGTGAACCGCACGTGATACGCATTAAAATGCCGGATAATGAGCATATCCATTTTGAGGATATGATACGCGGTCATGTAAGCTTTGATACCAGCCAGAGTGACGATAAGGTTTTATTAAAGGCTGACGGTATGCCAACTTATCACCTGGCTGTGGTGGTTGACGATTACCTGATGAAAATAACCCACGCTTTTCGTGGCGAAGAATGGCTGCCGTCTGCCCCGGTGCATTTGTTGCTTTGGGAATACCTGGGCTGGAAAGCAGATATGCCGCAATGGGCACACCTGCCATTGATATTAAAACCGGATGGGCACGGCAAGTTGAGCAAACGTGACGGTGCACGGTTGGGTTTCCCGGTATATGCCATGAACTGGTTTGATGAAAAAACAGGAGACTTGACACCCGGCTTCCGTGAACTGGGCTTTTTGCCTGAAGCATTCTTAAATCTGCTTGTTATGCTGGGCTGGAACGACGGCACCGATAACGAAATATTTACTTTGGGCGAACTCATTGAAAAGTTCTCTATAGAAAGAGTAAATAAAGCAGGTGCTAAATTCGATTTCGAAAAAGCCAAATGGTTCAATGCAGAATGGATCAAGAGGTCGGAAGGTGGAAGACTGAAGCCGGATGTATTAAAAGTGTTAAGAGAGAAAGGTGTTCAGGTTAAGGATGATGACTACCTGCTTACTGTAATTAACCTTGTAAAAGAACGCTGCATGTTGTTGCCTGATTTTTATCAGCAATCGTCTTACTTTTTTGAGCAGCCAAAAGAATATGATCTGAATGCAGTAAAACCTAAATGGACAGATGCTAAAACAGCATTCTTTATTTCATTTACGGGCTTACTTGCCAATACGGAAGATGTATTAGCTGTTGACCTGGAACAAGCTTTTAAAACATTAGCTGAAGAAAATGGCATTAAAGCAGGCGAGCTGATGTTGCCTTTCCGTATTATGCTGGTTGGCGGTAAATATGGTCCGCATGTGTTTGATATTGCTGCATTATTAGGCAAAAAGGAGACGATCAGTCGTATAGAAAAAGCGCTGGCAGAGTTTACAAGATAACAAGGACCTGTTCACCATAAAGTAACAGCCCTCCCTTGCCATCTCGGTAGCCAACCCTGATGGCAGTTACCTCATTGCCATCAATCAGGCTTAGCCACTTGCGTGTTTCTGTGGTTGCATTTACCGGAACGCTGAACATTTTATTGATGTCTGGCAGTTCAAACAGGAAGTAAAAGGTGATATCACTGCCGTCGTATTGATATTTCAGACGGACCGCTTTACCCAAGGTATGCAACAAAATACCGGCCCATTGCTCATTTAACGCCATCAAAACAAGTTGATGTGCTCCATATTTGTTGATCATCCGGGCACCATGAACATCAGCCTTTATTTCATCCATGGCTAAATATACCATATTGTAATAAAAAAGCAGGGCCGCTCTCACCCGGCCCTGCGATGGATAGATAGGTTTAGGCTATGTTCAATTTAATTAATGAGTGCGCGGGTTATTCTTCGGTGACCAGTTGTCCATTTGTGGCTAGTGATTTTGCACTTTCAGCAAGGCGTATAAACTCCGACCTATAGCCATCATCATCTTTTCCCTTCGCTCCCTTCGCTATCTTGATGGCCTGGTCGAAGCTTCCTTTTTGTTTATATTCCGATCCCCTTAACAGCATTCCAAACTCTGCAACGGCAGATGCAAACCTGAAATCATTACTAGTATTATTAAAATCTAACGGCTTGTCTGGCACCGTTACTACATTTAATTTACTTAAATTAGAATCAGGGTGTTTGTACCTGAATTTAATGGTCATTAATTCGTCTGAATAAGAGTTTGCTGACGAGTTTTCTTTTAGCTTTTGATATTTCAAAGCATCCACGCTTGAGTTATATTCATCTTTTACACCCCCAGGTATGATCTCATAAAAGGCGGTAACGGTATGGCCCGATCCCATGTCGCCTGCATCTTTCTTATCGTTGTTAAAGTCTTCCTTGTTTAATAATCTGTCCTCATATCCAAGCAAACGATACGATTGGACCTTTCCAGGATTGAACTCAATTTGGAGTTTCACGTCTTTAGCTATCATAAACATGGTGCCACCATATTCTGTGATAAGTGTTTTCCGCGCTTCGGTCAAATTATCGATGTAAGCATAGTTCCCGTTTCCTTTATCGGCAAGTATTTCCATCTTGCTGTCTTTCAGGTTGCCCATTCCAAACCCCATGATCGTAATCGGTACATTGCTGCTGCGTTCGCGGGTAATTAATGTTTCCATATCACCATCGCTGGAGTCACCTACGTTAAAATCACCGTCTGTAGCCATTATTATCCGGTTATTGCCATTCTTTATGAAGTTTTCGCGGGCTATTTTATAGGCCAGTTTAATTCCTTCTCCACCTGCTGTTGAGCCCCCTGCCTCTAAGGCATCGATAGCATCTTTTATTTCGGTTTTTTTATCCCCTGCAGTAGCAGCCAGTTTTAACCCCGCTTGCCCCGAATAAACCACTATTGCAACCTTATCCACGGGACGTAACTGATCGACCAGCATTTTCATTGATGCTTTTACAAGCGGCAGTTTGTTCGCCTCGCCCATTGAGCCTGAAACATCCAGTAGAAAAACCAGGTTTGAGGGCGGTAGCTTATTCATATCAATTGTCTTTGCTTTCAGCCCGATCCTGAGTAAACGATGTTTAGGATTCCATGGTGCCGATGAGAGCTCGGTATGTATCGCTACAGGACTGTTGTCAGAAGGACCGGAAAGATCATATTTAAAATAATTGATCATTTCTTCTATCCGTACAGCATCAACCGGGGGCAACTGGCCGTTGTTTATAAAACGCCGTACATTACTGTAAGAAGCTTCATCAACGTCAATTGAGAAAGTAGACAAGGGGTTGTCTTTCGCACTTAAAAATGCATTTTCAGTTATTGGTTTATAGCGCTCATCATTTGTTTGTGCGGCGAAGCCGTAGCTGTTTGTATTGATATTGCTATTGACTGGTGGGGTACCTTGTGGGGCAGGACCAACAGAAAGGCCATAAACTTTACCGGAAAGTTGGGTAGCAACATATCCTGAAGATTTGTTCAAATCTTTGCTGGTGACTTTATCTGTTGAATACCCTAATGTTCTCCTGGAATGCTTTACTCCGTATCCGGATACCACCACTTCATTTAATTGGCTTGTTGCGGGCTGCAGATAGATATCGATTCTAATGGAGGCGTCGTTACCAATCCTTTTGTTATTCTTAATAGAGTCTATCTTTATTCGTTTTGTCTGATAGCCTATGTAAGAAATAATAAGCGTTTTTCCTTCATCGGCCTTTATAGTATATCTGCCATGAGCATCGCTTTGTGTTGCTATCGATGTACCTTCAACTTTTAACATCGCCCCAATGATGGGAGATTTGTCGGTTGCATCATAAATAGTTCCGTGTATGGGTCGTATATCGCCTCTGCTAATTGATGCGATACATGAAATTGTCAAAATAAGTAATATGATCCTGTTCATAATCGTTGATTTTATTCATAAGATGCAGCAGAATTCACATTTCCATAAGCGGATGAAAAATTTTATTTTGCCGGTCTGAAATGAGCTTTTTTAGCAAACCAGTTAAAACCAACGATACTGACGACGAAGCGCAACTGAATAATTACCGCGAAAGCGGTGATGTGGCAGTATTGGGTAAATTGTTTGAACAATATGTATCTTTAATATACGGTGTTTGCTTAAAATACCTGAAGGATGAAGAAGATGCCAAAGATGCCGTAATGGGCATTTTTGAAGAACTGGTTATAAAAGTAAAACAACACGAGATAAAACAATTCAGAAGTTGGGTTTATGTTCTGAGCCGAAACCACTGCCTGATGAAATTGAGGGCCGGAAAACGGGTTGAAGAAATTTCTTTGGAAGAGGTTATGGAATTTACACCCCTTTTGCATCCTGAAGAAAGCAACAGAGAAGAAGCAATGAAAGCTTTGGAGCGGTGCATGGAAAAATTAAACCCGGTACAGAAACAAAGTATCGATTTGTTTTATTTAAAGGAGAAATGCTACAAAGAAATAGCCGAAATAACCGGTTTTACTTTGAATGACGTGAAAAGTTACATCCAGAACGGGAAGCGTAACCTGAAAATATGTTTGGAGAGAAGTAGTGGATAGAGCGGACGACATAATTCAGATAAGAAAGTACCTTAACGGGGAGCTTAACACCCGTGCCATGCACGAGCTGGAACGCCGTGCTCTGGACGATCCCTTCCTGGCTGATGCAATGGAAGGCTTTGAACAAACTCCCGGTAACCAGAAAGCCAGCCTGACCGAACTCGCCAATCGCTTACATCAGCGTACTGAAAAGAAAACGAGAAAAATTATTCCGTGGATACCATTATCTGCTGCTGCGTCGATCATCGTAATATTAGGTGCAGGTATTTGGTTTTTTATCAACCGGAATGGTCAAAGTGAAGCAAAGCGGGTAGTGGCTCAAAACCTAGCTCCTGAAAAAAAGGAAACGCCGGCCGCTTCAAATGCAACAATTACGGCAGATACACTGAGAACCGAAGAAAATAAGGCGATAACCCAAACGCAAGCTAAAAAAGTAATTGCAGACAAAGAGGTTGAAGCAAAGTCAAATGCAACCATGCAAGCTGATGAGGTGGAGCTAAAGGAGGCTCCCCCTGTAACTTCTGACTTATCAGTAGCAAAAGCAAAAGCTGCACCTGCTACTGCTGAACCATCACCCAATGCAGATAAAGGATATGAATACGGTTACCTGAGCCCTAAAAAGGATTCATTGGGCGCTAATGACATATTGGTTGGTGATATATCTAAGAAAAAAGCGGGCAATGCATCTGCGTTTAAACCCAAGAGCCTGCCGCCTACGCCAACTTTATTACAAAGTCGTGCTGAGGGGGTAAGGGTGAATCCCAATGACAACTATACAGTCACCGGCACAGTAGTCGGCGATGGCGGATTGCCACTTACCGGAGCAACGGTGAAAGTTCAGGGACGTAATTTTGGAGCAGTTACCGATGCTAACGGGAGATTTACACTGCAGGATGTTCCTAAAGGTCAAACCATTTCGGTAAACTATATTGGTTATAGTGGTAAAAAGGTAAAGGCCGACCAGGACTCTATGCGAATCAGTCTTGACCCTACAGGTAGTGCATTAGCCGAAGTGGTTGTTGTCAAGGAAGCTGAGAACAATAGTTTAGCTCAGGAAGCTCATCCCCGCGATGGCTGGAAGTCCTTCAATGACTATTTAGAGAAAAACGGGCAGCTATCGGATGGAAAAAGCGGAAAGGTAAAAGTTTCATTTACCGTTGCGTCAGATGGCACCCTTAGCCAATTTAAGGTAGTAAAAAGCTTGGGTGATGATGCCGATAAGAAAGCTATTTCGCTGATAAGTACCGGCCCGCCCTGGGCAGGTAATGCCGATGGTAAACCCAAAGAGGTTACAGTGACGGTAAAATTTCATTGATGTTCATCTTCAGTTTTAATGGCAAAGGATTTAAAAGGGAAAGTGCGATTCCTTTTCACCAGTTTGATAACCCGATCAACTAAAAACCATATTTTAGCATCCTGGAAGGAACACCATTTTTATGCTTCAAAAGCTCAGTATTAGCAACTACGCCTTAATTGATAATCTGGAAATCAGCTTTGATAAGGGATTAAATATTCTGACCGGCGAAACCGGTGCGGGTAAGTCGATCATACTTGGAGCGCTTTCGCTGATACTTGGCCAGCGTGCTGAAAGCAGGTATTTTTTTAATCAGCAGAAGAAATGTGTGATAGAGGGGGCATTCAGCATTAAGGGGTTTCACCTTAAAAATTTCTTTGAGGAAAATGAGCTGGATTACGAAGCAGAAACCATCCTCAGAAGAGAAATCACCGCCGATGGCAAGTCAAGGGCTTTTGTCAACGATACTCCGGTAAACCTGACCATACTTAAGCAGCTGGGAGAAAAACTGATCGATATCCATTCGCAGCATGCCACGCTGGAGATAAATGACCCGGATTTTCAATTGCTGGTGGTGGATGCGGTATCAGGTCATGATGATTTATTAAACGATTACCGGTTTAAGTACCGTGCCTATAGAAAGTCTGTTGCTAAGTTGCAACAACTGATCAGCGAAAACGATAAAGCCAAATCTGATCTTGATTATTACCAGTTTCAGTTTGATGAGCTCGAGAAAGCCAATTTAGTTGAGGATGAACAGGAAAAGCTGGAGCAAGAGCTTTATACCCTCAATAATGCAGAAGAAATCAAAAGGAATTTATTAGGCGCTTATTATTTAATGCAGGAAGGCGAGACTTCGGCTTTATTACAACTGCGCGAGGCGGGTCATCATTTGTCATCCTTAGAAAAGTTCAATCCGCAGATAGCTGAGTTGCATGAAAGGCTGAAAAGTTCGTTAATCGAACTAAAAGACATCGCTTCAGAAGTTGAGAATATTGAGCAACGCACTCATACCGATGAGGCACGTGTGGTTGAGATCAACGAGCGATTGAGCTTAATATATAATCTGCAAAAGAAACACCGGTTAAGTACTAATGCCGAATTGCGGCAGTTGCAGGACGAGCTATCCGAAAAAATACAACAAGCCCTTTTTGGCGATCAGGAAATTGAAAAACTGCAAAAACAAATGGCTGCCGAAAAACAAGAGCTGGAAAAGCTGGCAGCGCAGTTATCTGCTAATCGTTCCAAAGCCGTTCCAGACATTCAAGAACAGGTGACACAAGCTTTAGCCGAAATGGGGATGGCTAATTCGGTGTTAAAAATAGAATTAAGCCCCCTGCCTGCTAAAGGCGGGGATTCTCATTTAGGACAGGATGGCTTTGACCAGGTGCGCTTCCTGTTTTCCGCTAATAAAGGCCATGCTATAGCTGAAATGAGCAAAGTAGCATCAGGTGGAGAGCTTTCCCGACTGATGTTGTCTATCAAATCATTGATTGCCAGATATACTGCCCTGCCAACCATTATTTTTGATGAGATCGATACAGGAATTTCTGGTGAGGTAGCTAACAAGGTTGGACAGATCATGGAGCGCCTGGCTGGAAACTTACAGGTGATCTCTATCACCCATTTACCACAAATAGCCAGCAAAGGGCAAAGCCACTACTTTGTTTACAAAGACGACGAAAGTGCTACTACCTATACCCGTATCCGTCAGTTGGATGAGCAGGAACGTGTAGTTGAAATTGCCAAGATGCTAAGCGGCGACAGACCCGGTGAAAGTGCGCTGCAAAATGCAAGGGAATTGTTGGGGAATTGATGAATTTATATTTACGAATCAAGATTTTCGTCAAGAGGCAATCTAAATTCGTAAATCGTAATTCGTAAATATAATTATAACTTTACCGCTCAATAAAAATCAACCACATTATGGCTTATAACTTATTAAAAGGCAAAAAGGGTATCATATTCGGTGCGCTGAATGAGCAATCCATCGCATGGAAAGTAGCTCAGCGCTGCCACGAAGAAGGTGCGCAGATCGTTCTGTCAAACTCACCTCTTGCCCTGCGTATGGGCGAATTGAACAACCTTGCTGCCGAATGCAGTGCACCGGTTATTGGTGCTGATGTAACCAGCAATGATGACCTGGAAAACCTGTTCACCAAAACGATTGAACATTTTGGAGGTGGCGTTGATTTTATTCTGCACTCTATAGGCATGAGTGTGAATGTGCGCAAAAACCTACCCTACTACGAAAATAACTACGAGTTTACTCACAAGGGTTTCGATATTTCAGCGCTGAGCTTACACCGGATGTTGCAAATAGCACTAAAGCATGATTCCATCAACGAATGGGGATCAGTGGTAGCATTGAGTTATATTGCAGCACAAAGAGTATTCCCTGATTATAATGATATGGCGGATAATAAAGCTGTGTTGGAAAGTATTGCGCGCAACTTCGGTTACTATTACGGCACTAAAAAGAAAGTGCGTATCAATACCGTATCGCAGTCGCCAACCCGCACTACTGCAGGTTCGGGAGTAAAGGGCTTCGATGGTTTTATTAATTATGCTGAAAAAATGAGCCCGCTTGGTAATGCTAGTGCCGATCAGTGTGCGGATTATTGCGTTACGCTATTCTCTGATCTCACCAAAATGGTTACTATGCAGAACCTGTTCCACGACGGTGGTTTCTCTTTCACCGGTGTGACCCAGTCAGTGATTGAGCAAATGGAGAAGTAAAAAAACTTTAAAATATCCAATAAAAAAGGTGTACCGCAATCCAGTACACCTTTATTTTTTTTAACCCCGGTCCAATCAGTTAGAATACACCAATACTATTTTTACTTTAATAGCATCCGGTGCAGCTAATGGCAAAGTTCCCGCCGAGGTTTGTGCGTAAATAGTCACATTATTTGTATTGTAGGTAAAGCTGTATGAGAGGTCGTTATACACCTCAGGCAATTGCTCATACGTTTTCCCGCCGTCATAAGAAACTGACACCACAACACCATCGTACTTTACCGACGCGTCATCCAATTCTGCGACACTGATAGGCACATAATACGATTTACCGTCGCTATAAGCGGCCCAATCGGAAGTTGCAACATCAGCATATATGGTTTTGTTCGGATTAGGGGTAATATACTGCTTGGTACACGAGGATACTGACAATAACACTACTGCACAGCATAAAATAGATAAGAGTTTTTTCATAAGACTTGTGTTTTCTATTATTAAGACCAAAATACGCGAAAAAGGTTTAATGCTTTGGATTAATTTTTTAAGTTTATTAACATTAACATTTAAACGCTCCTTCTAATATGATTATTACAGCTTTTCCCGGTAAAAACGATACACTATAGATTTTTGTAACACCTGGGGAAGTACCCGGGTGTAAAATGTAGATTACAATGCAGAATCTGTAATTCAATGATTTTTTACAATTCCGACTTTTGCCTGGTAGGTAATTTTGGATCATCAAATCACAAAAAGATGAGAAAGATTTGTCAGGCTGGGATGTTGCTTTTGTTCTCCGTAACTGCTTTAGCAGCACAAGCACAAAATAAAGTGTCTCCCGACAATAGTTCACAAAGTAAAAAATCAAAAATGGAAGTAATACTAATCGACCGTTTTGTTATGCCAAGGGCGGCCAAATCAGAATTTTTAGAAAGGGCAAACATCAACCGCAAATTTATTAAAGCATTACCCGGTTTTGTAGGAGATAATGCTTATGAAGAAGACGACGGAAATGAATTGCGCATAGTAACCGTTGCCACATGGGCCAGCGAGGAAGCATTTCAAAACGCGCGCACATCAGTAACGGAATATTACAAACAACAAGGCTTTGATATGCAAGCGCTTATAAAACGATTGCATATTCAGATGGAGCGGGGTGTTTATAAAAGGATGGTGGAATAAACTATGGATGAGATTTACGAAGTTTTCAAAGCTTCGTAAATATTCATTGATTACATATTCCTCCTATACTGCCCTCCCACCTCATACAAAGCATGAGATATCTGCCCGAGCGAGCAGTATTTACACACCTCCATCAGGCTTTCGAAAATATTCCCTCCGGCAATGGCTTTTGCCTGCAATTCTTTTAACAAAGCAGGAGTTCTGTCAGCATTGCGTTTTTGGAAAGCTTCTAAAGCCGATATCTGGAACTGCTTTTCCTCTTCAGTCGCACGGATCACTTCAGAGGGAGTAATAGTCGGCGAGCCCTTCTTATTAAGGAAGGTATTTACACCGACAATGGGATATTCACCCGTGTGCTTCAGAGTTTCATAATACAATGATTCTTCCTGTATCTTACCGCGCTGGTACATAGTCTCCATTGCGCCTAATACGCCACCACGATCATTTATTCGCTTAAACTCGGCTAGTACAGCTTCTTCCACCAGGTCGGTCAGTTCTTCAATAATAAATGATCCTTGCAGCGGGTTTTCATTTTTGGCTAATCCCAGCTCCCGGTTGATGATCAACTGTATCGCCATTGCTCTGCGTACAGATTCTTCCGTTGGGGTAGTGATGGCTTCATCATAAGCGTTAGTATGCAACGAGTTGCAATTATCATAAATGGCATACAAAGCTTGCAAAGTGGTGCGGATATCATTAAAGTCGATCTCCTGTGCATGCAGTGAGCGGCCGCTGGTTTGAATATGATATTTTAATTTCTGCGAACGGTCGTTGCCCTTGTATTTGTTCTTGATAGCCTTTGCCCAGAGCCTGCGCGCAACCCGGCCGATCACTGAATATTCCGGATCGATCCCGTTGGAGAAGAAAAATGAAAGGTTTGGCGCGAAATCATCAATGTGCATACCCCGGCTCAGGTAATATTCTACATAGGTAAATCCGTTGGAGAGGGTAAAAGCTAGCTGTGTAATAGGGTTGGCACCAGCCTCTGCAATATGGTAACCAGAAATAGATACAGAATAAAAATTCCGCACCTTGTTATTTATAAAATATTGCTGAATATCACCCATCATCCTCAAGGCGAACTCCGTAGAAAAAATGCAGGTGTTTTGTGCCTGGTCTTCTTTCAATATATCCGCCTGCACGGTTCCCCGAACGGTGGCAATAGCTTTGGCCCTTATTTTTTCATACACATCAGCAGGTAAAACCTGGTCGCCGGTAAGGCCAAGCAGCATAAGCCCTAATCCATTATTGCCTTTTGGAAGAGTCTCACCAGAATAGTTTGGCCTCGCAATCCGCTTATCATCATACAATTCTTTAAACTTCGCTTCCATCAAATGCTCCAGTTTGTGTTCATGGATGTATTTTTCACACTGCTGGTCGATCGCTGCATTCATAAAATATCCCAGCAACATTGGTGCAGGGCCATTGATGGTCATGGATACCGAAGTGGATGAATGGCACAGGTCAAAACCGCTATAAAGTTTCTTCGCATCATCCAGGGTTGCAATGCTTACACCCGAGTTGCCGATCTTTCCGTAAATGTCGGGCCGGGTATGCGGGTCTTCGCCATAAAGGGTAACTGAATCAAACGCAGTTGATAACCTGTGCGCAGGTTGCCCCAATGAAACATAATGGAAACGTTTGTTGGTACGCTCCGGACCACCCTCGCCGGCAAACATACGGGTTGGGTCTTCCCCTTCGCGCTTCACCGGAAACACCCCTGCCGTGTAGGGGAATTCTCCCGGCACATTCTCGGTCAGTAGCCAGCGCAGGATATCGCCCCATGCCTGATAACGCGGCAGGGCTATCTTCGGTACCTTTAGTTGCGAAAGCGAAGTGTAATGGAGTGGCTGACGTATCTCCTTGTCCCGGACTTTGTATATCAGATCATCAGCCTTATATTTTTTTACCGTTTCCGGCCATTCATTCAATAATCGTTTGCATTCAGGATGCAAATGGCCTTCAAGGTGTTTGTAAATATCTTGTAGAGACGCAATGCTTTGCGTCTCTGACGAAGATTCATTTAATAATCCTATCGTCCCGCTCACCTGGTACATCTGCTGAGCAATCTTACACTGCTCGTTCACCCAGTCACCATAGGCCTGGCTGCTTTCTACAATCTCAGCAAGATAACGCGTACGGTCAGGAGGAATAATAAATATCTTTTCCGATTCACCCCAGTGAAGTGCGGCTACATCATATTTTTTACCTATAAAATCGACACCTGTTTTGGCTTTAACGGTTCGCATTAGGGCTTCGAACAAGTTGTTCATACCCGGATCATTAAACTGGGATGCCATGGTGCCGAACACAGGCAGATCTTCATCATTCGCCTCAAATAAATGGTGATTGCGTTTGTATTGTTTGCGCACATCACGTAAGGCATCCAAAGCACCGCGTTTATCAAATTTGTTCAATGCAACGATGTCGGCAAAATCGAGCATGTCGATTTTCTCCAACTGTGTTGCGGCACCGAACTCCGGCGTCATTACATATAGCGACAGGTCGCAATAATCGGTGATCATGGTGTCCGACTGACCGATACCCGATGTTTCTACAATGATCAGGTCAAAGCCCGCAGTTTTGCATATGTCGATCGATTCCTGGACATATTTGGACAAGGCAAGGTTAGCCTGCCGTGTAGCCAGCGAACGCATATATACTCGTGGATTATTAATGGAGTTCATACGGATGCGATCACCCAATAGCGCCCCCCCTGTTTTCCGTTTAGAAGGGTCTACAGAAATAATAGCCAGCGTTTTATCCGTCTCCATCAGAAAACGTCTAACAAACTCATCTACTAATGATGACTTACCTGCTCCGCCCGTTCCGGTAATGCCCAGAACAGGAATCCCGAACGCCTTGCTCTCCGAGCCACTCACCTTCGCAAACTGTTCAGGCTGATTTTCGGCTAGTGTGATCAGCGACGCAATTGCTTTCGCATCTTTCTCCGGTAAATGTTTTAACTCACCATTGAGTTTAGCTACCGTCTGAAAATCGCATTGTTGCAGCATGTCGTTGATCATGCCCTGCAAACCCATCCTGCGACCGTCGTCTGGCGAGTAAATGCGTGCTATACCGTAGTTCTGAAGCTCCGTTATTTCTTCGGGTAATATCACACCGCCGCCACCGCCAAATATTTTGATATGCCCCGCACCGCGCTCTTTCAGCAGATCGTACATGTATTTGAAATATTCCATGTGGCCGCCCTGATAAGAGGTTAACGCAATACCCTGCACATCTTCCTGAATAGCACAATTCACTACCTCATCCACCGAACGGTTATGACCCAGGTGGATCACCTCAGCCCCCGACGACTGTAAAATGCGCCTCATAATATTGATAGTCGCATCATGCCCGTCGAACAGAGAGGCAGCAGTTACAAAACGTATCTTATTTTTAGAATGGTAGGGTGCAATGGTTTCCATTTGCGGTGTTTATACCACAAAGCTAAGCAAAATAGTTAAAAGCTATGCTTGCATAATATTGGATGCGCAAATGTGCGAATATGGAAAAGCTAAAGTATTTCACCCGGAGGCAGTTTGGATATTTCGGTTGTTTTGGGAAGTTTATATACCCTGTCCCCGTCGGCCTTTGTGACAATGATCCAGAAATCTTTTAACTGATGCTGATCGTTGACCGGTTTAATATCAATTACAGCTTGTGCTGTGGTATAAGCGAGGTTGTAAATAAAAGTGGTCGTTAAATCCGATAAACAATCATATTCGTCAGCGGGCAGATCATGCCATGTACCCAGATGATTAATGGCTCTATAAAACAATGCTTCATGCATTTCATGATGCAGTAAGTCATAGTCACCTTCATCAGGATTGAGTAATTCTACTCTCGTTGTGAAATTTTCCATGGTTGTAAAATCTGGAATTTAAACAAAAAGTAATGTACCGTTAATTATTGATAATATGACCGGTTATGGCGATATTATTTATGGGTGGTATGAGGTGACAAGACAGAGGCAGGACTATGCCTGCCTCTGTCAAAAAAGATTGTAAAACTATCTTATTCCGTCTTCTTAGTAGTCTTTTTCTTTTCAGTCGTAACCGTGCTCTTCTTTACGGTGTCTACTTTTTTCGAGGTGTCGGCGCCCATTTTCATTGCCGTGTCTTTTTTGGTAGTGTCTACTGTGCTTACTTTAGTAGTAGATGAATCTACGCTTTTGGTCGAATCAGAACTTGAGCTTGAACTGTTTCCTTTACACGCCGCTACCGAAAAACATACAGCCGCTACAAGGAATGATACTTTAATGTGATTTTTCATAGTGTTGATTATTAATGTTTTGTAATATGTGTTTAACCAAAAGGTAAAGAAAATGTTTGGCCGATGGGGTCACTTCGCAGGCTAAAAGCTGACAATCAGTAACAAAAAACGGGATCTGTAAATTACAGGTCCCGTTTTGGATCTAATGATCCATACTGTTATACAGCATCACTGCTGTTTCTTAACCATTTCACCGGTGGCTCCTTGAGTTTTGATTACCCTGTTGCCTGTTTTGGTCGCTTTTTTCAGTACTTTTTTGGCGACTGCTGTTACCCGATGAACCTGAAGATGTTTGTCCTCCCATTCTTCTTGAGTTTTCATTTTCCCTTGTACTTTCGGGATTTTTTGTGGTAGGCATAACTAAAAAATTTAAAAGGTTAACATTTTGGTTAATTGCCTATACACGCATTAAAACTATGCCCTGATGCGACTTTATTGATATCTAATTTAATTTTAATTTAAATAATTATGCAATAGTTAATTACGTTTCGGACTTCGAATTCTCAAAAAAGTGGCGTGGTTTTTATTTCTGCGGCATGTCCACTGATGGATACAATCAACTCTTGTCACATGAGCTGATGCACTAAATTAAAGACTTGCTCCGGGAGGTAGTTTGGCAACATCAGTGGTATGAGGTAATGTATAAGCCCTTTCTACTGCTTCGGTAACCAGCAGATAGTAATCCTTTTTCTCCTGTTTATTATTTACAGGCTTGTTGTTAATTACAGCCTGTGCAGCTGCTCCGGCGTCGCTGTAAATTTGTGATAATAGTGCGGCCGAAGTGCGGTCGTATTCTGCCGTAGGCAGATCATGCCAAACTCCGCAAAAATTTATGGCACGATAAAATTCCTTGTCGCGCATTTCCTGGTGCAGCAATTCGTAATCATCCGGATCGGGGTTAACCAATTCAACTCTTGTAGTGTACGTTGTCATTGTTTTTAATATTTAGGTTTTTGAATGAGTCAAAGGTGGATTAAATAATTGTGCGCCACAATCGTTTTTTAACGGTATTTTTTGCGTATCAACCGTAAGTAAAACTACTTAAGTGTGCGATCCTTGCAATCAAGCAGCGTTCGGTGTAATCCCAAAATTGTATCTTTGCCCAATCGGTGAAATCATAAGCACATCGGTGTAATCAAAGTACAGTGGAATCAGCATTACAGCAGGGAATAAAGGGATACAACAACTATGGTGCGTGGCTGCGCGAAAAATACAAAGGGCAGCGAGTGTTCAAAGTAATTGTTGACGGTGGTTTCACTTGCCCTAATCGCGATGGCTCAAAAGGCTATGGTGGCTGTACTTATTGTAACGTCGATTCGTTTACACCTTCGGTATCCCGTAATAATCCCTCGGTCCGCGAGCAGGTAATACAGGGCGTTGAGCGGGCCCGCAAAGGCAATAAGGCTGATAAATTCATCATCTACTTTCAACCGAATACCAATACCTATGCTCCGGCTCACTACCTGAAGATGTTGTATGATGAGGCCCTGAGCTATCATACAGAAGATATTGTAGGATTATCTGTCGGGACCCGCCCTGATTGTATAGATGCCGAAAAAATTGCCCTGCTCGAAAGCTATACCGACCGCTTTGATGTGGATTTGGAAATGGGTATGGAGTCTATTTATAATGACACACTTTCCCAGATCAACCGGGGCTGCACACATGAGGATTTAATGAATGCCTTGAAGTTGGTTGAGAACAGTCCGCTTGATGTTTGCGTGCATACCATATTTGGTTTCCCATGGGAAACTAAGGAGATGATGCTAAAATACGCAGATGAGATCAACCGCCACCCGCAGATCAAATTTGTTAAGTTCCATCACCTGCACATTGTTGAAGGCTCGGTAATGGGGGTAAAGTATAAACGGGAGCCTTTCAAACTGTTCAGTTTGCCGGAATATACCGATTTCTTATGCGAATTATTGCCGCTTGTCCGCCCGGAAGTGGTGATACAACGGTTGTTCGGCCTCTCAGATATGGAATTATTAATTGCGCCCAATTGGGGATTGAAGAAGTCTGAGATTCAGCACTATATCGATAAAACCATTTCCGATCGCGGTATTATACAAGGCTCGGCCTTTATATAATTCAATAATAATGCTTTATTTTAGCATGTTATCAAAACTTTGGGGCCAAAAGCCCCGTTAAAAACAAATAAAAAGTTTTGCCGCGCATCGACCTGAAAAATTATATTCCGGCCTTAACGGGCGTACGTGCACTAGCTGCCTACCTTGTTTTTATTTCGCATTACGCGTATATTTTTGATGGCGGTATGCCGCACGCATTTCAGCGTTTTTTTAACGAGTTTCATATCGGGGTAACCATCTTCTTTGTGCTTTCGGGTTTCCTGATCGCTTTCCGGTATTTTGATAATTTTCACCTCACCGGTGATTGGTTCAAACAATACCTTAAAAACCGTGTGGCACGTATTTATCCGATGTATTTTTTGCTGACAGGAGGCGCATTCATATACTATTTCTTTACCCGTGAGCCCGCAATTGTGGGTAAATTCCCGAGTGCAATCGGCTTGTTCTTTATGCACATCACTTTTGTGCGCGGCTTTTTCTACGACTTGAATTTTACAGGTATCGGGCCGGGATGGTCACTTACGGTTGAGGAATGCTTTTACTTTTCGGCGCCTATTGCATTCTTTATCATTAAAAAATATAACAAGTTCTACCTGCAAATACTTTCCGTTACCGGTTTCGGCTTTTTGATGGTGCTTATATTCCGTAATGTAGATTGGTATGGGTTCTTTGGCAACTTCACCTTCATGACGCTGTATACTTATTTTGGCCGTTGCTTCGAGTTTTTTGTGGGTATCAAACTGGCATTATTTGTTCGCCAGCACGGGGTGGAGCGCACCAACAATATCAGATTTACTTACCTGGGTTTTGCAGGGATTTTTGCCTGCATAGCAGCGATGTCAAGATACACTATTCCAATGGGCTGGTCTGCTGGTTTGCACAATCCGCTTGGTATTATCACCAACAATTATGTGCTGCCGGTATTTATCGCGATGTTTTTTTACGGATTGATCACCGAAGGCAGCAATCTTAAAAAAGTCTTGGCAAACCCTTTTGTTGAGCTGCTGGGTAAAAGCTCATACATATTTTACCTGGTGCACCTGGGATATATGTATAGCATGATACATCATACTTTTAATTGGCTTAACGACCAGGTGTTTGCATTATACGATCAATGGGCCGTAGACTGGCATTCGCCATTTGAAAACGATAGTTTAAACCTGTTGTATGCTTTTATCGTATTAAACTGTATTTCAGTACTATTATTTAAGTTTATTGAAGAACCTTTGAACCACTACATACGAAAATCAAATTTTCTTATAAATAAACCAACGGTATAATAATATATACTTTATTTTTAAATACTTTCTTAGGAATAAAAATATTGACAGTGAAAAAAGGTAGATTTTTAGTTATCATTTGCGGATTGCTTTCCCTGCTTGCCTTTAATAAGGCAGTTGCCAGCGGAGTAAAATTCCGGGTGGGTGGTGAGGTAAGCACCGAAGTCAAAATTCACGATGGCGATGGTCTTTTTAGTGGAACAGCGTCGTTCACCTTTTCTGTAAAAAACACATTGGACAATGAGCAGACCGGTTCGGTCTCGTATCTGGTGACTACCGAAAAAGGCGAAAAGGTAACTTCGAAAAAGATCAATGTGAAGATTGGCAGAAATAGTTCTGAAAGCTATGATTTCAGTATCCCCGACCTACAAACCGGCTTTTACAAGATCAATTTCATGATCAACGTAAGTGATTATGATGATACCACCCGTCGCGCTTTCGGTATCAGGGCAAAAGAAATTCAATCTGTTTACTCACGCCCTGCTGATTTTGATGAGTTCTGGCAAAAAACAAAAGATGAACTTGCCAAAGTAAAGCCTGATTTTAAAGTTACTCCATTGCCAAAAATGAATACCGAGAACCGCGAGGTATTTGAGATACAGATGCGCTCGCTGGATAACTACCTGATTAAAGGCTACCTGACAATACCGAAGACAAAAAATAAGAGCCGGAAATTTGCGGTACTATTAGGCCTGCCCGGGTACCAGGTCGATTTGGCACCAATGGTTGGTATGGATCAGGACCTGGCGATCATTACTCTTAACACACGGGGGCAGGGCACCAGTCGCGGTGAGATAGATACTCGTCGTGATGAGTTTCTCACATATCGCATTGAAAACAGAGAGAAATACGTTATGCGTGGCGTGATAATGGATTGCGTTCGCTGCGTTGATTTTATCTATAGTCAGCCAAATTTGAGGCACGATAATATCCTGGCAACTGGTGGTAGTATGGGTGGCTACCTGGCTATAGCTCTTGCTGGAGTGGATAGCCGTGTAAGCCTATCATCGGCTCAAAATCCAATCTTGTGCGATATACGGGGACTGGTAGGTGAGGTTGACTGGCCCATCACCAGCTTTAAAAAATATGCCGCAACACAGCCTGGGCTGACCTTGGAAAAAGTATTACACAATCTTGATTATTTTGACGGCAGAAACTTCGCGGTAAATGTGAAATGCCCTTTTATAATGGGTATCGGTTTGCTCGACCCGTTTGCACCGCCAAATAACGAGTTTGCAACGTATAACCTAATCCCCGGCAGGAAACGCATAATGATCTTTAAGGATTTGTCACACGAAATCAGTCCGAAGTACAAAGAATTAGAAGGCAGGTGGATGCGCGACGCCTTTGCATTATTTTAAAATATGACAAAGAAATTTACACAGATACAATTGAAGCCGCTGTTGATCGCATTTATGTTGATTGGAGCATTACGCAACAACAGTTACGCTGGTGGTTTCCCGGTAAGGCCGCATAGTTTGCTGCTATCGCCATCGATAAGTTATTTTTATGCGAATAAGGCATGGGATTCGGTTGGGCATCTGGCTTCTTTCCCTAACAATGGTCATTTCTCGTCTGTTACTTACCAGTTATATGCTGAATATGGCTTGAGCAGACGTTTTACGATAGTCGCCCAGCTTCCATATGTAACCAACACCTTTGAGCAAACCGGTTACAAAGCTTCAGCATCCGGGTTGGCCGATCTGGAGACCGGTATACGCTGGTATGCAGCAAACATCGACTACCGCTTTTATTTTATGGTTCAAGGTACAGTTATTACGCCCTTATATGTAAATAATCCAAGCTTAGGCTATGGGTTAACCGGTGGTGAGTTGAAACTAATGTTTTCAGGAAGTATGAAGATGCTGGGAACCACTGGATACTTTTCGCTTGAAAATGGTTTCAGGCAATATATCGGTAGTACTGGCCCATTCCAGGATAGATATAGCGGCACATTTGGTTTGAATCTGGATAAACAATTCAAGAATCAGATTTCAGTTTCGCTGGGCGGATTTTATTCAACCAGTACTAACAAGAAGTTTTCGTATATCCAGTACGCCAACAAAGATTTTTCATTCAATCAGGTTTCACTTAGCTATGGACATTCATTTAGCAGGGAATTCTCTATATTTTTAACCGGAGGTAAATTTATAAACGGACGCAATACGGGCGACGGTGCAAGTGGCACGGTTTCGCTGGTTCTGAGGCCGTTTTAAGACATAAACATTAACAATGACCAGGTTACTCATCATATTATTTCTTTTACCTTTTTACTGTTTGGCGCAAACGGCTGATAAGTTTATACAATCAGGTAACGAGAAAAGCAATCATAAAGATTACAAAGGTGCTATTGCCGACTTTACCAAAGCCGTTCAGTTAAATGACAGGGCGTCAAAGGCCTATTTTTATCGTGGCAACGCCGAAGGAAATATTGATGATAATAGTGCTGCCATTGCAGACTATACCAAAACTATAGAGATCGACCCAAACAACACCGACGCTTGGTTCTATCGCGCTAACGCAAAAAATGCGATAAAAGAGTACAAAGGCGCCATTGCTGATTTTGATAAGGCAATCTCCATGAGTTCGCGAAATGCGGATATGTACCATTATCGTGCTAATGCCAAATCTAACCTGGGTGATTATAGCGGTGCAGTGGAAGACTTTACCAAAGCAATGGAAATCGCCCCGAATGACCCTCAGTTATATGAATACCGCGGAGTTGCCAAAGCCAATTTACACCAGGATAAAGAGGCTATTCTTGATTATGATAAGGCGGCAAAGGTTGATCCGAAAAATGCAGAACTGATCTATTACCGCGCCAATTCAAAAGGTAATATAGGGGATTTTAAAGGTGCGATTGAAGATTACAACACATCACTCAGTCTTGATCCTAAAAATGCACATGCGGTGTTTTATCGGGGCAATGCAGAGGGTAATCTTGGTAATTATAAAGCTGCCATTGCTGATTATAAGAAGACCATCGAAATGGATTCGAAAATGCCAAACGTATATAAGTACCTGGCAAATGCATTGGCTAACGATGACAACGAACAAGAAGCACTGGATTATTTCGGTAATCAGATAAAGAAAGACCCCAACAATGCTGAGTTATACATTTATGATGGCCTGGTAAAAAGCAATATGAACCGGAAAAGGGAGGCCATCACCGAATTTGATAAAGCTATCGAGCTCGACCCTAAAAACTCGGATGCGTTCCAAAGTCGTGCCGACGCCAGGTTGGGCTTAAAAGAATATACAGGAGCAACCGATGATGCAAATAAAGCAATAGAGTTAGACTCTAAAAACAGTTATGCCTACATCACGCTTGCACGGGCAAAGGCAGCACAGCACGACACAACCGGTGCCATGACCGACCTGAATAAGGCGGTTGAAGTAGCTCCGAAAAATGACTATGCCTATGCCATTCGCGGCGATATGAAATACTCGCTTAAGGATTATAATGCTGCGATGGCTGATTATAACAAAATGATAGAGCTCGGCGCATCAAATGCTGAATATTACCTGCGACGAATTAAGGGCAGGATAAAACTTGGCGACAGGAAAGGCGCTTTGGCGGATACGAAAGAAATGATCGGGCTCAACTCAAGATTCCAACGTTTATATGTGGAATTGGGTAAAATTCTGATCGACGCTAAGTTTTACAAAGAGGCTCTGGACCTATATGACAAATTGATCAAAACCCATCCCAAAAACGCCGATTTTTATGTAGAACGTGGCGTAGCTAAACAGAACCTGGGTAACATTAATGAGGCGATTGCCGATTATGATACAGCTATGCGTTTGGATACTGCCTCTGGTTCGGCTTATTATAATCGCGGAAATGCCAAACTGGCCAGGGGAGACTATGACGGTGCGCTGAAAGATATTAACCAGGCTATAAAAATCAGTAAGGAGGAAGATGGCGAGGCTTATTTTGTACGCGGGAATGTACGTGTGGCCCTTAAGAACTATGAAGGCGCAATTGATGACTATAACAGCGCGTTATATATTGACGTCACCAATACCAAAGTTTTCGCCTATCGCGGGCTTGCCGAAAGCTACCTGAACGATGCCGAACGCGCCAATGCTGATTTCGGCGAAGTTATGCGTATCGACCCTAAAAATGAAGACTTTTTCAATCTGCGGGGACAGGCGAAATTCAACTTGAAAGATGCCTCCGGAGCTATAAAGGATTACGACTCCGCCATTGCTTTAGACCCACAGGACCCATCGCCATACCTTAACCGCGGACTGGCAAAAGTTGGCAGAGATAATACCGGAGCTTGTGCTGATATGAATAAAGCCCTGCAGCTCGGTTCAAAAGCTGCTGCAGATGCGTTGAAGAAGTATTGTCATTAATTCCGAAGATTGTCCGTTGTGTCATTGCGATGAACGGCCTAAGCGCTGAAGAAGCAATCGTATACTATACAGGGCGAAAATGCATAGGGGGCATGCACTGTTCGCGATTGCCGCACTACGTTCGCAATGACAAAGTTATTTAGAAGCTGATGTTGCTCCAAACAAAATCCCAATCGTCGCTTCCCGAAAACTAAACACATTCTTAAGTTTTTTCTTAACAAAAAGGCTGTTCGCTATTCGCCCAATAAATCCATACGGAATGGCATAATTAACGATATCTGTCATCATTATCCCACCTTCCACCTGTTTAAAATGATGTTGATGATGCCATAAAGCATAGGGGCCAAAGCGCTGCTCGTCTACAAAATATTCTTTTTCTTTTACGTGAGTGATCTCCGTCATCCATCTCAGCTTTATTCCAAACAATGGCGAAACAAAATAAGTAATGATCATTCCTGGGTATACTTTATCCTTATCATTATACTCAGAGGTGACAACAAAATTCATATCGGGCGGAGTGATCTTCACCAGATTTAGTGGCGAAGTGAAGAAATCCCAAGCCTGATCCAATGTGGTTGGAATAAAAGTTTCGTATTTGAGGGTATAGCTTTTCACAATAGGACTAACGGTATCTTGCGGAATATGGTTTTTGAGGTTATTGATCGTTGCCAGGCAGTTCCATCCGCATTTCGATCAAATGTTTTTTGAAACCTATTTTTTCATAAGCCTTCACCGCGGGCAGATTGTCATCATAAACATCCAGCCTGAATTCGGTTATTCCCTGCTTCGTTGCCCAGTACTGCAATGCGGCTATTACCTTTTTGTTCACGCCTTTTCCCCGATATTCAGGTTTTACATACATAAAGCCCAGATAAGCGTGCTTTGGATGTTTTACGTAGACCTTCGAATCCTCAATACGCGCATACCCGCTGCCGATGACCTCCGAATCCAATTCGGCTACCACCACTTCAACATGGGGCGCTCCGATCATTGCCGCAATATCATAATAATTGATGTGCCCATCCTTTAAGGTTGGGTCAAACGGGCGCTCGGTTCGAATTATTCCCTGCTCAAACTCCAGTAAGATGTCAAGATCGGAAAGTGTTGCTGCACGGGTGATGATCTGCTCCATTATTTTATAAAAATCTGTGCCATATCTGCAATGTCATTAAACTAAGAAAAACGGATTTCTTCTTCCTCTTTTCCGTTTAACGGAAGGGAGGGTCGACCAGCGCAGCGTAGTTGGGGTGAGTAAATCAGTGTCAATGCAGCTTGTATAGTCGACTCACCCGGTCATTGCTTCGCTCGACCACCCTCTCTATTGCAAGCAAAAAAAGGGTAAGAAAGTTACAGGTGTTTAATTTATTTTTGATCAGTCGCTATTGGTAAATCCCTTCTCGACCACTCGCTCCACGAGCCTACATACATTTTTGGGCCTTTGATGCCCGCATACTCCATCCCCAATAAGGTATGACAGGCAGTAACTCCCGAACCACAATGAACGATCACATCATCCGGTTTAACATCACCCAATAATTTCGTATAGGCGGCCTCTAATTCTTCCGGCGACTTGTATTTTCCCTTCTCATCCAGGTTAAGCGTATAAGGCAAATTCTCCGCTCCCGGAATATGCCCCGCGATCAGGTCGATAGGTTCCATTTGTCCCAGGTAACGCGGTGTTTCCCGCACGTCAATCACCATTTTGTGGCGCTCTTTTGCAGCCTTACCGGTTTCTTCGATATCTACTGTCCCCGCAAAATTTGCTGGTACCGGGTACGGAGCAACAGCGGATATTGCATAAGGCTCGGTGCTCAAAGGCAAGCCCGCATCAACAGCCGCTTTTAAACCACCATTCAATACCTGCACTTTTTTATGGCCAATGGCACGCAGCATCCACCAAAGCCTCGCACCGCCAAAAGCAGCAGCTTTATCGTCATAAACTACAACATGGCTATCGGGTGTTATTCCCCACCCGCCTAATTTTTTAGCAAAGTTTTCAATAGGAGGCAAAGGGTGGCGTCCGCCGTTGGCGGCGTCTTGTGGCAGGAGGGCGAGATCTTTATCAAGGTCGGCAAATTGTGCGCCTTCCAGGTGACCTGCATCATAACGCTGACGGGCATCAGCCCCGGCACGAGCGTCGATAAGTATGATAGGGCCTTTTTCAGACCTTAGTTCTTCAATCTCAATTAATGGCGACATGGTATCTGTATTTATATCTTCAAAGATATAAATGCGCCGCCAAATGCAACTATTTTACCGGCCTTACTGCACTATTTTATTGGCACAGTACGAGCTGGCAAAGGCTTCAGGTTTTGCCTTGAATACAAAACCCATGCTCAGAATGTAACCCATAGCTTCGTGCAAAGCCTGGTTTGATTTGAACATTGGGTTGGTATTGATGTCAGCATGAACTTCCAGGTCAACATCATACAGATCCAGCAAGTCGCACAGTTTATAAGCAATGTCGATGGATTTTTGTACCTCGCTAAGCATACGCTCTTTGATGCTCATCTTTTGCCCGGTACGTTCCTGGTGGATGAACATAAAGCCGCCGCGGCCTTCGCGAAGGAATACGATTACAGTTGCAAAATCGGTGACATTGCCTTTTACCTGCGAGTCGGTACCAATGCAAACCTTCAGTTTGTTACCCAGCAGACTCTCTCGTTCAATGGCTAGTTCTACTTCTTCGAGGATTGGCGAATGAATGATTTCGCCGCTAAATTTTCTCCAGGTCATAAAATTTTTTTAGGTTAATTTTAACTGACCTGTGTTTCAGGTCTATAAAAATAAGCGATAAGCTCTCATATAAACGTTAAGCGGTTGTCATTTATTTGTTAACAGTCTGCTAATTATCAACAGGTTGTTATTCAAATATAGGTTATTTCTGTAAGATTAAATACATGCTGACTTTGGCTATAGATGATATTAAATAAGAAAAGCCACCCGAACAGGTAGCTTTTCTTATAACCTTTAAATTAAACTCTGGGGTATTTGAGGAGATTATTTTCTATGAGTATAAACGACAAGCATCATTGCTAATACCTGAAGAATGATAATTACTATAATTAACCCAAGCCGATTATTTTTCTTTTTTGTCTCAATTGAGATTTTATAGGAATAGGGGATACTATATTTCGAACTGATGAATTTCATGATCTCATTGCAAAACTCATACGTTTTGGTTTTGCTCGAAAGCGCATACTCTTCCTGCCATGCATTAAACGAAAAAAAATCCTGAGGGTCCGGATCGCTTTTAAGCACTACATAAGCAACGGCCCTGTCGTGAGTGTGTGGAAATTTTCGGGTGTCGCCGCCTTCCATTTCGAATTCAAATTCCTTTACATCGTAAATTAAGAAAACGGTTTCTTTACGTTTTTTGCTGAATATTAGTCTGTCTTCTAACAGCCTAATATTCCATTCTGACCAACCGAATGGATCTTCCTGGTTGCATTTTATTAGATCATCAGTTATTTCGATGTCAATGTTTCTTTCCGACAGATTCATGATTTTTTGTGGTAAGGTTAGGTTATTTCAATGAAGGTTTGACAACTTTCCAAAAGTTGTCAAACCTTCAAGATGATCTTATTATTTACACATCTGCACATCAACCCACCAACTTCTTATATTTTATCCTATGCGGCGTCACATCTCCCACTCGTTTTTTGCGGTTTTCTTCGTATGCGGTATAATCACCTTCAAAGAAGTAAACCTGCGAGTTTCCTTCAAATGCCAGGATGTGTGTACAAACACGATCCAGGAACCATCGGTCGTGGCTGATGATCACGGCGCAGCCGCCAAAATTTTCCAGGGCTTCTTCCAGAGAACGTAAGGTGTTCACGTCTATATCGTTGGTCGGCTCATCGAGCAATAATACATTTGACCCTTTTTTCAGTGTGATAGCCAGGTGTACACGGTTGCGTTCGCCACCAGACAGTATGCCAACTTTTTTCTGCTGATCGGCACCGTTAAAATTGAATTTGGATACATAAGCCCTTGAGTTGAGCGGTTTATTACCTACAAGGATGTTATCCAACCCGCCGGTAATGTTTTCCCAAACGGATTTATTCTGGTCAAGGTCATCATGCAATTGGTCAACATAACCAAGTGCAACCGTTTCTCCAACACGGAAAGTACCCGCATCCGGTTTTTCCTGGCCTGTGATCAATCGGAACAAAGTTGTTTTACCTGCACCGTTTGGCCCAATGATACCTACGATACCCGCAGGCGGCAGCGAGAAACTCAGGTTTTCGAACAACACCCTATCACCGTACGCCTTGCTGACGCCGTTGGCCTCTATTACCACATTACCCAAACGTGGTCCGGGTGGAATAAATAACTCCAGTTTTTCTTCGCGTTCCTTAGTTTCTTCAGAAGCCAGTTTCTCATAGTTTGATAAACGCGCCTTGCCTTTAGCCTGACGTGCTTTTGGCGCCATCCGTACCCATTCCAGCTCGCGCTCCAAAGTTTTCTGGCGTTTGCTCTCCGTCTTTTCTTCCTGGGCCAGACGTTTCGCCTTCTGATCCAGCCATGATGAATAATTGCCTTTCCACGGAATACCTTCACCGCGATCAAGCTCTAAAATCCATCCGGCAACGTTGTCCAAGAAATAACGGTCGTGCGTTACGGCTATAACGGTTCCTTTATATTGTTTTAAGTGCTGCTCCAGCCAGTCTATTGACTCGGCATCCAGGTGGTTGGTTGGCTCATCTAATAACAACACATCGGGCTCCTGCAAAAGCAGTCGGCACATGGCCACACGGCGGCGCTCGCCACCTGATAGTACGGCTATTTTGGTATCCGGCTCCGGACAACGCAGCGCGTCCATTGCCCTTTCGAGCTTAGAGTCCAATTCCCAGGCATTCACGGCGTCGATCTTATCCTGCAATTCACCCTGGCGAGCCATCAGCTTATCCATTGCATCCGGATCGCTGTAAACTTCTTCCAGACCAAATTTTTCATTGATGTCTTCGTATTCTTTTAATATAGCGGTGATCTCAGCCACGCCTTCTTCTACGACTTCTCTAACCGTTTTATTCGGATCAAGCTCCGGTTCCTGGGCCAAATAACCTACCGTATATCCCGGCGAAAACACCACTTCGCCCTGGAATGATTTATCCAGCCCGGCTATAATCTTTAACAAAGAAGATTTACCAGAACCGTTTAGACCGATCACGCCGATCTTGGCACCATAAAAAAATGATAAATAGATATTCTTTAAAACCTGTTTTTGCGGAGGATATATCTTGCTCACTCCGGCCATTGAAAAAATGATCTTTTCGTCTGCCATATTTTTAATTTGTGAATGATTGAGTTAGTGAATTAGTGATTTTAAAGTGGTTATCAAATGTGAAAAGATATTCAGCCATCTAATAATTCACTAAATCATTAATTAAATTTCTTCGGGGTCACAAATATGCTTAAATTTGATATAATAGCAATTCATTTGTAGTGGATTTAGCAATTTGTTGATTAGGTTGATTCAGTTGAATAAATTGATTGAGTTATCTTTTCAGAATTTAATCAACCTCTCTCTCACTCAACTTAATCAACTGCAGGAATGTAACATTCTAAACCTGGTTATCGTCTATGTAATAAAGCCTCGGTTTTTGAGTTTGATTTGACGGGATAGGCCATTGAATAGGTTTAAAGCTATATTCTTGTGGAAAACTTGAAAAATAGGTGAAGATATTTGATAAAATAAAGATCATTTTTGAATAGGGCACGTATAAAGAAAATACAAGATTGGGATAGTGAAAATAGATGGATGCCTAAATGGCAGACATTGTGTGACGAAATTTCTTGTTTTTAGCTGTTCTTTATACTAAAGGTGGATTTGAAAAGTTAAACTTTTTGGTGATTTCATTGTCAATAAGTTAAGGTGCAGGAATACGATGATTAATGGCTGTTATAACAGTTTTTTATCAAAATATACTTGTAATAAAAGTTTTCTTTGATAGATTGCGAATCATAATAGTGTCTGTTTTTAAAGCAAAATGATTATTGGCAATATTGTTGTCATAAAATGTAGAATAAAACAGACGTCTTAATGTTCAAGCAAACTAATTGTTAAATTAGGACGTACATAATTTTGGAAAGGTATTATATGGAAGCTAAATTTTCGCCGCGGGTTAAGGATGTTATTCAATATAGCAGGGAAGAGGCTTTACGCCTTGGACACGACTATATTGGTACCGAACATCTTTTGCTTGGGCTAATTCGCGACGGCGACGGTATTGCAATTAAATTGCTGAAAGGATTGAATGTTGATACCGCCAAACTACGTCGTGCCGTTGAAGATGCCGTTAAGGGCACCATCGGAACCAATGTCCACATTGGAAGTATTCCGCTGACTAAACAAGCGGAAAAAGTATTAAAGATCACTTACCTGGAAGCCAAGATATTTAAGAGCGATGTAATCGGTACCGAACACCTCTTGTTATCTATTCTGCGCGACGAGGATAATATAGCATCGCAGATCTTATTGCAGTTTAATGTTAACTACGAAATATTTAAGGGTGAAGTAGAATCCCACAAAAATGATGTGACCGACGAAATGCCTGGCTCACCAACCGGTGGCGAGGATGATTTCAAGGAAGAAGATTCTTTCAGTCAGCCTAAAAAAGTATCTGATATTAAATCGAAAACACCTGTACTCGATAATTTCGGTCGCGACCTGACCAAAGCTGCCGAAGATGGCCGTTTGGATCCTATCGTTGGTCGTGAGAAAGAGATCGAACGCGTATCGCAGATATTATCACGCCGTAAAAAGAACAACCCGATCCTGATCGGTGAGCCCGGTGTTGGTAAATCAGCTATCGCTGAAGGACTCGCACTGCGTATCGTTCAGCGTAAGGTATCACGCGTATTGTTTAACAAACGTGTAGTTACCCTTGATTTGGCTTCCTTGGTTGCCGGTACAAAATACCGCGGCCAGTTTGAAGAGCGCATGAAGGCGGTAATGAACGAACTGGAAAAATCACCTGACGTAATTTTATTTATCGACGAGATACATACTATTGTTGGTGCTGGTGGTGCTTCAGGTTCACTCGATGCGTCAAATATGTTCAAACCTGCTTTGGCAAGGGGCGAAATTCAATGTATCGGCGCTACTACCTTAGACGAATATCGTCAGTATATTGAGAAGGATGGTGCTTTGGACCGTCGTTTCCAGAAGGTAATGGTTGAGCCGGCTACTCCGGATGAAACCATCGAGATATTGACCCGCATTAAAGATAAATACGAAGAGCACCATGGCGTAACTTATACTCCTGAAGCAATTAACGCTTGCGTTAGTTTAACTGCAAGGTATATTACCGACAGGTTCTTACCAGACAAAGCTATTGATGCACTGGACGAATCAGGTTCACGTGTGCACCTGACCAATATCCATGTTCCACAGAACATCCTGGATGTGGAGGCCAAGATCGAGCAGATCAAAATTGAAAAGAACAAAGTTGTTCGAAGCCAGAAATATGAGGAAGCCGCAAAACTACGCGATACCGAAAAACACTTGCTGGAAGAACTGGAACAGGCTAAAGCAGTTTGGGAAGCTGAGACCAAATCAAAACGCTATACCGTAACTGAAGAAAACGTTGCCGAAGTAGTAGCTATGATGACCGGTATACCGGTTCAGAGAGTAGGACAGGCCGACAGCCAGAAACTGCTCCAAATGGCTGAAACTATCTCAAGCAAGATCATTGGACAGGAAGAAGCGATCAAAAAACTGACACGTGCAATACAACGTACACGTGCCGGATTAAAAGACCCTAAGAAACCTATTGGTTCATTTATATTCCTTGGTCCTACAGGTGTAGGTAAAACCGAACTGGCAAAAGAGCTTGCACGTTTTATGTTTGACACCGAGGATGCCCTGATACAGATCGATATGAGCGAATACATGGAAAAATTCGCTGTATCAAGACTGGTTGGTGCGCCTCCGGGTTATGTTGGATACGAAGAAGGCGGACAGCTGACTGAAAAAGTTCGTCGTAAGCCATATGCAGTTATCCTGCTGGACGAGATCGAAAAAGCTCACCCCGACGTATTCAATATCCTGTTACAGGTATTGGACGAAGGTCAGCTAACCGACTCATTGGGCCGCAAGGTAGATTTCAGAAACACAATTATCATCATGACCTCTAATATCGGCGCACGCCAGTTGAAAGATTTCGGTCAGGGTGTTGGTTTCAACACAGCAGCCAAAACTAATCAGGCTGATGCGCACTCAAGAGGCGTCATTGAAAACGCTTTGAAACGTGCTTTCGCACCGGAGTTCCTGAATCGTATTGATGACGTGATCGTGTTCAACTCGCTGGGCAAAGAAGAGATCTTCAAGATCATCGATATCGAGCTGGCTTCATTGTTTGGCCGTGTAAATACGCTTGGTTACAAGATTGCACTTACAGACAATGCAAAAGAGTTCATCGCCGACAAAGGCTTCGACTCACAGTTCGGTGCCCGTCCGTTGAAACGCGCTATCCAGAAATATCTGGAAGATCCAATTGCCGAAGAAATACTGAAAGGCGAACTAGTTGAGGGTGATACCATGGAAGTGGATTACGATAAGGAAGCAGATCAGATCAAAGTGGTTGACAAAACAAAAAAAGGCGAAAACAAAAAGCCTAAAGAAGAAGAACAGGAATAATCGATCTTCTTTCAAGATAAGAAGGCCCCGTCGGTGAATACTGACGGGGTTTTTGTTTTACCACCAGGCTTCCGTTTTGAAAAATTCCCGTGGCGACATGCCCGTGAACGTGCGAAAGTCTTTAATAAAATGTGCCTGGTCAAAATACCCGGCTGTAAGTGCCAGTTCGGTTAAGCTTTCGGTTGCAGAAAATTGATTGATCAGGTTTCTGAACCTCACCGTAACGGCAAATTGTTTAGGCGATATCCCGGTTACTTTTCTGAAACGTTTCTCGAATGGATCAAGGCTAATCGCCATGTCGCTGGCCAGGGCGCTTACTTTGATAGTGCCGCTTGTCTGTTTTATTTTTTGTATAGCCCGGACAACCATCTGGTCTGCACGTCGCTCGTCTAATCGCAAAAGCAGAAAACGCTCAACAATACCCACCCTTTGTTTATTATCTTCCGCCTCGATTAATTGCTCTTCTACTAGTTCTAATTGACTTACCGGGATGATCTCATTTAATGACATGCTTCTACTGAAAAGCTCGTGCAGCGGTTCTTTAAAGATGGCTGCTGCGCCACCTTCTTTAAAAATTACCAGCAGACAGGCTGTTGATACGGCATAGGACAGAAATCGCGGCGATTTGCGCAAACCCGTAATAACTGACTGGGGCAAATTTCGGGCCTCATCCTGCGACTGATCAATGATATTGCCTTTAATTCGGAAGGCGAGAACAATGGATGTATCGGGTAGTAGCCTGTTATCAGCTCCATCGATACTGTTTATAAACAAGAACGTTTTCACATAAGGCTTAAGTTGTTCTGATGCTGAGTAATGTTCAATTTGCAGGTCGTTATGCGCCATCGATTAAAATTAATCAATCGGCGTAGAAAGCAAAATATATCGAAATAAAATGATACTTAGATTAAGTACATCATACTGATGCAAAAAACCTAATTTTATTCTCTACCATGAGAAGAATATCATTCGGCTTAATTTTTCTTTTTCCTTTTCTATGTGCATCCGCGCAGGACTCCATACCTCCTGCTGCAAAAAAACTGATCAAATACTATGGTAATTGGGTCTCTGGCTTCTCAAACAACCATTTGCTGTTTAAAGATGGCACGCAGTTGCTTTGGAATGATGGCTTAAAGAATAAATCATTTAAAGACCTGCTTGAAAAGCCTGACCTGAAAGATATGTTCGGGCAGCCATATTCAACTGGAAAATTAAATTCGCCACCTGGTAAGAATTTTGATCCGGGCAGGGTCAGGAATGAGGCTTTTTTTATGAAGATTTATGGTTCGACCGCAAAGCAAGTAAGTCAACATTTAACCGAAATTACATGGTGCCCTAAATTGGTAGGACAAAAGATAAAAGTGACGACTGTCAATGGCATTGACAAAAACTTAGTACAAATATCAAAAGAACTGGATGTACATCCGGAACTGAAAAAATATCTGATGAACATTGGGGGTACCTTTGCCTGGCGGAATATTGCTGGAACCAACAGGCACAGCATGCATAGCTTTGGGATGACTATCGACATTAATACGACATATTCCGATTACTGGCAATGGGCCTGTAAATGCACGAATGAGGATGCTACTTTCTTATATAAAAACAGGATACCACAAACCATCGTGGATATATTTGAGAAGTACGGATTTATATGGGGTGGCAAGTGGTATCATTTTGATACGATGCATTTTGAATACCGCCCGGAATTGATAAATTAGTATATCAAACCTCAAATCATGAGACTTATTTTAGTCGTCCTAGCCCTTGGTCTGTTCTCGTCATTCACCCCTGTGGATAATGTATTAGCCCGTTTTAAGACACCTGACAGGTACACCCAGCAAAAAGTAGTACCCGGCAGCTTTGCCGCATGGCTGCAAATGCTTCCACTTAAACCTGCAGGCACTCACACCAAAACCTACAGCGGTGCTATAGCACACACAGATATTGAAACTGCAGCTGTGGTAGACATTAGTGTGGGAAAGCAAGACTTACAGCAATGTGCGGACGTGGTGATGCGGCTTCGTGGCGAGTATTTATACCAGGCAAAAAGGTACAATGAGATCAGCTTTAATTTTGTGAGCGGTTTTAAGTGCGATTATATGCATTACGCAAATGGATACCGTTATCATAATGACCATTGGGCTCTTCAAGCTAAAAAGGATTATAGCTATCCGACCTTTATGCGGTATATGGAACTGGTGTTTTCTTATGCCGGGACTTTGTCATTGGAAAAGGAGTTACACCAAGTAGCCGATCCAGATGATTTAAAAGCCGGAGATGTGTTTATACATGGGGGCTCGCCTGGGCACTGTTTTATTGTAATGGATGTGGTTGAGAACAGTCAGCATAAAAAGCAGTTCCTGCTGGCGCAAAGCTTCATGCCCGCGCAGAATCTGCAGGTGCTGCAATATGACCAGGGGCAATGCTGGTTTACTATGGATAAGATCACCAATATATGGTATGGAGACCTGGTTACGCCACAATATTTGAGAAGGTTTGATTGATTATATTTTGATATTATGGAAAATCAACTCGCTAAAATCATCACTGTTATTTTATTGGCGTCGGTTGTCAATATCACTTCACAAGCGCAACCGCTTAAATTTTCAAAGATCCCGCATCCACTATCATGGATAAACAAACCTATCAGCTATAAAATAAACCCGGAAAGCATTTTTATTGAAGCAGGTGAGAAGACCGATATGTTCCGCGACCCCAATGTGACTTACAATACGGATAACGCTCCCAGGTTATCATTTACAGCTGACCCAAACTTTGTACTGACAGCAGAGATACATCACGATTTCATTAATAAATGGGACGGCGGTGCTATTATGCTAGAAGCTGATAAACTGAACTGGATAAAATTTTGCTTCGAAAAGGACTATACTGGCATGCACCGGGTAGTGAGCGTAGTGACCAAAGATATTTCGGATGACTGCAATTCGGTAGCTCTTGATGGCAACCAGGTATTCTATAAAATTGCCAAAGCAGATAATGTGATCACGCTTTATTATTCCGTCGAAGGTAAGAAATGGTTCCTGATCAGGCACCTGCAGTTTAATACATCAAAACCTATTAAATTGGGATTTCTGGCACAGTCGCCAACGGGTAAAAATTGCAAGGTAATTTTTACAAATATTACCTATTCCAATCAGAAAATTAAAGACCCTTATATCGGCGAGTAAGTTTTTCAGTCATATTATTGATTTAATAATATCGTTTGTATTACAAAAATTTCACCGCTGTAAATATTGTAGTTAAATACTGTAACTTTCTCAAAAAGAACATATTAAATATATGATAATGATATAAATTTCATATATTGTAATACACATTCTTTCTCTTCACCAATTAAACTTTAAACGTTATGAAAAAACTATTGATCGCAGTATTTACGCTGCTCACTTGCAACGTTTTCGCTCAGGACTCCCAAAAAAACGGGACTATTTTCAAAGAGCACCCCTACATCACTGTTGTAAATAATTCTATGGCTTCTTTTTTGAAACAAGATTGGGACGGCATGGCAAAACTGTATTCAGATACGGTTAAGTTTTATGACCCTTCGAGTGCCAAACCGGTCAATCTGGAAGCCGCAAAAAAGGGTTGGGTGGATGTTTACAATGGATGGGAACAAATTACGGTCACCAAGCAGGGTTATCCTGATGGGTTGCAATATGATAAAGATCCGTTTACCGTGCAGTCATGGTGGACAATAAGTGCGGTCAATAAAAAGACTAAGAAAACGGCTAAGGTTTATATGGTTCAATTTGATGAATTTAATAAAGATGGGAAAATAGCCAGGGAGATTTCTTATTATGATGAAACTCCTTTTATAGAAGCATCGAAAGAAGCAGCGAAATAATTTATCATTACATAAAAGGGCCTCTTCTGTTGATACAGGAGGGGCTCTTCATTATTCATCGGTCTACATAATGTTCTGTCCGCGGCAATTGAGCGGTGTAATGCTAGCTGAAGCAGCAAATATGTTTTATCCCCTCTTCTCTACCCTATCATAAAATCCGCCGAATGTGTTCATCTTCACAGCATCCTCTCTAAAAAACTCTCCCGGAAAGCCTAATTCAATAGAGCTCGCATCGTTGAGTCGTTTGATATGCTTTTCGCTTAAGGAAACTTCAACGGTTTTCAGGTTGTCTTCTAATTGAGATAGTTTAGTGGCTCCCACAATTGGAATACAATGGAAACCCTGTTGCATGGTCCATTTCAAGGCAACATTGCCTGGCGATACACCTAATTCATCGGCAACCGATACCACTGCTTTTGCGATTTCCATGGCATTATCGTTACGCCGCTTACTTTCGGGTTTAATGCGGCCCTGCTCTCCGCGGATATATTTTCCAGTCAATACACCACCACCCAGAGGTGCCCATGGAGTAACGGTCATTCCGTAATGTTTTGCCATTGGGATCAGTTCGCGTTCCGGCGTGCGGGCAATCAGGCTATATTCAACCTGCAGGGCTACAAACTGGCTCCAGCCCATCAATTCGGCTAAAGTATTTCCTTTTGATACTATCCAGGCTGGTGTATCGCTTATCGCTACATAGTTTACTTTACCCTGCCTAACTAAATCATCCATACCGCGCAATACTTCGTCAATCGGGGTCAGGTCATCCCAGATATGCAGGTAAAGCAGGTCGATAAAATCAGTTTTCAAACGTTTCAGGCTTTCTTCTACGCTGCGCATCATATTTTTACGGTTGTTGCCTGATGCGTTGGGATTGGTGGTATTATCCTTTAGTGAATATTTGGTAGCCACTACAAAATAGTCACGGTCATGATTAGACAGATATTCACCAATGATGTTTTCGCTGGTGCCAAGTTTGTACATATTAGCCGTGTCCAAAAAATTGCCACCCGCTTCTGCATAGGCGTCCATAATAGCAAAGCTGTCTTCTTTATCCGCGCCCCAGCCGTTTTCGGTACCGAAGCCCATGGTGCCCAGACATAATTCCGAAACTTTAAGACCCGAACGGCCTAATAATTTATAATTCATTTGATGCTACTGTTTTAACGAAGGTAAATTTATATTATCGGTACCAGCAAACTGTCAGCAGACCATCAAAACTAGTGATGTCCCTTTCTTCTGAGCAATCCGCCTGTTGTGTCATCAATACTGTGCTGGACAATAAATGCCGAAGGATCAATATCCAGTATCTTTTGTTTTATCGATGGTATTTCCAGCCGGGTAGCAACAGTAAAAATGATGTCCCGCGTATCATTAACATACCCGTCCTTTCCATACCCACTTTTTCCTTCATATACCGTTACACCGCGTCCCATGTCTGTTATGGCCTTTCTGATTTCCTCTCCTTTACCCGATACCACTGTAATACCAGTATGCTGCTCGATACCATTTAAAATAAAATCTATCATTTTAGAGGCCGACAAATAAGTAAGAATAGAATACAGTGCTGACTCGACACCCAGGAAAAACATCGCCGCTGAAAAGATGATCACGTTAAGTAATAATATTATGTCATTCACCTTAAACAATTGGAACCTTTTACTTACCAACAATGCTGCTATCTCTGTTCCGTCAAGCACAGCGCCGCCTCTTATGGCAAATCCTATGCCGACACCAATGAAAAATCCGCCAAACACAGCAGTAAGTAGTTTGTCGTGTGTTACATCGGGATAATTCAAAAATGCCAGGCAAAGCGAAAGGCCTGCTATGGCTGCTGCGCTTTTAATTGCAAAAGAAAGCCCCAGCCGCCTGTAGGCTAAAAAGATAAAAGGCATATTGATCACAAAGATCAGTATGGATATGGGCAAGTTGGTTATGTCGGCTACCAGCATAGAAATGCCTGTTACGCCTCCATCAATAAAATGGCTGGAAAGAAGAAAGCCTTTTAATCCCATTCCCGCAGATAGAATGCCCAGAATGATCATTATAAGTTGCTCAATAGCGGTCCTTACTTTCATGCCTAAAGATAGCTGAATAATTTTCAAAAAAAACGCTCGGGGCAGCTGCCATCAAAGGTAAAAGAGAAACAAAGTAGAGTACGGATTGTAGGTATTTTATATAACATCTGCAGCTATGAAAGTCATCACCCTGCATAAAAGAATTAACACCGATGAGTTATTTGAACTGATTCGGCAGCAACTCAACCCTCTTTTCCGCAAACAACGAAAAACGGAACTGAATTTTACCGTTACGCGTTCAGATAATGCGATTGAAATTACTCAACCCGATTTGTATCCGGGAGATATTTTATATCACATTGAAGTAAAGCAGGATGAGCTGCACATTACTCGCAGCGAACATTATGTTGATGATGTGAATTCATTAACAGTGGAATCCATCCTGAATGACCTGTTCAAAATAATTGCAGGTAAAGCGGGGACAGACCTGATTTTGGAAGGATGATTTTGAAGTCGGAAGTCAGCGGTCGGAGGCCCGAAGTCAGAAAATAAGATCAAAAATGACTAATGACATTAAGGCTTGCAACTCAGAACTTAAGACTTTAAAAGATTACCCGTTTATCCAGCTGAATTTATATTCCAGCATTGGGTTCTTCATTCTTTCGGCTACGCGCAGTAAACGTGCAGGAAGATTTACGATATAGTCACGTGCTTTTTCACCGCTTTCGTTCAAATCCTTAACGCTTTCGATGTGCCAGTCTTCAATCAACTCTTTCAGGATATCTACATAGTCGATAGCGGTATAAATACCTAAACGCTGGGCTGCATCGGTGAAATGACCAAAGGTTTGGCCAACTTTTAAGCCTACTTCACGCAGGAAATGGGCTGGCATCACGATCTTTTTACGCATCATATCCTCAAAAGCTATCATGGCTTCACTTGGGTCGACCTCAAATACTTTTTCGATAAAATATTTGTAAGCTTTGGCATGACGTGCTTCGTCACCGGCAATAACGCCGCACATTTTTGACAGCAGTGTATCACCATCTTTTTTTGCCTGTGAAGCCACGCGTCGGTGCGAAACATTGGTTGCCAGTTCCTGGAACGATGTGTAAATAAAATTCCGGTATGGGTCGGTGCCGGTACCGATGTCAAAGCCATCGGCAATCAGGTATTGGGTAGATACCTCCATCATGCGCATATTTACCCGGCCCGAAAGGTATAAATATTTATTTAACAAGTCGCCGTGGCGATTTTCTTCTGACGTCCAATGGCGGGTCCATTTCATCCAGCCGCCTTCTTCATCTTTTGAAACACCCTCAACCATGGTTAGCCATGATTCGTAGGTAGGCAAAGCTTCTTCGGTAATCGTATCGCCGATTAAAACGGCAATCAGGTCATAAGATAAACCAGCAGCACTTTCCTGTAACTCTTTGATTTCTGAAAAGAAGGTTTCGCGGGTTGAGTCGGGTAAAAAATCAGACGGTTGCCAGATAGTTTCCACGGGCTTCAGATACTCGTTAATTTTTTGGAGCATATATTTTTCAATATGCTTCATAACTTCTCTGCGCTGCTCTTCAAAAAATTTCATGATTATAATATAGTTTGCAAAGGTAACTATTTATAATAAGTAAAGCGTGAACTATTTATTTTAGTTTTTCCGGTTGTAATTTAATGCATCTTTCATACAATCAGGCAGATCTGATAAGGAAGGTTTACCATTAAAAATGGAAAAATTACTATTATAATCCCATAATATTCCGGGTATGTGCAACACTTTTAAAGTTTGCCTTACCGCTTTAATATACCGGCAGCGGCTGTCCGGATCGGCATATTTATTATAAACACCGTACTCTCCGCATAATAAAGGAACGTTATATTTTAGCCCCCAGTTTTTTACAATTTGTAATTTATCTTTTACTGACTGTTCATTGCCGTCCGTGCGGTACTGGTAATAATTGGTTTCGCCCCAGGTATTTTTTGCCTTTGGGTTTAGCGGCGGAAAATTTTCAGCATTGTATGGGAATGGTACTCCGGTAGTAGCAACCTGGTCGCCTATCCATTCAGCTCCCTGGTGAGTAAAGAAGAATGGTTCGTAGAAATGGAAAGTATAGATAATATTATCATCATTCAACGGAGTGCTGCGACTCAATTCATAAATGCTGTTGAAGTTAGATGCGCCTACTATTAAGGTGCGTTTCGCATCGACTTTCCTTATGGCTTTAATAATCTCATTTGCTGCATTTTGCCATGTATCAGGGTTCATATGGGGCGGCTCATTATACAACTCAAAGAAGAGATCGTCCGCACTTTGCAGATAATATTTTTTTGCAAGCATTTTCCATAAAGAAATAATGCTTTGACTTTCAGATGCATAGGTGTTTTCATCTAAATTCCCCGAATGGTAACAAATGACTACCTTGAACCCGTATAAATGGCACAACCTGATGATTTGATCAATACGCTCAAATAGCTTTGGGTCGAAGGAATTATTGGTTTGGAAATATCTGAAGGCTACAGGAAGCCTGATGCATTTGAAGCCTAGTTGTTTTAATAAACGGAAATCGGATGTTGAGATAACGTTGCTATCTAATATGTTCTTGTTCCACGTTTGCTCGAGCCAGGGAATGCTTACACCATTATCAAGAGATTGAGCTCTTTTAAATACAGCGGACTGATTATTAGACGACTGCGCCTCGCAACCAATTGCTATGAATAACGTTAAAAGTGAGACCATTCCTAACAGCCTGTTAATAAACAATGTTGAATACGGCAATATTTTCACTTAATTTTATTTTATTAGCGTACTAAATTAACAACTGGTTTAATCTTATTATAAATTAAGAAAACTAATTATAATGTTTGTTCAGATCAACAAAGACGAATTATTAAAAGAGATAACCAAAAAGGCCTGGTATCAGACTAACATAGTTATTTGGTCCATTATATTCCTTTTCCCTCTTTTCAGCATAATTGATTTCATTTATACTCCCGGCCTTTGGCTTCAGTTTTTTATTGTTCGCCTCATCATTGTTCTGGTAATTTACATGTTGTTTAATTTTTACCAAAGCAAAGGGAATAATTACCGGTTGTTGTTACACGTGGCCTTTTTCCTGCTTTCGGCTAATTCTGCCCTATTGTGTACACTGGTTAGCCCGCAGGATTTGAATGTATACTTTCTTTTGTACTCTGTAGTGATTTTATTCTTCAACCTGCAGGTATTCTGGGAGCCCATTAACTCGGTGGCTGAAACTTTGGTAGCCATATTGTTGCTTACACTATTCTTTAATTTGTTTGCCGATTATGGTGCAGATATATTTATCAATAACGGAGGGCAATACTTTTTCATAGTCGCCATTATCTCTTGCCTTATCCCTAATGCCCGTTATAAAGTAATTTTACGTGAAGTACGCTCCCAGATACTGATTGAAAAATCAAACGAGCAGTTAAAAGAACAGAACAGGGATATATCTGAGAAAAACAACATTATCGATATGCAGTATGAAAAACTGCGCAAGCTCGACGAGCAAAAAAACAGCTTTATCAATATTGCGGGTCACGATCTTAAAAACCTGATAGGTTCAATCATTATGAGTAACAACATGGTGAAAGAGGAAGAAGACAGGCTAAGCACCGATCAGAAAGAGTTTGTAGGCTACATAGGCGAATCGGCTGAAAAAATGCAGTATATGTTGAATAAATTGATGGATGTACGCGAAATCGAAGCGCCTGAAATGAAATTCAACCTCGAAATATTCGACATCAATACAGAAGTACAGCATGTATACAGGGGCCTGGTTGAAACCGCCCAAATGAAAAATATTCACCTGATCGACAACATCTTAAAACTCCCCCTCAATGTAAAACTCGATCGCGTATTTACAGGTCAGATATTCCAGAATTTACTATCCAACATCATTAAATTTTCCCAAACAAATAATAGCATCAAGGTAATTACCAGCCTTCAGCGTCAAAAATTCATCTTCGAAATTGTGGATGAAGGGATTGCTATAGGCCAGGAAGAGCTGGATATGATGTTTAACAAACTAAAAACATTAAACGACGCATCCGGCAATGTAGAAAGTCGCTTAGGCCTGGGTTTGTCAATAGCTAAGCTGATGACCCAGGAAATGGGTGGCGAGCTGGCTTACAGGAGCGACGAAAACGGAAATTATTTTAGAGTAGAATTCAACGTGATCAATTAATACTAGAACAAATGAATAAATTTTTAAGCCTTTTAGCTCTTGCATTACTGTTAAGTACGGCATCAATAGCGCAAAGCATTGTATCATTCAAGGCAATGGGACATGACGATGAGTCAATATATGGAATGATCGGAGCGAGTTCATTCTATTTAAAAGTAAGCCCACTTGTTGAGATGAGGGGAAGCAAGCTGGTATTATATATCGAGCCTTCCCAGGCTTTAATAAAAGATCATTCTTTTGTGAACATCGTTATTAACGATCGTCCGGCCTATAGCGCCCGTCTTAACAAAGACACGATCCAAAAAATATCGATCAACTTAACCCCCGAAGATCTTTCATCGGACAAGTTCCTGAAGATACAGGTAAAAACATTGCTCACCGTATCAGATGATAAGTGTAAAGACCTTGATAACCCGGCGATGTGGGTAAAGGTGAAAAACTATTCATACTTATCACTGATAAAAACAAATGATAATTTCTTTAAAAATGTAAACCTGAGCAATTGCTTTGAATCAAAAAAAGCGATTGTTTACCCTCCGAATCCGTCGCTGAAGGACTTAAAGGCGGTAGCATGGGCATACTCAAGGCTTAAAAAAGCAATGAACAAGGATATCAAGGTTTATCCTGCTGATCAGCTTCCTGATACGGTTAAAAATTATATTGAAGTAGGTAACTGGAGCAGCCTGTCTGCCGGTAAAAAATCATTGATCACCGTTACACCAAAAGCTAACCAGGGTTTATTATTCTTGAGCAAAGCATTGGTAACCTATAAAGACACTGCGAAATCTGATGCGAAGATTACTGAGCCGGGTGAAGTGCTGTTTGTGACCGGCGCTGATGATAATGGTTACGAAAAAACCATTACCGCACTGGGTAATATGAATATTCTGAATTCATCATTCGGTCAGTATATCCTGATCGACAATGCTCAAAATAACTACTTCAAAACTGTTGAAGAAAACCGTTCGAAGCTGACCTTAAGGCAGGTTGGTGGTGCACCAAACTTCATGTCGGGTATTGGTTCGTTAACCAACGTATACAGCTTCAAAAACAGCGATTTTAGCTTTACCCCAAAGGAAGTTGATATACATTTTGTGGCAAACTACAGCAGCCTTTCTCCTGGCGACCGTGGTTACTTTAATGTTTATCTGAACGGAGCCCTCATCAGTAGTGAGAGGCTGGATGCATCAGGTAAACTGAATACATCAGTAACTATCAACCGTTATCAGCACCATAAATACAATACCATAGAGGCTGAGTTCAGGATCTATCCAAGCAGCGGCAACTGTATCAACTCGTTTACTAACTTCTTTGCCGAGATCGATGTAGATAAATCATTCCTTGAATCAAAGAATCCTTTTATCACCAACGATTTGAGTTTCTATCAGTATCCCGAAGCGTTCAATACCGGTACTACCCGTATTGTGGTAACCAAGGAATATGCTAAGTATGCTGCTACGGCAATGGGCGAGATTATTTACGAATTGAACAACAATATCAACTCAAATAATTTTCCTGAGTTTGTTTATTCGGATGATATGAAGGATGCCGATCTTAAGAAATACAATATCGTTGCCCTTTTATCTCAGCACGACCAGATGCTAGACAAATTCCCTGATGCGCCGATCAGTTTCCAAAAGGACTTCCGCCTTTACAACAACGAGAACAACAAACCGGTTTACTCACTCTCCGACTCTGTATCAAACGGTTTGGCACAGATATTCTACGGTCGCAGCAATAATGCCGTACTGGTGCTTACTGCTACTGGTAAAGAAAAAGCGGATGCATTTACAGCAGCTTCCAAATCGATCACCGAACAGTTATCGACCTTGTCGAGCAATGTGTGTGTGGCTGACGTAAACGGTAATAAATACTTATTCAATATCAACAAATCAAGCGAGAACCTGGAGTATGTAGATACCAAGAGCGCCTTAACACGTTTCTGGGAAAATTATAACCTGTACATATTACTCGGCATACTTGTGCTGATATTAATGTCATTCCTATATGTACGCTCAAAAGTTCAAAAATCGCAGGAGTTGTTTAACGAATAATTGCGAGTTGCTTAAATAAGACAAGAGCGCCTGAATTTAATTTGAGTAGCCTTAGAGCGATACTATCTGAGGTTACTCAATAAAACGAATACCTTTTATACCTATAAAATGAAGATATCAATTCCTGAACTTTTGGTTAATGATGGCTTTGTTACGCCAGGTGATCGGGAAAAGATTGAAAAATTTTCTGCTAAAACAGATCTATCCTTTATCAAAATAGCGCTTACCCATGGTTATATATCCCGCAAAAATTATGAGCGTTCGATGGCCAATGCGGGGCTTGATTTTAAGCCCGTTAGACAAGAGAAATTTGATAAAGAGATATTGGATAAGATCGAGCTTTCATTTGCCGACGCCCACCTTGCCATACCACTACGAATAGAGAAAAAAAGGGTCGTCACCCTGATGGCTGATCCAACTGATCAGTTGTTTCTCGATTTTATCAGAATGACCTATAATATGGAGCCGCAGGTAATCGTAGCTGACGACCTGGAAATCACCTGGATGATACATAAGTTGCTGGGACAGGACTATGTTAAATCATCTGTATTTGAATTATTAAACCATGATGCAGAGAGCTCGGCCCTTACAACTTTTACTACCGGGCAATTGGTTTTCATTTTCCTTATCATAGGTGCGCTGGCTACGGGTTTGGTGCTGAACTTCAAGAGCGTTACTATTATAGTGAATGTGGCAATGAGTTTGTTCTTCCTCATTGCTATCATCTTTAAGCTTTTCCTTTCACTGGTTGGCTCAAGGTTTGAATTGTTTCAGGCCGTCGGGCGCGAAGAAGTGCGGAATATAAAAGACGAAGAGCTCCCGGTTTACACTATCCTGTTACCCGTTTATAAAGAAGATAAGCTGATCAAAAAACTGATCTGGAACCTCCAAAGTTTAGATTATCCGCGCGAGCAATTGGATATAAAACTACTGATTGAAGAGGATGATAATTTGACATTGAATGCGGTTCGCGGTTTAGACTTCCCCGCAATTTTCGAAGTTATTGTTGTGCCGTTTCACATGCCCAAAACCAAGCCCAAAGCATGTAACTACGGTTTGCACTTTGCCCGTGGTAAATACCTTACTATTTACGATGCAGAAGATATCCCGGATACCGACCAGCTTAAAAAGGTAGTTACCCTGTTTAATAAATTGCCGGATAACTATATCTGTGTGCAAAGCGCATTAAATTACTTTAACCGTAACGAGAACTTCCTGACCAGAATGTTTACTCTTGAGTATTCCTATTGGTTTGACTATATGCTGCCCGGACTGGATACACTGGATATCCCTATTCCGTTAGGCGGGACCAGTAATCACTTTAAAATGGAAAACCTGATCGAATTAGGCGCATGGGATCCGTTTAATGTGACCGAGGATGCCGATTTGGGTGTGCGGGCCTATGCAAAAGGATACAAAGTAGCTATTGTAAACTCGACCACATACGAGGAAGCCAACAACGAACCATTTAACTGGATCCGACAGCGTTCACGCTGGATTAAGGGGTATATGCAAACCTACCTGGTGCATATGCGTAATCCACTAAAACTGATCAAGAAAATTGGTTTCAGGGGATTTATAGGGTTCAATTTCTTTGTTGGCGCTACACCGATCACTTTTTTGGTATATCCTATACTACTGTTTATATTCTTAGCCTATGTGGTGTTCAACCTCGCAGCTATTAAGACATTATTCCCAGACTGGGTATTGTTCATGTCCATATTCAACCTGATGGTAGGGAATATATTGATGATCTATGTAAATATGATGGCAGTATTTAAGCGCCGTTTTTACGAGCTGATCCTGTTTTCCATTGCCAACCCGGTTTATTGGCTAATGCACTCTGCAGCGGCATACATGGGTTTGTATCAATTGATAGTGAAGCCGTTTTATTGGGAAAAAACCACTCATGGTTTGAGTAAAATTAATAGCGCCACCAACGTAATCAACTAAATGGGGAACAGAAGAAAATTATATCTTATTCTGATCACGGTATTTATCGCGGTGTACTACTTGTTTATGGGCATTTACCTGAACAGGCTGGGCTATTATAATCATGAATCGCTTTTCTTTATCGAAAAGAGCAAGATATTGTTTGAAGGATTGGGTAACCGGTTGAAGGTAATGGGCCTCACAACGCCTATATTGCCTTTTTACGGAACGGTTTGCTTCTCGTGGATCAATTCGCAGCTGGCCCCTGTAATAGCATCGGCATTAGGTACTGCGTTACTCTTTTATGTGATGTGCACTACGCTGATAAAACGTACGAATGACGACTTTTACCTGCTGCTGCTCATTGTGCTATTCCTGTTTCATCCGGGATTATTGTACAGCGCTTGTTCAGGTAAGTCTATTTACATGGTACTGCTGTTCTTCTATTTATTCTTTTTTCATATCATCAGGTTCTACTCGTCAAATACTACTTTCCATATTTCTATCGCGAGTATTTGTCTGGTGATACTGGTATTTTGCGATTATAAGTTTATCTGGCTCAACCTGTTTTTTATACCACTAGTATTGTTTATTGCTACCCAGAGCCTTAATTTGGGCGAAAAAGAAACCATTTTCCGACTATACCAAAGCTTCAATAGTCCGGCGTTACGCCGTAAACTGGTGAACAAGACCTTTGCTATTTATATCATCCTGTTTATTCTGCCATTGGCGTCGATCATGATCTACAAAATGTTGAACCTGACACACGCCAATGACTTGAACTATTTTATTGAAAGCCCATACGCTACCTGGACCGTATTGGCAGATAAGATCAACTTTGAACAGGCAACCAGTTTTGCGCACTATCACTCATCTCAGTTATCGCCGATTGTGACTGCCAGTATAGCTCTGTTTTGTCCGATGATATTACTGGCGATTTATCTCTTTAGAAAAAGCTCTTATCAGATATTGACTATAGCGGCACCATTTGCCTTTGTGGAGTTTTTGCAGATCAAATACGACAAGATATTTCTTTCCCAGGAATATTTCCTGATCTTCCTGGTATTGGCTATGCTTTGCGTGACGCTTAAAGTGCATGAATCAAAACATCAGATCAGAATGAAAATATTACTGAGTTTGCTGGTGTTGTTCCAATTGGTGACCGGTTATTTCTTCCTGAAAAAATCTTTCCTTGTAGAGGAACAGGATTTTGTAAAGGTATTATTCAACCCTATGCCTGTCGATCAGCAAAGCGATAATATGGAAATGGCGGATTATATCAACTCCCTGCCAACAAACGCACAGATTATGGTGGATGACGCCATTGCCTACCAGGTAGTTGCCTTTACGCATCATGTGAGACGCCTAACCATGCCTTACCAGGAATCGTACCTAAGCTCGAGCGAATCTCCGGAGCATTACGTAAACTATATTCTTGTAGCTACGGATCAGAATATCCTTACCGGCTACACCCAACTTAACAGCCGCTACCTGCCTGCCATCAGAAAATCCGACAGCCGCCTGAGCCTCCAAAAGGTTTATGAGACGGGGGATTGGGTGTTGTATAAGGTGTTGTAATTGTGTTGGCAGCTTGCATAACAGAATTATAAAAAACCTGCCAACTTCTAACTGCCCACTGAACTACTGCCCCACCGCCTTATTCAGTGCAATAATGGCCGTTTTAAAATGCTCGCGTGCTATCAGGAACTGAATGTTCACTTTGCGCAGGGCCATGCCGGCACTGATAATGTTGATGTCTTCCTTTGCCAATGCCTCTGTGCTGCGCGCCAGTAATCCGGGCTGATCCATATTGGTGCCCAGCAAGCATACTAAGGCTGCCTTCTCCACCGTGATCTTCTCAAATTTGGCTTCCAGGTCGTCGATCAGCTTCTGCGAGAAGTCGCTCTCCCATATCACAATCGAAATACTGTTGGCGCTGGTAGCCTTAAATGTATAGCTGATACGGTTATCATAAAATACCTGCATTATCTGTAAGTCGCTGCCCACGTTGCCTACCATCAGCGGATCGTATACATCGATAATCAGCATCTTGTCGTAGCCCGTTATCACCTCTACACGCTTCAGGGTCGACACATAATCTTGAGTGATCAATGTACCCGGATGGGCCGGCTCGAATGTATTTTTAATGCGTAGGTTGATCCCATTGATTTCCAAAGGCTTGGATGCTTTTGGATGAATCGCCTCCATACCTACATCGGCCAGCTGATCTGCTATGTCGTAATTGGTAAAACCTACAGGCTTGCAATTGTCCACCCCAACCAGACCTGGATCGGCGGTTGAAAGATGGTACTCCTTATGAATAATAGCCTCCTCAGGCTTCAATATCTGTGCAATTTTACTGAAGGTCACCTCCGAATAACCGCGGTCGAACTCGCGCATAATACCTTCGGTACCTTTGGCGTATCCGGTTACAATGCAGATGCATGATGCCAGATCGATACCCGAAAATACGTCTCGGATACGCTGATCGATGGTAAAAGGGCGCATATCGTCAAATCCGCTCAGGTCAATAAACTTTGCATTTACGCCCTTGTTTTGCAGTATGTTTGACAAATCAAAAGCCGAATGGGTTTCGCCTATCGACGCCAGGATCTCTCGTGCTGCCTGCAAAATACCCTCTCGGCTCACATAGCCCGACGCCAGTACATCTACCAAATTCTCCAGATACGTCTCTGCCTTTTTCACATGCTTCTCAATAAAAGCATCGGCAACGGCAACGTCCAAACCCAGCGTTTCGTATTTTTTGTTGATCTCCTTTAGTTGGGCAACCAGTTGGTTCAATAGATCGTGAAAATCCTCGTTATTGGCAATACGGTGGTAAACACCCGGTTCTTTCGTCTTCTTATTTTCGAGCAGCAAATTAGTAACGCCCGAGAACGCCGACACCACAAACACACGGTTATACAGGCTTTCGCCCTGGCGCTCGTAATAAATAATGTTATTCAATACTTCGGCAAGCGCACTCATCGAGGTGCCACCGATCTTCTCAACAGTAAGCATGCCGCGAAACTATTAAATATTTGGGAAATAGAGCTTAAAGATTGGAGATTAGTGATCAGGGTACAATGAATGGCGAGCAGAGAGTAGTGAATTTAACCGACTCTTAGGAATAAAGTCCAATCCTTTCTTATTATTTTACTAATATTACAGCATGATGTGGTCCCATACTCCTATACACAAATCTCATATTTTAAAATGAAACAGTACGGCCTTATCGGCTTCCCCCTTTCTCACTCATTTTCAAAAAAATTCTTCACTGCCAAGTTCGAAGCGGAAGGAATAACAGAAACGAAATACGATCTTTTTCCGATAGAACATATTAGCGAGTTGCCTGCTTTGTTGCAAAGCCATCCAAATTTGCTTGGACTGAATGTTACCGTTCCGCATAAGATTAATGTACTTAAATATCTGGATTGGATTGAGCATGATGCCCGCACAGCAGGTGCAGTCAATTGTATCCGGATCACAGCTGAGAGTCCGGTCACCGCTGCTTTTACTGGCGAAGTGGGTATAAAAGGTCACGATTTCAGGTTGGAAGGCTTCAATACCGATATCTACGGATTTGAACATTCGTTAAAACCTTTATTGAGGCGCCACCACGATGAGGCATTGGTTTTGGGCGACGGGGGTGCCGCTAAAGCGGTTAAATGTGCATTAGATAACCTGGGTATCAATTTTAAAGTGGTTACGCGGAAGCCTGCGCCCGGGCATATTTTGTTCAGCGATTTAAAACCGCATCATATCAAGCAGCACAGACTTATTATCAATACAACGCCTATCGGCATGTCGCCTAAAGTGGATGAGTGCCCTCCTATAAGATACGAAGCAATTACAGATGATCACTTGCTTTACGATCTGATCTACAATCCTGAAGAAACCTTATTTTTGAAAAAGGGAGCCGAAATGGGCGCCACTACAAAAAATGGATACGAAATGTTAGTATTGCAGGCTGAAAGATCCTGGGAGATATGGAATTCAAAAAAAATATATCCATGAAGAAATTAGTATGGTTTCTACCTGTTTTGTTATTGATGGCAGCCTGTAACGGCAACCATGACTATTCACCAAAACCACGTGGCTATTTCCGTATCGTTTTTCCTGAGAAGGCATACCAGCAATATAACAGTCGATACCCTTTTACCTTCATTTACCCTAAATATGCGGCGATAGAAAAGGATACTAATGTTGCTCCGGAAAGAAAGGATAAGAAACTGTCTAACATGAAATACCTGCTCAATATGCAGTTCCCGCAGTTTAACGGTACACTTCACCTGAGCTATGAGAGCATTACCTCAAAAAAGGTATTTGACGAGCTGACCGAGGATGCCCGGAATTTTGCTTTTAAACACTCGGTAAAAGCCACTTCAATCGACCAGGCTATCATTCACAATACCGAAAGGAAGGTTTATGGCATCTACTATACTATCGATGGCAATGCTGCATCGTCAGTACAATTTTTTATTACCGATAGCGTAAAAAATTATATGCGTGGTGCGCTCTATTTCAACAATACCCCACGTCTGGATTCGATACAACCTGTGCTGAAATTTGTGAAGAAGGATATCGATACCATGATCAAAACGTTTAGGTGGAAGTAATTCGAAATAAAAATGTCCAAAATCCGATCATTCGTCAATAATCCTTACCAGGAGAACACTTATATTTTATTTGATGAAACCCGCGAATGTGCAATCATCGATCCGGGAATGTACACTGCTTCTGAGCAGAACATAGTAGTGAATTTTATAAGGGATAACCAGCTGAAACCCGTTCTGCTGCTTAATACCCATTGTCATATCGATCATGTGTTGGGCAATAAATTCATATTCGACCAGTATGGATTAAAGCCCCAGTTTCACGAAGGTGAATCTTATGTGCTGGCTTCGGTTCCGGCTTACGCGCCGCAAATGGGTTTCAGGTATGAACCCTCGCCGTTGCCCGACCACTACTTACCCGAAACCGGAACCATTTCTTTTGGTAATACCGAGCTGCAATTGATATTCGCTCCGGGTCATTCGCCTGCACATCTTTGCTTCTATGACGAACCGGACAATATCTTGATTGGAGGGGATGTATTGTTCAGGGGAAGCATAGGCCGTACCGATCTGCCGGGAGGAAACTATGACCAATTGATCAGTAATATCGAAGAAAAACTATTCACCCTGCCTGATGATTGCGTGGTTTATCCGGGACATGGTCCTGAAACTACTATCGGATTTGAGAAAAAGCATAATCCATTTTTTTAGTAGGTTTTACGTTATACATGATATGTTTTACGTAAAATAGCATGCGCAATTATAATGAATTAACAAAACGCACTACGTATAACCTGCACCGTACTACCCAAAAGTGAATATTTCGATCTACATAGCAAAACGGTACCTTTTTTCGAGGAAGAAGATGCATGCCATCAATATTCTCTCCGGAGTATCTATGTTGGGAGCATTTATTGGCAGTGCCGCTTTGGTGATCATTCTATCAGTATTTAATGGTTTTGAAAAGGTGATCCTGAACCTGTACAGCAATTTCACGCCCGAAATAAAGATCGAACCAAAACAGGGTAAGACGTTCAACCCGAATACAGCTTATTTTAATGCCTTGCATAAGGATGCCAAACTGTTCTCTTATACCGAGGTACTTGAAGAAAAAGCGCTGATCCGTTATGGAACTACCGGGCAGTTCATAGGGACGGTAATGGGCGTAAGCGATGAATTCCTGAACAATAAGCAACTGGATAGTACGGTCGAAAAAGGCTCGTTTACGCTTAAGGATAATGGGCACAATTACGCTGTGATAGGTGCAACAGTGCAGGGTAAATTGTCTGTCAATATTCACGATCAGCTTTCGCCGCTACAGATCTATTCGCCACGCAGAAATGCATCCAGCGGGGCGGACCCATTGAGCGCTTTTGAGGTGCGATATATTTACCCGTCGGGCATATTCAATATTCAGCAGGATTTTAACGGTTTGATCATCACGCCTATCGATTTTATGCGCGACCTGCTCAATGAGCCCACTAATGTTTCGCACATCGACCTTAACTATAAGAACGGCACCGATCTGCAATCAGTACAAAGCGAGATAAAAGATAAAATAGGTGAAAAGTTCACCGTCAGAAACCGGTACGAACAAAATGCCGATCTGTACAAGACTTTGAACTACGAACGCTGGTTTATTTTTATGATCCTCGTATTTGTGCTGATCATTGCCATATTCAACATTATTGGCTCACTCACCATGCTGGTGATTGATAAGCAGAAGGATATTGCCATATTAACAAGTCTTGGTGCCGATAAAAAACTGATACAGGGCATTTTCTTTTTCGAGGGGATGATGATATCTGTTATTGGCTGCGTTGCAGGTATGGCAGTAGGTTTGATCTTCTGTATTTTGCAGGAACAGTTTGGTTTTATCAAATTTGGTGACAACCTTACCGCCATTGATGCCTACCCGGTTGCAATGAAATTCACCGATTTTATTTTGGTGTTTTTAACCGTAGCCGCCATAGGTGCAATAGCATCCGGGATTAGTGCGCGATTAAGTGTTAAAAGACTCGCAGAGATCAAAGAGGAATTGTAAATTTGGTTGACGCAAGGCGAAAGGCAGTTGGCGAGAGTAAAACAGAATTAGAGATTTAGAGTTTAGTACTTAGAATTTAGAGCTTAAAACACATGGAATCGAAACGTCAGCAGAAATTTGCAGGAGTAATACAACAGGATTTAGCAGCTATATTTCAGCGTGAAGGCTTAAACCTTTTGCCAAATACATTGATCACCATTACCAAAGTAAGGGTGACACCCGATCTGGCGATCGCACGTGTTTTTTTAAGTTTTTTTAATATTAGTGATACCAAACTGGCGTTGAATACTATTAAAGCGCATGCTTCAGAGATCCGCTATAAACTGGGAGCCCGCATAAAAGACCAGGCACGTATCATCCCTCAACTGGAATTTTTTGTCGACGATACCAGTGAGTACGTTGAGCGCATGGATAAGATCTTCGATAAAATAAGCAGGGAAGAAAGACAGCCGGATACAGAGTAATAGTAATGCTTAATGGATAAGCACGCCCTATTATCAAACTATATCCAATCGTACCCCGAAAGGGTAGGCATAGTAGTCGACTACAACCCTCAAACAGACCGCCTTTTTCAGTTCGATTTCTCGGCGTCCAATACTGAATTAAGTCCGGAGGATATTCTTGATACACAAAGATTTAGTGCCTGGGTAAATTCCAAATTATCGGAAAATAATTGTCGTTACGGTATCGGTGGTTATATGGAGCATCGTACGCTATATGCCCGCAGTGAGTTATTTAATACAGAAGACGAGCCCCGCCGGCTACATTTAGGCGTCGATATCTGGGCGGATGCAGGAACGCCGGTTTATGCACCACTAAAGGGTATAGTACACAGCTTTCAGAACAATAACAATTTTGGAGACTATGGTCCGACCATCATTCTGCAACATGATTTGGACGGCCTAACATTGTATACGCTTTATGGCCACTTAAACCGTGAAAGCATTGTTGAATTGACCGTTGGAAAACCAATAGCCAAAGACGAACAAATAGCCGTATTTGGCAACCAGGAAGTGAATGGGCACTGGCCGCCTCACCTGCATTTTCAGCTGATGTTTGATATGGAAGGCAAACGGGGGGATTATCCGGGTGTGGGTTATTATTCAGAGAGAGAGAATTATCTGCAAAATATTCCAGATCCCAATCTGATCCTGCGATTCGAATAAGAATTGGTCAAGCACAAAAAAGGGATGAAAACATTCTCATCCCTTTTTAAATATTATTTGGTTGGATTACTGCTGATCAGAAGGACCGTCGTCTGGTGTGCCGACAATTTTATAGACTTTATTATTGTTATTGTCGCGTGCTTCCTGGTAGTAGTAACCATCTTCAGATACATAATACTTTTCTCCATTCAGGCTGATCTTACGGCAATTTGGAGGTAGTGACAGAACGATATCACCAATCTGAGGTAATTGCTGTTCCATATCCCCGTTTGGATTATTTGTATTTAACTCGCCGTCTTTACCAGCTATTTGGTAGCTAATGCTGCCGTCATCTTTGGTAATGGGTTGATAATAAACCCCATTAGCTTCATAATACTGCTCGCCGTTGATTACAATAGATTGTGCATTTGATGGCAGGGTGGTTACTTCAGCACCAATCGGCGGTTCAACTACGGTGTATTCGTTGTTATCATATTGATAGAACAAACCGCCGCTATAGAAAAACTCAGCATCATCATAATAGAATGGATAATATCCATATGGTAAAAATCCAATGCTGAAACCTAACCGTGGAGCATAGTAAGTGCCATAATAGCCATGATAATAGTGGTAATAACCACGTGTTCTCCAATAAGAAGGGCCATAAAAACCATGACCGCCAACACCTACCGAAGCACGACCACCTTCACCGATGTAGCCACGGGTGCCCACATAGCTGCGTGCAGTGCTGGAGCCTCCATAAGCTGTTACGCCAGGGTTAACAATACCAACCCGATGTGTAGAGGCAATACCGTACCCCGGATTTGTAAAACGCTGCGGAGCTATGGCAATGCGGCTGTTGGGATTGACCCCCGGTCTTGCATACCCAACACCTGACGGATGCTGTACAAAACCGCCGTTGCCAATACCGGGTCTGTTAACTCCATTATTATTTGATTGGCGCTGTACAAAGCCGCCGTTTGACGGATGAAAACTACTGCTTGGTGTGCTGCTTGACGAAGGCCTGAAACTTGGACTTCCACCACCGGACGAACTGCTGGTGGATGGGCGTGAGCTTCCACCTGATGAGCTTCCGCTGGATGAACTGCTACCGCTGCTGCTATTCCTATGCTGAGCATTAGCAGAGAGTGCTATAAACGAACATAATAAGCCGTTTACAGCCAGGGTAAACAAATATTTATATGTCTTTTTCATGATTTTGAATGATTATCCTTTTGATAACTGCGCTGGGGTTCGGCTTAGTTACTTTATTTGACTAAGTTAATTATTAAAGGTTTAATGAGTCAGTTAAAAAAATCAGCAAAAAGTTGCCTTTTACAAAAAAGAGGTTTACACCATGACCTTTTGTAAAACGTAAATATAATAAACAAGTTGGGATTCTTTTTAATTTACGTTAAACAATGTGTTGTTTTAACAAATAGGTGAAGAGCAAAGCTGATTTTTTTAAATTCTTTCAGCGATGAACAGGAAAGGCGGCTCATCGAACCGCAGACTGAAAAAACCATCATGCATGGTGGTAAATTGATGGTTGCCCAAAGATTCCAAACCACTGTAGCGGACCTCATGTGGATGGGTCAATATTTCGATTTTATCGCCGGCAGGTTTCCACTTACTAAAACCGGAATGAACGGGATAAATCTTCTGTTCATTATGAAATATTACCAGGTTGATCTTGTCTGCAAAAAACAGGTAATCTTTTAATTGCAGATCATCACAAATGACATTTACTGCCGGATAATTATGCGTAACCAGGTATTTTAAAGCTGCCTCAGCAGGTGTGTCATTACCTACCGGCATAAACTTTACGTTTGATTGAATATTCTCATGTGGATTATCAGTAATGATCCAGTCGATCTTAATGCCGAAATCGATTAACTGTTGAGCAGTCTCCCTTGTGGTGATAACCGTGGGGTTCCATTCCAGCAATTGTCCAAGCATCTCGGCTGGAAACGTGTCCAATCCCAGCACCAGTAGTGCAGGCTCCTGCTTTTCGCGGACGATATGATGAGAGGACATGGGGTTCAGTGACTTATTAATCAGTGATCGGTGGCCAGTTTCTTTTCAACCGAAAATTAAGTAAATAGTTTGGTATTAATATTCAACCTGTTAGTATAAAACTCAAATCCCTCTCCTGACCTGGAGGGGGATTTGAGTTTATTTTAATGCTTCCACTATCGGCTTACCAATGCATCCATTTGGCGCCTGTATGTGCAACAGCGCAGCAACAGTAGCCGCAATATCAGTCATATGTGTTTCGCGGTTTAAACGGCCATGTGGTATGCCCCAGCCCATAAATACCAGTGGAATATGTGCATCGTAAGGGTTCCAGGTGCCGTGCGTGGTGCCGGTTTTGCTGTAAGCATCGTACCATCCCGGTTTTAAAATGATCTGTATAACGCCGCTGTGCTCCACATTGTAACCGTTAATGATACGCGTACGTAATTCATCAGGGATATTGGCAGTTTGCGCTTTTGCCATATCGATGGCATAAGCTACACCCTCCTGTTTACTTAAAAAGTCAATACAATCCTTTTTGATTGCGTCCTCATCAAGCCTTGCATATTTTATGGAAGCATTGTTAAGGCTAACCTGGTAATTACCAAAACTAATGGCCAGGTTTTCTACTTTATACTTATCCAATAGATACTTATTTAGCTCGGCTCTTACCGTATTGCTGCTCCACATCCCGGCAGGAATGTTATGATCATTTAAGAAATTAGGATTATGTGCTGCACCATGGTCGGCTGTTAAGAACACAGTGTAATTACCTTTACCCAATTTTGCGTCTAAAAAGGTAAATAGAGAAGCAAAATCCCGGTCTAGTTTAAGGTAAGTATCTTCTATCTCAATAGAATTTGGTCCAAACTGATGCCCTACATAATCAGTAGACGAGAAACTCACCGCCAGGAAGTCGGTTACGTCACCCTGGCCCAATTTTTCGCCGTTGATGGCTGCTATTGCCATATCCAATGTCAAAGTGTTACCATAAGGAGTCGATCTGATTAAGCCTAGGTTGTTTTTGTACAACGCTGATGTTTTAACCGGCAGGCTTGGCGTATCGGTGCCTTTAAACTTACCTTCATAACGGTTAATATCGGCTGTACTTTGAACGTATGAATCTAATGCATAGGCCGGTATCCAATCCTGCTTTAAGTAGGTCTCAGGCAGTTTCTGGTCATTAAAGTCTTTGAGCCATTGCGGCAGAACATTCATGTAATAAGTGCTGGTTATCCAGTTGCCGGATTTATCCTCGAACCAATAAGCAGCATTTGCAGTGTGTCCGCCGGGCAGGATACCACCACGGTCTTTCAATGCAATACCAATCACTTTTGATCTGAAATTAGTTGCAAGGCGAAGCTCATCTGTAACGGTAGTTGTCAGCAGGTTACGCGGCGAATTTTGCCCTTCTACAGCCGGAGGACATCCTACTGCCTTAACGGTAGTATCACGCGTGCAATAAACCGATTGCCCTGTAGCCTGAATAACAAAATCGTTGCCGGCAATGCCATGTAAAGCCGGTACCGATCCGGTGTAAACGCAGGTATGTCCCGCGGCGGTTACCGTTGGGATATAATCAATCAGGGTGTTTTCGCAGCTAAAGCCCTCACCGAGCAAACGCTTGAAGCCATTGCTTTGATAGCGGTCATAATAACGGTACAGGTAGTCCCAGCGCATTTGATCCACCATTATACCAACTACCAGTTTTGGGCGAGGTAATGTGGTAGCAGCAGTTGCAGGGGCAGTAGCTGCTTTCTTTTTGTGAGTTTGTGCTGATAGGGTAATCGTGATACCAGCCAGGGGTATTAAAAATAGATGTTTTAGCTTCATCTGTGGTCAGTTTAATGAAAACGCAAATATCAACAAAGCAATTAAAATTCAATGTGATATTTGCGTTACGACAACTTAAAATTTCTGTCTACGAAACCGAAAAAGTGAGCAGTGAATGCTGGCTTGCTGTATGGATGTCCCGCCAGGTTTTGTTGATCTCAGATTCCGGATTAGCAGCCTGCAATCCACAGTAAGGATAGAGCTGATCCACACATTCACGGGCTGTTTTAGCCAGTTTGCGGCTGGTCGAACTTACATCTTGCCACGCCTGGTTATCGCTATCACCATTTTGGAGTATCGCCCATGAGCGGTCCACCGCTGCGTAAAACACGCGGCGGATGCTTTCCAGATCATTAGTCAATTGCTTCAGCATTTGGCTTAGGAGTGCTTTTTGAGCTTCAGAATACCTGTCTTCACCTTGTTTCTTATTGAAGACGTCTGCACAAAGATCCATAAAATGGATCGCGATGCCCGAAATATTAGCGGCTAAAGTTGCCTCAGCCAATTGCAGGAATGGATATTGATATAAGGGGCCTTGTCCAACTGCCGCCTCAGGATCGATCTTAAAGCAACAATCAGCACGTACCGCAAGGTTGGTAATCCTAAAAGCATCACTTCCTGTACCCATCATCCCTACATATTTCCATGCGGGGAAAACTTCTACGTCTTTACAATCAAATATAAAGGGCAGAATTAAAGGATTGCCTCCTTTATCTAATACGGTTTCATTACCTTTTTTGATGATGCAATTGGCTGTAAAATGAGTAGCGTGATGTGCACCGCTGGCATATTTCCAGGTGCCATTGATGACATAGCCGTTATCTGCGATAGTGGCGGTGCCGGTTGCTGCGCCACTTCCAGCCAAGCAAACCAGCGGGTTATTAAAAATAGCCTTAGCTTTGTCTGGGTGTAAAAAACCGCCGAACCAACCTGCACCGCAGCAAAGCGTAACTACCCAACCCACACTGCCATCTGCCCAACTGATACTTTCTTCGAGACGGACAAGTTCGGGAATAGATAGCTCACGGCCTGAATACACGGCGGGTACTAATATCTTAAACCAAGCTTGATCATAGATGATAGCTAATTGATCGGGATGGAGCATGGCCATGCTTTCTGCTTCGGAGGCTCTGTCACGGATAATCTTTACCCAATCAGGCTCTAAATAAAATGAAGGGTGTTTGATTTCCATTTTACGCTGCTATTACCGGATTAACAGATAAAGTTGATTTCTCTTTCTTAAGGATGCCCTTCCATTCAAAGAATCCCCAAAAAGCAACAATAAACAGGAACAAGGTAAGGACGGCGAACATCGGCAGCCCCTTATAAAACAATAAAGGGATTGCGAACAGATTAGAGATGTTTAAAAATATCCAATTCTCTATTTTTCGGCGAGCTAGCAGCCACATCCCTGCCCAGGCAGTTGATGAAACCCATGCATCCCAAACCGGAACGTTTGATGGTGTAAAGTTTTTAAGCAGCAGATACAATACCAGCCAGCCAACAAATGTTATAGCGAGACTGATTGTCCATTCCCTACCCTTGCACCAGGTAATTTTTACCGGTGGTTCGTTTCTCTTATTTATCCAATGGATCCAGCCATAAATACTCATCAGCAGGTAGTACAAATTGAGCGCAGACTCGGCATATAATTGTACTGCCAGTAACAGGTAAATGGAGATTACTGTACCCGCAATACCCGTTGGATACAACCAGATATTGTTCACGCGGGCAAACAACACTTCGGCTACACCAAGCACAACCGCTGCCCACTGCAGCCAGGTGGTCTCCTTTATTTGTTCTTCAAAAAGTGTTATCCAGTGATGCATAACCTTAAAATTTAAGATTCAGCGAAGCCAGTAAGTTGATCGGCGCTTGCGGGAAAAAGTAATTATAGTTCACTACCTTGCCGCCTTCTATATCAGGATAGGTTGCGCCGTCCGACTCGTATTTTTTGCTGAATATATTATTAATCAACAATCCCACGCCAACATTCTTAATGCCTTTAATACTGAAGTTATAATTAAGGCGGACATCGTTTACAAAGTATGCATCTAATGAACGGCTCAACGTTGAAGTATTATCCAGGTATTGCCTGCTTACATATTTGCTGATAAAAGCGATCTCGGCGTTTTTTACGGGCCGGTAGCTGATCACGCTTGATCCTACAAAATCAGGTGAATAGGCGATATCAGTCTTTTTGTACTGTATAAGATCAATTGTTCCGGCATCGTTTTGAAGATACTGCGGGAAATTCTTTACCTTATTAGTGCTTATGGTCGCATTTACCGACCAGCTTAGGGGCTCAGCAATTTTTATTCTGGCGCTGGCTTCAATACCTGCCCGGTAGCTGTCTTTTATATTGGTGCGGATAGCTTCCCCAACAGTATCAAGTTTACCAGTCAGTACCAGTTGATTTTTATAAAGCATATAAAAACCGTTGATGCTGGCGCTGAAGGTTGGCTCGCTGTAGCGGTATCCTATCTCCAGATCTTTCAGGTTCTCCGGCTTAGGGCGGTCTTGTGGCGATGAGCCAGTATAGTCGCTGCGGTTAGGTTCGTGGTTCCCGACTGCGATTGAGGCATAAACGTTACTATGCTGATCGATTTCATAAGTAATACCCGCCTTCGGGTTGAAGAAATTAAGCTGGACTGATTGCTGCGCACTGTTCAAGGTCGCATCAAAGCCTAAGAAAGAGTAATAGATATGCCTGTATTGAAGATCGCCATAAAACAGCACTTTGCCAACATGATACTCTGCACGGCCAAAAATATTAAAGTCGGTTTTTTTAGCATTATCACGCTCATATTCATAATCGGGCGGAACGTTGGTGCTTTCCTGGGTCCATTCAAGATTGTTATAATGTGCCCCTTTGTACTCATTATAAGCGCCGCCAAGTGTCATTTTTAACTTGTCGTCAGGCTTGTAATTTAAATTATAGGTGAGCCCATAAAAATCGTTATTCAGCCATAAACGACGCACCAAGTCGGTAGTCTCAATGGTAGTACCGCCAATGGTAACCGGGGTTATGCCATAATTTTTCAGCGAATCGGCATTTTTATATTCCTCGTAATAACCGGAGCCTTTGGTATAGTGCAAAGCTCCGCTAAATGAAAACTTGCTGCCGAGCTGCTGGTCGTAAAGCAACTGGTAATAGTTTTGGGTGTAGTTATCGGTTTGATTTTTATAAAAGCTATTGCTTGAGTTAATGGCACCCAGTTCATTGTATCTGCGGTCTCCAGCCTTTAGAATATCTTCTGCTACACCATCCCAGGCCTGGTAAGTTTGCTCATAACCTGAGAAGACGTTTAGGCGAACAACACTATTCTTACCGTAATAGGCGCCACTCAGGAAATAGGATTTAAGATGAGAAAACGCCCTGTCGATATAACCATCTGAATTCATTCTCGACAAGCGCCCGTCAAAACTGAAATGGCCGCCAAGCAAGCCTGTGCCCACATTAACGGCATTTCTAATTGTACCATATGATCCGGCAGAATTATTCAGTTCAGCATAAGCAGTATCATGGCGGGTTGTGGTCTGAATGTTGATACTGGCCCCGAATGCGCCTGCACCGTTGGTAGATGTGCCTACACCACGTTGTACTTGTATATTATCAACTGACGATGCCAAATCAGGCAGATCGACAAAGTATACACCTTGATCTTCTGCATCATTCAGTGGTATGCCATTCAATGTAACATTTGTCCGGGTAGCGTCTGACCCTCGTATGCGGATACTGGTATAACCAACCCCGGCACCTGCATTTGATGTAACTACGGTTGATGGCGTTTGTTCCAGCAAATACTCGAAGCCTCTGCCTGAGTTGTTTTTCTCGATATCCTTCTTGTTCAGATTGGTAAAGGCAGTCGGGGAATTGTTTGACGCGCGTGTTGCGCTTACCGTAACTTCTTCGGTCATTTGGCTGCTGGTAGTTAACGTGATATTCAGTGTAAGATTGGCACTTAATGCAATCTGCTTCTCGACTGTCTGATACCCGATATAGCTAACTTTAAGCACATAGTTGCCGTTTGGAACGTTGCCGAACTTGTAAACACCCTGCGCATCTGAAACGGTAGTTAATGCAGGATTAATGGAAATGGTGGCTCCGGGCAAAGTAGCTCCGGTTTGCAGATCGGTGATTTTTCCTGAAATGGAAAACTGGGCCGTTGCCAGGACAGGCAACAACAGGGCGAATAACGCCGCAAATAAATTTTTCAAAATGTGAATAAATAAAACTTGTTAAACCATCTGCACACCAGGGTTGGAATGCGCAGTACACTTAACTTTTACCTCTCCCTACGCCGGCATTACCCGGATCAGGTGTATGTTGGTCATTGGTCAGTAGTCAATGGTCATTAGTTTTGTAAAACTTAATTCACCATTCACTATTCACAACTCACAACAATGGGTTTGATCTCAGCCTGTCTTTCAGTTTGATCGCTCAAAGCAAGGCACCCCTTGAGAATTATGAGGCAAACATACGCTTTTTTGTCCGGAAGTCGGAAAAGTCCGAAAGCCCGTTAGATTATTTTTCATTTTTACGGACTTCTTTTACACTTTCCGACTTCCCGTCTTTCGGACTTTCGGACTAAAACCCTAAGTTTGCAAACTTTTATAAATACACGTTATGCTACGGACACATACTTGCGGCGAATTAAATATCAGCCATTTAGGTGAACAGGTTACTTTATGCGGATGGGTACAAAAATCACGCGATCTTGGCGCACTAACTTTTATTGATATGCGCGACCGTTATGGTTTAACACAATTGGTATTTAATGCAGATAGTGACGGAGCATTACGCGATAAAAGCCGCTCGCTTGGCCGTGAATTTGTGATCCAGGTAAATGGAAAAGTGATTGAACGCGCAAGCAAAAACACAAGGATACCTACCGGTGAGATTGAGATAGAGGTAGTTGAACTGCAAATATTAAATGAGGCCAAAACTCCTCCGTTCCAGATCGAGGATGAAACCGACGGTGGTGAGGAACTACGTGCTAAATACCGCTATCTTGACTTGCGCCGTAACCCAATCCGCAATAACATGGTGCTCCGCCACAAAATGGCACAGGAAGTACGTAGATATTTAGATGGATTGAACTTTATCGAGGTGGAAACTCCGGTACTGATCAAATCAACCCCAGAAGGTGCGCGCGACTTTGTGGTACCAAGCCGTATGAACCCGGGCGAGTTTTATGCCCTGCCGCAGTCGCCGCAGACATTTAAGCAATTGCTGATGGTGAGCGGGTTCGACCGTTACTTCCAGATCGTAAAATGTTTCAGGGACGAGGACTTGCGAGCGGACCGTCAGCCTGAGTTTACCCAAATAGACTGCGAGTTATCGTTCATCACACAGGAAGACATCCTGCATATTTTTGAGGGGTTGACCCGTCACCTGTTTAAAACGGTAAAGAACATCAACCTTGATAAATTCCCTCGCATGCAATATGCAGATGCAATGCGTTTGTATGGTTCTGACAAACCGGATATCCGTTTCGGAATGCAGTTTGTGGAGCTGAATGATATTGTAAAAGGCAAGGGCTTCGGCATATTTGATAACGCTGAATTGGTTGTTGGCATCAACGCCAAAGGCTGTGCTGGCTATACCCGTAAGCAAATAGACGAGCTAACTGAATGGCTTAAACGCCCGCAAATTGGCGCTACGGGTTTGATTTATTGCCGTTATAATACCGATGGTACGTTAAAATCATCAGTAGATAAATTCTACAGCGAAGATGAGCTGACCAACTGGGCGGCTGCATTTGAAGCAGAACAAGGCGACTTAATGCTGATTCTTGCCGGGCAAACCGACAAAGTTCGCAAGCAAATGAACGAGCTTCGCCTGGAAATGGGCAACCAATTGGGTCTTCGTAAAAAAGACGAGTTTGCTACACTTTGGGTGCTTGACTTCCCATTACTGGAGTGGGACGAAGAAACCGGACGTTACCACGCTATGCACCATCCGTTCACTTCGCCAAAACCTGAAGATATTCCATTATTGGATACCGATCCTAAAAATGTGCGTGCTAATGCATACGATTTGGTGATCAACGGTACCGAAATAGGCGGCGGTTCTATCCGTATCCACGACCGTGCATTGCAGGCCCTGATGTTCAAACATCTTGGCTTCAGCAAGGAAGAGGCACAAAAACAATTCGGCTTCCTGATGGATGCTTTTGAGTATGGCGCTCCTCCGCATGGCGGCATCGCTTTCGGGTTTGACCGTTTGTGCTCCATCTTTGCCGGACTGGATTCAATCCGTGATGTGATCGCGTTCCCTAAAAACAACTCGGGCCGCGATATCATGATCGATTCGCCTTCAACTATTGCTGATGAGCAGTTGAATGAGCTGAAAATAAAGACTACTGTATAAATCATATTACAAAGGTTAAGCTGTAAAGGACGGATTATTCAATTCGTCCTTTATTATTTATATTTATTTCGATAAACGAATCTTATTGGGATGAAAAAAATTTACCTGCTTTTGTTTTCACTGATTGTTACTCAGGCATTTGCTCAAACCAACGATCTGAAAAAGGTTGCGGCAAAAAAAGCCGATTCCCTGTTTAACCAGACGGTAACCTGGCGCCGCGATTTTCACGAGCATCCGGAGTTGGGTAATCACGAGACGCGTACCTCTGGTATTATCGCTGCTTATTTAAAGTCGCTTGGTTTAGAGGTAAAAACAGGTATCGCCACAACGGGAGTGGTAGGGATATTAAAAGGAGGCAAACCTGGTCCGGTAGTTGCCCTGCGTGCCGATATGGATGCGTTGCCGGTTACCGAACGTACTCCTGTTGAGTTTGCTTCAAAGGTTACGTCAACATATAATGGTCAGCCGGTAGGTGTAATGCATGCCTGCGGGCACGATTCGCATATGGCGATGCTGATGACTGCCGCCAAAATACTTACGGCCATGAAAAGCGAGCTGCATGGCACAGTGAAATTCATTTTTCAGCCAGCCGAAGAAGGCGTTCAGGCGGGTGAGACTGGTGGTGGCGAAGAAATGGTCAAAGAAGGCGTATTGGAGAGCCCTAAAGTAGATGTGATATTCGGTTTACATATATTTTCTTATATTCCTGTCGGGACGCTCAGGTATCATTCCGGCGGGGTAATGGCCAGCGTGAATGATATGAAAATAGTGATAAAGGGAAAATCGGCACACGGAGCTTACCCGTGGTTCAGTGTGGACCCGATTGTTACGTCTGCGCAGATCATCACCGATTTGCAAACCATAGTAAGCCGCAATGTCAACATTACTGAAAACCCTGCTGTAGTAACTATTGGGGCAATAAACGGTGGCACCAGGCACAATATCATCCCCGAAAAAGTCGAGATGGTAGGGACGCTTCGTGCTTTGAGTAATGAAGACGAGCAATTACTGATTACCAGAGTGAAACAGATCGTCACCAAAATTGCTGAGGCCAATGGAGCCGAGGCCGATGTGAAGATCCCGTACAGCGTGCATTATCCGGTTACTTATAATGATCCTGAATTGACAGCAAAAATGTTACCCGTTTTACAGGAAACCGCGGGAGCGTCAAACGTTATTGCTGGTCCTGCTGTTACTGGTGGAGAGGATTTCAGTTTTTACCAGGAAAAGGTACCCGGGCTTTTTGTGTTCCTGGGCGGCATGCCGAAAGGCGCTGATCCGAAAACAGTCGCGCCAAACCATACGCCTGATTTTTATATTGACGAGGGCGCCTTTCCGCTCGGGGTTAAAACCCTTTGTAATTTAACTTTAGATTATATGGCTGCAAAACAGTAAATAAAATATTGATACATTTGCGAATCAACCGATTATGAACAAACAAATTCTTGCCTTTTTCATATCATGCTTGGGGTCCGTATTGATGGTGCAAGTCGCATACGGCAATAGCATTGTACTGCATATTCACGGAAAACAAATTGCTGACTCGGCTTCTAACCGGAATGAGGTGGTAAAAATCATCAACACTGTTATAAAAGCCTCGAGTACTTTTGATGTGAATGCGGTAACCGATCTTTATACACCCAATGCAGTAGTCGCCGACGAGGAGCCGCCGTTCTCATGGAACGGTCCGACGGCCGGTGTGCAATGGATCAGCACCGTTGAAAAGACCTGCAAAGATTACAAGATGAAGAACTTCAACGCCAAAATACGGGATATCAGCGTTTACCTGCAAACCGATGAAAGCATATATGTGGTAGTACCCGTTGATTATACCGGCGAGATCAAAGGCGACCGTTTTGATGAAGAAGGCGCATTTACTTTTATATTCCGTTTAGTAAACGGTCATTGGCTCATCAAAAGCCAGGTGTGGGTGGCCAGGAAAGGAATGTAAGTATTGCCTAACCTCCTTTTCATTTGTAGTAAAAATCAATGGCGCAGTCCCACTGCTGAGTTGCTGTTTAAAAATCATCCTCTTCATTCGGCTCGCTCTGCCGGAACAAACAACAATGCCCGTGTTCGTGTTAACCAGAAAATGATCGACTGGGCAGATGTGCTGTTCGTGATGGAGCGCAAGCACCGCGATATCATCAGAGAACGTTATATCATTTCAAATCAGCCGGTCGTTGTGTTGGAAGTCCCCGATGATTACCAGTTTGAGGACCCTGAATTAATAGAAATATTGAGAATCAGTTTAGCAGACTACCTTTAAAATAAACATTTGTTAGTTTGATAATATCCGCTCTTTTTTAATTAAATTTGGGTATAAACCGTCTATTATGAGTCTAGTTAGTGAAATTAAATGCCCTCACTGCGGGGCATGGAGTCCGTCGACTGGAATGGTTGACGCGAAGTGTGTGAAATGTGGCGCTCTGCTTGAACCGGAACGTGTAGCACATTATGAAGAAGTAAAGCTTGCAGAATCCCGAAATCAAGGTTATTACTTAACGATAAGTGAAAATGATGAACAGCTCACCCAGATCTATAAGATCTTTGCAAACGCAATACGCTGGAGTGCGTATTATTCGGTGATGTTGTTTTTCCTGATCATGGCAGCTATAATTTTTATAATTGGCCTGATAGCCCTGTAATTCCCCTGTTTCAAAAACATATGTCGCGGTTCTCTGCAGCCTCTCAGGATGGCGGATAGATATATTATTGTTTAGAAATGAGCCAGGTTTGCGAAATAAAGTGCCCGAATTGCGGCAACTGGACCCTTTGGAAAGGTGAGATGGACGATCGGTGCCTTTATTGCGATTCCTTCCTGGAGCCACAGCGCTTTTCGCGCGATATAGAAAAGAAAATTGTTACGCAGGTAAAAAGGGAAAACGATTACTTCGCTTTAAAACCAACAGATGGGCGTTTTAAGCGTGAAGTCAAAATTTTTTTCAATTCATTCCGCTGGCTGGTTTATTATTTCGAGATAGCATTTTTTATTTTCATCACCACATTATTGGTCTTACTCGCCTTTATGGCCGCATAAATGAAAACGTTGCTCAACAAATGGTTTATTGGCGGGTGTTTAATATGGTTTGTAGTGGCCATTATGCGAAGAAGTGGGCACCCCTTACCTGTATTAAACGGATATATCGACGATTTGGTAGCCATACCGGTGATTGCCAACCTGGGTTTATGGTTCCAAAGAACATTCGTTATCCGGAATAATTATTATGTATTATCACCCTGGCATGTAGCATTTATTGTTGTCTATGTTTCCGTATTATTTGAACTAGCTCTGCCTAATTACTCTAGGACCTACACAGGGGATGGGTTGGATGTAATTCTGTATCTGACCGGTGGAATATTTTTTTATAAAATAATAAACCGCCCTATTACCCCTGAAAAGCGGGAAATTATTCATAACTAATTTATTATTAGTAAGAAATAAAAAAAATATTTGTGTCTGATGCACGCAATGGCTTGAAAAATTAATATTTTTTGTATATTTGCTTTTACAAAGTAACATCATTGTTACAATGTGATAAGGTTTAGGTAAAAGTCCCCAATCAGCGAGTGAGAGGGGGCTTTTTTTATTCCACCTTTTTGAAGTCATATGGGTCATATTCTACAAAATCAGCCACCTTTACACGCACTCCTGTGACCTTACCATTAATCACTGCAAAAGGGAAAATAGCCTTACCCAATACCGGGTCTGAAAAAGTCACATAAAAGCGGTTGCCGCCAAGCGGTTGCAAGTGCGCATACATTTTGGGGTGATGTTCAAAACGCATTTCCAGATCGTTGCCCATGCCTTGCGTAACTGTCATAGTGCCATACAATTCATTTGCGTATTTACCGGTATACTGTGCCGCAGGTAATGCAGGCAGACGGTTTAATGCTACGCTATCGCGAAGTTTTTTATCATCGGAGCCTTCTTTTTGCTGATTGGCTTTAAAATAGTTCAGATATCTCTGGTTGTAATCTCTGAAAGGCTGCTTTAAATAAACATCAATGATGTCCCACTTCATCGCCTCATAAAAGTTATTCGCGTCAGTATTGGTTAGGATGACGATGCCCAAATGTTCTTTTGGCACCAAAGTCACCGATGATACATAACCGTTTACGCCGCCGGTGTGCGACACGATCTGCCGGTTATCATAAGTCTGCAAAAACCAGCCTAGTCCGTATAACTCATAGCTCATTTCGCCACTCAGGTAGGTTATGCTACCCACATAATCCTGGGGTTGACGGGTTATTTCAATAGCGGAGGACGGTATTATCTGTCTTTGGCCAACCTTACCATCATTTAACTGGGCAAGCACCCATTTGCTCATATCATTTACCGATGAGCTGATAGAACCACACGGAGCGATGCCATCTATCTGGCAATAAGGGATAGCAGTAAGCTGGCCATTAACAAGAGTATGCGGAACGGAGCGGTTCAATGACTTAGGAATGTCGGCGCTTAATGCCAGGGTATTCATCATACCAAGTGGTGCAAAGATGTTTTCCCTTAAATAAACCTCCCACGGCTTGCCCGTAACCTTTGGAATGATCTGCCCGGCTGTTAAAAATGCCGAGTTCGTATATCCCCATTTGGTCCGGAACGGGTATGCCGCTTTGACCAGGCTCATTTTCTGGATCACCTGCTCGCGGGTCAGATCAGTATTATAAAATGTAAAATCGCCCTGGAAAGTGCGGAAGCCAATGCGGTGACACAGCAAGTCGCGGATAACAGCCTCCTCTCCCGCAAACCTATTTTCCAGCTTAAACTCAGGCAGATATTTGGTTACCTTATCATCTAATGCAAGCTTCCCTTGTGTTTGCAGCATAGCCAACGCGGTGGCCGTAAAGGCCTTGGTATTGCTGCCTATCATAAACAGGGTATTTTCGTCCACCTTGTTGTTCAGCCCTAGTTCCTTAATGCCATAGCCTTTCATCAAAACAATTTTGTTGTCTTTAACGATACAAACTGCAGCCCCCGGTATGCGCCAGTTAGTCAGGGCCCGGTTGATATAGATATCCAGGCTGTCAGAAATAAACTTGCTGCGGTCTGTTTTTTGCGCCCGGGCAACAGACGTAACGATTATGAGACCAGTTAGTAGCAGATATAGCTTTTTCATAAGGAATTATTAATTTGCGGGGCATTATCTCGTGCTAAAATAACGCAAAAGTTAACGATTGAGTGCAAAATCTCAAATTACTGAACACTAAAATTGATTAAATGAAAACCAGGTTTTACCACTCAGGGTTTGCTATCCTGACCATTTTTTTATTGCTTTCTTTCCAGGGAAAAGTATATGCGCAACGCAGCGGAACCATTTGGGCCAAAGACGGCTATCAATATTACAAAGTAGACGGGAGCGGTATCGACGAGCTGGATGCCCGTGACGCCAGCAAAAAGACAATCATCGTAACCAAAGACATGCTTACACCACAGGGCAAGGCCCCGCTGGCAATAAGAGGTTTTTCTTTTTCGGATGATGGTAATAAGGTATTGATCTTTACCAATACCAAACGTGTATGGCGTTACAATACCCGGGGCGATTATTGGGTGTATGACATAACCGCTAAAACTTTGAAACAACTGGGCCGTGGTAAACCTGAATCATCCCTGATGTTTGCAAAAATATCTCCGGATGGCACCAAAGCAGCCTATGTAAGCGGCCACAATATTTATGTAGAAGACCTGGCAAGCGGTGAAATCAAACCGATGACAACTGATGGCACTACCAGGCTGATCAATGGTACTTTTGACTGGGCCTACGAGGAAGAATTTGATTGCCGCGACGGTTTCCGCTGGTCGCCGGATAGCAAGCTTATCGCTTACTGGCAGATCGATGCCCGCAAGATCAAGAACTATCTGATGCTGAACACTACAGATTCTATTTATCCATACACCATTCCGGTTGAATATCCTGTTGCAGGCGAAGACCCAAGCTCATGTAAAATAGGTGTAGTAAACATTGGTGATGCAAAAACTACCTGGATAGATATACCGGGCGATAATGTTCAGCATTATATACCGCGTATGGAATGGACCACCAATTCAAATGAGATTATTCTGGAGCAACTGAACCGTGCACAGAACGAGAGCAAAATATTTGTGGGGAATGCGTCTAACGGCACTACTCGTGTGATTCACACCGAAACGGATAACGCCTGGATAGACGGCAAAGCGCGTTGGAACGATGGCAATCCTGTTGGATGGGATTGGCTTAAAAATGGTAAGGAGTTTATCTGGGTAAGCGAGAAAGACGGATGGCGCCACATTTACCGCATAGGGGAAAATGGTAAGGAAACCTTGATCACCAGGGGCAAGTATGACATCATTAAATTGAATTGTATTGACGAAGTGGGGGGTTACGTTTATTTTACTGCATCACCTGATAATGCTACTCAAAAATATCTTTTTCGTGTAAAGCTGAACGGATCGAGTAAAGTGCCTGAGCGTTTAACACCAAATGATCTTCCGGGTACACATAATTATGATATTTCTCCAAGCGCTAAAATTGCGATTCATAATTTCTCAAACAGCTATACACAGCCACAAACCGAAACAATCACTTTGCCCGATAATAAGCACATTAGCGGTGTAACCCTGGCTATCAATAAGGAGGTCAAGAACAAACCTGAATTCTTTAAAGTTAAAACTGCCGATGGGATAGAAATGGACGGATGGATGGTAAAACCAACCAATTTTGATCCGAACAAGAAATACCCGGTAGTATTTACTGTTTATGCTGAACCTGCCGGACAGACTGTAGTAGATAGCTATGGTGCAGGCCACAACGGCTTATATGTAGGCAGTATGGCTGATGATGGTTACATCTACATGGCGGTTGAGGGGCGTGGCGCACCGGCTCCAAAAGGTGCTGCATGGCGCAAGGCAATTTACAAGAATATCGGTATCATCAACATCCGTGACCAGGCAATGGCTGCCAAAGAAATACTGAAATGGCCATTTGTCGATTCGACCCGCATAGCGGTGCATGGCTGGAGTGGCGGCGGTTCAACGACCCTTAACCTGCTGTTCCAATATCCTGATATTTATAAAACCGGTATTGCCGTAGCAGCGGTGGGATGGCAGTTATCCTATGACAACATCTACCAGGAACGTTATATGGGTGTGCCTACAGATGAAGCGGGCAGAGAGCCTTTCATCAAAGGATCGCCGGTTACTTATGCAAAAAATCTGCGTGGTAATTTATTATACATCCACGGTACAGGCGATGATAATGTACATTACAGGAATGCAGAATTGCTGATCAACGAACTGATAAAATACAATAGACAGTTCCAACTGATGTCATATCCAAACCGCTCGCACGGCATATATGAAGGCGAGGGTACCACCTTACACCTGCGTACATTGTTTACCAAATACCTGAAGGAGCATTGTCCACCCGGGGGCAGATAAGATTCGGTTTCGATTATAAAGATGAAAGCCTCCGATTAACGATCAGGAGGCTTTCATCTTTATAAGACTTAGGTTTTAGAAAGGAAGATCGTCAGCGGTGCTTTCACCGCCAATAGTATTATTGGCCTGAGCACTTTTCCCCGGCTGACGGTTTCCATTTTCTTCAAAGTCACTTTTCCGACCAAGCATGGTAAAGTTTTCGGCCACTACTTCGGTCGTATATTTTTTTATACCCTCTTTGTCTTCGAAGGATCTGGTTCTTAATTTACCCTCGATATATACCAGTTTCCCTTTTTGCAAAAATTTCCCGGCCACATCGGCCAGACCGCGCCACATTACAATGTTGTGCCACTCGGTTTGCTCCATCTTCTGACCATCTTTATTAAATGTTTCCGAGGTTGCCAAAGGGAAGCTCGTTACAGATACGCCACCCTCCAAATAACGCATCTCGGGATCCTTGCCTAAGTGGCCGATCAAAATCACTTTATTAATACCAGACATAGTTTAAACTAAAACAGATTTTTATTTACAAATTAAATAAATTATTTATAAATATAAAAATGATTTTTGGCATAGCTATTTTTTCTAAGTTATTTACATAATTGTAAAACCATTTTTGTTCTAATTTAATTGGCTTGTTGCTGATATGAATAAACTGCGCATGCAAATGCTGGTGGGTTAATACATGCTTTTTTATAGGGTAAGTATTGATAACCCGGCTGTTTTCTCCAAAATAACTTTTGAATTCAGGAAGTGATAAGACCTGTTCCGTGGTTAGTCTGTGCGTACTTTCAAATAATGGAAAATCGTACATATTGGCCCAGATATCTTTATCATCCCGCTTATTCATTAGTATAGTATCACCATCAGTCACCACGATATAGTTTAAAAAACGCTCTCTTATTTTGGTCTTTTTAAGTTTTTTAGGCAGATCGGCAATTGCATCATTGTTGAAGGCATAGCAGCCCGATCTTACCGGGCATATTTCACAATCGGGATTTTTGGGCTTGCAAAGCATCGCACCAAATTCCATCATAGCCTGGTTGTGCAACCCTGGGTTATCTTTGTTCAGGATGTCATTAGCAATGTCCTGGAACAACTTTTTCCCTTTGGTGATATTGATGGGTTCGCTGATGCCAAAATATCGCGCCAGGACCCTGAAAACGTTCCCGTCTACAACGGCCTTAGCCTGATTGGTTGAAAAAGAAGAGATTGCTGAAGCGGTATACTCGCCTATGCCCTTCAAGTGGATCAATTGGTCATACACCGCCGGAAATTCTCCATTAAACTCTTTTACTACCTGACGTGCTGTTTTCAGCATGTTACGTCCGCGGGAGTAATAACCAAGTCCTTGCCAAAGGTTTAGTATATCATCCTCGTCAGCAGCGGCAAAAGCCCTTACGTTAGGGTATTTTTCAAGAAAGCGGTGAAAATAAGGCATGCCCTGCTCTACCCTTGTTTGTTGTAAAATGATCTCCGAAAGCCAAATAGTGTAGGCGTTGGTTGTATTGCGCCAGGGCAGGTCGCGTTTGTTTTTAAAGTACCACTGTATCAGTTCGTCAGAAAAGTTCATGTGCCTCAAATGTAGTTTTAAGCGTGTGCAATTACATGAGATTTGTAACGTTTATGTATTAATTATGGGTTAACAAAAAAAAATCGGCCAATTATTTTAATCTTTGGTTAGAAACAAATACTTTTGCAACCCCAAAACAGTTAAGTATTTACAAAAAAAAATAAATAAAATCTGATATGACTAAGGCAGAAATTATAGCTGAGATCTCATCTAAAACAGGTATCGAGAAAGTTGACGTTCAAGAAACTGTAGAGGCATTCTTCAAGGTTGTGAAAACCTCAATGGTTAGTGGCGAGAATGTTTACGTAAGAGGCTTCGGTAGCTTCGTTGTTAAAAAGAGAGCGAAAAAAACGGCGCGTAACATTTCAAAGAATACCGCTATAATTATCCCTGAGCACTTTGTACCAAGCTTTAAACCAGCTAAAACTTTTGTTGAGAAAGTTAAAACTGGTAACAAAGCGACAAAAGCCGTAAAATAATTTTATAACATGAAGGGGAAGCAGATAATCGTTATTCTGATAGTTTTGGCTATTTCCGGTTATTTGTATTCCTTGCCTGTTAAAGGTTTAATAAAGCCCAAGGTGGCGAAAGCTACCTCGGGTGTTGTTTCAGGATCGCGACCCGCAGTTGCAAATAATGTAACTGTTGAAGATGTATCCGTCCCGGCTAAAACAGCAATCGGAGCGGCATTAGCTGCAAGAATAAACGATCTGGAAGGCCAGTTAAAAACCGCCGGTTCCGATGCAGCTAAGCTAAGCTTGCAAAAGCAACTGGCAAAACAATGGGACGATGACAATCAGCCCGCTCCATCAGCATTCTACTACCAGGCAGTAGCTCAAAAAGAGAATACTTTTGAAAACTGGATGAATGCAGGTAATCATTTCAATGAAGCTTACAAAAGCGCCACTGACACGGCGGTGCAGCCCACTTTTGTTGAAAATGCGATTGATGCGTACAAGAACGCGGTCAAACTGAAACCAGAGGACCTGGATGCAAAAACAGGTTTAGGTGTAGCTTACGTTAACCAGACAAGTCTGGGCATTACCGACCCTAACGGCGGTTCGCCGATGCAAGGTATTATGCTGCTGCTTGATGTGGTGAAACAAGACCCCAAAAACTGGAACGCAAACCTGAATCTCGGCATGTTCGCGATGAAATCCGGACAGTTTGAGAAAGCGGTTGCCAGGTTTAAAAACATGATAGCCCAAAAGGACGAACTTGAGCCAAACTTTTATTTGGCAGAATGTTACCGCCAGTTGGGTATGAAAAAGGAAGCAATTGCAGCTTATCAAAAATGCAAAAACATGGTTTCTGAGCCTGTCGTGCAACAGAAGATGGACCAATATATTAAGGAATTACAGAATTAAGTAAACGCACATTTAAAAAATTATCATTATGCCAAGCGGTAAGAAACGTAAAAGACACAAAATGGCTACCCACAAACGTAAAAAACGTTTGAGAAAAAACAGACATAAGAAGAAGTAAGTGATTTGGTTGATTATGTGAATGGTTGATTAAGTTATTGTTTTTAGATAACCAATCGGCCTATTCTGACGTAATCAACCATTTAACTATACTTAGTTATTGTTTTACCTCTTATGATAAGCGGCTTTTATATGCCGCTTTAAGAAATGGAGTAGCAGTTGATAAAAGAATTAATTATCGATTCAACCCCGAACGGGGCTACCATTGCGTTATTACAGGATAAACAACTTGTAGAACTTCATAAAGAGCAGGCGACTAACAATTATACTGTTGGTGACATTTATTTGGGCCGGATCAAAAAGATTATGCCTGGTTTAAATGCTGCATTTGTTGATGTGGGATACGAGAAGGATGCATTTTTGCATTACCTGGACCTTGGTCCGCAGGTGCAGAGCCTGCTGAAGCTGACCAAACAAGTGCGCAGCGGTGGTTACCAGTCGAAGTTGTTGGACAATTTTAAACTGGAGGCTGATATTAATAAATCCGGTAAGATATCGGAAGTATTAACCAAAAATCAGCTTATACCGGTACAAATTGCCAAAGAACCGATATCAACAAAAGGACCACGCCTGAGTTCCGACCTGTCGATTGCAGGCCGGTATGTTGTTTTGGTGCCTTTCTCAGAGGCCATCTCTATATCTAAAAAGATCAAGAGCAATACCGAGCGCAACCGTCTTCGTAAAATTGTTGAGAGCATTAAGCCGAAGCATTTTGGTGTAATCATCCGTACCGTTTCAGAAGGTAAGGGCGTTATCGAAATGCAGCAGGATCTGCTTGACCTGATCTCGAAATGGGAAACTTTTATTACCCGTTTGCCAGCTATCGAGCCTTCAAAAAAAGCCTTAGGCGAGATTGATCGTACCTCGACGTTATTGCGTGACATCCTTAACCCTGATTTTCAGCATATCTATGTAAATGACAATTCCATTTACGAAGAGATACGCAGTTATGTGCACCAGATATCACCTGACCTGGAAAATATAGTTCGCCTGCATAAGCATAAGGACCCTATTTTCGAACACTATGGTGTAGATAAGCAGATAAAAGGGGCCTTTGGAAAGACAGTCAATCTTGCCGGCGGCGCTTACCTGGTCATTGAACACACCGAAGCGCTGCACGTAATAGACGTAAACAGTGGTAACCGTACAGCCAATAAAGAAAACCAGGAGGAGAACGCCTTCCAGGTAAATAAAGAGGCTGCACGCGAGATTGCAAGGCAATTGCGCTTACGCGATATGGGCGGTATTGTGGTGATCGATTTTATTGATATGCACAAGCCGAACAATCGTAAGGATCTCTTTGATTTTCTGAGAAATGAGATGTCGCACGACAGGGCGAAGCATACCATATTACCACCTAGTAAGTTTGGTTTGGTGCAGATTACCCGTCAGCGTGTGCGCCCTGAGATGAACATTGTAACCAGCGAAGTGTGCCCTACCTGCCACGGTACAGGAACCATAAGGCCGACTATCCTTTTGCTGGATGATATCGAAAACAACTTCAACTATATCCTGGTTGAACAGAACGAAAAAAACATTACCCTAATAGTACACCCCTACATAGAGGCCTATATCAAAAAAGGGTTAGTTAACCGTCAATGGAAATGGTATTTTAAATACGGCCAGTGGATAAAGGTGAAAACCAACCCATCCTACCAGATTACCGAATTCCACTTCTTCTCATCTAAAGACGAAGAAATAAAACTTTAATTACGATTTACGAATTTAGATTTACGATTGATTCACTTATGGGTCAGTCGTAAATCTGTTTTATTTTGCTATTAATTTTAGCATTTGGTAAAAAAATCGTAAATCGTACCTCATAAATCGTAAATTAAATTGGCTAAATCTAAAGTTGCATATTTCTGCCAGAGCTGTGGCTTCGAATCTCCTAAGTGGCTGGGTAAATGCCCGTCGTGCCAGCAATGGAATACGTTTGTTGAGGAGATCATCGAGAAGGTAAATGTTGCCGTTCCGACCTGGAAAAGTAATTCAACCTCAACACAGCGTTCCAACAAGCCGGTACAGGTATCAGAAATTACTTTTGATGAAGAGCAACGCACGCTCACTCCTGATAAGGAATTTAACCGCGTCTTAGGCGGCGGTATTGTAGCAGGATCACTAGTATTGATTGGTGGTGAGCCGGGTATAGGCAAATCGACCTTGATGTTGCAATTAGCGTTAAACATGCCTCAAATGAAGGTGCTGTATGTCTCGGGTGAAGAAAGTGAGCGGCAGATCAAAATGAGAGCGGAGCGACTTTCGGAAATCGGAGGTCAGAAGTCGGAAGTCGGAAGCGGATGTTTTATTTTGACGGAAACTTCGACACAAAACATTTTTAAGCAAATTGAACAACTGGAGCCTAATTTGGTGGTGATCGATTCGATACAAACGCTTTATTCTTCTCATATAGAATCTACGCCTGGTAGTGTATCCCAGGTGAGGGAGTGCACGGCCGAATTGCTGCGCTTTGCCAAGGAATCATCTACGCCGGTATTCCTGATCGGTCATATAACCAAAGACGGCATGATTGCAGGCCCCAAGATACTGGAACATATGGTTGATACTGTTTTGCAGTTTGAAGGCGACAGGCACCACGTTTACCGTATTCTAAGGGCAGTGAAGAACCGGTTTGGCTCAGCATCCGAATTAGGCATCTATGAAATGATGGGCGAAGGCTTAAGAGAAGTATCCAATCCTTCTGAAATATTACTTTCACAACGGGACGAACCCTTGAGTGGCGTTACAATATCGGCCACGTTAGAAGGTCTGCGCCCTATGCTGATTGAGACACAGGCTCTGGTAAGTACATCAGCCTACGGGACACCTCAACGTACAGCTACTGGCTTTGATACACGTCGTATGAACATGCTGCTGGCTGTACTCGAAAAACGTTGTGGTTTCAGACTTGGAGCAAAAGATGTATTCCTGAATATTACCGGCGGTATACGGGTAGAAGACCCGGCTATCGATCTTGGCCTGGCTGCTGCCATTATTTCATCGCACGAGGATATACCCATACCTTTCAAAACCTGTTTTGCAGGGGAATTAGGGTTATCAGGTGAAGTACGGGCGGTAAATCGCATTGAACAACGCATAGCCGAAGCACAGAAATTAGGATTTGAACAAATTTTTATTTCCAAGTACAACCTGGCATCGGGCGGAAAGGATAAAAAGCGTATAGACCTGTCCCGTTATAAAATCGAGATAAAAACGGTAGGAAGCATCGAAGAAGTATTTAGTATGTTATTCGGTTAAAGTAAAAATCCCTGCAGAATATTATTCTACAGGGATTTTTGTTAGTTATTTGATTTTACAATCAGTTGGTACTAACAACAACTACCTTTCTTATGCTGTTATTATTAAAGTCAGCTACAAAGATACCGCCCGCCGGAGTAACACAAATACCTAGCGGCGTGTTAAACTTGGCTGCTGTGCCAGATCCATCTGCGAAGCCTGTCACATTTGCTGAACCCGCCAGGTCGTAAAGAACCTTAGCTGAGGTCAGTTCGATGATTCTGCCCGACTCGTCTGTGATAAAGAAATTACCTTGCGAATCCATCGATATTCCTGTAGGACTACCTACCAGGCTGGCTTGGCCCGGGCCGCCAGCTATGGTAGTAACTACCGCTGCCGGAGTGATTTTTCTGATTGCGCTGTTGCCCAAATCGGCAACATAAATATTACCCTGGGCATCTACTACTAATCCGCTTGGATCTCTGAATGATGCATAAGTTCCGTTTGTTGTATTTACCGTGCCATTTACGTACCCCGGCGTTTTGGTGCCGGCAATCGTGCTAACCACTCCCGCTGAAGTGATTTTGCGTATCATATTGTTATCACGGTCGGCCACAAATAGGTTTCCGCTCTGATCAACGGCAACAGCCACCGGACTTCTGAATTTAGCAGCTGTAAGGGCGGCACCGTCGGCATAGCCAGCAATTCCGCTACCCGCAACAGTTTTTACGACACCTGCGGTAGTGATTTCCCTGATAACATTGTTACCAAAGTCTGCTACGAAAATATTTCCCTGCGCATCCACAGCTAAACCTTGTGGGCCATAGAACTCTGCATCCGCTGCCGGCGTGTCTGTGGTATTATATCCTGCGTTGCCGTTACCTGCAACAGTAGTTACCGTGCCATCGGGAGCTATTTTGCGAATCCTGTTGTTAAATGAATCCGATATATAAAGATTGCCACTTGCATCAGAAGCTATACCCGCAGGATTACTGAAAAGTGCGGCTGTTCCCAGGCCATCACCATAACCACCATTGGTGCTTCCTGCAAACGTAGTAACTGAACCATTTACTGATGACAAAGTTGAGCTCGTTGTAAATGTCACTACACTTCCGTAACTCGTTCCATATTGATTGGTTGCATAGGCTCTCAAATAGTATGTTGTGTTTGGCGTTAAACCAGTTAAATCATTTGTAAACGAATATGAAGTGGAAATAAGAGCTGAAGCTTTCTTCGTATCGCTTATAGTGGGGGTTTGGTTCGATGTGCTGTAGCATACGCCATTTTCTGTAATAACTGATGTGCCGATAGAAGTAATAGTGCCTCCGCTTTGCGCTGTAGTAGAGGTCACATCCAATATTACATCATTGGTTGTAACCGTGGGAGCTGAATTATTGGTGTCGGTGTGGGTTTTTTTACATCCCGTATTTAAAACAGCAACAGATAGAAAAAGAATTACAGCAAGTAGGGGTGTTTTCATTTAATAATTTTTGTTTTTTTTAATGCAACCGAAACCTCCTTCACTATCCATGGATTCCGATTTTATATTTTCTGCAAACTTAGTTTAAATCAGCCTAATGTCTAACAGATTTCAATAGTAATTCAAAAAAGTTACTTTCTAAACGGATTTAACAAATATTAACAAACCAGGCATGGGTAAAACCATTACAAAAAAAAGGTTGTTACAGATATAATAGCCATTACGATGAAAACGATCTATTTATTACTGTTGCTATTTTTATTTTCTTTTTCGCTGTCTGCACAGGATAAACCTTTGCATGGAAAAGTATATGGAAACAAGCCGGGCGCTGCCATTGTAGATGCCGATAAGCTCGAATCTTATCTCGGAGAGAGGTCACGCAAAGAAACGACCATAAAAGGAAAAGTACTCAATGTGGTAAAGGAAAAAGGAGGATGGTTTACGATTGATGCGGGCAACGGGAAAACCATAGCTGCACACTTTGCAAAATATGATGTAGAAATACCAGCTGGCCTTAAGGGGTGTACTGTTGTTGTTGAAGGCATTGTGCAAAGGCAATCAGCATTGACCAGTCAACAGCCTCTTGCCGGAGAGAAACAAGCCAGTGATAAAACCACCAACAAACTGAGCATCGAAGTGACCGGCTTAATGGTGGAGTAGGTGTAAGATCAGAAGCTCGTTCTGCGGGTTAACGTGACAGGTTCCAATTCCAAATCGTTCACAAACAACTCACGTAGTTTTTGTTCCACCTCCGTTTTATTTATAGTATTGTTACGGCGTACTTTTAAATAACTTTCACGCGAAATTTTGCAGGCCAGATCGCCAACAGTTTTCAGATGCATTTCTTTCCCAAATTTCCCCGCTAGTTTTAGGGCGATAGCCGATGACAAAAGCCCTGCCAGACCGGCAAATAAATTAAAGAAACAAACGATACCGGATGCGATAAGCGTAAGTGAAAAAATAGTTACGACCCATTGCCTGGGTTTAAGCAAGTTGATTCTGAACCCAAGTTCATCTTCAACCTTTGAAATTGCCTCTAAACGACCTTCTTTTGGAAATAGCTTACAAAGCTTAGTATGGGTTGAAATATCGTATTTGTTAATGCCACTCGCATTGGCGATAGCGTTACGCAACATGTAAAAAGCGTGCTGCGTGGTGCAGGTTTCTTCATGCTCAAGGTCAATTTTGCTGATAACCAATTCACACAGACCCTTAAAAGTATTTGCTTTTTCCAGGCCCTGGTTATCTAGTTTGATATTGAAAGATTTTTCAATTTTTGTTAAAACGTCGCATATATCCGATAAATCAACGTTTCTGAAATTAATAAATTCCTTATCCATGTCGCTTTGTGCCTGTAATAAGGCACTTTCTATGCCAATTCCGAATTTACTTGCTCAAATACATTGATTTCTCTTTATACAGGTGCCTGAAGTATGGATCTTCCAGGTTTGGTATAAAGCGGATAGCTTCGCCTGTTGATTTCATTTCCGGGCCAAGCTCCTTGTTTACTTCAGGGAATTTATCGAATGAGAACACCGGTTCTTTGATGGCATATCCTGATAACTTGCGCTCGATTTTAAAGTCTTTCAGTTTATTTACACCCAGCATCACTTTGGCCGCGATGTTGATGTAAGGTACGTCATAAGCTTTAGCAATGAACGGAACTGTACGTGACGCACGCGGGTTAGCTTCGATGACATATACCTTTTCGTCTTTGATTGCGAACTGGATATTCAGCAAACCACGCACGTTCAGGGCTCTGGCAATCTTTATGGTATGATCTTCCATCTGTTTGATCACGTTCGCCGATAGGTTGAATGGTGGCAATACAGCGCTTGAATCCCCTGAGTGGATACCTGCAGGTTCGATGTGTTCCATCAAGCCAATGATATGAACATCTTCACCATCATGGATTGAATCTGACTCGGCTTCTTCAGCGCGGTCGAGGAAGTGGTCGATCAACACCCTGTTACCTGGAAGGTTACGCAACAGGCTCACTACTGCTTTTTCCAGGTCCTCATCATTGATTACGATACTCATGCCTTGTCCACCTAATACATAACTTGGACGAACAAGTACCGGATAACCTACCTTATGTGCTACTTCAATAGCTTCTTCCGCATTTTCAGCTACGCCATATTTTGGATATGGAATATCTAAATCTTTCAGCAGATCTGAGAAACGGCCACGGTCTTCAGCGATGTCCATGTCATCGAAAGAGGTTCCGATGATCCTGATACCATGTTCATTCAGTTTTTCAGCCATCTTCAAGGCGGTTTGACCGCCTAACTGAACGATAACCCCTTCGGGTTGTTCCAGGTCTATGATTTCGCGAACATGCTCCCAGAATACCGGCTCGAAGTAAAGCTTATCGGCCATGTTGAAGTCAGTGGATACTGTTTCCGGATTGCAATTGATCATAATCGCTTCGTATCCGGCTTCTTTTGCGGCCAATAAGCCGTGAACACAGCTATAGTCGAACTCAATGCCTTGTCCGATACGATTAGGGCCAGAGCCTAATACAATAATCTTTTTCTTGTCCGATACTTTTGATTCGTTCTCTCCTTCGTAAGTAGAGTAATAGTAAGGCGTTTTAGCAGGGAACTCAGCTGCACAAGTGTCCACCATCTTGTATACCCGGCGAATGCCCAGGCGCTGACGACGCTGATATACATCTTCCTCACTCACATTACCCAGCACGTGTGCAATCTGCACATCCGAGAACCCTTTTTGTTTGAGAGTGTAAAGGAACTCTTCGGGAATGTTATTTAACGAGTAACGACGCAGCTCTGTTTCCAGATTCACTATTTCCTGTATTTGATTAAGGAACCAGCGATCAATTTTTGTAGCTTTTCTTACTGATTCGATCGGAACGCCCAGGCTTAACGCATCGTAAATGTGGAACAACCTGTCCCAGCTTGGGTTTTCCAGGCTGTTCATGATCTCGTCGAGGTTGCGGCTCTGGCGGCCGTCGGCACCTAAGCCGGCGCGGCCAATTTCCAGGCTCTGGCAGGCCTTCTGCAAAGCCTCAATAAAGCTGCGGCCAATGGCCATCACCTCGCCTACTGATTTCATCTGCAGGCCGAGCTGTTTATTTGCGCCCTTGAACTTATCAAAGTTCCAGCGCGGTACTTTTACGATCACGTAATCCAGCGTTGGCTCAAAATAAGCCGAGGTGGTTTTGGTGATCTGGTTTTCTATTTCGTCAAGATTATATCCTATAGCCAGTTTGGCGGCTATTTTTGCGATTGGATACCCGGTTGCTTTGGATGCCAGTGCTGATGAACGCGATACGCGAGGGTTAATCTCAATTGCGATGATCTGTTCGTCCGCCGGGTTTACCGCAAACTGCACATTACAACCGCCGGCAAAGTTGCCTATGGCGCGCATCATCTTAATGGCCTGGTTACGCATTTCCTGGTAGCAACGGTCACTCAGCGTCATCATCGGCGCTACGGTGATCGAGTCGCCGGTATGGATACCCATCGGATCGAAATTCTCTATCGAGCAAATGATGATCACATTGTCCCGGTTGTCGCGCAGCAACTCCAGCTCATATTCCTTCCAACCAAATACAGCCTGCTCTACCAAAACCTCATGTGTTGGCGAGGCTTGCAAACCGCGGCTTAATGCCTGGTCAAAATCTTCTTTTTTATGTACAAAGCCAGCACCTTTACCGCCTAAGGTGTAGCTGGGGCGGATAACCAACGGGAAACCGATGTCTTGCGCAGCCTCTTTTCCTTCAAGGAAAGAATTAGCGATCTTTGATTTTGCCACGTCAACACCAATATCCACCATCAACTGGCGGAAAGCCTCGCGGTTCTCGGTCTTTTCAATAGCAGCAGTATCTACACCTATTACGCGCACATTGTATTTCTCCCAAATTCCGCGTTCTTCAGCCTCCTTGCACAGGTTCAGCGCAGTTTGGCCGCCCATTGTAGGCAACACAGCATCAATATTCTGCTCCTGAAGTATTTTCTCTATACTGTCACAATCCAAGGGCCACAGATAAACATGATCTGCGATCACTTTATCCGTCATGATGGTAGCCGGATTGCTGTTGATAATTGAAACGGTGATCCCTTCTTCTTTTAAAGACAGGGCAGCCTGCGAACCAGAGTAATCAAATTCACACGCCTGGCCAATAATAATAGGGCCTGAACCAATAATTAGAACGGATTTGATGGAAGTATTTTTGGGCATAGTCTTTTTTGAATCTTAAATGTTGAGTCCCACGTCTTGACCGCACCCTTTAAACGGCTAAATCTGTCGGCTAAGGACTTGAAAACTATGCACTGAAAGTGGAAATCCCGACCTCAGTGTCGGGATGCAAAGATAGAGTTTGAAAAGGATTTTTTTTTGATTATTTTAAAATAGTATCTAAGCCTTGTGGACGGGGTCAAAACGCAATATTTAGATGGCTTTAAAGCATTTTTTCATTGTAAATATTTGGCAGCTTTTGATATCGAAAAACTTTAATATGGTTGCGTTGTAATGGATATAAATAGTGACAACTAACAATAAAATTTATTAAATTGCTTTACATAAACCAACGCCATGTATTTTACGAATAAACGACTGCTGATTTTCGCAGGGGTATTTATTGCCCTTAGCGGCTGCGCTATGTTCCAGTCTGCCGTTAAATCGTCTTTCCCATACACTTCCACACTTGTGGTACCGGCATCATCAAAACCGGGAAGCATAGGGTCGGCAATCAGCACGGCAACGAGCTTTGATCAAAACTTTGGGAAAAATAACGCCGACCGCATCAAAATGGTGAGGATTGTTTCAGCCAGGCTTATGTCGACTGAACCTTCGGATTACAATCTTGGCAACCTGTCTGAAGTTAGAATATATCTTTCTAATCATGAAGGTCAGGATGAGGTTATGGTAGCATCGCGCAGCGATATCGGCGCTAATGTAGGTAATGATGTAGTGCTGGACATCGATAATTCAAACATGCTTGATGAGTTGGTCCGCGAGCCGCAGATACGGGTACGAATGACTTATAAAGTACGCAACGCCTCGAAAACGGATGCAAGTGTACATGTGGTATTGGGACTTGCAGCTTACCCGGCACCCAAATAGAAATTTTATTTTATCAATTTATTATCCGCATCCGGGAATACTAATATTGGCTTGTAATTACGCGCTTCATCCATTTCCATATAGGCGTATGACATAATAATCACGATGTCACCAACCTGGGCCAGGCGTGCCGTTGCGCCATTTAGACATATTGTACCTGTGCCGCGCTCGCCTTTTATTACGTAGGTCTCAAAGCGGGCACCGTTATTATTATTTACGATTTGTACCTTCTCGTTAGCTATAATATTAGCTGCATCCATCAAATCCTCGTCTATCGTTATGCTGCCAACGTAATTCAGTTCAGCCTGTGTTACCTTACAGCGGTGAAGCTTGGATTTTAATACCTCTATAATCATGGTGCAAAGTTAGTGTTTCTTAGATCATAGTCGATAGTTCATGGTTCATAGCCATGTAAAATGTTTCCCGATAGTTAATCGCTATGAACTATTACCGATGATCTATGAACGAATAATCATATTATCTATCAACCGGGTCTTGCCTACTTTAGCAGCAACCAATGCTACTATTTGTTTGCTCTTCTGATCTGCATTATGCAAGGTTTCGCCATTTGCAATTTCAAAATATTCCAGTTGTATGTCGGCTTCAGCCTTGATCATATCCTCACAATGTTTTGATAGTGAAGCTATCTCATCTGCATTAAAATTTTGTTTCAGCCAGTTAAGGGTCTTTGATAATATAAGGGCATGCTGTCGGTCATCCGGTGATAAATGAATATTCCTCGAGCTCATAGCCAGACCATCCGTTTCCCGCAAAATAGGACACATTACCAGTTTTACCGGCAAATGCAGCAAATCGACCATTTTTTGTATTACCATAAACTGCTGATAATCCTTTTGGCCAAAAAATGCCATATCCGGTTTTACAATATTAAAGAGTTTAAATACCACCTGCGTTACTCCCTGGTAATGCCCCGGCCTGAATTTTCCTTCAAGCAAATGTTCAAGTTCGCCCAGATCCAAATGCCATTGCTCATTGCCGGCATACATTTCACTTACTTCCGGATTGAACAGAACATCGCACCCCGCCTGTTCCAGTTTTTTTATGTCTGATTCAATGGGACGTGGATATTTCTCCAGGTCCCTGGGATCATTAAACTGTGTTGGGTTCACAAAAATGCTGCATACAGATAGATCCGTTTGTTGCTGTGACTGAGCCAGCAGAGACAAATGTCCCTGGTGTAAAGCGCCCATAGTTGGCACAAAGCCTATGCTTTTGCCATTGTTGCGCAAATCTTCCAAATATTTGGTCAGGCTTTCCTTGGTGGTGAAAATCTTCAATTGGCGGGGATTTAGTGAAAAACGGGCAAAGTTGTGCAATTGATTAAAAATAACCAAAACTTACTTGCATAATAGATTGATAATTCATAAGATAATGCTTATATTTGCAGACTCAAATTTTTTGACTTCTTTACATAATTTTAATACTGATTAGAGATGGGTAAATCTAAGCTTCTGTTCATTACACATGAAATGTCACCTTTCCTCGAACTCTCTAAAATTTCCGAAATAACGCGTCAACTGCCTCAGGCTATGCAGGAAAAAGGCTACGAAATACGTATCCTGATGCCACGTTTCGGAAATATTAATGAGCGCAGGAACAGGCTTCATGAGGTGATACGTTTATCGGGTATGAATATCATTATTAATGATAATGATAATCCTTTGATCATCAAAGTTGCGTCCATCCCGGCAGCGCGTATGCAGGTATATTTTTTAGATAACGAAGAATATTTTCAGCGTAAGCATGTGTTTGCTGATAAGGATGGGAAATTTTATGCTGACAATGATGAGAGAACTATTTTCTTTTGCAAGGGCGCATTAGAAACAGTAAAAAAATTGGGCTGGGCGCCTGACATCATTCATTGCCACGGCTGGATGAGCGCATTAGTGCCGGCTTATTTAAAAACTACCTACAAGGACGACCCGACCTTTAAAAATTCGAAAATAGTTTATTCTATTTATGAGAATGATTTTAATGGTCAGTTGAATCCTGATTTTACACACAAGGCGGTTATGGCCGATATGACCGAACAACACACCGACGTTTATAAACCAGGTTCCAATTCAGCGTTGTATGCGGGCGCCATTCACTATTCGGACGGAATAGTTTTGGGCAGCGAAAATATTGACGATGAAGTGTTAAATAATGTTAAAAACAGCAATAAATCGGTTTTAGAGTTTAATTCCACTTCTGATTTCGAAAATTATTACAATTTTTACGACGAAATTACCAATGAGGAATTGGTACATGTTGCATAAGTTTTGAGATCATATATGAAATTTTTCCGATTAGACTTATTGACCCTGTTAATAAGTCTTTTTATTTTGAATAGCTGCAAAAACAAGGATACGATTGGGTTGGGAGTGGATTCGTCTACACAACTAAATGGTTCCCTGATCGATACGTGTACAATCGTAGTAAATACCTTGCCCGATATAGGCAACCCGTTATCTCAGGATTCGATTGTTACGTCCGGGATTACCAAAATGCCATTCGGGTTTTTTAATGATCCGGTATTTGGCACGGTCGAATCTAATGTGGCGCTAACCTTAAACTTGCCAGGCCAGGGAGCTTATTCACTTCCGACGGGTTCTGTTGTAGTTGATTCTGCAGTTTTGGTTATGCCATATGCTGACGGTTTTTACGGAGATTCAGTAACTTCAAAGTATAAAATAAATGTATATCAACTATCGAACCGTTTGAAAAGCGGTGCGTTTTATTACAACACTAACACCTTTGCTTATCAAAGTAGTAGTATTCTTGGTACTCATTCATTTCTTGCACTTACCCATGATAGCGTCAAAATAGCTGCTATCATTCGTGGAAAACCGGATTCGGTAAAAAAGGTCCCGCCCGAGCTGAGGATACGTATCAATAATAACTTTATTAACAATATTCTCTTTAATGCGCCAAGTGCACAGCTGGCTTCTAATGTAGTATTTCTAAATAATGTAAAGGGACTTTACCTCACGTTAGATAAAACGGGATCAACAGGTGCCGGGGGCACTATTATGTTTGGTTCAGCGGACTCACTAAACGTATACTATCATACAACCAATGGTACAACGATCGATACTGCGATGGTGACACTTCCGATAACTACACATGCGTCTCAGATAAAAAACACATCGTCGCAGACTCTTAGGTCAGAGTTTTCGGATACCATCAGCTCAAGAAATCTCATATACCTTCAAGGTATGGCCGGGACAAAAGTCAGAATCAAGTTTCCCTATCTTAAGAATCTTACTGCCTCCCTGGGGAAAATTATTGTGAACAGAGCAGAATTGGTTATTACGCCCAGCGAGAAATTTCCTGTGCCTATTTATGCAAACCCGTTGCCCAAAATAACAATGTATAGGTATGATTTGTCAAAGCAAATAATAGAATTACAAGATGCAAGCACGGCTGATCCCCGTTACATTTCACCGGGTGTATTCGGCGGTTACTATGCTAAGACAAGTAAAGGTAATGCATACCATTTTGTTATAACAGGTTATATACAAGATCTGATTGATGGCCGGGTAAAAGATTACGGCACTTTTTTGGCGCCTGTTGATACAATAAATAAATCATCTATCGATGTCGCCCCCACAACACAAACAGCTGCCAGGTTAATTGCAGTAGGCACTCAGGCGAAAAATTCCGCACTTTACGACTCCCGTATAAAGTTGAATATCATATATACCAAGGTAAACAAATAAAAAAAGGCCTCACGGAGGCCTTTTTTTATTTACTACAACTAATAATGACGATCGGTGTTGATTATATCGAATAGCTGGTTATTTTTGTTTCTTTTTAAATTTAAAAACTTCTACTTATGTGTGGTATTGTTGGTTATATTGGCTATAGAGATGCATATCCTATAGTAATCAAGGGTTTACATCGTTTAGAATACCGTGGATACGATAGCGCAGGTGTCGCGCTAATTGATAAAGATATTAAAGTTTATAAAAAGGCTGGCAAGGTTAGCGACCTTGAGGAATTTGTCAAAGGAGTTAATCTGCATGGCACAATTGGTATGGGCCACACACGCTGGGCCACACATGGTGCTCCCAGCGATCGTAATTCTCACCCGCACTCTTCCGGTGATCGTAGGCTTACTATCATACATAACGGAATTATCGAGAATTATGCGGTGATCAAAGAAGCTTTGTTAGCAAAAGGTCATGTTTTTCTGAGCGATACAGATACCGAGGTGCTGATTCATTTGGTTGAAGATATTCAAAAAGAAACAGGCCTTGATATTCGCGAGGCTGTACGTGTAGCGCTGAACAAGGTAATAGGTGCTTACGCAATTGTTATTATGAGTTCAGATGAACCCGACCAATTGATAGCGGCAAGAAAAGGTAGCCCCCTGGTGATTGGTGTTGGAGAGGGGGAATATTTTGTTGCGTCGGATGCAACCCCCATAGTGGAATATACAAAAAATGTAATCTATCTTAATGATAACGAGATAGCATATATACGCCGGGATGACCTGCTGATAAAGAACATTGACAATACCGTACAAACCCCGTACATCCATGAACTTGACCTGAAGCTGGAGATGCTCGAAAAAGGAGGCTACGATCACTTCATGCTGAAGGAGATATATGAGCAGCCGCGTTCTATCAGGGATTGCATGAGGGGCCGTATTTACCCCAAAATCGGGAAAGTTCAATTGGGGGGGATAAAAGAATATACTGACAAGCTGAAAAATGTAGATCGTATTTTGATAGTAGCTTGCGGAACATCTTGGCATGCCGGTTTGGTTGGTGAATACCTTATAGAAGAATATGCGCGTGTACCGGTTGAGGTAGAGTATGCGTCGGAATTCAGATACAGAAACCCTATAATAACCGAAAGGGACCTGGTGATTGCTATATCGCAATCAGGAGAGACCGCCGATACTATGGCGGCCATTGAATTGGCTAAGGAAAAGGGCGCAACTATTTTTGGCGTATGCAATGTGGTTGGTGCCTCCATTCCGCGGATTACCCACGCAGGTGTGTATACTCACGCCGGACCAGAAATTGGCGTGGCTTCAACTAAAGCATTTACTGCTCAGGTAACCGTTCTTACGCTGATCGCTTTCTATATTGCCCAACAACGTGGAACAATAACGCAAAGCAAACTGATTGAACTGCTGACCCAATTAAATGAAATACCCGAATTGGTTGAGAAAGCACTGCAATCAAATGATCACGTAAAGGAAATTGCAGCTAAATTTAAGGATTCACGTAACTGCCTTTTCCTGGGTCGCGGAAGTTCGTTTCCAGTAGCGCTGGAAGGTGCATTAAAGTTAAAAGAGATTTCTTATATCCATGCCGAAGGGTATCCGGCCGCTGAAATGAAGCATGGTCCAATTGCGTTGATAGATGAAGAAATGCCGGTGGTGTTTATAGCAACAAAGCATTCATCCTACGAAAAAGTGATCAGTAACATACAAGAAGTGAAAGCGCGGGGAGGGAAAGTAATTGCTATTGTTACAGAAGGCGATACCGACGTAAAAGCAATGGCTGATTACGTGATCGAGATACCACAAACAGATGAGGCTTTTGTTCCGCTGCTCGCAACTATTCCGCTACAATTGATATCCTACCATATTGCTGTAATGCGCGGCTGTAATGTCGATCAGCCAAGAAACCTGGCTAAATCGGTAACGGTGGAATAGCGAGGCAGTGAATAGTGAGTAGGAAGTGGCAAACTTGGAAGAATTTCAGAAAAAATAAAGGTCAATAGTTCAACGCTATTGACCTTTTTACTAGCGTACAATTGACGGAATAGAAAAAATCAATTATTTTGTTATATTTGAATAGATTTGATCTATATGCCTCGAGCCAGTAATAAAACGCTTGGTTCCTGACTCTTGATTCTTGGTGCTTAATACTACCTATATGACTATTACCCAGCTTGAATATATCGTGGCAGTTGATACCTATCGGAGTTTTGTAGTGGCTGCCGAAAAGTGCTTTGTTACGCAGCCTACACTGAGCATGCAGGTGCAAAAGTTGGAAGATACACTTGGTGTAAAAATATTCGACCGTAGTAAACAGCCGGTAACCCCTACTGAGATAGGAACCGAGATTATTGAGCAGGCCAGAGTGTTGCTTGCTGAAAGTGAAAAGATCAGGGAAATTATTACTGACAGGCAGAAGGAATTATCCGGAGAACTGAAGGTAGGTATAATTCCAACGGTATCACCTTATATTCTACCCAAGATCATTAGCGGCTTTATTCAAAAATACCCTCAGGTAAAACTGATTGTGTGGGAGGAAACCACAGAAGAAATCATCCAACAGCTAAAGCTTGGCACGCTTGATTGCGGTATTCTTTCGACGCCGCTGCGTGAGGCTGCTTTGACCGAGATCCCTGTTTTCTACGAGAATTTTGTGGCTTATGTCTCGAAAAATAGCAAACTGTCTAAAAAGAAAAACATTAGCCCTGATGATATTGACATGGAAGAGATATGGGTGTTGAACGAGGGTCATTGCATGCGCGAGCAAGTACTGAACATTTGCCAACGCCGCAAATCAACCAAAGGCTTCCTTCACTTTGAATATAATACCGGCAGCGTCGAGACCTTGAAACGAATGGTGGATCAGAACAACGGCGCTACCATCTTACCTGAACTGGCTTTGGCTGAGCTGAGCGATAAGCAACTGGATAAAGTGCGCTACTTCAAATCGCCCGAACCTGCACGTGAGGTGAGTATCGTTATTCAAAAAAATTTCCTGAAACGCCGGATGATCGAGGCACTTAAGAATGAAATACTGGAGTTCGTACCCAAACGAATGAAGACCAAAAAGAAGAAAGAAGTGATGGAAATCTAAGACTCCAGAAGTCAGATCTGCTATTTCGGATTTAGTATAATGGTTAATTTCTCTTTCTACGCATAATAACAACCCTGTAAGCCACCCTTTTATAGAATATTATTTAGAATTATTCTAAATAACTTGCAATATTAAAACCTGGAGTTTAGTTTTGCGGCGTTATTTATAATTAGTCTAAATAAAAAATGAAACAAATCCTATCGCTAAAACATCTTATCCCCTTATTGATCTGCCTGCTGCCCATTGTGAGCCGGGCTACCGATACCGATAATCCGCGCGGCTCTATTCGCGGTAAAGTATTAACAGAGGACAATAAACCTGTCGAAAATGTATCAGTTACTCTAAAGGGAACTAAATATGGTACCATTACCGATGAAGACGGCGAATTCCTGTTCAGGGCTCCGGCCGGGAATTACACACTTATTATATCCTTTACCGGATTCAAAACCCTGGAAACGGCTATTGTGGTTAAGGAGGGTAAACCAGTTGATGTGCCGATGATCATTCTTCATCTTAATACCAACGCCCTCTCTGGTGTAAGTATTACGGGTAACAAAACCAATAAATTTTCAAAGAAAAGAAGCAATGATGTGGCCAAAATGCCATTGGATAATCTTGAAAACCCGCAGGTTTATAATACCATCACCGGCAGTCTGCTTACAGAGCAGCAGGTACTTACAGTGGATGATGCACTGAAAAATGCCCCTGGTTTGCAAACCATGTGGAATGCAACTGGTCGTAGTGGTGATGGCGGGAGTTATTATAACTCACGTGGTTTTATACTGCAAAGCACCCTTAGAAATGGATTGGCCGGTTTGCAGACAAATACTACAGATGCTGTAAATATCGACCGTATTGAGGTGTTAAAAGGCCCGTCGGCGACCTTATTTGGCAGTACGCTAACTTCATTCGGTGGCGCTATCAATCGTATCACGAAACAACCTTATGATAATTTTGGTGGCAGCGTAACCTATACTGTTGGCAGCTATGACCTTAACCGCCTGAGTGCCGATATTAATACCCCCCTTGATCGGTCGAAGAAACTAATGTTCCGTCTGAATGCTGCTGTAAACTACCAGGGAAGTTTCCAGAACAATGGCTTTAGTCAAAGCGCGGTTATTGACCCGAGTTTGCTGTACAAGGTGAACGATAATCTATCGATCTCATTTGATGCCGAGCTGAATTATGGCAAAAATTCAGGTAAGCCCATTTTCTTCTTCCCGGGAACCAACGTCTCCTCGCTGGGGACCAATCGTGCAGACGGATTGGATTTAGACTATCGGCAGACCTATTCCAACGATAACCTCAACCAAAACACCCATAGCAATAACTATTATGCCCGTGTAAATTACAAGATCAGCGATAAATGGACCTCCCAGACTGATTTTAGCTACAGTTCTAGTTTTTCAAATGGCTTCTATCCCTACTTCTACCTATTAGCGAGAGACACCATATCTAGAAACGACCAATCGACCAAAAACAGTACCTACAGCATATTGGAAGTACAACAGAACTTTAATGGCGATTTTAAGATCGACAATATGCGTAACCGCTTTGTAGGTGGCCTGGATTATCTGCATCAGAACTCCAATCAGCTTTTCTTCGGAGGGTATTTTGATAACATAGCAACTACGCTTGGAAAGAATGCGTATGGCAATTTCAATTACCAGAACTTACAGGCTATTTATAATACTCAGGGTGGTATTCTATTCAATTATCCTGATATATTTAAAAAAGACACCTATAGCGCCTATGCAGCCGATGAACTGAACATTACTGATCAGTTACTGGCATTGGCAGCCTTACGCGTGGATCATTTTGAAAACAAAGGATCGAACATTGGTGGTGCCATAACAGCGCCTTATTCCCAAACTGCATTGTCACCAAAATTTGGTTTGATTTACCAGGTAGTTGAAAAGCAGGTATCACTATTTGCCAACTATCAGAATGGTTTCATCAATCCGGGGGCTTACACTGCCTGGGATAACAATTCAAATAATTTTGTTACCCAAATCGCAAAAGTGCAAAATGCCCGCCAGTTTGAAGGCGGTATAAAACTGGATCTGTTTGATGGCAAACTTAGCAGCACCCTAAGCTACTACGATATACAGTTAACCAATGTGCTTCGCTATGATAATACAAATACCGCACAATATGCCCAGATACAGGATGGAACCCAACTGAGCCGTGGAATTGAGGCGGAAGTAATAGCCAACCCGGCCAAAGGTTTGAATATCATTGGAGGATTTTCATACAATGATTCAAAATATACCCAGGCTGATGCAGATGTTATAGGGAGAAGACCTGCTACCGCAGCTTCACCTTATACTGCTAACTTTTATGCCAGTTATCGTTTGCCTGAAACTTCTTTAAAAGGTTTGGGCTTTGGTTTTGGCGGTAATTATGCCAGCGATAATAAGATCATCAACAGTGCATCGCAGGGAGTATTTATCCTGCCGTCATATACAGTTTTCAATGCTACAGCATTTTACGAACAGCCAAAATATCGCATCAATTTCGCTGTAAACAATCTTACCAACAAGGAATATTGGATAGGATATACAACGATTAATCCGCAAATGCTGAGACAATTAGTGCTTAGCTTAACTTATAAGTTTTAGTGAAGAGCTTCAAGAAAACTATACTATTTGTACATCGCTGGCTTGGGTTTATATCCGGGCTGGTAGTGTTTGTTGTGAGCATTACAGGCTGTATTTTTTGTTTCCAGGATGAGATTCAAGATGCTATTTATAGCTATCGTAAGGTAGAAGTGCAGCAAAAGGATTATCTCGTACCTTCCGTAATAAAAAATATAGCACTCCAAGATCATCCGAAAGCTACTGCCAATTACATTTACTATTATGGAAAAGATCGCCCGGCGGTGGTAATTGCCAACCTGGGTAAAGAAGGCCTGAAATATATTTATGTCAATCCATACAATGGAAAGAAACTTCACTCGGAATCATTGCAGTCTAATTTTTTTGTGGTGGTAGAATATATCCATTTATACCTGCTGCTGCCGCCAAAAATTGGGGTGATGGTAGTGGGTATATCCGTTTTAATATTTCTTGCCTTGATGATCACGGGAATCATTCTTTGGTGGCCCAATCGTAAAAGTGACCGCAAGCGCAGCTTTACCATAAAATGGAACGGTCGCTGGAGAAGGGTTAATTATGACCTCCATAATGTACTTGGTTTTTATGCAACAAGTATTGCAATCATTTTAGCCATAACCGGCTTATCCATTGCATTTGAATGGGTACAACACGGTATTTATAAAGCAGCCAATCTGGGCAATCCTCACCCCGATGAAAAAACTATCCCTGTATCGGATACAACGATGATGTTACCAAACAAAACTGGGAGTCCGACCGATATTGCTTTTGACGAGGCGCAGCGTCATTCGCCGCAGGCACAAATGTTTTTAATTTATGATCCGGTAGGAAAAAAGGAGTCAATAGGAGTGACTGCTTATGCCAAAAGTCTTCATTTCTATAAAAGCGACCAATATTATTTTGATCACTATTCCGGAAAATTATTAAAGCAACTACCACATTCCCCAAAGAGCAGTGGCATGAAAATAAATGACATGAATTACGACATTCATGTTGGGCAGATATTAGGCTTGCCGGGAAAGATCATTGCTTTTTTAGCAAGCCTGGTTTGTGCGAGCTTACCCATAACAGGCTTTATCATATGGACAAGGAAACGTAAGAAACCAAAAAAGAACACCAAACTAAAGGAAATCGCTCATCACAAAACACACGCACGACTGGCAACAAATTAAAGTCCTGGTTATCCTGTAGGCATTTGATACCTGTGGGGTAATCCAGGCACTAATTATTGATTCAAACAGTCAACACCAATTTACCAAACTGAGACGAATTTTCCATCTTGTCAATTGCCTTTTGAGCGCTGGCCAACGGAAATATCTCGTCAATCACTGGTACGATCTTGTGTTTGTTAACCAGGTCAACCATCCACTTAAAATCATCCGGCGAACCCATAGTAGTACCTAAAATTTGTAACTGTTTCCAAAATATTTTACGGCCATTCAATGGTGGAATATTTCCGGCTGTTCCTCCGAAAAATACAATACGACCTCCTGGCTTGGCTAAATCCAATAATTTCTCAAAACCATTTCCCAAAGCGCTGTCGATGATGACGTCAAAGCCACCAGAGAAATGCTGCAATTCCTGCGCCCAGTCCTGCGCTTTATAGCATACTCCAGCAGATGCCCCCAGTTCTTTCGCACGTTGTATTTTCTCGCCTGATCCGGAAGTGACAAGGACTCTGCAGCCTGCTGCCAGAGCCCACTGCAGCGCGAAAGTGCCTGTGCCACCTCCAATTCCTGTTATCAATACGGTATCGCTCTTTTTTGCCTGCCCTTTGGTGAATAAGGCCCGGTATGTGGTCAATCCTGCAAGTGGCAATGCGGCAGCTTGTTCCCAGTTAAGATGCGCGGGTTTATGATATAAATATTCAGCTTTTACTTTCACATATTCAGCAAAGGTGCCATTCTCAGGGAGACCCAGTATAGTAAAATCACGGTTCTGATAATCGGCATTTGGTCCCCAGTTATGGCAGGGGTTAATGATTGCTTCCTGCTTCATCCAGGATTTGTCAACATCGTCTCCGATCTGCGCTACAACACCCGATCCGTCAGACCCTAATATCGACGGGTATTTTATACCTGCATATTTTCCTACGGTGATCCAGTAATCGCGGCGGTTAAGGGCAGCAGCTTTTATTTGCACCAAAACTTCGTCGGCTGCCAGTTTTGGTGTATCAACCTCTTTATATACGAGCGGCTTATCAGCGGCTTCAAGGACTACGGCTTTCATAGGAATAAAATTAGGGTGAACAAAAAACGGCAGAATAATCATCCTGCCGTTCAAATTTATTTAATGCCCGGAATTAACCGATAGCTTTAGTGTACAGTTCAGATACGTGGTTCCAGTTGATCACGTTCCAGATAGCAGCTAAGTAATCAGGACGGCGGTTCTGATATTTCAGGTAGTAAGCATGCTCCCAAACGTCGATACCTAAGATCGGGGTGCCTTTTACCTCTGCAATATCCATTAACGGGTTGTCCTGGTTAGGAGTTGATGTGATAGCTAACTTTTTATCAGCAGTAACGATCAACCACGCCCAACCTGAACCGAAACGGGTAGCACCAGCCTCAGATAGTTTAGTTTTGAAATCGGCAAATGAACCGAAAGTGCTTTTTATAGCATCGCCCAGAGCGCCTGCAGGCTCGCCGCCGCCGCTTGGTGACAACCAGGTCCAGAATAAGCTGTGATTGTAGTGACCACCGCCATTGTTGCGTACCGCCGGCGGGAATTTTGAAATGTTTTTGATGATATCGTCGATACTGCTGTTTGCTTCGGGCTTTCCTTCAAGTGCCTTGTTCAAATTGGTAACATAAGCCTGGTGGTGTTTTCCATGGTGGATCTCCATTGTCATTTTGTCAATGTGAGGTTCCAGTGCATCAGTTGCATAGGCCAATGCCGGTAGTGTGAATGCCATAATGTTTTATTTTAAAGGTTAACGTTCGTTGAGGTACAAATATAAAGGTATAAGGATGATAATTGTTCTAAAATATTGTCAATTTTAGGTTGAGTTTTGGCTATTTGGCCCGCTTGCTTTTAAAGAAGGACCGCACCAATTCTGCACATTCATTTTCTCGGATTCCGCCCGTGATCAACGTTTTTGGGTGGGTTACTTTCTGGTTCAATCGCCCGAACCCCATTCGGGTATCGTAGGCTCCGAAAACGATCCTGCTCAGCTGAAACCAATAACAGGCACCTGCGCACATTACGCAGGGCTCAAGAGTTACATAAAGCGTACAATCGCGCAGGTATTTGCCTCCTAAAAAGTTAGCTGCCGCAGTAAGTGCCTGCATTTCGGCATGGGCAGAAACATCATTTAACCGTTCGGTAAGGTTATGCCCCCGACCTATTATCTTTCCATTACAAACCACAACCGCACCTATGGGGATCTCGTCTTCAGCCAGGGCCAGTTTAGCCTCTTTTAACGCCTCGTTCATGAAAAAATCATCAGGCGATATAGCGGGTTCTTCTTTGTCAAATGTATAATAACGCATTATATTAATTTACTGCCATTTGGCACCGGGTGCTTAACGGCGGTTAAAACGATGTCTCCATTTTCATCAGCAAAGCCGGTAACCAGGAACTCGGACATAAAAGTAGCAATCTGTTTTTTAGGAAAATTGATCACGCCAACAATCTGCTGTCCCGCCAGTTGCTCTTTTGTATAATGTTTGGTGATTTGTGCACTCGACCATTTTATACCAAAAGGGCCGAAATCAGCCTTTACTTTAAATGCTGGTTTACGTGCTTCGGGAAAATCAATTACTTCGAGTATCGTGCCGACGCGTAGCTCTACTTTCTCAAAATCGTGCCAGGTGATAGTTTCCATAAGGCAAAGGTACTGTTGAAGTCGGAAGTCGGAAACCAGAGGGTTAAAGATTTTTCACTAAATATTTTTTCCCGACATCAGATCTCCACCTTCAAACATCGGTCAAACGGTAATAATTCCCCTCTTGATTGCAAAAATAACTAAGCCAACGAGGTTTTTTGATCCTGTTTTTTCAAATAACCGGGCGCGGTAACCTTCCACAGTGCGAACACTCAGGAATATTTTATCGGCAATTTCCTGGTTGGAGTATTCCTGGCAAACTAAACGTAGTATTTCTATTTCCCTGTCGTTCAGGTCGACCGCATGCTGCCCGCCGCTTTCACTATGGCTGCCCGGACCTACCAGTTGTTTAATGAGCGTTACAGATAGGTGCTCGTTAAAATAAAAGCCTTTATTGTAAACTGTCGATATAGCATCTATGATCTCTTCCGGCTCCGCATTTTTCAACAAATAGCCCGAAGCTCCGGCTTTCATCATATCTACGATATATTTATCCTCGTTGTGCATAGACAATGCGAGTACTTTAATGTCTTTAAAATGCTCATGCACATAGGCAGTAGTTTGCATACCATCCATTTCGGGCATTTTTATATCCATTAATATTATATCGGGCTTTCGGTCGGCCAATAAGCCAATAAGTTCTTTACCGTTAGAGGCTTCAATTACCAGGTTAAAGTCGGGGCAATCTTCCAGTGTAGCTTTTAAGCCGTTCCTGAAAATTTTGTGATCATCAGCTATTGCCAGATTTATCGGTTTCATAGACAGGCTAAAATTAGGTTAAATATTATTAATAATCAGTGTAAAGGCACCTTAATAGTAGTGAGCGTCCCGTTATGAGGTTTTGCATAAGTATGTATTTTGCCGTTTATAAATTGCGCACGGCTTTGTAAATTTTTTAATCCGAAGCCATGTTTCACATTGTCAGGGTCAAATCCAACGCCATTATCGCTGAACGACATCATTAAAGTGTTCTTTTCCCTTGTAAGCTGCAATTGTATGGCCGATGCACCTGAGTGTTTTACGGCATTGCCAAATAATTCCTGTGCAATGCGGTAAAGAGTTACTTCAATTTCAGAAGAAAAACGCTCATTGGGCAAGTCTTTTGTGAATGTGATCTTTATGGCAGTGTTTTGCTCCAAACGCTCACATAGTGATTGCAAGGCGTCTAATAATCCAAAATCAGTCAGCACCGGCGGTAGTACATTATGAATGATGTTGCGAATTTCCTGGATGCACTCATCCGTCAGTTTACGGGTATCTGATAGCAAACTTTTCGGGTCATTGTTTTCGATGATCTTGTCCAGCCTGTGAAGATTAAGTTTTATAGCCGACAATACCTGGCCAACGCTATCATGCAGGTCCTCAGCCAGGCGCTTGCGTTCAGTCTCCTGGGTTTCGAAAACTGCATTTAACAGGTCAATTTGTTTTTCGTCGTGCAGTTGCCGCAATACCACCTGGTTCCTTATCATTCTTCTTTGGTAAATAATCACAAAGAGGAATAAAAAGACCACTAGGATAACAACTACAATTGTACCTGTTATCAGTATAGGTATTAAGTTGTTTTCTGATTCTGTGGCTTGCAAAGTAATCCAATTGAATAAAGTAAATTAGCTATAATATTCATCACCGATTGCATCATATAATAATTCGACCTGTCGGCATCGTTAATCTTCTTATATAGCATAAACAAAAAAATAGTGATGGCATAGTAAAAAAGCACCCCAGAGTTGATCCAAAACATGCCCTGCTTTTCAATATAGGTAAATTCCTGCCGGCTCAGTAGCTGATAAAAATAAACCAGGGATAAAATGATAAGCAATACTGATAACAGGGTATTGGAAACAGAGGGGTACGACCATATACTTTCTACAAAAATGACATTAAATATCATAGCAGCCACGCTGGTGATGCCAAATATCAATGTCATTTTCTTGAATAGGGATTTATAGAATGCCCGATGGTAGATCAGTGTAAAGAATATTGCCGCCATCATATCAAAAAGGTGGAACAAAAACAGATTATTGTAGTGGCGCAATTGTAGATATGAAATAACGAGCCCGACGACATCCGGGATAACCGAAAGCATACAAAAAACGGCCATCAATCTTAAAATCGGATCAAGGCGACGATAATTATACAAAGCTGCAGCTACCGGCAAAAAGTCTGAAGCAACGGTAATATTAGTTAACAGTTCAGCGATGGACATTCCCTGAATTTATTTATGCGCCAGTCAATGTATTTTGAGGGCAACCGGCGCCGCCGGGACATGGAACCGACTGCTCACCAAGGATGGCCGAAGTGGAGCTGCTGCTTGAGGTAGCCGAACTTGTTTTTAATGAGAATGCTTCAATATGAGTATCGGGTTGAGGCAGCTGGTCCATACCTTCTTTTGTTACTCCGGAAATAATCAGGTGTACTTCTCCTTCAGATCTGGGGAAACATTTATTTACAAAACGTTGCCAGCCACTTGCCGGTTTACTGTTGGCGTAATAGAACCGAAGACCTATACAGTCTGGTTGTTGAAGAATTTTGGTTAATAACTCGCGGCCAAAGAATTGTGATATCACTCCGCCGGGATTACGTTCGCGCTGATTCCTTGTCCATTCGGTTGCAACTTTAATATCAATCTCCGCGCCTTCTCTTCCGGTTAATACTGCTGTTCTTTCTTGAGTTTCCATAATAAATAGTAGGGTTTTTTGGGTTTTTGAACTAAAAATAGGATTTATTGATTACTTGCAATACAAGTGATACGGCCATTGTAAAGAAAAGTTGGATAAGGTATTGGTGTAATGCGCTCATTTACAGCATTAATTATGAACAATTGTGATTAACACGTGCTAAATATCGCGTATTTTTACGCATCAGAAACAGTAATGGTACGGTGCCCATTTTTATTCAAAGCCAGTGATTTTCATTACTGTAGAATTGCGTTGACGTCCTTTAGTTAATAATGCAGATTCATATACAATAAGGCTGCTATTGCTGCTCCAGCGATCGGTCCTAAAACCGGTATCCATGCATAAGCCCAATCGCTGGTGCCTTTGCTTTTGATGGGTAGAATAGCATGCATGATACGCGGCCCCAAGTCGCGCGCAGGGTTAATGGCATAACCTGTGGTGCCTCCCAGAGAAAGACCGATCACCCAAACCAAAAACGCCACAGGGATTGCTCCGACAGAGCCTAAACCGATTGGCGTTTTAGAAGGCGTTATCTCGGCCCCGGTGATGTAAAAAACGACGAATATCAGTACAAAAGCGCCAATAATTTCACTTATTATGTTCGACAGATAATTGCGCACGGCCGGACCGGTACAGAATACCGCCAGAACGAACCCGGGATTATTTGTTTTCTGAAAATGGTCGTAATACATCAGCCAAACTAAAAATGCGCCTAGCATGGCCCCCAACATTTGAGCAAGAATATAAGAGCCGACATTGGCCCATGCAAATTTGCCTGTGATAGCCAACCCAATGGTAACTGCCGGGTTCAAATGGGCACCGCTTACCGGCCCGGCTACGGTTACGCCTACAAAAACAGCCAGGCCCCAGGCGGTGGTGATCACTATCCAGCCGCTATTGTTGCCCTTGGTATCATTTAACAAAACATTGGCTACCACACCGTCGCCTAACAGTATAAGCAGCATTGTGCCGATCAGCTCGGCCATGAATGGTGACATCGTATATAGGTTTATTTTTGAGAATCAAGAGTCAAGATACAAGAATCAAGGCATTAGTCAATGGTCAATAGTGAATAGTCAGTAGTGAATTATTTGTCTTCAACCCATACAACCACTCACTATTCACCATCCCCGCTCCAGGCTTGCGCCGCTTTGACAGCTTTTTTCCAGCCTTTAATACCTTTTTCAATTTCAGGCGTAACCGATGGAACAAACTCCTTCTCGGCTTTCCATAACTGTTGGATCTCTTCCCGGCTTTTCCAGTAGCCTACAGCCAATCCGGCTAAATAAGCAGCTCCAAGGGCTGTAGTTTCTACTACATTCGGCCTGATCACTCTACAATTCAACAAATTTGCCTGGAACTGCATCAACAGGTTATTGGCCGTAGCACCACCGTCTACCCGCAGTTCCCTAATTGGCATGCCGGCATCGGCTTCCATCGCTTTCAACACATCCATGGTTTGATATGCGATGGACTGCAATGCAGCCCGTGCAATATGCCCTGATGTGGAGCCACGGGTTAACCCTACAATCGTTCCCCGAGCTTCCGGATCCCAGTAAGGTGCGCCCAAACCGGCAAAAGCAGGAACAAAGTAAACTCCACCGGTATCCGGCACGCTAAGCGCCAGTTGTTCTACTTCAGATGATGTTTTGATCACTCCTAACCCATCGCGTAGCCATTGCACTACTGCACCGCCAATAAATATACTTCCTTCGAATGCATACTGGGTTTGCCCGTCAATCTTCCAGGCTATCGTGGTTAAAAGATTATTTTTTGATTCGATGAAGTGGTTGCCGATATTCATCAGCATAAAACAACCCGTGCCATAGGTGTTTTTTACCATTGCATTATCGATACACATTTGGCCAAACAATGCCGCGTGCTGATCGCCGGCTATACCTGCAATGGGAATTTTTGATGCGAAAATGGTAGTAGCTGTTTCTCCGTAAATTTCGCTGCTTTGTTTCACTTCAGGCAACATGCTCAACGGTATTTTGAACAGATCGAGCAATTCCTTATCCCATTCCAGTGTGCGGATATTGAAAAGCATAGTCCTGCTGGCATTGGTTACGTCCGTAGCATGAATCTTTCCCCGGGTAAACTTCCAAACCAGCCAGCTATCTACAGTGCCAAATGCCACTTCGCCAGCCTCGGCTTTAGCCCTTGCGCCCGGGACATTATCCAGTATCCACCTGATTTTTGAACCTGAAAAATAGGCATCAATAACCAACCCGGTTTTTGAACGGATCATATCAGCATGGCCATCGATTTTCAATTGATCACAAAAACTCGCCGTACGCCTGTCCTGCCAAACTATGGCATTATAAATTGGTTCGCCGGTAGTTCTATCCCAAACAATGGTAGTTTCCCGCTGATTGGTGATACCGATGGCTTTGATATTGGTACCATTGATACCCATTTTCACCGTGGCCTCAGCGGCTACTCCGGCTTGTGTCGACCAGATCTCATTCGGATCATGTTCCACCCATCCTGGTTGAGGGAATATCTGTGTAAATTCTTTTTGGGCCACGGACCTGATCTGCCCCTGGTGGTCAAACACAATAGCGCGCGAACTGGTTGTGCCCTGATCAAGGGCCAGAATATATTGTTCCATTTAGGCTGTATAAGAATAATCGGTTTATAAATCTACGTTGTACTATTCAATGTAACAAATATGCCTGTGCCAATTTGGTAAATGCACTTACTTGTTCTTCCTGCCATCCTGCATCCTTTTTCAGTTCTTCAGCCATTAACCTGGCAGTAACAGGTGCAGCTTCGATAGCAGCCTGTGCATCCAGAAACAATAAACGAATCCTGCGGGCTAACACATCCTCCACTGTTCGTGCCATCTCATTACGTACTGCCCATATTATCTGAGCTTGCAGGTAATCATATTTAGGATGAAGTTTTTCCTTCCCTTCCGGTGCCCCCTCCGCTGCGGAAAGCAGCTTATCCCTGTCACTGCCATAGAAATAAAGTTGATCATCCCAGCTTAGGCCCCTGATACTTCCGTGAATAGCTAAATCTTTGGTTTTGCTGACTTCCGGCTTCAGACTCCCAACGTCAATGGCTTTATCCACCGCATCTTCACCCATTTTGCGGTAAGTGGTCCATTTGCCGCCAATCATGGTAATCATACCTGAAGGTGATACGATCAGTTTATGGCTACGCGATATTTCTTTTGTTTTGGATGAATCATCCTGCGGTGCGGCTAACGGCCGAAGTCCTGCAAATACACTCAACACATCTTTTCTTGTCGGAGCTTTGGTTAGATATTTTGCCGCTGTATTCAATATAAAATCTATCTCCGTTTCAAGGGCTACAGGTTCAAGACTGTGCGAATCGATGGGTGTATCCGTAGTACCCACCACCAGTTTTTCATGCCATGGAACTACAAATAATACCCGTCCATCGGATGTTTTTGGGATCATTAATGCTTCATCCGATGGCATAAACGATTTGTCGATTACGAGGTGAACCCCCTGGCTTGGCCGTACCAATGGCTTATCCTCGGGCTTATCCATTTGCAGCAGATCGTCAACAAACACACCTGTAGCATTCACTACCGCTTTTGCTTTAAGGTGATAAGTTACCCCGGTTTCAGCATCGACGGCGTTAACACCTGTTATTTTCTGCTGATCATTTTTGATCAACCCCATAACCCGGAAATAGTTCAATACTGTTGCTCCTTGCTCCAGGCAGGTTTGGGCAAGATTGACAGCCAGACGTGAATCATCAAACTGACCATCGTGATAAACCACACCACCATGCAAGCCTTTTGGGTTGATGCCTGGCAGATCAGTCAGCATTTGTTTTTTCGAAATATGTTTTGTTCGTCCTAAACTCAGCTTTCCGGCTAAAAGGTCATAAATAGCCAGGCCAATGGTATAAAACATACCTTCCCACCAACGGTAATTTGGAATAACAAACGAAAGATTTTTTACAAGATGAGGCGCATTTTTGAGTAATAAACCCCTCTCATACAAGGCCTCGCGTACTAAACCTATATCCCCCTGAGCCAAATAACGCACACCGCCATGCACCAGCTTAGTGCTTCTGCTTGAAGTGCCTTTGGCAAAATCAGCCTGTTCTAACAGAAGTGTTTGATACCCACGCGATGCGGCATCCAATGCGGTGCCTAAACCGGTTGCTCCACCCCCAACCACAATAATATCCCATACCTTTCCAGGGTCGGATATCGATTGTACAAGACGTGTCCGGTCAGTTAGGGTCATCGCAGCAATTTAGTCATCAGTATATTAATTGTGAAATACTAAATCAAAAACTGTGCGTAAAATACAAATACAAGTTAAGTAAGTATTATGCTCTTGTTTCTACCTTCCTGTCTTTGCTTCGCTCGACATCTCTCCCTAAGTTTAGGGAGAGAATTATAAATAAAACTCATAAAAGCTCCTCCCTTGAACACAGGGGAGGCCGGGTAGGGTGAACTATCTGCTTTGTGAATTTTATTCTTCCTTCCGCTTTGTACCCGGAATATTCGGAAAAAACTAAGAGCTTATTGGCAACACGCCCCTACTGCCCCTCATCTGCTTCTTCTTTCAGCTCATCCTCCTTTTTACCATGACCGAGGTGGATATTCGGCTTTTCCTGTGTGCCGGTGATGGTCATCGGAATACCGAATATGCCAAATGGTGGTAAGCCGAGCCTGAATTGGAGGTTCAGGTTTCCGTTAAAGTCTACCTGGCCCTCAAATCTTGGTCTGAAACCGGCTATACGCATTTTTGTACGCTGGATAGTGATGATATTGTTAGCGATGGTGGTTTTGATATCTACTTTAGATACATCGGATGGTTTAGCCAGACTATCGTGCCCGGTCTCCTTACCTACAGCCCCAAATAATTTGAAGCCTTTTACTTTGATCTTCTTTAAGGTCAGCACCCCGCCGCCTTTTAACGATGGGTAGATGGGCTTCATATTACTGTTCAGTTTACCACTCAGTTGGTAGTCTAGCCCGACAACTCCTTCTGCGCTTTTAGCCGAAGAGGCCATATCATGAAACAGTTTGATCTGATTATAAGCCTTCCTGATGTCGAACTCCTGGGCGTTAATATGGTAATCAAAATAAGCTTTCTGCGGATTCACGCTGCCATAGGTAGCATCCATCACTACAGGTGCGCCAATGATGTTGAAGCCGGCCTGTTTTAATTGTATCTGTCCTTTGTTGATGATCATCTGCCCCTTCACGTCGTTAATATCCATGCCGCTGTATTTCACCTTCTTTACATCTGCGGTAAAATTCAAATTCAGATTCGTTGGTACAAGGATGACGCCTGAGGCAGAGCCCTTAGCAGTGGCGGTTGCAGTAGCGGTTGTTGAAGGAGCAGGTCCATCTGCAAAAGCCATAAAATCATCTGCTACAATCAAACCGCTTTTGAGGTTAAAGTTGCCCTGTAAGGCTGAGTTAGGTTTCATTGCATAATCGATCACATTGGATAATGCGCCATCCATTACAATAACCGACTGGCCATAATTGGCTGTAAAGGCATCAAAATTCATTTTATCCTGCTTAAAGCTGAATAGGCCACTTTTGATAATAAACGGTTTCGGGAACAGGTCGGAAGTTAAGGCCAGATCTTTCACCTTCATCGTGCCTGAATTAAATAGCTGGTCGTATCTTCCGGCGGTAGCGTCGCTTTGCTTACCTCTCAGGGTAAAGTTGGTAGTGATGAGCCCGTTTACATTATAACCCTTCAGGGCAAATACCTTGTAAATTTTGCCAATATCCAGTGTGCCGTGCGAACTGATATTGTATTGCAGGTCGGCAAAGTTTTTCAGGTCAGCTTTTACCATGAACGGCTGCCCTTCAAACTTCAATGATACCGGTTTAATAAACACCTTCATGCCATTCAATGTGCCTGTTGTATTGATGATATTGGCGCTGATCTGCAAATCTTCTATTGGGTGAGGGTAATATTTGGTTTGCACATAGCCGTTGCTCAGGTTGATAGAGGCTTTGGTAACCGGGTATATTTTCCGTTCCGGAATGTAGCGGCCTTTGGTATTCACGTCGATGCTCAGGTCGCCGCGCACATCGGCGCTATCAATAGGGTACAATTGTTTCAGATCAGCCAAATGAAACTTAGATTGAATCGAGCCATCCATCGCCAGGCCGTCAGCATTACTCAGTTTAAAATAGCCTTTAATAAAATTGCTCAATGCCGAGGCATTCAGGTTAGTGAGTGCCATGGTAGCGTGCTTAATATTGTTGTCCGGGCAGCTGGCATCCAGATTGAACCCGATATTGCTTATGGCCCCTGTCATCTTCGCATATTTTACATAGCCATTTTTGAACGACGACTTCAAACTAAATTTCGGGATGCTGGTCACCACCGTATCCACATGTCTTAAACCCCGTTTTTGCAATCCGGTAGAATAAATGCCATCCGCCAGTAAATGAAGCGCGTAACGGCCTTTCAAGTCGACGGTCCTTACACCAAACGCCTTGTTCCATTTCTCCAGGTCGATCTCTGTATTTATACGTGCAAATATCTTAGGGGCCTGCAAGCCATTGATGGTCAACTTCGAATCAAAATGGTCCTGGTCTATCCTGAAATGCAGCGAATCAATACTGAATGAAAGTTTGTTTGGGTCGAGGTTAGGAACCTTGGCGTTCATATCCAGGTATAGGTCGCGCACCGGTGAAGGTGTTTTGTTGCTCGAGATATAGCCATTCTTTGCCTTCATGCTAAAGGTAAAATCGGGATGAATGTTTTTTTCGGCGATATATTGCCCAGTAAGCGCAACCTGTATTACGCCGGTTCCGTTCACATCCAGGTTATCCACCCACTTGTTATACCCAGGTGGAAGCGCCGTGAAAATGTCGCTCAGGTCGCTTTGGTGCGATGTGAACCTGAAATCCATATCATATCCGTCCTTTAAAAAGGCAAAGCGCCCTTTGAACTGCACCGGTAGTTTGTTGATCTTTAAATCATTCTTTTGAAACTCGAAGGCCAATGATTTAGTGTTGATGCTCGTGACCAGATCAGCATTGATCACTTTATTACTGACATACGTTTGATTATCATAAATAAAATCCGTCGACCCTACTTCTAAATGCGATGAGAGGTCAAATATGTTCTTGGTGAAGTCGCCGCTTCCTTTGTAATTAAAGTCGCGGGCGTCTATCAGTGTCGGTATGGAAAGGTCATCGTATACCAGGTGGCTCTTTTCAATAATGATCTGTTCTATGCCGAGGGAAGCGCTGGCTGTATCCGCCTTCGATTTATCGGTTTGTGCCGGCGCTTTATAAACCAGGTAATTAGCCTTGCCCGAACTATCCACCTCAATATTTATAAAGGCATTGCTCAGGTATATTTTGCTGATCTGGATTTTGGTTTTCAACAATGAAGTAAGATCGAGTGCGAAGGAAATGTCCTTTGCCGAAACCAGCGTGTCCTGCTGAAACGGCGCACTGCCTTTTAGCGAAAAATCCTCCAGAGTAAGCGTCAGTTCAGGAAAGCGTTTGAAGAAGGAAAGGCTCGTCCCGGAGAATTCCACCTTGCCATTCAGGCTCTGATTGGCCAGTTGTTTTATCTTATTGGTGATGGTTGTCGGGAAAAGTAGTGGCAGTAAAAACATCAGCAGTAAAATACTCCCGATGACAATCCCGCTTATTTTCAGTGTTTTAAATAGGATCTTCTTAAGTGGCGTCGTCATAAATCAATTGCAGATCAAAGGTGTATGAAGATAAAAATAAATAGAACGTGTTGTATGTTAAATTATTGGGGGATGTCCTCCACGACATTGCGATCGTAGTGTGGCAATCGCATGCTGCACAGAACGGCCAAGCATCTTCGCCCTGTACAGTTCGCGATTGCTTCTTCACCGCGCTGGCCGTTCGTCGTAATGACATGGGGCTTTAAAATCCCAAAATGAAATGAATGGCTTCAGCTTAATATTAAAGTAATCTTAATAATACTGACGTTTTAGTCAGTATATTGCGGAGTTATAATTTCCTAAGTTATGAGTACCCCTGAATTTCTGAAGCAGCATATCCGGAATATGTTATGCCCCCTCCATGATGTCCATCCAATTGTTGAAGAAGACTGGGATGGAATTAAAATCGCCTGTTGTTGTAAAGAGTTTGAGAAGGACTGCCTGAAAGAAGCAGAAAAGCTGTTTCAGCAGAATCAATGAGATTAAGTGCTTTTCTTGAAGAATACTTTTGCGTATGGATCAAAATAAACTATACTGCATCTGCCCGTTTTCAATGGTAACAGGTTTTTGTTCAGCTAATGGAAGTCCGCTGATATGATAGACAGCAGATTCCTCATACCGCGATGCGACGATGATCTCTGTCCCATTGGCATGCTGACTGAATAGCTCATGAACCAATTCGGGGCGGTTATTATCCCGCGAAAGATGCGACAGCAGCAAATGGCTCAGGTGTGGAGAGCGGTGATTGATGAATATCTCCAGCGCCTGGGTGTTGGATAGGTGGCCCAACCCACCTCGTATCCGCCGTTTCAGGTGATAAGGGTACCTGCCTTTTTCAAGCATTTCCTCATCGTAATTGGCTTCCAGAAAGGCTGCATGGCACTGACTGAAATGTTTCTTGACATGCTCACAAGCGGCACCAATGTCGGTAAGCACACCCACCTTTACGTCATTATATTCCACCATAAAACTATGTGCATGGGCAGCATCATGAAATTTAGGGAAGGCCAGCACAGCAATATCGCCGATCATCACGGGTTCGTGTGCGGAAAATGGTATGGGCAGATGATGCGCCAGGTGCAGTCCGCTGCTTTGCAGGGTGGCGGGTGTAATATAAACGGGAAGGTCGTATTTTTTGGATAAAACGGTAATTCCGCTGATATGGTCGCTATGTTCGTGCGATACAAAAATGGCCCGCACTTTTTTCATGGATAGTCCGAGCCGCAGCATCCTCCGTTCGGTTTCACGGCAGGAGATGCCAGCATCGATCAACACCGCATCCCGCTCGTTGCCGATGTAATAGCAGTTGCCGTTGCTGCCCGAATTGAGTGATGCGATAAACAAAGCCATTGGATTTACAAATTAACCGGATTTGTGCGGTATTTTATAAAATTATTTTTGTCACAGAGTGTACGGTATACACATATCTGGTTGGTTATGAGTAATTTATATTAAAAAAGAAGAAACTTTTTTAATTGTAGCTTGTTGCTTTTGTATTAACCACAACTACTTTGATCCGGGTACTTAGTATTCGGATAATATCCGGACCAGGTACAAAGATTTATGCCATGAAAACATCAATTAAATTAATGGCCCTGTTTATGCTGCTGAGCACGGGCGCTTTCGCATCAATCCATGTCAGATCTTATCACCAAGCCAGGCGCAACACCGGCCAGGTGAGTCTTATCCCACTAAAACACAGTCGGGGCTTTGCCTTAATGGTAGATAAGAATATGCCCGGAAGTTCGATGGTCATGATTTCTGACATTAATGGGGACGTATTTTTTAAACAGAGATTGCAGAATGGTATGCTCAATGAAACCAAGTATCTGACTACCCAATTGGATGATGGCCAGTATACCGTTGAGGTTTATTCTAAGGATCATGATGTAAAAACCAGATTCTACATCTACAATAACGGTTCAAGACGGATTGAAGATATTAATTAATGCGCTATGATCCGCTACCTGTTGAGCACCGTCAAAAGATGGTGCTTTTTTGTGCCTTGAGCCGGCAATTGCCCCTCAAATCATCGACGAACAGAACAATCCGCTCTACCAGTGCCTGAAATTTCGCTATAAGCGCTGTATTTGCCTAATTATTAGTCATTTATATGTCATCCTCTGCTTAAAGCGCCTGTTGGTCTATGCATTTAGGGCGATGGTCTAATACATTTTTTTAGTGCCTGAAGATGTTGTTGTTTTGGTCATTCAATTAACAGAACATATTGGGGGTTACAATAAAAAAATAAAAAGATCATGAAAAAGTCAATCGCATTAGGAGCACTATTAGTAGTATTAGGTACAAGCGTTTTCGCCGCAACACCAAAAACAGGCGGAGATAAGAAAGCAGAAGAATTGTCATTCGTTCAACTGAATAAAGACAATGGTTTCGGTGTAAGAGTGGATAAAGAAGAAGCCGGAAAATCATTTATTATGATCTACGATGCTGATCACAACTTAATTTACAAAGACATGGTATCAAAAGAAGCCACTGCCGAAAAAGGATATGTGATCACCAGTCTTGAAGCTGGCGATTATACCGTTGAGGCATTTTCTAAAGGCCAATCAGTTACCAAACACATGCACGTTTACGAAGACGGGGTTTCAAAATCATACTTCTTCTATCAATAATTTAAATTAGGGTTTAGTTTAGGTTTACAGTGAGGCATCATCCAGTTAGGGTGGTGCTTTTTTTATTTGAAAAAAGGTTGAGCTGTTTTTATCTTTAGCAATGGATTTACAACAAACCTTACCCGCACTGGATGATACAGAGCTGCGTGTTCTCGGTTCGCTAATGGAGAAAAGCCGCACTACGCCCGATTATTACCCCATGACCGTTAATAGCCTGATAGCAGCGTGTAATCAAAAAACATCGCGCAACCCGGTCGTTCAGTATACTGAAGAAACAGTGGTCTTGGCGCTTAATACGCTGAAAAGACGCGGCCTGGTGTCTACCGCAACCGGCGGTACTGACCGTGTGGTAAAGTACAAACACAATTTCGCCATTGTTTACCCGGTGATACCATCGCAGGTGGCTATTATTTGTCTGCTGATACTACGCGGGGCTCAAACCCCTGGTGAGCTGAACACCAACTCAGGCAGGCTATATGAATTTGAATCGATCGAGGAAGTACAGGACCTACTCACTGAACTTTCATCCGGAGAGCATCCTTTTATAAAACAATTACCACGACGCCCGGGACAAAAGGAGCAACGCTATGTACACCTGCTTGGCGGCTCAACCGATTGGAGTGATGAAAGTGCTTTTGAGGAATCGCCGAGAGCATCATCCGGTGGCGGATTAGAAGCCCGTGTTGCAAAACTGGAGCAGGAGCTTGCCGAGTTAAGAGAGGCTTTTGATAAGCTGATGAAGGAGTGGAGTTAGATCTGAAAACTTAAGTTATAGCAAATTTATTTGTGGGCTGTGTCATACTGAGGCTCTCGAAGTATGCGGGCAAACGGCTTTACGCACTGCACTTTGAGTACCTCAGTGTGACACCCTCTCAGAGAAGAAATTTTTCCGTGCTTTCCCGGGTAGATTCGGAAGGAAAAAAAATAAAAAGATTGTCATTGCGATGAACGGCCTGAGTGGTGAAGAAGCAATCGCGAACTTTACAGGGCGAAAATGCATAGCCGCCCCCTATAGCATGCGATTGCCACGCTACGCTCGCAATGACATTTATTTTAAGCGATTAATAATTTCTTCTGCACGCAATTTTTCCTGGACACCACTTGCCATATCTTTAAATGCTAACAATCCGCTTTGCATTTCTTCGCTGCCGATCAGGATGGTATAAGGGATCTGCTTGTTGTTGGCATACTCCATCTGCTTTTTGATCTTGGCACCTGCGGGGTACAATTCAGCAGAAACATCCTTCTCCCTCAGTTGCTGCAATAGCGGCAAGGCATACCGTTCGCCTTCCTTATCAAAGCAACAAATAAGCACCTGAGTACCCTGGCTTGCGGCTCCCGGGAACAAGTTCAGCTCTTCCATTACATCATAAATGCGGTCGGCGCCAAAGGATATACCTACACCTGTTAAGCCTTTCAAACCAAACATACCTGTCAGGTCATCATATCTTCCACCACCGCCAATGCTGCCCATTGCAACCTCGTTGGTCTTTACTTCGAAGATCGCTCCGGTGTAATAATTCAACCCTCGTGCAAGGGTGATGTCGAGTTCCAGTTTGGCAGTTTTGAGTTTGAAGTCGGCAATGTAATCTAATACAGTCTGTATTTCGTCGCAGCCTTTCAAGCCTGTCTCCGATTTTGCAAGGGTATCGCGCAAGCTGGCTAATTTGGCCTCATTTGTGCCTTGCAGCAGTATTACCGGCTTTATTTTTTCAATATCTGCTTGCGTAAATCCTCTCTCCAGCAGCTCTTTAGTTACACCATCAAGCCCAATTTTATCGAGCTTATCTATCGCAACTGTTAAATCTATTATATGATCGCTTTTATCTATAATTTCTGCTATTCCAGATAGAATTTTTCTATTATTTATTTTTATGGCGAAATCTTTCAACCCTAATTTGCCTAAAGCTTCGTCGTAGATCATCACAAATTCAGCTTCATTCAGCAATGAATCGGAACCTACGACATCCGCATCGCACTGGTAAAACTCACGGTAACGGCCACGCTGCGGTCTGTCCGCACGCCAAACAGGCTGCACCTGGAAACGTTTAAACGGGAAGGTGATCTCGTTCTGGTGCATCACCACGTAACGGGCAAAAGGCACGGTGAGGTCGTAGCGAAGGGCTTTTTCTGTCTCTACGAGATTTCTTATTTGCGCGTTTAACTCAATAACTTCTGGTTTCTCCTGCGCTTTTTTCGTCGCCTCTGCCAGCTCGTCGCTATTGGAGTAACCCTGATCAATATGTTTATGGATTTCTGCTATTAGTGCAAGTACTCGTCGTTGATCAATAAAATTTCCACTATTTAGTATCTTAAATATCAACTTATCCCCTTCATCCCCATATTTACCCATCAGCGTGCTCAAATTCTCCATAGCAGGCGTTTCTATCTGCTGATAGCCATATTTGCGGAATACGCTTTTAATGGTATCAAAAATATGGTTACGCTTAGCCATTTCGGCCGGAGAGAAGTCACGGGTGCCTTTGGGTACAGATGGTTTGATGGATGCCATTCGGCAAAAGTACATATTTGCAATAAATCAATCATGTATCATACTCATGTAAATCCTTTAATCTGTGAAATCAGGGTTCAGACAAATGCTATAAATTTGGAACATGCACATTATAGCCCAAACGCCACGTTTTGTTATTCGTGATTTTAAGCCCGAAGAAGAAGCTACCTATCTCGCACTTTTTGACGACCCGAGAGTAACCCTGCATCTGCCTAAAAGAAGCCGCAAGGAGCAGATTGAAATATTCAGAAAGGCGATTGAAGGGTACGGGCAAAATGCAAGCCTGGGCCGCTGGGGGATATTCAACAATGTTGATGGCGATTTTATCGGCATGTGCCTGCTGAGGAACTATTACGAGGAAAAAGGGAGAATAGAACTCGGCTATTCACTGCGCCATAATTATTGGGGCAAAGGTATTGCCAGCGAGATGGCTATTATTATGGTGAGCTATGCATTGACGCATACTGACGCGAAAGAAATTGTAGGGGTAACCACACTGGGTAATACCGGTTCTCAAAAAGTACTGGAAAAGGCCGGACTGATACGGATGGCTGATTTTTACAGGGACGGGGAAGAACTGGCTTTCTTCAGCATGATGGTCAACAAATAAGGGGGATAAATCCCCCTCTTCATCAAAAAACAAAAACAACTCACATCTTGGTTGTATCTTTTGACATTTTGCCCTTCTTCATCTTATCCATTTTCTTATCCATCTTGTGGTCCATCTTGCCCATTTTCTTGTCCATTTTATGATCCATTTTGGCCATCTTACCTGTATCAACTGGTAAGCCCTTAACTGATGCCTGAGCGCTGATGGTAAAGCAAGCCGCAACTGCCGCAGCCATAACTAATTTCGAAATTGCTTTCATACTGTTGTTTTTAGTTTTAATAATGGTTTCTAATACTTTTACCCATTAGTCGGGCACTAAAAACAAACCTTACAGGGAATTTTAATTTTTATCCAGTTCATTCTCAATCCTGTCCTGCAGGTCCTTTTTAAAGGTATCGTCCAGGTGCTTTTCAGAATTTGCCGAGTCACTAAACAGCCGGCGTACCATTTGGCTGATCTTAATAGTTTGCTTTTGGTAAGTGCGGCATATTCCGCATCCAAACAGGTGTATCTTTAATTCGATCTTTTCGCGCAGGGTGATACGACCAATCAGTTTCTTCTCGATCAAAAAGGTAGCCTTATGGCAATTGTTTTGAATTTTCTTTAAGGTTTCCATAGTCAGATCCAGTTTTTTTGAAGGCATGCCCTCAGGTTAAGTTTTGCGCGATGGATAATTACCCAGAAATTCGACGGGGTTACTTTTAGTTCAGAACAGATCACATCCGTCGTTTCGTCGTCCATGTGCTTCATCGTAAAAACAGACAGCCACAACGCAGGTAGTTTTTGCATACATTTTTGCAGGATGCTGTTGAATTCCTTATTCACAACCGGGTCGTGATCATCAATGCCAAATGACTGGGGTGCACGCTCCAGGTTCCAATGGCCATATTCGGGTTCAAAAAAGTCAGATTGCTCCTGCTCTGCCTGTTGCACATCGACATTTATAGCCAGGCCCGATGATTTTTTTCGGTAAAGATCGATAATCTTATATTTCAATATCGCAGTAAGCCAGGTGCGTTCGGCGCTTTTCCCTTCAAATTTAGCCACCTTTTGTAGTGCGGCTAAGAAGGTTTCCTGCACCAGGTCTTTAGCTTGCTCCTCGTCATTTATGCGGGCAATTGCATAGGTAAACAGGTAATCGGCGTGTGCTGCTACCCAGTGCCGGGGTTCAAGCTGGTGTATTTTGGTTGTCATTAATGCTGATGGTTATTACAGGTTAGTCGTGCGTCTGTTTATATCCTTACAATTGTCCGGCAGAAATTTTTGTGTCGGGTATGTGTAAAAAACTTTAAATTTATTGTAAGGAACCAAATCACATGCCGACTAACTGCGTAAATGAGATATCAGTCTAATTTAAAAACAAAAAAATGAGATCTTTCAGAATATTTATCGCATTGATCTGTCTCGGGTTGACAGGGTTATTAACGGAAGCATTTATCGCCATAACAAACAAGGATATCAATAGACCTGAAGCTACGGGAAAGGGTTTTGCTGTAGTTGAGCTCTTTACTTCCGAAGGCTGTTCAAGTTGCCCCCCTGCCGATGCCCTGGTAGCCAAGGTGCAAAAAGAAAGCGCTGATAAGCCGGTTTACATTTTAGCATTCCATGTAGATTACTGGAACCGTTTGGGTTGGAAGGATATTTTTAGCAACCATGATTATTCCAGCCGTCAATACCAATACAGCAGGTGGCTGAAATCAGAGGTGTATACGCCGCAGGTTATTGTAAACGGACGGACGGAATCTTTAGGGTCGGATGAAAAGAGTTTACGCAATGCTATAGCCTCGGGATTAGAAAAATCTGCAAAAACAGAGCTCAGCTTTAATAATGTTAAAGTTGAAGGTGATAAAGCCACTATACAATACCACACTAATGGAGCGAACAACAATTCCGCATTATTGATTGCCCTGATAGAAAAAAATGCGGTCAGCAAAGTTAAGGGCGGCGAGAACGGCGGGCGTACTTTGGCGCATGTTCAAATAGTAACCCTACTAAAAAGCGTTTCATTAAAAAACAATGGAATTGGTACCGAAACTATAGCTTTGCCTCATGGTTTTGATCCGCAGAAATTTGAGTTAATCGGATTTGTACAATATACATCGAATGGGGAGATTACAGGAGCAACGAAAGCGCAGTTCCCTTCCAATGTTAGTGCTAAACTCTAAATAAATTATGAAAGTCATCAAAGAAAAGCACCCTTTGGTAATGCGATGGACCCACTGGGTCAACTTCCCGATACTGGCCATAATGATATGGAGCGGTATGCTGATCTACTGGGCAAATGACGAGTACAGCATCACCCTGTTTGGGCATACCTATGTGCGTTTCTTCCCGGATTGGTATTACCAATGGCTGCACATACCACAGCGACTAGCTGAGGGAATGGCCTTTCATTTCCTGTTTATGTGGTTTTTTGCGCTGAACGGATTTTTCTATGTGCTATACACCATTATCTCGGGCGAGTGGAGGCAATTGGTGCCCAACCGGCACTCATTTAAAGAAGCATGGCTGGTATTGCTGCACGATCTTCATATCCGCAAAACCGCACCACCACAGGATAAATATAATGCGGCTCAACGCATTGCGTATACGGCTATTATCATCATGGGCGTTGGTTCACTAATTACAGGGCTGGCGATTTATAAACCTGTGCAATTCAACTGGTTGTGTTGGCTGTGCGGGGGCTATCATTTAGCCCGTATATGGCATTTTGTGCTTACCATTGGTTATGTTTTATTTTTCCTGGTGCATGTTGTACAGGTAATCCTGGCTGGGTGGAACAATTTCCGGTCGGTTATTTCCGGTTTTGAAGTGGTGAATGAGCAACCTCAACCTGTTGTAGAAAATAATAGCAATGAAGATGAAAAAGTCTAAGACAGAATTGACCACAGAGCAAAAGATAAAGCGCAGAAATTTCATCTCGTTTACCATTTTTGGCGCCTATGCCGCGGCCGCTTATGGCGGATGGCGCTGGCTGTATAAATCACCTGATGAAACGCCCGGCATTACAGCCGGAGCCCATCAGCCTTTAAGGAAGGCATTAAATAAAACTGAGCTGTTTTTCAGGCGGCTGACGTTTAATGAAAATCACCTGGTAAAAACCTATCCGCGTGAAATGGCAGCTAAAAAGATACGTCATAACAGTGATATTGGCTCTGAAGGGAAACTGCCGCCTGAAAACTGGAAATTACAGGTAAAAAAGGCTAACGGCGAAACGTTGCAGATCACCCTGGATGAGTTGATGAAATTGCCCAAAACAGAGATCACCTACGATTTTAAATGCGTGGAAGGCTGGGACCAGATATCGCATTGGGAAGGAGTGAGTTTTCGCGATTTTATGAAACATTACCAGCTCGATGCGGAAGCGAATATGGGCTATGTGGGTCTTGAAACTCCCGACAAGCAATACTATGTCGGTATTGATATGCCGAGCGCCATTCACCCGCAAACTTTGCTCGCATACCAAATGAACGATGAGTTATTGAATGGCAACCACGGACAACCGCTCCGGCTAATCATCCCGGTGAAATATGGCATCAAAAACTTAAAACGCATTGGTACTATCACCTTCAGTAATTCCCGCCCGCGCGATTACTGGGCCGAACAGGGGTATGATTATTATTCGGGGTTGTAGGTTGCATTGAAAATTTTAAAGTGGAATGGGAAGTGTGATTCCCTTCTAGGGGAAGGGAAGGTAGGGGCTAATGAATTTACCAGACGTAGAAACCCCTCCCTGCCACTTCACGATTCAGCCGCACCCCATTCCAAGCAGGGAATTTATTTCAAACAGAATTCGCATTTTGCATTAAATTTCTTTGCAAAATGTCAATCAACTTCACCATCCGTCCTGTAACCCGCGAGGATTACTATCAATGGCTCCCGCTATGGGAAGGCTATAACTCCTTTTATGGCCGCTCCGGGCCAACCGCACTATCCGAAGAAATTACCAAAATAACCTGGGGCCGGTTTTTTGACGGTTATGAACCTGTTCATTGTTTAGTTGCGGAAAGTGAAGGGAAACTAATCGGTTTAACGCATTACATTTTTCACAGGACGACTATTGCTATTGGCCCCAATTGCTATTTGCAGGATTTATTTACAACAGAATCAGCACGTGGAAAGGGTGTCGCAAGAGCATTGATCACCGAAGTATACGAACAAGCCCGGTTAGCAGGCTCAAGCCGTGTATACTGGCAAACGCACGAAACAAACTCAACTGCGATGGCTCTTTACGACAAGGTTGCCGAGAAATCCGGCTTTGTGGTTTACCGCAAAAACATTTGATTTTTGGGGCGTTAACCCCACCGTTCAGCCAAAAATATTTCGCATCTTGCAGTAAATGCCTGCTGCAAAACTACCTTTGAGCAAACAGATAGCCTATGCCTGCGGAATGGTGGGCTGGAGTATCATGACTAACCTTATTATCGTGATGTTGCCCTATTTTTACCTGCCTCCTTCCAATGCCGGGCTTGTACCACTGGTTCCGCAACTGTTGCTTTTCGGGGTAGTGAATATCCTTTCTGTTATCGCAGCATCCGGGCGTTTTATTGACGCCGTATTCGACCCGCTTATTGCCTCGCTGAGCGATAAAAGCCAAAATCCTAAAGGACGGCGTATACCGTTTATGAAATGGGCCATTGTCCCTGCGATAATATTCTGTTGTCTCACTTTTTATCCGCTAGCGATGAAACAGAGCATTACAAATGCAGAATGGCTGACTATCACAATGACCTTATTTTTCATGAGCGTAACGGCATATGTTATCCCATACAATGCTTTACTGCCCGAATTAACTGACACTGCCGAAGAAAAAGTAAAGCTAGCCTCTTTCCAGCAGGCGGGTTTTGTATTGGGCATCATCATCGCAGCATCTGTAAATAATTATGCAGATGTAGTAGAGCATGTTTTCCATATAACTAACCGCGACCAATCCGTACAATACACCATCTGGGGTCTGGCTGGGTTAGCAGGTATAGTGATGTTGATACCAGTTTTAGCTATTGATGAGAAGAAATATTCTATCAGCAAGCCGTCGCATCTTCCAATCTTAACTGCGATCAGGAAGACGTTCAGTAATGACAACTTTAAATATTATCTTATTTCAGATTTTTCATTTTATATGTCGCTGAGTGTTATTTCAAGTGGCATGCTTTATTTTGTTACGGTTCTGCTCAATCTGCCCGAATCTATTGGTGGAGCGTTAATGGGTGCAATGGTGGTTCTGTCGTTGGTTTTTTATCCGCTTATCAATTACTTGTCAAGGCGTATAGGAAAAAAGCCTTTGGTCTTATTTGCATTCGCTTTGCAAAGCCTGATTTTTATTGCGATGTATTTTTTAGGGAGATTTCCAGCATCACCCTATTTGCAGGCCTATGCATTGGTACTTTGCACCTCGTTCCCACTGGCGGCGTTGGGCATTCTGCCAAATGCAATTTTGGCCGAAATAGCTCAAAACGATGCGAAGGAAACGGGCGAGAATCGCGAAGGGATGTTCTTTGCCGTCAAATACCTGTTTGTTAAGATGGGGCAAACATTTGGTATCGCAGCGTTTGCTTTTCTCACTATATATGGCAAAGACCCCGGGCATGACCAGGGGTTGCGTCTAAGCTGTGTTTGCGGATTTATATTATGCTTTACCGCATTTGTCTTCTTCAGCAGGTTTAGGGAGCAATAGATAAATCTTCAAATCTTATTACATACATAATGAAACAAAAAAAGAGAATTATTTTTCAAGCCGCACTTTATGCGCCGATCGCCTTTTTAATTACGAGCTGCAAAACTCCCATCGATAATAAAGTAGTAAATCCTGATACAGTTACACAAAAGATAGCTGTTAAAGATATGCACGACGACCTTTCTGTCCTTTGGTCGGCAATTAAAGAGCTGCATCCGGGATATGGCATTTATACTCCGCCAGACACATTGCAAAAAGTTTATAATAAAACTTATAACTCCATCAATGCTCCGCTTTCTGAGGCTGAATTTGTTGATCATGTTTATCCTTTCTTATGTCAACTCAGGTGCGGGCATACTCAAATAGAGCACTCTGCCGGCTATAAGGCTGTATCTGCTGCGCACTTGCCATTTGAAGTGCTGGTAAAACATCACAGAGCATGGATAACAACCAGCCAAACACCCGAGCTTGTTACAGGTGATGAAATAGTTAAGATAAATAATATTCCGGTTTCAGAAGTGATCAGCCACGGGTATGATTTGTATTGCGGCGACGGATATAATGAAACCTTTAAGGAGCTATTTTTGAGCGAGTATGATGGTTTTGAGGATGCCTGCAATAAATATTACCATTGGACCGGCCCTTATCAAATTACATTGCGCACAAAACAAGGCGAAGTAAAAGCGATCACTGCAAATCCGATAACCGGCAACTCTTCACAAACTCAAGCCGTCAAACAAATTGATAATTATGCTGATTGGACCGAAGCGAAAAATACCGGCCGTTTACCACTGCGTTTTCTGAATAATTCGTCTACAGCGTTATTTACAGTGAAGACATTTGAATACGGAGATACGCTTATTTATAAAGAAGCATTTAGGCAAATTCGCCACAAGGTGATAAAAAATCTGATAATTGACATCAGGCATAATACCGGCGGCGATATCCGGATTGCTATCCAATTATTATCATACCTGGCCGATGCCCCATACAATATCATAAATGATGCGAAATCGAGGATTCCCAATCCGGCACTGAATCATTTTGCAAAGTATTTTGATACGTCCCGAACAGGAGGCTTTAACCAGGGTTTTCAGGCGGGAAATAAGGAAGGAACATGGTATCATGTCGATACGAAGCCTGTTTTCGGAAAAGTATACGGGTCGTTGCCGCTTTCCAAAACAGACCACTTTGAAGGTAATCTATTCGTTTTGATCGATGGTGCTACTTTTTCGTCTGGAGCGCTTTTTACCTCAGCTCTTAAAGCGCAGCGCAGGAATGTAAAGTTCATTGGTCGTGAAACTGCCGGTGCAGAGGAAGGTTGCAACGGGATGACCATTCAAAAACTAACTTTACCCAATACAAAAATCGTTATCGATTTCCCATGGATGCGTGTAGTTTCTGCAGCAAAAAAATCAACTTTCGGGCGAGGTATTGTACCTGATAGCGAGGTTGACTATAGTCCTGAGGATATCATCAGCAAAAGAGATCGCGACCTGCAAAAAGCATTATCCCTGATTAAATAGAGGTCTTAAGTCTTTCTCAGTTTAATAATTTTCAAAGCATGCATTAGTTTGATGATCGGATACGATGGATCAAATTCAAACCAACGCTTGGCAAAGTTCGCATCATTTGGTTTCTTGTGATGATTATTCTGGAACAATTCTCCCATCATCAGGAAGTCAAACGGCAGGGTATTTTTGCTGTGGTCGTGATTGTTAAAATTAGAGTAACCGTATTTATGCCCGCACCAGTTAACTATTGCGCCGTGTATCGGCCCCATCAGATAATGTATAGGCAATAGCAGAACCATCCACCAATGTGTTGCATAAATTACATAGAATAAGGTATATAATACCCCGAATGAGATGCGGGTCAGCCAATGGTCGCCAATGTTATCTACAAAGCTCCATGTAGGATAGCGGTCGCGGAATTGCGGCTCGGGCTCCGTTTTATATCTTTGGTATTCGAGATAGATATTCTTGGTTTTCATCATCAAGCCAAACACATCTTTAATGAAATGCGGCGAATGCGGGTCTTTTTCTGTATCACTATAGGCGTGATGCATACGGTGCATAATGGCATATGCGCGGGGATTTAGAAATGAAGACCCCTGGAAAATAAAGGTGCAGAAGTAAAATGTTTTCTCCCAGAAGTGACCCATCTTAAACATTTTGTGCGATGCGTACCTGTGCTGAAAGAACGTCTGGAAAAAAAGCGACAGGAACCAGTGGCACAGAAAAAAAACTAAGATGATCATGATTTATTAGCTTGCGTAATTATTGGGCCTGCAAGTTTATGGATTAAATTTCGATAATTTTCAATAATCGGTAGTGTCTCAGCTTGAAATTTAATTTTCACTTGTAACCCCAACCCCATAACGTATTGCCGCTTCAAGTATATTAATGTTTATATCATTTAAATTTTTGAACTTAATGCAATAACCGGTCACGCTTGCCTTACCCAGTTCTTTTCCATACGTTCGGGCTAAATAGGTCTTATCCTTGATGCCGAGGATATAAACGGAGATTCCGGTTGTGTTTGCGCTCAACCCAATTTGAAAAAAGTCCCTGGTCTTTCCATCAGCATATTTTATGGTGTAAAATCCATAGCCTATGTTAGGGTTGCTAACCGTTTTATTTTCGCTGTTTTTGCCACTGTCAAACCATAATTTGCAATCCGGTAAAACTTGAAGTATGTGGTGGTGCAGCTCTTGCATATCACTTCGTTTTGGTTCAGGCTGGCCGGTAATATACTCTTCGATTTGCTCTTGTACGTTCATATGCAATATTGAATTATGGGTTGCTTACTTTGCCTTTTTAAATTTCGCTTTATTTTTAGTCATACGCTAATTTCAAACGAAAACCAACCTAATAATCAGGCGCAATAAAAAGAGCCCTATATTTTGGACTGAACCCCAAAAGTTGGACGAATTTAAAAATTAATTGTAATGATGAGCCCGATAATTTATCGGGCTCATCCCGTTTAAATTGAGTTTGATTCTTTCTCTATTGTAGTAGTCAATATATTCTTTTATGTCTTTT
>NZ_JAUMKB010000005.1 GCF_030519375.1 Mucilaginibacter tolerans | reverse complement strand
AGCTCGCTGATGGGAGCAGAGCAGGGCAAACAGGTAGGCGAATACATCTGGCAAAAACTAAAACTCACTAAATAATACTTTATACATTAATTATGAGATTAACCAAAGTCACTCTCTATTCCATATATCTGTTACTATTTGTTTTTTTGATCTCAGGAACCATATTATTCAATGGGTGCACTAACACTACTAAAACCACAGATACTTTTACTCCAACCGGAGATACCGTTGCCGACGGAAAAAAACTGGTGGCGATGTACTGTACAAAATGCCACACGAAGGTTCCCGCAAATGCGCTAACCAAGGATGTGTGGCAGTTCCATACACTTCCCGGTATGGCACATTACCTTAAGGTCTCAGTTTACGGAACATCCTTTTATAAGAAACCAACAGACACCGGAGGGATTTCGTTGACTAATTTGCAAATAATTCATGATTATTATCAAAAAGTGGCTCCCGACTCTATGCCGGTTTCAGTGCCACCGACTCCGTTGATCAATGATTGGGCCGGCTTCACTTTAAAAAAGCCTAAAGAGGCTAATCGCGTAAGTTTTACCACAATGGTTGCAGTAAATCAGTCAACCCATAAAATATATAGTAGTGATGTAGTGACAACTAAACTATATGAATGGGATAAAGATTTGAACGTGAGAAGTGTTGGTCAGCTTCCTTCGCCTGGGGTTGATATTAATTTTATAAAGGATGAAAAAGGCGTAGATGCAGCCAGGGTTGCGTGTGTAGGGGAGTTTGCACCAATGGATTTTCCAAATGGGAAAGTGGTAAGTGTGCCCCTTAATGATAAAACCGAAATTACAGCGCCAAAAGTAATAGCCAGTGAAGTTTACCGCCCGGTGCAAACAGTGGAGGGAGACTTTAATAAAGATGGTCAAACTGATTTGGTAATTTGTGCCCAGGGGAATAAATCGGGGGGAGTTTACCTGCTGAGCCAAAAATCAGATCATTCATATACACAAAGCACGATAATCAAAAAAGCAGGCTCTGTACAGGCGAGGGTGGGCGATTTTAATAACGACGGTTGGCCTGATTTAATGATATTATTTGGAACAGGCGATGAAGGCCTGTGGTTATTCCTGAATGATCGGAAAGGCGGGTTTACAGAAAAAAATCTGCTTCATTTTCCACCTGTATACGGATCAACCAGCTTTCAGTTGGTTGATATGAACCACGATGGCAAGCTGGACCTGATTTATACTTGTGGTTATAACTTTCACGATTCACGCGTTTTCAAGCCTTATCACGGGTTATATATTTTTATAAATCAGGGTGATTGGAATTTTAAACAAAGCTACTTTTACCCAATAAATGGCTGTACAAAAGCTATTGCGACGGATTTTGATGGTGATGGTGATATTGATATTGCAACAACAGCTTTGTTTGCTGATCTGGCCCATAAACCGAATGAAGGGTTTATTTATTTTGAACAGGATAAAGCAATGAGTTTTAAACCACATGCAATACCCGTAAACAAATATGGCAGATGGCTAGGCATAGATACTATTAGTAAGCCGAACGGAAGGCCTGATATCGTATTGGGGAATTATGCAACGGGATTGGTGGTAGGCCCAAACCTTAAACCTTACTGGAATATGAAGCTACCAATAATAATATTGGAGAATCATAAAAAATAGAATATAAAAATTCTTAATTAAAAAGTGTATGTGAGGATAATCAATGGATTATGCTGAATATGTTTTTACGTATCGGGATTATTACAATGTGCAGGCAAAATAGCAAAGCAGCAGCGCCGTTTAAACACATAGCTATGTCTGCGCAGCCATCACAAGGACTTAAACTAAATGTTCACAAAATTTAGACTTTCTTCAATTCAGGTTTGTGTTCTAATCGTATGTGCTGTCACGACGCTAATTTTTATTGCTTATAGTTGTAATGAAAATACACCCGAAAGCAGACTCAGACAGGATATGGCTGACGGTAAAGAACTGGCGAAGAAATACTGTGTTAGCTGTCATCAGTTACCCGATCCTTCGCTAATTGACAGCGCCAGCTGGGTAAGAGGTGTTTTGCCGGCTATGGCAAAGCGACTGTATATAAACAATTACATGGGGCAATACTTTGCCGATCGTAAATCAGTGTTGAATATTGTAGAATGGCAGAAAATTGTATCCTATTATCAAAAGAGCGCACCGGTTAACTTAGTTATTCCTAAACCTGCTACTCCCGCATTAAAGGATTGGTCATTATTTAGTTTGGTTAAACCCGTGGAAGACCCAAAAGCACTGGTTGCAATGACCACCCTTTTGGCATTCGATCATAGCGATCACCAGTTCTACAGCGGCGATGCGGCCGGTGGCTTTTATCAATGGGATAAAGACCTAAAGTCTAAGTTGATCCGGAAGATGCCTTCATCAGTTACAGGATCCATCTTTCCGGCGAATACCAATAATGCCATATTAACCTGCATTGGGGTGCTGCCACCGCTGGATATTGAAAAAGGACAAGTGGTACAGGTCAGCCTGAATGCTAAAAATAAAGAGCAGAAGATATTTGCGGATAGCCTTCCCAGGGCCGTACAAACAGTTGCTGCTGATTTTAATAAAGATGGTTTAACAGATTATGTGGTGTGCGGGTTTGGGCACGAACGCGGCGGGCTGTTCTTATTGCAACAAAGGCCCGATCATTCTTTTAAGAAAACAGTTATAAGAGAGGTACCGGGCGGCGAGCAATTAGCCACCGGTGATTTTGACAATGATGGCTGGCCCGATGTGATGTGTTTGTTTGCACAAGCCGATGAAGGGATATGGATGTTCCTGAATGACCACAAGGGTGGTTTTATTACGAAAAACCTGCTGCACTTTCCTGCTGTGTATGGTTCAAGTAGTTTTCAGCTGGTTGATTTTAATCATGATGGCAAACCTGATATATTATACACTTGCGGAGATAACAGCGATTTTTCGAAGGTGCTGAAGCCATATCACGGCGTTTATATTTTTACAAATCGGGGTGACTGGAAATTTAAGCAAACTTACTTTTATCATATCGACGGCTGTACCAAGGCCATTGCTGCCGATTTTGATCATGATGGCGACCTGGATATTGCAACTATAGCATTTTTTGCTGATTTTAAGTTTCACCCGGCGGCAGGCTTCACTTATCTTGAACAAACAAGGGCTAATCAGTTTACGGCTCATGAAATACCAATTGATCAGTATGGCCGCTGGTTGACGATGGAAATAGGGGATATTGACGGGGATGGTAACCAGGATATCATTCTTGGTAATTTTTCAACACGTGGAAGGGGCCTGGTGAATCAAAAGGGTTTTAAACCTCAATGGGATCAGCATTTGCCTGTGATTGTTTTAAAGAATAATTCTCCTAAGAAATAATATAAAGGGCCATCTCATTAAAAATAATATGATAAAAAGCTAAATTAGTGCAACACCTTCGCGGTATTGTTAAGTAGTTTTACGAACGCTATTTGTAGGAATGAAAAGGCTCTTTTACTCATCAGTTTTTCTGCTGCTTTGTTTTCTCTTTCCCGCAGCCTTATTCGCGCAAAATGGAGCGATTAAGCAGGTTAAACTAATCAATTTTGATCTTCAATCGTCGACACTTATAAAAGAGAATGGCAAGGAGCTGTCTGAACCCAATTATCATTCGGGTATTTACTGGTTTCCGGTTAGCGTACCGTCGACAGTGTTGACCGGGCTTGTGGCTAATCATATCTATCCGGACCCATACCAGGGATTAAATAATATGTTGATACCGGATGCTTCTGATCAATTTAATAAAGAATATAATCTTGAGCAATATAGCTTTTTGCCTAATACCCCAAACCCCTGGAAGCGGCCATACTGGTACCGGACTACCTTTAAAGTACCAGCTGCGGATAAAGGGCGAAGATTTCAGCTGATTTTCAAGGGCATAAACTATCGTGCTGCAGTTTGGGTGAATGGTAAGCCAATTGCCGATTCGACCCAAATGGCAGGGATGTTTGCCGAACATAATCTGGATGTGAGCAAAGAAATTATTGCAGGTGCTGAAAATGGTCTTGCAGTAAAAATATACCCGCTTGATTATCCCGGTTATCCTGCCAAAGAACAGTTACAAGCTCTCGGTCCATTTTATGAAAATGGGGGCCCTACAGGTGATATTGGTAAAAATGTCACCATGTTATGTTCAGTAGGCTGGGACTGGATGCCACCGGTACGTGACCGGAATATGGGAATATGGCAGCCCGTTTATTTACGCACTACGGGAGCAGTAACTATCGGTCGGCCCAAACTGGTAACCAATCTAACTGATACGAATACGGCAAAACTATCCTTGAACCTCACTTTATCTAATAATACAAACTCCTCAAAGACCGGTAAACTGACGGTTAGCATTAAGCCGGAAAATTTTGTTGGTGCACATGTACAATTCTCTCAGGAGGAAAAAGTAAAATCAAATTCAACAACAGAAGTAAGCTTGAATGCGGATAAGATAAGCCAGTTAACTATTCATCAACCACATTTATGGTGGCCAAATGGTTATGGAGCCCCTAACTTGTACCGTATTCGTTTACAATACAGTGATGCGTCGGGTATACAGGATGATACTACTTTCTTGTTTGGTGCAAGAACGGTTAGCTCAAAAGCGACGAAGACAGCAAATGGTTTTGTGCGCCGTGAGTTTTTTGTAAATGGCAAAAGGGTGCATTTGAATGGAGGAGCCTGGGTACCTGACATGATGGTAAACCGCGATTCTGCCCGTTATGATTATGAGATCCATTTATGCCGCAATGCTAATGTGAACCTGGTGCGTATCTGGGGTGGAGGCGTAACTCCACCTGATGCCTTTTGGAACGCTTGCGACAAGTACGGAATGATGGTGTGGTCGGATTTTTGGGTGACGGGTGATACACAGGGCGAGTTCAAAGGTTCGCCCGACTGGCCGCTGGAGGGAAACGTGTTTATAGAAAATGTAAAAAGTACTATTTATCGCATCCGAAACCACCCAAGTTTATTAGTCTGGACTGGTGGAAACGAGGGGCATGCCCGTAAAGAGCTGTACGATGCGATGCGCGATAACATTATAGCGATGGACGGTACAAGGCCATTTATACCAAGCTCATCAGGCTTTGCCAAGTTGCCGGAAGGATGGAAAGGTTCTTATCCGGATGATATGCCTTCGGGCGTATACAGCGGTGGCCCTTACGCCTGGAAAGATCCTAAAGTATATTATAAGCTGGCTGACGATGCACACGATTGGGTATTTAAGGATGAAACAGGCCTGCCATCACAGCCGCCATATACTACACTGGCCAAAACGATCACCAATCTGACCTGGGATCCAAAACTACCTTTCCCGCTTAACAATAGCTGGGGATATCATGATGCAGCAACAGGTGCTGCTATGTATGATAAATATTATGAAGAGATGGCAAAACGCTATGGTACGCCAACCACTATGGTGAACTTCTCAGACAAGATGCAGCTAATGAACTATGTGGGCTACCAGGGAATTTTTGAAGCAGCTGGTCACAAACTAACGGAAACGGGTGGTGTGATGCTCTGGAAGCTGAATGCTGCATTGCCAAGTGTGGTTTGGCAAATATATGACTGGTACCTGGAGCCAAACGCAGGTTATTATGCAATGCAGAACGCTTGTGAACCTGTACATATCCAGTTTAACCAGGATGACTCAACAGCGGCGGTAATCAACCGTGTGCATCATGCTACTGGAAGTCTGAGTGCTGAGGTCGCTATTTATAATGTCGATAGTAAATTGCTAAAATCGGCTCATGGAGAACACTTGGGACTGGCTGGCGAAGGTGTACAGGAAGCAATCAAACTAAAAGAAATATTGAAGGACATAAAAGAAGCATGCTTTTTGGTAATGAACCTGAAAAACGGCACAGGTAAGGTAGTTTCTCATAATGTTTACTGGTTATCGTCTGGGAATAATTTTAGGGCCCTGAATAGTATGCGGAACACCCAAGTTGAGACCAGGGTGTTGAAGGCAGAAAAAGGCAGAAGCGAAAATAAATGGACATTACAGTTTACAAATAGCTCCGGAAAGCTGGCATTCTTTGTTCGACCTCAACTGATAAAGAATGGAGAAGAAGTAATGCCAAGTTATTGGACGGGTAATTATTTTACGCTGGCTCCGAAAGAAAGTATTACCGTTTCAGTTAGTGCACCTGTTGCCAAATTGGGCGGTGTGGAACCCACTGTTTTGCTGGAGGGATGGAATGTTGAAAAACAAACTATCAAATTAGCTGTAAGTAATAGATAAGCACTCAACAATCACTTCTATAGCATAGCCTTCCGGTAACGGGAGGCTTTTGCTTTTTGTGACTATTGTTGTGACAAAATCCTTTTAATTTGCGTCATCGATTATGAAAAACACAGATGTAATTATTATAGGCGCCGGTGCAGCAGGTTTAATGGCTGCTTATGCGTTATCCAAAGCCGGAAAGCAGGTGGCGATATTGGAAGCGCGTGAGCGCTTGGGTGGGCGAATGTATACTTTAAATGATGACCTGCATACCGAGTTGGGTGCTGAGTTTGTTCATGGTGATTTGCCTGTAACGATGCAGCTGCTTAAGGAGGCGAATATCGATTTAATACCTGCATCGGGTGAGATGTGGCACAGTCGTGATGGTAAGTTTTCAAAGAATGCTGAACAATTTGAGCATTGGGATTTATTAATGGCGAAGCTCAATAAGCTTCAAAAGGATATTAATATCGGTGATTTTTTGCTGCAAGAGTTTGGTGATGAAAAATATACAAACTTAAGAGCATGGGTAACCCGTTTTGTTTCAGGATATGATACCGCTGATCCATTTAACGCTAGTGCATTCGCCTTGAGAAGAGAGTGGCAAAGCGAGGACGATGATACACAGCACAGAGTAAAGGACGGTTATGGGCGAATGATTAATTACCTGGTTAATACAAGTGAACAAAATGGAGTTCGATTTTATTTGACTACCATAGCCAAACAGATTCATTGGACACATGGGCAGGTGGAAGTGATTACATCTAATAAAGAAAGTTTTAAAGCAAAACAGCTGATCATCGCCCTGCCATTAGGCGTTTTAAAGGCCGACGCGTCAGAAACAGCAGCGATAACGGTCAGCCCTTCTGTTAGCATGTGTTGGCAAGCTATCAGCCGGATAGGTTTTGGAGCGGTAGTGAAGGTATTACTACAATTCAAAACAGCTTTCTGGGAAGATCAATCGGTAACCCGCGTCGATTTGAGTGATATGGGCTTTATCCTATCAGCAGAGGCGATACCGACCTGGTGGACACAACGTCCGTTGTCTTCAACTTTACTTACCGGTTGGCTGGGTGGTCCTCCGGCTGCGAAGAAGAAGGATATGAGTAGTGGTGAGTTATTGAAAGAAGCGTTGCAGTCTTTATCCAATATATTTAACATCGAGTTAAATAAATTAAAAAATAACCTGGTAGCCTCGCACGTAGTTAACTGGACAACCGATCCTTTTACTTTAGGCTCCTATGCTTATGATACATTGGAGTCAGCTGAAGCCCGGAAAGTATTAAACACACCGATAGATCATACCATCTATTTTGCCGGAGAATATCTGTACGATGGCCCCGCGATGGGTACGGTGGAAGCAGCGCTGACCAGTGGATTGGAAACAGCTAAAAAGTTGATTGATTAAGTTAATAATAGCTTTCCGCTTTGGCCTTTTAGCTTGAAGTTTACTGCCAGTAATTTCCCGATAGGATGATCATATTTAATAGCTTGATGCTGTTATCATAATAATCGTAATCCTTCAGTTTGAAATTCACAAGGTAATCCCAGGTATCGTTTAGCCATTGCTGATTTTTCTTATCGGTCATAGAAGAAACGGCAAACGGGCCGATAAAACTTAGAGCTTCAAAATAGCGGTGTTTGATGTCATTACCTGCGAGGGTATATCCTGCTGAGAGGTTATCTGGTTTATTTTGGGTGGTTTCGCGTATCCATTTATTAATCCGGTTATTGAATTTCTTTGCACGTTTCTCGCCTGTAAGAAGATAATCTGTTGCTATGCGCCATGGGACACGACAGGCATTATAATTGTAAGTACCATCATAAGGGGATTCCAAATAATTTGGTTGAGCAGGTGCCGCTTTTTTATTGATGTGACGAATAAAGTCAGGCACCAATCCAGCATCCGGACTGTACGTATCCTGCATATAGCTGAACAGCTTATAGCTATTGTCTATTACTTTCTTCCACCTTACATCGTGCGTAGCATTTTCAAAAGCCTTAAAGTTTGCAGGCATAAAATCCGATGTACGGGTATCGTAATAATCTTTGCTGTCGTATTCTATTGCATCACTTATTAAAATAGAGTAGGTGTGTGGATTAATCTCATAATGCATAATAGATGCGATCATTTTCTGTGCTTCCTTCAGATAATTGATTTTGCCTGTGCTACCCCATTGTTTGTCGGCCATTAGGAGGGAATAGGCGATATCCATGTCGCCATCAGTGGCTGTGCTCTTATCCAGGTCGTGGCAGCCTTTGGTTTGGGCCCAGGCCATCAGATTGGAGTGGTTTGCCGGATGGTTTTTATAATATTGATAGAGGCCATTATAAGTTGTTTTTGCCGATCGATCCGCCCCGGCCATCAAAACAGTAATGATCATACCATAACCCTGGCCTTCGGACACGCATTGCTTGTCACCTTTACGCTCAAACCAAACAAAATATTCGCGCGGATGACAACCCGCCCTGATATATCGATCCTTCCACTGTTCATAAAAGCTCAACGTTAGCTTATCCAGGTGTTCCTGCGAAATATGGTTGGGCTTGATGCTGCCTTTTGTATAAGTTGTGTGTTGCGGAAAGGGTCTGTTTGGAACCTGGCAATACAGATCTATACTTAGACATAGAAAGATAATAGTCCAGATATACTTGAAATGCATCAGTATTGATAATTCTTAATATCCTGCATTGTGCTGTATTTCGCAAGAGGAGCAGCCGCCTGCATTGTTCCGGGATATCCCTGTAACATCGGTTCGTCTGTGTTCAGATCAACACCTGCAAAATACATCTTTAAACATTCCAGAAAATTTTGAATAGCCGGTGTTTGTTTACATGTTGCCGCAAACCATGCACGTTTGGCTATACTGTGATGCAATGGCTTTACTACGATATTCCTGTCCTTCAGGTAGGGCTCAACAATCCAGTCGGCCATTACAGTAATTCCCAATCCAGCATTTACCATCTCGATGGTTGCATCTGTATAATGTATGCGGTGCAGGGTTTTGGGTTTTACATGCTGCGCTTCGATCAATGATTCAATTACCGGGGTATCCTGGTATGATGGGTCGTATAGAGGGAGAATCAACTCCTGGTCCTGAAAATCACATATCTCTATCACATCTTTTTTTGCCAAAGGGTGATCTTTGGCAACCACGGCCATCAATTGATCTTCAAAAATAGGTTCGTAACGAATGCGTGTATTTACCATTTGTGTACGGATGATACCAATGTCCAGATCACCATTCATTAAATATTCTAATGGGCGACGGGTGGCCTCAGACAATATTTGAATATTGATATCCGGCCAGCGCTTTTTATAATATTTAATGATGCCCGGTAGCCAGTGGTAAGCGGTATAACATTGCATGCTGATAGAGAGCTTGCCTGTGCGGCCCATTTTATAGTTGGTAATATCCTCCTCAAGCGATTTAATTTCAGCTAATATTTTTTCGGACGTCCGCAGAAAACGATATCCCTGGTCAGATAAATGTAACCTTTTCCCTTGCCGGTCGAATATTTGTACATCGAGTTCACGTTCCAATTCCCTTAGCTGATGACTCAATGCGGATTGCGTAAGGTGCAGTGTTTTAGCGGCTTTGGTTAGTGTTCCCTCCTTCGAAATCGTATCAACTAACCGAAAATGATGCAATGCGATGTTCATTATTAGTATTTTTAATGATTGTAACAAAATTAATTCATTTTTTTCATATAGGACATAATATCTAATTTTGTCGTGTCAAATTTACACGTCTATGGTCAACACGCCTTTTAAGCATTTCCTCTATGTTTTTCTGGGCTTTTTTAGCATCATCCAGGCACACGGTCAGGAAAAAGTGTTAACGATGAAGGATGCGGAGCAATTGGCGCTCAGCAACTATGCCTCCATCAAAGCTAAAGCCAGCCAACTGAACGCTGCAAAAGCGTATTTGAAAGAAACAAAATCCGAATACTTGCCCGATGTGAACTTATCGGCACAGCAGGATTACGGAACAATCAACGGGCAAAACGGTCCTTTGTATGGTTATCGCGGTTTAAGCGTTGCCTCCTCAGGCCCGGCTTTGTCACATCAAAACTGGAATGCAGCGTTCGGCGCCCTTTATCTTGCTAACGTAAACTGGGATTTTTTCGCATTCGGGCGTGCAAGGGAAAAAGTTAAAGTACAAAAATCTGTTGTCGGGTTGAACGAGAACGATCTTGCGCAGGAACAATTTCAGCATCAAGTCCGAGTAGCTACTGCTTATCTTAACCTGTTAGCTGCACAGCAATTGGCAAAGGCTCAGCAGGATAACCTGGGCCGTAGCCTCGACCTGCAAAAGGTAGTTGTGGCAAGGGTGAAGAATGGACTAAATCCCGGGGTGGATTCAGCGTTAGCAAATGCTGAAGTTTCAAATGCACGCATCGCGTTAACCAATGCACAGCAAACCGTTCAGGATCAAAGCAGCCAGTTATCAAATTATTTGGGTATAACGCCTCAGAATTTTGTATTGGATAGCGTGTTCCTAACCAAAGCGCCTAACAATGTTGATCAGCAATCGGCAATTAACCTGGACAACCATCCGATATTAAAATATTATCGTGACCGTATTGGAGTAAGCGACGAGCAGGCAAAATATCTCAAAACATTTGCCTATCCTACCTTCAGTTTTTTTGGTGTATACCAGGGTAGGGGATCAGGGTTTAGCTCAACGTATGGCTCTGATCAAACCGCTTATACCAGTAGCTATGGCAGTGGGGTCGATCCGACAAGATACAATTATCTTTTCGGCATAGGTTTCGTCTGGAACATCACCAATCCGTTTAGGATACATTATAATATTCAATCGCAGAAGTTTATTTCAGAACAATATCAGAATGAATATAACCTGGTCAGCCAGCAATTGCGCGACCAGCAGATACTTGCCGACACCCGGATATCCAATGCATTGAAGAATTACCATGAGGTGCCTGTCGAAGTAAAAGCAGCCAGTGATGCTTATGTTCAGAAATATACTTTATATCAGAATGGTCTGGCCAATATTGTCGATTTCACACAGGCGCTGTATACGCTGAACCGTGCTGAAGTAGATAAGGACATTGCTTATAACAACGTATGGCAGGCATTATTATATAAGGCAGCGGCTACGGGCGATTTCGGGTTATTCATCAATAATTTTTAATCTAAAACAAAACACAAATAATGGGAATGATTAAAGGCGCACTGCAAAAACCGATAACCATATTGGTGATCGTTGCGGGCCTATTCTTTTTCGGGATCAATGCGGTCCGCACCATCAAGATCGATATCTTCCCCGATCTTAATCTGCCGGTGATCTATGTGTCTCACCCTTATGGCGGTTTTACTCCCGACCAGATGGAGGCATATTTCGGTAAACAATATGTGAACCTGCTGTTGTTCGTTTCCGGTGTTAAAAGCATCGAAACAAAAAATATACAGGGATTAACCCTGATAAAAGTTACGTTTTATGAGGGCACTAATATGGCCCAAGCCGCCGCGGAGGTGACGGCCTATACCAACAGGGCGCAGTCGGCCTTCCCGCAGGGATCGCAGCCGCCATTTATACTCCGGTTTGATGCCTCGACACTTCCCGTAGGACAATTGGTATTGAGCAGCCCTACCCGAAGTAATAATGAGTTGCTCGATTATGCGCTGGTTTATGTTCGGTCGTCGTTTACCTCCATTCCCGGATTGGTTGCGCCGGCACCATTTGGGGGTAACCAACGTACAGTGGTTATTAAAATCGATCCTGCATTACTTCGTGCTCACAATCTGACACCTGATCAGATCGTACAGGCTTTGCGCGACAATAATCAGAATACGCCGGCGGGTAACGTGCGTGTAGGTGATTTTAACTACCTGGCGCCATCAAATACCACCATTAAAAAAGTACCTCAATTTGGGGACATCCCGCTGATAAAGAATGGCGTGCAGACCGTATTTATGCGGGATGTAGCTACTGTGGAAGACGGTGCCGATATCACCAACGGTTATACCCTTATCAATGGTAAACGTTCAGTTTATCTGCCTATTACCAAATCGGCTGATGCGTCTACATGGGAAGTGGTGCAAAACCTTAAAAAGGCGATCCCAAAATTCCAGGCATTGCTGCCGCCTGATGTGAAGCTCTCATTCGTGTTCGACCAATCGGTTTATGTAATCAACGCAGTAAAGAGTTTGGCTGAGGAAGGCGCTATCGGTGCAATTCTAACAGGTTTAATGGTATTGCTGTTTTTAGGTGACAGGCGCGGTGCTTTAATCGTAATCCTTACGATACCTACCTGTGTGATATCGGGTATATTCTTCCTGTCGCTTTTTCATCAAACCATCAATATAATGACGCTGAGTGGCCTGTCGCTTGCCATCGGTATTTTGGTTGACGAGTCGACGGTGACAATAGAAAATATTCACCAGCACTTTGATATGGGCAAACCCAAGGCGTTGGCCATATGGGATGCCTGCAAGGAAATCGCTTTCCCAAAATTGCTGATCCTTTTTTGTATACTGGCGGTGTTTGCCCCGGCGATTACCATGAAAGGTATACCTGGTGCGTTGTTCCTGCCGCTGTCAATGGCTATCGCTTTTTCTATGATCACGTCATATGTATTGGCACAAACCTTTGTGCCCATCATGGCCAATTGGCTGATGAAAAATGAGCATGAGGACAAAAACTATGCAGCAAAACACGATGAGCAGGACGAGCAGGATCAATGGCAACTGAAAGAGGAAGCCATTAAGATGACAATAGAACATCATGGCGACGGTAAAGTTAGCCGCTTTGAACGGTTTCGTGAGTGGTACATGGAATGGATGGACAAATTCCTGATGCCTAACAAAAAATTGGTAGTAATATTCTATGTAGTCACTGCATTGGGTTTTGCAGGTATATTGTTTAGTGTTATTGGCCGCGATGTATTGCCCAAAGTAAACTCCGGCGCTTTCCAGATGCGCTTACGCGGTCCGGACGGTACCAGGCTGGAGCGTACTGAAGCTACAACGCTGGAAACACTGCACATACTGGAAAAACTGGTAGGAAAAAATAATTTAGCCATATCATCGAGCATGGTGGGTTCGCACCCTTCGTCATTTTCAACCAACCCGATCTACCTGTTTATGGCTGGTCCGCAGGAAGCAGTAATGCAGGTGAGCCTGAACGAGAATTATAAGGTGAACCTGGATGATTTAAAGGAACGCATCAGGGATACCATGAAAAAGGCGCTGCCGAATGTAAAAATTTCTTTCGAGCCAATTGAATTGACCGATAAAATTCTGAGCCAGGGATCACCAACACCAATTGAAGTATCACTGACTGGAAAGAATAAAAAGCAGAACCAGGAGTATGCTTATAAAGTGATTAAACAGTTAAAGGCTGTTCCATACCTGCGTGATATACAGATAGCGCAGTCATTTAAATACCCAGCTATAAGTATTAATATCGATCGCGTACGAGCAGCTGAATTAGGAGTTAGTATTAATGATATATCCCGGACGCTAACGGCTTCTACTTCATCATCCCGCTTTACAGAGAAGAATAACTGGATAGACGAGAAAGCAGGATTGAGTTACCTTGTACAGGTAGAGGTGCCGGAATATAAAATGTCAAGCCTGAATGATATTCGCGAAATACCGGTAGTTGCTAATCAGCCCAGACCAGTGTTAGGCGATGTGGCCGAGGTGAAGATAGATACGACCAATGGTGAAAATGACGATATCGGCGCTGTGCCGACACTTTCTGTAACGGCCAATATCAACAAAAAAGATTTAGGTACTGCAACCAATGACGTGCACAAAGCATTAGAAGGTTTGGGAAAACCACCCCGTGGCTTAACAGTTGAGCTGCGTGGCATGGCCCAAACGCTGACTGAAACATTAGATAGTTTGCAATCTGGTTTGTTGGTAGCTATTCTGGTTATATTCCTGATGCTTGCGGCTAACTTTCAGTCGTTCAAAGTATCGCTGGTGGTATTGTGTACGGTTCCGGCGGTATTGGGGGGCGCATTGTTCCTGGTAATGATAACTGGTGCTACGTTGAACCTGCAATCATACATGGGGATGATTATGTCGGTAGGGGTGTCTATTTCTAATGCTGTCCTATTGGTTACCAATGCCGAAGAGTTGCGCAAACATAACGGCGATGCATTAAAATCGGCGCGTGAAGCTGTAGCTTTGCGTATCAGGCCAATTTTAATGACCAGTTTGGCGATGGTGGTGGGTATGCTTCCGATGGCATCGGGTTTAGGCGAAGGCGGTGACCAGACCTCTCCGTTGGGCCGCGCCGTAATTGGCGGTCTGCTGGCTTCGACATTTGCCGCGCTGATCGTACTGCCGCTGGTTTTTGCCTGGGTACAGGGCAATACCTCTACCGAATCTGTATCATTAGACCCTGAAGATAAAGAAAGTAAATTCTATGTCCCTTTGCATCATCATGAAAACCCTAAAAAATAAATCACTTATTATTCTTGCCTGCCTGGTAGCAGGTGTGGGCCTGCTGAGCTCCTGCGGCCCGAACAAAAAAGAAAAGGACGAGCAGCAACAGACTGTGGAAGCAGAGAATGCATTGGATACACCCACTGTGGCGCTGATCTCCGCTGCAAAAGGTAAGCTAAGTTCAAGCATTACGGTGCCGGGCGAGTTGCAGCCTTTTTTACAGGTAGATCTGTACGCCAAGATCAACAGCTATGTAAAGACATTACTGGTTGACATAGGCTCTCAGGTTCACAAAGGGCAGTTATTGGCTACTTTAGAGGCACCTGAAATCAACTCACAGCTGGAAGAAGCTAAATCAAGAATACAACAAAACAAGGCTATACTTTTTGCAAGCAAGGCTACTTATGACAGGTTATACCACACAAGTAAAACACCTGGTACTGTATCTCTGAATGATCTTGAGCAGGCACAAGCTAAAATGCGCTCAGATTCAGCCAATGTTGAAGCGGCAAAATCAGCTTATAGGGTAATAATAGCTAACCTGGATTACTTACAGATACGTGCACCTTTTGATGGGGTTATTACAGTTCGTAATATCAACCTGGGTACTTATGTTGGTCCTGCGGGTGGCGGTTCAAGTCAACCTTTATTTGTTATTCAGGATCATAAGCGTTTACGTTTAGTAATATCTGTACCTGAAAATTATACCAACGGTTTGAATGATAAGACCGAAGTATCATTTTCTGTAAAAGCGTTGCAAGGTGAAAAATTCACTGGTCAGGTGAAACGTCTTGCCGGAGCACTGGATCAGAAGTTGCGTTCTGAGCGCCTGGAAATAGATGTTTTAAATAAAGACAACAAATTGTTGCCTAATATGTATGCCGATGTAAATGTTCCTCTGCCTTCAAGGGACGACGCTTTGATTGTTCCTAAGACCGCTGTGGTAACATCTACTGAAAAAGTATTTGTGATCAGGGTTGTTAATAATCGTGCCGAATGGGTTGATGTACGCAAAGGCCTGGAAAGCGATAATAAAATAGCGATACATGGCGATATTCATCCTGGCGATGAACTGGTGGAGAAAGCATCTGAGGAGATCAGAAATGGTTCACCGGTAAAGACTGACCCCGGTAAAAAAGCCGCGGAATTAACAGAGAAATAGAGACTTAGAGATTAATGATTGGAGATTAGGAAACGTCGTTATAATTTTATAGCGGCGTTTTTTATTGGAATTTCTTAATCAAATTTATACCTAAATCACTTGTGTTGATCGCAGAATTAGATAAGACAACCACCGCTAATCCTTTTTCTATATTAAATGCCATGAAGCTGTTGCAGCCGTAAGTCCCGCCATCATGGAAATAATATTCAACACCATTAGCAACAATGATATGCCATGCTAACCCGAGTTTGGCATCCTTGTTAAAGGTTACCTGGTGGGCAAGATCAAATGCTTTGGATAACCTGGTATCGCTTTTGGTCATATTGGCCTTCACATACAATAACAAATCATTAACTGTTGACCTTAATGCTCCGCACGGTGCAAGCGTGTTAAAGCTCCATGGGGATGTTGCCTTGCCATCTTCGTTATAAACGGTTACAAAATGCTGTTTTTGATTGTAGCTGAGATGTTGTGCCGTACTTTGCATGACCAGCGGTGTGCAAATGACCTCCTTAACCATCTCTTCAAATGTTTCTCCGCTCACCTGCTCTAATATTGTGCCTAACAGACCAACTGCAAGATTTGAATAAGCATAAGTTTCGCCAGGTTTGCTGTTCAGTTTGCAGGACTTCAAATATTCGTAAAGATGCTGTCTGTTGTAATCTTTATAAGGATCATACGGATCACTTGAATGGAATTCGAAGTTATCAGGCAAGCGTGGCAAGCCGGATGTATGATTGCTTAGCATTTCAAGTGTAATCCCCTGTAGCGCTTTATTGGAGGCAACTGAATCAGGCAGGTATTTGATAATAGGGGCTGCCAGCTTTACTTTGCCTTCATTAGCATAATAAGCCAGTAACGTAGCCGTAAATGTTTTGGTGATAGAGCCGATCTCGTAAATGGAGTTCGCATCGGGTAGTTTTCCATTGCCGGTAGCAGTTTCGCCATAATTGTAAGTATGAATAACACCATTTTTAATAATCCCAATGCTTAAACCAACAGTATTCGCTTTTTGGATATAACTTCTGGCGGCCGAATCTACTTTTTTATCAGTCAGTGTTCGCATCAGGTTTGATGTCGGTACCGGGTTGAGTTTATCAGCCACCGCTTCTTTGTATGGTTTAAACAGGAACAGTTCGAGCTTATCGTCTTTGTCCAGGGTCATCAGCAATTGTAAAACCCCTGAATCAAACTCCAGTTTATAGGTGCTGAGCTTATTATTTTGAAAACTGATTAATGAAGATTGCCTGATTGGCCCAAGCGGAAAAAGCTGCTGGTCGGCAATACGCTTGAATGTTTCGGCGCTTAATTGCTTTTTGAATAGTTCTCCAGCCAAGCTATAGATTGACTCAGCCTGTCGCTCATTAAAGTATTTGTAAACCAGTGTAAATACAGAATCATTTTTGCGCTGCTGTATGCTTTGAGCATTTGCGGCCACAGAAAACAGGCAAAATGCTACTATGAAGAGTTGCTTGAAGAAGGCTTTCATCAATGCTTTCAATTATTTATAACCGAAAAACAATTGAACATGATATGTGGATAATTATTGTGTTTGTCCGGCAAGCAAATAAAGCACAGCCATGCGGATTGCAACACCGTTCTCAACCTGGTCCAGGATGATGGATTGCTTGCTATCGGCCACATCACTCGTAATTTCTACTCCACGGTTGATTGGCCCCGGGTGCATAATGGTGATTTTTTTATCTAACGAGTCCAGTATTTGCTTATTTAAACCGTACAGCATGCTGTATTCCCGCAATGATGGGAAGTATTTAATATCCTGGCGCTCTAATTGTATGCGCAGCATATTAGCTACATCGCACCAGTTTAGGGCTTTTATAAGATCATGTTCAACCTTTACGCCTAATGCGCCGATATATTTAGGGATCAGAGTAGTAGGTCCACAAACCATTACTTCAGCGCCTAATTGTTTTAGGCAAAGGATGTTTGAAAGCGCCACACGTGAGTGGAGTATATCGCCTATAATAGCTACTTTTTTACCTTCCACATTACCATATCTTTCGCGGATAGAAAAAGCATCCAGCAAGGCCTGGGTCGGATGCTCATGAGCGCCATCGCCTGCATTTACTATCTGGGCTTTAACGTGTTTCGACAGGAAGATACCGGCACCAGCGTACGGGTGACGCATTACCACCATATCCACTTTCATCGCCAGGATGTTGTTTACGGTATCGATCAGCGTTTCGCCCTTGCTTACAGATGAGGATGAGGCCGCAAAGTTTACGACATCAGCAGATAACCTTTTTTCGGCCAGTTCAAATGAAAGACGGGTGCGGGTAGAGTTTTCAAAGAAAATATTGGCAATGGTAACATCGCGCAGGGAGGGAACTTTTTTGATCGGTCGGTTCAAAACAGATTTAAAGCCATCGGCGGTTTCAAATATGAGTTCAATGTCTGCCCTGTTTAAATCTTTTATGCCTAATAAGTGCCTTGTGCTGAGTCCCATTTTTATATCGAATTTCGAATGTCCAATTTCGAATTTGTTTTTATTCTTTATTTGATTCTGATAACAGAACAACTTTGTCTTCTCCGTCGCTTTCCTTCCAGCTTACCACCACTTTTTGTGATGCGATAGAGTCCACCTCAATGCCTACGTAATCGGCGGCTACTGGCAAATGACGTGAGTAACGGCGGTCAACCAGTACCAGTAACTCTACCTTCTCTGGTCTGCCGAAATAGAGCATGCCATCCATTGCGGCGCGGATAGTGCGGCCGGTCCAGAGCACGTCGTCCATCATGATCACTTTTTTACCTTCAATGATAAAATCTATCTTGGTTTGATTGGGTACTAGTTGCGATTCGCGGCGGCGGAAGTCGTCACGATAGAATGTAATATCCAGGTCGCCCTGTAAAATGGTCCTTCCCGGTAGTATTTTTCGCAGTTCTTCGGCTACACGTTTGGCCAAATAAATGCCCCTCGGTTGTATGCCTATTAATACGGAATTGGAAAAATCGTCGTGGTTTTCAATTAACTGACGACATAAACGTTGTATAGTAATCTGAAATTTCTGACCGTCGAGCAGAATAGGGTTTTGCATCTTTGGTTGGATTTGGGCAAAGGTAAGAATTTTGGCGATTAGTTGGCAATATAGTGACCGGTTAACCAGTGATTAGTTATCGGGTGCGTAGTGCATATGGCAAATTCACCTTTTATTAATACTGAAAGGATATGATTTATATAATCACTAAATTGCTGTACTTATCCGCATATCATGAAAATTTATAAAACCATATTTGTTGCTGCACTTACTTGTGTGGTTTCAATTCGCAGCTTTTCCCAAACGATATCAGCGAGTCTGCCGAAGGATTATCTTACAAAAGAATTTCATGCCGGCAGGCGTGACGCGCTCAGGAAACTGATGCCTGATAATTCGGTGACGGTTATATTCGCCTACCCGGAGCGTGTTTTTTCGCGGGATGTTAACTATGCTTATCACCCTAATCCTGACTTGTATTATTTCTCGGGATATAAAGAGACCAGCGCTGTTTTGCTGATTTTCAAGGACACTCAGCATGGGCAGGACGGTGATTATAATGAACTCTTTTTTGTTCAGAGTCGCGACCCGCAGCGGGAACAATGGACCGGCAGGAGACTGGGAGTAGAGGGGGTAAAGAGTAAACTTGGCTTTAGCAAGGTTTATAATAGCGAGGAGTTTGCTAATTCGCCTGTCGATCTGAAAAAATTCAGCACGGTTTTGTATGACGGCATTCCGGAGGATGAAGGAAATATGAAAGGCCTGTATAACGCTTTCAGAAATAAGGTTAATGTACCGGAAATGGATAAGGACGTGCAGGAGGTTGTTAGTATGATTGCACAACGCGGTAATCCTGGAAATATTGGTCGCATTATGACTTATTTCAAGGGGAAATTTGAGCAGCCGGAATATAAGGACAATGAATTTCTTGGTCCTTTTATTAACAAGCCAGACTCGATTAGTCTCGCCGAACTTAAATCGAAATATAATGCCCGGTTTGGCGGGTTAGCTGCCTATGCAGATGAGATGAACGCCCTGCGTGGCGTGAAGCAACCCGAGGAAGTAGAATTGGTGAAAAAGGCAGTAGAAATATCCAGTATTGCTCATGCTGAAGTAATGCGTGCAATAAAACCGGGTATGTCTGAACGGGAGTTGCAGGGCATCTTCGAATACGTACATAAAAAGTATGGTGCAGAAGATGAAGGCTATCCGCCGATTGTGGGTGCCGGGGCCAATGGTTGTATACTGCATTACGAGGAAAACAATGTAACAGAGGTGAATAATCAGCTGGTGCTGATGGATGTAGCTGCTGAGTATCATGGCTATTCAGCTGACGTAACGCGCACTGTGCCGGCAAATGGTAAGTTTACCGAGGAACAAAAGGCTATTTATCAATTGGTTTATGATGCGCAGGAGGAGGTATTTAAACTTTGTAAGGATGGTGTGCCATATAGCCAATTGGAGGATAAAACAGAAGAGATATTGGCTAACGGTTTAATAAAGCTGGGTATTATCAGTAAAGCTGAGGATGTAAGAACTTACTATCCACACGGTGTTTCTCATCATATGGGCCTGGATGTGCATGACAAGGGAGAATATGGAAAGCCATTAAAAGAAAATATGATCATTACAGTTGAACCGGGTATCTATATCCCGGCAGGTAGCAAATGCGATAAAAAGTGGTGGGATATTGGTGTGCGTATCGAAGATGACGTAGTGATAGGAAAAGATAAATGTACTTTGTTATCTATTGATGCACCGCGCAAATGGCAGGACGTAGAAAAGATGGTTGCCGATAGAAGTATTTTTGATCTGGCTAAGTTTCCGCCGTTGAAGTAGGCTTTCTTAACAATGCTCAGCGATTATCTTCGGATAATTGTCTGAGTACTTTCATTGCTTTGGCAGCGTCCTGTTGAGCAACAAAAATATGATCATGATAATAGGCAGCCACTACGTTGCAACTGATGGATGCTTCGGCGAGGGCTTTTGAAAATGCAGCAGTAAGACCAACTGCATCAAGTGCGGAGTGAATAGTAAGAGTTATCCATGAAGCGACATACGAATATTCATAACTCAGCTTATCAGCTAATGTCTTATTAAGGATAACAGTCCACCCTTCTTCTTCTTTGAATGTGCCTATGATGTTGTCAGGATTAAGGCTACCCATGGAAGAGAGCGCACAAAAAACATATTCACCCTCATTTAGTACAGGTGTCATGTTTTTTAACAAAGAATGGATGTCAGTTTCGCCACTCATTTGAACAAATATTATAATAGTGCAGCGGCCTTATAAATTAGCCAGAACACTAACACAAAACGTTACGGTGAAATAAACGATTACCCCCAAAACAATAATGATCAGCATATCGGCGAATAATTTTCCCCCGGTCGGTTTAAACATTTTGGAGTAGATAAAACCAATATAACTGATGATACTTACCAGTCCGCTAATAATTGCTATTGCCACATAAAGGACATGGGGTACATCAAAACGGGTATTTACGCCACGCATCAATATGGTTATGATAAGAGCGACGACAACCATAAAAGCGAAAGTCTTTGGATTGCGTTCTTCAGGAGTTGGGTTCTTCATGTGGTAAATGTAATAATATCGGTATGCTAAACAAAAAAGCCCCGCTCGCCATAGCGAACAGGGCTTAAAGGATTTAATTTATTTAAGCTTATTTTGCTTCCTCTTCAGATTTCTTGGCCTTTTTAGCTTTGCTTTCAGCACCTTCCATCTGTTCTTTTAGCTGAGCCAATACGCTCAGATCGCCTAAAGTTGATTTTTCAACCGAATCTTTCACTTTCTTCACTGCGTTAGTAGCTGCTTTAGCTTCTTTCTTGCGGCTTTCGAATTCCTGTACACGGGCTTCAGCGCGTTGCTCTTCCCAGATACGTGAGTGTGAAATAACGATACGTTTGTTCTCTTTGTTAAATTCAATGATCTTGAATTCAGCAACATCATCAGCTTTTAAGCTCTTGCCATCTTCCCTAACGGTGTGTTTGATAGGAGCGAAGCCTTCAACACCATAAGGTAAAGCAACGATAGCACCTTTGTCGGTTACTTTCAATACGGTACCTTCATGTATTGAATCAATAGTGAAGATAGTTTCGAAAGTATCCCAAGGGTTTTCTTCCAGCTGTTTGTGACCTAAGCTCAGCTTGCGGTTCTCAACATCCAGTTCCAATACAACCACATTCAGTTTTTCACCAACTTTAGTGAATTCGTTAGGGTGGTTAACTTTCTTAGACCATGAAAGGTCAGAGATGTGGATCAAGCCGTCGATGCCGTCTTCCAGTTCAACAAACACGCCGAAATTGGTCATGTTCTTAACGGTTGCAACGTGCTGAGTGCCGATAGCATATTTCTCCGCAGCATGCTGCCATGGATCAGGCGTTAATTGTTTAATGCCTAATGACATTTTGCGCTCGTCGCGGTCTAAAGTCAATACCTGAGCTTCAACCTCGTCGCCCACTTTCAGGAATTCCTGAGGGTTGCGCAGGTTTTGTGACCATGACATTTCTGATACGTGGATCAAACCCTCAACACCAGGGATGATCTCTAAGAATGCGCCGTAATCAGCAACGGTAACAATTTTGCCTTTAACTTTTGAACCTACAACGATGTTTTCGTCAAGCGACTGCCAAGGGTGCGGGGTCAATTGTTTCAAGCCAAGGGCAATACGTTTTTTCTCGTCATCAAAGTCAAGCACCACCACATTGATCTTCTGGTCAAGCGATAATACTTCTCTCGGATGCTCGATACGGCCCCATGAAATATCGGTAATGTGCAGTAAGCCGTCAACACCACCCAAGTCGATGAATACACCGAAGTCAGTAATGTTTTTAACGGTACCTTCCAGTACCTGGCCTTTTTCAAGTTTGGCCACAATTTCAGTTTTTTGGTTTTCCAGATCGTCTTCGATCAGCACTTTGTGCGATACCACTACGTTTTTAAACTCGTGGTTGATCTTAACAACTTTGAATTCCATTGTTTTGCCCACATACACGTCATAATCCCTGATTGGTTTAATGTCGATCTGTGAGCCTGGTAAGAAGGCTTCAACGCCCATTATATCTACGATCAAGCCACCTTTAGTTCTGCTCTTAACAAAGCCGGTGATGATCTCGTCATTATCCAATGCGGAATTAATTCTTTCCCATGATTTCTGTGTTTTTGCACGTTTGCGTGAAAGTACCAACTGGCCGTTAGCATCTTCCTGCGATTCAACAAAAACTTCAACAGTGTCACCGATTTTCAGATCAGGTGTATCACGGAATTCTGATAATGATACCAAACCATCAGATTTAAAGCCGATGTTCAATACCACATCTTTGCTGTTAACATTTACAACTGTACCGGTGATAATTTCGCCTTTGTTGATAGAACTGAAAGTGCCATCATACAATTTTTCTAATTTTTCACGCTCGGCATCGTTGTAATTGCCAAATTTTTTGTCGTCAGCATCCCAATCGAAATCTTCGTTTGATGATGTGATTTTTGATTTGATCTCTTCGATCGATAATGAATCAGCTTCTGATTCAATGTTTTCTTTTTCTTTGGTTGCTGTAACTGCATCTAGTTCAGCTTCCTTAGCTTTTAATTCTTTTTCTGCTTCTTGTTTTTTTGCCAAAATAAATTTTCTCCTTTTCCCAATACAATTGGGACTGCAAAGGTACGGATATATTTTTGAGTAATAAAAAAATATTTTACTCTTAAACGCTGGCTTTTAGGCGCTTTTGTTGGCTTTTTGTACCTCGGGTATTAGTTGCGCGGTAGCAACTCCGATATATGATTAAAAATATCTATGAAATCCACCAGCATGGCATTACGATATGCAGTTATCAATGCTGTCATCCGTTCTTCTTGTTCCTTTGTGAACGGGTCTTTCCAAACCCGCATACAAATGCGCTTAAGTGCATAGGTCACCTGGTTATTTTGAGCATAAGTTTCCAGGTATCGGCTCCTTTTAAACTCCTCAAAGAATTTAAAGAAACGGTCGGTATCGCTCAGGCTTGAAAAGTTGAGGAACTCTTTAATAACTCCGGTATCGCAGGAGTCTAAATGGGTATAAAAATCATCTGTAGAAATTTTCCCTGTGGTGATCAGCAGGTTATCCAGTATGATCTCCAAAGCGATGTGCCCCAGGAAAAACGGCTTTACAGGCGAACCCACTATCGCTGGCGCCAGCAGATTCTTTAAGGCATGGGAGCGTGCGATGAAAAAACCAGAAGAATGAAAAAATTTATCTACCTCCAGGTGCTTTCGCCAGCCTAAAATAATGTCGTTGATATTTTTGTCGGGGTGACGAAGTTTTTCGGGGTGGATGATGATACTCTTATCGGCATTTTTCAATAAATCAGGCAGTACCGTACCTAGCGTATGGTAACAGTTGGTGGTGTCCCTGTCGAAGTAGAAGTGCGATAGAAAATTCATAAATATTCACTTTCCGGCGAATTAAGTCTGCTTAAAATAAGCAAATTTTTCGACTATTGTTTAAGGTAAACGTAAAAAAGAGATTTTCGGCTATTCTGCTATCTTTGCAGTCCCGATAACTATCAGGATAACACGAATACAATGAATTTTGTTGAAGAACTACGCTGGCGCGGCATGCTGCATGATATAATGCCCGGAACTGAAGAATTACTGAATAAGGATATAGTGGCAGGCTATATTGGTTTTGACCCGACCGCTGATTCGCTGCATGTAGGTAGCCTGGCCCAGATCATGACGCTGATCCATTTTCAGCGGGCTGGCCATAAGCCCTTTGCCCTGGTTGGAGGCGCCACAGGTATGGTGGGCGATCCGTCGGGCAAATCTGCCGAGCGTAATTTGTTATCCGAAGATGTTTTGCAGCACAACCTGGCGGGCATACAAAAGCAGTTAGAAAAATTTCTTGATTTTGATTGCGGCACCAATAGTGCTCAGATGGTAAATAACTACGACTGGTTTAAAAACTACACCTTCCTGAATTTTATACGTGACGTAGGTAAGCATATCACAGTAAATTATATGATGGCCAAAGATTCGGTGAAGAACCGCATCAGCGGCGATACCGGTATGTCGTTTACCGAATTTACTTACCAGCTTGTTCAGGGGTACGATTTTTACTACCTGTGGAAGCATCATAACTGCGCACTGCAGATGGGAGGCTCCGATCAGTGGGGAAATATCGTTACCGGTACTGAATTGATTCGTCGTAAAGATGGGGGTGAAGCTTATGCGCTAACTACGCAATTAATCAAGAAATCAGATGGCACAAAATTCGGTAAAACCGAAGGGGGAAACATTTGGCTCGACCCGGCTAAAACGTCACCTTATAAGTTTTATCAATTCTGGTTGAATACGACAGACGAGGATGCAAAGGCATATATCCGGATATTTACCTTATTCGATAAGGAAACCATTGAAGCTATAGAAGCTGAACATGATGTTGCACCGCATCAACGGGCATTGCAAAAGGCTTTAGCGAAGGATATTACTACCCGTACCCACGGTGAAAGAGAATATGAAAAAGCAATTCAGTCATCTGAATTCCTATTTGGAAATATCAGCATAGAGTTTTTGAACGAACTCACGGAAGATGAGGTATTAGGGTTGTTTGAAGGTGTACCGAATTTTACCATTGCTTTGAGCGAATTAAATGAGGGCATCAACGTAGTAGAACTGCTTGGTGCTAAAACGGGCGTTTTCCCATCAAAAGGCGAAGCAAAAAAGATGATACAGGGAGGCGGAGTGGCTGTTAATAAGACTAAAGTTGGCTCTCCGGATGATATTTACAATGCCAGTCATTTGATAGCCGGAAAGTTTATTGTAGCGCAAAAGGGTAAGAAAAATTACTTTCTGATCATAGCAGCTTAGACGAAACACTTTTAACATAAAGTATAAGGCAGAGGATAATAAGTCTTCTGCCTTTATTATTTTCGTGAACAATTTTTTGCTGATAACGAAGTTTTTAGACTGATTTTCTTTAGTTTACTTTAAAAAGTAATAACATTAACCTATGATTAAAGTGCGATTGGTTGGCATCTTCATTTTTTTGTTTTTGGGAGGTGCATTTGCTGCTCAGGCAACCATCAAAAACGACAGCCTTACATCTATACTAAAGAATAAGGATGCATCTGTAAAGAAGCGTAACCTTATACTTTACCTTCGTTTTGCCTTTGGAGACATGCCTCTTAAAGACCTGGCGCAGGCAAAGACGCAGACGACGCAAATATTACAGGCCACCCATGAGCCGGACAGTGAAGGTTTGATCCTTTTTATAGATGGAATATGTCAATATAGAGAAAAGAACTATTCCGATGCTCAAAACACTTTTCTTAAAGCAATACAAAAAGCCGATCAGAATGAAGATCATTATTTATTGTATGCCTGTTTTACCCACATGGCCTTTATAGAAAACGAGCAGGGGGATGAAATACAAGCTATATCTGATTTTAGAGCAGCTAAGAAAGAGGCCACTATTGTTAATGATGCTTACCTTCAAATAGTAATAGATATTAACCTTTCAGATATCTATTACAGAAATAAAATGTTTAATCCTGCCTTGTTTTACCTCAATGAAGCGCAATCATTGATCACTTCAAACCGGGTCAACATTCAACGGATGGAACACAGTGTTATCAATAACAAAGCAGAGGTTTATTATCAGCTTAAAGATCTTGATTCGCTAAAAAAATATAACAGGATTTTACATGAAGCAAAAGAGGGGAGCGTTGGGCTATACACCTTTCAAAAAAGAACTGACTATTATGTGGATATGCTCAGGAAAAAATATCCCGAAGTGATCTCAACAATCACCGCTTTGCGGGCAGACGCCGCCTACCACTTTGATATTATTGATGAAAATTGCCTGGCGGATGCTTATTTTGAATCGGGGCAGCTGGATTCTGCAAAATCAGTTGTTCAAAGATTAATTGGTAATAGCAGGGGTAAGAACCACGCGGAGTTAAATCTTTACCTGTACAAGTTATTGGGTGATATTGAGGATGGAAAAGGTAATCCAAACGGAGCAGAACTTGCTTATAAAATGGCCCTGTTGCAGTCTCTGGAACAATTGAAGCGGCTGATTAATGTAGGTTCGATTTCATCGCAAATAAGCATAGATCAGGTTCAAAACTCTTATGCACTTAGGACGGAAACATTCAAACGGGAGCGACTATGGCTCATTTTTATCATAAGCATAGCGGGTTTATTGATCGTATTTGGCGCATTGCTTTATTACAATGTGCACCGGAAAAAATACTATGAAAAGCTGCTGTTTGAATCAAAAAAAAATGAAATAGCCTTTATTAATTCGCACGAAGTCCGAAGGCATTCATCCAATTTAATGGGTATTATGCAAATGATAAATCAGGGAGATAATAAATACGAGAACTTTGTCGAGGCAGAGCAATATTTGCAAACTGAGCTTACTAACCTTGACAATGCAATAAAAAATATTTCGAACAAGTTGAATAATTGACGATTACAAATCGCTTAGCAGTTCCAGTTTCTTAGCATTATATTCTTCCTGCGAGATCAATCCATTCTCAAACAACGTTCTTAATTTTTTTAATTTTTCAGTCAGCTCATCCTGTTTTGGAACTTCGTGTACAGGAGGTGCAGCAACAGCAGGCTCTGGTGCAGGGCTGGGGGGAGCTGGTTGGGACTGCGCATTTGCGTGTTCGGCAAAGTTGATCGAGCCTGATTCAGCGCGTTTTTCTTCCAGATCGCGCAGGCGGCGTGCTTCGCGCTCTTCTTCTTTGCGTTGCTGAGCGTACTGATATAGCTTACGTGCCTGAACCTTAGGCAGGTAATCCACACCCATTTCGGCGCCATTGGTAGTTTTTACAGTAAAAATCGCACCGATGATTTCTTCTTTTATCAGCACATCAACAATATCTTTCCAAACAAAATCGATGAATTTTATGGATAGACCCAGGTTTGCCGGAGTGAAAAACAACACGCGTTTGTTGGTCAGTGCTACACAATCGGGTAGTATATTTACTAAAGGTTTCTTTTGAGTAGCTATATAAATAATTTCTTCACCTGTAGTCAGCAGGTCAACCAGCCGGGTATAAACTTTCTCTACTGCTTTCGGGTCTTGCTGGTCGTTCAAAAATTTCTCGATCATCTTTATACTTTTTATTGATGCACGCCAAAAATAATAAATATCTGTTAGTTACAAGTTAAGTTTATATAAGCGCGAATTGTTTCAAATTATTATCACCCTTATGCGATGAGAAGATTGCAGCCTCTTATATCAGAATTGTCAAAACGACCCAGGACCTGAAATGATCCGTCTTTGTAAACCTTTCCAAGATCCTGCGTAGCAATAAAAGAGCAGGAATTGATATTAGCCAGGTCAATCACATTGATGCCGCCGGTTTTTTCATTATCCAGTATAGTTATCGGGTCGTTCGTATCGCGGGTAATAACCCTCATCCAAGGCGGACAATTAAATATGCCGTTACCGTTAGAATAACCCTGGGATAATAACTCCGTCATCCCATATTCGGAATGGATGCCACTGACGCCAAAGCCTTTGCAAAGTGTTTGATGCAATTCCTCGCGGATCATTTCCTTACGGCGTCCTTTCATACCACCGGTTTCCATTACGATCAGTTCTGGGAAATCAATCGGGCTCTGTTCTGCAAAATCGAGTAACGCAAAGGTAACACCGATCAATAAGGTAGGTTTTTTTGACTTCTGCTGTTTTTCTAATTGGGCGAAAAGGTCATGATGATTGTATAGATAAAAGCCACTATCCGGGTTTTGTGATCTTTTTACCAAATCCTCAGCCATATAGATCAGCGATGATCCCTCACGTTCCAGATAGGAAGGTAATAACGCCAGAATACAGTAATCCCGAATATCGCCGTAAAACTGATCGAATGCACGGCGGAAACTTTCTTCGTACCAGCTCACGTCGGTCACCAGATGCCGGCTATTGATCATACCCGTGGTCCCTGAACTGGTAAAGGTAACCTGAACCTTATCCCCGCTGCTTACTACCCCATGCGATTTAAAAAAGCTGATAGGCAGGAAAGGGATCTTTTCAATATTATCAACCGAGTCAATATCCACCTTCAGATTGGTGATAAATTCCCGGTAAACTTCGCAGCGCTGTGCCTGAAAACGGAATACCTGCAAGGCGCATTCTGCAAATTGTTGTTCGTTGCTAATTGAAAATATTTGCTGCTTATCCGGGGCTGTCATCGTGCAAAGATAGGGGAATGTGCAGATGTGCAGATGCGAGAATGTGTAGATTATTGAAGACAAAAGCATTTTCTCGTCTGCACATCCGCACATCAAGTCCGCAAGTTCCGGGTTTTAAAAGCGTGCTGATAGCGGGAACTTTGGGTATCAAAACATAAATATTATGAGCAATTTTAAAATTGTACCGCTATCGAAAAACTATGTGCAGCACATTCGTGAAACACGGAAAGACGATTTTGACCATGAAGTGATCGAACAAACAGCAACAGGCGCCGGGCCATGCCGTGTATCATTAAAACCATTTGAGAAAGGCGTAGACAGACGTTTGTTATTTATGCACACACCGTTTGAGGTAGACAACGTCTACAATCAACCTGGGCCTGTGTTTATTAATGCCGATGATGTAGAGGAATACTCGGATATTTATCGTTTCCCGCCCGAAATCAAAGCTAACCGCAAGAGCTTCCCGCTTACATTAATAGGCTATAGCAGCCAGCAAATGATGGTATTAACCAGGATGGTTGGCGATGCTGATGTTGACGAAATGATAACTGATATATTTAATACCAATCCTGACGTGGCCTATTTGCATGCACGCAACTCGCAGGCTTGCTGTTTTATCTGCAAAATTGAACCTATCTGATTGATGGCTGGGGGCTAAGTGAAACAAGAAGCTGTTTTTCAAGGTTTGATAATATTATAATACTATTAAATAATCACACCTATGAAAAAGTTAAATTTTTTAATTGTTCCTGTTTTGCTAAGCTTCATTATTGTAATGACCTCCGCAATATCAGTAGATGGTGATAAGGAAACAGAACGATTACACAGCGCATCCAATGTCCTGAAGGATTTTGGTGCTATGAAAGAGGGTATCCCTCATAAATTAATATCACAATATGAAGGGGTTGTAATTATCCCCAAAACTATTAATGCAGGTTTAATTGTTGGTGCCAGGCGCGGTAAAGGTATAGCCATTGTAAAAATGCCCGATGGTAGATGGAGCGATCCTGTGTTTGTTACTATAACAGGCGGTAGCATCGGTGCTCAGATTGGTGTTCAATCTGTTGACCTGGTAATGGTTTTTAAACATAAAGGCGCATTGACCAAAGTTAAGAATGGCGATGTCACTATTGGTGGCGATCTGGCTGCTTCTGCAGGCCCGGTCGGTCGTTCAGCGTCAGCCAACACCGATTATAAGTTTGAGGCAGAAGTTTATTCTTATTCGCGCAGCCGCGGATTATTTGCTGGTATTACCATCAATGGTACAAGCTTGTCTATTGATAAAGACGCCAACCATAACTACTATGGCGAAGGCATGAGTGCGCATGATATCTTTGAAACTACCAGGAGCAACACTATTGCTGTGAAGCATTTGAAGGAAACACTCGCTAGTTTATAAAAACCAAATTTAACGAGAAGGGAGCCCGGTTATGCCGGGCTTTTTACTTTAAAAATAGCTTTTTTAGTCAAAATTCCTGATAAGGCAGCCATACCACCGACCAATCCGCCAATAAGGGCGGTGATCAGTAACAGTAACACCCACTGATGAGGTAAAGGGAATAGCTGGATCACGCGACTGGCAAGTATATTATCATTTGGGATGCTCTTTATAAGAGCGAGTATCACCCACAAAATGAATATTGCCCCAAAACCTGACCAAAAGGCTTTACCTGAGGTTTTGCCGATGAACAGTGCAGCCAAAAATGCAATCAAGGCAGCCGCCCACCAGGGCAATAGGTAACTGCTAATGAAGGATAGTATGAGGATGATGAGGAATAACATATAGCCTGTACTTAATTTATTTGTTCAATATCAAGGTTGATTTTATCCTGTCTGATTGTTCATCCGCAGACTGTAAAAACAACAATTCATTTAGTTTGCCGTCCCTCCAGGTCGTGAACATATCTTCATAATAAAAGCTGCCCGGGTTTCCCGACTCCCCGCCCGGAAATACGCCAAACCCTTTTACCTGGGGACCCATCTGTACCACCATGCGCCAGGACGGGCCATTGCCCCCTCGCAAAGCATTGATCACTGCGCCAGTGCCACTTGCATAAAAATGGCCCGTTCCAAATCCGGGTAAATTTGCCAGATGATTTATATGCGTATCCTTTACATTACCCCATTGCCATTTTTCGCCAGGCTCACCATAACTTTTCAGAAGTTGATCTGCTATTGCAACAAAAGATTGCATTGCAACGTCCGCACAGGTTTCTTTAACAGGAGTGCTTTTTATATCGAACCATTTAGAGTTTGGCTCGGTCAGCAACAGTTTTTCAGTCCGGTCAAATGACGGTACATTCAGCAACATTTTATCATCTCTAAATTCGTCCCAAATCACATCGTTAAGTTTTAACCACCAGGCATTAAAAATGGAAGCGCCTATTGAGTTAGCAGCAAAGTGTTTGTCCCATTTTTTTACTATTTGAAAGACTTTAAGCTGATTAGCATGCAGTTTTGAGGTATCGATATAACGAAGCATGGTAGGTAATATATCCTGTGCACGCATGCTGTAATTGTCCATCTGCATCAAACGTATACTATCAATTGTGGCGTTTTGCATTGCCTTCAACCTGTCGTTGATGCGTTTGCCCCGGTCATAAAGCTCAAAGCGCCAGTTGATATAGTAGGGATAAGTCTGATCAGTTGAAGACTGGTTTGCTGAACTAACAAAGCCCCTGGGTGGGTTTTTTACTGTCGGGTTTTGGTCGTATGGTATCCAACCTTGCCAGTCGTTTGCCGGGTCGCTGCCGTCCATAATGAATTTACCCTGGTCTTTATATTTAAGCGGCATTTTGCCGTTGGGGGTGATGGCAATGTCTTTATCATTGCTTGCAAAAATGAAGTTCTGCGCGGGGGCAGTATAATAAGTCAATGCTTTGCGGTAATCGTCATAATTTTTCCCACGGTTGAGCAGATAAAAGGTCAGAAACTCATTTGACTCGTCATGAGCTATCCAGCGTAAGGCATCGCCAACCGGAATATTGTTATGAGCGTCTTTCGGTTTCTGCGAAACATTATCATATACCACCGGGCCATGGTGCGTGTAAATTACTGTATCATAGATAGGTTGTTGCCCTCTTATATTAATCACTTCAACACGCTTACTGGTTTTATTCCACCTATTGTTATACCAGTATTCATTTTTACTGTTGTCCTTAAATTTTATCTGGTACCAGTCCAGTACGGCAGCGTCTACATTAGTTACACCCCAGCTGATCTTTTGGTTATAACCAATTACAATGCAAGGTGCGCCGGGCAACGAAACGCCATAAACATTTACGGTAGGAGATGTCATCTGCAATTGGTACCAGATGGACGGGAACGTTAAATTCAAATGCGGGTCGTTAGCAAGTATCGGATAACCGGAAGCCGATTTATTGCCCGCGATTGCCCAGTTATTGCTGCCGATGCCAGGTACGCGTTCTTTGGGTTTAATAGTGTCAGTCATCAAAGCGATAAAATCTTTGGATGGCTTTGGAACAGGCAAAGGCTTAAAGTTCCATTGCGTACCAACAGGTATGATCGGATCTTCATGAAACGGGTAATCGGGAAACAGATCGTTTACATCCTTTGCGCCAAACCGTTTTAGATCATTAGTCATCGCAAACTGGTCTGAACCACCTGCCAGTGTCTCCGACATGAGTTTGAGCAGGTAAGCACAATTGATAGGCTTCCATTCCTCAGGTGCATAACCGAGGAGTTTAAACTCAATTGGATAATCGCGTTTGTTGAGATGGTGGATATAACTGTTCACACCCTCGGTGTATGCATCTATCACGCCTTTCATTACCGGATCTTTCATTATGCCTTTTAAGGTGTTTTCGGCACCATAGGTCATACCCATGTGGCGGTGATAACGATCAACATCAAGAGCCTTCGGTCCTGCAATTTCAGAAAGGCGGCCTGCTGCGCTACGGGTTTGAATATCCATTTGCCAGAGACGGTCGCGCGCCGTAAGATAACCTTGGGCATAATACAGATCATGATCGTTCTCCGCAAAGATGTGCGGTATCCTGTGTTCGTCGAAACGGATGGTTACTTTCCCCTGCAAGCCCACCAGGTGCAGATTTTCTTCGGACTTGAGGTTTTTGCTTTCGGCATTTTGCCAGAAACCGGAAACCGGGTTCAGAAATTCACCAACTGGAGGCACATCGCCAAATTTTGTTTGCAATGCCCAGATCAATAATACTGTAATAGCTATGGAAAATAAGGCTTTAAAGAGTTTCATCAGGTTGGATTAGCCTTGACTAAGATAAATAAAAGACCTGATTTAATATTTAAGCTAATAAGAATTTTGGATTGTGTTTTTCTAAATTTACGTGACACTTCATCACATCAAGTATATGACAGTACAGGAAATAATGGATGACTTGAAAGCTCATGGCAGCGACAGCATCAAAAAAATATTACTGAAACATGGCGTGAAAGAACCTTTTTTCGGGGTAAAAATAGAGTACATGAAGCCAATACAGAAAAAAGTGAAGATGGATTACCAGTTAGCCAAAGATCTGTACGCAACCGGTAATGCCGATGCTATGTACCTGGCCGGCCTTATTGCTGACGATGATAAAATGACCAAATCTGACTTGCAGACCTGGGCTACCCAGGCTGTCTCAAACAATATAAGTGAATATACAGTGCCCTGGGTGGCTACCGGCAATAAACACGGTTTTGAACTGGCTTTGGAATGGATCGATTCACCCGAGGAATACATTGCCGCAGCGGGATGGTCGACATTAAGTAACCTGGTGTCATTTAAGCCCGATAATCAATTGGATATATCCGAATTAAGACGCCTTTTGGCGAGAGTGGCTAAAACCATTCATTCGTCTGCAAACCGGGTACGGTCAACCATGAATGGATTTTTGATCGCTGTAGGAACGTATGTTGCTGAATTGTCAGAAGAAGCTATTGCGACAGCAAAAAATATCGGTGCTGTAATGGTAGAGAAGGAGGGAACATCCTGTAAAGTGCCGGATGCTGCTGAGTATATTTTGAAAGCAAAGAATAAAAATGCGATCGGTAAAAAGAAAAAGACCGTGAAGTGTTAACACGGCCTTTTTTATGTTTAATTAAAATTGTACTTGTTTATTGCGGACGAACTTTTACCTGAAACCGGTTGCTTCCAAAAGTAGTGGTATCAGAAGTAGCAATATCGAAGTTGTAACCGCAATGTACTGATAAATCAAGTGAATCCTTCTTTAACCCATCCAACAACCATACATGGTATTTTGCGGGGATTGAATCGCTTTGAATTAAGCTTAATTTGTATACGGCACTTGATTTGCCATAAACATATAACTTAATGCAATCCCCCAGTTGTTTTAGAGGGAGTTCATTTACAGATAGTTTTACTCCATTGCTAGATAGGCTTGTGAGGGTTTCCTGACCAAAGCCCTGGAAATAAATCGCATCCTCGCTGGGTACATAACTCGCTTTTGCCTGAGGAGTAAAGTATATGACGATATTAGTTTTATTAACGGTGTCTTTTTTAAGTTCAAGCTTTATGAAGCCTGTAACATTTAAAATAGTATCAGTAACTGACGTATTGCCTGGCGTTAATGAGCCTGTGGTTGGGGTAACAGCAGTAGTGCTGGTTGGTGTATTTGCTTCAGGGGCAACAGATACATCTTTTTGACAAGATGTCCAGGCCACTGATACAATAACAAGGAGGTAAATTAATTTTTTCATTTTCGCTGACTAAAATTGCCGGAGGCGTGATTTCGCTTCCGACAAGGTTTTATACGCAGCTGATTTGAAAAGAGTTATATAAATTTTATTAATGTCTTGAAATCCAGCTTTTTTTGAAATCTGAAGGGTTTTGGCCTACAATCCTGTTAAAGAGCTTATTAAAGTACGAAAGGCTCTCAAAGCCCACTGCATAGCATGTTTCTGTAATATTCTTGTCCTGCATCAGCTGATTTTTGGCCATGTCTATGCGATATTGATTGACAAAATCGGTAAAGGTCATATTAGTTTGCCTTTTGAAATAACGGCAAAATGCAGGAGTAGTTAAATGCACTTTCTCAGCTACTATATTCACATCAGGTTTGCGGTTGTAATTAGCATCAATATATTCATAGATGGCGCCCATCCTGATCTTATCTTTCAAAAAGAACTGGATGCTCAGCTCGTCGTCATTTAATAGTTCAAAATCTTTGGCATTGGCTAAAACCTGGAATATCCCGATAAGCTCTATCAGTTGCTGAAATGAGTTAAGTTGTTGAAGCATCTTCAGTCTATCTACTACTAAAGCCTTGGTATCGGCGCCAAAGGCAACACCTGACGCAGCTTTTTTAAATAACTGTTGGATGGTTGAAAATTCGGGTGCCAGGCTGATGGCTGATCCCAGGAAATCTTCGCGCAATTGTATCACTACCTGGTGGTAATCGCTGCGCAGGCGATAATCAAAATTAAGATGCGGAATATTACTCCCGATGAACACAAGATCGCTTTGGGTATAACCCGAGATATGCGAGCCCACGTGCCTGATACCGGCATCTGCCTCTACATAAACCAATTCGATTTCTGGATGGTAATGCCAAAGAAACGTGTTGCGTAAACGTGGCGAAAATAGCTTAAACGATTTTCCTGGTTCAAATTCAACCTTCTCGAGTTGTATCTCATTCATTTGTATTGCCTGTTTATTTAATATAAAATTATCAATTATGTTAATACAGAGCAAATATTGGTTATTGTAAAGGATAAAAGCCCTTTATGATCGCGCTACTTTTGATTTGTAAACCAAGAGATAAACAGAAAATGGAAAATAAGACAATGGCTGCTACCATGACGCCAACCATGAACCCAGAAAATGCCCATAAAGAAATACCAGGCAACCCGTCAACCGCAAAATCAAGCCAACTGAAACTGAATGATCGCAGCAATGGCAAACCGTTGCGTGTGCTAAGCGAAGACGACTGGAAATTTTGGATCGAGAACGGTTATGTTGTCATAAAAAATGCTGTGCCCAGAGAGCAAGCGGAACGATTGGCCGCTTACCTATGGAAATATGAAGATAAAGATCCCAACGATATAGAAACCTGGTACAAACGCCCGAACGCTCAAATGCAGATGACAGAGTTGAACAATACGGGCATGGTTGAAATATACAACCACCAATATATGTGGGATAACCGCCAATACCCAAAAGTGCATGATGCATTTGCGGATGTTTGGGGTACTGACAAGCTTTGGGTAACCATCGACCGCGCTAACCTGAACTTCCCGTTAAGGCCGGGCTTTGAATATAAAGGCTTTATTCATTGGGATTATGACCCGGAAACCAGGCCACAAAATGTGCAGGGCGTACTGGCTTTGGCAGATCAGACTGATGAAAATATGGGGGGCTTTCAGTGTATCCCTGAATTATACCGTACGTATGATACCTGGAAACTGACTCAACCTGACGACCGAGATCACTATAAACCCGATACCACAGGATTTGAAATTGTGAAAGTGAAACTGGAAGCAGGTGATTTGCTGATATTCAATAGTTTGGAGCCACATGGCATACGTGCAAATACCAGCGGCAATAAAGTGCGTATAGCACAGTACATTGCCATGATGCCTGCGCAGGAAGATAACGAAGAGTTACGCCAATGGCGCATTAACAGCTGGCAAAGCCGTGAAGCCATGCAGGGTTATGCTTTTCCCGGCGACCCGCTGGAACGTGAAAAGAAAAACCCGGTGGCTGAATTGAGCCCGCTGGGTAGAAAATTGCTGGGGCTTGACAGGTGGTAGGAAAAGATTTATGGTAGAGATGCAATATATTGCGTCTCTACCAGATGTTCTTAAATCATTCCTGGTGCAAACTCCATGAGTTACCATCCGGATCTATTACGGTTGCAAATTTACCCCATGGTGTTTCGTCAACCTTACCTACTTTGATACCCTCGCATTTAGCGCTTTTATTTCCTCATCCATATCGTCTATATGAATAACGAAACCCTGAATGCTGCCCGGTTTTAGTTCGGGAAACCAGGTGACCAGGGTGATAGAAACAGCTTCCTGTCCTGGTAGTGCCATTTGAACCCATTTTTGTGTTTCAAAAGGTGCTTCAACCAGTAAATTAAAGCCAAGTTTTAAATAAAACTGTTTTGCCGCTTCCTGGTCAGTAACCGGAATAGAGATAATAGAGATCGCTTTCATGATGATTTATAGAATTGGTTTACGAAGGTAAAAATGAAAAGCTGTTTTACCCGGATTATCTATAGCTTTATCGCATGATCGATTCTCTTATCAATTTTCTACGTTTGTTTAAAAACATTCCCCAAGCTGATGCCGAAATTATCGAAAGCGAGTTAAGTTTCCGCAAAGTCGCCGAAGACGAAGTCTTGTTTGAAGAAGGGCATATTTGTCGCGAAATGTTTTTTATATGCAAGGGCGTGCTGCGTATTGTCGCCCAAAATGATAAGGGAAATAGGATGACCTACTTTTTCCTTAAAGAAAACCAGTTTTGCAGCATCCTGAATAGCTTTAATAACAATATCCCGTCGCTTGAAGGAATAGAAGCTGCCTGTGAGGCAGAATTAGTGGTGCTAAAAAAACAAAAGTTGTACAATCTGTATGAGAAGCTGCCGTACCTGAAAGAATTGATCACCGGAATCACCACTCAATCCTTACTGGAAAAAATAAATGTGCGCAATTCATATTTAGGAGAAGACGCGGCTACCCGATATCGTCATTTCCTGATGCGCCAACCCGATATTGCTTTGCGTGTATCATTGAGTGATATTGCTTCTTACCTGGGCATCACCCAGCAATCCCTAAGCCGCATCAGAAAAAATATGCGCTAGTTCCTTTTTACCATTTGTTAAATGGGCCCTCGTTTGTGTTGAGGACCTTTGTTGATCAATAAAATAACAAATCATGGAAGACAAAGAAACATTTGTAAAAAGTAGTTTAAATGGTAAACGGGTAGTATTAATAGGCGGAACCTCAGGCTTTGGATTGGCTACCGCGAAAGCCGCAGCAGCCGATAATGCGGGTTTGGTTGTAGTATCCAGCAGGCAAAGCAGCGTAGATAAAGCATTGAGGGCATTACCTGATGGAACTGAGGGCTATGTTGTGGATATAACCGACGAGCAAGGGGTAGACGAATTATTTAAGAAAATTGGTGAGTTTGATCACCTGATCTTTTCAGCAGGGGAGACTTTGCAGATCGGTAATTTGGCCGATGCAAACATCGCTGATTCCCGTAAATTTTTTAATGTGCGCTACTGGGGAGCTTTGATGGCGGTCAAATATGGGAGTCCGTATATCCGCAAAGGAGGTTCCATTATTTTGACTAATGGTATTGTAGGCATCCGCCCTTGGAAAGGCTGGTCGGTAGCTGCGAGCATAGCAGGGGCCGTTGAATCGCTTACCAAAGGTTTAGCCATCGACCTGGCGCCAATACGCGTAAATGCTGTCTGCGCGGGTATGGTGAAAACCGATCTGTGGAACAATATTCCGGAGGCTGACCGTGAAGCCATGTACAATGAAGTTGGAAGCAAACTATTGACTGGCAGAGTTGGAGAGGCAGAAGATATTGCTGAAGCTTATATTTTTCTGATGAAAGGAAATTACACTACTGGCCAGGTGATTGTGGTGGATGGAGGTAATGTGCTGGTGTAAATAATTCCTGAAAAATAAAAGTGCTCTGACAAGTGCGATTCCTTCCTTGGGGAAGGAGAGGTAGAGGTTTATGCAGCGATGCAATCACCAATAGCCCCCCTCCACCAATACACAATTCAACCGCACTCCTCCCCGAGGTGGGAATTGTTATTAATCTTTTGGAAGCGATAGGTTTTAACCCTGTCGCTTTTCATTTCCAATCATTTTCACTTTTTCCGGCAGGCAATCCAAATTATATTAAATTTGGGACGCAGTAACCAGGTGTCTTGTACCTTGTTATTTTAAAGAACCTGATTATGAGAAAATCATTGTTTCTTACAATTTGTTGTATCTATATGATCCACCACGCCTCTGCCCAAGTACCCGCCCTGGAACGTGTTGAACCGATGTTCTGGTGGACGGGGATGAGCAATCCTAATCTACAGTTGATCGTACATGGTAAAGACATTGCTCACAGAAATGTTGAACTACATTACCGCGGCGTAAAATTGGTTGAGGTGCACAAAGTTGACAATCCAAATTATTTGTTCATCGACCTGCATATTTCTTCTTCCGCATCTCCGGGAACGTTCCCGATAAATTTCACCAGAGCAAAAGCAAAGACTTTAACTTACCAATACGAATTAAAAAAACGTGATCATTCTAAAGCTCGTGCGCAGGGTGTCACAAACCAGGACCTGATTTACCTGATTATGCCCGACCGTTTCTCGAATGGCGACCCAAGCACCGATTCGTTTCCTAATATGCGCGAAAAAGGCATCCGCCGCGATTCGATGTTTAGCCGTCACGGGGGAGATATACAGGGCATCATCAATCATCTCGATTACCTGAAAGATTTGGGTGTTACGGCTATCTGGCTGACGCCCGTTGTTGAGAACGATGAGCCTAAAGCATCTTATCACGGTTATGCGGTAACAGATCATTACAAAATCGATCCGCGTTATGGTACAAATGAATTATATAAGGAGTTTGTAGAGAAATGCCATAAGATGGGGTTAAAAGTGATCATGGACCTGGTGCATAATCACGCCGGGACTGAGGGTTACACGATTCACGATATGCCAATGCGCGATTGGGTGCACCGCTGGCCGGAATTTACCAAATCCAACTTCCGCGATCAGGCGGTAATGGACCCGCATGCCTCCGAGTCAGATCGCAAACAAATGCTGGATGGGTGGTTTGACCGCCGGATGGCCGATATGAACGAAAATAATCCGTTCGTACAACGTTTCCTTACCCAAAATCATATCTGGTGGGTAGAGTATTCAGGGGCGGATGGGTTTAGATTGGACACCTATCCCTATAACGATCCGCAATTTATGGCTGAGTGGGCTAAGGAAGTTAGAAAGCAGTTCCCGAACCTGTCCATTTTTGGTGAGACGCTGGTGTGGTCGGTGCCTAACCAGGCATTTTTTTCTGAAGGCAATACCGTAAACCGTGGACTGGACACCCACTTGCCCGGAGTAACTGACGGCGTACTAAAGGAAGCAATTTATGAAGCCCTGAACGGTAAAGAAGGCTGGACGGATGGGGTGAACCGCTTGTACTCGGTTCTGGCGCAGGACTTTTTGTACAAGGACCCTACTAAGAATACCATCTTCCTTGATAATCACGATATGAGCCGTTTCTTTTCGGTGGTAGGTGAGGATATAACCAAGTACAAATCGGGAATGGCGATGTTACTTACCCTGCGGGGCGTTCCGCAGATGTATTATGGTGACGAGATACTAATGAAAAACTTTTCTGACCCTGATGGCCTGGTGCGCGAGGATTTTCCGGGAGGATGGGCGGATGATAAAATAAATAAATTCAAAGCCGAAGGTCGGAATGAAAAGGAAAATGATGCCTTTAATTATGTACGCACACTGGCCAATTACCGTAAGAATACTACCGCCCTTCAAACCGGAAAATTAATGCAGTATATCCCTGAGGATGGCGTTTATTTGTACTTCAGGTATGATGACCTGAAAACGGTAATGATAGTTTATAACAGTCGCGATAAAGAGCAAACGATTTCAACCGGACGCTATGTTGAACGCATAAACGGGACATTAAAAGCCCGGAATGTGATTACCGACCAGGTGACGGAAATATCCAAATTAACTATTCCGGCTAAGGCTACTTTGGTGCTGGAATTATTACCCAACAATACACATTAATACCAATAACCCAGACCAACAGACTCTTAATCTGCGGGTCGTCTTAAGACAAATGACAACTATAAAAGCATGCATTTTTGACCTTGACGGGGTGATCGTCGACACAGCGGTTTACCATTACAAGGCCTGGAAACGACTGGCAAATGAGCTCGGTTTTGATATAACCGAAGAGCAAAACGAAAACCTGAAAGGGGTGAGCCGTATGCGCTCGCTCGACCTGGTCCTTCAGTGGGGAGGAGTAACTAAGACTGATGCCGAAAAAGAAGAACTGGCAACACGGAAAAATACCTGGTATGTGGAAATGATCAATAAAATGACACCAGATGAGATATTGCCCGGTGCAAAGGAGTTTCTGCAAGCTTGCATCGATGCCGGGTTGAAGACCGCTTTAGGTTCAGCCAGCAAAAACTCAGCGACCATATTGGAAAAAGTAGGTATCGCACACTTCTTCAATGTCGTGATCGATGGTAATAAAGTGAGTAAACCCAAACCCGACCCGGAAGTGTTTCTAAAAGGAGCTGAAGAATTGGGTATACCTGCTGAAAATTGCGTCGTCTTTGAAGATGCCATAGCCGGCGTTGAAGCAGCGCATAACGGCGGTATGAAGGCTGTTGGGATCGGTTCGCCACAGGTGCTTACCGAAGCTGATTTAGTGATAAGTGGTTTGGATAAAATGACACTGGTAAAATTAAAAGAGTTATAAAACTATGTCATTGCGACAATAATTTGAAGCATACACCATACAAATGAAAAACTATATCAAAGTTGACGAGTGGAAGATTATAGAAGAGGGATTTGAGCCGAAATATAATTTAATATCCGAGAGCCTTTTTAGTCTGGGAAACGGCAGAATGGGGCAGCGGGCAAATTTTGAGGAAGCCTACAGTGGCGAAACACTGCAGGGTAACTATGTTGCAGGGGTATATTATCCCGACAAAACCCGTGTGGGCTGGTGGAAAAACGGTTACCCGGAATATTTCGCCAAGGTATTGAACGCCGCTAATTGGATCGGGATAGATGTGGTTATTGACGGAGAACAATTGGACCTGGCGAAATGCAAGGTAAGTAATTTCAGGCGTGAGCTGAATATGAAGGAAGGTTATCTGAAAAGAACATTCCGCGCTGAAACTGCTAAAGGTAAAGAAGTAGAGGTTGAAGCTATTCGTTTTTGCAGCATGGCCGATGATGAGACTGGCGTTATCCGCTATGCCATTACGCCGGTAAATTTCAGCGGGCCGCTTACCGTTACACCATTTATTGATGGCGACATCAAAAACAAGGACTCCAACTATGATGAAAAATTCTGGGATGAAGTAACCAAAGGAAGCTGGAATGACGGGGGCTATGTTCAATTACGTACAAAAAAAACAGGCTTTGAAGTAGCAACCGGGCAGAAATTTACCATTTTTCAAAATGGATCAGTCCATAGCATTGAAAAGGAAAAATACGTAGCGTCTGAGATCAAATTACAAGCAGCTCAAGGACAGGCGATCACTTTGACCAAGTACGCTGCCAACCTTTCTTCACAAAATTACCCGGCAAATAATTTAGTGGCCGAATTGGAAAATACCTTAAAAGGAATCAGTGCAAAAGGCTTTGAAAAAATGCTGGCAGAACAAGCTGCCGCATGGGACAAAAAGTGGCAGCATAACGATATTATTATCGAAGGGGATGCATCGGCGCAACAGGGTATACGCTTTAATATTTTTCAGTTGAACCAAACGTATACCGGCGAGGATGACCGATTGAACATTGGTCCGAAAGGTTTTACTGGTGAGAAATATGGCGGTTCAACCTATTGGGATACTGAGGCGTATTGCGTGCCATTCTACCTCGCTACTGCAGATCCGAAAGTGACCCGCAATCTGCTATTGTATCGATACAAACAATTGGGCAAAGCTATTGATAATGCCAAACTGCTGGGCTTTAAAGATGGCGCAGCACTTTATCCAATGGTGACGATGGATGGCACTGAATGTCATAACGAGTGGGAGATCACGTTTGAGGAGATCCACCGTAATGGTGCAATAGCTCATGCTATTTTTAACTACGTGCGTTACACGGGTGATGAACAATACCTTGTGGATCACGGCCTGGAAGTACTGATCGCGATAGCAAGATTCTGGGCGCAGCGGGTGAACTGGTCGCAGGATAAAAAGCAGTACGTAATGCTGGGCGTTACTGGCCCGAATGAGTACGAAAATAACGTCAACAATAACTGGTATACCAGCACTATTGCCACCTGGTGTATGAAATATACATTGGAGGTTGCTGAAAAAGTGGAGGCATTAGATAAACCGAAATTTGACGCGTTGGTAGCGAAAATCAATTTCGATAAACCAAAAGAAGAAGCAAAATTCCGGGAGGTCATCGAAAAAATGTACTATGGCTGCGACGACAAATTTGGAATATTCCTTCAGCAGGACGGTTACTTGGATAAAGAGCAAATATTGGTAAAAGACCTGCCTGCAAGCGAGCGTCCGCTTAATCAAAAATGGAGCTGGGACAGGATATTGCGCTCCTGCTATATCAAGCAGGCGGACGTATTGCAGGGACTCTACTTTTTTGAAGAGAACTATGACATCGACACCATCCGCCGGAATTATGATTTTTATGAACCGCGCACGGTCCATGAATCATCTTTATCGCCTTGTGTGCATGCGGTGATTGCCGCCAAGTTGGGCGATGAAGCACGTGCTTATGAATTTTATCTGCGTACCTCACGCCTTGATCTGGATGATTATAATAATGATACAGAAGATGGTTGCCATATCACTTCGATGGCCGGTACGTGGATATCAGTAGTAGAAGGTTTTGGGGGTATGCGCGTAAGAGATGGAAAGTTGTCGTTCGATCCATTTTTGCCGGAGAAATGGCAATCGTTCTCATTCAATGTAGGGTTTAGGGGGACTTCTATAAAAGTCACTGTGGCGAAAAACAAGATCAAAGTAGAGAGCTTATCTGGGCCGGATATGAATTTGCTTATACGCGGTCATGAATCTGAATTAAAAGCTGGGACCTCAGTGGAGGTTCCCGCTGTCGAAGTGACCCTTACACCGCCGCCGCCATTATTCCGAAATAATGAAAAGTAATATGACAGGGTCATTATCAGACAATAAACTCACCATTTATCAACTCCTGCCACGTCTATTTGGGAATGCCAATCAGACCAACAAATTCTATGGTTCTATAGAAGAAAATGGTGTTGGTAAGTTCGATGATATAAATGATAAAGCCCTTAAGGAAATAAAAAAGATGGGCTTTACTCATGTGTGGTATACCGGGGTAATTGAGCATGCCACCATGACAGATTATTCAAAATTCGGTATCAAACCAGATGATCCGGATGTGGTAAAAGGCCGGGCCGGATCGCCTTATGCCGTGAAGGATTATTATGATGTCGATCCTGATCTGGCGGTTGATGTGCCGAAAAGGATGGCTGAGTATGAGGCACTAATTAACAGAACACATCAGAACGGCTTAAAAGTGATCATGGATTTTGTGCCAAACCATGTAGCACGCACTTATGCCTCGGATGCGAAGCCTGTACAGGTTCGGGATTTTGGGCAGGATGATGATAAAAGCAAAGCATTCGACCCAAAGAATGATTTTTATTATACGCCAGGACAGGCATTTGTTGTTCCGCAAGGATATAATCCGGGAGGCGACGGATTTAGCAGTCCGTTAAAAGATGGCGGGTTTGATGAAAATCCCGCCAAAGCGACCGGTAATGATGTTTTCAGTGCATGGCCTTCTATCAATGACTGGTTCGAGACGGTGAAGCTGAACTATGGTGTTGATTATCAAAACGGCTGGCAAAAACATTTTGATCCTGTTCCGCCGCTGTGGAATAAAATGCTGGATATTCTAAAATTCTGGGCGGCAAAACGTATCGACGGTTTTCGCTGCGATATGGTAGAAATGGTTCCTTTTGAGTTCTGGGGATGGATCATCCCTAAACTAAAAATGGATTATCCCGAATTGATTTTCATCGGTGAGGCTTACGATCGCGGTAAATATCATGACTATATCTACACCGGGAAGTTCGATTATTTATATGATAAGGTAGGCCTTTACGATTCGATCAAACGACTGACCCGCAATGAATACGGGGCATCAACCTGGGAAATTAATTCTGTTTGGAATAACGACTGCAAAAATATCGATGCTCATATGCTTCGTTTCATGGAAAACCATGATGAGCAACGTATTACATCGCCTGATTTTGCAATCGATCCCTGGTTGGCTGTTCCTGGAATGATCATAACGGCTACATTACATCGTGGTCCGGTAATGATCTATTTCGGCCAGGAGGTAGGGGAGCCGGCGTTGACTGCAGAAGGTTTTAGCGGCCATGATGGCCGCACCAGTATTTTCGATTATTGGGGCGTGCCTGAGCATCAAAAATGGCTGAATAATGGTAAATGGGACGGTGGGCAGTTATCGGGCAGCCAGAAAAGATTGAGGGAATTTTACAGCAAACTGCTGAATGTGGTGCGCGATAATGAGGCTTTGCATACAGGCGAGTTTTGGGAACTGATGGTGGCTAATGAGCATCAGCCGGGTTTTGATCAGAGATTGTACATCTTCCTTCGATATACAGATAAACAACGTATATTAGTGATAACCAATTTTAACCGTGACGAACGCAAGATTCAAATACAGCTTCCTGCCGACCTGATTGGCAAGCTGCAAATAAGCGGAAAAGGCGAGTTTACAGATTTATTAAGCAGGTTAAAGTTTACATCAGATAACGTCGCCGAAGGAGTGGGAATAAACCTGCCTGCTATGAGCGGGATGTTACTGCAGTTCTGATTCAGACAAATGAACCAATCAACTATCAACCAATATAAACCGATCACCAATTATGACGACAGTAAGTATGACCCATAAACCGAGGCTAAGCTTTTGGCAGATATGGAACATGAGCTTTGGTTTTTTGGGCATTCAATTTGGCTGGGCGCTGCAAATGGCCAATATGAGCGCCATTTATGAATATTTGGGCGCCAAACCCGATAAAATTCCATTTCTATTTCTTGCAGCACCTTTAACGGGACTTATTGTTCAGCCAATTATTGGTTATTTCAGCGATCATACCTGGCATAAAACACTGGGGCGCAGGCGGCCATACTTTTTGGTGGGAGCAATTTTGAGTACCATTTGCCTCTTTTTAATGCCCCAGTCATCTGCATTATGGATGGCAGCGGGTACTCTTTGGATACTGGACACCTCTATTAACGTGAGTATGGAGCCGTTCCGGGCATTTATTACTGATAAATTGCCTGACGATCAGCGGACTCAGGGATTCTCTATGCAGAGTGTATTTATCGGCTTAGGATCAGTAGTGGCGTCGATCTTACCATGGATGATGGCTAACTGGTTCCACATTTCTAACAAATTGGTAGATGGCTCGAGTATCCCGGCAACGGTAAGATATTCATTTTACATCGGAGCATTCGCCTTTATTACTGCTGTGTTGTATACGATAATCACCAGTACCGAATATCCGCCAACGGATATCACAGAACGTCAGAAAAAACGAGAAGAAAAAAAAGGCTTTGGTGGCGGTGCGGGTGAAATTTTCCATGCTATCCGTACCATGCCCAACAGGATGCGCAAGCTTGCCATTATGCAGTTTTTTACATGGCCCGGACTGTTTTTAATGTGGTTTTATTATTCGCCGGCCGTTGCCCGTAATGTGTTTGGTGCCCTAAGCGAGAAAGATGATCTATACACCAAAGGAATTGAATTTGCCGGACTAACGTTGGGCTATTATAACGTGGTGACCTTTGTATTCGCCTTCTTTTTACCATTGATAGCGGCGAAAATAGGCCGGAAATATACCCACATGCTTTGCCTGCTATGCGGTGCTGCCGGCTTGATATCTGTGGCGTTTATTCACACACCTAATATGCTTTTTGTGTCAATGACGGGGGTGGGTATAGCATGGGCCAGCATTTTGTCAATGCCTTATGCGATGCTTGGCGGTTGTTTGCCGGAGGACAAAGTGGGTATTTATATGGGGATTTTTAACTTTTTTATTGTACTGCCCGAGATCATTGCATCGTTATTCTTTGGCTGGATCATGGCGCACCTGCTAAATAACAACCGGTTGCTGGCAGTCGAAATAGGCGGTTGTATGATGATTTTGGCAGCGTTATTGGCCCTGCGGGTAAATGAGGATGAAGAATAATTTGTTATATCAACACTTAAATTAAACTTTAGTGCTTTATTTGTAAGCGTCAATTATTATATTGCGTAATAGATGTACAAGGCAATTGAAGATACGTTTTAATATTTAATGGAAAATAAGAATACAGTAAATCCAGAATTACTACCCCAAAAACTGGTTGAGGATGAGGAAGAGTTTCACCACGTAAATAACCCGGTTACCGGGCTTAAGCCGATTGTAAAAAAATACCTTGGCGCCCCTACCGGTGCTGTTCAAAAAGGGAATAAATTTTTCTTTACTGATGGTGACGCCAAAGTGGAAGTTACCGTAGTTACCGATGAAATAATAAGAGTAAGATTAGCCCCGCATAGTGTTTTTCTAGATGAGTTTTCATACGCTGTACCAAAATTAGAGAATAAAGTATCCCTATTTGGATTGCGTGAAGAGGAAACTGAATACATTGTTTATACCAATATCGTAAACTGCCACGTTCGTAAAAAGGACTTTTTTATATCGTTTTCAGATAATCAAAATCATGTAACCAGTTCGGATGCGGTACAAATGCACTGGGAGGAAAACATCAAGTTTGGCGGTTACTATGTGTACTGTACCAAGGAATGTCAGCCTGAAGAAAGTTTCTTCGGATTAGGTGATAAGGCTACAGAGCTTAACTTGAGAGGAAAAAGGTTAAAGAATTGGAACACAGACGCTTATTCATTTGCATGGAACCAGGATCCTTTGTATCGGGCTATCCCTTTCTATATCAGTTTGAACAAAGGAATAGCGCACGGTATATTTTTCGATAATACCTTTAGAGCCGAATTTGACTTCGGCGCAGAAGATCCTACCAAAACAAGTTTCTGGGCTGAAGGTGGTGAATTACAATATTACTATATCCACGGTCCGCACATGATGGATGTGGTGAAACGTTATCATGTAATTACCGGCACCCATCCGATGCCTCCAATGTGGGCATTGGGCTATCACCAATGCCGCTGGAGCTATTATCCGGAGTCAAAAGTGCGGATGGTAACCAAAACCTTTCGTGAGCAAAAAATACCTTGCGACGGTATCTATCTCGATATCGACTATATGGATGGCTACCGTTGCTTTACCTGGAATCGTAAATATTTCCCTGACCCTAAGAAAATGATCAAAGAGTTAGCAGACCAGGGTTTTAAGACAGTCGTGATCATTGACCCAGGTATACGTGTGGATGATAATTATTCAGTATTTAAAGAGGGTAAAGAAAAAAAATATTTCTGTCGCCGTTGCGACGATTATTTTATGGAGGGCCATGTATGGCCGGGACGTTGCCAATTCCCCGATTTTACCAATCCGGAAGTAAGAGAATGGTGGGGCGGATTGTTTGATGAACTGGTGCAATTGGGCGTAGCTGGTGTTTGGAACGACATGAACGAGCCGGCAGTATTCGGAAATGGCACCTTCCCTGACGATGTACGCCATCAATATGATGGTCATCGTGGATCGCACCGTAAAGCACACAATGTTTACGGTATGCAAATGGTGCGTGCAACTTATGAAGGTTTGCGTAAACTGATGAAGAATAAACGTCCGTTTACTATTACCCGGGCCGGCTATTCTGGTGTGCAACGATATTCGTCTGTATGGACAGGGGATAATGTGGCTTCGTGGGAGCATTTAAAACTGGGCAACATCCAGATACAACGCCTATCGGTGTCTGGGATCTCATTCTGCGGCACAGATATTGGTGGTTTCAGCGGAGAGCCTGATGGCGAGTTGTTTACCCGCTGGATACAGGCAGGAACATTCGCGCCGTTTATGCGCGCACACTCGGCTGGCGATACCAAGGAGCGCGAGCCATGGAGCTTCGGTGAGCCATATACTGCTATCAACCGTAAATTCATCGAGCTGCGATACCGCTTGTTGCCGTACTTTTATTCAGCATTCTGGGAACATCATCGTTATGGTTTTCCGATCATTAGGCCGGTGGTATTGCAGGAACAGCACGAGGAAGGTAATCAATACCGTCAGGATGAATTTACTTATGGTGATAAGATGTTGATATGCCCGGTTTTAGAACCAGGACAAAAGACCCGTAAAGTATACCTGCCAAAAGGCAAATGGTATGATTTCTGGAGCCACGAATTAATTGAAGGCGGCAAAGAAATAGTAGTGCTTACGCCGTTAGATACTATCCCGGTTTTTGTAAAAGCAGGTTCGGTTATTCCTGAATATCCGGTAATGCAATACGTAGGGGAAAAGGAAATAGACGAAGTGAAAATGAATGTTTATTTCACCGATACAGAAGTGAACTCGTTCATTTTTGAAGATTACGGCGAAACATTTGCATACGAGCAGGATATTTACCTTGAAAAGAAATTTGTGGTTAGAGGCAAGGAAAATAAGATGACCATACAGCAAAGTATGGAAGGCTTGTATACCCCACGCTACGAAAATTATCACCTGAATATTGTTGGCCTTCCATTTAAGCCAACACGTGTGATCGCCGATAACAACGATGTGAAGGATTTTGTCATCTCAGCCGATAAATCCATCCAATTGAAGTTGAGGAAAAACTTTACGCAGCTGGTTATCAGTTAAAAAGCATAAAGTATTGCCCGGAGTGCCGATTAAAAGCCCATTTATTTGCACTTCGGGTAATTATATGGTAAATTTATACCAACAACCAATTTTAACCAGACCTAACTTCTTCCTAAATGATTAAACAAGGCTTGCAAAGAGTTGTTGTTGAGCATGTAACACCTGAGATTGATGCAGGCCGGTATTACATTAAAAAGGTAAAAGGCGATATACTGACAGTAGAAGCAGATATTTTTACCGATGGGCATGACCACGTGCGAGGAAGGATACTCTACAAACACGAGGGTGAAAAGAAATGGTCACATACCTCAATGCATCCTACGTGGAATGACCGCTGGCAGGGAGTATTTTATCTTTCGCAAACAGGTTTTTATCATTATAAAGTTACAGGTTGGGTTGATCATGCGCTGACCTGGCACGAAGGTTTTCTGAAAAAATACCAGGATGCCCAGCACATGGGTGTTGAATTGCTGATCGGCGCCAATTTTCTGGAAGAGATGCTGCCGCACGCAAGTATTGCCGATCAGAAGCAAATTACAAAACTGATCAGTATACTTCGTGACGATAAACAATATGACCTGGCGATAAACGCGGTATTAGGTAAGGACATACACTTTTTTATCAACCTGTATCCTGATCTGGCAAATGCTACTATTTATGAGCGTGATCTGAGGGTATATGTCGACCGAGATAAAGCAGGCTTTAGTAGCTGGTATTGTTTCTTCCCACGCTCGGCATCACCGGTTCCAAATAAACACGGCACTTTCAAAGATTGTGAGCTATTGTTGCCCAGGATTGCTGAGATGGGCTTTGATGTATTGTATTTTCCACCTATACACCCGATAGGAAAAACTTTTAGGAAAGGGAAAAATAATACAATCAACGCTTCGCCAAAAGACGAGGGCGTGCCTTATGCAATTGGCTCAAAAGAGGGCGGGCATAAAGATATTCTCAAGAAGCTAGGCTCCTTAGAAGATTTTAAACATTTGATAAAAGAAGCAGCGTCTCATGGGATGGAGGTGGCAATGGATTTTGCCATACAATGTTCGCCGGATCATCCTTATGTAAAGCAACACCCTGCCTGGTTTAAATGGCGACCCGATGGTACGGTGCAATACGCGGAAAATCCGCCTAAAAAATACCAGGACATATTACCGATCAATTTCGAAAATGAGGACTGGCAAAACCTATGGAATGAACTGAAAAACATTTTGGAATATTGGTGCGAACAGGGCATCCGTATTTTCAGAGTGGATAACCCGCATACTAAATCTTTCAATTTCTGGGAATGGTGCATTGCCGAGGTGCAAAAGAACTATCCGGGTACCATTTTTCTTTCCGAGGCTTTTACCAAGCCTAAAGTAATGAAAGAGCTTGCTAAACGAGGCTACACGCAATCATATACCTACTTCGTTTGGCGTACGCAAAAGCACGAGATCGTTGAATATATCAACGAGCTCACTCAGTCGGAAATGAAGGATTATTACCGCCCTAACTTTTGGCCGAATACGCACGACATCAACCCATACTACCTACAGGATGGCAATGAGAATAGTTTCATCATCCGCTTGTTTATGGCGGCGACGTTGTCATCCAACTACGGCATATTCGGACCGGTTTATGAACTATTATACCACGATCCATATCCCGGTAAGGAAGAATATCTGAATTCGGAAAAATACGAGGTGCGCCATTGGGATTGGGGTAAACGTAACAGACTAACAGAAGTGATCACCAAAGTAAATGCAGCGAGAAAAGTAAATCCTGCATTACAAAGTACCAACAATATTAAATGGTGTTCGATAGATAACGACCACATGCTGGCCTATCATAAGAAGACCGGCGATAATCATATATTGTGTATTGTAAAGTTAGACCCGCATAACAAACAATTCGGGCATGTGCAGGTGCCATTATACGAGCTGGGATTACATCCCGGAGATGAATACCAGGTATTTGATGTGATGACCGGTAATACTTATACATGGAACCAGGAATGGAACTATGTGCAGCTGGAGGTCTGGGATTTACCTGTTCATTTATTCAGAATAGAAGTGTAAATTTATTAATATGGGCAATGTAGATGTGATAGAGAAAATCAACTCGGTGACGCTGAAAAAGCCCTGGACACAATTCGCCCTCGATAAGAAATCCATTTCCTGGCTGGAAGAAAATGTGCTTTACGAATACATGCGCAAATCCCGCTGGTTTGCAGGTAAGGCGCGTATGATCAAGTTCCTCAGGATTCAGCAAATGCTGGATATGCCCATAGAGGGTGGAACTGCTTATCTTGTTATTATCCATGTCGGCTATACCTATGGCGACGAGGAAAAATATGGCATCCCTGTTTCGTTTGTGGCTGATGATTATGATTTAATTGAGCAAATCAATCCTAAAGCATATATTGTAAAAGCGATTGTCGATGGGAAATCCGGCTGGCTGATAGATGCGATTTATGATTTTCGTTTTCAGTCTGAGTTGTTCAGAAGTATCTGGAACAATGCTATCGTAAAACAAGATGGCGGTCATTTGGCCTATCATAAAGGCAAAGGCCTTGCCGCGACCGATGAGGATATGTGTTATTTATGCGTTATCCCCGATCTGGAGCAAAGTAATTCTTCGCTCATATTCGGTAATAAATATTTCTTCAAATTTTACAGGAAACTTTTTAACGAAATTAACCCTGAGGTGGAGATGCTCCAGTTTTTAACAGAAACAGGCGGCTTTAAAAATATACCCACCTTTTGCAGTAGCCTGATCTACGAGCGACCAGATACACCGCCAATTACGCTTGGGTTGATGATGCAGAAGGTCGCCAGTAAATCTGACAGCTGGGTGTCAACAGGGGATGACCTGAACAACTTCCTGTTCATGTTTGTGGATAAGATATTCGGTATACAAGACCAGGTTTTTGAGAAGGTAGAGTTGTTGGGGAAGCGCACTGCCGAAATGCATCTGGCTTTATTATCAGATAAAAAGAACAAGGATTTTAAGCCGGAAAAGTTTGACGATCCATATGTGAAATGGCTTCAGGAACATCTGAATAAACTAGTGCACAAACGCATTAACCTATTGAAAGAGAATTACGCCAGATTGGATAAAAATGCCAAAACATTGGCTGATGAATTTATCAAAAGCGAAAAAATAATAAGACATTTTTTTGATAAGATAGCAGGAGGCGACCTTAAATCGCAGCGCATACGTATCCATGGCGACTACCATTTGGGCCAGGTGCTCTATACTGGAATAGATTACCTGATCATCGATTTTGAAGGAGAGCCTGAAAGTTCAATAACTGACCGTAAAATAAAACATTCGCCGCTAAAGGATGTTGCGGGTATGATACGATCTTTTCACTACGCGGTTTGCGCCAAATTGTATTTTAGCAATGAGACCAAAGGTGTTGATCCGCTGCGATTACACAAATCCGCAGACCGTTGGTATAAACTCATCACCGATGCATATGTCGATGCTTATTTGCATACAATGGGCGATATATCTGCTATATTTGGTAACCGCACCGAAATGAACTTTTTGTTGCAACTTCATTTGCTGGAAAAAGCAGTCTACGAGTTGGGCTATGAACTGAACGGCCGGCCGGATTGGGTAAAGATACCGCTTAAGGGTATTCAGCAAGTATTATTGGAAATAGAGAAATTTAACAGTTAACGCCTGCAGGCACAAATATATGGCTAAAAAGACAAATGATACCGGCAAAGAAGCTCCTGTTAAAAAGGCAGTTGCGAAGAAAGCCACAACCGCTGCTAAGAAAACGGTTGTTGCTGAAACAAAAACAGTAAAGAAACCAGCCGAAAAGCCTGCTACAAAGGCTAAAGCTGCCCCGGTTGCAAAAACCGGAACTACAAAATCAACAACTAAACAATCTATGCCTGCACAATCACTGCCTAATGCTGTACAGTCGTACAGCCGGTTTACCGAATTCGATGTCAGCCTGTTCAGATCGGGTAAACATTATAAGTTATATGAGAAATTTGGCTCGCATGTAATGGAAGTCAATGGTGTTATTGGAACTTATTTTTCGGTATGGGCACCCAATGCGCAGTACGTGTCTGTCATCGGTAATTTCAATTACTGGGATAAAGGCGCGCACCAGTTGTTTGTCCGCTGGGATTCGTCGGGTATTTGGGAAGGTTTTATTCCGAATGTAGGCGATGGTGAAACTTATAAATATTTTATAAAAGCCTCTTCGGGTGAGGAACTAGAAAAATCCGATCCGTTTGCATTACGCTGGGAAGAACCACCGCGCACAGCATCCATTGTGGCCGACACTTATTATGAGTGGAAAGATACCAAATGGATGAAGGATCGCCACAAAAATAACGCATTGGATAGCCCTTATTCGGTCTACGAAGTGCATTTGGGCTCATGGGCACGCAGCTACGAGAGTCCGGATGCGTTTTACTCTTATGAGCAACTGATAGACAAAATGGTGCCTTATGTGAAAGACATGGGCTTTACTCACGTCGAATTTATGCCATTGGCAGAGCACCCTTATTATCCAAGTTGGGGCTACCAGGTAAGTGGATATTATGCAGCATCGAGCCGTTATGGTACGCCAAAACAATTGATGAAGCTGATAGAGGCTTTCCATAATGAAGGCATAGGCGTGATACTGGATTGGGTACCGTCGCATTTTCCGGGTGATATCCACGCTTTATATCGTTTTGATGGTACGCATTTGTACGAGCATGCTGATCCGCGCAAAGGGTTTCATCCGGATTGGAAATCATACATTTTCAATTACGGTCGTAATGAGGTTCGTGCGTTCCTTATTAGTAATGCATTGTTTTGGCTGGATCGCTATCATGTGGATGGTTTGCGTGTGGATGCTGTTGCCTCAATGCTCTACCTCGATTATTCACGTAATCACGGCGAATGGGAGGCTAATCAATACGGCGGCAATGAGAACCTGGAAGCAATATCGTTCCTGAAAGAGTTTAATGAAGCATGCTATAGTCATTTTCCTGATACGCAGACGATTGCTGAAGAATCGACGTCATTCACAGGCGTAAGTCGCCCGGTTTTTGCTGGCGGTTTAGGTTTTGGTATGAAATGGATGATGGGCTGGATGCACGATACAATCAAGTATTTCCAAACCGATCCGCTTTACCGCAGGTATCATCATAACCAGATTACCTTTAGTTTGATCTATGCTTTTACTGAAAACTTCATGCTGCCTTTCTCGCATGATGAGGTGGTATACGGCAAAGGTTCGATGCTGAATAAAATGCCGGGTGATGAGTGGCAGAAATTTGCCAACCTGCGTTTAATGTACAGTTATATGTTCACCCATCCGGGCAGCAAGCTGTTATTTATGGGCGCTGAATTTGGACAGGGATCGGAATGGAACTTTAGCCAGTCGCTGGAGTGGTATGTGCTGGAATATCCAAATCACCGGGGGATACAGGACACTATAAAAGCGTTGAACCACCTGTACAGAAGCGAGCCTGCACTATACGAAAAGAGTTTTGAAGGTGCTGGTTTTGAATGGATAGACGGTGGCAATGCTAATGATTCGGTATTGATCTATAGCCGCAAAGGGCTTGATCCAAAGAATGACCTGGTGATCGTACTGAATTTGACACCAGCGCCGCATCATGGCTTCCGTGTAGGCGTTCCTGAGGCGGGCAACTGGAAAGAAATATTCAACTCTGACGATAAAAAATACTGGGGCAGTGGTATGTTGAATGGCAAAGCTGTGAAGGCCGAAGCTGAACATTGGCATGGTAAGGATCATTCAGTTCAGATCGATCTGCCGCCATTGGGTGCAACGGTATTAAAAAGGGCAAAATAACATAAAAGGCGTCATTGCTTCGTTCCTCGCAATGACGGCATATATTAATTTGGCGGTATATGAGCGATAAGTTTTTCTATTTATTCCTTGCCGGCGGGATATTGGGTTTACTGATCCTGATTTACTTGCTTGTAACTGAGTATCCCAATATAGGGACCTTCGATACGGTTTTTAATGTGTTGCTGGTATTGGTATTCTTTTACATGGCCTATAAAGTACGCCGCGAAAAGGAAGATAAGGATTTGATGTAATTAATCGGGGGGCATGCTGAGGCACTCGAAGCATAGCGGGCGAAAGCCTTTACACACTGCACTTCGAGCGCCTCAGTGTGACACCCTTTTTGAAAGTTTAAAAAATATTATTTTAAATTTAGATAGCTTCTTAGATTTACTTTCATCACTTATCAGCCTTTATCATGAAAAAGTTACTCTTCCTCTCAATCTTAGCATTCATTTATTTTTCGTCCTGCAAACAGCAAAGCGGAAGTCCAACCGTAGCTGAATATTTCGCGCCCATTGATTCCGGTGTGCAGGTAGCGGGCATCAAAATGGTTAACATCCAGACACCTGTCGGCAAGTTCAGGGTGTGGACAAAGCGCTTTGGTAATAATCCGCGAATCAAAGTTTTGTTGCTGCACGGCGGTCCGGCTATGACGCATGAATATATGGAGTGTTTCGAAAGCTTTTTCCCGAAAGAAGGCTTTGAGATGATCGAGTACGACCAGTTGGGCTCATTCTACAGCGATCAGCCTAAAGACAGCAGTTTGTGGACAACACCGCGTTTTGTGGAAGAAGTGGAGCAGGTGCGGAAGGCGCTGAACCTGGATAGCAGTAATTTTTATCTGTTAGGGAATTCATGGGGTGGTATTTTGGGAATGGAATATGCTTTAAAGTATCAGAAAAACCTGAAAGGGCTGATCGTTTGCAATATGATGGCTAGCATCCCCGCTTATGAGAAATATAATGCTGTGCTGAGAAGTCAGATGCGGAAATCATTGGTTGACTCCTTGCAAAATTATGAGGCTAAAGGCATGTTTAAAGACACTACCTATCAAAGACTGGTATGGAACGAATATTACTGCAAACACCTGTGCCGTTTGCCGGAATGGCCTGATCCGGCAATGCGCGCGATTAACCATGTGAATGAACAGATTTATGTAATGATGCAGGGCCCAAGCGAGTTTAAAGTAGGAGGCAGACTACTGCACTGGGATATCAGCAACCGGTTAAAAGAAATTACCGTACCAACCCTGATGGTAGGCGCCAAATACGATACCATGGACCCCAAATACATGGAATGGATGAGCAAGCAGGTGAAAAACGGTAAAAGCCTGTATTGCCCCAACGGCAGTCACCTGGCGATGTGGGATGACCAGAAGGTGTTTATGGATGGGGTGGTTAAGTTTATAAAGGATGTGGATGCGGGGAAGTGAAGTTATATTATGAGGTCATAAACAGCGTGAAGAAGAAATAATGATTATAGATAAAATAGGTGGCCTTTTATTAGGTTGTTTTATAATTATTTTCGGAATTTGGTTATTTTCATACAGTTTAAAAGAAACCAGAAAGGGATATAAGAGTCCCTATGGACATGATATCGGATTGTACGGGGGAGCGATAATGGCAATTTTATTTGGAGCTGTATTAATTTGGAAATCAATTACATCAATTTGAAATAAAATTATCCGCTCCCCTAGTTTACAACTCGTGGTGGATATGGTAAATGCTTTCAGCTTACTGACAGCATTTTGTCACCATAAGTAAAAATTTAATTTGTTGATTGTCAGTTATTAATAAAATGTTCACAGGCATTCACATCGTTGTGAACGTGAACACTATCAATTCCCATTCTGATGATGCAGCAAAGGCCTTGGATCAAAAACTACCTTTATTGATGTGATTTTATGATGTTCGACCTGGTACCAGCCACAGCAGAATACGGTTATTCCCCCCATGTCAATATCGTACAGTACGCAAACATCGGTGCCGTCGGCAAAAGTTTTTAAAAGATGGTATTTAAACTTCATCTTCTTCATATCCTCGAAATAAGCATCGGCTCCATTACGTGAGCCCAGCACACCCTCAAATTTCAGGTCTTCGTCGGCATATTTTCTTGCGTTGTCAAATTCCTCTTCGTTCAGGGACTTGAGAAATGACATGACGGTATATTTTGCGGAAGCTGTGGTCGTCATCATGGCTAAATGGTTTTTAGTTGTTATTGGCAGTGAACTGACAATTATATTAGCCCTATTTTATATCTAACTCAAAAAATGTGGAAATGTGTTATTTGAGTTCTTTTTTTATATATAAAGATATAAATTTATTAGCTTACTTGATACTGTAAATCGACCCAATTATAAATTCTTTTCGCAAAATGATAATGAAAAAAATTACATTATCCGGCGTGATTATCGCAGGTATATTGCTTGTTTCCGGACTTAGCTGCCGTGCTCCGAAAAACGATCAAACTAAAGATATGACTGACCGCAAATGGTGGAAAGAGGCCGTAGTGTACCAGATCTATCCGCGTAGTTTTATGGATAGTGATGGGGATGGCATCGGCGACCTGAAAGGGATTATATCCAAATTGGATTATATCCAAAGTCTTGGGGTAAATGTAGTTTGGCTCAACCCGATTTATAGCTCGCCCAACGATGATAATGGCTATGATGTAAGCGATTACCGCAACATTATGAAAGATTTTGGTACCATGGCCGATTTTGACGCGATGCTGAAAGGAATGCATGAACGCGGTATAAAACTGGTAATGGATCTTGTCGTAAACCATAGCAGCGATGAACACGAATGGTTCAAACAAAGCCGTAGTTCACGCAACAGCCCTTATCGTAATTATTACCATTGGTGGAATGCCGATAAGGGCAAACCCTCACCACGCTATAGTCTTTTCGATGTAAACCATGACGCCTGGATGTATGATTCAACCACCAATGCTTACTATCTGCATTATTTCTCGCGCAAGCAACCTGATTTGAACTGGGAAAATCCCAAAGTTCGCCAGGAAGTGTTTGATATCATGAAGTTCTGGGTTGATAAGGGTATCGATGGTTTCAGATTAGATGCCTTTCAGTTTGCGGCGAAGGATACTACTTTCCCAGTGCTGCCACAGGGATATGAAAAGGAGTTTACAAAGTATTATGCCATGCAGCCGGGGTTGCATGAATACCTGAAGGAAATGAATAAAGAGGTGCTAAGCAAATACGATGTGATGAGTGTGGCCGAAGGAGCGGGTAATTCATTCAAGGATGCGCATGAACTGGTAGATGCCGATCGTAATGAATTGAACATGGCTTATGCCTTTGAAGGTGTTGATATTGCCAAACCAGAAGGGTACAGCGTGTTGCACTTTAAAGAGGTATTCAGTAAGTGGGACAGTGTTTTTGCCCAAAAAGGGTGGTTATCTATTTTCCTTGCTAATCATGATCAGGCCCGCTTAGTAAGCCGTTTTGGAAATGACGATCCGAAATTCAGGGAAGTGTCATCCAAAATGCTGACCACTTTTATCATGACCATGCGCGGAACACCGTACTATTATAACGGCGACGAATTGGGCATGACCAATGCGGGCTTTACAGATATAAAAGACTACCGGGATAAAGCTACGCTGAATGAATATCAGCATCAAAAGAATATAGGCGCCAATATGGCGGAGTTTATGAAACAAACCGCCTTTAGTTCGCGCGATAATGGACGTACTCCTTTTCAATGGAACAGCAATGCAAATGCAGGGTTCACTATTGGCACTCCATGGATAAAAGTGAACAACAACTATAAAACCATTAATGAAGCTATCCAGGATAAAGACCCAAATTCGCCATTAAATTATTTCAGACGGATTGTGAAGCTGAGAAAAGATAACCCGGTGCTGGTATACGGGAAATATACTTTGGTGGATAAGTCAAACCCGGATGTGTATGCCTACACACGTGAATTAGATAGCCGGAAGTTCCTGATCCTTCTTAATTTCAGAAGCGAGGCTAGGACGGCCAATTCAGGTCTTGATTTATCAAAAGCTAAAGTACTCATCGATAATTATACCGAACCAACCACTGATGGGAAGTTAAAGCCTTTTGAGGCGGTGGTATATCAGTTGGAATGATAACCAAAAAACGTACAAGACCTGATGTATAGCTAGGACGGGTCAATGCTGTATAGCTATATCCGGACGGGTCAATGATCGTTCACAAGCGTACGATAGTTGTATCATTTCCGAACAGGCTAAGAGCTTGTTGATATTGTTAATTATTTGATATTTAGGAAGATGTAAAACAGGCATGCTCTTGGCAGGGTTATTTGAATTAAACCGCGCGGATCATGATCAAAAATTACCTGCTGATTGCTTTTAGGAATCTTAGCAAAAACAAGGGCTTTTCGTTTATCAATATTTTCGGACTGGCTATTGGTATGGCCGCTTGTCTGCTATTGTTGCAATATGTAACCTTTGAGCTGAGTTTTGATAAGTTTCATGCCAAAGGCGACAGGATATACCGCATTAACCAGGATAGGTACGACAATGGTAAACTGAGCACCCGCTGGGCTGGTGGGGCATTCGCTCCCGGAAGCGAGTTTAAATCGCAATTGCCTGATATAGAAGATTTCGTAAAAATGGTGCCCGCAGGGCAGGTGCTGGTGAATTACAAAAATCAAAAGATAGTTATAAAAGATCAGTCCGATTATTTTGTAAGCGGATCGTTCTTTAACATTTTTAGCTATCCTTTACTAAGCGGAGATCCCAAGACCGCACTTAAAGAGCCTAATACGGTAGTTATTTCTGAAACCATTGCCAATAAGCTTTTTCATAATGCCGATCCTATGGGGCAAACCCTGGTAATGAATAATGATAAGCCGATCAAGATCACCGGCGTAATGAAAGATATGCCTGCCAACACCCACATGAAGCTGGATTTCCTGCAGTCATATACCACCCTTGTAAAAAATTATGCACCTGATATTGATAGTAGATGGTATAATGACGGTTGCACTACCTATCTTTTGCTGCGCAAAGGTGTCGATCCCAGAAAACTAGAAACCAAATTTATTCCTATTGTAAAGAAGGCCTATGAACAATTTAAAAGTTCAGGCGCCACTGCTATTTATACCTTGCAGCCTGCACAAAGCATCCATCTATACTCTAATCGTATGTTTGAGTTGCAACCTAACTCTGATGGTAATTCCGTTTACCTGCTGCTAGGCGTAGCTATATTCGTGATCGTTATTGCGTGGATCAATTATATCAACCTGGCTACCGCGCGTGGTATAGGCCGTGCTAAAGAAGTTGGGGTTCGTAAAACATTAGGATCGGATAAAGGGCAGCTGATCACTCAATTTATGTTTGAAGCAGGTTTACTCAACCTGATGGCACTGACATTGGCTTTTATACTGATAGGCATATTCCTGCCAATATTCGCTAGCCTGTCGGGGACAAATATCAGTTTTAGTCTGTTTGGGCATCTGTCATTTTGGTTAAGTGTGATAGCCATGTTCTTTGTAGGTACATTCTTCTCCGGGTTTTATCCTGCTATTGTTCTATCCTCTTTCCGGCCCGTTGAGGTGATGAAAGGCAAACTGTCGGCTTCTCCGCGTGGCATTATTTTACGAAAGGGGATGGTGGTATTTCAGTTTGCTGCATCGATATTTCTTTTGATCGGCTCACTGACTGTTTTCAGGCAGATTGAATATATGCAGAAGCAAAACCTGGGTATCAATATTGATCAGACAGTTGTGATTAAAGGTCCGCTGGCAAAGGTTGACTCATTTTTTAAGACAATGAAGGCCTTTAAGGAAGAAAACCTGAAGCTGGCCAATGTTAAAAGCGTCACCGCTTCAACTGTTGTACCCGGAGAGCCTATTCCATGGAATGCTGGTGGTATAAAATTGCATGGTGCTGCTGAATCTACCGCAAAGCAATATAGAATAGTGGGTGGGGACTATGATTACCTTGATGCTTTCGACTTTAAACTATTGGCAGGAAGAAAAATATCAAAATCGTACCCTACAGATACCGCCTCGGTAGTTTTAAGTAAAAATGCAGCAGGGCTAATGGGCTTTAGCAAAGCTGCCGACGCATTAGATAAGCGAATAGACTTTTGGGGTAAAATTTATACTATAGTTGGTGTGGTGGATAATTATCACCAGCAATCCCTTCGTGACGCCTATGATGCGATTATCTTCCGCTGCATACCTGATGTAGGAGGTAACATATCAGTCAAAGTCGGTACAGCGAACATACAGCAAACTATCGAGGGATTACGCGCCAATTGGAAACAGTTTTTCCCGGAAGATCAGTTTGATTATTATTTTCTGGATAGCCATTTCAACGAGCAATATCATGCTGATAAGCAATTCGGGCAGGTATTTGCAGTATTTACAGGGATAGGTATTTTGATAGCCTGCCTGGGCTTACTTGGCTTGGTATCCTATACTATTGTGCAAAGGACTAAAGAGATAGGAATACGCAAGGTATTAGGGGCGACAGTAAATAATATTTTGCAATTGCTTTACCGCGATTTTGCGGTATTAATTGTCATAGCGTTTGTCGTCTCCGTACCGTTAGCCTGGTATGCTATTCATAAATGGCTGCAAACTTATGCGTTCCGGATCGATATCAATGTGCTGTTCTTTATTATACCATTTATAACCGTAGTACTTATTGCATTCAGCACCGTATCTTACTTAAGCTTAAAAGCGGCGCTGATGAACCCGGTGAGGAGTTTGAAAACGGAATAATTACCTATGTCTTAATAATTAACAATTAAAAACCCCGTCGGGATATCCTGACGGGGTTTTTCTTTATAAGGAATAAACTCTCAATTACAGTTTACCAAGTTCCTGAACAAGGTCGATCAGTTTGTTTGAGTATCCCCATTCGTTATCATACCATGATACTACTTTAACAAAGTTATTGTTCAACGCGATGCCGGCTTTAGCATCAAAAATTGATGTACGAGCATCACCTTTAAAGTCTTCAGAAACAACTTCGTCTTCAGTGTAACCTAAGATACCTTTCAGTTCACCTTCTGAAGCTTCTTTCATTGCTTTTTTGATCTCCTCATAAGTAGCCGGAGTTTTTAAGCGGGCAGTTAAGTCAACCACAGAAACGTCGGCAACCGGTACACGGAACGACATACCTGTTAATTTACCTTTCAATTCAGGTAAAACCAAACCTACGGCCTTAGCAGCGCCGGTTGATGAAGGGATGATGTTCTGGTAAGCACCACGACCACCTCTCCAATCTTTTGCAGATGGACCGTCAACAGTTTTCTGAGTAGCAGTTACCGCGTGGATAGTGCTCATTAAACCTTCTTCAATACCGAATTTATCATTCAATACTTTAGCAAGGGGAGCTAAACAGTTGGTTGTACATGAAGCATTTGATACGATATGCTGATCAGCTTTTAATTGTTTGTGGTTAACACCCATAACGAAAGTAGGAGTGTCGTCTTTTGCAGGGGCGCTCATTACAACTTTTTTAGCACCTGCATCAATATGTTTTTGTGCAGTTTCCTGGGTAAGGAACAAGCCGGTTGATTCAATTACAACTTCAGCGCCAACTTCGTTCCATTTCAGGTTAGCAGGGTCTTTTTCAGCAGTTACGCGAATAGTTTTACCGTTTACAACCAAATGTCCGCCTTCAACAGCAATAGTGCCTTTGAATGGTCCGTGAGTAGAGTCGTATTTCAACATGTAAGCCATGTAATCAGGCTCAACAAGGTCGTTGATACCAACAACTTCTACATCAGGTCTTTCAATTGCAGCTCTAAAAGCCAGGCGTCCAATACGGCCGAAACCGTTAATTCCTATTTTCATGATTTTTTAATTTTTATTGGAATAATACGTTAATAAATTATTTATAGGTTCTTTAATAATACTTGTTATGGTAAGGTTTGATTGGGCGGCTGCTTCATACAGGTATTCCTGAAAGTTTGCAGCTACTGAGCCAACAAAATGCAGTTGTCCCTCTGGGTGCTGGCTGTGTAAAGGTAATAAATAAGTATTAATTAGCTTATTAAAGCCGTTTATTATGACGTTTTTAAGATAATGATCTGTTTTATGTTCAAGATAAAAATCTGCAAATGAGCTTAAAAATACGGCAGGCTGCTTTTGGCGGTATACCTTTTCCAGCAATGTGCGGCGGTCCAGGTCGTATTTCTGTTCAAACTTCTTGCGGATGTTTGCAGGCAGGGTTTCGTTCATAAATGCTCTTAACAACTGCCTTCCAAGCCAGTTTCCTGAGCCCTCGTCAGCCAGGATATAACCCAAACCGTAATTGTTCGGCTTTACTTTACGACCATCGTACCACGCTGCATTTGATCCACTGCCGCAAATACATACAATGCCTGGTTTGTTTTTACAACAAGCTATGGCAGCCGCATCAATATCATGGTCAACCGTTACTTTGGCAAACTTGAAAAAGGTAGATAGCGCGTTATGTACTACGGCCTTAAGTTCGCTGGAGAATGATCCTGCGCCAAAAAAATAAACGCGTTTTATTTCTTCGGCATGATGGATCAGGTTGATGTTTTTGTTGAGCAGTTGGATGATCTGTTTCTCATCATTGAAATAGGGGTTAAGACCGCCGGTTTTGAAAGACGCTACCGTCCTTTCCTTTTCGGCAAGGCGCCATTCGGCATAATTCGACCCACTATATACAACTGCGATCATCTTTTAGATAGCTAATATGTCTGCCATCTCCATCAAATCCTCCTCCAGTTTAAACTCGTGTTGTGTCAACGCTTCTTCAATGTCGGTTATTTTGATATAATTAGCTTGTAAGCCAACCATTTTCCTTGACTCCCCGCGAAGCAAAGCCTTTACTGCAGCATAGCCTAAACGGCTGCCCAAAACCCGGTCAAATGCCGACGGACTTCCGCCGCGTTGCAAGTGCCCTAAAATAGTAACCTTAATATCGTAGAATTTGATTTCCTGCTGAACTCGGCGGGCTATATCATATACTCCGCCATTCTTATCACCTTCGGCAACAATTACAATACTGGATGATTTTTTGTTATGCTGCCCGCTTTTCAGGTTCTCGATCAAATCATCTATCGCCGTGGTTTTTTCAGGTAATAAAATAGCCTCGGCCCCACAACAAACACCTGCACGTAAAGCAATGGCACCGCTATCACGGCCCATTACTTCGATAAAGAATAAGCGGTCGTGTGCATCGGCGGTATCACGAATTTTGTCAATAGCTTCAACAACTGTATTGGTTGCTGTATCGAAGCCTAAAGTATAAGTTGATCCGTACAGGTCGTTATCTATGGTGCCTGGTACGCCCATAACCTGTATATCCGGATATTTTTTTGAGAAACGTAATGCACCAGTGAAAGTGCCATCACCACCAATTACCACAAGGGCATTAATGCCGCGCTTTTTTAAATTTTGGTAAGCGGCTTCCATACCTTCGTCGGTACGGAATGGTAGACAGCGGGCCGTTTTCAGAATAGTGCCGCCTAAATTTAATATATTGCTTACCGAGCGTGGATTCATGTCATACATGTCATCTTCGATAAGTCCCTGATAACCTTTGCGTATCCCAACCACTTCCAAGCCGTTGTATATACCGGTACGAACTACCGCTCTTATACAAGGGTTCATCCCCGGAGCATCACCCCCGGAAGTCAAAACACCGAGTTTTGATATTTTCTGCATCTTTACCTGACTGTTTTTTTCGGTACGAATATAGTGTGTGTAAATTACACCATTGAATTTTATTTTATTTTTTTTATATTCGGAGATTTACAACATATCTTTAGAGCGTAAACCTATAAATTCAAAGTTTTTGGAAGTAAAGTTACCTACATTTAATTCAGTTTTCTCTATAGACTGTGTGATTTTTGGCTTTGAAGCCGGAGAGTTAAAGATATTATTGATAGAGAGGAACGAAGAGCCATATAAAGACTGGCTCGCTTTGCCGGGATATATAGTTGAGCAGGATGAAAGTATTGACGATGCTGCTGAACGTATCCTTTATGAACTGACAGGTTTGCGCGACCTGCATATGCAGCAATTTCATACTTTTGGCGAGGTAAACCGTCACCCGCAGGGCCGCGTAATCACAGTTGCCTATTATGCGCTGATCCGAATAAACGGGCAAAAAGACCTCAGGCCGGTTACACAATACGCCAGGAAGGCTTTCTGGCACCCGGTAAATGAGTTGCCAAAACTGGCGTTTGACCATAGCGAAATATTTAAAACAGGTTTTAATAAACTTCGCCGCAGGCTCAATTATCAGCCCATTGCTTTTGAGTTATTGCCCGAGAAATTTACGCTTACGCAACTGCAATCGTTATACGAAGCGGTTTTGAATAAGAAACTGGATAAGCGGAACTTCAGAAAGAAAATGCTGAGCTATGGCTTTTTGAAAGAGCTTGACGAAAAGCAAAAGGGGGTATCGTACCGCGCAGCTAAACTTTATAAATTCGACAGAAGGAAATACACCAAGATATTTCAAAGTGAACTGAACCTGGAGAATAAAGGCAAGGTGGGGTGATGTTTTCAGTCTAAGACAGACCTAAATAAAAAAAGCGTTCTGATAATCAGAACGCTTTTTTGTTGTATATGAGAGGCCGATTTTTATAATTGAGTCGGAGCCAGTTCCAGGTGATATTTCACCAGGTTATCTATAGGCGAGCGGATAATATTACCTACTACCATGCCATTTTCAGCAGCCACCTCTTCAAGTACGTTACGGAAATTGTAACCTACCGAGCCAATGCAGTTGAAGGTATACTTTTGATAATCTGGATAATGGGTTACAAGATTGCGGAAAAAGTCCTCAAATGAGGTGCGCACCAGGTTCCTGGAATATTCGATATGAACATTATTGTCATAGACAAATTTGCTGAAGCTTGCACAAAATCGGTTGGCGCGGGGCTGCGTGTAAACCTGTTCGTTTACATCATCCGGGGTTAGTTTGTAAGTATCCCAGAAAAGTTTCCTCACTGGTTCAGGCATATAACCTCTCAGGTAGTCAACAAGCAGTTTTTTGCCAATGTAGCAACCACTGCCCTCGTCGCCCAAAATATAAGCTCCTGAATCGATGTTATGAACTACCTCTTTACCATTGTAGATACAAGTATTGGTGCCGGTACCTAAAATAGCAGCAAACCCCTCGCTATTGCCCAGCAGAGCCCTTGCAGCTGCAAGCAAATCGTGACCTATGTAAATCTTCGCTTTGGTGAACACAGCCTGCATGGCATCGGCAACGATCTTACGCATATCGTCAGTTGAGCATCCGGCGCCGTAATAATTTACTTCAGTAATTTCACTCTTCTCAAGGTCTGACGGTAAGTTCTCCATCAGCGATTGCACAATGTAAGCAGTACTTGAAAAATAGGGGTTATAACCCTCTGTGTTAAAATACACTTTTTTACCCTCTTCGGTAACCAGACACCAATTGGTTTTGGTAGAGCCACCGTCAGCAATTATGATCATAAATTAAGTTTATCTAAAAAATTGGTTAAAAGTATGATTTACTAATTGTAAATAAAACACTTTGTATTTTTAAAATGTAAAAAATCGGAGCAAAGTATACTAATATACTGTTTTTGAATATAAAAAGCACTATTTCAAAGCATTAATTATGCGAAAAATTTTGAGCGACTAAAGCGATTTTAATGGTATTGGCAACGTTCGTAATGATCGTTGATTGGAAAAATAAAAGCCCCAAGTGTTTCGACTTGAAGCTTTGGATCCATTTTTCCTATTCCGGTTAGTTAGTGAGATTGCACTGCTTTATTTTTTAGCAGCAGCCTGAAAACCATTAGGTGTGTCAGCAAAAGTATCGGTACATAAATGACAACAATATAATAGGCTGGACCTAAAAACGGAAGGATGTTATACCTCGGACCGTCAACAAATGCTATCAATAGGTCAGCAAATCCTAAAATGTTGAACACCCATAAGAAAGGCCGAAACGATGTGTTGGTTGTGAAGGCTAGAGTGATAAAGGCCAGTACAGCCGCTATAAAATCGCCAAATGCGGCGGGTATCGCCCATGCAGGATTAAGTCCTGCATTAACTACACCTGGCACAAGAAAGGACAGGCCTGCAAAGCGAAAAGAGTGTAAAAATAGAATTGGCAGAATTGCTTTTTTAAGCTCCAGGTCTTTAAACTGAAGCCAAAAGTATTTTTTACTTATTTTATTCCATACAATAAGGCTCATTAAAATGCTGATTCCAAACAAAATTGTTGCTTCCATAATTGACATGTTTATTGTACAAAGGAAACAGGGAAAGCAAAATAGACAGTTGCCAAATGACAAAAACCAAATTGTCATTTGGCAAATAAAATCGGGTTAGTGTTTGGAAAATTCCCGCCTGATTCTGCTTAGCGATGAATTGGTAACTCCAAGATAAGAGGCAATGTGCTTTAACTGAACAAATTGAAAAACCTCCTTGTCGTCTTTTATCAAATCTTCATAGCGTTGCTCTGCAGTTTTGTTGATCATGGCAAGCGTACGCTTTTTGTATGAAACAAGTTCCTTAATTAACATCCGCCGGCCATATTCTCTAAATTCGGGTATGGAATGAAAAAGAGTGTTCATTTTTTCGAAAGTAATAGAATAGCCCAGACAATTGGTAACGGCCTGAATATTTTCCTCCGAGGCAGTTTGAAGGAAAAAAGAAGCATGATCATAAATCTGGCGGTTCTTTGCAAATAAATTTGTTGTCACCTCGTTGCCTTCCAAATCAAAAGTATAGGCTCTCATAAGCCCCTGTGTTAAATAGAGAAAGTCGCATACTTTACCTTCTTTTAGAAAGAATTCATTTTTTGAAAACTCCCTCTCTTCATAATAGCCAGTAATATTTAGAATTGTTTCTAACGACATTTGGGAGTTTTTCTGAAAAAAATCTATAAGAGGTTGCTTGTTCATAGGTCCGAAGAATGCAGGGAGTAAAAGTGTATTTATTCTAAGTTACAAAAGTCTTACAGAGAAGCAATTTATAATATGAATGCAACTTAATATTTCAATTTTGTGTAGATTTTTGCATATTTGCACCGCGAAAAAATCGCAGATGGTCCCGTAGCTCAGCTGGATAGAGCAACAGATTTCTAATCTGTCGGTCTTTGGTTCGAATCCAAACGGGATCACCTCTTGGGATAGGCGAGAAAATATGTCGTTTATCCCTTTTTTATTTTCTGTCAATTTGCGGTTAATCAAAAAATGGAAAACTTCGCTTCATTTTTTGCGATTCAAGTCTTCAAATCTTTGATTGCGTATTGTTTGGTGTATATCTAATCTGTTGTATAAAAACTGACAAATTTCTACATTGCGATTGAGAGTACTGCAGATCGCTTTAATGAAATGTTTATATTCGCTACTATGAGAATCCTATCCCGCTTATCGGGCACGTTGTCGTTAGTGCTTGCGTTATTTATATCAATATCTGTATCCGCTCAATCGTCAGAGAACAAAAAACATGTCATCATAGGCTATGTTGGTGGTTACCGTGGCTTATATGATACAGCTATGGTAGACGCAAAGAAGCTCACCCATATTAATTATGCATTTGTAGTTATTAAAAATAATCGGGCCTATCTTGAACACGAAAAGACGGATACGGTGAATTTTCGAAACTTGTTAAAACTTAAAAAGATCAACCCTAACCTCAAATTGCTTATCTCGATAGGCGGCTGGGGTGGAAGCCGCAATTTTTCGGATGCTGTACTAACCGATACCAGCCGGGAAGCTTTTGCAGCAAGTGCCGTTGCAATAGTAAAAAAATATCACTTTGATGGCGTGGATATCGACTGGGAGTACCCTAACGATATTGGGGCGGGTAATATTTACAGGCCCGAGGATAAACATAATTTCACGCTTATGTTCCAGAAGCTGCGACTTGATTTGGATACCCTTGAAAAAGAAGCAGGCGGCAAGAAGTTGCTCACCACTGCCGCAGGTGGGTTTACGCGTTTCCTGAAGCTGACGGAAATGGGTGAAGCTTCCAAATACCTGGACTATGTGAGCCTTATGACCTATGATTTTGCCCAGGACAGCCTGCATATTGTATTGCATCATACCAATCTATATGCATCAAAAAGTTATAAAACACTTTGCTCTGCTGATATGGCCGTGCACGATTTTATGGCAGCGGGCGTCCCTGCGGATAAACTTGTGGTAGGCGTTGCCTTTTATGGGCACACGCTGGCGGCCGCTGATTCACAAATAATGGTTCTCGGCGCCAAAACTGCTTCGATACGTGTTCGTGGTGTAGGCGGCGGGTATACATTTATCAGGGATAGCCTGATCAACAAAAAAGGCTACAAATATTATCGCGATAAAGATGCCTATGCCCCTTACTTATACAATGCCGACCTTCGCCAGTTTATCACTTTCGATGATGAATGGTCAGTTAAGAATAAGTGCAAATACGTTAAAAAGAATGGTTTAGCCGGTGTCATGTTTTGGGAGTATTCCTCGGATAGGAAGGAATATTTGCTAAAAGAGATAGACAAGGATCTGACTTTTTAAATTCCGAAATACCCACGCTCTTAACTGCTCATTATCAGATTGCTGTCTCTTTTGATACTAGCGGCAAGATTTGGTAATCATCAATTGCGATTTTTGTAAATAAATTGGTAACCATACATGCAATGATTTACAACAATTTAGCTGTTACGGCGTTCTTCCTTATATCAAAACTTAAAATTATGAAACTTTTACCCTTAATATTAGCAGGCACAGCCCTGGCTGCGGGCGTTGCCTATCTTGTACGCAAAAGAGAAGATGGCACTTCAATTTTGGATGAGCTGACCAACAAAGCCCCTGAATGGATGGAAAAAGGCAAGCAATACGCTACACAAACCATTGATCAGGTTACTGATCAGATCAGGCAGCGTAGCCACAAATCCTAAAGGAACACAAAACTTTAAAGTCAAAAAGCCTTAAGCCGGATGTCTTGAGGCTTTTTGCTTGGAGGGTTACATGTCTTTAGTTAAAATTTTATAATAATTGAATATCAAAAGGTTATGTTTTAATTGTCGTAACCTTGTTGTGGCAAATACGTTTAATCAGGCATCAAGGTCATTCAAATTTGACTAATCTGCATTATGAAACGGATATCAGTGTTAAGGAATGAATCTACTCGTATTGAATCCCGGATCAAGAAGTTGCTTACGCAACGATACAGTTACGAAAACGGACTGGTGAAACAGCTGGGGGTTTTAGCATCAATCTCCAGGTTGTATGATAAAATGTCAGAGCTTCACAGGGAAATACAACAAAGGGATACTTTATCAGCATGATTTAACCGATACAGGTTTTTTCAGAAGACCTGTGAGGTGTGGCCAAAAAAAAAACCTTAAGGTTTTTGACTTAAGGCTTTTGTTTTAGTTGTCATAGAGCCGCTTACCCGTTAAAAGGCTATTTTTCTTTTTATTATTATTTTATCAATAAATGAGCCGAGTTCCTTCAGAACTGGAAACTCAAGGAAATCCTCTGTTCTTTGCATCCATTCGCCCCCTATTTTAAAAAGCATAGCTGTTCTTCCGTCGTCAAACTTTACCATCCAAACATGCCATGATTTGAAATAGGCACTGGTTATTTGAATAAATTGTGCGGTACCGTCCGGTAATTTTATTTTATATTTCATAGTGTTGGTAGCTTAATATAGGTAAAGACGGCCAAATGCAGCCAGTATTGTCACCAGTTAAAAAAATTAACTTTCCTTAACAATTCTTACAAACAGTGAAAATATGCCGGGCTAGGTCGGTTTGATTTAGCAAGGACATATCATCTATTACTATTGCCTTTGCTCTCCCTGCCAAATTTCAATTGGTGAGCAAGCTCCACGATTTGGTGCAATAACAATTCTATACATCGGTCTTTCTCCCTGATTTGAGCTAGTACCGACAAATACCGTGAAGCGTCCCGAACTTCCTGCTCCGGATCGAATGACAGAAGCTGTATCAATTTGACATCCAGGATAAAGGCGATCTGTTCTAACCGTGATAAATTGACATCGGTGAGACCAGCTTCTATTTTCGAGTACGAACCGCGCGTAATATCCAGTTTTGTAGCCATGAGCGCCTGGTCCCAGCCTTTACTGATCCGGAATTTTCGTATTAAAAAGCCGGTTGTTAGATTGATGTTACTTTTAGAAGTTTGCAATATATAGGAGGTAGATTCGCGATCAATATAAGAGGAAATTCTGAGAAAAAGCCATCTGAGGCTTATTTCTGGCATTAAACGTCATAATTGTTTTACATCAAAAAGTGTTAATATACTTGCCGGTAATTTGAAGCTCTTGATTTGTCAGAAGTTGCGCAACCTTAGACAGGTTATTTAATATTTGCCTTTATTATTTCATAAAATTATAAAGCATTTCTTTAATCACCATATCACATATCTGTACCAATCTGTCATATTCACCTTCAAGAATAATCCCGTCATAAGTAAATTCAAGCAGGGTATGGCTGACATTAGGGCTTAGTTCAAAGACCATTTTTGTCCCGGTCCAGTCAAAGTTATCTGTTTCGCGGGTGCTCTCGGTTACCAGCCAAACTACTTTTTTATTCGGTATTAATTCAACCACTTTATTTTTTGAATAATGCCCGCCCTCTGACGTAAATATAAACTCATCATTCAATTCGGAGCTTCTTCCTTTAAATTCTTCCGGCCAGAATTTGGGAACGTCGTTGATAATATGATTAAAGACCTCATCCGGTGATTTCGCAACCTCAATTGCCGTTGTGTAACGCGCTGTTGTATAATTGGGGCCTCTCATTTTAATAGTTTTGATGTTACGATTTAGGTCTTCCAAAAAACAAGATATATCCATCCGAATCAATCACCTCAAAACCGCGCAAACCGTCGTCGTCATCTCTGAGATTTTGATGAAAAGTAACGCCTTTCAACTGGTATTCTTCGAACAAGCCGTCAGGATCTTTAGTTGAGATATAGGCATCCCAGCGTGCCCAGTCGTAATGAGTATAATTGGGAACAGGGTTTTTATCCTCCGCACTCCCCTTAAGCATAATGGAAATATTATCGCGCCCAACGATCGCAAAAAACGGATCGTCATCCGGGCCTATAAACCTTACTTCAAACCCAAGTTTATCTACATAGAACGCAACAGAATTCTTTAAACTCTTAACGATAAAAAACGGCGAAATATAGGTGAGGTTGGTCATGATTTATTTTGCCTGGCTATGCTGGTGCTTCTGACAACTCGAACTAATATCGGCAATTTTTCTTGTTTTTTTAAAGTGTTCGGAGTACACGAACATTATAAGTGACAAAGATTAAATTGGAAATTTTTAAATTTTTGCTGAAAAAAGTTGCGATTTAAATTATTGTATGAGATATAAACTTGATGAAATAATAAAAATATTATTATTTGTCAGTTTTACATTTCTTTTTTAATTAAAAAAACTACATTTGAGAAATAGCCTTTTGTATTCTGTTTGTTACAAAGGGCCGGGAACCAAATTATACCTATTAACTGGCATTTCATGAGAAGACTTATACTTATCCTGTTAGGGCTAATTGTTTGTTTTTGTACACATGCACAAGGCTTGTTTACAAAAAAAGTGATGAAGTACTCATTGAAAGATGGTCTTTCATTTGGTATAATAAATAGCATAGCCCAGGACAATAAAGGCTTTATGTGGTTTGCCACGGATGACGGTTTAAACCGGTTTGATGGCACCAATTTCAAAGTGTTCAAATCTGAACCCAACAATCCATACAGTTTACCGAGTAATTATGTTCAAAATATATTCAAGGATGCCCATGGCGAGATATGGATATCCTCAAGAAGAGGGATATATAAATTTGACACCAAAACAGAGCGGTTTTCTAAATTTAACCCTACTGGTAATCAGTCGGCTAATCTAAACTATGTTACCAGCATCTTTGAAAATACTAAAAATCAGTTGTGGTTTTCATGCGGCGGTTCGGGGTTTTCTTATTATGATGAGAAAAACGGGCACTACAAAATCTATAACAAACACAGATTGCCGGCTTTATCCGGTACAGTAGTCGTTAATGTTGTCGAAGATACTTATGGGTTATTATGGGTAGGCACGCTTGATGGCGGCCTAAACGTTTTTAGTATCAAAGACGGGGTGATTTTAAAAAGCTTAAATGCGCAAGTCCCGTTAAACGTGATTCCCCCTGGCAGAATTAATGCCATTTATGAAGACCATAATCATGATATCTGGGTAGCAGCCAGTAAGGGACTATTCCTTTACAGAAGAGCTGAAAATAAATTCCATGTTTTCTTAGGCTCAAAGTATAAGCTAAGAAGCAACTATTTTTCTTCACTTCTTGAGGATGATAATAAAAATCTGCTGATTGGCTTACAGGACGGAGGATTGTATAACATTGATCTTGCCAAAGCCGAAAAGTCGGATTATAAAGATGTGGTAATTAATCCGGTAAAATCAGAAGATAACTACAGCATAACAGCCAGATCAGTTCAAACTTTATTTCAGGATAAGGACAAAAACATATGGGCCGGAACATATGGCGACGGCATTTATATGCTCAGTAGTATTCCTGAAAAATTCAACAAATTTCAAAATAAGCTGGTAGATAGTTACGGATCGAGCTTCTTAAGGTATTACGGTATGTGCATGGATGCGGAAGGCTATTTGTGGCTGGGTACCGATGGCGACGGGATATATAAGAAGAAACTGAATGGAGAGGTAGTAAGATATTACAGGGCAGACGGAAGGAGCGGTTCATTAACAGATAATGCCATAATTAGTGCTTACAAAGACCATTCAAACACGTTGTGGTTTGGTTCATATTCGCAGGGGCTTTTCCGCTATAATAAAGGGGCAGACTCTTTCACTAATTTCACCCATAGGGCTGATGACCCCTCGAGCATAGGTTTAAATGATGTTCGCGTAATACTGCAAGACTCAAAAAATAATTTATGGGTTGGCACAAACGGAGGGGGGCTAAGTATGCTGCCAGCAGGGAAAGATAAATTCGTTAATTATAACCCGCAAAACAGCACGATCGCCTCAAACAATATCCGGGCGCTCGCTGAAGATAAACACGGCAACTTGTTTGTTGGAACATATGCCTCTGGTCTTAAGTATTTTATAAGAGATCAAAATAAGTTTGTCGATTATTTCAATCAATCACAAATTGAAAAATTTCTATCCAGCCAGGTTATATACTCATTGTATTTAGATAAGAATGATAAGCTTTTGATAGGTACAGAAGGGAACGGCCTTGTAATTTATGACATCAGAAATAAAAGTTTTAAACAGTATACAGAAATTGATGGGTTGGCTGACAATACTATAAATGCAATAGAAAAAGATGACTCCGGAGATATCTGGATAAGCACAAATAAAGGGCTATCGAGAGTAGGGGTGAGCACAAACAGTATCACTAATTATGACACTTCAGACGGGTTGCAGGGAGGGCAGTTTAATCCCCGGTCATCCATGTATTGCAGCAAAAGGAAGTTTATGATTTTTGGCGGAACAGAAGGCTATAATATTTTTTTCCCTGCAGAGGTAAAACAAAACACCTTTAGGCCAAAAATCCTGATTACAGGTTTGCAGTTATTTGGTAAAAAAGTTGAAGTGGGCCAAAAAGATAATATCTTAAGTAAAGTAATAAATGAATCCACCCAAATAACTTTGCAACCTAACCAATCGGTTTTCTCCATACAATATGTAGCTTTAAACTATGCATATGCACAAAAATGTGAATTCGCATACAAGCTGGAGGGGTTGGACAAAAATTGGAACTACGTAAAAAATCAAAAATCAGTTACTTACCGTTACCTTCCGGCAGGTGAATATACGTTCAAGGTAAAAACTGCCAACCAGGATGGTTTATGGTTTGAAGATTACGCCGCTTTACAGATAAGAATTCTTCCACCCTGGTATAAAACATGGTGGGCTCTTCTGAGCTATTTCGCTATAACTGTAACGCTTATCTATTATTACATGCTTTATCGTAGCAACCAGGCTAAGTTAAAGTACGAGATAAAAATTGCGCAGATGTCTGCAGAGAAGGAGAAAGAACTTAATGAACGGAAGCTTTCATTTTTTACCAACATTTCTCACGAATTCAGGACGCCGCTTACGTTGATTATAAATCCAGTTAAGGAACTACTATTTAGTCAGGGAGAAAGGGTAAATGATACAAGTAATCTTAATATTGTTTACCGTAATGCGCGTCGTTTATTAAGTCTTGTTGATCAACTATTATTATTTAGAAAGGCTGATAGCGAGTCAGATAAGCTCAAGATAGTAAAACTGGATATCGTGAACTTGTCTAAAGAGGTCTTTTTATGTTTCAGCCATCAGGCAAAAAGCAAGAGTATACAGTTTGAATTTGTTTGTGAAACAGATTCCATAGAATTATTTGCAGACCGTGAAAAGATAGAGATCGCATTATTTAATTTGATTTCTAATGCCTTAAAATTTACCCCCAATTATGGAACAATAGTTTGCAGTATTTCAGAAACAGACGCTTTTGTAAATATAGAGGTCAAAGATAATGGGTGCGGAATAGATGAGTATGTTGGAGATCAGTTATTTGATAAGTTTTACCAGTTGCACAATGCATTGCCGCCGGCAAGTGGATTTGGTATTGGGCTTTACCTGGTAAAAAGATTTATTGAAGATCATAAAGGAAATATCAGTTACCAAAGCTCAAAAGGAAAAGGAACCACTTTCAAGATTTGCTTGCTGAAAGGGAAGGAGCATTTAAGCCCTAACTTGATTTTTGAGGACGTTGCCGAAACTTCTGCTTTTCTGGACGAACTGATTGAACATTGCGAAGAAGAGGTACCGGTATCAAAAGCAGGGATCGAATTACAATCCCAGAGTCATAAAAAAACAGATCCGCTCAACTTTGAATCCAGGTCTATGGTTATTGCTGATGATAATGCACAGATCAGGCAGTATCTAAAACAAATTTTCAGTAATGATTTTGAGGTATTTGAAGCCGAAAATGGTGCAGACGCCTTAAATCTGGTTTATCAGATATTGCCTGATATTATTATCAGCGATGTTATGATGCAAGGTTTAAGCGGTATCGAGCTTTGTAGCAGGGTAAAAGAAGAGCCTTCTTTGAGTCATATACCTGTTGTGTTATTAACCGCCAGCACATCGCCCGAAATTAAATTAAAAGGCATCGAGGGTGGCGCGGATGACTATATAAGTAAACCCTTTGAAAAGGAATTACTCGTTGCGAGAGTCACAGGCATATTAAAAAGTAAAAATACTCTCCAAAAATATTTTTATAACGAGATCACCCTAAAGTCAAATGACCTTAAGATATCGCCTGACTATAAGGAGTTCCTGGCGGAATGTATGAAAATTGTCGAAGAGCATTTAACAGACAATGATTTTTGTACCAAAGCTCTGGCTGATGAGATTGGTATGAGCCAGTCTAATCTTTATAAAAAAATCAGGTCAATTTCCGGGCAATCCACCAATGGATTTATACGGTTTATACGTTTGAGAAAAGCTGCGGAAATGTTTCTTAACACCGATTGCACAGTTGCAGAGGCTGCTTACAAGGTTGGTATTAACGACCTGAAGTACTTTAGGGAACAATTTAGCAGGCTCTTCGGGCTGAACCCATCTGAATACATTAAAAAATTTCGCGTGCCTTTTCAGTCAAGTATCACAAAAAATGCTGTAAAGTTAAAAATGGGCAATAGTTAATGTCAGGGTTAATTTTAGATATATATTAATTAATAAATTATCCGCTTATTACCAATTACCCCCTCAAGTTTTAAGAATTTACCCCCTATGAATCACCTCAATTATGCTCACTTTAGTGCAATCAATTATAACTGTAGTGATAACATTTAATTTCTTAGTTGCAAGAAAACGCTTTTAAATGAAAAAAAGCATCAACGATAAGTGATTTATAGTTGGCGCTGTTTTCAAAATTAAAGGGGTGTTTTTGAGACTAAGATTGATAGCGACAATGCCTTCAGATTTGTTAGACTACCAATTTTTATAATCCCTAACCAATTGTAATTAAAGTTAAACCTAAATGATGATTATGAAATAAACAAAAGCCAGACAGACCCTAATTCAGGAGTTGCAATTATAGAATAATTGAGCTCCGGTAAACCATCCCACTTTGAGAGTGTGCGTTTAAAATTTAAATCAACTTAACCAATTAAACATGGAATACAATTTACATAGAACTGTAAACTTGTCAAATGTCTCAAAAATAGCACTAAGCCAGGTATTGATTGCTTTGCTATTTGTCAGTATGTCTTCAGCAGCTACTGCAGATGTTTCCAATACAAAGTTTGCCACACCGCACCGAGCAGCGTTAAACAAGTTATTAGCTCAAATTAAAATCACAGGAAAAGTAACTGATCAGACAACCGGGGAATCGCTTATTGGCGTATCTGTAAAACTAAAAGGTACAGCAGCCGGGACAGTGACTGATATAAACGGAAATTTTACACTCAATGCGCCGGAAGACGGCACACTGGTCGTATCATTTATTGGCTACACCACGGTAGAGGTACCAATAGCCGGCAAAACTACTCTTAATATTAAACTTCAATCAGCGAATAAAGGACTTAACGAGGTGGTGGTAGTAGGTTACGGTGTACAAAAGAAAGTAACCGTTACCGGATCTGTTACATCTGTTAAAGGCGAGGATCTGGTAAAATCACCGGCAGTCAACCTTTCAAATTCCATAGCCGGACGTATGCCGGGGGTTATCGCAACCAATGCAAGCGGCGAGCCTGGTTACGATGGTTCAACCATCAGTGTGCGCGGTATTAATACGCTGGGCAACAACTCTCCGCTGATCGTTATCGACGGTGTTCCGGCTCCCGCAGGGCAAACAAATATCGACCGTATTAATCCTGCCGATATTGAAAGCATGACGGTGTTGAAGGATGCATCAGCAGCTATTTATGGAGCCCGGGCTGCCAATGGCGTTATCCTGATTACCACCAAACACGGTAAACTGGGTAAACCCGACCTTTCTTACAACTATAATCATGGATGGGCGCAACCTACGGTGATTCCTAAAATGGCTAATTCTACAGAATATGCTACCATGGTAGATGAAATAGATTTATATAACTTACCGTCACAATATTGGCCAGACGCGTGGAAGGCATTTCAAACCACAGGAAGCTTTACCCGCCCGGATAACAACGCTACCACAACGGCAACATTCTCGCCTACTGACTTTCAAAAATTTGCTGACCATTCTGATCCATGGGGACACCCTAACACCGATTGGTTTAAAGCGACGCTGAAGGACTGGTCGCCGCAAACTCGCCAGAACGTACAATTGTCGGGTGGTTCAGAAAATATAAAGTATCTGACTTCCATAGGTTACGAAAATCAGGACGCTTATTATAAGAATTCTGCGACCGGTTATAAACAGTACGATCTGCGCTTAAATGTAGATGCAAAAGTTAATAAGTATGTTAACACTAGTGTTGGCGTATCTGGCCGCCAGGAAAACCGCTTTTTCCCTGCTGGTGAAAGTGCCGGCGACATTTTCAGGATGTTAACGCGTGGTTATCCATACAGGCCAGCTTACTGGCCAAACGGGTTACCAGGACCAGATATCGAAAATGGCCAGCAACCGGTGTTGATCACTACGAATGCAACCGGATATGACAAAGACACCAGGTATGTTGTTCAAACTAATGGTAAAATTGTAATCGATGTTCCATATGTACCTGGATTAAAGGTTACGGGAAACGTTGCTATTGATAAATACATAAGGGAAGAAAAAAGCTGGCAAACGCCATGGTATGTATATAGCTGGGATGGTCAATCAACCACAAACCCTGTACTTACCAAGGTAGCCCGTGGCCCGGCCCAGGCGCACCTTTTTCAAAGCGATGAGGATCAGTTAAGTACGATGCTCGAAGGTATAATAAGCTATGATCATAGCTTTGGAGGCCATAACGTTACTTTCCTTGCCGGTGTACAAAAGGAAAAATCAAATCAAAGCTACTTTGATGCGTCACGCAAGTATTTTGCTTCAACCGCTATAGACCAGCTTTCATGGGGTGGTAACACCGAGATAGGCAATAGCGGTTCAGCCTGGGAGAGGGCCCGTTTAAATTACTTTGGCCGCGTAGGATATAACTACAAGGAAAAATACCTGGCTGAATTTTTATGGCGGGCAGACGGTTCTTATATGTTCCCTACAACTCACCGCTTCGGCTTCTTCCCCGGTATATCAGCAGGCTGGAGAATTTCAGAAGAAAATTTCTTTAAAGATAATATCAAGTTCTTTCAAAACTTAAAACTTCGCGGTTCATGGGGGCAAATGGGTAACGACCAGGTAAATAGACCTCACTCCAATGATTTGGCAGAATACGCGTATCTTCCACTATATAACACTAATACCTATATTATCAACGGTGCTCCGACTCAAACGTTAACGGAAGGTACAGCTCCAAACCCGAGCTTTACCTGGGAAACTGCCAACAACAGCGATGCAGCCCTGGAAGGAACGATCCTGAACGGCAAATTGGATTTCGTTTTGGAAGCGTTTTATAACGTACGTACCAATATCTTATGGGCACCTACCGCTTCAGTACCTGCAACCGGTATTCCTGGACCACTATTACCACCGAAAAACTACGGAAAGGTAACCAATAAGGGGGTAGAGTTCCAATTTAACTGGCATGACAGAATTGGCGAAGTTAGATATAACGTAGGCATTAACGGTTCTTATATTAAAAACCGGATCAATATCTGGGATGAACCTCCCGGATTTCCATCATACCAAACGTCAATTGGTCATCCTATTGGTTCCCAGCTTTATTACGTTTATGATGGCATATTTTCTACACAAGCCGAAGTTGATGCGTTCAACCAAGCTCATCCTGGAGCTTATAGCGGTGTAGGCGCAAGTACTATCCGGGTGGGCGACATGAAATTTAAGGATATAGGCAGCGATAACGGTCAAAAAGTGCCTGATGGTAAAATTGATGGTTATGATCAGGTGAGATTGGATGCCAGCCATACCCCGACTTTTCAGGGAGGTTTAAATTTTGGGGTGCAATATAAGGGCTTCGATTTAACCGTGTTATTGCAGGGTGCAACCGGCGCAAAAATTACACTGCAAACAGAATCAGGAACGATTGGCAACTTCCTGCAATGGAGTTATGATCATCGCTGGACCGTGGACAATCATAGCACCAAAGACCCACGTACAGTTGACAGAAATAACCAGTTCTTTTCTGGCGGATACTATGACTCTAACGGAAACCTTGTACAAGGAAACACTTATTGGCTGCTCAATATGAACTATGTACGCCTTAAAAACATTGAGTTGGGTTATACCCTGCCGGTTTCACTCACCAGCAAAGTAGGTATAAACAATTTGCGGTTCTATGCAAACGGCCTGAACGTGTTCACACTTGCTAAGCAAAAAATTTATGACCCGGAATCCACCAGTTCAGATGGGCATTATTATCCGCAGGCAAGAGTTATCAATTTGGGAGCAAGTGTAAAATTCTAATTTGAACGATATGAAAACATATTTAAGAAATATTTCAGCAATAGTAATCGTCTCAGGCGTGCTGCTTGCCTCGTGTAAGAAAGACTTCCTGAGTACGAAGCCGTTAAACCAGGCATCGGCTGAGGCCACCTGGTCGGATCCTAACCTTTCTACGGCCTTTGTGACGGAATTATATAACGGACTGAGTACCGGGTTATTGGACCAAATGAATAACGATTGCCTTACCGATAATGCCCTTTACAATTTCGGAAAGCAGGACATTATGGAAGGCAACGTAAGCCCTGACCATCTGAGTGGGTTACAAGACAGGTACGAATGGAATGCAATGTACGCCCGGATAAGGTCTGCTAATATCTCACTGGAGCAACTTTCCAAGTCGTCGCTTGATTCAGCACTGGTAAACAGGTTAAAAGGCGAAGCCTATTTTATGCGCGCCTATTTCTACAATCAGTTGCTGCGTTTTTATGGCGGTGTTCCCCTTGTAAAATCCTCCTACAGCGCAACTGCGACTGACTTTAGTATCGCAAGGAGCAGCTATGAAGACTGCGTGAATTTTATATTAAGTGATCTGGATCAGGCGGCCAGTTTGTTAAGCAATAAAACTATGGATAAAGGGCGTGCTACAGCTGACGCTGCGAAGGCGCTTGAAGTAAGAGTTTTAACCTATGCTGCGAGCGCCCTGCATGATCCTACTAACCTAAAAGCAATCAGCACTGTTACCAGTTATGCTCATCCTGAATTATTAGGTTATACCACCAGTGATCATGACGGTCGCTGGAAAAAAGTACAAGACGCGGCAAAGGCCTTTTTAGATATGGGCAAATATGGTTATATGCTTAATTTATCTGCTCCGGCAAGTGCGGCTGATGGTTTTACTAACTACCAAAACTCTTACTTGTCAAGAAATGGCGGTGAAGCTGAGATTATTTTTGCAAGATATTTCAGCAACGCCAAGGACGAGTGGGGAGCATGGTATGGCCGTAACAACTGTACCAATGGTTACCACGGCTGGACATCAAGTGAGCCAACCCAAAACCTGGTAGACGATTATGAAACATTAGATGGAACAACAGGGACTTGGCGTGACTTTGACTGGAATAATGCGGCGGATAAAGCGGCACCCTATGCAAACCGTGATCCGAGGTTCTATGCGTCAATCTTATATGATGGTGCACCTTGGAAACCACGTACAGCGGATGGTGCAGGTATCGACCCTTATAATGAGATCCAAATGGGAACCTATCAAATTGGTAGCGCTTCAAGCCCTCAACCTTACTTTGGCTTGGATACCAGGAATGGGCCTATTGAAAACTGGAACGGAACCCGCACCGGTTATGCTATCAGGAAATTTATGGATCCTAACCCTGCTATTATGGATCAGAATACCCGTTCAGAAGTACCTTCACCGCAAATCAGATATACCGAAGTGGTGTTTAATTACATTGAGGCATGTCTCGAATTAGGGGATAACGCAGACGCTATCACCTGGTTGAATAAAATACGTTTCCGTTGTGGCTTGCCGGCGGTTACCGAAACCGGCGGTGCTGCACTGGTAAACCGGTACAGACGTGAGCGTAACAAAGAAATGCTGTTTGAAGAGCAACGCTTCTTCGACGCCCGCCGCTGGATGATAGCACCAACAACATTGGGTAATAAAGTTAAAATTATTAAGATCACCGGCACACTTAAACCAGGTGCAACGGTGCCTATTTACAGGTATAATACTACTAATTATAACTATACCTATACAGTGCAGGAAATCGATCCGGGCGTTGAAAACCGTGCCTGGGCCGATAAGGTCTACTTCCCGCCAATCAGCAGGGACGAAATGAACAAGAATAAAAAATTGGTTCAAAACCCTGGTTATTAATTAATGGGTTATAAAAATCTATATATTTAATGTGAAGAATGCCGGGGTTAAATACCCGGCATTCTTTTATATTTAATCCATTAATTTAAGTTTAAACTTTTGTGAATACGTACATCAAATTATCTTACCGGTTACTTTTTATCGGAGGGTTAGCATTAGCAGGTTGTGGCCGGAAGTCTGGAGATAAAGAGGCCGGAGATACAGGCGGTAGTCCTTTATTTACTTTATTATCACCCGAACAAACTCATGTGGATTTTAGCAATACATTGGCTGAGGGTTTAAATACCAACGTTTTGATGTATGAATATTTTTATAATGGGGGAGGCGTAGCCACTGGCGACCTAAATGGTGATGGCTTGCCTGATCTGTATTTTACAGGTAACATGACTGACAATAAACTGTACCTGAATAAAGGACACATGCAGTTTGATGAGGTTACAGCTATTGCTGGTGTTGCAGGCAGACCCGGCCCCTGGAAAACCGGGGTTACAATGGCAGATGTAAATGGCGATGGTAAACTGGATATTTATGTATGCTATTCTGGAAATGTAAGGGCTGAGAAACGCCAGAACCAGTTATTTATCAACCAGGGAAATGATAAGGATGGTGTTCCGCATTTTATTGATCAGGCACAACAATATGGGTTAGCTGACGAAGGCTACAGTACCCAGGCCGTTTTCTTTGACTATGACAGAGATGGCGATCTGGACATGTTTTTATTGAATCACAGCCCTATTCAGTTGCCCGTTTTGGATGAGGTGAACACAGCAGAAGCTCTGAAGAGGCAAAACTCCTTAAACGGTGTGAGATTATACAGAAACGATAACGGAGTTTTTAAGAATGTAACAGCTGAAGCCGGTATAAGCAGTTCGGACCTTACTTATGGCTTGGGAGCAGCAATAGATGATGTGAACGGTGATGGCTGGCCGGACATCTATATATCGAACGACTATACAATCCCCGACTTTCTGTACATCAATAACGGAGACGGTACATTCACTAACAAACTACAATCTTCTGTCGGGCATACCTCACAATTCTCGATGGGGAATAATATATCGGATATAAATAATGATGGCTTGCCTGATATTTTTACCCTGGATATGCTTCCGGAAGATAATCACCGCCAAAAATTATTATTTGCGCCCGATAACTATGAAAAATTTGACCTGACACTTCGCACAGGTTTCTATTATCAATATATGCGCAATATGCTGCAAATAAATAATGGAAATGGAACATACAGCGAAATTGGCCAGCTATCCGGAATTTCAAATACCGATTGGAGCTGGGCGCCTTTGTTTGCTGACTACGATAATGATGGCTGGAAAGACTTGTTTGTAACCAACGGTTATACCCGCGATTTTACCAATATGGACTTTGTAAAATACATGGGCGATTACTTAAAAGACAGGCGATTGATGCGTCAGGACATCTATAACCTGGTACAAAAGATGCCGTCGTCGCAGGTAAAGAGCTATTTGTTCAAGAATAATGGCAACCTTACCTTTACAAATACCAGTACCGCCTGGGGTATCTCCCAATCATCTAACAGTAATGGTGCAGCATACGTTGATTTGGATAATGATGGTGATTTGGACCTGGTGGTTAATAACATTAATCAACCGGCATTCATCTATCAAAACGAAGCCAACAAGCAATTAGATAACCATTATTTGCAGCTTAAGCTGGATGGTGCCGGCAAAAATACTCAAGGTGTAGGCGCAAAAGTTACCATTTATGTAAAAGATAAAAAGCAATACCTGGAGCAAATGCCAAGCCGTGGCTTTCAATCAAGCGTATCGCCGATATTGCATTTTGGATTAGGAAAGGATACCAGAATAGATTCTTTACGAGTGGTGTGGCAGCAGGGTAAGGAGCAAATCCTAAAAAATGTTAAGGTTGATCAGCAACTTACATTGAATGAGAAAGATGCCAACGGCAATTTTCAACCTTCTAAAATTCCACAGTCCATATTTACTGAAGTTAAATCACCTGTAGTGAATACGCAGGAAAAGAGTAACCTTAATGATTTTAAACGGCAACCGTTGTTGGTAAATCCATTATCGTTTTCCGGTCCTTGCATGATAAAAGGAGATATCAATGACGATGGCCTGGAGGATGTATATGTAGGTGGTGGTAATGGTAAACCAGGTGCCATATATATTCAACAGCCAGGTGGCGGCTTTATAGCAAAATCAGAACCTTCATTTGAAGCTGATAAAAAGAGCAGCGATGCCGATGCAGTGTTTTTTGATGCCAATGGTGACGGTAAACCCGATTTATATGTATGTTCCGGAGGCTATGATAATTTTGCACCGGATGACCCTTTACTGCAAGATCGCCTTTATTTGAACGATGGCAAAGGCAATTTCACCAAATCCAATGGTGCTTTGTCTAAAATGCGCAGCAGTAAAAGTTGTGTAAGGGTAGCAGACATTAATGGTGACGGCCATCCGGATTTGTTTGTAGGCGGAAGGGTAATACCGGGACGATATCCGGAAATGCCAACCAGTTATGTGCTCATAAATGATGGTAAAGGCCATTTTACTGATCAAACTAAGCAGGTATCGCCTTCATTACAGCATATTGGTATGGTTACCGATGCCGCCTGGGTAGATATGAATGGCGATAAAAAACCTGACCTTATTTTAGTGGGTGAGTGGATGCCGGTCACGGTAATGATCAACAATAATGGCAAACTAATAGACAATTCCAGTACCTATTTTGAAGGGCCGACAAATGGCTGGTGGAACAAAATACTGGTTGATGATTTTAATCATGACGGACACCCAGACTTAATTATAGGCAATGAAGGATTAAACACGCAATGTAAAGTTAGCGCTGCCGAACCTGCCGAAATGTATTATAAGGATTTTGACGACAATGGAGCGGTTGATCCTATTCTGTGCTTTTACATCCAGGGCAAAAGTTACCCTTATGTTTCGCGCGATGAGCTATTGGAACAGATGAGTGTGATGCGTTCCCGGTTCCCGGATTATAAGAGCTACGCGGATGCATCGCTTGCTGATATTTTTACCACTTTGGAGTTCCAGGGAGCGGGCCACTTAAAAGCCAACAATCTTTCTACAAGCTATTATTTAAGTGATGCTAAAGGCAAATTGCATTCAACAGCATTGCCATTAGAGGTCCAATCTTCACCTGTATTCACTATTACTACATTAGATTATGATCATGATGGCAATAAGGATATACTATTATGCGGTAATATTAACAGGGCAAGGTTGCGCTTAGGAAAATCAGATGCAAACTATGGTATTTTGTTAAAAGGTGATGGTAAAGGACATTTTACTTATGTCCCTCAGCTAAAGTCGGGCTTCCATTTATGGGGCGATGTGAGAAGCGTTTTAGAAATTAATAAAACATTGCTATTCGGTATTAACCAACAGGGAATAAAAGCCTATAAGGAGAATTAAGATATGAGAAAGAAGGCTTTATTATTAATTGTTTTGTTTACTGCAACCGTCCTAAGTAATAGCTGCAGGAAAAACCAAACTCAGCCCGTTCTAACAAGTAGTGACATCTCAAAAGTGGTGAATCAGATGTCAGTGATCATGATCCACGATATCACTAACCCTCCGCTTGCTGCCCGTTTCTTTTCCTACACCTGTTTGGCAGGTTACGAAATAGTATCTGAGAACGACAAGACGGAAAAGAGTATGCATGGGATATTAAATGAATATCCTGATATCAAAAAGCCATCATTTGCTAATGGATACAATTATCAGCTGAGTGCATTGATCGCCATGATGGAAACCGCCGGAAAGATGCAGCCATCAGGTAGCAGCCTAATGGTTACGTATGAGCAGACTTTCCTTGACTCATGCCGGAAAATTGGTTTTACCGACGAGGTTATTGATAGCTCAAAACACTATGCACAGGCGATCAGTAAAAAAATACTGGCTTATGCCAAAAAGGACAGGTACAATCGTATTAGTAACTACACCAGGTATACGCCGCTTGGGAAAGATAGCACCTGGTATCCGACGCCACCTGCCTATATGGCGCCTGTAGAACCTTACTTTAATACCATTCGCCCATTTACTCTTGATTCCGCTTCGCAATTTAAGGTATCGCGGCCAATACAATTTTCAACCGATAAGCGATCCGAGTTTTATAAATATATGCTAAGATGCTACAAGTTAGGTGGAAGTGAGCTAACGCCGGAACACCGCACCATAGCTGCTTTTTGGGACTGCAATCCTTTTGCGGTACAGGACAACGGTCACATGCTCATCGGCTTGAAGAAAATTTCACCAGGCGCACACTGGCTTGGGATTACAGGTATAGTTTGTAAACAGACAAAAACAGGCTTTTCCAAAGCAATGGAAATTCACACTGTCGTATCTATGGGATTAATGGATAGTTTTATGTGTTGCTGGGACGAAAAGTATAGAAGTAATCGTATCAGACCCGAAACAGCTATCCGCAAATATATTGACCCAAACTGGAGACCGTTATTACAAACGCCACCATTCCCCGAATATTTAAGCGGGCACTCTTGCATTTCTTCTACATCAGCAGTTATCCTGACGAGTTATTTCGGCGACAATTTGCATTATACAGACAATGTGGAAGAAAAATACGGACTGCCTCCCAGAAGTTTTACTTCATTTAAACAGGCAGCAGCAGAAGCGGGAATGTCACGCTTTTGGGGCGGTATCCATTTTGAAGATGCTATTAATAGTGGTATGAAACAGGGTACTCAAGTAGGAGAGTGGGTAGTAAATAAAGTTAAAGGACATAAATAAGATACTTTCAATACGCAAACAAATTGTTCAAAAAAAGAATAGTAGAAAAATTACTTCCGGTTGTATCACTGATGGTAGCTTTATTACTAACTGTCTTTAACGCCGAAGGACAAACTACAGGTCCTGCAGATGCAAATTTTTATCCCGGAGCTATTTGGCCGGACAATAATGGCGTGCATATCAATGCGCATGGTGGGGGGATATTATTCCAAAATGGTGCTTACTACTGGTTTGGCGAACACAAAATTGAAGGGAAAAAAGGCAACTCGGCCCAGGTGGGTATACATTGTTATTCGTCAAAAGACTTATATCACTGGAAGGATGAAGGAATAGCTTTAAAGGTAAGCGATGACCCCAAAAGCGACATTGCCCGCGGGAGCATTATTGAAAGGCCAAAGGTTGTTTACAATAGCCGGACTAAACAATACGTGATGTGGTTTCACCTCGAGCTTTTGGGAAAGGGATATGGCTCTGCCTTGGCTGGTATTGCAACAAGCAGCAGCGTAACCGGGCCATATCAGTATTTAAAAAGCTTCAGGGCGAATTCGGGTAAAATGCCATTCTACCCAGCGGGTACACCTGAAAACGATAAGGCTAATTGCAGTGATACCGTCACTAATGCCAATAAGTTTTTTTGCCGTGATGTATCTTCCGGACAAATGATACGTGATATGACAGTTTTTGTAGATGATGACGGGAAAGCTTATCATGTGTTTTCATCCGAAGAGAACTACACCTTGCAAATAGCAGAACTTAATGATGAGTATACAGGCTATACTGGCAAATTTGTACGGGTTTATATTGGTCATCAAACAGAAGCACAGGCCTTATTTAAAAGAGACGGAAAGTATTATATGTTAGGTTCGGGTTGTACAGGATGGGCGCCTAATGCGGCCCGTTGGTTTACCGCGAATAGCATATGGGGACCATGGACGTTTCACGGGAACCCCTGCCAGGGACCCGGTTCAGAATTAACTTTCAAAGGGCAAAGCACCTATGTTCTGCCTGTTGAAGGGAAAAAGGATGCTTTCATTTTTATGGCCGATCTGTGGAAACCTGAAAATGCAATTGATGGAAGATATTTATGGCTGCCAATCACTTTTAAAGGGGACGAAATCCGGATCAATTGGCTCGATAAATGGAACCTGAACCTGTTTGATCAACAACCACATAATTCACCTTAACTATTAATCACAATACCCCGACTTACACTATAACAACGCTTTAAAATGCTGAAAATGAAATTAAAAACCCTCCTCTTTTTTGTAATTATTTTTTTAAGTGTCAATTATACAATTGCTCAGTCGCATACCTTTAAATTGGGTGACGATGCCTTTTTGTTGGATGGCAAACCATTGCAAATGATCTCCGGTGAAATGCACTATCCACGGATACCACGCGAAGCATGGCGACAGCGCATGAAGATGGCGAAAGCGATGGGATTGAATACAATTGGCACCTATGTTTTCTGGAATTTGCACGAACCGCAGAAGGGGAAATTTGATTTTTCCGGCAATAATGATGTTGCCGAATTTGTAAAGATTGCAAAAGAAGAAGGCTTGTGGGTGATTCTTCGCCCGAGCCCGTATGTGTGTGCCGAATGGGAGTTTGGAGGATACCCGTATTGGTTGGAAAAAGAGGAGGGCCTTGTTGTGCGAAGCAAAGACCCTAAATACCTGGAAGAATATAGGAAATATATTAATGCGGTTGGAAAGCAACTCGCGCCGTTGCAAATAAATCATGGTGGTAATATTTTGATGGTGCAGATTGAGAACGAGTATGGTTCCTATTCAAATGATAAAGAATACCTGGCTATAAACAAGCAAATGTTTATTGAGGCAGGTTTTGATGGGCTTCTGTATACCTGCGATCCTAAACCTGCTATAAAAGACGGTCACTTGCCCGGTTTACTTCCTGCCATAAACGGTATTGATAATCCAGCAGAAGTTAAAGCGCTGATAAAGGAAAATCATAACGGTACAGGACCATTTTATATTGCCGAGTGGTATCCGGCATGGTTCGATTGGTGGGGTACGAAACACCATACCGTGCCTGCTGAGCAGTATGTTAACAGACTGGATTCGGTATTGGCGGCAGGCATTTCAATTAACATGTATATGTTTCACGGTGGTACTACGCGAGGTTTTATGAATGGTGCAAATTATAACGATCGAGATCCATATGAACCTCAGATCAGCAGCTATGATTACGATGCGCCACTGGATGAAGCCGGGAATGCAACCGATAAATTCATGAAATTCCGTTCGGTTATACAAAAACATTTGGCTGCAGGACAGGTATTGCCGTCCGTGCCCAAATCAAAACCAGTTATTGTTATCCCAGACGTTCAATTAAAACAAGCCACCAGCCTGTTCGATATTTTACCCGCACCTAAATTGAATCCGGAGCCGCTCACTTTTGAAGATCTAAACCAGGCTTATGGCTTTCTATTATACCGCACTATAGTTGATGGTGGCGTATCAGGCACGTTGAAAATTAAAGAACTAAGAGATTATGGTATCATCTACATAAATGGGAAAAAAGCTGGAGTTTTAGACAGGCGGCTTAAACAAGATAGCTTGCAGGTGGATTTGCCAAAAGGAAAAGTGAAGCTGGAAATTTTGGTTGAGAACCTGGGCAGAATAAACTTTGGACCCTATTTATTGAAAAATAAAAAAGGTATTACAGATAAAGTATTGCTCGCAGGAAGAGAACTAAAAAACTGGAAAATGTATAGTTTGCCATTTAGTTCAGTGAAAGATCTTGCTTTCAAATCGGGTAAAATAAATGCAGGTTCCCCGGCAATCAAAAAAGGGTCATTTGATCTTAAGAAGGTTGCCGATACCTACCTGGATATGCGTAGTTGGGGTAAAGGTATAGTTTGGGTTAACGGGCATAATTTAGGCAGATACTGGTCTATAGGCCCTCAGCAAACCATTTACTTACCGGCAGAATGGCTTAAAAAGACTAATAATGAAGTAGTGGTATTGGAACTTCTTAAATCAGAACAAACAACATTGAAAACAATCAGCAAGCCAATTCTAAACGAATTGCATTGACATAAAACATATCCACAAGCCCCTCTAATAATTGGTTTATAAAGTGGCTGTCTGAACGCCCGTTCAGCAGCCATTATTTTTTTATAAGCTGGTAACTCAAATATGCATTAAAGCGATAGCCAACATATACCATGCAAATAATTCTGGAAGCAAACGCAGCGGGCTTAAGGCTGTCCATTGCTTTACAATGGCTTGCAGGCGACCAGTTTCAACTTGCTCAGGCTGCATGATTTTGCGGATCATAACAGGTATAAAATAACTGAAAGTGATGACGCGCGTAATGAATACCGCAATTGCAGCAGCCAGCCAGTAAGTATGTGCGTCACCGGTATACCTCCATGCAAGTATGATGTTTATGATAGATAACAAGCCCTGTGCAGGCGATACCAGTGGCCAGAACCGTTTAGCAGCAAGTATTTGTCCGGATGATTCAAGTTTAGCGCGCAATGTCCGCGGATCCACATCGTGTTTCCAGTTAGGGTATATTACTAATATTTCATAAAGGCCGCCACCCATACTCAACGAAACTGTCAGGAAAAACAGTAATAATGTAATTGTATTGATCATGCTGCCAAGTTAACAGCAATTGTTTTGAGCCCCTATAGCTTTCCGGTCAATGGGGCCAATTGTTCGGTCAAATACCTGATAAATTCGTTTATAATTGGCGTTTAATACCTCAAAGTGTCAGGATTTGGAATAAAGTTCAAGAAGGCCTGGAACTTGGCATAATAGTTTTGTGTGTTTAACCGATAAAAGAAAGCGCCACGTTTTGAACTGGTTTTATCTTTTTCCGTAAGCTTGATCAATAAGCCGGTTGCTAATACCCGTTTGCTGAAATTTCTTTTGTCAATAGAAGTACTGTAGACGCTCTCATAAAGATTCTGTAGTTGGGGCAGCGTAAATTTATCCGGAAGTAATTCAAACAAGATAGGATGGAAGGCGGCTTTGTACCGTATCCGTTTTTTTGCCATTTCAACCATTTCCTGATGGTCAAAAATCAGTTTAGGAAAACGTTTTAACGGGAACCACTCTGCCCGGTAATCATTACTTAGCTGCGCCTCGTATTTATGAATATCAACCAGTGCAAAATGACAAACAGACGCAGTCCTTTCTGTCGGGTCGCGGTCTGGATCGGCGAAAGTGTAAAGCTGCTCCAGGTAAACCCCTTCAATGCCTGTTAATTCTTTTAAAATCCGGTTTGCTGCCTGGTCGATACTTTCAGTAGCTTGCACAAAGCCTCCCATCAGGCTCCAATTGCCTTTTTCCGGGTTGAACCCGCGTTTTATCAACAGAACCTTTAGCTCATCGCCATCAAAACCAAAAATGATACAGTCTACAGCTAAGAGTAAGCGGGTTTGTTTAGAATATTTTTGCATATTAAAGGTTCAGCTACTATTACCAAAAAACAGTTTGCCTGGTTAAATTAATACAAGTTTAAGCATATTTAGTGTTTATTTAACGTTTATTTTTTGTATTATTTTTATATCAATTAAGATCGTGTTGATTCTCTCTTGATAATATTCGACTTGAGGCTTATGGTAATGTTGGGGTCATACCAGCGTTTGCTGAACATCTTGAATAGTATAGTTGCGGCTTCGTTACCTATTTCAAAAGCTGGCTGATTAATGGTAGAGAGTGGCGGATTGAGCAACTCAGCATGAGAAAGATTGGAGAAAGTGATCAGTTTTAAGTCTTTCGGGATATTCAGATGTAACTCTTTGCAGGCATAGTAGCAAGGGATGGCCAGCTCTTCTATAGAGGATATTATCCCATCGGGCTTTTGTTGGCTAATAAAATCTTTGATTTTGGAATGACAAGGTTCATTATTTTCGCAATTACTCACAATCAGGTCAGGCTGACACTTAAGATTGTTGTTTTTCAATGCATCCTGGTACCCTTGCAACCTTTTCTTTCCGGTGGTAAGTGTTTCCAATGCTGCCAGGTATCCGATGGTTTTACAACCGGCGTCTACCAGGTGCTGAGTAGCATTATAAGCGCTGTCGTAATCATCGGTAGTTATTTTTACCCCTTCAATATCGGCATGATCGCGGTCGAAAAAAACCATTGGCATTTTCTCGCTCACTTTCTGGAAATATTCTTTATTTGCAACATGGCTTGCCGGCGAAATAAGTACGCCATCAACCCGGCCGCTTAAAAGACTAGTCATAAAAGATGCTTCAATTTCACCACTCTCATGTGTTTGGTAGATCAATACATGATAATCCTTTGCCCTTGCCACTTCTTCAATCGCTTTTATCGCCAGCGAGAAAAAATTATTAGCAACTTCCGGTACAATTACAGCTATAGTTTTACTTTGTTGTCTTCTTAAACTACTGGCAAAAGGGTTGGGTTCGTAGTTTAGTTTTTTTGCCATTTCCATCACCCTGGCCTTAGTTTCGGCACTGATTTCATGGCTGTCCCTCAGCGCTCTGGAAACTGTCGCCGCCGATAAATTCAGCTCACTGGCTAGCCTTTTTATATTAATTTCTCCCATAATTCTGATCGTCCTCAACTAACAAATAAGTGTTCAATAAACCTTTATTCGTAAACGTTTACGTAAATAAATACTTGTAAATCAATAAAAGCAATTGAAAAATAAATCAATTTAGGTCTACAATATAACATTTAGCTGGCGTTAATATACGCTTTCTATAAACCAATAAAATTGTAAAGCTTATTGAAGCAATGTTTTTGAACAGATAATTGTTCAAAATACAATTATACCCTGTTATTTAAATTTAATGAATTTTTACCAATTAATAAAAGTTTACAAATCAAAAATCAACAACCAAACTAATTAAGAAAGCTATGATGACAATTAGACCCAAACTATTCAAGACAAGATACTTGTGTAGTATTTTGCTTGTATTGTTCACCTTTACCTTTAGCAGTTTGTGGGCGCAAACCATTGCTGTCAAAGGTATTGTTAAGGATGCCTCGGGCTCACCACTGCCCGGTGTTACTGTACAGGTTAAAGGAACAAGCAATTCAACTGCTACCTCGGCCAGCGGTGCATTCTCTATTAATGCTGCCAAAGGCGCGGTTTTAAGATTCAGTTTTATAGGCTACCAGGCTATGGAGAAGACAGTAGGTGATGAAGCCTCATTAACAATTACCCTCAGTGAAACAGCAAAAGCCATGAATGAGGTGGTGGTAATAGGTTATGGCACCAGTACGAAGGGCCAGTTGACCAGCGCTATTTCGACAGTTAAGGCCGAAAACTTTAACCAGGGCGTTGTTGCCAACCCTGCCGACCTTTTGGAAGGTAAGGTGGCCGGCCTTAACATTACTAATGATGGTAACCCTAACGGTACCGCAACAGTTACATTGAGAGGGCCCTCATCATTCCGTGCAGGTGCAGCATCCGCTCCGTTTTATGTTATAGACGGCGTGCCAGACGCAGATTTTAACCTGGTGGCTCCTTCTGACATTCTTTCAATTGATGTATTGAAAGATGCATCAGCAGCAGCAATTTATGGTAGTCGCGCTACTAACGGCGTAATCATTGTTACAACCAAAAAAGCTAAAGCAGGCCAGTTTAGGATGACGTATGACGCCTATGCTGCAGACGAAAAGATAGCCAGGCAGTTTAAAGTGGCAACCGCAGCACAGTTAAAAGCTTACCTGGCTGCCAATAACCAAAGTTTAACTCCCGCTAATGACAACGGTACAACCAACTGGGAACAACAAATTGAACGTAGCAGCGGATTTTCGCAAAATCACAATCTGTCGTTTGGCGGGGGCACCGACAAAACTGCGTATAGCGCAAACATAAACTATCTGCAGGATCAGGGCATATTAAAAACCAGCGGGATGGACAGGTTTATTGGCAAGATCAACGTATCACAAAAAGCATTGGACGACAGGTTAAAGCTAGATTTTTCATTGAGTAATTCAATAACTAATAGAGACTTGACTGTAAATGACCAACAGTATAATCAGGCCAATGGTGCTAACCCTAACGTGTTCAGAGCAGCAGTTCAATATCTGCCAACCAGGGCAGTCTATAATGCAGACGGTACTTTCTATAATGATCCGACACTGGTGTTGGGTTTCAACCCATTGGGCCTATTGGAAACCAATAAATACAAGGCAAAAGACAACCTGCTTTTGGCAAATGCCAAGGCCGAATTAAAATTGCCTTTTGGATTTACTTACAATCTGAACCTGGCATATCAGGATAAAAACTATACAAACAATAGTTATCTAAACTCTTTTTCAGAGCTGGCTATTGGCCAAAATGGTGTAGCTACCCGCTCACAGAATGAGGAAACCAAGAAACTGTTTGAAAATTATCTAAATTATGAGCATACCTGGGCAAAGCACAATCTAAAAGCCCTGGTGGGTTATTCGTACGACAACAGCGAAACTGGTAACGGGTTTGGCGTGAGTAACGAAAATTTTGTTTCGGATGCAACAAGTTATTATAACTTAAAACTGGGGCAAAATAATTTACCTAATTATCAGACCTATTATGATGAGACCTTGAGGCTCATTTCCTTCTATGGCAGATTAAATTATAGCTATGATGGTAAGTACATTCTACAAGCCTCACTTCGTCGCGATGGTTCAAATGCTTTCGGTAAAAATAATCGCTGGGGATATTTCCCTGCAGCTTCAGCTGCGTGGAGAATTAGCGATGAGTCGTTTATGAAGTCGCAAGATTGGTTAAATGACCTGAAAATACGTGTCGGCTATGGTAAAACAGGTAACTCGCTAGGATTTGATGCATATACACCATTGATTTTATATGGGTCGAGCGGTACTTTTTATTATAATAATAACTGGATAAACGCTATCGGACCTACCCAAAACGATAATCCTGATTTGAAATGGGAGTCAACTGCCACAACAAACGCTGGTATCGATTTTACTATACTCAAAGGCAGATTAAGCGGATCAGTTGACATATACGACAAAAAAACAACCGATATGATATCATTGGTACCAGTTTCAAGCGCGACACATTTGTTTCCATATGAGTATGAAAATGTGGGCAGCATGGATAACAAAGGTGTCGAGGTCAGCCTGAGCGGTACACCTGTTAAAACGAAAGACTTTACATGGGAAAGCTACGGAAACATATCATTTAACAAAAACAAGATCACCTCGTTGGGTAAAGATTTGTCCAAAATATATGCTGGTGACCCTGAAGGACCGGGACAAAGTGGTACTACAGTTTCTATTACAGAAGCGGGTTATCCTCTTGGAGAATTTTATACGCTTAAATACCTGGGTAGGACCAATGGCGTTTCAACATACCTGGGTGCCAATGGCCAGCCAACTACAACTCCTACAAGCGCCGACCGCACCTATGCAGGAGACGCACAACCAAGATATATTTTCGGTTGGGGTAACACTTTGACTTACAAAAATTTCTCCTTTAACTTCTTCTTCCGCGGGCAGGGAGGAAACAAAATAATGGATGCTTCTCTGGCTGATTTTAACACCCCTTATTCAGCTTCGACCCATAACGTACCGGTAATGACTTTAAGTGAGCCGATAAGTGATGTAAATGCCAACCTATACTCGACCCGCTATCTTGAAAGCGGTGCATTTATCAGGTTGAGCAATGCGACATTATCCTATAGGTTTAAAGTTAACGGCAACTACATTCATGCTGTGCGTTTATATGTTACAGGTAGCAACCTGTTTATCATAACCAAGTACAAGGGTGTAGATCCTGAATTAAATCTGACCCTTAATAACCAGCAAAGCGGACAGTTTATTGGTGTGGATATGAATAACTACTATCCAAAAACCCGCACATTCCTTGGTGGCATACAAGTGGATTTATAATTAAACTTTAAGATCAAAAAAGATGAATCGTTTTAAAAGAAATTTATATACCGGCATTTTAGCCGTTTGTACAGTCACCGTCTGTTTGTCGGGCTGTACCAAGTTAGATGTAAAGCCAACCTCGGCACTTACTCCCGCGAATTTCCCAACAACTGCGGCGCAATTTGTGGCAGCTACCGGGCCTATTTACACATCGTTTAGAGGTGCACCGGGCAGGCAGTGGTGGTTAGTCGAAAATTTAAGTACTGATATGGAGGTTTTAGTGGCACGTGGAGGAAATTGGTTTGATGGTGGTAACTATTCTACTTTGAACCTTCATACTTACACTGGCGACAACGGAAATCTTGAGACTATGTGGCAGTGGGGATTTGGTACTATCAGCACTTGTAACCAGGTTTTGTCGTTGTTCAACTCAGCTCCCGAAAGTTCAAGCAAAACTCAAACGATAGCTGAAATAAAAGCTATGCGGGCAATGTGTTATTATTTTATGATGGACAACTTCGCTAATGTGCCAATTATTACCAAGTTTGGCGATACCACCGGTATGGGTACACAACCAAGGGCAAAAGTATTTGCTTTTATTGAAAGTGAACTGCTGGCGCAAATTCCAAATTTAAGCAGTACTGTAGATGCAACAACTTACGGCAGGCCAACCAAATACCTGGCTTACGCCATTTTAGCCAAAATGTATCTTAATGCGGAGTATTATACCGGAACTGCAAGGTACCAGGATTGCGTGACCATGTGTGACAATATAATCTCGGCAAACGTATATAAACTTGACGCTGATTACCTGGGTATGTTTAAACCTAATAACGGTCCCCAAATAAAGGACTTTATTTATGCCATTCCTTATGATGGGGTTTATGCACAAGGTATGTACTACGCCCGTTGGACATTACACCCAGCTTTGAAGACGAAATATAATATGCCATATAATCCTGATGGGCCGGTTTACACTTATCCATCATACTACGCTAACTTTAATGATCCTAACGATATTCGTAACGGACAATACCTTACAGGCAAACAGTATGATTTTAATGGAGCGCCAATTATTATCATTACGACAAAAGTAGGCCTTGATGCTAGCTATAGTGGACCAAATCCAAGTGATACAGTACATCATCAATTGGAATTTACTCCAAACATTGTTTGGAGAAATCCTTCGACTTTTGATATTGGTAACGACGAATTAGCCAATGAAGAGGGGTACCGGAACAATAAGTACTACCCGGACAGCCAGGCACCGACCCGTAACCAGAGCAATGATGTGGCTCTTTTCAGGTATGCTGATATTTTGCTGGAAAAAGCTGAAGCAATATTACGTGGCGCTAATGCCACCAATGGTGATTCTCCTCTATCATTAGTAAACCAGGTGCGGGCAAGAGCTCAGGCGGCAGCCTTTAGCTCAGTTGATCTGAATGCTCTGTTAGCGGAACGTGCACGTGAATTTGCTGATGAAGGCTGGCGCAGGAATGACTTGATAAGGTTCGGGCAATACGAGAAGCCATGGGGCATAAAAACAGATGCCGACCCCAACAAACGTATATTCCCGATACCAACGCCTGAATTGCAGTTGAACAGTAAGCTGATTCAAAACCCCGGATATTAGAAAGTTAATAGTAGGTTGAGATAAGTTAGGTGAGAGTGTGGGCTTCGGCCCACATTCTATTTCTTATTTAGCCGGATAAATGTGCAGATGTCCTGCATGGTTCGTAACTTGATCTTATGAAAAAAACTGTGCTATCCCGTTGTTTCCTGTTTGGTTTGATGTTGTCATGTGCGATGTTAACGATCAACCCATTATATGCCCAGGTAAACAAGGAAGCTTCTTATGCGCTTATAAAAAGGATAATTCCACAGCATGCGGCCGCTTTCGCAATTGAACAGCTTCATACAGATGGTAAAGACGCATTTGAAGTTGAAAGCAGGGGCAGTAAGATCATTTTGCGGGGTAACAACGGTGTTGCCATAGCTTCGGCCCTGTATTATTATCTGAATCAATATTGCCATTGCCAGGTGACATGGAACGGTACCAACCTGAAATTACCCCAAAAATTACCGGTTGTAACCCGGAAGATTCATAAGGCAACGCCCTACACGTATCGCTATTATCTGAATTATTGTACTTACAATTACAGCATGAGCTGGTGGGGTTGGGACCGCTGGCAAAAAGAAATTGACTGGATGGCCATGCATGGCATTAATATGCCGCTTGCACTTACCGGACAGGAATATACCTGGTACAAGGTTTATAAAAACATGGGCTTTAGCGACGAAGATCTGAAAAGTTTCTTCTGCGGCCCGGCGTATTTTGCCTGGTTTTGGATGGGCAACTTGGATGGATGGGGCGGCCCATTGCCCCTAAACTGGATGGAGAGTCATCGCGATTTGCAGCAAAAAATATTGAAGCGCCAAAGAGAACTGGGCATGAGGCCTATCCTGCAATCATTTACAGGGCATGTGCCTGCATCGTTTTCAAAATATTTTCCTGATTCAAAACTGAAAAAGACCAATTGGCACAATGGTTTTAATGATACTTATCTGTTAGATACAGAAGATCCCATGTTCGCCAAAATAGGCCAAAAGTTTATTGAAGAGCAGACAAAATTATACGGAACAGATCATTTGTACTCTGCAGATACGTTCAACGAGAATGAGCCGCCGACAGACGACACCACTTACTTATCGGCTTTAGGCAATCGTGTATACCAAGCTATAAATATTGCCGATAAAAAGGGAATCTGGGTGATGCAGGGCTGGCTTTTTTATAGCGACCGCAAATTCTGGAAACAGCCACAGGTAAAAGCACTGTTGAATGCGGTGCCCGATGATCGTATGATCGTACTTGATCTGGCTGCTGAAATACAGCCCGTTTGGAAACGAACAGAGGCCTTCTACGGCAAACCCTGGATATGGAACATGCTGCACAATTTTGGCGGTAATATCGTGATGTTTGGTCGAATGAACGGTGTGGCGGATGGTCCTGCAAATGCGCTGAAAGATCCGGCCTCAAAAAAAATGGAAGGCATAGGCCTTACTATGGAAGCCATTGAGCAAAATCCGGTACTTTATGAGTTGATGACAGCAAACACTTGGCAAACCGAGCCCATTAATTTGGATGACTGGATAAAACAATACCAGTTGAACCGCTATGGTACTATTAATAAATATACCACAGAAGCTTGGAACGTATTGCGGAAAACAGTTTACAGCGGCGGATCGATCATAAGAGATGGATCTGAGTCGATCGTTACCGGCCGGCCTACATTAGATTCCAACACTGTTTGGACGCATACTACTTTTAATTATAAGCCGAGAGATTTCCTGCCTGCGTGGGATGCTATGATCAGCGCTATTCCATTAAGTAAAAATAGCGATGGTTTTAGATACGACCTGGTGGATGTTACCAGGCAAGCATTGGCTAATTATGCCTTGCCATTGCAAAAGAGGTGGGTTGATGCCTACCGGCAAAAAAATATAGCAGCCTTTAATAAATACAGCGGCCAGTTTCTTGATTTAATAAGTGATATGGATAGACTACTAGCTACCCGTAAGGACTTCTTATTAGGGACGTGGATTGCAGATGCACGCAAACAGGGCATTAATAAAGACGAACAAGATATTTATGAACGCAATGCCCGCGATCTGATCACCTTATGGGGCGATGAGAACAGCCCGTTGCATGAGTATTCGTGCAGGCAGTGGAGTGGTTTATTGAATGATTTTTATAAGGTTCGATGGGAAAAGTTTTTTGTTGACGTGAGGGGAGCGATGAAAGCGGGGAAGGAAGTCGATGTGAAAGCATTTGACAATACGATCAGGCATTGGGAATGGGAATGGGTAAATGGTCATAAAAATTATCCTGTTATTACGGTTGGTAATAGCATTCCCGAATGCCAGGCTATTTATAAAAAATACCGCACGGTAATAGGTGCTGCCTATGAAAACTAAACGAATTAAATGACAGAACAACTCACTTCATACAAACCAGGCCGGCTTTTGTCGCTCGATGCGCTTCGGGGATTTGATATGTTCTGGATCATGAGCGGCGAGCAGATTGTCCATACTCTTGCAAAAGTTACCCAGTGGCCGCTGTTGCTATGGCTTTCTGGTCAACTGCATCATACCGTGTGGAACGGCATCACATTTTACGATATGATATTCCCGCTTTTTCTTTTTATAGCGGGCGTTTCGATGCCCTATTCTGTGGGAAGCAAAGTGGCCAAGGCCGGCGTTCAGGAGGCCTGGCAGCTTTCAGGTAAAACAAAAAGAGATATTTATCTGTCGATGTTGAAGCGCGCTGTCATACTCATTTTATTAGGTATGATGGTAAACGGTGCTTTAAAATTCAATGGTTATGAGAATACACGATTTGCCAGTGTACTCGGGCGCATAGGTCTGGCGTGGTTTTTTGCAGGAATTGTTTATTTAAATTGCGGCCTTCGTGGGCAAATACTGTGGTTTGCTGGTTTTTTGGCCGGATATTGGGCCGCGATGATGTTTATCCCTGTGCCAGGATATGGAGCAGGTGTGTTGACCATGCAGGGCTCCCTTGAGTCATACATTGATACGCTGTTAATACCAGGCAGATTACATGATAAAATACACGATCCTGAAGGTATTTTATCTACCATTCCTGCTATAAGTACGGCGTTGCTTGGCGTGCTTACCGGGAGCTTTTTAAGATGGCATTCCCCTAAATGGACGATGCTTAAGAAAGGTTTGATGCTTTTTGCAGCAGGACTCATACTTATCCTACTGGGTAGTATCTGGAACCTGGAGTTCCCGATCAATAAACGCTTATGGTCAAGCTCATTTGTTTTATATGTGGGGGGCTGGAGTTTGCAATTTCTGGCTGTTTTCTATTTGCTTATTGATGTAGCCGGGGTAAAAAAATGGTCGATACCTTTTGTGTGGATTGGTACTAACTCTATCCTGATCTATTTATGTTCTGAAGGACTGGTTAATTTTGGGCATACGGCCGCATATCTTTTCGGCGGGTTGATCCATCTGACACCGGTAGCTTGGCAAGCAGTATACACCGCAATAAGCGTCACCCTTGTTCAACTCATACTGCTATGGTTTTTGTACCGTAACAAGTTGTTTTTTAAAATATGAATCATCATCAATGAAACGCTCACAAATAAAATTATTCATTACTGCTTCACTACTGGGTTGTGCTACCATAGGGGCATCAGCACAAATAAAGGTCTACAATATTATGCGCTACGGTGCAGTTGCCGATGGCAAAACCAATAATACAACTGTTATCCAAAAAATGATTGATGAAGCCTCAGTACAAGGAGGAGGCATAGTGCTTATTCCTGCTGGTAAGTTTGTTAGCGGCGTCATCAATATTAAATCAAATGTTGAACTACACCTGGATAAAGATGCTTTTCTTCTGGGAAGCCCCGTCAGGGCGGATTATGGTGATGGCAAGGCATCTGCGTTAATCGTTTCTAATCATCAGCATCATATTGCCATAACCGGACAGGGTACAATTGACGGACAGGGAGATGCATTGCTAAAAGATATTTATGTCAGGCTAAATGCCGGAACTTTACGTGATACGGAATGGAAAACAGAGAATCCATGGCACCAGGTACGACCTGAAGAAGATAATCGCCCCAAATTAATCGAATTCAAAAACTGTGATGACGTCAGGATTAAGGATATTACCATTAAAAACGGTCTGTGCTGGGTACAGAACTATAAAAGTTGTTCGAACCTGATTGTAGATCATATAACGGTTGAGAGCGTAACATTTTGGAACAATGACGGCATTGATATAGTAGATTGCAAAAATGCAAGACTTACTAATAGTTTTTTTAATGCAGCTGATGACGGAATTTGTCTGAAATCTGAGAATTCTCAAGAGGTTTGTGAAAATGTTTACGTGGCCGATTGTAAAGTGAGATCAAGTGCCAGTGCGATCAAATTCGGAACAGCCTCACATGGTGGATTTAAGAATATCACAGTAAAAAATATCATTGTTTATGATACGTTCCGCTCAGCCATTGCGCTGGAATCCGTTGATGGCGGCACCCTGGAGGATATTAATGTCGATAACATTAAAGCTACCAATACAGGGAATGCCATTTTTATCAGGCTTGGTCATCGCAACCAAAAAGCGCCGGTAGGCAAAGTGCGTGGGATCCACATCAGCAATGTAGCTGTTGATGTGCCGGCAGGTAAGCCCGATGCAGGCTACCAGATGGAAGGCCCCGCAGTACGCGATCCGCATAACGTTTTTCCATCATCCATAGTAGGCATACCATCAGGCAGGGTAGAAGATGTTACTCTTGAAAACATTAAAATCAATTACTCCGGCGACGCTCAAAAGGAAATTGCATATGTAAGCAAGGATAGTTTGAATAAAGTACCGGAGCAGATTAAGAACTATCCCGAGTTTTCGATGTTTGGCGAACTGCCGGCCTGGGGATTTTACATCAGGCATGCTGATGGTATTAAAATCAGGAACATAGTGCTAACTTGTAATGGGAAAGATTACAGGCCGGCGTTTATAGCCGACGATGTGGGCGGACTGAGCTTGAATGATGTAAATATTCCCATGACAACATCACTGCCTGTTATATTATTGAATAAGGTGAGTCAATCGTATTTGAAAGGTATACGGATACCTGGTGATCGGAATAAAAATATTGAAGTGAAGTAAGAAAGAGCTTTTAACGAAAACGATTACGTAAATAAATCGGAAATTTAAGCTAACAAATTTATATAAAGGTGTTTAACTAAATATATTACATCAACTATAATCAAATTATGGAAAAATTAACCAAGAAGGAAATGTTCCCTTTGTCGAGCCTCGACGAGTGGGAAGAAGATGTACTTAAACGATATCCTGAACCTGGCAATATAGCTAAAGCGAAAGAAGAATTCAGGAACTACGATAACCCGGAGGTTGATACCGTGCGTGAGTTTTATCGTTTAAATCATAAATATCAAACTTATGAAAACGTGCTTGCTAAGAAGGAGCGTTTCCTGAAGTTTGAGCAAAAAGAAATGCCGTGGTGGGCCGCTATGGAGTACCTCAATACTTTGATAGATGAATCAGATCCTGATCTGCAGCTCGACCAGTTGCAACATTTGCTGCAGACTGCCGAAGCTATACGTGCCGACGGGCATCCGGATTGGTTTGTGTTGACTGGATTTATCCATGATTTAGGTAAAGTGCTCTGCCTGTTTGGCGAACCTCAATGGAATGTAGTAGGCGACACCTTCCCGGTAGGATGCAAATTTTCGGACAAGATTGTTTATCCTGAGTTTTTTGCCGACAACCCGGACACTTACGATGAACGCTACAATACTAAATATGGCGTTTATTCGCCCCATTGCGGAATGGATAATGTGCAGATATCGTGGGGGCACGATGAGTATTTATATCAGTTGACAAAAGATTATTTGCCTGAGCCTGCTCTTTATATGATCCGCTACCATTCATTTTATTCGCAACACCGGGAAAAGGCTTATGATCATTTGCTGAATGACCATGATCAGCAGATGTTTCAATGGGTGGAGAAGTTTAACCCTTATGATCTGTATTCAAAAAGCCCGGTTACACCGGTTGTTTCTGAATTAAGACCTTATTATGAGGATCTGATTGCTAAATATCTCCCCGAAACTGTAAAGTTATAAAGTATCATTAAGTGTGTTTTATAAACTTTTAACAGCTCTTTATATATCATAAAGGGCTGTTTGTTTGATAATACCCACAGACAGATGTAAACGGCTGGCTTTCGAATTTTCCCTTGAAATGCCCATTTCTGCCTTGTATTTCTTACACAGGATATTGTTGTGAATATTATTTAAGGATTATTTTTTTGTAACTATTATGTTACACATATTTAAGTATGTTTCATATTCCGCTGTTGTACAATTAATTATCCAAAGGTTAATAAACTTAATTTTATGTAAATGAAAATAAACTATTGAGTGTGGATTTCGTAAAAAGGGGAGATTAACCCCCATCACAATAAAATGAAAACCAGCTCAAAGCTTATTAAAGCACTCTTTACAGTTCTGATTTCTTGCATTTCAATTGCCGCATCTGCGCAGGCGCCATTTTCAGGACCCAGCGATCCATCGGTTCCGTCAGGAAACATACAACAGTATGTTTGTAGTGGCGGCCAGATATTACTCAAAAGTTCAACTGTTGCCACACAGTACCTGTGGTATAAAAAGAATTCATCGGGCACTATGGTGTTAGTGCAGTCAAGCGCCAGCAACACTTATACAGAAACTGCATCTCCGGCTACTGCCGCGGGTTCCGGTTACTATACTTATGCCCTTGTGACAGAAAATGCCACTGGTTGTTTGTCTGATATGTCAACACCGTACAATGTATTTGTACTGCCGCCAATAACCCCGGTAATCGCCGGTCCTACTGCTGTCTGTGCGAGCACGGCAAGTAACCCGACTTCAATTACTCTGACGGCAACCCCGGTAAATGATGCCAATTACAGTTATACTTATCAATGGAAAAGGAATGGGGTAGCTTTACCTGGTGCTACTTTAAGTACCTATACGGGAACTGAAACAGCGGCAGGCTCTGTCACTTATACTGTTGATGTTTCTTATTCATCGACATTTAGTCCAGCGACTTGTACCGTAACGGCTACACAGACAATAACTGTGAACCCAATACCTGCTACACCTACTATACAATGGAACTAGGCAGCTGACAACTAAAGTTGTTGGATGACCTGAATAGATACGTATGAAAAAGGACTGTATAAAGTACTTTTTTAAGTTTCTTATAATACTATTTGTTATAGGGTTGGTCATGGCATCCCGTTCCAAAGCATATGGCGAAGGTAATGCGGTAATAACTATTTATAAGGGGCAATCCGTTAAACTGCGTGTGAATACACAAAATGCGGTATCCTATCAGTGGTATAAAGACGGCCAGATTGTCGGTGGAGCTACTACAAATAGTTTAACAGTGTCGGTGTCGGGTGTTTATACCGTTGTGGCCTTTAACCAGGAAGGCTGTGCTTCGGATGCTTCCGCTGCGGTCGAGGTTAAAGTGATCGACAATTTGGTAGACGTAGGTATTGCTAAACGCTCCGAAAATAAGCAGGTGAGAGAGAACGAGCCTTTTGAATACACATTGAATGTAAGGAATAAAGGGCCCCTGGTTGCTACCAATGTTGTGGCAAAGGATACTTTGCCTGAGAAATTGGAATATTTGTCAGTTAATAACGTATCATCAGGCTCGGCAAATTATGATCCCACGAGCCGCACGTTGACATGGTCAGTTGGCGAATTAGCCATAAATGGCTCTGCTGAACTTACTTATTTGGCGCGGGCGCTTAATCATGGCCGTCTTACCAACACCGTTTCCGTTTCGTCAAAACAAGACGATGCAAACCTGGCTGATAACGTTTCATCTGATACAAAAAACATATTAGGACTTGAGATACCAAATGTGTTTACTCCTAACGGTGATGGATTTAACGACACATTTATTATCAAGGACCTGAATAAATACCCCGAAAACGAGCTTGTAATTTTTAACAGGTGGGGCAATAGCGTTTTCCAGGAGAAAAACTATCACAATGAATGGCCCGGGACCGGCTTAAGTGAAGGTACCTATTTCTATGTTTTGAAAGTGAAAAGTGCAGCAGAGATTTGGGAAGATTATCATGGTTATTTAACCCTGCTAAGAAAAAAACAATGAAAAGGATTTGTGTCATAGCATTTTTTCTGTTTGCCGGGTTAACTGCATTTGCCCAGCAGGATGCGCAATATAGCCAATACATGTTCAATGGCTTATTTATCAATCCGGCTTATGCGGGCTATAAGCAGGATATTTATTTGTACTCGTTTTACCGGTCGCAATGGACGGGTTTTGAGGGTGCGCCTCAAAGTTTTTCTGTGTCGGTAGATGGTTCGGTAAATGATACTAAAGTAGGACTCGGCCTTCTTGTTGCAAATGACAGGATTGGGGCCCAAAGTGCGACATCTGTGTATGCTAATTACGCCTACCGCCTTCAAATGGACGAGGACGGGAAAAGCCGCCTGGCCTTTGGTATCGGTGCCGGTATTTCGCAGGCGGGTATCGATGGCTCAAAATTAAACGCTGCCCAAAATGGTGATGCTGATATACCCGCAGGATACCAGGGCGCTATTCTTCCCGACGCAAGACTTGGGGTTTTGTACACTGATAATAAGTTTTTTATCGGCGCTTCAGTAGATAATCTTTTATCAAGCTGGCTGGCGAAAAGCTCCGTGGATAAAACCGTCAGTGTGCCCGTTCCGATTCCGCATTTTTATTTTACCACGGGCTTTTATATGCCAGTCAATGACGATATTATGCTGAGGCCATCAATTATGCTGAAAGATGACAGGGGTGGCCCGACTAGTTTGGATTTGAATACTTTTATGCTTTTGAGCGAACGTGTTTGGGTAGGGGGAACATATCGTACAGCTGTTCCGTTATACAAAAAACCTAATCTGCAAAGCAATCTTCAAAAATCAAATGCGCTGGTGGGAATGGTACAATTTTTTGTTAATGAGAAGTTGCGGGTTGGCTACTCTTTTGATTATTCTTTAACACCGCTCGCCAATTATAATTATGGTTCACATGAAATTTCGATAGGCATATTTCTAAAAGAAGGCAAGTTGAAATCAATAAATGAAAAATGTTATTACTAAAATCAAGCCATAGCATAAATCAAATATTTCGGTTTTTAATTTCATTACCGGCCAGGCTGATTATGTATAATAATTATGCCAGAATAGGCTTGCTGTTTATTCTATTCGTTGTTCTGACCGATAAGGGATTTGCACAATGTTCCGTACCTATTGTTGTGGATCTATCTGGTCATGCTGATACCACATACACTCAGCCGGGGAGTAGCCGGAGCGGAAACTGTTGCGGTGGAACCAACTGTATAAGTTATAAAGTACTGATCAATCCGCAGACAGATGTATTGGCTATCACATCCGGCCAGTTCGCTGCGTCAGATAAGTATTATCTGGATTGTGCCGGCCCATATAATGTTAATCAATCCGCGTGTATATCGGGAAAAAGTTCTGTTATCATAACTTTTTGCAAACCGGGTAATAATGCAATTGATATTACATTCACAACAACAACCGGTATTTCCACTTCTCCTGATATGAATTTAAGACAGGGATGTACAGGCTCGATGAGCGTTACCGGATTGCAGACGTCAACCATTACCTGGACATCGATTTACCCCGGCACACAGGGCGCTTATAACTCCTACCTGAGCCAGACATCAGGTGTTTCAACCGTGAATGTAACCCCAGGGGCAAGCTCACCGGCTTATATCGATTATCAGGTTACAGGAATTGAACAATCACCGTGCAGTACGCTCACCAAAAGTGATACGGTAAGAGTTTATACTTACGCTCCGCTTACTGTATCACTGGCTTCCTCTAACCCTACCATTTGCTCGGGTGGTTCAGTTACATTAACCGCAACACCGAGCGGAGGTAAGCCGGCATACAGTTATTTATGGAGCAATGGAGCGACCACGCCATCCATCTCGGTCAGCACGGCTGGCACATATAGCGTTTCGATAAACGATCAGTCCGATCAGTCTGCCGCCGCCGGCTGTGGGGCGATGAGCCAGTCAATAAACATGACGGTAACCACTCCTGTAGCGCCTACCGCCCCTCCGGTAACCATTTGCACAGGAAATACAGCTACCCTTAACGCAATCGCCCCCGGTGGGCCATATCACTGGTATGATGTCAATCATAACCTGGTATGTAACTGTACTTCCTCAAGCATTACAACACCTGTTTTGACAAGCAGCACCACTTATTATGTATCAACCACGTTGGGCGGATGTCAAAGTCCGGAGACTGCAATACCGGTAACGGTTTCGCCGCTGCCACCTACGCCAAGTGTGGTGTCGCAATAAATAACTGGTTTTATTAGTAAGCAGATTTCTGATTATCTTCGGTCTGTGGGTTCTCTTGACGATTCTTCACGGATATTTCATTATCACCGCGCTATGATTGCCGTCCATGGCGCCGAAAGCAGTTTTGCTTTAGGCTGGCGAAATAAACACGATCAGCAAGTGCGGTTTGAGGCATTGGCAGACATTGCCGACCTGAATGGGAGAACGATAATGGATGCTGGTTGTGGTTATGCCGATTTGTACCCCTTCCTGAAAGAGCGCTATCCCTTAATGACCCATTACCATGGCGTAGAACAAATAACAGAATTAGTGGATAAAGCTATACTGCAATATGGGCATTTGCCGGATACCACCTTTATTGCCCACAATTTTTTACATGCCGATCTCCCATTGTGCGATTATGTACTAGCCAGCGGTTCGCTAAACTATGGTAGCTCTATCAATGGTTTTATTTATTCAGCGATTAAAAAACTTTATAGCCATTGCGGTATGGGTTTGGGTTTTAATCTACTGCGACATATGCCTGTTGACGGTACTTTAGTTGCTTACGATCCAGATGACATACTTTCTTTTTGCAAAATGCTGAGTCCAAACGTAGTACTTAAAATAGACTACGACGAGGCCGATTTTACCATATTCATCTACCGATAATCTATCAGGCAATAGCTTTCTTCAGTGTCAGTACAGTTATTTCCGGCCAGATGCCTACACGGCCTTTTAATCCTAGGAAACCAAAACCCCGGTTTACGTACAGGTATTTCCCACTCTTTTTATACAAACCTGCCCATTGTTTGTAAACATATTTGATCGGGCTCCATTTCCAGCCAAACAATTCGATACCGAACTGCATGCCATGGGTATGCCCTGAAAGCGTAAGGTGAATATGCTGATCGTGATCCAGCGTTACGGCGTCCCAGTGAGATGGGTCGTGCGACATTAATATTTTAAACGCACCATCCGGAACATGGCGTGTAGCCTTGTCCAGGTCACCATATTTATGAAAGCCTCCTTTACCCCAGTTCTCTACGCCAATCAACGCTACTGATTCATCCGCTTTCTTTACCGGAACAGCTTCATTCAATAGCAGGTTAAATCCTATCTCTCTATGCACATTTTTTAACTGGTTTAAATTAGCTTGTTGGTGCTGCTTGCTTTCCCATTTTACATAATCGCCATAATCATGGTTACCTAACACCGAAAACTTGCCGTATGGCGCTTTAAGTTTAGAGAAGAAAGGCACCCAGCGGTCCATTTCAGATGCCAGGTTGTTTACCAAATCGCCTGTGAACAAAATCAGATCGCTATTTTGCTGATTTACCAATTTGATACCTTTCGCAACCCCTTTTTCGCTGGTGAAGCTACCGGAGTGAATATCCGATAACTGCGTAATAGTAAACCCATCAAATGCCTCAGGTAGGTCATTGAAATATAAGGTCTCCTTATGTACCCGGTAATTATGGCGTCCACGTGTCAAACCATAAAGCAAACCTATAAACGGAATAGCTGCTATAACCAAGGCCAACTCACTAACTAAAGGGTTTCTGAGTGGAAAGCCGCGAAAAATCCTTGTGAAGTCCTCCAATGCTAAAACCGGCATGCCGAATAGCTTGGGCACCAGTGTTAGAAGGAGCATAGTCATCAATATAGGTGCCAGCTTAGGCATTGACTTACGTTGAGTAAAGGCGAATAGGAGTCCGACCATTAAGAACAGATCAAGCAGCCAATAGCCAGATAAAATAAAAGAGTTGTTAGTCAACGTTTCAACTGCCTGGTAAAAATAGATATCGGCAGTAACCAGTAGTAATAATATCAATGGAATTCGTGCGCTCATTTTTGTTTGAATAAATTAAGTTAAAAAGGCCTGAAGTTTGGGCGAGCGGTCAGCGGTGAAAATGACCACGGGACAGACGACAGAATGATCACCAAAGCAACTGTAAACCATATGGCCATCGTTTTGAATTTCTGCTGGTCAGTAGTTTTACGTTTAGCCTTTGCTGAGCCGATGGTAAGTACCGAAATGGCAATTACCATCATCGTGATGTGTTCCATTCCGAAAAAGCGTATTTGCCGCTCACGTACTGCTGTACTGGAATTATGCAGGAAATAACTGACCACCGGACTAATACAATATAGCCATACGCCGATAACTAACTGGGTATGTGCTATTGTTGTAGCGACTGACCGGATTATTCCATCAGCTTTGGTAAATGGTTTTTTGAGTAACCAGCCACGATAAGCTATGAATATAGAATAAAGCAAGCTGATAAGTACAAGCCAGCGAACGAGAGAGTGTAAAGCCAATAGAAAAAAATACATCTAAGCAGTTAGACGAATCAACTCCAAAAACATTTTAAATATTTTTTGAAATTTTTATGCAGTGGTATTTTCGGCTTGATTTATGCCGACGTCTTTCAGATCAGACAGACTGATTTCTTCTGCAATTTCATCCTCTGCGAACCGGATAGATGGTTTTTTCAAATGAAAGGCTAAAGTACCCAGCCAGAACAACAACACCGGTACCATTACATCCAGTTGGCGGGGATAGGCACTCAAAGCACCACTTAAGCCTAAATAAATGCCGGTAAGCAACAGCAGGAATTTCACCGGATAGATTATCCTTTTCCAGTTTAATAAAGTAATGGCAACGCCAATAAGCGATGACCACAAAAGTAACGATCCGCGAATGATGTTCCCGACAATAGTGCCATCCTGGTACGAATAGCTATAAGGGAAATTAAACAGCATGCGCGAGCAGTTGTAATAATAGTTTACTATAAATTTAAATGGATGATTTTCAATATTCCTGATCGCTGCCTGCTTAAAAAGAGCGTCTTGCTCAACCCCTTCATGTTTTAGAATAAATTTTATCTCTTTAAAATGATTTTTCTTCAGCATCACAGCTCCTTCAGGCGACTTGAATAGCATCGGGTATTGGTTATTGCTGAGTTCGGGTAATTTCCAGTCACCATATTCATTATTATAGGGCGAACTCATCCAGTACAAACTCATCCCGCCTGAATTCCCCCAATAAAAAATTTTGCCTGTCATGTGATAAGTATAGAACAGATAAGGCATGGTTACGGCAAAAGCTACGAGCAAAACTTTTACTGACAATAAATGATATGGCCGGTTCTTTTTAAAGAATAATAAAATAAGGCAAATAACAAGACCGACTAGCAGAACATAACCGAAGACGATCTTAGTTAATGTGAGATAGCCTAATATCAAACCTGCGATGATGCCATATTTAATGCTGCCGCGTGTGTAACATAACGTCAGCGAATAAATAAATGATGAAACCAGCAAGCAGGTAAATGCCTCGGTATACATAATGGGTAGTATCGAAAGCGCATTGGGATAAATGGCAAGCGGTAAAGTAAACAATAGGGCCATTTTATGATTGGTAACCAGCTTGAGCGCCTTATACAGAAAAACCAAAGCAAAATACTGGTACACCGCATTCATTAACGTGATCGTGAGTGAATGGATCCTGAGCCACATGAACGGTACAATGGTTAATGGATATCCGGGACCGTTCCATAAATCAATATGTGGTTTTGGTGGTGAATAGTAACCATGCAGCAGATGCCAGGCAAAATCAGCGTAACGAATCTCATCTCCATATAGCGTTGGCCACTTATTGATAAAGATAACAACGACATACAAAACAAGGAATGGCAAAAAAATGAAATAAGGGTTGCGCGTCAGCTTCATAGTTTAGAAGTTTAAAGATAATGGATATTTAAGTAATTTGTAGTAACCGCTTTGATAGATGCATAAGTATTAAACCCTGTTTTAACTTTACCCCGAACAAATAATTGTACTACCTTAGTACCATAAACCAATAGGCAGCCTTGCCTTTATTCCGTCATTTCTATCAAATTATAAATGAAAAAGAGCTTTATTCTTGCTTTTGTCTTAATTGCTTTTGTTGTTGCTGCATTCGCACAAAAGAAACATACTGCCATTAAAACAGCCGGACCCGTTGACATTACCCCAGTCGGTGTGGTGAAAAACATCAGCGATTCAGCATTGCTGGATATTGTGCAGCGACAAACATTTCGCTATTTCTGGGACTTTGCTCATCCGGTAAGCGGCCTGGCACGCGAACGCGACAATACGGTAAAAGCTGAATATTATTGGGATTACATTAATGAAGCAGATAACGAACCGAACCTGAGCAAATCTACCTTCGGACCGGAGGCTTGTGCTATTGGTGGTACAGGCATGGGAATTCTCTCGACTGTGGTTGCAGTAAACCGTGGATGGATAGGCCGCGATACGGCTTTAAAACGCCTGATAAAAATTGTTGACTTTCTGATCAAAGCAGATTGTTATCACGGCATTTACCCGCATTTTATGAATGGCAAAACAGGTAAAACCATTCCATTTGGCCGAATAGATGACGGCGCTGATATTGTCGAAACATCCTATCTGATGATGGGCTTGCTGACGGCAAAAGAATACTTTAAAGGAAACAGCCTGCCCGAAAGATATTTTCAGAAGCGGGTTCAACAAATGTGGTATGCAGCCGATTGGAACTGGCACAGCAATGGAGGCAATCAACATCTATACTGGCACTGGAGCCCTTATAACGATTTTGATATGAACTTCCCGGTGTTTGGTTATGACGAGGCATTGATTACTTATATAATTGCTGCTGCCTCACCTGGTCACCCGATATCAAAAGAACTCTATGAAAATAGCTGGGTAAAAGGCTCGGGCTGGAAGAATGGTAAAACCTACTACAATTATGTTCTCCCTTTGGGTAACTATAACGGTGGTGGGCCGCTGTTTTTTGAACAGTATACCTATTTGGGCATTGATCCGAATGGTTTGGCTGACGATCATGATATCGATTATGCTGTTCAGACAAAAAATCATACACTGATCAACCGGGCTTATTGTATCGACAACCCTAAACACTTTAAAGGATACGGTGCCAACTGCTGGGGCTTAACAGCCGGCGACAGTTGGAAAGGCTATGTTGCCCACTGTCCGGAAGATGACCGCGGGGTAATACAGCCAACAGCGGCATTATCCTCTTTTCCATATACTCCTGAATATTCAATGCAGGCATTAAAACATTTTTATTATGACATGGGCGATAAAATATGGGGGCCGTACGGCTTTGCCGATGGCTTCAGTGAATCGCATAACTGGTATGCCAAAACCCATTTGGCGATTGACCAGGGGCCAATTGTGGTAATGATCGAAAACTACCGCACCGGGCTGATATGGAAATTGTTTATGAATAATCCTGATGTGCAGAATGGTTTGAAGAGATTAGGGTTTAACAGTAAATGGATAAAGCAATAGCTGTTTGTAACGATTTGCTGAAGATTTGAAAAAGTCTTTCATAACATTTCGGAAAGCTTGTATATTGTATTTCCAATTATTACCTGATGAAACTTTACAAGCTCTCTGCCGGGATTATTTTGCAGCATAACAATGCCAATTACCTGATACAAAACGATTGGGATTCGCTCATTAACCGGGATGGGTTGTATAACCATTTAAAAGAGATAGTCCCTGAGTTGCCCGTGCTTACTGAAGCGATGGCTTCTGCTCATATCAACGAGAGTTTGTTACCACCCATCGGCAGGCAGGAGGTTTGGGCAGCAGGCGTTACCTACCTGAGGAGCCGTGAAGCGCGGATGGAAGAATCTGCAGATTCGGGTGCTGCCGATCTTTATGACAAGGTTTATGCTGCTGAAAGACCAGAGCTTTTCTTTAAGTCAATGCCGCACCGGGTGGCAGGGCATAATCAGCGAGTTTATATCAGAAGGGATTCTTCATGGAATGTGCCTGAACCTGAAATGACGCTGTTCATCAACTCAAAAGGAAATATACAAGGCTATACCGTTGGTAATGATATGAGCTCGCGCAGTATTGAAGGCGAAAATGCGCTTTATCTGCCTCAGGCAAAAATATATGAACGCAGTGCTGCACTAGGACCTTGTCTGTATGTTCCGGAGCAGCCCGTATCGTTAGATACGACTATCAAAATGAATATCAGCCGAAATGGTAGTGAAGTCTATTGTGATGAGACCGCTATCGGTAGGATGAAGAGAACTTTCCCTGAATTAGCAGGCTATTTATACCGTGAATGCGACTTCCCCAATGGAAGCTTCCTGATGACTGGCACCTGCCTGGTGCCTTCCAACGATTTTACCCTGCAGGAGAATGACGTAGTGTCTATCAGCATCGATCATATTGGCACTTTAGTAAATATTGTAAGTTTTAAACCATTATAATTATTTGATCACAATGAAAAAACAGCTACTTGGCTTTTTGATGTTTGGTTTGGTTGTGTTTTCGGCAGATGCGCAACAAAAGTTTAATGGCCTTGATGTCAATCTAAGCAATCTTTATCGTACGTCGGATGCGAAAACACGTTCCATCAGTCCTGAAAATTTTAATGGCGAAAAAGGTAAAGGCGGAATGGCCACCACAGGTACAGGGGCAGGCCCCTCGCGGGAGCTGGGTCAAAAATGGAAAGTGAGCCCAAGTGTTGTGATCAAAAAACATACGGTTTATACAATAGCAGAAATTGACGGTCCCGGTGCAGTCCAGCATATCTGGATGACCCCAACCGGTAACTGGCGTTACTCTATATTCCGTTTTTACTGGGACGAAGAAACTACACCATCCATCGAAGTACCCGTAGGCGACTTTTTTTGTTTGGGATGGGGTAAATTTGCTCCAGTCACATCGCTGGCAGTGGTGGCAAATCCGGGCAGTGGTTTAAACTGCTACTGGCCAATGCCTTTCCGTAAGAAATGCCGCATTACCATGGAAAACATTGATGATCATGATATGGTGCTCTATTACCAGGTAGACTATACCCTGACCGAAGTGCCCAAAGATGCTGGTTACCTACATGCGCAGTTCCGCAGGGTGAACCCATTGCCGCTTAAAAAAGATTATGTACTAGTGGACAGCATCAGGGGTAAAGGTCAGTACGTGGGTACCTATATGGCTTATGGCTCAAACAAGAATGGCTGGTGGGGCGAAGGAGAGATCAAATTCTTCATGGATGGAGACACCGAGTTCCCAACTATCAATGGCACCGGTACAGAGGATTATTTTTGCGGAGCTTATGATTTTGATACGCAAAAGAAGAATAAAGCAGGTGTTGAGAAGAGCGAATACACGGAGTTCAGCGGCCCATATACCGGTTTACCGCAAGTAATACGAGGAGACGGCCATTATGAGATTGCACAACGTTTCGGTTTATATCGCTGGCATATTATGGACCCGATCCGTTTCGATAAAGATTTGAAAGTAACCATTCAGGATTTGGGTTGGCACAATGATGGCCGGTATATGCCATTGCAGGATGATATCGCATCTACAGTATTTTGGTATCAAACCGAACCACATAACCCCTTCCCCAAGTTACCTGCTAAAGATCAACTGGAAGTAAACTAAAATTTATGAAACCGAACCCTATCCTTACATTATCTGTCGTTACTATATTGCTATGCTCATGCCATGGCAAAAAGAACAACAGCTTTAATACTGCCGTGGCTCCTCAAAAGGGAACATTTGGCTATGACCTTGATTTCCTTCGAAAAAAAGACAATGTTATTGTGTTACGTGACAGCAGCGGCGCAGCGGCAGTGGCCATTTCAGCGAAATACCAGGGTAAAGTATTTACTTCGACTGCGGAGGGTGATACCGGCAAAAGTTTTGGCTGGATCAATTATAAAGCATTCGACGCTCCGGTTGATCCGCACATGAATGCTTATGGCGGGGAAGACCGGCTTTGGCTTGGCCCGGAAGGGGGGAAGTTTGCCTTATTCTTTAAAAAGGACGCCAAAATGGTGTTCGACAATTGGGTTACGCCAGCACCTTTTGACCGCGAGAGCTGGAAGACCGTGGGAGTGAGCGATCATCAACTATTTCTTACAAAAAATATGAGCCTGGTGAACTATAAAGGAACGCAGTTGGATTTGAGAGTCGACCGTAAGATTAGCATATTGGAAAGGAATGACATCGGTAACATCCTAAAGATGCATTTGGATAGTGCAATTAAGGTAGTCGGCATCAAAACGGATAATAGCATCACTAATACTGGTAAGGATGAATGGACAAAACAAACGGGCGCGCCTTGTTTATGGAACCTGGATATGTTTGCTCCATCACCGAAGGCTACTGTCATTATTCCTTATGATGAAAAGGCAGGTGGCAAAGTAGCTACAACAGATTACTTTGGGCAAATTCCGGCAGACCGGGTAACCACAAAGAAAGCTCATTTGTTTTTTAAGGCCGATGGCAAATCGAGAGGGAAATTAGGCATGACTGCTGCAAGGACTCTCGCTATCGCCGGAAGTTACGATGCAATTAATAATGTACTGACCATTGTGTTGTTTGATGTAGATAAAAAAGCCACTTACCTTAACCAGGAATGGAAAACAGACAAAGATCCATTAGTTGGCGATGCTGTGAATGCTTATAACGATGGCCCTTTGGCTAGCGGTAATCAGTTAGGGCCATTTTATGAGTTGGAAAGCGTATCGCCAGGTGCTTTTTTAAAACCTGATGAAAAACTGACTCATCAGCATTATATTTTCCATTTTACGGGAGATGCAGCGGGATTGAATGCCATTGCCTCGAGAATGTTAGGTGTTTCTTTAGCGGATATCCAGTCTGCTTTCAAATAAAACCGGTTTTAAATAGCAGCGCCGGAAAAAGCCCGGCGCGTACTGATTTAAAAAACTATGAATGAAAAATCAAAACTGATTCGTGGTTATCAAACGCTGTGCTCGCAGATATAGTTAAGCGTTTGTTTTGATAGCGGCTTACTGATAAAAGAATTAACGCATTTGTATTTGCTTGACCGCTCTTTGTCCGATTCTCTGACTGAGGAAGTCATCACATATACCTCAATGTTTTTCTTAAAACTATTCTTTATTTGCTCAAATCTGTCCAGGAACTCCCACCCGCTAAAGTCGGGCATGGTCAGATCAAGAAAGATCACATCAGGCAGTTTCTCTGTCGCTGATCTGTTCTCTTCTATATACTCCAATATCATACTGCCATCAAAAGTGTAAGTGGCTTGTTTGCATGCTTCATTATTGTAAAGCATGGTCCGCATGATATAATGATCAATAGGATTGTCATCAATTAGTACAAGTTTACACATGGTGATATTTTTTATAGGTCTCAAGTAAACACATTTCAGCTTTATACTGCTGTGCTTTTAACTTATATGCAAATGATGTACCATTAAGAAAATTTGAACCTATTTACCGCGTCTCCGTATAAAATGCCTGCAACCTAATTAATTTGACACATGCATCCACATTTAATATCGGTGCTGAATTTGCGCAATCCATATCATCCCAAACCAAATGATCTAGCCCGCTATAATGCCGAAAAGGTGCTTAATTACATAGAGGATATTAATTTAGAGCAGAATTTAAGCTTTAAGCCTACAAAATCAGGTAGCCTGGCTATTGCTTGGAAAATCGACGAGTGGGAGTATCAAATGGAATGTGTAAAAAATGGTTATATTATTTACACTTTCACAAAAAGCGAATACGAAAAAGCAAGTGGATGTGAATTGTTTGATGATTTTATTCCCCAATTTGAGAAATATCTGCTAATGCTTTGATCAACCCGCTTTGAGTGACGGGCGTGGATCTTCGCTACTGATGTTCATCTCGGGATAGCCGATGTATTGAGCATACCACAAAAGCGCAGATGCGACCATTGGTCGCAGGTAATCCTTAATATTCACGGTTTCAAATGCTAATAAATCGCCCGGATAACGGCTGTAGAATTGTAGTTCTGATGGATTTGGCTGAAATGAATCCTTATTTAAGTGATGGACGCTGATGGTTAGCATGGATTTGACATCCCTGATCATGTCACCGCTCTCTGTTTGTACTAAGTAAAAGTTGGACGATAGCATCTGCTGATATATGTATTGCTAACACTTGTCAAAAAATGTACCATTTTGTTTCATTGCCAACTAATTTAATGTAATTCGGATAATTCTTTCGTTAAACTCATAATTAACTGTTAATAAGTGGAGATATAAAGATTATTTAAAGTAAAGATTGTGAATTTTTTTACCCTGACTCACGCTTTGCGGATACAGGATTTTTACAGGTTTAGAAATGATCCGATAAAAGGCAGACCCAAGCTGGTAAAAACCCATTTTAGCGTGCTGTGAATTAGTAACTTATCTTAATAATTTATTGCAGGAAATACTTTGAAATGTGCAGCTAAAGTATTATGTTAGATATGTGTTAACTGTGGGTGAAAATAACGATTGCGCTATATCCGACCCTACCTTCGGATAAAAGTATCTTTGATCGTTCGTTTTTCGGTGCTTAAGCCTTCAAAAAATTTAGTTTGACTACTTGATTCTTAAATTCCAGGGTGCGTTCCTTTATATGACATTAAAGGGCGGTTAGAAATTGGATTTTATGAAACAAAACGCGTTATGCAACGTCTTAAATGTGAAAATATAGGTTATGGTAAATCCTGTAAATTATCAGCTGCATACAAGCACGGGAGAGTGCCTGATTACAATTGAGCCCGTTTATGAAGAAATTGCCGGAGGTGACCTGTTTGCTACCGGGCGATATATTTTAATCGACCGGGGTACAACTATAGGCGAGATACGGGTTGATGGTGAGTCGGTTGAATGTGAATGGAATAGTGAGGATATTCTGGCCGATGAAAATGTACACCGGATTGTAGAATTTATAAGGGAGTATAATGAGCCCGAGCTTGCGGGATATTTGGATTAAACACTTGTTTATGATCCCGGGCAATCGTTTCTCGTCTTATTCCACTCGCTATATTATTACGGGGTAAATACTTTTCAATTTTTTTTAAAAAGTTTCATAATCTATTTAACATTTCCTTTAAAATTTAGATTGTTATTGTTACATTGGGCTTTCCAATTCAATCGATCTAAAATTATGGCCGAAACTTCTCCTAGATTTTTGTCCCTGGATGTATTCCGTGGTTTGACTATTTGTTTCATGATTATTGTCAATAACCCAGGGGGCGAAGCCTTTTGGCCACTCAACCATGCTAAATGGAACGGCTTTACACCAACTGACCTGGTTTTCCCTTCCTTCCTTTTTGCTGTAGGTAATGCGATGAGCTTTACAATGAAGAAGTTTCAACAAATGGATAATTCTGCGGTACTGTTGAAGATCTTCAAAAGAACTTTCCTGATCTTCATGATAGGCTACCTGATGTATTGGTTCCCATTTTTCAAGATAGATCATGGCCAATGGTCGTTGGCCCCAATATCGCATACACGTATCGTTGGGGTATTGCAGCGTATAGCTTTATGCTATTGCTTTGCTTCGCTGATGATTCATTACTTATCAACGCGTACAGTTTATGTTTTATCCGGATTGTTATTACTGGGTTATTGGATAATACTGCTTGTTTTTGGCGATCAGGGCGCGCAACTGACAATGACCGGGAATGCAGGATTTTATTTAGATAAATGGATATTAGGCGATGCTCACATGTATCATGGAGAAGGCATAGCATTTGAACCGGAAGGCTTTTTAAGTACCCTACCGGCTATTGTGAATGTAATTATTGGTTATTATGCTGGTAAGTTTATTCAGGAAAAAGGCAAGGGTTACGAGACGATATCAAAGCTTTTACTCACCGGTTGTTTGTTTATATTCATCGCTATTTGCTGGGATCCGGCATTTCCGATGAACAAAAAACTATGGACCAGTTCATTTGTATTCGTAACTACGGGCCTTGATCTGGTTATTATATCATTCCTGTTGTATGCTTTAGAAGTAAAGAGCTGGAATAAAGGTAACTGGGCAAATTTCTTTACGGTTGTAGGGAAAAATCCATTGCCTATATACGTACTTTCTGAAATACTGCTCATTATGCTGGCATGGATTTCAGTAGGAGGCAAAGTATTGCCTGCTATGTGGACTTCAGCTTTTCAGGCAATTGCGCCCGGCAAAATAGGCTCGTTGTTATTTGCGATTAGTTTTATGCTGGTTTGCTGGCTGGTAGGCTATGTTTTAGACAAAAAGAAAATATACATCAGAGTATAAATAAGATCTTCTACTAAAATCAACTAAATCTCAATCTCACGGAAGTCGCCATAAATTGGCGGCTTTTTTTATGCGGGCAACCAAGATGAATTAGAAAACGTAGTTTAGCTAAGGGCGTACAGGTTTTAAATAAAAACTAAAGTGGTTCCCATTCATTTATATATTATAGAATAATCTTAAAATATGCCCTTTATAGCATCAGTATCTAAAATAGACCTTCCTCATCGCATTGCCCAGCAGGAGGCCAAAGAACAGGCCAGAGCCATGTTTGCAAAAAACTTTCCGCAGGTAGACAGGCTCATTCAGGCATTTGACAATACAGAAATAGTAACGCGCAATTTTTGCGAGCCACTTACCTACTATACTAGTCCTAATACTTTTGAGGAACGCAACGGTGAATATCTTGAAAAGGCATTAATATGGTCAGTAAAGGCAATTGAGGATTGTATCAAATCGGCAAATATCGACAAGTTGGATATTACGGATATTTTATTTGTCTCGACTACCGGACTGGCAACCCCAAGCATGGATGCACTGATTATTAATCATATGAGATTGAACCCGCATATTAATCGCATGCCGATCTTTGGTTTAGGTTGCGGGGGAGGTGTTTCTGGTATGGCTAAGGCAAACGCCCTGGCAAAAGCAAATCCTGATGCTGTAGTTTTATTAGTCGCTGTTGAATTGTGCTCATTAACACTGCTCACCAATGATTACAGCAAGAGTAATTTCATCGGATCAAGCCTGTTTTCAGACGGAATAGCAGCCTGTATTGTCAAAGGCGATAATCATCCTGACAATAAAAAAGTAAGCTACCAGGCATCAAGCAGTAAGCTGTATTACGATTCGCTGGAGGTAATGGGCTGGGATTTTAGAGATACCGGTTTTAAAGTATTGTTCTCAAAAGATATCCCGACGTTCATTAATCAGCATGTCAGGGAAGATATTGATAATTTCCTGACCGGGCAGGGACTAAAGCTTAGTGATATTAAAAATTTCATTTTTCATCCCGGCGGCAAGAAAGTGCTGGATGCCTACGCAGATGCATTGGGCGTTGAAGGTGATTTTCTTCAAAAGACACGTTCGGTAATGAACAATTATGGCAATATGTCTAGCGTTACGGTACTGTATGTGCTGGAGAAATTTATGAACGAAGGTTTTGAAGATGGCTATGGCCTGATGATGGCCATGGGGCCGGGCTTTTCGAGTGAAATGGTTCTTTTAAAAATGAGGAATAAGTAATTAATATGCTATTTATTATCTTCATCGTTTTCCTTATTACACAGCGCTTCACAGAGCTTTATATTTCTAAACGGAACGAGAAATGGTTATTGTCGCAGGGAGCTATTGAGTATGGCCGGGAGCATTATCCTTACATAGTTGCGTTGCATACCTTATTTATCTTGTCGCTCATCGCAGAATATTATTTGACCGGTGGACAGCCGGTGAGTTATATTTTTCTGTTGCTTTTTGTATTGCTGCTTGCCTTCAAATATTGGGTATTGAGTTCTTTAGGACTGTACTGGAATACCCGTATTTACCGGATACCCGGCGCAGTAGCTGTGCGCAGGGGGCCTTATAAATTATTTAAGCATCCCAATTATGTTGATGTTGTTCTCGAGATAGCAATTATCCCTTTGGTATTTCACCTTTATTATACTGCCATAATTTTCAGTGTACTAAATGCAATTATGCTTTCAGTGCGGATAAAGGTGGAAAATAAGGTTTGGGCTGATTAGTTATTTCTTATCCCACAGTTTCTTTGACATCCCATCCCAAAGCCGCTTGGATACCACTTTTTCAAGTACCCCTTGCCTGTAATTCCGGCTGATAGGAATGCGATTACTTTGTATAAAAATCTCGTTACCCTCGATACCGTTTATTTTGTTGATGGCTACGATGTACGACTTATGCACCCGGATGAATGACCGCCCGTCAAGATTTTCCTCTAAACTTTTGAGCGACAGCATGGTAACGAATTTGCCTTTATCTGTATAGATGTTTACATAGTTCTGCATCCCTTCCACATACAGGATATCTTCAAAGGGAATCTTTTCGTATTTGTTGCCGCATTTGATGAAAAAGTAATCTTCATTTTGCTTGGCATGATCACCGTTTAATAGCTTATGGTAATCCCGCGCTTTGGCCACGGCCTTGAAAAATCGTTCAAACGTGATGGGTTTAAGCAGGTAATCCAATACATTCAATTGAAACCCTTCCAAGGCATAAGAAGGGTAGGCAGTAGTGATGACCACCATAGGAGGCTTCTGCATTATCTTCAGGAACTCGATTCCATTCATTTTGGGCATCTGGATGTCCAAAAATATCAGGTCGACTTTCTGCTGATCGATCAGATGCAATAATTCAAGCGGGTTTTCCCCTATGCCGCCAAGGTTCAGAAAATCAACTTCACGCACATAATTAGCAAGGCCCTCTCTCGCTAATGGTTCATCATCAATTATTACACAGTTGATCATTTATTCGGTTATAAGTTGTACAGATGGGTTGATGGTGATTGCGGACAATTGCAGATCCAGCTTAACTAAAAAAGCGTCTTGGTTGTCCTGGATATCTAGTTGATATTGACCGGGATAAACAAGATCGAGCCTGCGCTGTACATTTTTTAAACCGATGCCGCCATAGTTGACCACATCACGCGATTCGTTTTTTGCAGCACTGTTGCTCACTGTAAAACTAAGCTGGGTACCTGCTAACACCAGATCAATATTGATCCAGTTTGATTTGGTTTTATGCTTGGACACATGCTTAAAGGCATTCTCAACAAAAGTCATCAAAATAAAAGGGGCGATACCTGTACCGGATGAATAACCTTCATCTATATTGACATTAACCTGTAGGCTGGGACTCTGACGAAGTTTTTCCAGTTCGATAAAATTCTCGAGGTAAGTTACTTCTTTGCTTAAGGGAATTTGTTCATCGTTACACTCATAAAGCTGGTGACGCAATAGCTCGGAAAACTTTGCCAGTGAAGCCGACGCCATATCCGGATTCTTATGGATCAGGAAAAAAATCGAATTAATACTATTGAACAAAAAATGCGGGTTGAACTGGTATTTCAAAAACTTAAGCTCAGTCTCCAGTTTTTCCTTTTCCAGCGCCTGCTGACGCCTTTGGGTTTCTATCCAATTTTTGGTGAGCTTTATGCTCATGCCCAATGTGATTGCGGCTATTGTCGATTTTAAAGGCTCTGTCTTGGCTGCATTATAGAAACCGCTCCAGTCGCTTGTAATGCCAAAATATTTTTTGGCATTACTGCCTGCGAGCCAGGCACTAACGAAATACCCCGGCACGATTAGAAATGAAGAAGCAATGATAATTAATGCCAGGAAAAAGATGTACAAGCCATATTGCCCCTTTTGCAGGTACCGTGGGATGAGAAAATACAAATTAAAATATACCGCGAAGGCCGGAAAAATCGTATAGAAGAAGGCTTTAACCCATAAGGCAGAAAAATACATTTCATGGGCAGCCTCATACGCGCTTCCGGTATACAGCGCCCAAAATACGTAGTTATACAACATCCAAAAAGGGATGTGGTACAATTTGTATCGGATAAACCAATGTTGTTTCGGCTTCAAATCAGGCATAGCTAAAGGTAAGGCTATTGATGATATTAATAAAATGCGCTATCTGAAAGGGTTGAAATAATTGACCAAATGCATTTGCGAAAGGACAAGTTGCCGATAAGGTATTCTAATACTGATTTATCCTCGTTTTTGAACACTTTCTGCGTTTAATCAATTATGTGTAACACTTCGTCAATCCATTTTTGAGCGAACAGCGAACGCGTGTTCCTTTGGGTAAAACCAAAGGATCACATGAAACAATTAACGCTTTGTCTGTTGCTATCAATCACTTTCCAAACCGTATTTGGACAGGTGACGGGAAAATTGACCGATCAAAATAACCAGGCTGTGCCCTTTGCGACAGCTGCATTGATGCAAACTGCCGATAGTACCATAGTGAAATCGGCATTAACCAACGATAAGGGTATATTTCAAATCACGGATGTCCCTGGTGGTAAATACCTCATGCGGATCAGTGTGATAGGTTATCAAACTTATAATTCTGAAAGCTTTGAATTAAGCGCAGATAGCAGCCAAAAAGATTTGGGTGCAATCGTACTAAAGAGTACCAGTAAGCAATTAGGCGAAGTAGTAATCAAAGCTGACAAACCACAGGTACAGCAAACAGCCCAGGGCGTGACGGTGAATGTGCAAAACAGCATCATGACGCAGGGTAGCTCGGTACTGGATGTGCTGCAGCGGTCGCCGGGTGTCATCCTCGATCAGCATAACAATACTATCTCACTCAACGGAAAAACAGGAGTAATGGTGATGCTGGATGGTCGGCTTATGCGTATGTCGATGGATCAGTTGATCACTTTATTAAGCGGGATGAGCGCAGATAATATCGCTCAAATAGAATTGATGAATACGCCACCGGCTAACTACGACGCTGAAGGTAATGCAGGTATCATTAATATCGTGACAAAAAAAAACAAAAAGCGCGGATCAAATGGCTCTGTAACGCTGACCGCTGGTTATGGTATGTATCAAAAGGCTTCTGCAGGGCTTAATATTAATCACAATACAGGTAAGGTCAACCTATATGGGTCTTACTCTTACTGGCACGATCATGACTACGGACATCTCAATGCAACCGGCTCCGAGTATGATCAGTTGGTAGGTGGGCAAACGGATTTTAGTTATACAGGCATCAGCAAACCAATTTCTAATTATAATGATGGTACATTGGGTGCGGATATAAAGCTTGACACTGTAACAACCATCGGCGCCAGCCTTAATTATTGGGGTGGTGGCAACACTAACCTCCCTCATAATTACGGCTATTATCAATCTTCGGATGCGACGCTTACTTATAATTCGTTTTTTAATAATTCCAGCCATCTCGGTAATGGAATTGCCAATTTGTACCTCGACAAAACCCTGGCAGGGAAGCAGACCATTCGAGCTGATTTGGATTATCTGTATTACCATACGCGGTCACTGTACAATTCGCAAAGTACATTTACGGATAACCAGGGTAATCCGGCGGGCAACGCCGACAGCCTTTTTTCGCCCATGCAACGTGATTTTGGCAACACGGTGATAAAAGTGCTGATCGGCAAGCTGGATTATTCCAAGCAACTGAATAAGAAAATAAAGCTGGAGGCCGGTGCCAAAGCTACTTACAGCCGCACCACTGCCCGCTCCGGTATTGAGGATTTTGAAAACGGCATTTGGGTACCAAACACTGTAGGGTCAGCCAATAACTTTATCACCTATGAGACGATAGATGCAGGTTATCTCACTTTCAATATACAGCTTGACTCGGTCACAAGTCTTGTTGCAGGTGCCCGTTATGAGTATTCACATAATTATACGGATAGATCAGCGGATACCAACTACAGGGTGGATCGCAAACTGGGCCGGCTTTTTCCCTCGGTGTTCTTTACCCGAAAAATAAACAATAATTCATCATGGAATCTGTCTTATACGGAACGCATCACAAGACCGTCGTACAACGACCTCACATCCTACGTCAGCTATAACGACCCAGTATCGGTTTTTACAGGAAACCCTCTGTTGAAGCCTGCCATAACGCGTAACCTTAAATTAGGCTATAATTATCATGACTACCTGTTTTCCTTATTGTTCAGCCGCGATGATGATCCTATTTTGGGAACCCAGGTTACAACCGGGCCGGTAAAAGGAGTGGTTTATCTGCGGCCTGAAAATGCGGATTGGCGGAATTCAATTACCCTGCAGGCAACCATACCGGTCAAAATCAGCGATTGGTGGGACATGAATTATACTCTTACCGGGGGACTGAGACAATACAAGATATCATTCACTCCCCAGCATTTTGAGAAGACTTTTCTGGCCGGCTCATTTAATTTCAGCGAGAACTTTAAATTTCAGCATGGGCTTTCCGCCGAGTTATCCGGCTATCACTATTCGCCAACTTATGACGCCAATTGGCGGGCTTACGGTAATGCTGTAGTTAACCTGGGTGTAAAGAAACAGCTTGGCAATGGCAGTTTGAAGCTGTCGGTTACGGATGTCTTCAGATCGGGGAGTTATAAAAGCGACTTAGGTATGCTTACTACGGATGCCTTTAACAGCAAAGTACATGTAATTTATTATGGAGAATCGCGAATTACGCCTATTATCAAGCTTACTTATTATCGTCCGTTTGGCTCAACAGGGAACAAAAATCAGCAGAAAAGAGACAGCGGAGCAGGGGAGGAACGGAGCAGGTTATAGGTATAGATAAAATAAAAATCCCCGGCCATTCACTACCGGGGATTTTAACCATTCTTCAAACCAATTAAAAATATTTAATCTTTTATTTATTAACCACGTAGTTATACGCAGGCGTTTTACAGAAGGTTATACTTTTTTGAAAATATTTTAAAATATTTTTTCAGCCGTATTTTACCCACTCTGTCGACGCTTCGCCGGATAACTCTCCCTAAGTTTAGAGAGAGAATTATTAGATTATGATTGAATGAAAATTTAGCAGAATAGATATCTTCTTCCCTGATCTCAGGGGAGCCGGAGGAGGATAAAAGACCTTTTTTATTTTTTGCTTTTTAGTTTTGATTAATAATGATATATTTGCACCTCTTTTAGGAGAACCATAAACGATGAAAAAAGATTTGCATCCAAAAAACTATAGATTAGTTGTTTTTAAAGATATGTCAAACGACTATTCTTTCTTAACAAAATCATGCATCGATACCCGCGAAACAGTAAAATGGGAAGATGGCAACGAATATCCACTGGTGAAATTAGAAATTTCTCATACATCTCACCCGTTCTATACCGGTAAAATGAAACTGGTAGATACAGCAGGACGTATCGATAAATTCCGTACCCGTTACGCTAAAAAGTAATTTTAGCTTCGTGATAAATTATTTACAGGTCTCCCGGTACATCGGGGGACTTTTTTTATTTTTGCGCCATGGCAATTATTTTATTTGATGGTAATGCATACCAAACATTACTGCCTTTAACATATACCCGCCCCGTGGCCGATCTGCGCTTGGGCATCCTGACGATCGCCGAAAAGTGGGCGAAATACCTGAAACAAGATTTCTCCTATCATACCCAGTCTTATTTAAGCGTCAAGTTCCCGATTGACATTCAATCTGAAAATTTATTTATTCACGGTGCCGTTTGTCCTGATGAGCAGTTGCTGGAGGCTATCAATAAATTAAAAACCGGAGAAGCGTTAAAACTTGACGGGCGACTAATAGCGGTTAGGCTCTCAGAAAGTGCTGCGAAAACTTTCGACGACAAAGCCCAATTTGACCGAACAATAGATTACAACGGTTCACCTATAGTAATCAAATACCCTGAAGATATTTTCAGGAACAATGATACCGAGCTGAAAAAGGATTTCCAGTTGCTTACCAAGGGTCGCAGCAGTGCTGCTATCAGTTCAACCAATACCATTATTGGTAATGATTTTTTTGCTGAAGAAGGTGCAGTTGCCGAATGTTCATCTTTTAATACTACTAACGGGCCAATCTACCTGGCTAAGACTACGGAGGTTTGGGAAGGAACGCACATTCGCGGTTCGTTCGCCTTGTGTAATAACTCACAGGTGAAGATGGGAACGAATATATACGGAGGCACTACAGTTGGCCCATATTGCCGCGTTGGTGGTGAGATCAATAATTCTGTGATTTGGGGTTATTCATCCAAAGGACACGAAGGCTACCTGGGGAACTCAGTAATGGGAGAGTGGTGCAATATCGGCGCTGACAGCAATAACTCGAACCTGAAGAATAATTATGCCGAAGTAAAGCTTTGGGATTATACCTCGCAGCGGTTTCGTGCTACAGGCTTGCAGTTTTGCGGACTGGTTATGGCTGATCATTCCAAATGCGCTATTAACACCATGTTTAATACAGGAACAGTAGTAGGTGTGAGCGCCAATGTTTTCGGAGCAGGCTTCCCACGTAATTTCGTTCCGGACTTTTCATGGGGAGGGCCGCATGGATTTGAAACCTACAGCCCAAAAAAAGCTTTTGAAACAATGGAAAAGGTATTTGCCCGCCGTGATCACCGTAAATTTGATGATGTAGAGCGGAATATTTTGAAGACGGTTTTTGAACTTACTAATGAATACAGGCACATCGGACTTTAATTAACAACAACACACTAAAACAATCAATATAAATTAATCATGAGAAAAAAAATTGTCGCCGGGAACTGGAAAATGAACATGGACTATGAGCAAGGTTTGTCTTTGTTTTCAGAAGTCGTAAACATGGCACACGACGAGGTAACCGGTAAACAGCACATTGTGGTATGCAGCCCGTTTATTCACCTGCATAGCCTGGTACAATTGGCAAAAGGTAATATTAAAGTTTCTGTAGGTGCTCAAAATGCTCATCAGGCCGAATCAGGCGCTTATACCGGCGAGACATCTGCTAAAATGATCCATTCAACCGGCGCTGAATATGTGATTTTGGGCCACTCAGAGCGTCGCCAATATTTTGGAGAGACTAACGAATTGCTGGCTAAGAAGACCGATACGGCTTTGGCCAATGGCTTAAAACCGATCTTCTGCATTGGCGAAACCTTACAGGAGCGCGAAACCAATGTGCATTTTGATGTGATCAAAACGCAGTTGGAAGAAGGTGTTTTTCATTTAAGTGAAGAACAGTTTGGTCAGGTAGTATTGGCCTACGAACCTGTATGGGCCATTGGTACAGGCGTAACCGCCACATCAGCTCAGGCACAGGAGATACATGTTTTTATCCGCAAGGAAATCGCTAAAAAATATGGACAAGAATTGGCCGATAGTACGACTATTTTATATGGTGGCAGCTGTAACGCTAAAAATGCGGGCGATCTGTTTGGTCAGCCAGATATTGATGGCGGATTGATCGGCGGTGCATCCTTAAAATCGCGTGATTTTATCGATATAGCGAAAACGTTTAATTAAAGATGTGAGATATGAGATATGAGACCCAATGATCACAGGTTAAAATCTCAAATCTCCTATCTCAAATCTCATATCTAAATCATGAGGAACCTGCTAAAAGTACTTTTACCGCCTTTTATTGGTTTCGGAGCGTATTTTCTGGCCGTGCGCTTTAGCTCGGTTTATTTTACCCTTCGGATAGATGAGTTGGGGGAAGGAACCATAGAGAGCTTTATGGCTTACTTCAGGTACTTTATGCCTTTGTTATTTGTGGTAGCGGTTCTTACCCAGCACTTGATCGTTGTGCCGGTGTGGAACAGAGTATTTCTCAAATCTACTAGAGGTAAGTTTATTTCAGTGTTGATACTCTGCCTGATATGTTTACTTTTTGCAGCATTTATCAGCTATTGTATCTGGGACAGGCAATCAAGCCGGTGGCATGTCATCAAAGTTTGCATATTTATGACCGGTGTGCAGCTGGTATATTGGGCCGTAAACCTGGTTGTATTATATTTCCTAACCAAAAAGTCGGAGCAAATAACCGAAGAAGCAGAACAACCGGCGGAGTAAGCCTCCTATCTTGCGTCTCAAATCTGATATCTAAAAAAAATGGATTATTACGAATTGCTTTTTACCACCAACCCAGCAGAGGGTTACCAGCAGGATCTGCTTATAGATGCGCTTGCTAGTATTGGATTTGATACTTTTGAGGAAGTAGAAAATGGTTTCAAGGCGTATATTCCTGAAGCTGATTTGGATATGGAGGCGTTAGAGAAAAATCTCGCGCCTTACCATGAAATTTTCAGCTTTAGTTATGAGGTAAACATTATTCAGCAAAAAAACTGGAACGAAGTATGGGAAAGCAACTTTGAGCCAATACAGATCAGGGATAAGGTGTATGTGAGGGCGACTTTTCACCAGCCCAAAGCCGAGTTTCCGATGGAAATCGTGATCGACCCTAAAATGGCATTTGGTACCGGGCATCACCAGACAACCTCAATGATGATGGACCTGATGCTGGATACTGATTTTGCTGGAAAAGATGTACTGGACATGGGCTGCGGAACGGGCATTTTAGCTATCCTGGCAAGCAAACTTGGTGCAAAGAATATCATTGCTATTGATTATGACCCTGTTTGCTATGAAAGCACGATCGAGAACTCCGCATTGAATCATATCGTCAACATTAAAGCGATCTGCGGCTCGAAAGAGGCAATACCTGATGCGCAGTTCGATATTATACTAGCCAACATCAATCGTAACATTCTCCTTGATCAAATGGCGCGATATGGCGAAGTTTTAAAAAGCGGAGGAGAGATCTATTTCAGCGGTTTTTATCAATCTCCTGATCTGGATATTATAAAAGAAGAAGCTGCCAAACATGGAATGACCTACACAAGTCATAAAAAAACCAAAGATTGGGTGGCTACCCGATTTGAAAAATAATAGACGTAGAGACACGATTTATCGCATCTCTACATCTCTTTAATTAATATCCCAGTGTAAAACGCTTTTTAATAAACTGGTTTTGCTCCAGTTCATCAATAATAGCCACAGCCATATCTTCCACAGAAATTTCAGCCTGATTTTTATCGTTAAACACGGGTTGATCGGTGCCTAACCGAAATACTCCGGTACGCTCACCCGGATGCAGGTGTATAGCAGGGCTAAGGAAAGTCCAATCCAGGTCGTTTTCTTTTTTAATAATATTCAGGTAATCTCGTGCAGCAGTAGCTCCGCTTTTCCATTCTGCCGGGAACTGGGGGGTATCTACCAGTTGAACTCCAGGTGCAATTTCTAAACTGCCTGCACCACCTACTACAAGCAAGCGTTTAACACCTGAAATTTTTACAGCCTGTTGGATGGATTCTGATCCCTTGATAAAATCATTGTATAAATTAGGGTTAGTCCAGCCAGCATTAAAAGTGTTCACAACGGCATCATGGCCAGCAAGTACTTTTGCCAGTGCGTCGATGTTATACACGTCGGCCGTTACTACGGTGAGGTTGTCGTTCTTTGCAGTTATTTTGCTGGTATCACGGGCAATGGCTGTTACTTCATGCCCGCGGTTCAATGCTTCGTTCAATACGGCTGAGCCTACAAATCCAGTGGCTCCGATAAGTGCTATTTTCATATGATGGTTTTGTTTAATTGTAATTAATTATGTTACAGTTTATATTAAAAAAAATTAATCGAATTGATTGGCGAAATCTTCAATCGTAATACTACCCAGTTTTTTTAGTAAAATTTTATCAAGGTCAGTATAGAGCTCATCGATCTTTTTATTGATCTGTTTGCCTACGGGGCAGTCGGGATTAGGTGTGTTTTTAGCTACACCCAGCACCGGCTGACTCATTACAGCCTGATATACATCAGCAAGTGTTATTTGTTCAGCCGCTTTAGCCAAAGTGTAGCCCCCGCTTTTCCCTTCCTTGCTGCTAATCAAACCCAGGTTGCGCAGGTTGCTGATCTCTTTACGAGCCAGTGCAGGGTTGATGTTTATACTTCCCGCAATGTAATCAGATGACATTAATTCCTCCTCCGTCTTGCTAAGCAACGTCAGGATATGCAATGCAATAGGAAATCGTCCGTTCATCTGTAATAATAAATATTACAGTAAAGGTAGGTGTTCTTTATAGAACAACAAAAACACTTTATGCCGAAATATTTGTTTTGACATTAGCTCGACAATTGAGGGAAATTTTGTATATTTCTTAAAGTGAAATGCATGTATTAATGAACATAAATAATATGTGTTGCAACTGGCAATTATAAACCCTGACCTGATAAATTTGACATCATTTTACTTTTAGACCAAAATGGAGTGATCTAAATTTTATTCTCATGAAAACCTATATAGTTCCAATTGATTTCTCCGAAACATCGGTTCATGCTGCAGAGTTTACAGCATTATTAACCAATCAAACAGATGTGAAGGATGTTTACCTGCTGCATTCCTACCATGTGTCCGTTTACGAAAGTGTGTTGCCCACGCCGGATATGCTTATCCCGAGCGAGGAGGAGATAGAAGAACAGGTGATTGAAAGGACAAAGAAATTGGAAAATCTTCGTGACCGGATACATAAACAGGTACGTGATGGTGTTACTGTTCACATTCGCATCAACCGCTCACCGTTGGTACGGGCCATTATTGAAACAATTGACCAGTTTCATGCTGATATAGTCATATTGGGGAGTAACGGGAGCGACAATATTCATAGTAGTCATATTGGGAGCAATGTGATTAATATAGCTAAACTGAGTCCTGTGCCTGTTATTGTAGTTCCCCCGCTTTGCCATTATGAAAAGATCAAGCGTGTAGTTATGGCCTGCGATTTTAATAAAGTAAAAGATGCTGTTCCACTGGAACCTTTGAAAAGACTTTTACAGAGGCATGAGGTTGAACTGGAGGTTGTAAATATTGATAAAGCGGCTAAACACAAAAACACGGATCCGGAACAATTGGCAGAAGAAACCGTACTCCATAAAATGTTGCAGGAATACCATCCCCGCTACTACTATAATAATGAAAGCGATGTCCTTAATGGTATTCTGAGCTTCGCTAAAGGTCATCACGCGCAAATGGTGATCGCATTGCCGCACAAATACAGCTTTTTTCAGTCTTTATTACATGGCAGCGTATCTCAGCAGCTAACGGTGCATTGTGCTGTGCCCGTATTATTATTAAAATAATAGGATTTTAGTTATCCACACAACCTTAAAAAATATATATTTTAAAGAAAAGAGCATTTTACGTTTATTTGTCAAATCTTTCTTAACAGTTATATTTTTTAATGCGGATCCATTTCATAGCCATAGGTGGCAGTGCCATGCATAATATGGCCATTGCTTTGCACAAAAAAGGGTTTAAAGTAACCGGTTCAGACGATGTGCTTTTCGAACCATCTGTTTCGCGACTTTCAAGGTATGGACTTTTGCCCGAGGATAATGGATGGTTTCCGGGGAAAATCACAACGGATATCGACGCCATTATATTGGGCATGCATGCCCGTGCCGACAACCCGGAACTGCAAAAGGCACAGGAACTGGGGTTGAAAATATATTCATACCCGGAGTATATTTATGAGCACTCAAAAAATAAACTGCGGGTAGTAATTGGGGGAAGCCATGGTAAAACTACCATCACCTCCATGATTTTACATGTATTGAAGAACTCCGGCAAAGAGTTTGATTACTTGGTTGGTGCCCAGTTAGAGGGGTTCGACACCATGGTAAAGCTGACTAATGAAGCGCAGGTAATTGTAATTGAGGGAGATGAGTATTTATCCTCTGCAATCGACAGAAAGCCTAAATTTCACTTGTATAAGGCCAATATTGGCGTGATCAGCGGCATTGCCTGGGATCATATTAATGTATTCCCGACGTTTGAGAATTATGTAGATCAATTCCGGGTTTTTATCGAAACCATACAGCCTAACGGGAAACTGATATACAGCGAAACAGATGAGGTTTTAAATGACCTGGTTAAAAAGGATCAATCCAAAGTAGAAAAAATACCTTATCATTTGCCGGATTATAATATTAAAAATGGTATTACAAATATTATAAATAATAAGAAGGAATATCCTTTGCTGGTTTTTGGTGAGCATAATCTGTTGAATATTGAAGCTGCCAGGTTGGTATGTGGGAGCCTGGGTATAAATTCAGAAGATTTTTATACTCAAATTACTACTTTCAAAGGTGCAGCACGCAGGCTTGAGCTAATGGGTAAAAACGAAAGTTCGAGCTTTTTTAAGGACTTCGCACACTCACCTTCCAAGCTAAAAGCTACTATTCATGCGGTGCGTTCTCAATTTCCTGACAGAAGATTAGTCGCTTGTATCGAGCTTCATACTTTCAGCAGTTTGAATAAAGATTTCCTCAATGAGTATGCTCATGCGATGGATCAGGCCGATGTGGTGATTGTTTTTATCGATAAAAAGACGTTTGAGCAGAAAAAGATGGAGCCATATCCGGCTGAAACAGTGAAAGATGCGTTCTCAAGAAATGATTTAATGTTTTATAATGATCCATCGGTATTAGAGGAATACCTCGAAAACATTGAAATAGACAACACCAACCTGCTTATGATGAGCTCGGGAAATTTTGGCGGAATTGATTTGCAGAAATTGTCAAAAAAATATTATAAATAATAAGCTTAATATTAATTTTTTTATTGTAACTTTATTAACTACTGAGAAAAACCTTATCTAAAGAAACAAAAAAACATGAAAGCACTCGGAAAAAAGATCAGATTACTCCGCCACCAGAAGGGCTGGAGTCAGGAAGATGTAGCTAAAAAGCTTGACATTTCAATTCCTGCTTTTTCTAAAATAGAAACAGGCATAACTGATATCAATTTGTCCCGCCTGGAGCAAATTGCGATCTTGTTTGACATGACTGTGGTGCAATTGCTTACCTTTAATGACGAAGAGCACGATCAGAAATTTATTAATGAGTTGGAAGTAGTTAATAAAAAATTGATGGATCGAGATTCAGAAGTTATCGACTTGCAAAAGAAAGTAATTGAATTATTTGAAGAGTTAAGGCATTCAAAAGCTACTGCATAAGTTGCAGCAGCTTAACCCTACTTGCCTGGCCTAACCAAAAATATACCGCATCGTTAAATGTTTCTTCCCAAATACGCCACCCATACTATGGTGGAGGGCTATCATTTTGTCGTTAAAATCACCTACCCATGATAACTCCAGTTCATCATATTGCTTCAAAGGCAGTACATATTCTTTCAATTTAATAAACAAACCCGACTCCAAACCATGCTTCTGGTACTTTTGCTTGGTACCCATTACAATAGCCCGCATTCTTTTTACTCCCTTCCATTTATTGTACAGAAATTTGAGTTTCCCTAAAAGGTTAAGCTTGCCATTCAATCCTTTGATCATCTGGTTGGCGTCAGGTAAGATCACCACAAATGAAGCTGGTTCTCCGTTTACGTAAGCAAACCAGATCAGATTTTCATCCATCAAAGGTTTCATCTTCCTGAAACTTTCCAGTATGGTCGCTTTGACGATCGGCACAAAATTTTCAAAGTCTTTCCAGCCATCGTTATAGATTTCCATAAAGTCTTCCGCAAACTTTTCTATTTGCGATGCTTTCAGGTGTTTGAATTCATAACCAGGCTTTTGGGCCACCCATTCGGCGATTTTTGTAAATCTTTCAGGAAAAGGTTTGTGGGCATCTACATGGTTAGTAATCTGCTCATATTGAGTTTTAAAACCATATTTTTCAAAGAAACTAAGATAATACTGCGGGTTATAATTCATTCCATAAGAGGGAGGTACAAAGCCGTCGGCAAGCAATCCCCAAAAATTATCGTTTTCACCAAAATTGATGGGGCCGTCCATAGCTTTCATGCCGCGCGCTTTAAGCCAATCCTTTGCGGTGTCAAATAGCAGGAATGCAGCGTTCTCATTATTAATAGACTCAAAAAAGCCCATGCCGCCTGTGGGCTGCTCGTAGTTATATGCTTTTTTTTCGTTAATGAATGCTGCAACGCGCCCGATCAGATGGCCATTGTCATCCGTCAGGATCCAGCGCGTGCATTGGCCATGCTTAAAGAAAGGGTTTTTCTCCGGGTCAAATACTGCTTCTATATCATTATCCAGGGGACATATCCAGTTTTTATCATCTTTGTAAATTATCCGGGCTACGTCTAAAAATGCTTTTTTATCTGTTTTTGTCTTAACCTCAATAATTTTCATGCTGGCCGATGAAATATGCATATAAAAAAGCATCCAGATTAATTCTGAATGCTCTCAATTTAATATGCTCAAAAATAGCTATTAATTATTAATAATCGTCGTCTTCATCGTACCCCTCAAAAGATTCATATCTTCCAAGGTCGTCAAGAGGCATATCAAAATCTTCATCGTCATCATCATCTATAATCCTTTTTTTCGCAGGCAAATCAGATGACTTGCCATCCGGTTTCTTAGCGGCCGGGCTTTTCGGAGCGGTCGTTTTTTTAACTGGTTTTTTTGGCGTTCCCATTGCGACGATCTGTTTAAAAAATATTAATCAAGAAAAATTTAAATCAATTCAAATGCAATTGCCATCAATTTTGGCTGCTGCAATTGCTATCTCAAAAATAATTAAAATCATTTTCAAAGAAAATACATTTAAAAATTATTCTATTTGTTCGCCTATTGAAGTGGAGCTATCTGTAAACTCTTTTATTTGAGGTAATTCGTTCAGGTCATTTATACCAAAGTAATCCATAAATTGTTGACTTGTGCTATATAAAATAGGCCTGCCGACGGTATCAGACTTCCCAACTATGGTAATCAATTCCTTTTCCAACAACTTTTGAATAGAGTATTCGCTGTTAACTCCGCGTATCTGTTCTATCTCCAGTTTGGTTACCGATTGCTTGTAGGCAATGATAGCCAGAGTTTCTAATGCAGCCGGGCTCAGCTTCTTTTTTGAACGCTGTAATTGCAACAAGCTGATAACGGGGTGATATTGCTTTTTGGTGAGGAATTGGTATCCATTCGAGATATGAACCAATTCGATTGCGAAATTATCGTCCTGGTATTTCTTTATAATTTTATCCAGGTTCAGTATAACCTCTTCTTTGGAAAAATCACGCTCAAATGCTGATTGAAGGCAGTACATAATCTCTTCAAGCCGGATACTTTGTTCAGAAGAAAAAATGAGTGCTTCGATATATAGTTCGGGATTCTCCATTTATTAGTTACTCTTTAAAATTCAAATATGCAAAAAGATATGTTTAGTGCAGATAGTTAATGCCTCATAAACTTATTCCGGATAGATTTTCACAATTGGGGAAAATTTTTGATGGAAAAGCAAACATTGAGGAAAAAAATGCAATACGTGGTGGAAATTAATTCCACAGTCAATTAATAAATAAAGTAATGGTTAACTTATTTTATAGCAAAAAGCAGACTTACTAAAATGTGGCACAAGATTTGGCTTATATTATGCGACCCCCACAAAGGGCTGTTTTTCATAGGTAGATGTAGAGGCCGGAAACTGCGAGAGTAACCGGCCTTTCTTTTTAGACTCAAGAACTAAGATACAAGATCCAAGACTAGTATTTTGTCAGTGAAAAGCTGGGCCTTTTCTGTCTCTTGATTCTTGACTCCCGGCTCTGTTCGTAATTAATAGTTAATAACCTGTTCTTCTATTTGCGCGGGGATTTCACGCCACTCATATTTTTGGGTACGCAATTGCGGCACGAAACCTGCTTCTCTGATAGAATCCTGAATGCCTTTGGCCGTAAAACGATGTGGTGCACCTGCAGCGGATACTACGTTTTCCTCGATCATGATGGAGCCAAAGTCGTTGGCACCGGCATGGAGGCATATCTGGGCCACTTGTTTACCTACTGTAAGCCACGATGCCTGTATATTTTTGACATTCGGTAGCATGATGCGGCTTAGTGCAATCATGCGGATATATTCATCACCCGAGACATTGCTGGTTATGCCGCGAACTTTACGCAATAAAGTACCATCATCCTGGAATGGCCACGGTATAAAGGCAATAAACCCGTAATGACCCTCAGGTTTTTCAGCCTGGACTTCGCGTATCCAAGCCAGGTGTTCAAACCGTTCTTCGATAGTTTCAATATGACCGAACATCATGGTAGCCGAAGTTGGCAGGTTGATCTTATGGGCGGCACGCATCACATCCAGCCATTCTTTACCACCACATTTGCCTTTGGAAATTAAGCGACGCACACGGTCATTCAATATCTCTGCACCAGCACCGGGCAGCGAATCGAGACCGGCTGCTTTTAGTTCACTGAGTACATCAATATGGTTCATATTCTCCAGCTTTGCCACATGAGCAATCTCCGGCGGACCTAATGAATGTAATTTTAAGGTGGGATATAATTCTTTTAGCTGCCTGAACAGACCAGCATAGAATTTTAATCCAAGATCAGGGTGATGTCCTCCCTGAAGTAACAGCTGATCGCCTCCATAACGGAAAGTTTCCTCGATCTTTATTTTATAGGTTTCTATATCTGTGATATAGCTATCCTCATGCCCTGGACGACGGAAGAAATTGCAAAACTTGCAGTTGGCGATGCAAACATTGGTGGTGTTCACATTCCGGTCTATCTGCCAGGTAACTTTACCATGCGGAACCTGCTTTTTACGCAGTTCGTTAGCCACAAACATCAGCTCAGAAGTTGGAGCATGATGATATAAATGAACGCCTTCCTCAATACTTAGGAAATCAAAATTCGACGCGCGTTGCAGCAGATCGGCTGTATTCATGGTAGCAAAGATACAAAGTAGGAGGGGAAAGGTGAATACGATTAAACAGATTAAGCGATTGACAGGATGATCTTGTTGCAAAATCATGATAATCTTATCAATCCTATGATCGTATTCAAACTACTTTTCCCTTATCCAATCGCAGCACCTTATCCACACTATCCGGTATTTCGTTTTGGTAATGGGTTACGTAGATCAGCGTGACATTACTCAGTTCGCAAATAGTATCAACCAGCATTTTAAAATGCAATTGCTGGTGCAGGTCCATTCCCTGGCAGGGCTCGTCGAATATCAACAGCGTTGGATTTTTAATGAGTGCACGAGCCAGTAAGCATAGCCTTTGGACACTTGCGGGAATGTTTTTCAATAACACCCGAGCATAACGGTCGATCTCCAAAGCTTTCATCCATCGCAAAGCAATTGCCGATTTTTTCGGATCGCTCGGACGAAATAATCCCATCGTATCATAAAAACCCGATTCGATCACCTGCAGGCAACTGTTATCTGTGGGGAAATATTGGTATAGTTCAGGTGATATAAAACCGGTTTTACTTTTAATATCCCAGATGCTTTCACCTGTGCCGCGTTTGCGGTCGAAAAGAATAATATCGTTGGCATACGCTTGCGGGTTATCCGCATTAACCAGACTCAACAAGGTGGATTTGCCAGCACCGTTTGGTCCTAATAACGCCCATCGGTCTCCTTGTTTGATCTGCCAGTCTATATTTTTCAGAATTTCCTTTTCGCTATAGGTAATGTTGATGTTGTTCATTCTCACTATCCATTCGTAGGATGGGATAGTGGTCATATTTAAGAGCGCCGATAATTCTTCCAAATCCAGTTTGCCCTTGTCGACCTGAGCAAAGCAAGATGCATCAAACTCTTTTGCTGGTACTTGTTGGTTTATAAGCCCATCTTTAAGTACAGCTACATGGGTTATAGCGTCCGGGATCTCAAAAGGCGATGTCGCCATAATGACTGATATCCCTGATGAAATAATAGCAGCAATGATCTGATTAAACTCTGCACGGGTCTGTACATCGAGCCCTGTTAATGGATTATCTAACAGCAATATCAACGGGTTTTTTATCAACGCTGCCGCGATCAAAAGGCGTTTGGTTTCGCCGTTAGATAATTTGATCAGTTGCTTGGATCTTAAAGCATTCAAATTAAGCCTTTGCAATACTCTTGGCAAATCCCAATAGCCGATAGTCTCTGAGTAATGTTTGATTGCACCCAGGTATTCCTCAACTGTCAAAGCGTCTTCCGAATCAGATGAGTTATAACGCTGCTGATAATAAAAATCGCTGATGTTTGACAAGTTTCGGAAATGGTGTCGTTGTTCAACAAAGCCTATTAGTTTATGAAATGTAAGGTGTGCCTGGCCGGAACGATGCTCCTTCAAATAATCTTCATGAAAATTATATTGGATATCGCCCGCAGAAATATGGAGCTTGCCCGCAATGGTTTGTAATAATGCGCTTTTACCAGATCCGCTTTCACCAACGACCGCCCAATGCTCGCCACGATTTATAATAAAGTTCAGATCTGAAAAAACCAACGTATTACCCAGTTTAAGGGAAGCATGATTAACGGATAGTAAAGCAGTATTCATTGATGGTAATATGCGGGGGCAATTTAGGGATTTTGTTTGTGGATTGTATTAGTGGTGGTAGCTATAAAGATTCAAACCAATAAAATGGATATCACCAGTCTAACCAAACTTTAAAGCAACTTCATTTGTAATTATCAGAACAAATCTATCTATGAAAAAGCTAAACTTATTGCTGCTGACAATGGTATTATTTGCCCTAAGCAGCTGCTCGGTTATTACGGGCATATTTAAAGCGGGGGTGGCAGTTGGGGTGATCGCGATACTGGTGGTCGTGATCATCATTATCTGGATTATCTCTTTGTTCACCAGGAAGTAAAAACAAAAGCGCCCCCTGGCAAACCCGGGAGCGCTTTCTTTTTCAAACTAAAAAGGATTATTTCTTTTTAGTAGTGTCTTTTTTAGTGGTGTCAGCAGACATTTTCATTTTGCTAGTGTCTTTTTTAGCAGTGTCTGTAGCCATTTTCGCTGAGTCAGCCATTTTCGCTGAGTCAGCCATCTTAGCAGAGTCAGCAGATCCTGAACCACCTTTACCTTTACAAGCAGCAGCAGAAACAGCGATAGCTAAAGCTAAGAAACCGATTTTGAATGAATTTTTCATTTTAGTTTTTTTAAATAAGTGATTAATAGTTTTGCCTATTAATACCATAAATGAAAAAAGGTAACCCGTAATTTTCAAAAAATTATAGATTACCTTCAAAAAAAGTATAAAAAACTAATAATCAGTACAGAAACTAAAATGAATTAGTACTGTTCAGAAATTATTTCTTTTTAGTAGTGTCTTTTTTTGCAGTGTCAACAGCAGCTTTAGTAGTGTCTTTTTTAGCAGTATCTACAGCAGCAGGTTTTGCAGTATCAGCTTTAGCTGAGTCAGCAGATGAAGCAGATGAGCTACCTTTGCAAGCAGCAGCAGAAACAGCGATAGCAAGAGCTAAGAAACCAATTTTGAACGAATTTTTCATGTTAAAGTTTGTTTAATGTTTAGCATTAATACAGCAAATCAGAAAAGGTAACCCTACATTTTTTAAAAAAATATTAAATTATTTGTCAGATTGATAAAATATCCGGGGTAACAATAAAAAGGGGCAGCCCGCTGCTGTGGAACCACCCCCAAACTATAACACGTATTTAAATTGGTTGCTATTTTTTCAAACTATCTTTCTTTACCGGTTCTCTCCCGGCTCTGCCGGTTGTATCTATTGTTTTTTGGGTCGTATCGATTGTCGTTTTAGGAGTGTCTATTTTTTCTTCCGAGCCGCTTTTGTTTTTACTCACGCATGATGAACATGAGGAAATTGAGAACATAAATGCCACTGCCAGTACCCCGATTTTTAATGATGTTTTCATGATTTAATGTTTAAAGTTTTGCATTGATACAGCAAAATCAGGAAAGGTAACCCGGCAAAAAAATATAAAAAAAGGCAGCCCAGAAACGGGTTACCTTTTACGATCGAACAGAATTAATAGCTCAAACATTACGGCTTTTTGGTCGTATCCTTTTTAGTTGTATCTGTTGTCATCGGAGCTTTTTTGGTTGTATCAACCACGGTTGTTTTAGTTGAATCGACTACCTTGGTGGTATCGGTAGTGCTGGTTGAATGGGTGCCTTTACAAGCGGCAAATGAACCGGTAATCAGGACGGCTAAAGTTAATTTACTAATGTTTTTCATGTTGATGATGAATTATTTAATGGATTGAATTAAAAATGGTATGTTGAGCACAAGCAGATAACGGCAATACTTTTAAATTTGTTTTTAAATAATTTGCAATTAATGGGTTACAATTTCGCTTAAATAGTATTAATAGTGAATACAGAATCAAAGAGTTCAATACCAACCGACAGCGAGATTGTTTTTGGGATCCTAAATAACTCGGAAAATGCGATAAGAAGGCTGTATGTAGCCTATTTTCCGATGGTGATGCAGCTGATACTAAATAACAACGGAACGCCGGACGACGCGAAGGATATATACCAGGAGGCGATCATTGTTCTTTATAATAAAGTAAAAAAAGGTGATTTTGAGCTTAACAGCAAGCTAAAGACATTTATTTATTCGGTTTGCAGGCGGCTTTGGTTAAAAAGACTGAGCCAGATGAACCGATACGGTGGCGATATTCATGATTTTCATGAGCACTTGCCCGTAGAGAGTGAAGTAGAAGAGCAGGGAGAACGGGATATTCAGTTTACTAAAATGCAAAGTGCCCTGCAGCTGCTGGGCGAACCTTGCAAAACTATCATAGAGGATTTTTATATCCACAACAGATCGATGCAGGAGATCTGTGAGAGTTTTGGTTATACCAATGCGGATAATGCCAAAACACAGAAATATAAATGCCTGCAAAGGCTGAAGAAGTTATTTTTTCAGCAGAAATAAAGGAGCAAAGAAATGAGAGACGAGCAACTTATAGAAGCAATTGAACGCTACCTCAATGGCGAGATGACCGCCGAAGAGCGTAATGCGTTTGAGCAACTTCGCCGTGAGAACGCTGAAATTGACAGCCGTGTTGTTGAACACCAGCAATTCACTGCGTTGTTAAGGCAATATGGTGAGCGGGTAGCGCTTGAAAAACGTTTGAATGCCATCCATCAGGAGATAGACGTACATGCAATAGCCGACGAGGTAACCGCTCATCCGTCGTGGATAGTGCAATTGTGGAGGCACCATCATTCAAAAATATCGGTGGCTGCTTCTATCGCTATTATTGCGGTATTAGCTACCCTGTTTTTTTCCGGCTATTTAAATAACAATAATTCGTATACTGAGTTGGGGCGGAAGGTTGATATCCTGAATAACTCAAACAAAAAGATCATCAAATCCATTAATGATATCAAGTCGGCTCAAAGGCCATTGCCGTCAGATAAATACCGTGGTACCGGATTTGCAATTACTTCGAATGGACTGATTGCAACAAGTTATCACGTAATCAGCGGGGCCGATTCTGTATACGTTCAGGATGTTGCCGGAAGATCATATAAAGTAAAAGTAATTTATAATGATCCGCAAAGTGATGTATCTATCTTAAAGGTGGTTGACAGTTCGTTCAAAAACCTGGGACAAGTCCCTTATACCTTTAAACGTTCAGAGAGTGATTTAGCTGAAAATGTGTTCACCTTTGGCTTTCCACAGGATTCTCCTGTGTATGGCGATGGCAGGCTAACTTCAGCGAACGGTTTGAACGGTGATACGCTGGATTATGAAATATCGGTTCCGATCAACCCGGGAAATAGTGGCGGCCCATTGCTGGATAGCAAAGGAAATGTGATAGGTATAGTAAAGGCTAAAGAAACCCGTTTGGAAGGGGTGCATTTTGCACTTAAATCGGGTTACTTATTGAATGCGATTAAAAACATCCCGGAAGATTCGCTGACCAAAATTCCTGTTTTAAACACAGAGAACACTTTAGCTAATCTTACCCGTCAGCAACAGGTTAAAAAGATTAAGCCATATGTGTTTATGGTGAAAGTATATTAATTTGAAAATTAAAATATTTAATAGTGAAAATGCTCTTTTACAGGGCATTTTTTATGCAAGTCATTTTCAAATTATCAAATCAAATAACCTTCACATCAACGATCTACTTCGCCTAATACGAAATCTATTGAACCGATAATGGCGATCAGGTCGGCTATCATAACATCTTTCGCGATGGCTGGTAGCACTGACAAGTTGCAGAAGCTCGGTCCGCGGGATTTTACACGGAGTGGAATTTCCGTATCATCATATCTTATATTACCGGTTTTATCTATTGCTTTTACTTTTTGATGAATAAAGTAAAAACCCAGCTCGCCCTTGGCACCTTCACCTCTTATATAAAAATCTTGGGGCTTAGGTACCAACTTTCTCGGCATTTTAGCCCGCGGATCAAAATCGGGAGTGCGTTTTAATTCTTTTTGTAGGCGGTCAAGGCATTGCTCAACAATTCTAAGCGATTGTGCCACTTCATCCACACGCACTTTATAACGATCCCAGCAGTCCCCCACAGTGCCCATTTCGCCTGCGCCTACCGGAACTTCAAACTCCAATTCAGGATAAACGGAATACCCGTCAATGCGACGCAGATCCCATTTTAAACCCGAACCACGCAGCATGGGTCCTGAACAGCCATAGTTGATAGCCACATCCATGGGTAACACGCCCACATTTGCAGTACGACTGATGAATATCTGGTTGTTGGTCAATAGATCATTAAGCTCGGTTAATTTTGGTTTGAAGTAATCCACAAATTCACGACAACGCTCCTCGAAACCAACAGGAAGATCATAAAACAAACCACCCACCCATATATAATTATAGAGCATTCGTGAGCCTGAAGCCCATTCCAGCATGCCCATAATATGCTCTCTGTCCCTGAAACACCATAAGAAAGGAGTAAAGGCACCAATATCAATGCCGTAGGTCCCGATAGCAATGAGGTGGGAAGCAATACGGTTGAGTTCGCAAACCAGTACACGGATATATTCAATACGTTTTGGAATATCTTTATCGATGCCCATCATCCGTTCAACGCCCATCGTCCAGATATGACTGTTGTTCATGGATGCGAGGTAATCCATGCGGTCAGTGAAAGGTATAGTCTGCTGGTAGGTTAACGACTCAGCGTGCTTCTCAAAACAACGGTGCAGATAACCCATGTGGGGGATTACTTCCTTTACAATTTCGCCATCAGTGATCAGCTCCAGCCGCAAAACACCATGTGTTGACGGATGCTGCGGACCCATATTCAGCACCATTTCCTGAGCGGAGGCCTCCGTAATCTTCTTGTTGTAGCGTTCTAATGCTTCTTCGTATTTTGAGTTTGTGATGTTCAAAGTGCGATCAATCTATTTTTATTCCTTTATAATATTCCGCTGTTTTATAGTCTTTTCTTAAAGGGTACCCTTCCCAGTCGTCTGGCATAAGGATACGCCGCAGATCAGGGTGGCCTTCAAAGAATATCCCTTCCATATCAAATGCTTCACGCTCATGCCAGTCGGCTGAGCGGTAAACAGATGAGATAGTTGGAAAAGATGGCAAATTATCCAAATCCCGGTTATTTTCTTTGCTGATTTTTAAAGTCAGTTGAGTTTGATAGGGTATAGATGCCAGGTGATAAACTACTCCGAACCGATTTTCTTCGACACCATAATCGACTCCGCTGAGACAGGAAAGAAAATCAAAATAAGTTTGTGGATTATCGCGCAACTCCAGGCATACACCGGCTATTCGGTCTGGATCGATTAACAGAGCAGGCTGCAAACCTGTTGTTTCTTCACCAACAATAATATTTTCACCGAATTTCTGAATAAGAATGGATTTGATCTCTTCGAGGTTCATGGTGCCAGGCGTACTTTCTTCCAGGTTTTGTTATCAATTTTTTTGTAGAGGATACGGTCATGCAGCCTGCTGCTTCTTCCCTGCCAGAACTCGATCAGTCTTGGCTTCAAAATATATCCACCCCAGTAAGATGGTTTTGGTATCTCTTTATCTGCGTATTGTGTTTCTGCCTCATTGAATTTACTTTCCAAAATTTCGCGATCGCCGATCTCCTGGCTTTGTGGCGAAGCAATAGCGCCTAACTGACTGGCACGCGGACGGCTATGAAAATATTCGTCAGATTCCTCTTTACTGATTTTTTCGATTGTGCCTTCAATGCGTACTTGTCGTTCCAGACTAATCCAATAGAAAAGGAGTGACCCCAGCGGATTTTTTGCAATTTCTTTTCCTTTGCGGCTAAGGTAATTAGTGTAAAAAACAAAGCCGTTATCATCAAAACCTTTTAATAATACAATTCTTGCAGATGGCCGGCCATCGGAAGTTGCAGTCGCCAGCGTCATTGCCGTTGGTTCGGCAACTTCCGCCTTCAAAGCTTCGTTAAACCACTTTTCGAATTGTTTTATTGGATCAGAATTCGTATCTTTTTCAGATAAAGAGGCCGAAAGGTATTCGCTTCGTATATCTTTTATATCTTTTGGGTTCATTATTGCAAACTTACAAATTAATTGTACCGTATATTAACTAGGTATTTTTTAATTTAACAAATGCATCTAGTTTTACGTTTATATGTTACCCCTAATTATATATTAATTGTTTATGCTAAGTACTATTTCACCTGAGTCGGGACGTTTACTGATATCTGAACCCTTTATGATCGACCCCAATTTTAAGCGGTCGGTAATACTGCTAACGGAATACGGAAGTACGGGTTCTATGGGGTTTGTGTTGAATCATCAGAGTGAATACATGCTTGGTGATCTTTTGCCCGAGCTGCCTTACTCAGAAATGCCTGTTTATATTGGTGGACCTGTGGGGGAGGATACATTGCACTTTATTCACCGCTGCCCGGAAAAAATCGAAGACGGTATCGAAATAGCAAATGGTATCTATTGGGGTGGTAACTTTGATACCGTAAAAACCCTGGTAACCAATTATCAATTAACCGATAGCGAAATACGGTTTTTTACCGGCTATTCGGGCTGGACACCCGGCCAGCTTGATGACGAGATTGCCGAGGATACCTGGATAGTGACCGATAAATTTACGCCCGACATTATATTCTCTCATGATGATCAGAACATCTGGCGGCAGGTAATTATAAGTATGGGACAGCGCTATGCCCACATCGCCAATTTTCCCGAGAATCCGGATATGAATTGATTCGAGTCCGGAAGACAGTAAGTCGGAAAGAAATTATCGGCAACCATAAAAGATCTTACGGACTTATGCTGACTTGCCGACTTCCTGACTATCCCTCCATCTCCCTTGCCGATTCCTCTACTTTTTTCTTGAGATTTTCTTTGTAATCGATCAGGTTTTTTACAATATACTCGTCTGCTGTTGATACGATCTGGGCTGCCAGAATACCGGCATTTTTAGCGGCATTGAGGGCTACTGTTGCCACAGGAATGCCATTAGGCATTTGCAGAATGGATAGGATAGAATCCCAGCCATCGATGGAATTGCTTGACTTTACAGGGACGCCAATTACAGGCAGGTGAGTTAACGAAGCGACCATGCCCGGCAAATGTGCGGCACCACCGGCTCCGGCTATAATGACCTTCAAACCGCGATCAGCAGCTGATTTGGCGTAGCTAAACATGCGTTCGGGTGTGCGGTGGGCTGATACTACGGTGATCTCGTAAGGGACACCTAATTCTTTTAAAACATCGGCTGCGTCCTGCATCACGTTAAGGTCAGATTTGCTACCCATGATGATGCCTATTTTAGGTTGGTTATTCATTCTTGATTGACTTTTTTGAGGATCGTCTGGCAATAAATATGATCGATCCGATAATAAGGGTTATTATTAAAATAATTACAAACGCGTATTTAACACCTTTAATGACCAGGGTTTTGTCGCTCCAAACCGAATTGTGCTTTGCCCGGCCTGTAAATTTAAAGGTACTAAAAAAGGAATTTAAACGCTCATCATTCCTTTGAACAGGTTGGCTAAACCACATCCCCTCGCTAATCAACTTTTTATTATAATAAAAAGTGCGGTAATAAAGGTAATATCCAACAGTATCCTGGGTGCTATGACACTCAAATTCCACACCTTTAACCCCGTCTACGGTTATTTCTTTTTTGTAAATTAATTTACCATGAATGGTTTTAAGAAAATTTGCTATTGATTCCCTGTATAATGAGCTAGCAAAGTTTCTGTACAAAAAGTCAACGGAGCCCTCTTCGACGCCATAACTGCTTGCTGAATAAATGACGTCATGGTAAGCAACTTCGTAGGCGACACTAGTTAGGTGTGTTGTGATCCTGGGTGTATCGGGAAACGAAACGATAGCCTCGTTTGCAATGTTTTGGACATAGTTAGGTTTATGCTGGCCATAAACCGTTAGTGTGAAAATTGAGACCAGTAAGACTAGTATGCTTTTTTTCATTGATGCATAAGTGCTCAGCTTATCACTTTCAAAGTCTTCTGCACAAACCTTGCCTTTTCAATGGCTTTATCCCTGTCAATATCCACTATTGTAACGTGGCCCATTTTACGAAAAGGTTTGGTTAAGGCTTTTCCATATAAATGTATATAAACACCCGGGCATTTTAACACATCTTCAATACCCTTGTATATCGCCGGTCCTTCATAGCCTGCCTCACCTAATACATTGATCATGATGGCATTATTAAGACAGGCAGTATCTCCTAAGGGTTGATTGAATATGGCACGTAAATGCTGCTCGAATTGCGAGACCACATTTCCTTCGATGGTTTGATGACCGCTGTTATGCGGTCGTGGCGCCAGCTCATTTACCAGTATTTTCCCATTTCTGTCAAGGAACATTTCTACTGCCAGCAAACCAACTATATTCAGGCATTCAGCCACACGTTTGGCAATACGCTCGGCTTCCTGATGCACCTCAAACGGAAGGGTAGAAGGGGCGATCAGAAATTCTACCAGGTTGGCCTGTGGATTAAATTCCATTTCCACCATTGGGAAAGCTTTTATTTCGCCATCCTCGTTCCGGGCAACTATTACTGCTATTTCCTTTTCAAAATCAACCAAGCGCTCAATCAGGCTTGGTTCTTTAAACGCATTTGGAAGATAGGATTCATCAACAACTCTATAAACGCCTTTACCATCGTAGCCGTCGCGGCGTAGCTTTTGGATATATGGGAACGGGATATGACTGTTGTTTAATTGCTCTGGCGATGAAATGATCTGGAACTCAGCTGTAGGTATATCGTTTTCTTTAAAAAACTGTTTCTGCAAGCCTTTATCCTGGATGAGGCGGATAATGCGCGGCTGCGGATAAACCAGTACGCCCTCTTTTGCCAGTTGTTCCAGCGCATCTACGTTTACCTTCTCAATCTCGATGGTCAGCATATCCACCTTTTTGCCGAATTTATATACCGTCTCGTAATCGCCCAACGAGCCGACTACAAATTCGTCGCATAGCTTTTTGCATGGTGCTTCACGGTCTGGGTCGAGCACTTTTACCGTTACGTTATAGTTGATGGCTTGTTGAATCAGCATGCGTCCAAGTTGTCCGCCGCCTAAAATTCCGAGTTTGAGGTCTCCGTAAAATGCTTTCATTTATTGATGCAAGTTTACCTAAATTTTTTTAAACCTTATTCTCTTGTCCTGATTGCCGAAGCTTGTTTCTTCCTGGTTAGCCTGTAGTAAAAAATGCAGTTGGTGAAAAAGAACACTGTACCAGTCAGCAAATAAGATGTTTTGGTTAGAGGGTTAGTCGCTACGAAGAAAACTGCTATGATAAACAGTATCGATCCTTCAAAATAGAGTAATAATCTACTGATCGTGCTATTCCAGTAATTGGGATAATATAGAAATAACATTGGCAGCGACATAACCGCGATGATAATTCCCACAAAGAATGTGCTCTCCATAATTAATGATACGGCGTGGCCATAATCATGTTCAGCGGAGCGGGTCAGGATAGCATAATAAATGCAGTTAACTGCGATGGAAATAAGAATTGCAATTATGATGGTTTTCAGTAAAATCAGCGGTAGTCCTTTCATAGATATAGCATATATATGTTGCAAAATTAAGGCAATTATTCCTTATCGGTCTTAATGCAATGTCACAAGTGATTAATAACAGTGCTCGTTACACTGGTTGAGGGTTCTTTGTCATTTCGTTGTCTGCAATGAGTGCTACCGGCAGACCAATGCATACGATCAAAGCAACAATTCCTTTAAGTAAACTGATTAATTCGAGATGCCCATGGCTTTTTGGGATGTTAGTCATCGGCAGGACCACATAATTCATGATGCCCCATATTGCAAGACCATAAACTATACCAACCAAATATCGGCTTTTTAGGATTTTTACTACCCGCGGGTACAGCAAAAACAAAATAACGGTAAAGAATGCAGCAATCAGATAATGAAAAATCAAGCCGAAAACAATCATATATGTGCCACCCGACATAGCTTGCCTGCCAAACCAGCCGCTTGCTATAAACTTGAATATAATAGCCGGAGGAATTTTATAACTGATCAGTATAGCAGCCAAAGCATCCAATGTGCCTGTTAGCAAGCAAGTTTGTAAGATAATAACGCATTTACTTTTGGGGCGTCTTGCCATTGAGGCCAAATTTCCATGAAGGTAGACAAAATAGCAGTGATAAATCAAGCCATTTTCTGTAATAAATTTGTTCATTTAAAATTATTTATCTTATAATCAGATAATTACATATATAAGCGGATTTTTATAGAACTATGTATTGCATAATACTATATAAAACATATATATTTGAGTTAATTCAAAATAATTAAATCAAAAAACCATGAAAACGATCCTTATTGCTCTATTCCTGTTGGTAGCCGGCAGTACTATGAGCTTGGCGCAATGCGACAAAAAAGTAAGCCTTGTCTCCGCAAAAACTGAACATCTGGATGCATCCGGTCAACTAAAACATGCTGAAGACGAGAAAACTACAGTTGAATTTAATAAAACAGATATTTGGGTTTCAGTTACGAAAGACAATGGAGAAGAGGAGAAAATGACAGGTAAAATAAACTCAAACATCTGCAATTGGCAGACCCCTTTTAAAACAGGAAAAACCTTGCTTAATATTACCCTTAGCCGCGATGATGGCCAATCACGTGATTATACAGTAACGATAGAAGGTAAAGAGGGGAAGATTACCCTATGGGCCGAAAGCAAGGAAGAGCCTGATGATAAAATACAACTCCCGATAGATAAGTTTGAAGAGAAAAATTAAGAATAGAGAACGTACACGCTGAATAATTAAATAAAGGTGCTTGCATGCTAGCACCTTTTGTATTATGTGTAGGTTTGACATGTAACATATAATTTACATTTAGCTGAATATGGTTTTTAAACTAATGTTTTTTATTTTTCTCAAACTATTTTAAACTTTCAAAAGTTAAGCTGGTATAGAATTTTTTGAACGATTATTCGTTTGAGAAAAATAAATGGTTAGAATTACAAACTATTAACGAACATAACTGAACATGAAAAAACCTATTTTAATTGTTGCTGCATTTTTAACATTTAGCGTATTTGCAAATCAATCATTCGCACAAGCTGCACCCGCTGCTCCGGCTACTGCTGCACCCGCAGGTGGGGGCGATGTAGTTGCTTCTGCTACTTCATCTGATAATTATACTGCATTCTCACTAGCCTTACGTGCAGCTGGTTTGACCGAAACATTGGAAGGGGCTGGCCCATATACCATTTTTGCACCGACAAATGAAGCATTTGGAAAGATTCCTTCAGCACAGCTGGATGCCTTGATGAAAGATCCAGCAAAGCTGGCTGCTGTAGTAAAAGGACATATTATAAGCGGCAAGCTGATGAAGGCTGACGTAATAAAAGCACTTACTACCGGTAAAGGTAAAGCCACTTTAAAAACTCTTGACGGACAGGATTTGACACTATCTGTTGCTAACGGCAAACTGCAATTAGCAGACGCCGCTGGTAACACAGCGTTAGTTACGTCATTTGACCTTGCGGCATCAAACGGAGTAATCCATGGTTTGAATGGCGTGCTGGTTGGCAAATAAACCATAGTAATCAAAATTTCTTCTGTATACAGCCCGGATGTAAAATGTCCGGGCTTTTTCTTTTTCAATGGATCAAAAAATACTTTTGTACACCAAAAACTATTGCCGATTTCTGAGCGTTATATAAGCAAGTTACTTCACTGAACGTAAGTTTCTTGTAGGTCTATTTAGTGCCCTATAGTCGGTTACAGAGACAGTATTTTTGCTTTTCGTTTTATTTTAAAAAGAGTTGTCTAAATACTTGATAATTAGGGAATGTTTTTTTTATTTTTAAAACATAATGGCCCATCCGCTTAATATCATCGAAATACCTGCACTAATCTCAAAAAAGATAGTGAGAAAGATTGTATTTGCTGAGTCGGGCTTAAGTATCGAGAAGCCATTAAGCATTGATGGCGATCTGTTTATTCCATGTGAAGATATAGCTGGTTTTAGGTTCGGCATTAAGGATATGCACATTTTTGATATGACCTTTTGCCGGAGATATTTTATCGAGGTAAAAGATTATCAGAATAAGATATATCGCCTAAAACTGAATAGCTATTATGGCTTTAAGCGGGAAGCATATTATCAAGTTTGGGCCGAGTCGCTGGATTACTTCTGGGACTTTTATATGGAAAGCCAATTAAGCTTTTATATGGAGTTGTTCAATATCAGGCAGACTTTTGAATTGTCAGGAGTTACTTTTAATTCCGATGGTATAAGTTGGGATGATAATAGCCTGAATTGGAACGAAATAGCTGTAAGTAGTTATCAAACCCATTTCGTGATTCATCACGTTGAAGATCTGGCGCTTTCTAAATGCTGTGTTTTCTCCATCCATTGGAATGCGGTCGTTTTGCAGACCTTGCTCAAGGAGATTATTAAACAGCCAATCAGGGCCCGCAAATCTTCCTGGTTGTAAGTTTCTCTATTACTTCAGGTACTCGCCGAGGTATTCGAAGATTTTCTGTCTTATATTCTCAGCATCAAACATAACGCCGTAGTGAGGTGCGTTTGGTACAATGATCAGATCGTTTTTTACGCCTACAGCTTTTAGCTTTTCACTTAACGAAATCGCCTGATCCGGATTAACTGATTCGTCTTTTTCACCCTGGACAATCAGAAATGGAGGGTCGTTCTTGTCAAGATAGGTAACCGGACTCGCTTTTTTTGCTTTGAGTTCATTATCTGCAACCATTCCGCCGAGTAACAGAGTGATTGGGCTGCGTGGATCATTTGAATCATGGCCCTTGAGTGTCAACAGATCAATCGGGCCATAGAAATCCAACACAACTTTTACCTTGAAATGCGGCTTTTTGCCATCCGAATAAAAGTCTTTAACGGTATTATTGTTCGATAGCCCAACCAGATTCGCCAGGTGTCCTCCGGCGGAAAAGCCAATTAACGCAATGCGGTTTTTATCCAATTGATATTTGTCCGCGTTCTGGTAAAGAAACTCTAATGCCTGGTTGCAGTCTTGTATTTGCGCAGGGAAAATGGCCATAGTACTCCACCTGTAATCAATTGAGGCCACGGCATAGCCTTTTTCAATAAATTCTTTGAGGGTATTTTTCATGTAACCCATGTCGGCATATTTGTCGTTGGACATCCATGCACCACCATGTATCCAGACCACCACCGGGTAACTGTTTTTTCCGGTTGGCGGTACGTAAACATCCAACATATGCTTTTTCAGGGTGTCATTGGCATAAGGGATATTGTCGTAATGCACAGTGCCAGCAGGGAAAACATCTCTTACAGGGTTGAAATTTTGAGCTGAAATTTTTAAGGATATAAAAGCTAAGCTGATAAAAAACAAAATCCTTTTCATAGGTAACATGGATAATCCGATGAAGATAGACATATCAGCTTATTTAAGCAACTGGAGTACCTGCTGCTTTAGCTTTACCGAAAAGACTTTCGCCTTCTATTTTCTTCTGGAGCTCGATAATCGCGCCTATCAAGGCTTCAGGACGGGGAGGGCAGCCTTGTACGTATACATCAACAGGTATTACCCTGTCGACGCCTTTTACTACATGGTAGCCATGTTGCCAGTACGGGCCGCCACAGTTGGAGCAAGACCCCATCGATATTACATATTTAGGCTCAGGCATTTGCTCGTATAAGCGTTTAATGCGTTCAGCCATCTTAAAGGTTACTGTGCCTGCTATGATGATTACATCAGCCTGACGGGCTGAAGGACGAGGGAATACGCCAAAACGGTCCATGTCGTATGTGGAGGCGAAGGACCCCATCATTTCTATGGCGCAGCAGGCAATACCGAAACTCAATGGCCACAAAGATGACAACCGCGCCCAATTGAGCAGGTCGTTCATTTTGGTCACTACCACACCGCCGCTTTCATTCATATTTTCAGGATTCATTACCGGGCTTTTTAAAAGTTGGTTTAAACATCGGTTTTCTTATAGGCTGTGGGTTCTCAGTAGTAGTGGTAGTAGCAGTTGCAGTCGGGGTGGGTGGAGGTGTAACGGCTTCAAGAGTAAATCCCTTTACCGTATAGGCACTTTGCTTCTTATTTAGTTTCTCATATAATGAAACGGGTACCTGTGTATCTACAACAGGTTTTATGGGTTTTGGTTTTATCCAGTCAAGGTCGCCTTTTACCCAAACATATACCAGGCCTAATATCAGTATGCCCAAAAATATGAACATTTCTGTCAGTGACAGCCAACCCCAGCGGGAATCAATTTTTGCTGCTTCGTGGCTACCGAATACCGTCGCCCAGGGTAAAATGAAGATCATTTCCACATCGAACAGCAAGAAGATCAGTGCGATAACATAAAATCTCGAATTAAACGGAACCCATGCACTGCCGACGGTTTCTTCGCCGCATTCGTAGGAGGTTAGCTTTTCGGGGGTAGGGTTTTTAGGGGCGATCATGCGTGATACAAAAAATGCTACTGACACCATCAAAATTCCTATAATTAGAAAGATGAGTATCTTGCCAAATTCTGATATTTGCGAAACCCCTTGCATGACTACAAATTTACGAAAACAAACAGACTTTGACGCAATAATAATAGGTGCCGGTGCATGCGGACTGATGTGTGCCGTGCAGGCAGGCTACCTGGGCAAGCGTGTTTTGGTACTGGAGAAGAATGATCGCCCGGGTGCCAAAATACTGATCAGCGGTGGCGGACGGTGTAACTACACCAACCTGTATTCGTCGCCACAGCAATTTATATCGCAAAACGAACATTTCTGCAAGTCGGCTTTTGCGCAGTGGACGGTTGATGATACGGTTAGTTTCTTTGAGACTTATGGTATTATTGGTAAGGAGAAAACTTTGGGGCAGCTCTTTCCGGTAAGTGATAAGGCAAAGGATGTAGTAAGTGTGTTTACCAATCTTTGCGACGATTTTAAGCAGGAGATATGGTGTGATACCGAGGTTGTAGGTGTTGAAAAGGTTAAAAACGACTTTGTAGTCCATATCATAAGAAATGGAAATGAACAGAAACTGTCAGTTCCAAAAGTAGTTATGGCTGCCGGGGGATTGCCGATCCCTAAAATGGGTGCTACTGATTTAGGGTTGAAAACTGCCCGGAAATTCGGGTTGAAAATAGCTGAAACGGCCCCAGCGCTTGTGCCACTCACGATAACCGGGAAAGACCAGGACTGGTATGCCCAACTATCAGGCAATAGCTTGTTTTGCCGGGTTTGGAACGATAAGATAAGCTTTGAGGAAAATATTTTGTTTACCCATTGGGGATTGAGCGGTCCGGCCATACTTCAAATATCCTCTTATTGGCGACCGGGAGAATGGATATACATCGACCTGTTGCCGCATCAGAATATTATTGAACTGATACAACAGGAACGGGAAGCAAATGGCAAAAAAATGCTGCTGGCTTACCTTTCTAATTTATTTACGAGAAAATTTGCTGAGGCAATAAGTGACAAGCTGCCGGTTGATAAAAACCTGGCTTCATTAAGTAATGCTGACCTGGAAAATATATCCGTATTGGTACACGAATTCAAAGTAAAACCGGCAGGGGACAAAGGCTATGATAAAGCCGAAGTAATGCGCGGCGGTGTATCAACTGACGAACTATCATCCAAGACATTAGAAGCAAAGAAAGTTCCAGGTTTATTTTTCGGTGGCGAATGTGTGGATGTAACCGGCTGGCTTGGCGGCTATAATTTTCAATGGGCCTGGGCGAGTGGATTTGTTATAGCACAGAATATGTAGCTCAAAGGTTAAAGCAGAAGGGCCAAAGCAAAAAGCATCGCTGTTTAGTTAAAACCTTTCGCTTTCAGTTTTCACCTACAAAAAGTACTTTTGAACTTACCTTGATCTATGACAAAAAAATTCCTTGGGTTAACAGGCTATCAATGGACTTGCATTTTATATGTGGCGGTGGCTGTTTTTACCTGGCAGCTCAAATATTTCAGGCATATCGATAATAATTACCTCATCTTCCGTGACTCGTGGTATCATGCCCGTGCACACCTGAATTTGTATGCAGCTTATCCCAAAGAATATGGCGATATCTATTATTACGGGCCTTTATTCACCCTGTTTGTTGCCCCGTTTGCTATTCCGCCCGAGTTTGTGGGTTTTTTCCTGTGGGAAGTCGGGAACGCCTTAGCCGTGATCCTCGCCGTAAGTATGTTGCCGTTAAATAACAAGCGTAAAACTATCATGCTGCTATTGTGCGCCATAGAGTTCGCCAATTCGATATTTTATATGCAGTTCAACCCGATGATTACCGCGGTGATCGTCATCAGTTTTATACTCGTAGAGAAGGAGAAGGAACGATGGGCAACGCTGCTGATCGTCGCGGGTACTTTGGTGAAACTATACCCGGTTGTCGGACTGGCGTTTTTCCTGTTTTCAAAACATAAAGAGCGGTTTGTGATATGGACTTTTATTTGGGCAGTAGTGTTGTTCTTCGCACCGATGATCGTGTCAGGTCCTTCGTTTGTAATACAATCCTATCATCAATGGATGGAAGCGCTTAGCATCAAAAACGCCATGAATACGGGGTTGAATACCTCACAAGATATGTGCATAATGGGGGTTGTAAGGCGATTAACGGGTAATGTGCATGTGCCTAACCTGCCATTTCTTATAGCAGGTGCTGTTATTTTCGTTTTGCCTTTGCTGCGGTTTAAACAGTTTCAATCTTACAAATTCAGGTTACAGATACTGGCCACCTCTCTTATTATGGTAGTGATCTTCAGTACTGGCGCCGAGCACCCAACCTTCATCATTGCCGTAGCCGGGTGCATGCTGTGGATGCTGATTCAGCAAAAGCCTTTTACTACAACCAACATCATACTGATCGTATTATTGCTCGTAGTAACCGGCCTTGGTCTTACCGATGCTATGCCCAAACCCATACGACAGGATATTATTGCTAAATACTCTATAAAAGCCTGGCCTTGTATTGTTGTTTGGGTGATGATATCGTGGGAGTTGTTGTTTAAGGATTTTATTTCCAAGGAATCTTTAAAGGAGGAGCAGTTAGTATTATCGAATGCGTATGCTAGGCCATAAGCTGGGAGCTTTAACAATGCTCAATACGAGCTGAAAGCTCGCGGCAGCAGTTTGCGCTTGGTAAATTATTTATTTGAATTGAAGCTAATACCATCTAGATCGTACTGTTTTTCCAAAGCAAGCAAACTCTCCTTGGATACTTTTGGAATGATGAAATTATTGTTTCTAACGTGATCTATAAATTCTTCATCTATCTCTAAATTCGGATGCTTTTTCAGATAATATAGGTAATAAAGTGGCCATACATAAACGCCATCCGAAAAAAAGTCGTTATTACCTATTGGAGTGCCATCCTCTTCACGAAGAAAAGACATCCAACCAAATAGGAAATGTCCCGCGGATAAATAATCGATTATAACGTTTCGCAAGCCGTCATCCTCATTTTGTTCTTGAAGCATGTCAGGTAAATCCTTAGCACCAGGTCTTCGTGGATCAAATCTTGTGATAAAGCCAACGTATTTCATTATTTTCTAGTTAGTTTGGATTTACATTTACCTGAATAGTTAAAATCACTGCTGCTTATGCGCAGCCTTCACCTGCTTAAAGTAATCGATCAGTTTACCAATATTATTAATATTAAACTGGCCTGATTGTATCTTATCTACCACATCGGGCTCGTCGCCCATAATGTCGCTCATTACATCTTTAAAGTTCATCGGTGTCAATTGCTGCATGGTGGCCGTATTGGTGCCATAGTAATAAGTTGCTATTACCTTACCTTTTCCGCCGCCACCACCACCGAGGTTGATACCTACTCCTCCGCCAAAACCTCCATAACCCCCGGTGCCAATACCTCCGCCAAACTCCGGCGAAACAGAAACGCCGCGTTTGCCGGTACCACCACCGCCTGTAGCCACATCAGCTGCATACAATTTGGTTTCTTCGTCCAACGCTACCTGCACAAAGTCAAGTTCCTTTTTACTCCAGTTTGAATTACCGGGGGCGTGCGCTACAACAAAACTATCGCGACCTATCATGAACGATTTCAGATCGCTGGCGCTGAGTTTGTAGGGGTTGGCTTTACTGTCGTCCTTAAATTCAATGTAGCCTTCGTCTTTAATCGGACCTTTACTGGTAGGGTTCTCGCGGATCAGTCCTGTTACCTTATTGCCTTTGATATCGGTAAACGAGCCGGGCTGCCATTTTTGGGCTTTAACATCTACTGTTATGAATAATAATAAGCAACAAGCCAATCCAGTCAATTTATATCGTGTCATCCTCTACAGTTTTCTGGTCACTTTTCGTGGCGTTTATACCAAAAATAATGACTTAATATAGCATCCATATCATCATATTTATATTCCTGGTACTTTATTTCATCAAGTAACGCTGGCTCCGATGAAAATATTTCGGTCATCTCCTTTAAAAAGTTCGATCTCTTAAGTTGAGTAATATCATTAGGGTTGGTTCCATAATAATATACGGTCTTTTCGTATGGTTTACCTGCGCCAGTCGTGACCATCATGCCATTTGATTGCATGGATTGTAAAAGCGGTTGTTCATTAAACTTTGATTCATATAACTTGACAGTACCATCTACAATTACTCGTATAAATGGCCTTCTTTTCATGCCAAACGCATGGATAACTACAAAACTATCGACCATGGCAACATAAGCTTGCATACTATCCGCCGGTATTTTACGTCCCCTGCTATTTTCTACAGTTTTAAAGAAGATAGCATTTTGTACTTCCTGAAAATAATACTCTACGTCTTGTTCCCTGGTGACCCATCCAATAAACTTATTTCCTTTCAAATCATAATAACAACCTGTTTGCCATGCTCTCTGTGTTTTTTGCTGGGCCGTTGCAGCATTAAGTAAAACTAAAAACTGAATCGTCAAAAAGAATAAAATTGTACGCATAAGATTTAGATATTTGAGCGTATAAATATATTCATAATACAATGATTGTTGACCTAAGAAGCGATACTGTTACAAAACCAACCGCGGGCATGCTCGAAGCCATGTGGCATGCTGAAGTAGGGGACGATGTTTTTGGTGAAGATGAGACCGTGAATGCTCTGGAAGAAAAAGCTGCAAAAATGTTCGGGATGGAAGCAGGATTGTTTTGTCCGTCAGGAACAATGACCAACCAGATCGCTATCAAATGTTTTACCCAACCAATGGACGAACTTATTGCCGACCAAACCTCGCACGTGTACCGTTATGAAGGTGGAGGCATTGCATTTAACTCGGCTGTGTCAACACGTCTATTAAATGGCGATCGTGGCAGGATCACTGCTGAAATGATAGGGCCGGAGATTAATAGTGCTGAAAATGTACACTATCCCCGCACCAGTTTGATTGTATTGGAGAACACCGTGAATAAAGGCGGGGGCAGTTGTTATACAATCGCGGATATTAAGCCGATTGCAGAGTTGTGTAAGGATAAAGGTTTGAAACTGCACCTCGATGGCGCGCGCATCTTTAATGCTTTAACTCACACAGGTGATAAAGCTGTTGATTATGGAAAATATTTTGACGGTATTTCAATATGCATTTCTAAAGGATTAGGCGCTCCCGTGGGATCAGTTTTGTTGGCTGATAAAGCGACTATAAAATATGCGCGCCGGGTGCGTAAGGTTTTGGGAGGAGGAATGCGCCAGGCCGGCTTTTTAGCCGCAGCAGGTATTTATGCATTAGATCATCACATAGGGCGGATGAATATAGATCATGCCCACGCCCGTGTACTTGCTGAACAATTGGTGCAATGTAGTTGGGTGAAAAATGTATTGCCTGTGGATACCAATATCGTGCTGTTTGATACAATTGAACCTGCAGAAGTGGTTTTAAAGAAGTTATCAAATAAAGGCATTAAAGCCAATAGCACCGATACCCATCGGATCCGTTTTGTGACGCACTTGGATATTCACCCGGATCAGGTGGAATATGTTGTTAAAGCTCTGAAAGAGCTTTAGTCCGTAAGTCCGTATAAGTCGGCAAGTCCAAAAGAAAAATATAGTAGTTTACCTTCTTTCAGACTTGCTGTCTCCCGACTTTCGGACTACTTCAACTCCCTGTCTGCCGATTGTCTTTCTACCATCCAGCCCGGATATTCCTTCGGAAGGGCGCTAACTTCGTTGATCCGCTTCAGGTCATTTTCTGATAGTACCAGCTCAGTCGACTTCACATTGTCCAGCAACTGGTTCGGGTTTTTTGCTCCGATAATGGTGCTGGTGATACCTTTCTGTAGGCGCACCCAGGCCAAGGCTACCTGCGCAGCCGAAACGTCATATTGTTTACCTACTTCGGTAATCACATCAATAATATCATAGGCTCTTTCTTTATTCACCGGAGGGAAGTCGAAAACGTCCCGGCGTGAGTCGCCTGCTTTTTCGTTATTGCGGGTATATTTTCCGGATAAAAAACCCCCTGCCAGTGGGCTCCATGGCATTACGCCTAAATTCTGATCCAAAGCTAACGGCATAACCTCGCGCTCAATATCACGGCCAGATAATGAATAATAATATTGCAGACCTACAAACTTGTTCCAGCCATGCTTATCGGCTATGCCTAAAGCTTTCATTACCATCCATGCGGGCCAGTTGCAAACAGCAATATAGCGCACTTTGCCTGTGAGAACGATATCATTTAAAGCCCTCATAGTTTCTTCAACAGGAGTTTTTGGGTCGACGCCGTGTACGTACAGAATATCGATATGATCCATTTGCAGGCGCTGTAAGCTCTCATCTACCGATTGGAAAATATGGTAACGTGACAGGCCCACATAATTCTTACCTTCGCCCATACGACCACGTACTTTGGTAGCTATTACCAGTTCATTACGATTAAGCCCCAGATCAATGATGGATTGTCCCAATAATTGTTCTGATTGGCCAAAAGAATAAACGTTGGCTGTATCGATAAAATTAATGCCCGAATCAACTACTGTCCTCATTAGTTCATTAACGCCATCCTGCTGAAGTTTGCCGATATTTTCCCAAATGCCGCCGCTGCCGCCAAAGGTCATTGTACCAAAACAAAGTTCAGACACCACCAGACCGGTGTTTCCTAAAAAGTTGTATTTCATAAGTGTTGGATTGATTTGCAGTAAAATTGAGTTTTTTGTGGGAATTCAACAGTCAGAGGAGCGTAAAGTTGTGTGTTAGTTAACCAGTGATGGATTAATCAGTTATCAGGAAGAAATAAGTCAAGGCACTGATAACCGGTTAACTGATTAACTAGTCACTAAACCACGTACTCCCATTCCCAAACCTCGCCCTCTTCTTCATCAATAGCGGTGCCTATCAGTTTGAAGTTGTTTTTACGGAGTATGCGGACGGAGTAGTTTTCCTCTTTTAATGTTTGCGCGGTGATACGGACGGCAGGATCAGTTTGAACGGAAAGCTGCACAAGCATCTGTGCTATTTTTGTGCCAATACCCTGCTTTTGATATTGCGGGAAAGTTCCGTAGGCAATTTCTACCTTGTTGTTTACCGGCTGACCTTTAAAGGCCGCTGCGGCAACCAGGTCGCCGCCCATTTGTACATAGTAGCATATCCATGGGGGATTATAACCAACCTTTTTATAAAAATCAATACACATATAAATGCTTTCCTGGCAATCAGGGTGGGCGGTAAATTCCGGGTTTTCTTCCAGGTGTTCCTGAATGGGTATTAATTGCATGCTTCTCAAATATACTATAATATGCCGGTACAGTGATGGCGCCAAAACTTAAAGTTTAATAGTCGTGTTGTAATATCAATGAACCGAATTTTAAAGAAGCTGGAAAAGATAGGGCGCGATCCAAAGATCACGGCCAAAGCTGCCGGGCTGCGATATGTTGCCGACTCGATGCCGGGATACACCCGAAGGAAATCTGGAAAAGGATTTGCTTTTTATGATGCTGATGGTAAGTTGGTTAAGGATAAAGATTTGATACATCGCTTTAATAGCCTTGTTATTCCTCCGGCCTATACCAACGTGTGGATATCTCCTTATAATAACGGGCATTTGCAGTTTACCGGGACAGACGCAGCAGGGCGCAAGCAATACCGCTATCACCCTGAATGGAATAAACTGCGCAATCAATCCAAATACTATCACTTGCGGTTATTCGCGGAATACCTGCCCACCATCCGTCAACAGGTGGATAAAGACCTTGCCCGTCAAAACCTTGATCATGATAAGGTTGTGGCCTTGGTGATACGCATTATGGAATTAACCAGTATCAGAGTAGGGAACGAGTCGTATAAAAAACTCTATGGTTCATTTGGCTTAACTACATTGATGAACAAACACGTTAGAATCGAAGGAGCAAAAATCGATTTTGAGTTTAAAGGCAAAAAGGGAGTTTATCAAAAGATAGCTCTGCATAGTAGAAAACTAGCCAGGCTTATAAGACAATGCCGCGATATACCCGGAAAAGAGCTCTTTCAATATTTTGATAATGAAGGCAATAAGCGTTCCATCGGTTCCGAAGATGTGAACCATTATTTGAAAGATATCACCGGAGAGGATTTTACAGCTAAAGATTTTCGCACCTGGGCGGGCAGCGTAAGCGCTTTATATGCCATAAAGAAAGCAGGCGGGTTTGATACCATTACGGAATGCAAAAGGAAGATCGTAAGTGTGCTGGATGAGGTAGCAATCAACCTGGGAAATACTCGTGCAGTTTGTAAAAAATACTATGTGCATCCTACGGTGATTAAAAGCTACGAGGAGGGAACGATTTTTAAATATATCTCGAAATTGGACAGGAGCAATGACGTAAATACAGCAGAACTCAACCTGGCAGAGAAAGCGCTGATAGAAATTTTAGAAAACGAAAAACTCGCCGAAGCGAGTTGATGTTTTTAACCATTTATTTTATCGCTTTTTTTATTTTTCTGAGCCACCACATTCTAGCGCCACTCACAATTTGGCTGCAAAGCGCCAGACAAACCAACAATCCCAAAATCTTAGATGGGACTCCGAAAATATCTCCTGTATGTATCGCCCTGTTGGCAATTTTAATGCGCGTGCCTGTTGGTGCTGTTCTTGAACTTTCTATAAAAAGAACCTTAGTCGAATAGGGATCAATCATAACCATACTTCTACCTCCGGGGGTAAGGTCCTCTGGATATCTGCAACGGATAGAATATGCTTCAGTTTGCCCTGGTATATTAATATCGAACGGGCTGGCACCCGGCAATGTTAAACGGGCAAGTTGCAATGCGCGATCAGGCGATATTTGTTTCACATTAGTTTGCGGTACAATTTTAAATTCCGGTCTTTCAATTGATTTGCTCGAGGTAATTCTGTTTAATAAAGGCGTGGTTTTATTTTCAAATCCAATAATCACACCGGTTATAACGGATATCATAATAAAAACGAAAGAAAATATACCGATCATGCTATGAAGATCAAACCATTTTTGCCGGGACTGGCCGCTTGCTCTAATTGATACGCGCTTTTGCTTCCACCATAAAAATAAACCTGATGGTAAAATGATAAGTAGCACCACCCCGGTCCAGCTCATTATTAGTTTACCTGTATCGTGGTTGTCCCGAAATGCTAATCGCAAATGAAGCTGATGAATAATATTTTGAGCCTTTTGCCAGAAATCAGGCCCTGCCATCGTTCCTAAAACTTTTCCATTGTATTGATTTATATAAATGGTTTGAATATTGGTATAAACCTGATAAGAAATGCCCGGGAAAGTTGATAAGTGATACCCGACAATTGTATCATGTGGATATTCTTTATTAAGAGTATTAGCAATATCGGCAATAGAAAGGGCTTTTCTTCTAGGTTCCACGTATGAGAGTTTCCTGTGAACCCAATGATCAATTTCGGGCTCAAAAGCCATAAAGCACCCTGTGATGGCAAACACTAATATTAATGGGCATAATATTAACGATGCGTATAAATGCAGTTTAAAAACAAATTTGTGCATAATATTTAGTTGAGACAGACACAAGGACCCTCATCCCTGTGTAAACAGGGAACGAGGGTAACTATTAACTGATCTATTATTAGGTTGATTGAGCTAGGTGGTTGATTAAGTTGAATAAGTTTTGAGTTTACCAGCCACTTAACTTAATCCAACTCAATCAACCGATAACTACTTCTTCTTAGTCGTTATCTCAATTACACCGTTCTTGCCTTTTTCGCCATATTTCTTTTCTGCTGTTCCGTCTTTTAGTACGGAAATGGATTGTATATCAACAGCGGAAATGTTTTTAATGCTCTTGGCTTCTTTCCCGTTGATAATAAACAAAGGTTGCCCCTCACCGTCAATGGTCAGTTGATCATTATTTGTGTTGAATTTACTCACGTATATTTTTTTCGGTTTGCCATCAGGATTCCCCTTTTTATCGAAACCTTGTACGGTAACAACATTAGGAGCATCGTTTGAAGTTATTAAAACGTCGGTACTTGGTTTGGCAGTAACATAAACGTGATTTTTCACAGCGGTCATCGTTTTGGCCTTTACCGCTGGGGAAACGCCTGTTACAACTACCGCATTTATAGTTTTGCTGCTGTTGGTTTCTTCTTCAACTTCTGTTGCATTATCAGAAGATCTGGCAACGGTATAACTCATTGTGGTACCAACAGAGCTACCTGTCGCTATATCCGGAGAGCCGTTTATTGACATGTTATGGGCCCCAGCCAGTGTGCCATCGCCCACAGTTTTGTCAATTTTTTCTTTCAACTTTTTGCCGGCTTCTGAATCTTCGGTGGTTACAAACATTACCTGTCTGTTGTTATCCAGTTCGGGATAAAATTCTTTTGCGGTTTTTGCATTCAGCAGCTCAACGCTTTTTATGCGTTCTGGATCAATCGCCTTTACTTCTTCTTTACTTGATTTTTTACCGTTTAACACATAGTTGACGGAATCAGCTTTGGCATCGGACATTACCATGAATGATTTTCTGCCATTTTTTGCCTTGCCTGAATAAATAGTGTCAGCATTGATATTTGCTTTTTTAACAAGAGCTTTGGCTAAAGCGGGCTTGGTTGCTTTAATGGTAGTAGATGATTTTTTTATGGGATTTTCCCTGTTACCAACAATAGCAACATGGCTTATAGCCGTGGCGATAGTTTTAAACGTATGTTTAGTAACTTCGGCTTTTGACAGACTGAAAGTGAGCAGTAAAACAACAACTGCGGGTACAAGGAGTACATACCGGGTAATGTTATAACCCGATGATTTTTTTGCGTTCATCATAATGATGCGTTTTTTAATGGTTGAGATATTAAAATGATTAACAATAGTGTTGGGCATAGCAGCAAGACTTACGCTTACCAAACTGTATTGGTATTCCTTGCTGTCTGCACCCTTTTGTAGTATTTTTCGATCAGTAATAAATTCAAGATTTTCGCGAACAGCCTTTTTCATCAGCCATACACCCGGATTGAACCAGTAGAAAATAGTGCTCAGTTCGGCGAGCAGCAAATCGAGTGTGTGCCACTGGCTTACGTGTATTTGTTCGTGCTGCAGTACATTTTTCAATTCAGCCGGAGATAGTTTGGTAGGATTGACATAAACGCTGCGCCAGAATGAGAACGGACCGATATCATCTTTCAGCAAACGGACTTTATGCTCGTCGATCTGCCCGGGCTGCGAACGGCGGTACAACCGCAACAGCGAAAACAATTGCATCACCATACGCGCGGCAAACAGAGCAACTCCTGCCCAGAAGATCACCTCGACCCATTGCCAATAATCAGGCTGATACAGCGGTTTTACCAGGTTTTTAGCCGGGGTTTCCCAATTAAGTATGACGGTTGGTACCGGTTCAGTCAGTTGCTGGTGGCGCTGAACAAAATCAGACAGGTTTATTTTCGGGTAAAGGGTCGAAAAAATAATGGCCGTTACTAGGTATATCCGGTTTAGGGTATAAAAAGTAAGGTGACGCAGCACCAGATAATAGCCGCCGCAGAACAGCAGCAGGGCCATATTTACTTTAAACAGAAACAGAAATAATGCTGGCATGGCTGTTATTTTTTATTGTTTTCAATCAGGTTGATGATCTCTTTCAGGTCGCTGGCGCTGATCTTTTTCTCGTTTGCGAAAAAGGTGACCAGGTCCTTGTATGAATTCTGGAAGTAATCGCTCACAAAGCCGTTCATGAAACGCTTTTTATATTCCTCTTCTTTAATAGCCGGAACATAGCGATAGGTATTACCTACTTTTTCGCTTTTAACAAAACCTTTACGCTCCAGGTTCTTTATGGTAGATGCAAGTGTAGTGTAGGGGGGCTGTGGTTCCTGGATTGCATCAAGAAAATCCTTTACTGATCCTGAGCCGCATTGCCATACAGCCTGCATAGCTTCTTCTTCCTGTTTGGTTAATTTTTCCATATCAATTACGATTGTTTCGTAAATCTACGAACTTTTCGTAATTATCCAAATTATTTTACATTTTTTAACAAATTAAACCCTTCTTATAGGGCAAAGTATAGTTGTAGTATATTACCTTGCAGTAAAATGTAAGAAATATGGCTGCAATCACCACAGTAATCACCGGAGCTACATCAGGTATTGGTAAGGTAACTGCATTGGAGTTGGCTAAAAAAGGTCATGCCATTTATATGCTGGTACGTAACACCGCAAAAGGGGAGCAGGTAAAACAGGAGATAATTGCAGCAGGCGGCAATAAGAATATTTATGTAGTGGAATGCGATATGGCTGATCTGCAAAGTGTGCGTAATGCAGCTGCAGAGCTGACAGGCAAATTATTCGGTATCAATATCCTGATCAATAATGCAGGAAGTGCTTTTGTGGAAAAGCAATTCACTAAAGACGGTTTTGAGATGACCTTTGCAGTAAATCATTTAGGACATTTCCTGTTGACCGAAAGCCTGATGCCTTTGCTAAAAAAGGGACAAGCAAGAATTATCAATGTGAGCTCCGAAGCGCACCGCTCGGCAAAACCCAATTTTGATGACCTGAAATGGGAGGTAATACCTTACAAGGCATTAAAAGCTTATGGGGTAAGCAAACTCTACAATATCTACTTCACCAAATCGCTGGCCGAAAAGTATAAGCAGGATGGCATTGTATCCTACGCTTTGCATCCCGGTGTGGTGAATACCCATATCTGGGATGGCGTTAAAGGTTTTGCAAAGCTATTTGTAGGTCTTTTAAAACTATTTATGATAACGCCTGAGAAAGGCGCTGAGACTACCATTTACCTCGCTACCGAACTAAGACTGGAATCAAAAAGTGGTCTTTACTTTAAAAAATGTAAGGTCGATAAACCTGCTCCAATGGCTGATGATGTAGCTGCGCGACAACGTTTATGGGAGATAAGTGATAAATTAACCGGCACCAAAAACAAACCAACTGTTTAAACGTATTTTTTCTATTACATTGTCATTTTTTTGTCAGGTATTTATATATTAGTCCAAATTCAACACCTTATGATAATCAGCAAAAAATTAGCCATTACCGCCGGACTGTTTGGCGCAATGGCATTGGGCATAGCTGCCTCTATGCCGCAACAGGGTCCTCCGCCTAAACTGCAAAACCTGAAGGTATTACCCAAAAATATTCCCTTTAAAGATCTTGACCATATAATGGATATGTGGGCAGAGTCATTAGGTGTCCATTGTAATTTTTGTCATGTGCGTAATGCGCAAACTAATAAAATGGATTTTGCCAGTGATGCAAAACCTGAAAAGGAAACAGCACGTCATATGTTCAAAATGACGTCCAAACTCAATAAGAAGTTCTTCAAAGCGGAAAAAGATTCATTAGGCATGGTGATGGAAAGCAGCGTAAACTGTTATACCTGCCACCATGGTACAGCACATCCCGAAATAAAAATCCCTGAAAGACAACGTGGTCCGGGCGGCCCTCCTCCGGGCGGTGCCGGTTCACCTCCGCCGCCTCCTCCGGGACAATAATTTGATTTCAGATTTACCAATTTAGATTTACGATTTTTCTAAAATACAGACGCTCCTTTTCCGGGAGCGTTTTCTTTTTTATCGCTGTTAGCTGTATTTTTATTGCATGACTGATCAATCATTTATTATTCGGGATGCTACTGTAGATGACCTTCCGGGCATTCTGGAAATTTATAATCATGCTATTATTAATACGACCGCAGTTTATAGCGAAGAGCCTCATACGCTGGATATGCGCTTGACTTGGTATAATGACAGGATCAGTAACGGTTTCCCTGTTTTTGTTGCTGAAATAAATGGGACAATAGCAGGCTTTGGTACTTTCGCTCATTTTAGGGCATGGCCATGTTACCGATATACTGTGGAGCATTCGGTTTATGTGCATATAAATCATCGCGGCAAAGGGTTAAGCAAGTTGCTTATACGGCCTTTAATTGATCGTGCTCGTGAAATGAAACTGCATGCCATGATAGCCGGAATAGATGGGGAGAATCAGGTGAGCTATCACCTGCATCAATCGTTTGGCTTTATTGAGGTGGCGCACTTCAAAGAGGTTGGTTTTAAATTCGGGCGCTGGCTCGACTTAAAATTCATGGAGCTAATTTTAAGTTTAGATTAAAAAAAATAAGCCAACTTATTCATTGTATCTTAGACTTTTACGTTAATTAACTAAAGCAAAAGTGGCCTTAATGACATGAAAAACAGTGTTTTTTGGACCTGAAAGGAAAACTTTAGATGCAAGTATGACGTAGAAGTACGCGATCTGTTATAGGTAAGATTAATAATAGATATGTTCTTTACCCAATCACAAAAATCCCTTGCCCGTCTGTGTGCGGGCAGGGATTTTTTTGTTTAAAGATGTTATTATTATACCTTTAACTTCAATTTTTTCCTCTCCAAAAATCCACCAATAATTACCACAATAAAAGCCACCGCCCACGACCGGAAGAAACCACCCCAACCGTAATTAAGGGCTTGCGGATAACGGAAACCAACCAATTTATAAAAACCAACTTGCAAATAGGGGATAAGATAACAAGTTAACGTAGCTGTTCCTGCCGGCCAAATTAGTTTAAACCAGTTTTTTTTGCCCTTAAAATCCACCAAATAGATCATCAACTCGAAAACTAAAATGGATATGCCGATACAGATCAGTATCCATGCCGGAGTAGCGCGGATTTTTGATATGCCATCAGTATAAGGGCGCGCCAGGAATCCGACGGCAATTGATGCGCATCCGGCTACGAACATCCATAGCCATAAACCTGCATGGAACCCTTTCTTCACCATCCGGGCATACCACAATGAGACAATAGTACCTGCCATGATGGAAAATTCGGTAGCTCCATCGTGAATTACCCACAAATGCATACGCAGCCATTTACCGTGATCCAATATATTAATCGCTGCAAATATCAGAAAGGCAATGATAAGGATTGACATTTTGCCCTTTGCGAAAAAATAGATCAGCGCGCAAACCAAATATCCCCAACCGATAAGCCCTAAGATACCCCACCAATGTGGCTCCATGCTGTTACCTTCGCGGCCAACATACAGAAACGCCATTAAAAGTAAAACGAGCCATCCTCCACCTATCAGGAAGTATTTTTTTACATGGTTAATGGTAGCGGGGTAATCAAGCCATATCAAAAAGAAAGCAACGGTTATCAGTATTTCCCATAAACCTTCAGACAGAATAGATGCTTTGCCATATTCTTCCAGGTTCACATGGAAAAAGCCCATCACAATTAATGCAAACGATCGCGATATAATAGAAAACAGGACAGATTTGGAGGAGTCCCCTTTTTGTAATTTACGGTCCAGCGCCAGGGGGATAGATAAGCCGACGATAAACAGGAACGTAGGGAAAATGGTATCGGCAAAACCCATCGCATCTTCTGTTCGTTTGGCGTGATCTATCCATTCGGGAATGCCTTTAACGCCACTCAGGTCATTGACAAATATCATCAACAACATGGTTAATGCCCTTACAGCATCAATAGACAACAGGCGCTTTGGGGCCTCTTTAAAGACAATCGATTCGGTCATAATCGTAATATAGTTTTAGGGTCGATTAAAGATGATAAAAATGCATCGTATTCACTGTAATATTTTGGTGATAATAATACATTTGCCATCGTCATGTACTTCATATTATCAAAGGTTCTGCTCTTTATATTATTTCCACTCAATTGGATTATGGTCTTTTTGCTGGTGGCTCTCTTTAGCAAGCGACCGAACCGAAAGAAAAGATGTTTTATAACAGCCATCACTTTATTGATCATTTTTAGTAATCCGTTGTTGCTGTATCTGTTTGCAAAAAATTGGGATGTGTATCCTGAAACTTTGGTCAAAGGAAAAGAATACAGCGCGGTGATCGTTTTGGGGGGATTTGCTGGTGAGGACAAGAATGGTAACGGGGTGTTTAATGGATATTCCGATCGTTTTCTACAAGGTTTGCAGCTAAAAGAACAAAACAAAGCGTCGCACATCCTGATAAGTAGTGGTAACGGTAATCTGCAAGCCAGTAGTTTCAGGGAAGCAGCCTGGGCGAAGAGTGTATTGAAAGAGTTTAACCTGCCGGATAGCGCCATATTGAACGAACAGGAATCGCGAAACACCTTCGAGAACGCGGCCTTTTCAAGAAAGCTATTACTGCAAAAACATTTGCCGCCCCCTTATTTGCTTGTCACTTCAGCCTGGCACATGCGACGCGCACAATACATTTTCAAAAAAGAAGGATTACAAGTTATTGCACAACCAAGCGGGACAATAACGGGTAATCAGAAATTTGGCTTTTTGGGGTCTCTCGTTCCGGATGCCGGTGTATTGTCGGGATGGCCTGTTTACCTGAAAGAGCTGGTAGGTGTGATCGTGGCTCATCTCAAATAGTCTTGTTTTAAATCAGCACAAATCTTATACATTTGTTAGGATGAAGAAAATCCTGGTAGCCAATCGCGGCGAGATCGCGTTAAGAGTAATGCGTTCGGCCCGCGAGATGGGAATAAAAACGGTGGCTGTATATTCTGCTGCCGACCGAAATGCCTTACATGTTCGCTATGCCGATGAGGCTGTTTTCATAGGTGAAGCGCCTTCCAGTAAATCTTACCTTGTTGGCGAAAAGATTATCGATGCCTGCCGCAAAACGGGTGCAGAGGCAATACATCCCGGCTATGGATTTCTTTCTGAAAATGCAGCTTTTGCACGAATGGTAAGAGAGGCAGGTCTGATCCTGATCGGCCCCTCACCCGAAGCGATGGAGGTAATGGGTAATAAGCTGTCGGCCAAGGCAGCAGCTTTGAAATATAACATCCCGATGGTGCCGGGAACTGAAGAGGCTATCTCTGATATTGCCGAAGCAAAAAGCCGGGCTGTTGAAGTGGGTTTTCCTATACTGATAAAAGCCGCAGCAGGCGGTGGGGGTAAGGGGATGCGTATAGTAGACAAAGTAGAAGATTTTGAGGAACAAATGCACCTGGCAGTATCCGAAGCGACTTCGGCCTTTGGTGATGGCTCCGTATTTATCGAGCGGTATGTATCCTCGCCGAGACATATCGAGATACAGATTTTAGGAGATACACATGGTAATATCGTTCATTTATTTGAGCGCGACTGCTCGGTGCAGCGCCGTCACCAGAAGGTAGTGGAGGAAGCGCCCTCATCAGTACTTACGGCTGAAATACGCGAGGAAATGGGGCGCTGCGCGGTGGATGTAGCAAGGTCAGTTAATTATACCGGAGCTGGTACTGTGGAGTTCATTATGGACGACCAGCTTAATTTCTATTTCCTCGAGATGAACACCCGCCTGCAGGTGGAGCACCCGGTTTCGGAACTCATCACCGGCGTCGATCTGGTAAAAGAACAGATTAATATTGCCCAGGGCTTACCGATCAGTTTTAAACAGGAGGACCTGGAAATTAATGGACACGCTATAGAGTTACGCGTATATGCCGAAGATCCTGAAAATAATTTCCTGCCGGATATCGGGACACTACAGACTTATGTGACGCCAAAAGGTCCCGGCGTACGTGTTGATGATGGATTTGAGCAGGGAATGGAGATACCGATCTATTACGATCCGATGATCGCCAAATTGATAACTTACGGTAAAGACAGGCAGGAAGCTATTGAACGGATGATCCGGGCTATTGATGAGTACGATATTACCGGCATTACCACAACGCTCGGTTTCGGAAAGTTTGTGATGCAGCACGAGGCTTTCACCTCAGGTAATTTTGACACCCATTTTGTGAAGAAATATTTTACTCCTGAGGTGTTGCACGCTGGATCAGAAGATGAAGCGCTAATTGCTGCTGTGGTGATGGAGAAATTACTGGGGAGGAAAACTGGAAGTACGTCTTCGCAGGCAATAAATAATGGTGTGTCGGATTGGGTAAAAAACAGACGGGAACTATGATATACCCTAGAGACGCGATGCATTGCGTCTCTGCAAATACCAATCAGAGCACTATTCATCCAAAAATTCCTGAACCAATATCGCCGTCGCCTCAGGTTGTTTGCCTGGCTTTGCAGTTACCTCGCCAAGGCAGGCACCATGTGTGCCTGGTAATACCGCTAGTTGTGCTCCAGGAATCATGTGCGATAACTTTACGGCGTGTTCTACCGGCATTACATCCTGGCTGCCTGTAATGATAAGCGCCGGCACTTTTATGCCGCGAATAGACTCATCAGGGATGTCTTTAAAGTTTTTCATTCGTTCCACATCTTTGTGAAACATGTTCAGCAATTTGTCATTGTCGGGTGTTACCTTTAAAAAGGCCGTTTTAAGTGGTGTTGGCATCATATCAATAGTAACACCTTCAAAACCATCAAAAAACCCGGGGAAAAACCCTTCCCGCTGGTAAGCACCGGCAACGTCGATAATTTTATTCACCACTTCGGGGTGCCTGATGGCGATCTGCAAGGTGGTAGTACCACCATTGCTAAAACCCAGGATGTTGGCCTTATCTATTTTTAGATATTTTAGCAAGGCCGCTACATCGTCGGCATCCTGCTCGAATGATTCGGATGCATTCCGGTCGCTTGTGCGGCCATGAGCTTGCAGCTCAACCGCTATTACTTTATTGCTTTTTGAAAGTATGGGTAATATTTGGGCGTATGTCACCTCAATGGTTGCGCCGCCACCATGGAGCAGCACCAAAGGTATAGTTCCTTCGCCATGAATTTCGTGATACATGTTGATGCCGTTTACCGGGGCATATCCGGATGCTTTTAAGTTTTCCATAGGTTTTGCTTTTTGGGCTTTTGAGGTAACAGCTGATACACTGAGTACAAATACAAACAGCACGTGTTTGATGATTGACCGGTGCATAAAGCCCGCTTTAATATATGTTTTGAATGCCCATTCCTTTTAGGTAAACGACGAGCTTTTCGACATTCTGTTTTAAGCCTTCATCGGCCTTGAATGTTTTTACCACCTGGATCAATTGTTCCCTTGTATCGAAAAGCATATGCCATTTTAAATGTGTCTGCTCGTCTTGCTGTTCAAAAATAATAGTGGCAACAAAATGCGGGCCGGTAATATGCTCATATACCAGCATTTTCAGCGGGATCACTTCCCTGAATATGCTTTTGTTTTTATAATCGGTGCCATCGGGGCCATGCATCACCAGATCCCACTCGCCGCCAGAACGAATGTCCATTTTAGAGATCGTGTTAGTAAATCCATCCGGTCCCCACCAGTTGGCAATGTGTTCGGGTTTGGTCCATGCTTCCCAAACCAGTTCTACCGGAGCATTTAATGTTCTTGTAATAATCAGCTCCCGATCATTTGTGTTACTTTCCATATCTTTCTTTTTTAAGCACTTCAAGGTATTTTTCCAAAGCATCCAGTTTGCTTTCCCAATGCTTGCGATACTGGTCAATCCATGCGGATACTTCGCTTAGCTGATCCAGCTTCGCCTCGCAAAACCGGTCGCGTCCGCGTTGTTGAACAGTGATCAAGCCGCAATCCATCAGTATTTTCACATGAAGTGATATGGCCTGCCTGCTGACATCAAATTTCTCCGCAATCGAATTTACATTGTGGGGCTGGTCGGCAATCATATTGATAATTGCCCTTCGGGTTGGGTCGGCTATGGCCTGGTACACATCTCTTCGCGCTATCATTGTGCAAGTATTTGATTGTAAATATAAATGCAAGTATTTACTTGCGCAATTTTATTTTAGAAAAAATTTACAGATTGATTTTCAACGCTAATTCATTTATTAGCTCACTTTGGGCAGCATTGATCTTTATTTTAGCTAATCCGGTATCAAACCAGGCTGCTTTATCAATTTCAGGAAAGGTTTGTTTTTTACCCGAGCGGGGAGGCCATTCGATTTCAAAAGTATTGCTCACCATGGTTTTATGATCTACATCTCCTTCAATAGCCCATGCATGGACGGTTTTGCCGCCCTTTTGCCGAATCGGTGTAAGCGCTGTAAAATTGCCATGTATGATTTGACCTGTCTCTTCCAGAAATTCCCGTTTGGCTGCATCTAAAGGATTTTCATCATCAGCAAATTCGCCTTTGGGGATTGACCAACTGCCATCGTCTTTATTTTTATAAAATGGTCCACCAGGATGAACCAGGAATACCTGAAGCTGATTATTGATAAAGCGGTAAAGCAATATCCCGGCACTTTGTTTAGCCATGGAAAATAGATTTAAAGCAAGTTAACAAAAGCCAAAAGTTAAATTATTATTTTTGTTCACTATCAAACCGAAAAACGATTATGGCCGATAATAGCTGGACCCGATTCACAATCAAAGCAGATTTTAATACAGATGTACGCACCATTTACCAGGCGTGGACAACACCCCAGGGACTGGAGAGCTGGTTTTTGCGCAAGGCCAATTTTTATGCAATAGCCGGCAGATTGCGCGAACCGCATGAATCTATATCAAAAGAAGATGTATATGAATGGTACTGGCATGGGTTTGATGACAGCACGGTTGAAAAAGGTGAGGTGCTGGAAGTAAACAGCATCGATTTTTTGAAGTTTACCTTCAGTGGCGGCTCAATCGTAAGTATTTCTCTAGAGAGCAGGAACGGTCTTACCATTTTGGAACTGACGCAGGAAAACATTCCGCAGGAAAACGATCCGCTTAAAAATTTGCTGGTTCAATGCCAGGTAGGGTGGACGTTCTATTTGGCTAACCTGAAATCGATAGTAGAAGGCGGAATAGATCTGCGTAATAAACGCCTGGACATAGGCAGTAATTTTAAATAAAACAGACAATATAATTTTTATTGCGTCGTAAATTCGTCGTCGAAAATATAGCAACATATGTTTACCGGTATCATTGAAACATTAGGAGAAGTAACCGAACTGCGGCAGGAGCAGGGTAACCTGCACATAACGGTGTCATCACCTATAGCAGCAGAGTTAAAGATAGACCAATCGGTTGCGCATAATGGCGTATGTCTCACTGTGGTTACTTTGTCTGACGGTAAGCATACGGTTACGGCTATCGATGAAACCCTTCAAAAATCAAATATTGGCCACCTTAAGGTTGGGGACCTGATAAACCTGGAACGCTGCATGCAAATGAATGGTCGGTTAGATGGCCATATCGTACAGGGGCACGTGGATCAAACCGCAATTTGTACTGAGTTTAAAGAGATGCACGGCAGTTGGGAGTATACTTTTGAATATGACCCGGCAGTAGGTAATGTAACCGTAGAAAAAGGCTCCATCTGTGTAAATGGAATTAGTCTTACAGTGGTTAACTCTAAAAAGAACAGCTTTTCCGTGGCTATCATCCCTTATACTTTTGAGCATACCAACCTGCAGCAGGTAAACGTCGGCTCGGTAGTTAACCTCGAGTTCGACATTATTGGTAAGTATGTAGCCCGGCTGATGGGTACGAATACTAATGCGACAACTTCTTTAAACGCGATTTAGCATAAGTTAAGTAAACACTTTGCACTTGCGGAGGGTTTGTCTTAACGTATTTTCGGTAATATTTTACGGCAATGGTTTTATTCTTCAGCTCCGAATCATATAGATTAGCTAATACATAATAAATGATCATCGGTTTGCTATCATACAACAAGCTTTTCTGATAGGCATTTACCGCCTTGTTTAGTTTATGAATCTTCTCGTATGAATCGCCCATTTCGCTGTAATAAGAATCGACATTTGATGAGATGGCCTTTTTGATCGCTTTATTTAAATAAACAATTGCTGTATCCTGATTATGCAGAGCCTTGTAGCTCATGGCAGTATAATAGTAGGAAGTTTCGCTCGCTGTTTTGTTAGTCTCCAATATTTCAAATGCAGAAATGCATTTATTGTATCGTTTCACCGTAAAATAAGATATCCCCAGCATATTGATCACATCGCCGGATACAAATCCTCCGGCAATTAATTGCTGACATAGCGTAATGGTCTGTTGAAATTTCTCCATATGGTAGCTGATAATTGCCTCCTGATGAAGCAATAGTAGATTGGATGTATCTGCGTTAAGGGCTTTCGAAACAATAGTATCGGCTTTTGGATATGACTTTTGATTGATAAAGATCGTTGCCAGATCAGCTGCCACATCCGGATCGATAGGGTTAATCTGATTTGCTTTCTGCAGATAGCTGCTGTCTGCTTTAAGATCGCCGGTATTATATGATATAGTCGCCAATTGCTTATACACATTGAAGTTGGTGCTGTCTTTTAGCAATATCTGCTTAAAGTAGATCAATGCCTTTCCGTTGTTGCCTCTCCGTAAATAAAGGTTGCCCAAATTGTACTGAAGAGAAACGCTGCTTGAATCCTTTTGATAAATGCGTAGGTAATAACCTTCTGCATCGCCCAGTTTGCCCGCCATTTGCGAGGTATAAGCCAAACCGGAAAGTATTTTACTATCAGTAACAGGTTCTGGATAAGTTTTTCGCAGGTAATCCAAAGCATCTGCGAAATGCTGGTTCTGGTAGTATTCTAGTAGTAAGGCATCGCCGGATTTGTTATTCTGTTGGGCGAAGGATGGTCTGGCTCCGAGTATAAGTATAAAGAGTAAGAAAGAGGGTTTCATATAAACTAAATTATTAGTTTAAAATTGAAAATGCAAGAAGATTAAACAAAATGAAGGTTTTTACGGTTATTAGCTAAACAACAATTGATTTAAGTTATGGATAAGATTAGAAAGTTTGAGTTGATGGAAAAGATTGTCCATGAATTGGAGGATCTGAAAAACAGTCAGCAGGCCATTATACAAAAGTTAACCAAAATAGAAGTGGATAACATTGACCTGGGTGATAAGCGCCTGGAAAAAGACCTGCCAGATATGCATCAGCGTGTATCTGATAACCTGGATACGATAGCTGGAATTTTGGAGGATTTTGCGCAGAAAACCGACCAGTTTAACAGTCAGAACAACATTACTGCATTGAAGGAGCAGGAAGCCCTCAACAAGTAAAGAAAAAGATAGTCCCCGGGAACGGGGACTTATTTTTTGGTGCTCCTTTCAGCATCGTGGTTATATTTCTTAATTGCTTTATAGTATTTTCCCTTTTCGATTGCTTCCAGTGCATCAGTGTTTTGCCCAACCATTTTAATTAGGTTGTCCTTATTGTACTTTTCAATAGGGCCATCGTTTAATTGAATACCAACAATAGCTGAAGGCTCAAAATTTATTTCATTGAGCAAGCCACCTCTTTCGGTGAGATAATTTAAACTCTTGGCGTAAACTGTCAACGATCCATCGATCACTTTAAACATCCAGCAACTATCCTTAGGCATACCATATGATTCCTGGCCTGATGAACTATTTATAACGGTAGAAATATATAATGTTTGATCAGAATAAATCCTTTGAAACCGGTGTGCGCTATCTGATTTTGGATATTTTTTATCTACAAACAATAAAAAATTTTTGTGCGAAGTTGTGTCTATATACATAAATGAAACAACTTGTTTTACTGAACTGTCTTTAAATGTAACCTGGTAATTAGCACCCTTGCCTGCATATGTTCTCCAATTCGCAGTCATCATCGCTTGCATTTGCATTTGCATCTGGAACCGCTGATTCATATACTGTTTATTCAACTGACTATAAACCTGGTTCATGGTCATTCCGCGTGGTTGTGCGAAAGATGGAAGACTTAAAACAAATAATAAACTTATGGAAAGAATGTGGGGGGCTTTAAATGTACTTTTCATGATAAAGATTTAGTTCACCCAAATATAAGCAAACCAAATCTTTATTTCAATTACTCAATGCTTTTACCCTTCATGGCGGAGCTAATAGCCTGATCCATCAAGCGTTCAGCAAATGGTCGTGTATATTCGTTCAGGGCGTCAACCTTTTTAAGGATAAGGTCTTTATCGCCACTGGTAAGCGCATCTTTTAGTTCGTTAACAAGTTTTTGCGTTTCGCCGATTTCGGCAATGGATACATAATCGGCATTTTTATCCAGGAAACGCTCTACGGTATAAACCATTTGTTCGCCTTCGGTGCGGGCTTCGATTAGCATGCGTTGTGCCACATCGTCTTTGGCGTGGGTAATGCTGTCCAATAGCATTTGTTCCACCTGGTCATCGGTAATGCCGTAGGTTGGTTTCACTTCCACTTCCTGTTTTACACCTGACCGGAGCTCTATAGCCTGTATTTTTAAAATGCCATCGGCGTTCAGCAAAAAGTTGATGTCCACTTTTGGCAGACCGGCCGGCATCGCGGGAATTCCTTTCAGATCGAACTCGGCCAGTTTACGGTTTTCTTTGATCAGATCACGTTCGCCCTGGTAAACGGCGATCTTCATATTTACCTGCCCGTCAATTGAGGTAGTATATTGCCGCCCTGCTTTGGTAGGTACTTTTGAGTTACGCGGGATGATCACATCCATCAATCCGCCCATGGTTTCAATCCCTAATGATAGCGGGGTAACGTCTAACAATAAAATATCTTTACGGTTGCCGGCTAAAATATCAGCCTGAATAGCCGCACCTAAAGCAACCACTTCATCAGGGTTCAGGTCATCATGAACCGGTCTGGCGAAGAAATCGGATACCATTTTCTTCACCAACGCCGTGCGGGTTGAACCGCCTACCATTACTACTTCATTGATATCGCCGATATCCAGGCCGGCATCCTTTAAAGCATTGTGACAGCACTGGATGGTTTGTTGCACTTTAGGCAGAATCAGTTGCTCAAAGGTATTTCGGTCGATAGTGCACCAGATATCTCCGATTTTTTCATTGAAGATGCTTTGATGAGCAAATGCTTTTTTTGCTTCCTCGGCTTTAAGACGTAATTGCTGTATTAGTTCCCGGTTATTGGCTAAATCAGTTTTATTCAGCTTATTGTTTTCAACCCAGTAATCTACGATAGCCCGGTCAAAATCATCGCCACCCAGGAAGGTATCTCCATTGGTCGATAATACTTCGAAAATGCCGTTTTGTATCTGCAATATCGAAACATCAAACGTTCCGCCGCCGAGGTCATAAACCGCTATAGTTTTTGTTTCTTTAGGATTTAGACCGATGCCATAGGCTAAACTCGCAGCAGTTGGCTCGTTGACGATGCGGAGTACATCCAGTCCCGCCAGTTTACCCGCATCGCGGGTAGCCTGACGTTGCGAATCATTAAAATAAGCGGGTACGGTTATTACAGCGCGGTTAACCGGGGTTTTCAGGGCATGCTCGGCACGTTCCTTTAATTCTTTTAATATCAAACCAGAAAGTTCGATAGGGGTATAGAAACGGTCGCCAACCTTGATCTTTACCAGGCTCTCTGTGTTGTCATCTATTACTTTATAGGAGAAGAAATCCTTATAGTTTTCAATATCGTGATAAGAGCGGCCCAATAACCTTTTTACTGAGAAAACGGTATTCTGCGGATCAGTGATCAGATAATTTTTGGCTTCGTTACCAACTGTTATCTCATCTGCAGGACCGAAATGCACCACCGACGGCACCAATACGCCCTTACCTGTATCATTGATCACTTTCGGGTTTTTATCCGGATCGATAAATGCTACAAGAGAGTTGGTGGTACCAAGGTCGATACCTACAATAATATCTTCCTTTTGCAGAGAGCCTGTTGCCAGGTTGATGGAAATTTTAGCCATGGTAGTTCAATAACAATCGGCAAATGTAGCTAGTTTTGGATAACGGTGTGTCTTTTGAATATCTATTTTTCAATTTGATATAAACTAAGCTGACCACTTTTGCGTTATTTTCGCGAATTGCCTGTATAAGATAATTCACGTTCAGCCAAAATTCTTAATTCACTTTAATGTTCATTTCGCCCCGGCACCGTAGCTTTACACTTAAATCCAGATATAAGCTTTTCTTTTTGCTGCTACTGGCGACTGTTAGTGCAACTATAACAAGGGCTCAGCAATTCGGAGGGAATCCGCCATCGATTCAATGGAACCAGGTAAACACCAAATCAGCCAAGGTGATTTATCCACGGGGACTGGATTCAGCAGCTATGGAGGTGGCCAATATTGTTCAGCAGATGAACAGTACGATTCAGCCTACTATCGGTTATAAACAAAAACAAATCAGTATAGTACAGCAAAATCAAACGACTATAGCTAATGCTTATGTGGGGCTCGCGCCTTTCCGTAGTGAGTTTTTCCTGACACCTGAACAAAATAGCTTTGATATCGGCAGCTTGCCCTGGCCGAAGCAGTTGGCGATACATGAGTTCAGGCATGTGCAACAGTACAACAATTTTAATGTGGGGGCGTCAAAAGTAATGCGCATCCTTTTTGGTGAAGGTGGGCAGGCATTGGCCAATGATCTGGCTGTTCCCAACTGGTTTTTTGAGGGAGACGCCGTGTTCAACGAAACTTTGGTAAGCAACCAGGGCAGGGGGCGATTGCCCTATTTTTTTAATGGTTACCGTGCTATATGGGCCGGTGGGAAGAATTACAGCTACATGAAACTGCGCAATGGCTCCTATCTGGACTATACGCCTGACTGGTACCCAACTGGCTATATGTTTGTTGCCTATGGGCGTGAGAAATATGGCGACACCTTCTGGAAAAATGTAACACATAATGCGGCAGCTTATCGCGGAGGCTTTTCGCCATTGCAAAGGGCCGTAAAAAAATATTCTGGCGAAGATTTTAGCCAGTTCAGGCAGGACGGTTTTGATTTTTTCAAAAAACAGTTTAGTAGCGACTTAAAGCCATTGTCTGCAAATTCTGTTGTAAAATCTCAACATTTTGTTGCCGACGAGGAATACCCGGCATATATAAATGATACGACGCTCATTTATATCAAGAGCACCTATAACCATTTGCCGGTGTTTGTCATAAAAAGCGGGAATACGGAAAAAAATATCAGTGTCCGGAGCATTTCGCTGGATAATTACTTTGCTTATAATGATGGAAAAGTAGTGTATGCTACTTATCGCCCGGATATCCGGTGGACCTACCGTGATTTCAGTGAGTTGGTGGTGCTGGATGTAAATACCGGCAAGGAAAGGCGAATCAGTCACAGCACCAAATATTTTTCGCCGTCATTCAGCCCCGACGGGAAAACCATTGTTGCTGTACAGGTAAATCCATCAGGGAAAAGTACTATTCATCTTATCAATTCAGCAAATGGAAAATTCATCAAAGCCTTCGGTAACCCAGAGAAGCTATTTTATACCTATCCAAAATATTATGGCAAGGATAAGCTTATAGCGGCTGTCCGCAATCAGGAGGGCAAGATGTCGCTCGCATTGATCGATATAACTGCCGAAAAAACGCGCTACCTGCTGCCATTTTCGTATCAGCCTATAGGATTTATTAATGTTAAGAATGATGGTGTTTATTTCACTGCCACATCGGGTATAAATGATCGTTTGTATGCCTTACACATCAATTCAGGCAAGCTGTTTGAGTTGGAAAATGATCAACAGCCTGGCTATATTGGCATTTATCAGCCTGCAGCATCTGATAAGAAATTTGCTTGGGTGGGGTTTACTGCTGTAGGTTACCAGCTCAGTGAGCTGGATAAAAAAGATTTAAAATGGGAAGAAGTTGGGCCGGCTATTCCCGGCAGTTTATCAGATATGGGCATTACTGCCTTGGAGAAAAATCCGGCATCAGGTCTGTTAAATTCTATAAAACCAGAACCCCTAGCGGTGACTAAGTATCCCAAAGCTTATCATCTGTTTAATTTTCACAGTATTATCCCCAACCTGAGCGACCCTGATTACCAAATAGCCATCGTAGGTGAGAATGTGTTGAATACTTTCCAGTCGCAACTGGCATTTACATACAACCGCGATGAACAGTACAAGGAATTTGGATTTGATGCGGTATACGGTGCATTATTTCCGTACCTGATAGCTGGTGCGGATTATACTATCGATCGCCGTGGGCTGTATAAAGGTAGCAATGTTTACTGGAACGAGACCGATCTGCATGGCGGACTTGAAGTGCCGTTAAACTTTAGCCGGGGTAAAAATATCACCGGGCTGGATGTGGGTAGTTCTCTGTATTATACCCAGAATAATTTTCAGGCGCCATACAACACGATTTTACCTTCGCGCCGCTATTTGTATGTGAGCAATTATGTCAGTTTCAGCAACCATATTCAGCGGGCCAGGCAGAATATTTACCCGCGTTTGGGACAGAGTTTGACCCTTTCCTACAAATCAGCTATCAGCAGCTTTACAAACGACCAGTTTTTGGCAGATGTTAATTTGTTCTTTCCCGGATTATCTGTAAACCACAACCTTGTGATCAATGCCGCATACCAGCAGAAGGACGGTAATAACGGCATCAGCTTTTCCAATAACTTCCCGTTCTCGAGAGGATACTTTGCCGAAAACCTGCATAAAATGGACAAACTCGGCGCCGATTATCATTTGCCAATAGCTTACCCGGATGCCGGGATAGGCAATACGATTTATCTACTGCGTTTACGGGGCGATCTGTTTTATGACTATACCCGGGCCTCGGATTCCTATCTTGATGGCAGTAAGTTTAAGAATTTCAGCTCGACGGGCGCAGCTATCTTTTTTGATACCCAATGGTTCAACCAGGTATCTATTTCATTTGGTTTCCGGTACAGCTATTTGTTAGACCCGGACATCTTCGGCTATACAGGGCGTAATCGTTTTGAGGTGATCTTACCTGTGACGTTTTTTTAATGAGTGATTTATTGAATGATTTTTTTATTCAATAAATCACTAGTTCAATAGTTATATGCCATTTGCCAGCTTTATGATCTCCCGCACCTTATTCGCATTCGTCATCAAAATACTGGATTCATCCAGATGTTCACGGCTTAGGATAATATGGTCATTATGGTATTGCATTTGGCTTTTTACAGGTCCTCTGGCCGACGAGTGTATCTCTGTAGCTTTTGTGTAATGTACAAGATCGGCAACGGTGCTTTCACTTACCCCGCTGCCCGGCATAATGATGATACGACCTGCTGCCTTTTCTATCAGATGAGCAATTATATGGGCACCTTCAATGGCTGTGCTTCTACCGCCTGAGGTAAGAATACGCTCGCAACCCATCGCGATGATCTCTTCAAGCGCCTTATCCATATCATTGCACATATCAAATGCACGGTGGAAGGTAACACCGAGACCTTTGTCTGTCGCCATTTTTACCAGCTCAGCGCAACGTTTGGTATCGATACTGCCATCCGGATTCAGAATACCGATCACAACGCCATCGCAGCCTATGTCGATGCAGTTCTGTACATCGGTTTTCATGATTTCAAATTCGGTATCGGTATATAGGAAATCACCTTCACGCGGACGGACCAAAACATATAATTTAATATGCAGTAACTGGCGTGCCAGTTTGATCTGACCGTAGGAGGGAGTGGTGCCACCCTCGCCCAGGTTATCACATAACTCAACACGTATAGCGCCGCCTTCCTGCGCCGAAAGGGCAGAGGTGAGGGTGTTGGCACAAACTTCGAGATTGATCATATAACACGATTTTGGGATTTAATGGATTTAAAAGGATGAATCAAGTATATTATAAAAAATCTACTTATTCGTGTTCTAATAGAAGCTTTTCCCTTTGATCAGCAAATCCTGCTTATCTGCATTGCATACTGCAAAAGAGAAGCCCTGTTGAATTGCATAAGCGCCGTATTCGCCTTTTTTGTTGATGGCGAGGAAACCTACCTGAATATTTTTAGCGGTTTCAGGTTTCTTTTTGATGATACGGTTAACCGCTTCCTTGCAAGCATCTTCCGGAGACAACCCCTGGCGCATTAGTTCAACAACGAGAAAGCTGCCTACATTGCGGATCACTTCTTCGCCAACACCGGTTGAGGTAGCACCGCCTACTTCGTTGTCCACATAAAGACCGGCACCGATGATTGGGCTATCGCCTACACGGCCATGAAGCTTGAATGCCATACCACTTGTTGTACAGGCGCCGGATATATTTCCTTTAGCATCGATAGCAAGCATGCCAATAGTGTCATGGTTGTATTTATTGCCGGGTGCGTGCTGTTTATTCTCAATATTCATCACTGGGCTGTACTTGGCTGTTTTCAACCATTCTTTCCACGCTTTTTCCGATTCAGCGGTTAATAACTTTTCACGTTTAAAACCATGCTCTAAAGCAAACTGTCTGGCGCCGTCGCCTACCAGCATTACATGAGGGGTCTTTTCCATTACCAAACGCGCTACTGAAATAGGATGAGCAATATTTTCAATAGCCGCTACTGATCCGCAATTGCCGAACTCGTCCATAATACAGGCATCCAGTGTAACATGACCATCGCGGTCAGGATAACCAGCCCGGCCAACAGTATGGTTGTTCATATCTGCTTCGGGAACGCGTACACCGGCTTCGACAGCATCTAACGCCCTTCCGCCTTTTTCGAGCACCTTCCAGGCCTCTTTGTTAGCTGGAATACCAAAATCCCATGTAGATATGACGATGGGGGGCGTTGAAGCGGGAGGAGAAATTAGTGTTTTAGCAACTGCTGATTTGGACAATGCTGTAAGCGAAGCGCCCACAGCCGATAACTGGATAAATTTGCGACGGTTAAACATGTCGCTAATATAGAAAGTTTGGATGAGTTTTATCTGTGCAGTGCTTACTGCCCGGCTACATTCATCATCGCTCTTACCTCTACACTTCCGCCTAATTCAAAGACCGGACACTTATTGGCAATGGCTTTGGCAGCGTCTAAATTGTCAGCTTTAATGATCAACACTGAGCTGACCAGGTCATCATTAGCAACATAAGGGATTGGTTTGATTGATTTTTCTTTTCCTGAGATGGTAGCGCCTTCATTAGTAGGGCGGTAGCCGGCTACCAGATCGCCGGATTGTGCCAGGTTACCCATATACTCCTGCCATTTTTTGATATTATTCTGGATCTCTTCATTAGATGACGGCTTAAAATTAGTTTTAAACCGAACGACCATAAGATATTGGGGTTTTGCCTTTTCCTGAGCAAATGAAATTGCACCAGTAAACAAAAGAACTGTTAAAAGAAAGATCTTTTTCATGATTAGTGATTTAAGGTTTATGATTCTGTATTGATATCCTCGTCGGACAAAGGGTTTTCTTCAGACAAAATTTCCCCGGCTTTTTCTAGGTCTTTTACAAACACTTTCAGTTTGATGCCGCCTCCACCCTGGTTATAAACAGGGTATAATACGCCCAGGCTCTCATCTGATATCAAAGACGGTATACCATTCGCTTCAAGTTTGGCGCGGATGATCTCGGCTTCCATAATATTATAATAGGTCCTAAAAGTTACTATTTCATCATCTTTTTGCATATGCATTCAAATTATTTCTTTGCATTTTGAGTATGAAACCTACTGTTGATGCTGTCATAAAGTTCATTGAAATCGCATTTAAGGCCATTAGCAGAAATAAAGATCGGAGAGCCAAAGCTCTTGTAGTTTATTTGCATCGCTTTTTTTGTGATCAAGCGGGTTTGCTTATTTATATATTCTTCAGGATTATTAACTACAACCATGATCATACTCTGATTGACAACTACGGATTTTCTTACAGCTTCAATATCTTTCCATGGAATGAAACCAACGGAAGTGCCACTTGAATTATCATTTATACCCGAATCGTTAATAATAAGCCCTGGTTTATTATCAAACATCTTCCTCAAAATCAAGAATGCACATAACCCAAAAAACAGAATTGACGCGACCCCAAAGGCAAAAACTAATTCTGGGCTTTTATGATTATATTCTGTACTTAAGCTTTTGGGATTCGTTATAAACCATATTCCCGCTAAAACGAAGGCTGTTGATCCGATTAATAGCAGGGCCAGTTTATTTTTGCTCAGTGGTATTTCAATCTGATCGACCTTAATCATAAAGTTTACTTCTCCTCCAAAAATGAGAATTTGTTTTGGTTAATTTGAATAATTATGAACCGCATCGACCGTATATCTGCCATTCTGATCCACCTGCAATCGCGCCGTGTTGTTAAAGCCGGCGATATTGCTGAACGTTTCAATATCAGTTTGCGCACTGTTTATCGTGATATTAAGACTTTGGAGGAAGCAGGGATACCCCTGATTGGCGAAGCAGGTATCGGTTATTCCATTATGGATGGCTATCGTTTACCACCGGTAATGTTTACGCGCGAGGAGGCAACCGCATTCCTTACGGCTGAAAAACTGATGGAGAAGCTGACCGATCCATCTTCTGACGAAAATTATAAGTCTGCTATGTTTAAGATACGTTCTGTGTTACGTATGGCTGAAAAAGACTTTCTTGAAAATATCGATGGCCATATCGAGGTTTTGAAAAGCAGGCGTGTGGCTCCCGGCTCCAAGCTGGACCTGAACCCTTTGCAGATCATCCTAAAGGGAATAGGCGAGCGGCAGGTGTTATCCATCCATTATTTTGCAGCACATAACCAGCAAAAAAGCGAACGGTGTATTGAACCGGTTGGCGTGTTTTACCTTGATAATTACTGGCACCTGATTGCCTGGTGCCGTCTGCGTGAGGATTACCGCGATTTCAGGCTCGATCGCATCTCGAATATATCGCTTACAGGCGAGCGTTTCAGAACCCAACACCCCAATTTGAGTGAATATATCCAGGAGTCTGCAAAGGAAAAGAATTTACAGGCAGTAACCATAAGGGTCGAAAAGAAGATCGTTCAATATCTGAATGAGCAGAAGTATTACAACGGCTTCGTATCTGAAAAAGAGGTTGACTGCATGGTAGAAATGACCTTCCTCACTGGCTTTATCGAAGGTTTTGTGCGATGGATAATGATGTATGGCGATATGGCAGAGATCGTCAGCCCTTGCGAGCTAAAGACGAAAATAAGAGAGTTGTCAGAAGTGATCATGCAACGTAATAGCTGATCAATATCCAAAACCCTGCTGACATAGGGCTGTCATTTTGCAGTTCTTTCTTTGTATCATGGAAAACAAGGAAAGATACTGGATAACGGTTGTATCCAAAGATCATATCAAACGTGGTGTAGCCGGCGGATTTATGCAGGCTAATCATGGAAAGCCCGGCGCATTAAAAAAACTCCATGTAAATGACTGGGTAATATTCTATTCGCCTAAAGTGACCTATGAGGGCGATGAAAAGCTGCAGGCTTTTACCGCGATAGGACAAGTAAGTGGGAACGAAGTTTATCAGCATAAGATGTCTGAAAACTTTATTCCCTACCGGAGAGACGTTCAGTATTATCGTTGCAGGGAAACACCATTTATTCCCCTGATTCCTCAAATGGAGTTTATAAAAGACAAAAGAGCCTGGGGATATCACTTCCGTTTCGGCTTTTTTGAGATAGGAAAAACTGATTTCGAGTTGATCCGTTCGAGAATGTTAGATAGTCAACATAAATCATTAACAACCAATTCATAAAACCATGGGAAACTTAAGTTTGACAACATCTATTGATGTTAACGCGCCGGCAACAAAAGTTTGGGAGGCGCTGACCAATCCGGAGATCGTAAAAAAGTACTTCTTCGGCACCAATGTGAAAACCGACTGGAAAAAAGGCAGCCCCATTATCTGGGAAGGGGAGTGGGAAGGCAAGAGCTATCGTGACAAAGGTGAGGTACTGGATATTAATCCGGGTAGGTCTGTAAAGTATAATTACTGGAGCACGATGTCTGGCACCGAAGATAAGCCGGAAAACTACCAGGATATTACCTATGATCTGAAAGAGCAAGGTGGTAAAACCACATTAAGTATCACCCAGGAAAATATTAAAAATGAAGAAGCTAAAAATCATTCTGAGCAAAACTGGCAATGGGTCTTTGGAAAAATGAAGGAGATGGTGGAAAGCGGTGAGGTTTAAGTTTTAATTGATATAGATTTTGTAAAAATCTGATTAAAAATTATTTATATTTAGATATAACGATTAGTTATGAGCCAAAACCTGCCTTTTGAGGAAATAAATAGCTCTGGAATCTTCGTCGCTGGCGTAGCTGTACGCACTACCAACCAGGATGATCGTGCTATGACTGACATAGGAAATCTGTGGGCAAAATTTATGAGTGAGAGTATAGCCGGACAAATTGTTGCCCGGCTATCTGATGATATTTATTGCGTGTATACCGATTATGAGAACGACCATACGGGTTGGTACACAGCGGTGTTAGGTTGTTGCGTTGCCAGTCCGGATGATTCGGGAGGTTTTTTTACCGCATTAATACCGAAGGGGAGCTATCGTGTTTATAAACCATCAGGGCTATTTCCCGAATGCGTGGCTAATGCCTGGCGACAAATATGGCAGGATTGTTCAGCGCGGAACTACATAGCAGATTATGATTTGTATAAAGCCGGAGCAGAAAGTTTTGGAGCTACAAAAGCGGAGATATATGTAGGATTTATTTGATGCAGAAATTTCTTTATTTCAAGTATTTGTTAGTTACATCCTATTAAAATTCAGTCGAGTACCCGTTTTACCTTCAATAATACTTCCGTTGCTGTAAGCTAAATTGCCTGATACCAGCGTATGCATTATTTTGGAGCGGAAGATGCTTCCCTCGAACGGGCTCCAGCCACATTTATATAAGATATTGGATTTGTTGACGTTCCATGGGTTATTCAAATCAACCAATACCAGGTCGGCCCAATACCCTTCGCGAACATAACCGCGTTTATCGATCTGAAAACAGATGGCCACATTGTGTGCCATCTTTTCGGCAACCTGTTCCAGGCTGATCTTGCCATGATGATATAATTCCAAGATAGCCGGCAGGGCATGTTGCACTAACGGTCCCCCGGAAGGAGCTTGTAGGTAAGGCTGTGATTTTTCTTCCAATGTATGCGGTGCATGGTCGGTTGCGATCACATCTATTCTCCCATCCAATACTGCCTTTAAAATACCATCACGATCGGCCTCAGTTTTTACTGCGGGGTTCCATTTGATGAAGTTGCCTTTTGTTTCGTAGTCCTTATCGCTGAACCACAAATGATGCACACATGCCTCGGCAGTGATGCGTTTGTCATTGAGAGGGATATCGTTCCTGAAAAGATGCGTTTCTTTTTCTGTCGAGATATGCAGAATATGCAGGCGGGTATTGTGTTTCCTCGCCAGTTCAACAGCCATCGAAGAGGATAAATAACAAGCCTCTTCGCTGCGGATTTTAGGATGCAATCTTACCGGGATATCATCGCCTAGCAATTCTTTATAATGAGAAAGGTTAGCTTTGATGGTTGCCTCGTCCTCGCAGTGCACAGCCACCAGCATAGCTGAACTGGAGAAAATGTTCTCCAGCGTCGTAGGATTATCCACCAGCATGTTCCCGGTTGATGATCCCATGAACACTTTTACGCCGCACACATTTTGGATATTCGTTTTAAGCACTTGCTCGATATTATCGTTGGATGCACCCATGAAGAATGAATAGTTAGCCAGAGAGTTGCGCGAAGCTATATCATATTTTTGTTGAAGTAACTCCTGGGTTAATGTATTAGGCACCGTGTTGGGCATTTCCATAAAACTGGTTATGCCTCCGGCTACCGCTGCTCTTGATTCGGAATGAATATCCGCTTTATGCGTTAACCCCGGCTCACGAAAGTGCACCTGGTCGTCGATACAACCTGGGAATAAATGCAAGCCTTCGGCGTTAATAGTCTGATCGGCATTGACATCTATGTTTTTGTCTATCCGCTCAATTAATCCATCCTTTACTAAAAGATCGCTAACATATTGTTTGTTTTCGTTGACTATAGTGGCTGATTTAATGAGGATAGAAGACATTTTGACTTTAGATTTTAGAATTACGATTTTAGATTTTACAAAGTTAGCTTTTTAAACGCATTGCTTATCTTCCTGTCTTCCCGACTTTCTGACTTCCCGACTTAAAACTTATCTTTGCCGGATGGGCGCAACTTTCGAGGATTTTAAATTTAATCGCCAATTACTAAATGCTATTGACGATGCAGGATATACCGAGCCTACGCCTATACAGCAAAAAGCCATTCCGCCGATTCTGAACGGACAGGATGTGATGGGCATTGCCCAAACGGGCACCGGGAAAACAGCGGCTTATGTTCTGCCCATCATCATGCGATTGAAATACGCCCAGGGTGAAAACCCAAGAGCATTAATCGTAGCTCCGACGCGCGAGTTGGCCATGCAAATAGAGGAGAATATAAAAGCCTATGCCAAATATACCGATTTGCGTGTGGTTACGCTTTATGGCGGACTTGGCCCTAAAACACAGATCGAACAAGTAAGCAAGGGTGTCGATATTATCGTAGCTACGCCCGGTAGGTTTATGGATATCTATCTGGCTGGCCACCTGGTGATGAAACAATTGCAGGTGCTGGTGCTGGACGAAGCCGACAAGATGATGGATATGGGTTTTATGCCGCAGATCAACCGGATACTGGAGGTGGTGCCACGCAAACGGCAGAACCTGCTTTTCTCGGCAACCATGTCGGATAAGATACATCAGTTGTCGGCAAATTTTTTGGAATTTCCGACTGTAATTGAAGTTACCCCGCAGGCTACTCCGGCCCAGACCGTTGAGCAGCGGGTGTATTATGTGCCCAATGTTAAAACCAAGATCAACCTGCTGAAATATTTGCTGGATAATACGGATGAGATCAAAAAGCTGATGCTATTTTGCAAAACACGCACCGTAGCCGAAGATGTTTATAAATTCCTGATAAGAAAATACAACGAGCAGGAGGTAAGGGTATTGCATGCCAATAAAGGGCAGAATACCCGCATCAACTCCATGAATGCTTTCAAGAATGACGAGGTGAAGATATTGGTATCAACGGACGTGGCGGCGCGGGGAATTGATGTGAACGATGTGAGCCACGTAATTAATTTTGACGTGCCGTTTGTGACTGAGGATTACGTACACCGTATTGGCCGTACAGGAAGAGCCTTACAGTTAGGCGAGGCCATTACCTTTTGTACGCCGGCCGAGGAGTATTACCTCCATAAAATAGAAAAGCTGATCAGGCAAACTATTCCCGTTTTTGATGTCCCTGTGGATGTGTTTATTGAACAAACGGCATTTGAAGAGCGGCAGGAGCAAGCGCGGGAAATCGACGAGCAAAAACGAAAAGAGGATCCGGAGTTTAAAGGCGCGTTCCATGAAAAGAAGACGCTTAATCAGCGCAAAAAATTCGATGCTGCCAAGGCAAAAGCTAATCCGAACTCAAAAGCTGCTAAGGATCGGGCTAAGAAACCATTCAGAAAGAAACGTTAATTCATGAAATTCAGAATAACACCTTTAAATTTTGCAACCGCCTTTTTTTTGCTCCTGGCGGGATATGTATTCATCTATGGCGCCAAAATAACGGGTAGTAAATACGAGCATTGGAGCGGCACCATCACCCTTATATTTCTGCTTTTTGCTTTTGTAGTGTCATTTCTTGACCTGATGCTCCGTAATTTTTTCCCCAAAACCAAAAGTTTATGGATAGTAGAGATAAGCTTTATAACTTTGGCGACTATTATATTTTTACTGGTTAAATAACAAAATGAAGAAAGCTGAAATAAAACTTACCATAGACCTTGACGATAACAACGTTCCTGAGAATATCACCTGGGAATCAACCGATGCTCAAAACAAGGAAGCACTTCCTGTAAAATCGATTATGCTGTCGCTTTGGGATCATAATTATAAAAATACGCTTCGCATCGATCTTTGGACTAAGGACATGCCCGTTGATGAAATGAAACGTTTTTTCTACGAAACGCTTCAAACAATGGGCGACAGCTTTTTGCGCGCTACCGGCGAAAAGAATATCGTTGAAGACCTTCGCGATTACTGTGCCCACTTTGCCGATAAAATGGAAATCTCTCAAAAATAAACTATGAAGCTCAGATCATTCCTGGCTTTTGCCGGCTTTGTTATGCTCATTGCAGCCACTTATTGCCCGCTGTTCAGGCCATTCGGCATAACCACGTGGAATATGTATGATGCCAACAAACCTTATGGAATCGTCGTATTGCTGATAGCCGTGGTGGGCATAATAGGAGTGGTATTTATGCAAGCCAGCGTTGCACGTATGGCCGCATGGCTGTCGGCTATATTGGTGTTCCTGTTTTATATACTAGCGCTTTTGAAGATTCATACTTCGTTTACTTTTATACCCTTCCATGCTGTATCACGGTTTTTGGCAAGCAAGATCAAATTTAAATGGGGATGGTGGTTGTTGGTTGCGGGACCTGTATTATCGTTGGCAGGTGCTTTAGGCGATAAATCCAGGTATAAAATGCCTGATCAACCGCAGAGCGACAGCCAATAAAACAAGCAACGGTAAAGTTATCTATGTAACCAGGATTTTGAGCTATGACTACTTTACCAGGCGCACTGACAGATTCTGAACTTCACGAACTCATTGAACTTGTAAAGGAAAAGCACGGGTTCGATTTTTCGAATTACTCAAAGGCATCACTTAGGCGCAGGCTGTCGCGGATCACTACTTTAAAGAGAGTCGGTTTTACAGAACTGAAGGACTCACTAGCAAATAATGCAGATTTCTTTCGCTGGTTTTTAAATGAAGTGACGGTAAATGTTACCGAGATGTTCCGCGATCCATCCTTTTTTAGGACATTGAATACCTTTGTTGTCCCCCATCTATCCCAATTCAAGGCTGTTAGGGTATGGAGCGCCGGCTGTTCATCCGGAGAGGAAGTTTATTCACTGTCCATATTGCTCAATCAATCCAAATTGAATTCCGAGCCTTTTATTTATGGAACTGACATCAACACGGCTATGATTGAAGAGGCGCAAAGAGGCGTTTATAGTATGCGTAAAATAAAAAGTTATGCAGAGAATTATAAGTTGTGCGAACTCCCGGGATCATTGACCGATTACTTTAATGTGATGAATGATGTGGCCAGCATAAAAAAGGAATTGAAGCAAAATATCCTTTTCTCAAGCCATAACCTGGTAACGAACGATGTATTTAATGAATTCCAGATCATAAGCTGCCGCAATGTATTTATTTACTTTGATGCAGCGTTGCAGGAGAAAATATTAGGGTTGTTTTATAAAAGTCTATGCCCCAATGGATTCTTGTGCCTGGGAAGTAAGGAGACGATCAGGTTTCCTGAGTACAAAAATAAATTCAAGGTAGTTAGTCAGAAGGAGAATATTTATCAGAAGGTCGGGGGATAAATATTAAAACAACGAGGTCTGCCCCGAACCCATTACACACGCCTCATGCTCCAATAACCATTTTTTTCGCCACATGCCGCCCGCATATCCCGTAAGGCCGCCATCTGAGCCTATCACTCTATGACAGGGCACAACAATAGCCATATGATTTTTTCCGTTTGCGGATGCGATAGCACGAATAGCCAATGGGTTCTTCATTAACTTCGACTGTTGCAAATAACTGATGGTTTTACCGTAGCCAATAGTTAGCAGGCATTGCCAGACCTCCTGTTGAAAATCAGAGCCTGCCTGGCGAAAGGGAAAATCAAACACTTTTCTTTTACCTGCGAAGTATTCATCCAATTGTTCTACCGCCATTTTTAATGCCGGTGCAGAAGGTTCATCCGGTTCAACAGGCTCATCCATAAAGTGTACAGAGGTGACATAGCCTTCATCTTCAGTTATGCGGATCATCCCGACAGGAGAGCTATAGTAGGTAATTGGCATAAGGTAAAGATAGTGTTAAGTCCGCAAGGCGGGAAGTCGGCAAGTCTGAAAGTATGTAAACATAAAATCTTGCCGACTTACGGACTTTCTGACTTTTCCGACTACAAAATCTATCTTTGCACAAAATGGAACTGTTCGACCAGACCCTTCATCTGATAAAAAAAGAAATACTGCTGGAGTGGCGCTCTAAATATGCCTTCAATGGGGTTTTGCTTTATGTGGTGTCGACGGTATTTGTTTGCTATATATCATTTCATTTGAGTGGTGGTTTTCAGGGCAGCCAGGGATATCCTATTGTTTGGAATGTATTATTCTGGATCATCATGCTTTTTGCTTCGGTAAATGCCATTGCCAAAAGTTTTATACAGGAAAGCAAAAGCCGCCTGCTTTATTATTATACCATCGCCAGTCCGCAAGCCATTATTCTTTCCAAAACCATTTATAACATCCTGCTAATGTCGCTGCTCAGCATTTTAGCATTGGTGGTTTATATGGTTTTTTTTACCAATACCATTGGCGATCCTCTTTTTTATTTCTTATCCGTATTGATTGGAAGTATCAGTTTTTCAACTGTCTTTACCATGATATCCGCTATTGCCTCCAAAGCAGGGAATAACGGTACGCTAATGGCCATTTTAAGTTTTCCTATCATCATTCCGGTTATCCTTCAATTAATCCACCTGAGCAAAAATGCAATGGATGGCTTAGACCGCAGCCTGAGCTATAGTAATATGGGCGTATTGGGCGCTATAAATGTCATCGTTATTGCTACTTCATTGCTGCTCTTTCCTTACTTGTGGCGGGATTGAGTGGTTCTTAGTCATTGGTCATAGGGGGGGCCTATCTACGCAACCATTCACATAATCAACTACTTAATCCAGTCAATTTCCTCTATTTAGAATTATTTTAATCTTTATTTGGATTAAGTCTAAATAAGGTGCATTTTTGCAGCGTACAACAAATGAACTAATGAAAAAATATACGTTTACATTACTTTTAATTTTAAGTCTTCTTTCTGCAAAATTATTTGCCCAGCAAAAACCCAACGTCACTTCAGAGGATTCGTTAAATAATAATATATCCAAAAGTTCCACCACTATTGGCGGATATGGCAATGCCTTTTATCAACGCAATTCAAGGACCCAAACAGCAAATATTAACCTGGAACGTTTCGTGCTTTTTACCGGACATAAGTTCACAGATAAAATCTCTTTCTTTTCAGAACTGGAGGTAGAGGATGCTAAAGTGTCAGGTGGCGAATCAGGTGGTGAAGTCGCTGTTGAGCAAGCTTATCTGAAATTTAATTTAAATGCCAATCAATACATTGTTGCTGGTTTGTTTTTACCACGGATTGGTATACTGAATGAAAATCACTTGCCAAACACCTTCAACGGTAATGAGCGTAACTATGTAGAAACTTTCATTATCCCGTCAACCTGGAGAGAACTGGGTGTGGGTTTATTTGGAAGTCTCAATAGTCTTCCCGTTAATTACTCGGTAGGACTGGTTAGCGGCCTCAGCTCGGAGATGTTTGAGCATGGGTCGGGTATCCGCGAGGGTCGTTTTGAAGGCCGTAATGCTACTGGAAATAATCTGGCGCTTACTGCAGCGCTGCAATTTTATCAGGGCGATTTCAAAGCCCAAGTTTCCGGTTACTATGGCGGAACGGTAGGAGTGAGCAAACGTAAGGCGGATAGCCTTGGGTTGCACTCCGGCGTCTTGGGCACACCGGTTGCTATGGGTGAAGCAGATTTGCAATATGTAAACAATGGTTTTTCGGTGAAGGTATTGGGGGCCGTCATTTCTATACCGGATGCAGACAAGATTAACCGTGCTTATGCTAACAACACACCAAAAACAGAATATGGCGCTTATGCTGAAGTAGGTTATGACTTGATGCATTTAAGCGGTTCGGCAAAAAATAAACAACTGATCGTTTTTGTACGTGACGAGAAATTGAATATGAATGCCAGCATTCCTTTAAACGGAGTTACAGATGGTACACTGAATCAAAACTATGTAGTAGCAGGTTTAAGTTATTTGCCTATACGCAATGTAGCTATTAAGGGCGATGTACGTATTGCGCATACTGGTAGTCAGAATCCCGACCTGATCATCAACCCTAATCCGGTCGCACAACCTTATCAGCAAAATTATAACCTGGTTAATCTGGGAGTCGCATTTTCATTTTAAAAGCTATGGATAGAAGAAGCTTTGTTAAACAATCGTGTACCATGTGCCTGGCAGTAGGCGCAGGCTTGGTAGCAGCAAGTGCATTATCATCATGTGCAACATTGCCGGTTTATAAAACAACAATAGGTAATAACAAGGTATCAGTACCGGTATCATTATTTGCGCAAAGCGATTTCCTGGTTATACAACCCAAAGACATGCTTTATAATATTGGCTTGCGAAAAGAAAAGGATGGTTCTTATGCGGCTTTGCTACTCAGATGTACGCATGCCGATAATCAATTAGTTGCTACAGGCAACGGATTCAGGTGCAACCTGCACGGTAGCTCTTTTGATAAACAGGGACAGGTTACGCAGGGGCCTGCAGAGCGCTCATTAAAAAAATATCCGACTGAAATTATAGCAGATCAAATCATCATCCATCTAAGTTAACATGTACTATGAGAAGTAAATTTTTAATCACACTTAGTGTGATAGGGCTGGCTATTGCCGGTTGCAAAAAAAACAATACAGGCAATAATGGCGATAATTCCAGCACTCAGGCTACTTTAGAACAGCATGTCCTGACTGATTTTGCAGCTAACCTGGCCAATCCAAATTACCAGGATATACAAGCCAAAGCGCAGGTGATGAACAGCGCCATCACCACTTTTAATGCCAGTCCGACTGATGCTAACCTGGAGGCTGTGCGTGTCGCCTGGAAAAATACCCGCGCCGCGTGGGAATCATGCGAAGGGTTTCTATTCGGCCCGGTAGAAGATTTTAACTACGATCCAACTATGGACGACTGGCCGGTAAACAAAACTGATCTCGATGCAGTACTTGCCAGCAATAGCAATTTGACCGTGGCAGACATCGACCAATTGGGCACAACTTTAAAAGGTTTTCACGCTATCGAGTATGTTATTTTTGGGGTTGGCGGCACACAAAAGGCGGCTAACGTTTCTGCTCGCGACAAAGTGTACCTGGCATCGTTAGGGGAGAGTCTTTTGAATACGACAACCCAATTGCGTAATAGCTGGGACCCGGCATCTGGTAATTATACAGCACAAGTGGTTGCTGCAGGCAAAGGCAGTGTCACTTTTACTAGTCGTCAGGCAGTCTTTCTTGCTCTGGTTGGTTCCATGGCTGATATCTGCAACGAGGTTGCCAATGAAAAGATGCAAACACCGCTTACAGCACAGGATTCGACACTAGACGAATCACAATTCTCTCACAATTCAGTAACCGATTTCAAAAACAATATTACAGGTGTATTGAATGCTTATAAATGCCAGTATCCGGGAGCAGCGGCTGGCCATAGCCTGCGTGAATTGGTTGCATCAAAAAATGCATCGCTCGATCTCAAGATACAATCACAGATTAATACGGCTATTGCCTCATTCAGTGCCATTACCACCACTTACGAGAAAGCGATTTACACGCAGCAAAACCAGATAAAAAGTGTACAGAATGCTATTAAAACGCTTCAGGCAACGTTAGAGGGAGATTTGGAAAATTTTGTACAAACAAACATTAAAGACTAATTAATCAATATCGGTGAAAAAAATACAAATAATAGGTCTGTTAACGTTGGTAGTATTTGCATTGGTAAAATGCCAGAAATCGGCTCAATTTCCTGCCTATCAATACGATAATCAGCTTTCTGGTGGAAGCACAACTGTATTTGATGCCACGTCAAAAGCTTTTGGAAACTCATTTGCAAAGCTGAGTTCTTATGACGAATACGTGCATGAGCTGGGGGATAAAATATTCAGCCAGTCCTTTGTTACGGCACCAGCGCCAATACACAGCGGATTGGGGCCTATTTTCAATAATACATCCTGCGTTTCGTGTCACCATAATGATGGTATCGGTTTACCAACAGCCGGCGATGCACAGTCATCACTGCTGATGCGCATAAGTTTACCTGGCGCCGATGTTAATGGTGGTCCGGTTGCCGTACCTGGTTACGGTTTACAGGTGCAGGACAAAGCAGCGTACGGATTACAGCCAGAAGCGAAAGTTAATATCAATTATACCTATCAGACCTATTCTTTTGATGATGGTGAAACTTATGACTTGAGAGCGCCAACTTATACATTGACTAACCTATATGCACCGATTGCGGGAACTTATTTGCTTTCACCGCGTTTAGCTCCTCCGATGATAGGGTTGGGATTACTCGAAGCTGTTCCTGAAAGCGAGATTATAGCCAATGCTGATCCGAACGATGCGAACGGCGATGGTATTGCCGGAAGAGCTAATTATGTATATGATGTTACCACAAAGAAAATGCAACTGGGACGTTTTGGCTGGAAGGCCAATACGGCGTCCATCATCACACAGGTAGCGACAGCTTTTAACCAGGACATGGGATTAACCAGCAGCGTGCTTCCTTTGGAAAGCAGCTATGGACAAAGTCAATACGATAATTTGCATGATGACGCGGAATTGCCGGATACTACATTGAATGCGGTGAAGTTTTATGCGCAAACGCTATCGGTTCCTGCGCGTCGCAACACAAGTGATGCGACAATTAAACGAGGAGAGCAGCTATTTATACTGGCTAAATGCGCCACTTGTCATAAACAAACCTTAACCACCGGAGTGAATGTGGCCTTCCCGGCAGTATCAAACCAGGTAATTCATCCTTATACTGATATGCTGGTACATAACATGGGCGTAGGTTTAGCGGACAACCGTCCGGACTTTAAAGCAGATGGGCAGTCATGGCGCACAGCTCCTTTGTGGGGATTGGGACTATTCCAGGTTGTGAACAATCCGGGTTACTATTTGCACGACGGACGGGCGCGTACTATAGTAGAAGCGATCATGTGGCATGATGGTGAAGCCGCAGCATCGAAGGCTTATTTTTCGCATCTGTCAAAAAGTGACAGGAATGCCGTTTTGAAGTTCCTGAACTCACTTTAAATATTAGAGCCGGGTTAAAATCCTGTTACAATAGGGCCCTTTTCATAAATAATTCATAATAATTGCCTTAATTAGCATATTAAACTAATTAGGGTAATTATTGCGAAATGCACTTCAGGAGCCTTATTCTACTACTGCTTTTTTGTCCTTTTATAGCCTTTTCACAAACCATTACCATCTCGGGTAAAGTTGTAACCACCGAATCCCACACGGGTATCGGTAAGGTAAGTGTTTTTCTGAGCAACTCATCTTATGGAACAGTAACTGAAGAAGACGGCTCTTTTAAATTGGTAGGGGTTAAGCCCGGGCAATATGACCTGATTGCTTCTTCCATTGGTTACCAGGATTTTAGCAAAACCATATTAGTGGGTAATGAACCGATCAATATTGATATCCCTTTAGGCACAAAAGTAAACCAGTTGCGTGGCGTAGTGATCACAACCAATGCCAACTGGAAGAAGAATTACGAGGAATTTAAAAAGGCATTTATCGGCACAACAGAAAATGCGAAAAGCTGCATTGTAGAGAACCCGCATGTAGTCAATCTGGTCAACAGTTCGCGCAGGCATACATTAGAGGGGTGGTCTGACGATTTTTTTATAGTGGATAATAAGGCTCTGGGCTACCGTGTGAAATTCCTGATCGATACCTTCTCAAATAATGGTATCACCGGCATAATATCATGGCAGGGAAAAGCGGTTTTTGAAGAACTGCCCGGAAGTGCTGAGCAAAAGAAAGCATGGAAGCTAAAACGCCAGGAAACTTATTACGGTTCATCGCGCGATTTTTATAAATCGTTATACACCGGCACACTTGCACAGCAAGGCTTTATGATTAGAAGGCTTCACCGCGAATTGAACCCTGAGCGCCCGCAGGAAGGGTTGATACTCCAGAAAATTAAATATTTCCGTGATATTCACCCAAGCAGGGATTCGTTTAATTATTGGGTAGGGAAAGAAAACTTGTCGAAGTATTTTCACGAACGATTAAGCCCTGTTCCATTGGAGTCCTACCAGATATTTGCCAAGACAGATAAGCCCGGCTTGTTTGTGATCAGCTTTACTGATTGCCTGTACGTGATCTATACTAAACGACGCGAAGAACAAGATTTCAAAGATCTTTATCGCCCATTAGATATGCCGAACTACGAAATCAGCGTATTGACATTATTTGAACCTTACGCCATATTTGATATGAATGGGGTAGTGTTCAACGGGGCGCCGCTAAATGAAGGCACCTGGTCAAAATCTAAACTCGCTGAATTGCTACCTTATGATTACTCGCCAGAAACAGATAAGTGAACATTAAAACCTTTCACCTTTATTCTTTCAGCTTTCACCCTAACACCGTACATTTGTTGCGCAATTCAATATGAAGTTTATTTATCAAACGTGGTGGAAAGCGCTGGCTGTTTTGTTGATCTTTTCAACGCTCATCACCGGTCTTCTTTTACCTGTTCCACGGCTGGCTATTCTACACGAAACTATACGTAACCTGTACTTCCATGTACCCATGTGGATGGGTATGCTTTCGGTATTTGTGATCTCGGTTGTTTTTAGCGTTATGTATCTCAATACCGGGAAAGAGGAGTATGATCTGGCTTCGGTTGAGTGTGTCAACACCGGGTTGCTATTTTATGCACTGGGTTTGGTTAGCGGAATGTTGTGGGCCAAATACACCTGGGGTGAGTTTTGGAGCGGAGACCCCAAGCAAAACAGTGCGGCTATCGCATTCCTTTTGTATTGCGCCTATCTGGTATTGCGTAATTCAATTGACGAAGAACAAAAGCGTGGTAAAATATCGGCTATCTACAATATTTTTGCATTTCCTATCATGGTAGTGCTGATATTTGTATTACCAAGAATGACTGATTCATTGCACCCTGGAAATGGCGGCAATCCGGCTTTCGGTAAATATGATCTGGATAACGGGATGAGGATAGCTTTTTATCCGGCGATGGCGGGATGGAGTTTATTGGCGATATGGATCGCAACTATCCGTTACCGCATCCGTTTAATTGAATATAAAAGAAATAGTATAGATTGATATTTACCTCAATTAACTCTCTCCTTTAGACAGGGTTGTGTGAGGCTATTTTAAAACTGATTTACCTTAATGAAAAGATTTTTTGCTTTACTCAGCCTGATCCTTTGCAATATCTTCACCTATGCTCAACAACCATCAAATGTTGAGATGGCCGATACGATGCGCAGCTCGGGTAAGATCTACGTCGTGATTGGCGTTATCTGCATTGTTTTCATCGGTTTGGCCATTTATCTGTTCTCCATCGATAGAAGATTAAAAAAAATCGAAAAAGGAAATTAGTTCAAAATCTAAACCTATGTTATTTAAACATAGATTTAAGCGTTCTCTTTTGTGGTGTTGTTAAGACACTAAGAATTTTGTATTTGCAATATTGATAATTTTTGTGCCAAATTTGTGCACTTTTTTGAGGAAATAATAATTATGGAACTCCAAATTACAGCAAATAACAATCTGATCGCCACTCACGAAACTAATTTCTTCGGCGACGTATGTAAGAACTTTGATCATGCAGCACAGTTTACCAAACACAACGAAGGCTTGCTTGACCAGATAAAATCATGTAACAGTGTTTATCGTTTTCGCTTTCCTATCCGCAAAGGCAATGGTTTTGAAGTGATTGATGCGTGGCGTGTTGAGCACTCTCAGCATCAATCACCAACCAAAGGTGGTATCCGTTACAGCGAAATGGTAAACGAAGATGAGGTAATGGCGCTGGCTGCCCTGATGACCTACAAATGTGCTATTGTAAACGTGCCATTTGGGGGTGCAAAAGGTGGTATCAAGATCAACCCTAAAAACTACACCGTTCAGGAACTGGAAAATATTACTCGTCGTTATACAGTTGAGTTGATCAAAAAGAATTTTATAGGTCCAAGCATCGACGTACCTGCACCTGATTATGGTTCAGGTGAGCGCGAGATGAGCTGGATAGCTGATACCTATGCCACGATGAACCCAGGTCAGTTAGACGCCATGGGATGTGTTACGGGTAAACCAATTGCCCTCCAGGGTATCCAGGGGCGCCGTGAAGCAACCGGTCGCGGTGTGGCTTTTGCCGTGCGCGAATGCGTGAATATAGTCGAGGATATGAAAAAGCTGGGCTTAACACCGGGTATCGCAGGTAAAAGGGTTATTGTACAGGGGTTAGGTAATGTAGGTTACCATTCTGCAAAGTTCCTTCAGGAGTACGGTGCACTAATTGTCGGTCTGTGCGAATTTGAAGGTGCTATTTACAATTCCGATGGATTGGATATTGAAGCAGTGTTCCAGCACCGCAAAGCGACCGGATCTATATTGGGTTACGCAGGAGCCAAAAAAGAATTTAAGAATTCGCACCACGGACTGGAACAAGAATGCGACATACTGGTGCCTGCTGCTTTAGAAAACCAGATTACGATTGCCAACGTAAAGAACATAAAGGCTAAGATTATTGCTGAAGGTGCAAACGGTCCGGTATCTCCGGAAGCGGAGACCATCTTCTATCAAAATGGCGGCATTATTATCCCCGACATGTATTGTAACGCGGGTGGTGTAACTGTATCTTATTTCGAGTGGTTAAAGAACTTGTCGCACGTAGCATTCGGCCGTATGAACCGTCGCTTTGAAGAAACTGCCAACACCAACCTGGTGAATATGGTTGAAGGCTTAACCGGTGTTGCACTCACTCCATTACAACGCGCCACCATAGTAAAAGGTGCATCAGAGTTGGAGCTGGTTAATTCTGGTTTGGAAGATACTATGATCCGTTCATATCATGAGATCAGGGAGACTTATGTAAATACACCGAAGATCGATACCTTGCGTACCTCAGCATTTGTCGGCGCAATCAACAAGATCGCTGTATCGTACCAAAATCTGGGTGTTTGGCCGTGATTTGAAGCTGGAAGTCAGAAATATGAGATTGGAATTTATTTACAGCCCATCTGCAAAGCAGATGGGCTTTTTGTTCTAAATATTCAAAAGGATTTAATTTCCAAAGAATATGCAGCAGATATCTGCTTATCCTGAATGAGGTTTATTTCTGTCCTGTTTTTACTATCGATCCATTTCAAGTTGTTAATTTTCTTCAAATCTGGATAGAATTTGGTAAGCTCATTTATTTTCTGAATAGGAAGTTCGTCTCCCCAATATTCATTAACATATTTAAGGCATTTGTTCTTAGATGTTAAATAGAATGTAGTTCGAAATATACACGGATTTCCCTCCATCGGAGTAGGATAGTAGAACGTCACTTTTTTATAATAGCTGCCTGTTTCTCCATTTTTTCTAACAACAGCCTTTTCGGCTCCACCTTTTTGTGAATAGACTTCTTTTTTTATTTGGACTAAATCAGCATTTAACAGAGTTTGAGCTTTTACTTTAAAGTATGCGACACATAATATTATGAAAAGGGAATATTTTAAAGACATAATTGAAAGTTTACGGCACAGCTAAATTAAACATTTTAATCTTTCTGACTTCTGACTTCGTGCTCTCGACTTTTTAAGAATGATTCTAAATAATATTAATGACTTGCAATAATCATTATTCAACAGACGTTTCTTATTTTTGTAGTCCTGAATAATAGAAGGAAATCCACTAATGAAGAAAAGTTCGATTATAGGTTTATTGGTCATCGCCATTGCCATTGCTATAATTATTGGTTTTTACGGTAGCTCAAGCACTTACGGCTCTTTTAGCGATGCAAAAAACACCAGTGGTGAATTGCATGTGATCGGTTTCCTGGATAAACAAAAAGAGCTTTATTACGACGCTAAAAAAGACGCCAACTACTTTTCATTTTACATGAAAGACAAAAAGGGTGAGGAATGCAAGGTAGTTTTCCCCGGCACCAAACCGCAGGACTTTGAGCGTTCTGAACAAATTGTATTAGTGGGCGAAATGAGGGGCAACGAATTCCACGCATCACACATCCAGATGAAATGCCCTTCAAAATATACTCAGGACAAGGTTGAAATTACAGAGGCCAGCGCTAAAAAGGCCGACATATAATCATTTTTAATGGATACTTTTAAAGGCGAACACCTTTTACCCGGTCATCTGGGCCAGCTTTTTGTTATTCTTGCATTCGGGGCAGCCCTGTTATCAACCATCAGCTATTATTTTGCGACTACAAATAAAGATCCGCTGGATAACTCATGGAAGCGCATTGCCCGTATCGGTTTTTATATTAATACGCTTTCGGTAGTAGGTATCGGCGTTTGCCTTTTCTATATTATTTATACCCACCTGTTTGAGTATCATTATGCCTGGGAGCACTCGTCGAAGAGTCTGCCTGTTTACTATATTATTTCCAGCTATTGGGAAGGCCAGGAGGGGAGTTTCTGGTTATGGGGATTCTGGCAAGCGGTATTAGGCAACATCCTGATCTGGAGAGCAAAATCGTGGGAAAAACCTGTAATGACTGTTGTGTCATTATCGCAGGTGCTACTCTCATCCATGCTGATCGGTATCGAAATATTTGGCGCCCGTATAGGCAGTTCACCTTTTATTTTGCTGCGCGATGCGATCGACCTGAAGTCGTCGGCTCCAATATTTGCCCAACGCCCTGATCTTTATCAAAACTATCTTAGTTATATTACCGATGGTAATGGCCTTAATCCCTTGTTGCAAAATTACTGGATGGTGATCCACCCGCCGACTTTATTCCTGGGTTTTGCCTCGATGGTGGTGCCTTTTGCTTACGCGATTGCCGGTTTGTGGCAAAAGAGATATAAGGAGTGGGTTCAGCCTGCTATTTCCTATTCCCTGTTTGCTGTGATGGTATTAGGGACAGGTATTATCATGGGTTCGTTCTGGGCTTATGACTCGCTGAATTTTGATGGTTTCTGGGCATGGGATCCGGTTGAAAATGCGGCGCTTATTCCGTGGCTAACTTTGATAGGAGCGGTTCACGTAATGATCGTTTATAAAAATACCGGACATTCTTATTTTACAGCTACTTTTCTTGTACTAATCAGCTTTGTGCTGGTATTGTATGCATCATTCTTAACCAGAAGCGGTATTTTGGGTGATACTTCGGTGCACGCTTTTACGGATCTTGGGATGTTCTGGCATTTAGTAGTAGATGTAATAATTTTTGCTGCGGTATCTATCTTGCTGTTGGTTATTCGCTGGAAGGAATTACCTATCACTAAAAAAGAAGAAGAGACTTATTCGCGCGAGTTCTGGATGTTTGTAGGTGCGGTGTTTATGGCACTGTCATGTCTGCAATTGGTTGTGGTGACTTCTATCCCAGTTTGGAACGCTATGTTCAAAACGAACATTGCGCCGCCAAATAACCCGGTTACGCTATACAATGTGTTCCAGGCTGGTTTTGGTGTGGTAGTCACCCTGTTGATGGGCTTTGCGCAGTTCATGAAATATAAGAAGACGGAGACTAACCGCTTCTTTATTACCACAGGAGTTTACTTTGTATGCGCGCTGCTTATTACTGTGCTCATCGTATACGTTACCGGCATTTATAACTTGCGTATTGTGTTCTCGCTGATTATGCTGGGTGCAATATTTAGCGTGCTGTCAAACGGAAAGGTATTGTCGGATGCAATCAAAGGAAAGATCAAACTAGCCGGATCCGCTGTTGCGCATATCGGTTTTGGATTGATTTTGGTAGGAGCCGTAATTGCTGCCGGAACCCGCAAAGTAGTTTCTGTTAATGATACCGGCGAACAATATTCCGCCGAGTTTGCCAAACGTAACGACCCGAAGGAGAACATTATGCTGATCAAAAATCAGCCGGTTAAAATGGGCGATTATGTGGTGACTTATATGGGCGATTCCCTTTCGATGCCTAACCATTACTTTAAGGTTGATTATAAGCTGATGGATGCCAATGGCAAGGTTAAAGCTGAATTTTTGCTAAAGCCTAATTCGCAGTTCAATCCAAAAATGGGTTTGGTTTCATCACCGGATACTAAACATTACTTGCTGAACGACCTTTATACGCACGTTACCATGGCACCTTTAAACTCGGGCATGGAAACTGATACAGCAGCACACAGTGAAGCGGACGACGATAAAAACTACGATGCACCAATAAGCCATGAAATAAGCGTAGGTGATACCATCCGTTTCCGCGAGGGTTACATCGTATTAAAAAGTCTGGACAAAACGGCGCATGTAGAAAACATCCCGTTAACCAATAAGGATATCGCAGTTGGCGCGATACTGGAAATAACCTCTCATGGGAAAACTTATACAGCCGAGCCTGTATACATGATAAAAAACGGCAGTGTGTTTGATTTCTCACGTAAGGTAGATGATGCAGGTCTGAAACTGCGCTTCTCAAAAATCGACCCTCAATCGGCAAAAGAAACCATAATGGTTTACCAGCAGCCCGAAAACAAGAGGCCTTATATCGTTATGAAAGCTGTAAGGTTCCCGTATATCAATTTCTTCTGGTCGGGTACAGTGATTATGGTGATCGGCTTTTTGATGGCTATCTTCAGAAGGAATAAGGAATTGAAGACGGTTTAATCAATGATCGATTACGGTTATTATCAGCAGGAAGTCTACACAAATGGATTTACTGTTATTGATAATATTTATACAGATGAAGAGGTCGTAGACCTCATCAGCATCATTGATCAAGTGGATAAATCGAACCAGACATTTCGGAAAAATGCTGATCTGTTTGCAATAAGGCAATTCCTAAAAGAAGTTGCGGATGTTAAACCGATTATTTTCAACGGCAAATTAGAACAGTTGATTGAAAATATCTTTGGCAGCGGTTATTTCGTAGTTAAATCTATCTATTTCGATAAGCCTGAACGATCTAACTGGTTTGTAACCTGGCACCAGGATTTGACAATTTCTGTCGATAAGAAAGTCGATTTGCCTGGTTATACCTCATGGACAAGCAAGCACAATCAATTTGCAGTGCAGCCACCCATAGAAATTTTAGAAGATAATTTTACCATCCGTATTCATTTAGATGATACCAATGAGGATAACGGTGCCTTGAAAGTCTTACCGGGCTCACATCTAAAAAGTATCTATCGGCCCGAAAACATCGATTGGTCGATTGAAAATGAAGCCGTCTGCAATGTAAAACGGGGCGGGGTTATGATTATGCGTCCGTTACTCATGCATGCATCCGACCGGACAGTGAATGAACAAAAACGCCGGGTAATGCATATTGAATTTAGTCGTGCTGAATTGTCGGGCGAGATTAGTTGGTCGGAATTAAGCATTATCAATTAAATTTGAGCCATGCGTATCACCATCATTGGTTCGGGAAATGTAGCCACACACCTGGCGACGGCTTTTAAAAATGCCGGACACCCGATTGTACAGGTGTATAGCCGCGATATGCAGAACGCTTCGTTGCTGGCTTATCATGTAAAGGCAGAGGCGATCGATGATTTAAAGCAGATTAACCCGGCAACTGACCTGTTTGTGATTGCTGTAAAAGATGATGCGATTGAACCAATCGCTGCCGAATTGGCTAAATATAATAAGCTGATCGTACATACTTCAGGGGCAACAAGTCTGCAAACACTACAAAAGCATACACAGAACGCTGGCGTGTTTTATCCTTTGCAAACTTTTAGTAAAACCCGGGAACTGAATTTTATTACAGTTCCGCTTTGTATTGAGGGTTCTGATGAAACGATCACCTCATTACTTAACGAACTGGCTTATACGGTTTCACAGAATGTTTACCGGGTTAATTCCGATCAACGCAAGACTTTGCACCTGGCTGCAGTTTTTGCTTGTAACTTTCCGAATTACCTGTATTATGTTTCACAACAGTTACTGACAAAAAAGCAATTGCCGTTCGACTTGCTTCGACCTTTGATTCTAGAAACCGCAGAAAAAGTACAGGAACTTTTTCCTGCTAGTGTACAAACCGGTCCGGCAGTGCGGAATGATGAGAAAACAATGGCCTCGCATCTGGAGCAATTGCAGGAAAATCCTGATTTACAGGCGATATATGAGCTGTTAAGTCAGGGTATTATCAAAATGGAGAATCGGAGTTAGGGCATAGTTAAATTTTGTTACTTTTGCCCTAAATGAATATCTATAAAGTTAAGATCAGCTTTGAGGAAAAAGGGCATGAACCGGTTGAGTTGCCCATTGCCGAAGGTGAGTCAGTATTGGATGTTTGCCTCGAGAACGGAATCGAACTGCAGCACAACTGCGGTGGCGTTTGCGGATGCAGCACCTGCCATATTTATGTGAACAAAGGAATGGATAATATCCAGGAAATATCAGATAAGGAAGAGGATTTTATTGACCGCGCTGTTAGCCCACGCATCAATTCCCGCTTGGGCTGCCAATGTGTAGTTCAGGATGGTGATATCGAGGTTACCCTGCCGGATCAATCGAATTTCCTGGGTCACTGAGAAAGGTTATGCGTATTACGTTTAACGTTGTACGTGTTTTGAATTGAATAGAAAAATAAAAACGTATTACGTATCACGTACAACGTAAAACATAAAAGATGAGCGACAACAAATTTGCCTTACCTATTAATTGGAACGATTATGAAGACATCGCTATTGAGCTTTACGAAAAGTTCGGCGATGACTTTGATGAATCCAAAATATACCGCATACGCTTTACCGAACTGCTGGACTGGGTGTTGAGTCTGCCCAATTTTGTTGGTAAACGCGAAGAATCGAACGAAGGGCACCTCGAGCAGATCCAGTCTGCATGGGTATACGAGTGGAGAGATAATCAGTAAATCAGTTTGCAGTTATTAGTTAGCAGTTGGCAACACCAATGACTAATGACGAATGACCAATGACAAACTAACAGGTGGAATCATTCTTACATAAGTTAAAAGATATTACTACGTTCATTTTTGATGTGGACGGTGTGCTGACCGATGGCTCCGTTTATGTGATGGAGAATGGCGAGCAGGCACGTCAGTTCAATATTAAAGATGGTTATGCCATTCAACTGGCGGTAAAGTGCGGCTATAATGTTTGCGCGATATCGGGCAGCAGGTCGAAGATATCCATTCATCGTTTAAATAGTCTGGGTGTAAAAGATGTGTATATCGGTGCTCATACCAAATCGGAGAATTTCAGGCTATATCTTGAAAGCAAGCATGTGCTGCCTGCAAGCGTGTTGTTTATGGGAGACGATATTCCCGACCTGGAGGTGATGAGAATGGCCGGTTTGGCGGTTTGCCCTGCTGATGCGGCCGAAGAAATAAAAGCTATTAGTGTGTATGTATCGCCTAATCCGGGTGGTAGAGGCGCTGTACGTGATGTAATAGAAAAGGTACTGAAAGTACAGGGCAAGTGGATGAGCGAAGAAGCTTATAGCTGGTGATTTGAATTACGATTTTAGAATTACGATTGACCGTTGAAAAGTTTACCAAAGATCATCTTAGCTTCTAAATCCCCGCGCAGGCAGGAACTGTTGCGGTTGATGGATGTTGATTTCCGTATCGTATTGAAGGATGTGGATGAGTCGTATCCTGCGCACCTTTCGCCACAGGAAATAGCAGTTTATATAGCCGAAAAGAAAGCCAAAGCCTTTGACGAGTCCATTAATGACGAGATCGTACTTACAGCCGATACGATTGTAAGTATCGATGGGCATATACTTGGTAAACCCGAGTCTAAAGAACATGCTAAGCAAATGCTGGCCATGCTATCCGGCAAAGTGCACCAGGTAATCACAGGTGTGTGTATTCTTTATAAGCACCAATATAACCTGTTCCACGATGTATCCGAGGTGTTTTTCCGTAAGCTGACTGCTGATGAGATCAGCTTTTATGTGGAAAAATACGAGCCTTTGGATAAGGCCGGAGCCTATGGCATACAGGAGTGGATAGGCTTAACCGGTATTGACAGAATCAATGGCTCCTATACCAACGTGGTAGGGCTGCCCACAGAAAAATTATATCAGCAATTGATCAGATTGGTATAGAAAACTCCGGATTTGTCATTAATTTTATCAGAGTTTAATAAGCCCCGTTAAAATGGAAGATCCGGAAGTACCCACCGAACACCTGCACGAACATATTCACGAAGCTGCACATGAGAGCCATGATAAATGGTCCATGTACGTGGCCATATCTACAGCTTTTATGGCCGCTTTTGCTGCATTAAGCAGCTTAATGGCGGGTCATCAGTCTAATGAAGCCCTGATCACTCAGATAAAGGCGTCAGATCAATGGTCGTACTATAACGCCAAAGGCATCAAAGCCGAAGTTGCTGATGCCGTAACTAAAATCAATTTTTCTAAAGCTGCAGCTGATAGTACGCAATCAAACGCGGCAAGAAAAGAGAAGCTGAAGAAAGATCAGGAGAAGATACAGGAAAAAGCACTTGACCTTGAAAAGGAATCAAAAGTGCACCTGGAAAAAGATATGACCCTCGCCAGGGCCGTTACTTTTTTCCAGATAGCTATTTCGATATCGGCTATATCACTTTTAGCGAAGAAGAAGCCGCTTTGGTATGTAAGTTTAATATTATTTGCGGCGGGTATAGCGCAGTTTATACTTGGGTTGTTGTGATTTTGTCTAAACGATGATTTAACTGTTTTTTGACTCACTATAATTAATCGTTTGAATCATTCAAATCATTCAAATCATAGTTCAGACAATCCTACCTAAACACAAACCCGTTATTTCCCCTGTTAATATCAGGCAGTGCACTATCCGGATCAACTACCACGCGATTTACTTCCTTTGTAGTGGGTACAGTAAACGTGATCATTTTATTCTGTAACCAGGCCTCAACCGGGATCTGAATGCGTTGTCTGCTGCCGTCCTTCATGGTTACTTCCACTGTAAATGGCATTGCCATAGCTTCCAGGTTCATGACAGTAACTTGTAGGCCTTGTTTTGGGTCATTCTTTACATACTCGGCACCAACCAGTTCTAAATCAAGAGGCAGATTATTGTAGAACCAGCCTTTCCAGAACCATGATAAGTCTTCACCTCCTCCGTTATCCATCGATCTGAAAAAGTCGTCAGGCTGCGGATGTTTAAAGGCCCATTTGTGAATATAATTTCTGAAAGCGTAATCAAAGCGGTCATTACCCAATATCTGCTCGCGCAGTAATACTAAACCTAGCGCCGGTTTGAAATATTCAATAGGGTGACGGTATTTCTCAGGAACAGCATCTGCTGCGGTCATGATTGTTGGCGCTTCGGGATCGAGAATAGTTGGAATGATCTCATCGGCAGGGTTTCCGCCGCCTGGAGCATATTCACCGTCTCTTTTTTTGCCAAATTCACCATTATTAAAGGCCTCATGCGCATAAATATCTATAAAAGTATTAAAGCCTTCATCCATAAAGGCGTAACGGCGTTCGTTCGACCCAACAATCATCGGGAACCAATTGTGGCCGATCTCGTGTGCTGTCACAAAATAGAGCACCTTGCCGGTGTCGGTGATGCCATCAAATACAATTCCCGGATACTCCATACCGCCTGCTGTTCCGGCTTCATTGACGGCCACAGGATATGGGTACGGAAACCATTTTTCAGAAAAATATTCTGTTGATTTTTTCAGGTATTCGGTTGCCCTGCCCCAGGCGTTATTACCTGCGCTTTCAACGGGATAAACAGACATTGCTAGCGATTTTTTACCGCCTGGAAGGTTAATCCTTGCAGCATCCCAAACATAGGCTTTGGACGCACCGAAAGCTACATCGCGGGTATTATTCATCCTGAAATGCCACGTAAGCAGACCACTATGCACCGGACGTGTTGAAGGGAGGTTTACCTCGTTAACATCGCGTATCATAATGGTTTTGTCACTATTGTGAGCAGCAGCCAAGCGGCTGATCTGGGTAGGGGTAAGCACCTGAGTTGGGTTCAGTAATTCACCTGAACCGGCCACGATCATATCCCACGGAACAGTTACTTCGTAATCGATATCACCATACTCCAGGTAAAACTCACCTGCGCCCATAAATGGCAGGGTATCCCATCCTTCGCTATCATCATAAACACACATGCGCGGGAACCATTGGGCTATTTCATATATCTTTCCGTTCTTAGTTTGATTGTAATCAGTTCTATTGCCAAATGTAGTCGGAATAGTATATTGATATCTGATATATAGCTTGATGTGTGTGCCATTTGGCGCCAACGCTTTTGGCAAACGGATCTGCATCCGCGTATCCGAAATAATAAAATTTGCTTTTTGGGTTTGCTTGCCATTTCCAATATAAACTGATTCGATCTGGTAGCCTTCGGTATGATTGTTTATCTCAGGCGTGGTATTGGTCTGAAAGTTTGATCGTGCTGTTTTTTTGTAGGTATTCTGATCCAGCTGAAGCCATAAAAACTGCAGGGCATCCGGGCTATTATTAGTATAGTCGATTTCCTCGGTTCCGCTCAATACTTTGGTATTGGTATCAATACTGGCTTTTAGTTTATAGTTTACATGGTTTTGCCAGTACTTTGGTCCTGGGTCACCGTTTGCGCTGTGTCTTTCATTCCCTCTTTCAGGATAAAATGCTGGTGAAAACAGATCGGCCGGATTATAATTGGATATTAAAGTATCAACAGTTGCGGGCCGGTGTTTTTTTTGTGCCAGAACAGAAACGGAGATCAATAAGGAAAGGCAAAAAGGTATAAACTTTAATTTCATGGAGTTCAGTTATGAGACTGCAATATACAAAGGATGCTATACACCAGTAAAAAATGCGGCTTATATTTTCATTAGATTTTATGGAACAGAAACATTAACCCATCATCTCCGCTAATACCCCCTCTTTCAAAGAGTAAGTGCAAAGGGCTACCTCGTTAAGATTCAATTTTTGCATTATATAGCGGGTAATGAGCGATGCCACTACAATCATATCCACCCGTACAGCTATGATAGCTTTATTGGCTTCCCGTTCGGCATGTGTGGAGTGTACAATATGATCGGTTATTCTGGTCAGATCTCCATTTTCAAAATGATAGATTTTAGTTTTCTTCAAGTCAAATGAGTTATCTATTAGTTCAGCAAAGGTCTCAAATGCACCTGACGAGCCGATCAGATCATGAACAGGGATTTGTTCGACGGCTTTAAACAGATCTGTTAAAGTATGATCGAGATACAGATTCAATGCCTCAATAGACACCGATGGTATAGGATCGGTATGATGAAAGCGCTCCATTAAACGTGCTGCTCCTATCTCAAAACTTTGCTTCCAGATGAGTCCGGATTGATTCCCAATAATGAATTCTACGCTGCCACCGCCAATATCCATAATCAAAGAGTTATGATCTGATAACAGTCCACTTGCCTTCACTCCTGAGTAAATAAAAGATGCTTCGCGGTCTCCGTTTACAATTTCGATATCAATTCCAGCTTCAGTTTTAACCCGTTCAATAAACTCCTTTCCATTCGAAGCATTACGTAACGCAGATGTAGCTATTGCTTTGATATTCTGTGTGTTATTGTTTGCTATTTGTTCTCTAAATTGCTTCATGGTGGTTATGCCACGTTCAAAAGGCACCGGAAGTATCATGCCTTTATTAATACCACCCTCGCCCAGTTTTACGGCGATGTGTTCATGCACTATTTCGCGAAAATTATCGATATCGCCCTCGGCAATCAGAAGGTGAAAGGTGTTGGTGCCAAGGTCCATCACAGCGAAGCGTTTATCCATGCCTCTAAAATAAATAATCCCCTAAATTGTTTGGCAACTCAGGGGATCTTTATGCATTTATGTTGATAAAACTACTCTTTATAGAAGAACCATTTAGCTAGCTCCTTAAAGCTGGTCTTCTTGCCATACATCAAAATTCCTACACGGTAAATTCGTGCTGCAACATAGGTTGTGAATAAGAACCCTGCAACCATCAGCACCATAGATGTAGCCAATTGCCAGGGTGCCGGGCTAAAAGGCAAGCGCATCATCATGGCTACTGGAGCTGTGAACGGAATAATAGACAACCAGACCGCCAGCGGACTATCAGGAACGGTAAACAGATAGCTGACACACAATATGTAAGTAAATAGCAACGGCAAGGTGATCGGGAACATAAATTGCTGCGTTTCGGTTTCGCTATCAACAGCCGAACCAACGGCGGCAAAAAGCGCGCTATAAAGTAAGAAACCAGAGATCCAGTAAAAAATGAAACAACTTAATTCATAACCGGCATTTGCGCCAAGACTATGAATGAATGTCATTAACTGTCCGCTGGCACCACTTGATTTAATCCCAAGGTAATAACTTATGGCAGTGGATAAACCTATCCATATAACAAATTGAGTTAATCCCACTAAACCTACACCGATGATCTTCCCGGCCATTAATTGGAATGGCTTTACAGAAGACACGATTACTTCAACAATGCGGCTGGTTTTTTCCTCTATTACGCCACGCATCACTTGTGCGCCATAAATAAACAGAGACATGTAGATCAGTATAGCGCCGGTAAAACTCAACGCATAAGCAGGGCCTAAATTCGCATTTTGCTCTCCCGTTGCGGTCAACTCACTCGCTTTTATCACGATGTTACTTTTTACCTGGTGCAGTTTAGCGGTATCAATTCCGGCTTTTACCAAACTGGCTCCGGCGGCTATGTCATTCATTTGCCGCTGTATGTCATCTGATAAGGTTAAGGTGGTTTTCTTTTTCGCAAAGAGTTCTACGTTGTCTTTTTTGTTATTTGATATATTTAATATCAGGTCATTGTCGTTAGTTAAATTCTTTTTCTCAACGTCTAATGGCCGGTTTGAATAGGTGAATTTAATGTATTTTCCGTCCTGGAACTTATTTATAAAATCACCTGAATTGTCAATCACATTCACCATATGCATGGTTTGATCTTTGTCTTTGGCGATGTAAGCTATTACCGCGAACAACGATGCTAAAAGTGTAGGGACTAACAGTGTTACGATAATAAACGATCTTTTCCTCACCCTGGTAACGTACTCACGCTGTATAATTAATAGAATTTTATTCATGGTCAGGCAGATTTTTTGTTGACTTGTTCAATAAATATTTCATTCATGCTTGGTATCACTTCCTGCAGCATATGAATGCTGGTTTTTGGGATCAAGTATTGCAATATCTCGTTAGCAGTGTTACCAGTTTTAGGACTGATTTTAACGATATACCGGTCGTCATCGGTGCTTTCGCCAAGCACTTCGAATGGCTGTGATCCGTTGAAGTTCAGTTTTTCGCCGCTGTATTCAACCAGGTAAGTGTCATTACGATACGAGTTGCGGATCGCTTTCATTTTGCCATCCAGTATTTTGCGCGAAAGATTAATAAGGGCGATAGCATCGCAAAGCTCCTCAACGGACTCCATACGGTGAGTAGAGAATAAGATCGTAGCGCCTTTTTTGTTAAGTTCAAGTATCTCATCTTTGATCAATTCGGCATTTACCGGGTCGAAACCGCTAAAAGGTTCATCCAGGATAATCAGATCGGGCTCGTGTAGAACAGTGGCTACGAATTGCGCTTTTTGCTGCATACCTTTTGATAGTTCCTCTATTTTCTTTTTCCACCAGGTTTCCATACCCAGTTTCTCAAACCAGAATTTAAGCCGTTTTTGAGCTTCAGCGCGTGTTAGGCCTTTCAGCCGGGCCAGGTAGATCATCTGTTCGCCGATTTCCATTTTTTTGTACAGGCCGCGCTCTTCGGGCAGATAGCCAATTCGCTCAATGTGCGACGGATTGAGTTTTTCGCCGTTAAAATAGATTTCGCCTGAGTCTGGTGCAGTAATTTGATTAATAATACGAATAAGTGAAGTTTTGCCGGCGCCGTTTGGCCCAAGCAGACCGAATATCTGGCCGCTTTCAACTTCTAAACTTACATCGGTGAGGGCTTTGTGCCCCGCATATTGCTTTTCGATGTGTCGAATGCTTAGCATATAGGGATCAGTTTTTGTAATTAGATATAACGCTGTAGGTTTTGTTACGGTATTAATTTATCACGAAGATAAAACAGGGGAATTGTGATAAAAGTAATAATTTAGCTGATACTCCAATGCCTGAACATGAGATATAAACTTTTACTGCTGTGTCTTCTTTTAACGTCTGTTTGTTCCGCTCAGCAAAAGCCTGTTAATGTCATTTTTGACAGCGACATGGGGCCCGATTACGATGATGTCGGTGCTATCGCTATACTGCATGCATTAGCCGATAAGGACGAGGCGCATATCCTGGCAACGGTAGCAAGTACCCGGTATGACGGTGTTGCAGGAGTGATGAATGTGTTCAATACCTATTTTAAGCGCCCTAATATTCCGATAGGCATCCCGAAAGATGGGTTGGATTTGCGTGACTGGCAGCACTGGAGCGATACTTTATTAGCCAAATATCCGCACAAAATAAAAAGCAATGATGAAGTACCTGATGCCGTGCAGGTTTACAGAAAGGCATTGGCCTCACAACTGGATCATAGTGTGACTATAGTAACCGTGGGGTTCCTGACTAATCTTTCAAATTTGCTGAATACGGGTGCTGATGAATACTCGAAACTGAATGGCAAGGAACTCGTTGCCCATAAAGTAAAGCTATTAGTTTGTATGGCAGGCCGATTCCCATCGGGCTATGAGTTTAATGTGATGAAGGATGCTAAGGCTTCGCAAGACGTATATACCAACTGGCCAACGCAGATCATTTTAAGTGGATTTGAGATAGGAGCGAAGGTATTGGTCGGTGTTCCGTTGATACACAATGATGCTATCGAGAATGATCCTGTAAAAGATGTGTTCCGCATCTCCATACCGATGGCAAAAGAAGACTCACTGGGTAGGAAAAGCTGGGACGAAACTGCTGTGCTGGTGGCCATAAAAGGTTATTCACCATACTACAATTTACATCATGGCCGGATGAGCGTTGCCGACGACGGAAAAAATACCTGGGATGATAATGGCAATGGACAAGCTTATCTGGTGGAGAAGGTGGATTACAAAGAGGTAGAAAAATTGATTAATGAGTTGATACAGTATCAACCCATTAAAAAACAAAAGGCGGGTGTGGTGTCACACTGAGGCGCCCGAAGTGCGTGTGTAGACGGCCCTTACCAGCATGCTTTGAGAACCTCTGCATGACACCCTGGATAAACAAAAAGCCCGGAACCAATGTGATTCAGGGCTTTGCTATTTCTTTCGGATTTTCCGACTTGCGCGGACTTCCGGACTACTTATTCAAAATATTCCTTCATCCGTTCAAAGAAACTCTTTTCATTCTTACCCGGACTTGGCTTAAAGTTCGGCGAATCCTGTAGCTTTTCTAACAATTCGCGCTCTTCACGGCTTAATGCTTTTGGTGTCCAGATGTTTATGTGAACCAACTGGTCGCCGCGATGGTAGGAGTTTACTTCAGGAACGCCCTTTGATTTCAGACGCAATATTTTACCACCCTGAGTTCCCGGATCGATCTTGATCTTCGCTTTACCATCAATTGTCGGTACTTCAACGCTGGTACCTAAGGCTGCATCGACAAAATTGACATGCAGGTCGTAGATCACGTTGTTGCCGTCACGTTTTAAAGTTTCGTGCGGTATTTCTTCTATCAGGATGATCAAATCGCCAGGTACGCCGCCACGTGGAGCTGCATTGCCTTTGCCGCCCATACTCAGCTGCATACCTTCGCTTACACCTGCAGGTATGTTGATGCTGATGGTTTCTTCGCCGCGAACAACACCGTCACCATGACAAACTGTACATTTCGAGGTGATGGTAGTACCCTCACCGTTACACGTAGGACAGGTGCTGGTCGTTTGCATCTGACCCAAAATGGTGTTAGTTACCCTGCGCACAGCACCCTGGCCACCGCAGGTTTTACAGGTTTGTACCGATGAACGGTCCTTAGCTCCGGTTCCTTCACAGGTTTTACAAACGATCTGTTTATTTACTTTTATTTTCTTTTCAGCTCCGTTGGCAATTTCTTCAAGCGTCAATCTTACTTTAATGCGCAGGTTGCTGCCGCGTTGCACACGGCGACCACCGCCTTGTCTGCCACCACCTCCGAAAAAGCCTTCGAACGGGCTTCCACCACCGAATATATCGCCAAACTGGCTGAATATGTCCTCCATATTCATGCCACCGCCACCAAAGCCTCCGCCATTGGCTGATTGTGCATTCGCTGCATGGCCAAACTGGTCGTAACGGCGACGTTTTTCAGCGTTGCTTAATACCTCATAAGCTTCGGCCGCTTCTTTGAAGTTTTCTTCGGCTTGCTTATCGCCCGGATTTTTATCAGGGTGATATTTGATCGCCATTTTGCGGTATGCCTTTTTGATCTCTTCAGCATCGGCACCTTTAGCAACACCCAGAACGTCGTAATAATCTCTTTTTGACATCTATGTTAAATTAGCGAATTAGTGAATTAGTGAATTAGGATTTAAAGAGGCGAACTCCAAAATCGCTAATTCACTAATTCACTAATTCAATCATTAATTCCCAACTATAACTTTCGCGAAGCGGGCTACTTTATCATTTAAATAATAGCCTTTTTCCATTTCATCAACTACTTTACCCTTCAAATCATCTGAAGGAGCGGGTATGTTGGTGATCGCTTCATGAATCTCCGGATCAAATGGGGTGCCTATTGACTGCATTTCTGTCAATCCCTTTTGCGAAAGCACGTTTTTTAATTTATTCTGTATCAGTACAACGCCCTCTTTTACGGCGGCAACATCTGTCAAGTTCTCCATTGATCGGATGGCGCGATCAAAGTCGTCCAATACAGGTAACAGGGCAACAATTAGATCTTTGCCTTCTGACTTTCTGGCTTCTTCCCGTTCTTTGGCAGTACGACGGCGAAAATTATCAAATTCGGCATATAGGCGCAGATACCTGTCGTTGGCTACCGAAAGTTCCTGCTTGATCAATTCCTCGGGAGTAGGCTCAGTTTCGGCAGTCGCATTTCCTTCCTCGATTACCCCGTTCAGATGCTCTTCACCTTCTATGTGTTCGTTCTTTTTCTTCTTTAGCATATCATTAAAATTCATGATTCAATTCTGCAAATCAACTTTCCTGCCATTTGTAATTTCAGGACAGAGTGTCAGAACTGTTTGTTTTTTGAGGTAAATGTTGTCATTAAAAATTGCAGTGGCAGAAGCAGTGGCAGTCTTTTTATATTTTATGGTTAAACATGTCATTTAAAACACTCACAGCTGCATTATAAGATTCATTTCTATGCACTATAACTTCATATTCTCTTGCGATACACTCAAACAGACGTTCTTTAAACGTAATGAGCTAATGATGATACCCATCATAAAAGTTCGGATTGTTATAAGGATGAAATCTGCCATAGCTCTCCACCTTACTAAACTAATCAGAATCTAATAACTCAAAAAAGCCGCAGGAAACTAAGCCAAATTCATAATATGGATGCCCGTTTAATGCCTCATCATTCGGAGGACTAAACGAGAAAAAGGGAGATGAAATGAACCGCACCTCTATTCGATCATTGTTATAAGGACCGCCATAAAAGAATAAGCGAAGCTGATGATCGTCGGCCAAAAGTATAGGGCAAGGGGCTCCATAAGAAATTTTGAACGCGTTTTCAATTTCTATCAGTTTCATCCGGATATAAAAAACTGATTATGCAATTTGAACATCTTCCAGAACTTTTCCATTCTCACATTTAATGATACGGGAAGGGAAAGTGCGTATGATGTGATAGTCATGTGTAGCTATCAGAATGGCAGTACCTGATTGGCTGATCTGTTTTAACAGCAACACAATTTCTTCAGATGTATCCGGGTCGAGGTTACCGGTTGGCTCATCTGCAAGGATGATTTCCGGATCGTTGATCAGGGCACGGGCAATTACCACGCGCTGCTGCTCACCGCCAGATAGCTCATGAGGCATTTTTTTAAGTTTGGAGCGCAGACCGACTTTCTCCAGCACATCCAGTGTACGTTCGGCAATCAGTTTTTTGTCCTTCCAGCCGGTTGCCTGCATCACAAAGCGTAGATTGTCTTCCACAGAACGATCGGTCAGCAATTGAAAATCCTGGAATACAATACCCAGTTTTCTGCGTAGGTAAGGAACATCTTTTGAGGCTAGTTTTCTCAGATCGTAGCCACAGGCATGACCTTCGCCATCAGGAATATTCAAGTCACCATAAATAACTTTGAGCAAGCTGCTTTTTCCGGAGCCTGTCTGACCAATAAGCCATACGAAATCGCCTTTGTCCACATGTAAATTCACATTTGAAAGTACCAGGTGTTTTTGCTGAAAAATATCAACGTTACTGAGCTTTATAATTGAGTTTCCGATCATTTTATAGTTCCAGTTTTAAGATCTGTCCAAACGGCAGGTCCTTAATAATATTCATGATATAATCTGTCTTGTTACCTAAGCCCACCTTATCCAGCGACTTATCCGGCCTGTCAACCCTGAAATAAGCCAGCAGCGTAAACTGATCGTCGCGAAGCTGTACATAATCGGGTATTTTGGCAACGCCTTTAACTTTTATAATGTACATTTCTTTAGTCAATAGACCATGGTCAATAGTCAACGGTTTTTTCGACAGCTATGGACTATCGACCTACGACCAAAGGTATCGTTTATTTAAAGCTTTGTCAAGAAATCCATCGTATCTGCGCCGTCGGCATAATCCCACAAAGCTGGTTGCTGACTTTCACCGAAACCGACTACCTGATTAGCCGCTTTGATATCGGCAGTGCTGACAATGCATTGAATATTTTCGCTTTCACGTTTAAGAAGGGCTTCAACCGATGCAGTGTCTTTGTATTGCTCATAAAATATCACGGCCAGCGGCGACACCATGCGCTCATCTTCTTTCACCAATAAAAACCCATTGTCCAGATGCTTGTCTCTGTTTACCAGGTAGATAGATTTGTTATAATCGTAATTATTGTTGTATTTATGGTGGTTGATAATATTTTCATGTGGCTGTATCGCTTCAAAAAATGGCGTAAAATCATAACCCTCAGGCACCAGCAGTTTGGATACGTTACGGCAGCCTAAGCCGAAATAGTCAAATATATCATGGCCCAATTTATAAAGTTGCCCGGCTGTTTCGTTCCCGGTCAAAACGGCCACACTATTCCGGTTTTTGCGGATAATGTTCGGCACCTTGCTGAAATAAAATTCAAAATACCTGGAGGTGTTATTACTGCCCGTTGCAATCACCGCATCAAAATTCTTCAATCGTTCAACAAAACTGTATCGCGATTGAAATTCAGGCGCTATCGTCACCAGCATATTCAACACAAATTTGACCAGTCTTGCATCTTGTGTCGAAGCTTTGATGAGTGCGTGATTGCCGCTGATCAGCACACACAATACATCATGAAACCCCACCAATGGTATATTGCCGGCTAAGATCAAACCAACCTGTTTAGTCGGTCTTTCGTAGTCAATATCGTATTTATCAAGCCATTGGGTCAGGTCCTCCTTATTAAGCATCTTGCCTATGGATTTCACCGCGTGCTCTACGCTCTTGGGAGTAAACCAGGCATTGTAATGATATTCGTCTTTTATTATAGAATTTAATTGTTCGTCCGGGTAACTTAATTTCGCGCCTAACGTAGAAAATACACCTATTAAGTAGTTTTTATTTAATTTTGACATATAAATGGTGGGGGCATAAACCCCTAAACTGTTTTTTTGTTATATTTGCGTGCTTGTTTAGCAAGGCAAAGGTAAGTTTAGAATATAAGATATAAGAAACTATGGCGATTAAAATCACCGACGAGTGTATAAACTGTGGGGCTTGCGAACCGGAATGCCCAAACAACGCAATTTATGATGCCGGCGCTGCCTGGAGATTCTCAGACGGTACGGGTTTGAAAGGATTGATTGATTTTGGCGATGGCAATACACTAAATGCTGAAGAAACTCAGGCTGCATTGTCTGATGATATATATTACATTGTGCCTGATAAGTGCACCGAATGTGTTGGTTTTCACGACGAGCCACAGTGTGCCGCTGTATGCCCGGTTGACTGCTGCGTGGACGATGAAGATGTTCGCGAAACAAAAGAAGAGCTTTTGGCCAAAAAAGAATGGCTGCATATGAACGAATAAATTTGTTTAATGTTAATACGGTAGGGGAATGTGTGATTTTATACATTCCCCTATTTTTTTACTGAAAATTTTAACTATTGTTGCGTAAGATTTCCCTGACCCTAAATCTTAATTTTTGACAATGGAATATGGCATTTGTAATTTAGCTGTAATACCCCTCAGAGCCGAAGCAAGCGATAAAAGCGAGATGGTTTCCCAGGTACTTTTTGGCGAAACTTTCGAAATTTTAGAGTGGACGGAACGTTGGGTGAAGGTTATTACAACCAACGACAATTACGAAGGCTGGATCGGACGCCTGCAATTTGCCATGCTGGGCCATATTGCCTATAAAACCCTCAAAGAAAACCCTGCCCCAATTACTTACCGTGCCGTAACGCAAGCGTGGAAAAAACCTGATAACAGTGTGTTATACTTACCGATTGGCAGCTCACTGGTGTTCCTGAAAGGCACTACCTGCCAGATCAATAACGAGCAATTTGAAATAATAGGAGAGATTGGTGAAACTGCAACTTTAGATATGGTCGCAAAATCATTCCTCAACACGCCTTATTTATGGGGCGGACGTACACATTACGGTATAGATTGCTCAGGGTTTACACAGGCAGTATTCAAACTACGTGGTTATGAGCTGAAAAGAGACGCCTGGATGCAGGCCGAGCAGGGTAAAGCGGTCGACTTTTTGGCGGAGGCCAGGCTTGGAGATCTTGCCTTCTTTGACAATGCTGATGGGAAAATTACGCACGTAGGCATTATGCTGAATAATGAACAGATCATTCATGCATCTGGTCGTGTGAGGATAGACCGGATAGATAGCCAGGGTATTTATTCAGAAGAACAAAAGCGTTACACGCACAACCTGCGTATCGTAAAGCGCTTATATTGATCACGGGTTATTCAAAACTGAAATAATATTGCCTGCCGGATCGGTAAACCAGGCAATATCTGGTGCGCGACCGTCGCCGCGAACAATACCCTTTTTATCGGTCTTCATATCGCCGATATCATATTGCTCAAACTTTACACCTTTTGCAGTTAATTCATCTACAGTTTTTTCAAGATTGTCCACCGGAAAATTTAAAACAGTAAACGTAGCAGGCATGTGGTTGGGTTTTGGGTAGATCATCACCTTGGTCCCACCGGTGACATCCAATTCGAGCATTTTGAAACCGCCGCCCATTTCTACCGTATTAGCACTAAGGCCTAAAGTGCCTTGATAGAACTCTTTTGCCTTGTCGATGTCATTCACCGAAAAACTGCTAAATGCTTTTTTATCTATAAACATAAAAGGGTCGATTAATTGGTTTAAAATGTAAAAGTAGAAACACTTAATCAATCCCTAAGGTTTTAATCGCGGCAAATTAAGGGGTTGGATACGACATTTATTGCTGCGCTATCGATATCAGATTTCCACAGGTATCGTCAAATACTGCTATTGTAACCTTTCCCGCAGGTGTTGGCCGCATAGTGAATCTTACCCCTAATGCTTTTAGCCGCTCATATTCTTTGCTGATGTCGTCGGTTCCAAAAACAGTGGCTGGGATATTAGCTTTGAACAATATTTTCTGGTATTCTGCAGCGGCTGGTTTACCATCGATTTGTATCGATGGGTTCCAGTTGGGTTCCAGCAATATTTCAACATCCATGTTCCCTTCCGGAGAGATTACAGTCAGCCATTTTGCATCGCCCATGGGAAGTTCAGTTTTTTTAACGAACCCCAATTTTTCAGTATAGAATTTTAGTGCTTTATCCTGGTCATCAACCAGGATGCTTGTTACAATCACTTTCATAATATTTCTGCTTGTTTGTCGAAATAGTTAACAATCGAAGTGCCGATAATATAAGTCCAGCCTTTTTCAAAACTGTTTCTTGCAAAGTCTTTATTGTCAGTTGGGAAAGTTTCTAAGCCTTTGTGGGTTAGTTTCAATCTTGTTTTATCACCTTCGGGAAATAATTGCCATGTTACGAATGAATTGCCAGGGTAATCACGGTAACGCCAGCTGTATTGCAGCAACTTACCTGGTTCCACCTTGGTTATTTTACATAAATGAACGTAGGTCATCTCCTTGCTGCCGCCTTCAAACGTAAATTCAAAGCCTACTTCCGGTTCAAATTCGGCCAGATTAAAATACCATTCTTTCATTTGATCTTTGTCGGTAATGGCTTTCCAGACTCTGTCTGCTGATGCGTTTAGGATGCGTTCAATAACAAATGGTTCGTTTTTCATGTATTTGTCAGTTTGATTAATGTTAAATCTCTTTATTCCGGCTTCTGTTTTTCTAAATAACCTTTTAATGATGATTCCACTAAATGCACCCAGCCCTCAGCAAATTCTTCTTTTGTACCCAATTTATCAGCTGGGAAGGTTTCAATCCCCTCGTGGGTAAGCCTGACTTTTGTACTGCTCCCTTCCGGAAACAATTCAAATGTGACCAACGAGTCTCCCTCGAAACCCCCAAATCTCCAGGTGTATTGTAATACTCTTTCGTACTCCATCCTTGTTATTTTACATAGATGCAAAAGCTGTTCAGGCCCTCCTTTAAAACTAAACTCAAATCCTACCTCGGGTTTAAACTCTGCTAAATTCAAATACCATTGTTTCATCTGATCTTTGTCAGTTAGGGCTTTCCAAACTCTGTCCGCCGATGCGTTTAAGGTGCGCTCAATTACAACTGGTTCAGTTTTCATTGTTTATTATGTTTAATTGGTTTGTTTTTTGTTTCGTCAGGCATATCTTTTGCCAGGAAGTCTTCCAGGGCATCGAGTTTTTGATTCCAGAATGTGCGGTATTGCTCTACCCATTCAGAAACCTCATTTAACTTCTGCAATTTTGCTTCGCAGTAACGTTCGCGACCCCGTTGCTCTATAGTAACAAGTCCGCACTGGGTTAAGATTTTAATTTGTTTAGAAATAGCCGGCCGGCTGATATCAAAATGCTCGGCAACCGCATTCAGATTCATGGGTTGATTGGCGATCATATTGATGATAGCGCGCCGCGTTGGGTCTGCTATAGCCTGGAATACATCTCGTCTCATAATTATTTGTCTACTCGTAACCGATTGGTTACAAATATATGCGAAACCGATTGGTTACGCAAAAAATATTTAAATATTTTATTGGTGTGATGGTGCCCTAAGATCAGCTTGAATTCAATAATTTTAAAAAATATTTATGAGTGATCAGCAGCAAGCAAATAACCCCCTTCACGGGAAAACCCTGGAAATGATACTAAATGCATTGGTAGACAAGTATGGCTGGCCAGAATTGAGCTACCGTATCAGGATCAATTGTTTCCTGGATAACCCAAGCATCAGCTCCAGCTTAAAATTTCTTCGTAAAACTCCCTGGGCACGCAAAAAGGTAGAAGAGCTGTACATCAACAGCCGCTTAGATTAGCATATTATTTTATAAACGCCTAAATTGTCCTCACCAATTATAAGGAGTTATGGCTAATATCAATTCAAAAGGTATCGAAAAAAATACCTTCGATGCTATTGTAATAGGCTCGGGCATCAGTGGTGGATGGGCTGCTAAAGAGCTTTGCGATCATGGTTTAAAAACCCTGGTTCTTGAACGTGGGAAGAACGTGGTTCACTTGAAGGATTACCCGACAGCAACAAAAAATCCCTGGGACTTTCCGCACCGAACTTACGAGCCTCTGGCTGTAACTAAAGAAAATCCGATCGTATCCAGATGTTATGCTTTCAGCGAAACAAGTCAGCATTTTTTTGTGAAGGACAAGGAGCACCCTTATGTACAGGATAAACATTTTGATTGGATACGGGGTTACCAGGTGGGTGGTAAATCGTTGTTATGGGCAAGGCAAACACAGCGATGGAGCAAATACGATTTTGAAGGGCCGGGGCGTGATGGTTTTGCCGTGGATTGGCCTATCCGCTATCAAGATATTGCGCCCTGGTATAGTCATGTCGAACGTTTCGCCGGGATAGCGGGTAACAAGGATGGACTGGAAACATTGCCCGACGGCGAATTTCTGCCTGCATGGGAAATGAACGAAGTAGAAAAAGTGATGAGCAAACGAATTAACGCTCATTATAAGGACCGGAATGTGATTATTGGCCGGTGCGCACATTTAACCAAACCCAATGAGATACATCAACAACAAGGCCGCGGGCAATGCCAGGCGCGCAGTTTATGCGAAAGAGGATGTCCGTTTGGCGGATATTTCAGTTCGAATTCGTCTACAATTCCCTGGGCCGAAAAGACAGGTAACCTGACATTAAGGCCTGATTCAGTTGTGCACTCTATTATTTATGATCAAAAGAAGGGCAAGGCAACCGGCGTGCGTGTGATTGATGCACATACCAAAGAAGCAACCCAATATTATGCTAAGATCATCTTCGTGAATGCGGCTACCATGAATACCAACCTGGTTCTGTTGAACTCGACCTCATCGCGTTTCCCCAATGGTTTAGGTAATGATAATGGTTTGTTGGGCAAATTTATTGCCTTTCATAACTACAGGGGAACATTGACAGCCTCAATGGATGGCTATCTTGATTCTTACTATTATGGCCGCAGACCAACTGCCATTATGATGCCAAATTTTAGGAATGTGTATAAGCAGGAGATGGATTTTTTGCGCGGATACATGACCTTCTATTCGGTAATGCGTGCAGGATGGGGGCATTCAACTGACGGCCCGCAGATTGGCAGCGGTTATAAAGAAGCAGTATCGGAAGCTGGTCCGTGGGGAGTATATATGCAAATGCAGGGCGAGACCATTCCGAAAGAAACCAACCATGTAAGCCTGAGTAAGGACGAGAAGGACGCCTGGGGAATTCCATTACTCAAAACGTCAGTAGCTTATGATGACAACGATCTAAAAAGCATGAAGGATTTTATGGCACAGGGGGCAGAAATGCTAAATATAGCCGGATGCAAAAACATCCATACACACGACACTAATCAGGCCCCGGGATTGGATATTCACGAAATGGGTGGAGTGCGCATGGGTAAAGATCCTAAAACATCCTTATTGAATAAATGGAATCAGATGCATGCTTGTCCGAATGTGTTTGTTACGGATGGCTCGTGTATGGTTTCCACAAGTACGCAAAATCCTTCGCTCACCTTTATGGCCATAACGGCCCGTGCAGCTAACCATGCTGTGGAGGAACTGAAGAAGGGGAATATTGGGTAGAGATGAGTTGATCAGAGATTAAAGATTAGTTGCATTTGGTGAAAATCTAATCTCTGATCAACTAATCTCTAATCTTTAACTAAACCTTTTTCGGAGGTAAATCAAATGCCTGTGCGTCGTGCTCAAAATGGCCTTTGTGTGAACCATCGCAGAAAGGCTTGTTGGCGGATAATCCGCAGCGGCAGATAGAGACGATAGTGCGGCCCTGCAAGCCGTATTGATTGCCTTGCGCGTCAACAATTTCAAAGTCGCCGTCAATTTTTACTGATCCGTTGCTGTTTATGGTAAGTTTTGTTGATGCCATGTTGGTTTTATTTGCCGCAAAAGTAACAATCCGCTTCAAATTAAATTATCAATTCTTATTTTGAGCTGAAATCAATATATATATCTACATCAAATCATGGAAAAGCTGCTATTTGTAATACTGGTTTTATCGGCTGGACTTTGCTGTATAATCCGCTTAAACATGAAAAAGAGCGGACAATCGAATTGCCGCTCTATTATACAGGTATAAAGCATGTAACAAAGATCAGTCTGAAGAAAGATTCACCGAAAACTTACACATTGGATCAAAATTCCAAAGTTAAACTAAAGCTGAAAATCCCTGCTGAAGGTTATACGTGGGTACTGATTGAATAAATGCACCATCGGTGCAAAATGTTGGGAAATAATAAATGACAAGCCATTTAGCATGCCGTAGGTATGCGATATTGTTCCGTACCCACGGCACTTGATTTACGCTATGATTTTTTTCACCAACATTTGACCCTATGGAGTGGCTACAGTTCTTGATTTTTGAATAACCTACAACCCGCTATCGTCCAATGCAAAAGTCGATTTCCGGTCTTTCCATTTTCCTTTGGTAAAATCCGGGAATTCTTGAGGCTGATTGCCTGTTGCTATCGATTTTTCAGAAAGTGGTGTGATCACGCTCATCGTTACCGAATCATATACATCAATAGGAGTAGGACCTTTTCTTTTTACTGCTTCTACAAATGCGTTGAATACGAAATAATCCATCCCACCGTGACCTGCGCCGGATGCTTTGTCTGCATATTTTGCCCAAAGCGGGTGGTCGTATTGTTCAAACCATTTCTTTGATGGATCCCATTCGTCGTCTTTGCTCTTATAATTGATATAAACCGATTCATTGAGGTCCATCCAGATGCCTTCGGTACCCTGCACCCTGAATCCTAATGAATAAGGGCGGGGTAAGTGGCAGTCATGGGTCAGCAAAATGGTTTCGCCATTTGCGCAATTGATCATCGTGGTAGTAACGTCTCCGTTTTTAAAATTGATCTTCGCATTTGGGTGACCAGGAGATGTTTCTTCGATATAAGTATTCAATCCTTTGGATTTTGACGAGAACGAAACCAGATTGGTAAAACGGTTACCATAATTTATGTTTGCGTAATGCATTAGCGGTCCGGCGCCGTGGGTAGGGTAGATATCCGCATTGCGGTCAATATTAAACTGTGTGCGCCATTGAGCTTCGCTTAATGCATTCGGACCGTACTCTACGCCATGCCCATAAAAGTGCTTGCCGTCATTAAATAATACCCCGCGCAGGTTATGCTGATAACCACCCTGCAAGTGGATGATTTCGCCAAATAATCCTTTGCGAACCATATTTAATGCAGCCAGCACATCGCGGCGGTAGCAAACATTCTCCAGGGTCATATAAGGTACGCCGGTCTGTTCCGAGGTTTTTACAATGTCCCAGTGATCATCAACAGATAAACCTGCCACTACTTCGCAGCCAACATATTTTCCGGCCTTCATAGCATCAATAGCCTGTGAGTGATGGAACTGCCAGGGAGTGGCGATGATCACGGCATCGATATCTTTGCGGTCCAGCAGTTTTTTATAAGCATCCAAACCCCCAGTATATTCGGAAGGTAACTTTTTGCCTGCCTTTTTAAATTGCTCCCGGCAGTATTGTAAGGAGCTTTCCTGTGTATCACAGATGGCAACAATTTCGACGTCATCCCTTAGTAAACCTTCCTGGATATGATTCCTGCCTCGAAGCCCAACGCCGATATAGCCTAATCGTACTTTGGTAGTGTCAGCAAAAAGTGAACCTGCGGGAAGTATGGTTAGCCCGGCAGTTGCTAATGCGCTTTGTTTGATAAAATCTCTGCGATCCATAATTTATAGTTTGGTAAATAATTGTTCAATGATTATTCTAACGTGTTTTCGCCTGATACGGAAGCTGCTTCGGTTTGATGCAGGTCGAATATCAGCACTTCATTTTTTCCTTTCTTCAGCCAGGGGGCCGGGCAGTACAATCTTTTCTGCGGACCAATATCCCAGTAACGTCCCAGGTTATGACCATTTACCCATATTGCACCTTTCTTGTATTTACTCAGGTCGATGTAAGTATCGGATGTCTTATCCAGGGTAAAGCTGCCTTTAAAAAATGCACCGTTCTTATCAGGGGTAATAGAAGCCGGTTTTAGAGTTGAAATATATTGATTATCAAATGGCAGCTTGTAAATATCCCAATCCATCAGTGTCATGCCGTTTAAGGTTACCCGTTCAGTAATACCTTTTCGGTCGATCATATACTGTGCGAAGTTGATATGGCCCATTGCCTCTACAAAAATCTCCAGAACAGGATCTTTTACATCTGATTTAGGCAGATTGATACTCCATTTGCCGCTGTCGCGTTCTACCTTACCCACATATTTGCCATTCAGAAATACGGTGGCATAATCATGCGGTTCGGTGATGGTCAGTTTGCCACTTTTGTGGCCGATCAGCTTGGTTTTGTATAAAATATATCCTGATGACTGATCCAACGCCTCCATTGGCTTTGGCTGGGCCGATTTTACCGGGATAGGTAAATTTGCCCAAACAGTAGAGTAAGTCTGCATTTTTATCTCAGGAATAGCAATCGTTTCTACCGGCTTTGGCACCTCTGGTATTTTGTATTTTACATATTTTGAAATCAGTCTGCGCAAAGCAAAATACTTCGGCGTCGGTCGTCCTTGTTCATTAATCGGCGCATCATAATCATAGCTGGTTACATCCGGTTGAAATTGGGTGGCGGTAAATGCGTTTGCCCCGGCAGTAAAGCCAAAGTTTGTGCCCCCGTGAACCACATACAGATTGAAAGAACGTTTGGTGTCTAACAAGAACTTAACTTCTTTTAGTAAATCTGCTGTATCCGGCTTAGCCCATTTTTCGCCCCAGTGAGTTAACCATCCCGGGTAGGTTTCGCTGCTAAAAGCCGGCACATTGGGATTATGTTTTTTGGCCTCATCAAAATCAGCTTCGCTGCTACCGCTATCCAGGCCGATGACTGCACCATACACATTTCCGGCTTCCAGCATAAATGCTGTTGGCCCATCGGCGGTATAGAACGGTACATTAATTCCGTTATTGATCCAGATTTTGCGCACAGTTTCCATATAGGTTTTGTCATTGCCATAACTGCCATATTCATTTTCAACCTGCACCATTAATATTGGTCCGCCATTGGTACACAGAAGTGGCTTGGCAATGGTGGCCACATGCGTCATATACCTTTCGGCAGCGGCCATATAATGAGGATCCATGCAGCGGATTTTTATGTCCGGGATCTTCAACAAGTAAGACGGTATACCACCAAAATCCCATTCGGCACATACATAAGGGCCGGGACGAAGGATCACCCACATGCCTTCCTGCTGACAAATTTTGATGAATTCACCGATGTCATGATTGTCAGTTTTAAAATCAAATACGCCAGGTTTGCTTTCGTGATAGTTCCAGAACACATAAGCTGCTATGGTATTGCATCCCATTGCCCTGGCCATTTGGATGCGGTTGCGCCAGTAAACTCTGGGTATCCGGGCAGGGTGCATTTCGCCACTGATAATCTGAAAGGGTTTCCCGTTTAATAAAAATTCGGTTTTACTTAATGAAAAGGTGTTTTTCGGGGACTGCGCCGATGCTGAAATGCCCGTAAACAATAAGAAAAGCATGAAAAGGACGGTCGGGTATAAGCCTTTTATTTTTTTCATAGAGATGGATAAAATAAATTTAAAAAAGTTCAGTTCAGACCTATTAAATGTTCGGAACTATCGCTAGCGAAAATATTGAAAATATATTTATGTGTGCGCACACATTTTATAACTTTACAAAGTTATTTTTGTCCCGGTTTTAGTCAATGGTTGAAAATAGTCTATACATTACACGACTGCCGGGTGTTAATCAAAATACGCCTGTTGGGAGTATTGTCGCCTTGCTCGAAAAAGAAAGAGGTCATCTTATAAATATTCAACCCTGGCCTGAATACCCAGAATATTACGATCTGCCGAAGGTTTCTTTCAAGATAGCTCATGGCAATGATTGCATATGCATCAAATATGATGTGGAAGAACATGAAGTGCTGGCCCGTTACCGCAACACCAACGACCCGGTTTATAAGGATAGTTGTGTGGAATTCTTTATAGCTTTTGATGATGGAAATTCATATTACAATCTTGAGTTTAACCGGCTTGGGACGTGTCTGGGAGGATTTGGTATACCGGGAAAAACAAGAGCCTCATTGCCTGCGGAATTGCTGGAAACAATTAGGCATGAACGATCTATATTTCAAAAAAAGGGTGGTCCAGAACCAACCATTAACTGGACATTGATGCTGGTAATACCCATACAGGTATTTTGTTTTCATCAGTTTAATACGCTTAATGGGGAAAAATGCCGCGTGAATTTTTATAAATGCGGCGATGATCTTACCCAGCCACATTACCTGGCCTGGAGAAATATTGTAACCCCAAAACCTGATTTTCATCAGCCTGATTTTTTTGGCGACGCCGCATTTGCATGAGATTGGGATAAGCTCTGATAAAGCATTAACTTTATTGGGTTAACCTAACGTTCATCCAATTTTCCGATATGGAACCTGTGATTTCCCAAAAGCCCGGAAGAATACTGTCTATTGATGTGATGCGTGGCATCATCATGATTTTGCTGGCTGCCGAAAGCTGCTCGGTTTATGAATCACTCAAAAAGGTAGAACCGGGAGGCATATTTGGTACTGTCCTGAATCAATTTTTTCATCATCCCTGGCATGGGTTGCACTTTTGGGACCTGCTGCAGCCTTCGTTTATGCTCATTGCAGGTACGGGGATGTATATTTCATATTACCATAAGCAGGAGAAGGGGATAACATGGTCGCAGAACTTCAGGCATATTGCAATCCGGTCTATCAAATTATTCTTGTTGGGTACGGGTTTGCATTGCGTTTATGCCGGTAAATTGGTTTGGGAGCTGTGGAACGTCCTGACTCAGTTATCGTTTACCAGTATCATCGCTTACCTGATTATTGACAGGTCATATAAGGTTCAGATTGCTGTTTCGGTAGTTCTGCTAATCATTACGGAGCTTTTATATAGATTGATCTTAGTACCTGGTTTTGCCCAGCCATTTGTAGAGTACCACAATTTTGGGGCTTACATGGATACCGTGCTGATGGGAAAGATAAATCACGACGGCTGGGTGGCGATCAATATTATTCCCACAGCTGCGCATACCATCTGGGGCGTTTTAGCTGGTAAATTATTAGTGTCCAACTACACGGCTGAGCAAAAAGTCAAATACTTATTGGTAGCCGCAATAGCGGGTTTGATCTTAGGGTTTGGTTTGGATTGGCTGAATATTACACCCATTATTAAACGCATAGCGACAAGCTCGTTCACGCTGGCCTCAGGTGGGTGGGTGTTTTTGATGATGGCGTTTTGGTATTGGCTGGTGGATTTGAAAAGGTACCGCAAATATGCCTGGATAGCTGTAGTGGTAGGCGCGAATGCCATATTTATCTATCTGTTTTTTGAAACCGTAGGTTACCAATGGGTGAATGGTTTTGTGGCAATTTTTGTACGCGGCTTTTCTAACATGGTAGGCGTGGTGCCTAAGATATCAGCAGTGCTTTCAGCTTTGGTAACCTGGTTCTTGGAGTGGAGCCTGTGCTATTGGCTGGCGAAGAATAAGATGTTTATTAAATTGTAGAGGCCTTACTTGTAGAAACGTAATGCATCGCGCCTCTATGGGCGCCATATCATAATCTTTTTCCTAAATTCTCTTTCACGCCATTCTCCCATTCTTCTTTCAGGATGCTTAACACAATAGAGTCGCGACGTGTGCCGTCCTCGAGCCACATATGGCTGCGTAATATCCCTTCAGGTTTGCAGCCAATGCTTTTCATAGCGGCAATGCTGCGTTCATTACGTGCATCGGCTCTGAACTCGACACGGTACATATTCAAATCCTCAAAGGCAAATTGGAGCAGTAAAAACTTGCAATGTTTGTTTAAGCCCGTCCCCCTGAATTTTTCGCCATACCAGGTATAGCCCAGTTGAAGCATGTTATTCTGCGGTTGTATATCGTAGAAACGTGTGCTGCCTGCACACTCGCCGCTTGTTTTATCGAATACAATAAACGGATATTCCTTACCGGTTGCCTTATTTGCCAGGGCTGTATTCACATAAGCCTGCATGCCTTTTTCGCTACGCGCGCTTGTTTGCGAAAAGCGCCAGGTGTCAGGTTCATTAATGGCAAATGGAATCAGATATTCCAAATCAGATTCAGCTAATGGTCGCAGCAGAACTTGGTCGTCTTCTAAAATATAATCGCTCAGATGGTCAAACGGGCTTTTCATAATGCGATTATACTCAATTTTACTTTGAAAATCTGAGGCAAAATCTTTCCGGCCCGCAATTTGACGCAGGTGCCACAAATCAGATACATCGCTTTGATTCTAACTTGCTATTACGGCCGCTTTGCGGCTTGCCCTGAGTTTGATGATCTGATAAATAACACCGATCACATAGATCACCATCAATGCAGTCAATGCCTTTTGTATCAGTGGGTCGTTAGGTCCATCGGCGATGGGGTGGCTTATAGGCAAACGGGTTGAGGTTTCCACTACAGCAGGAATAAATGAAAGAAATAATGTGGCCGACATGACGATCACCTGTATATATTCGCCCAGTTTGCCAAGAAAGCGGATCCGGCTGGCATATACCCCGATAGGCAACAGGATGAAAAGGATAATGGAAAGATAATGCCCAGCTGTAGGATGGCCAAATCGCATAATGGGCAAGCCTGTAAGGCAGGTGAGAACCGTTAACCAGATATAGGATTTGCCCGGTATCGTTTTGGGGTCAATTCTTCCATAAAGATATAAGCCATAAAGGGCAGCAAAAATGGCAAGGACACTAATTGCAGTGTGGATGATGCCGAGAATTGAGAGGTGATTTGGTGTGAACATCGTGATGCGTTTAAAAGGTTGCCTAAATATAATAAGATCAGTTGATTGTAACAGAAATCTTATTTTAATTGTATATGTTACACTATTAAACCTATTTTTGGCAGCCGAGTATATTGCCGATTTATGAAAGATTTTTTAGACCAGAATTTTCTCCTGCAAAATAAAACTGCCGAGCGTTTATATCACGAATTCGCGAAGGGTATGCCCATCATTGATTACCACTGCCACCTCGACCCGGAGCAGATGGCAGCGAATGTCAATTTCAGGAACCTGACGGAGATCTGGCTAAAAGGGGATCATTATAAGTGGCGGGCTATGCGCGCGAACGGTGTGAATGAGGCTTTTATCACCGGTGACAAAAGTGATTGGGAAAAGTTTGAACAATGGGCGGCAACAGTGCCTTATACTTTGCGTAATCCGCTTTATCACTGGACACATTTGGAATTGCAACGCTACTTTGATGTGCACGATTTGCTTGCACCCAAAACAGCAAAAGTGATTTATGACCATTGCACCGAAAAACTAAAAACGCCCGAATACAGCGTGCAGAATCTAATCAGCAAAATGAATGTGGAGGTGATTTGTACTACAGACGATCCAATTGATACTTTGGAGCATCATCAGCTCATCAACAAAAGCAAGTGGAATGTGAAGGTATTTCCGGCTTTTAGGCCCGATAAGGCTATGAATGCGGATGATCTGAAAGCGCTGAATGAATATATCAACAAGCTGGAGTCGATTGTTAATATTCCGATCGACAGCTACAAACACTACCTAACTGCATTAAAAAAACGCCATGACTATTTTGCGGAGAATGGCTGTACAATATCTGATCATGGGTTAGAACAGTTGTATGCTGAGGAATTTACCAGTCAGGAGGTGGCTGTTATATTTGATAAAATACGTCTTGGCAAAGAATTGCAGTACACCGAGGTGCTGAAATTTAAGTCGGCCATGCTGTATGAATTTGCTTTGTGGGATCATGAAAAAGGGTGGGTGCAGCAGTATCATATCGGGGCTTTACGTAACAATAATTCAAGGGCTTATCGGGAGATTGGTCCGGATACGGGTTATGATTCGATGGGGGATTTTAGCCAGGCAAAAGCTCTGTCCAGATTCCTGAATAAATTGGATAGTACAAATCAGTTAGCCAAAACTATCATTTATAATTTGAACCCGGCAGATAATGAATTGATTGCTACCATGACAGGCAACTTCAATGATGGCTCGGTTGTGGGTAAAATTCAATTTGGCTCGGCCTGGTGGTTTTTGGATCAGAAAGATGGCATGACCCGGCAGTTTAATGCGCTATCAAGCATGGGGCTTGTGAGTCGCTTAGTAGGTATGCTGACCGATAGCCGCAGCTTCCTGTCATTTCCGAGACACGAATACTTCCGGCGGTTGCTTTGTAATTTGTTTGGTACAGATATCGAAAACGGTGAATTGCCTAATGATATCGAATGGGTAGGGCAGATCATCAAGGATATCTGCTATTATAATGCGAAGAATTACTTCAATTTTTAAAAGGTGTCACACTGATATTTTTTGCTATTCTTTATACCGAATCTTAATCACCAGCTTTTTCAGGCTGTCTGTTCCTGCTATTTTGATATCCGGGCGATGTGCATCCTGGGGAAAGAATAAAAAGAATTCTTTCGGTGTAGCAATAAGGTATTTTCCAACAACATTATAATTGGCGGCGTCGCGGCTATCGCTGTATGGCTCAGTAACTGTAGCTTTGGCGACTGAAGCGATACCCAATCTCACTTTACCTGAGATTACATATTGCAGGTCAATGTATTTCCGGTGCGATTCCCATTTTACATCTTCCAGTTTTTTTGGAGGGCCTGCGGAGATCATCGCATAAGCATTATCGCCATCGATTGGATATTTCCCCGGAGCCATTGTTTTTATCTTGTCGTCTTCCAAAAAAGCAAAGACTTTATCCCATAATGCCTTATCGCTTTCGTATTGCCTCATAAATTCCACACTATTAATGGACGGATCCGGTTTTATCTTCAGGTCTTTTGCCCATTCGTGGCTTTTGACCCATTTGCCGGCAGCTTTAACTTTTACAGCTGAATCGGTCTGTGCATGAGTTGTGATCGCGGTAAAAAATAGGATCAGCAGGACAACAATTTTTAGAATTTTCATAGATCAATAAATTGGTAATGCCAATATACATGTAAAAAAATTATGTCGTTAAGATGACATTGTTTTTTGTTGATTTGTTTGAATTTTGTAATTTTGTTTGTATGGCTATAGAGACTATAGAAGATTTTTATAAGAACAAATTCGACTGGATGCCGGATAACGTTCAGCAAAATATCGGGCACTTCAATGTGTTTAAAATGGACAATTATACCGTACCTACTGGTAAACAGATGACCTATAGTCGCCGCAATTACTATAAGATCAGCTTAACGCGTGGTGAGGGAGTATTGCATTATGCAGACCGCAGTATTCAATTGACTGGCACGTCGTTAATGTTCTTTAATCCCCAGGTGCCTTATACTTTTGAATCGCTGGTCGACCATCGCTCTGGCTTCTTCTGCATATTTACGGATGAATTCTTTACCGGCCGCTTTAGGGGCGGACTAAGTGATTTGCCCGTTTTTGCCTTAGGGGGAAGACCTATTTATGCTCTGAATGAAGAGCAAGAGGACTATGTAGCTACGCTATTTATGAAAATGCTCGATGAGTTGAATTCGGATTTTGATTTTAAATATGAGCTGATCAAGAACTATATCACCGAATTAGCCTATTATGCCCTTAAAACCAAGCCATCCGAAAATCTGTACAAACACATTGATGCCAAGTCGAGAATAACCTCGGTGTTTACTGAATTACTTGAGCGGCAGTTTCCTATCGAGGCACTTACTCAACGTTTCTCAATGCGTTCTGCTAACGACTTTGCGCAGCGGCTGTCTGTTCACGTTAATCATTTGAACCGGGCAATACGCGAGACAACGGGTAAAACTACGACTGACCATATTGCCGAACGCTTGTTGCGTGAGGCTAAAGTATTGTTAAAACAAACCGACTGGAATATATCCGAGATCGGTTATTGCCTGGGTTTTGAGGAACCTACCCACTTCAATAATTTCTTCAAAAAACAAACCCAGTTAACACCGACTTCTTTTAGAAATGTTTGAATTTTGTAACCATTGGTTTGAATAATGTAATGCTTTGCTTTTGACGCTGGCTTAAATTTGTTCTCTATGAAGACAAGAACAGAAACAGACAGTAATAAAAAAGTATGGTTCATCACCGGTGCGTCAAAAGGATTCGGGTTAAGCATCGTAAAACAACTGCTTTGTGCCGGTCATTTTGTGGCTGCTACTTCACGGGACAAGGAGGCATTAACTCAAGCGGTAAACCGGGATGAAAACAACTTTTTACCATTGCAGGTCGATCTGGCTAACGAGAGCAGTGTAGCGCTGGCGCTTCAGCATACCCATGAAGAATTTGGCCGGATTGATGTAGTAATCAATAATGCGGGCTATGGCATAGGAGGCGCGATTGAGGAACTCAGCGATGAGGAGACCCGCCAAGCATTCGATATCAACGTATTTGGCACTTTAAATGTCATCAGGAGTGTGATGTCTTACCTGCGCGAGCAGCATTCGGGGCATATTATTAATATATCTTCTTCAGCTGGCTTTGCACCGGGTATAGGATGGTCAATTTATTGCGCGGCTAAATCAGCGGTGATTACATTGAGCGAAGCATTGGCCGAAGAAGTAAAACATTTGGGTGTTAAGGTGACCTGTGTATCACCTGGTTCATTTCGCACTAATTTTTTGAATGGCGAATCAATTGCGGTAGCGCAAAATCCGATTGATGATTACAGGGACATTACCGAGGCGCGCAGACTATATATGAAAAGAGATGGTCAGCAACCCGGTGACCCTGAAAAAGCGGCTGCAGCGATAATTAAAGTAGCAGGGGAGAAGAACCCTCCTGTGCACCTGCTATTAGGTGGCGACGCGTATAATCGTGTATTGACCAGGCTCGATACCTTGCATAGCAATATCCGCGAGCTGGGTGAGGTAACCTGTTCAACTGACTTATAATTGGTTATTCTGCGCTTGTTTTAATCCTTATGTCAACAAAAAGCTCCTGATTCTATAGCTAAAGAGTCAGGAGCTTTTTTGCTTATCGTAATGTGACTATTTCAATGAAGTGCCGTAAAACTTAAGTCCAAGAATACCTGTCATGATCAGCGTAATAAAAAATAGCTCAATCAATGAAAAACGTTGCTGAAAGAAAGTGATCTCGGCAATTTTGATCATGATCAGTGTGGCAGCGGTCCATACGGCATAAGCGGTAGCGGTGGGTAATTGTTTAATGGCGAGTGAAAAGAAATAGATATTGCACACACCGAAGATAATATACCCTACAAATGGTAAGATTACAGGTAAGCCGCCACCCGGCTTATAAAAAGTAGCAAAATGTAGATTTTTGAATTCGCTGAATTTCATGAATTTGACCGAGAAGGTCCATGCGGTTTCAAAGACAGCAGCGATAACGATATATAACCAGGACAATGCTTTATCGAATTAATTATTTGTCGTAAGATATGTAATTTTCCTGAACCGGGCTTAATTCGAGCGGTTCTGGAGGCAAGTTGCCAGTGGGTTTAAATTCAACCTGTTCAGTAACAGGGTTGAACTTCCGGAATAGCTTCCATTTACTGTTTAGCCAGTTCATCATACGCGGCCTAAGATTATAATACCAGCTAAACCAACGATATTTTAATAATTTCTGCTCATCAAAGCGTTTAACAGAGAAGGCATGCTGTAAAAAGTAATCCTTTGGATAATCATAATACAAGCCCCAGTTCTCGCGGTTATCGCCCGGTTTATGTCCGGGATCATAGGCTGTTCCGAATAAATGATCCCACAGGGAAAACTTAGTTGAAAAGTTGGCGTGGAACACTTCACGATAATTTGCATGATGCCACAAATGCAGCTCCGGCGAATTGAGGAAATATTTCAGTTTACCAAACTTAACGTTCACATTAGCATGGATGAACATGCCAAACATGGCGTCTAACAAGGCTTTGATCGGGATGACCATGGGGTTGGCGCCCAATATAACAATAGGAGCAAACTCGATGGTTTGATTGATGACGATCTCCAATGCGTGTGAGCGGGATCCAGCCAGGAAATCAACCTCTTTGCCTGAATGGTGCGCCTCATGGGTTCGCCACAAAGTCTTGTTGGCATGTTGTAAACGATGAAACAGGTAGATGTACAGATCGTGTGTTACCAGGAAAAATAATACCTGTTCTGTTACCGACCAGCTTTTGACAAACTGAAAACCTGACCAATCAAAATGATGTTGCAATGGAGCAATGATATAATCGAATATCAGGATCTTTAGAAAATAGCTCTGGATGATGGTATACCACACCAAATCAACCCAAAAGCCCTCCCTGAAGAACGGCAAGCCCTTTCTGTATGGTGATACCCGCTCCCAGGCAATAATAAATATCACCCAGCAGATCAATATAGTGGTTGTTATGGCTAATAACTTCGATTGATCCATTCGTTAATTATTGCTTCTGTTTGTACTCGTCGCTAATATACACACGCAGCCTTTTCATCGGGCCAAGTTCTGATTCATAAACTTTTTTAACGCCATCTCCGGCAGCTGTCTCCACATCTCTGATATCGCGAACCAGGCGCTGGAAACCCTGGGGTTCAACCGAGGCCGCATGATCAGAACCCCACATAGCACGATCAAGCGTAAAGTGTCTTTCTACAAAGGTTGCCCCTAATGTAACGGCGGCAACGGTAGTCGCCAAACCTGTTTCGTGACCAGAATAACCGATAGGTACACCTGGATATTTTTTAGCCAGGGTTTGTATCATTTTCAGGTTCAGCTCCTCTGGTTTGCAAGGATAAGCTGATGTTGAATGCGCAATGAAAAGCGGGTAGCTCTCATCAAAATCCTTTACCAATTTTACGGCTTCTGCAATTTCACGCATGTTCGACATACCGGTTGATAACATCAGCGGTTTGCCGGTAAACAGGATGCGTTTAATCAGGGGGAAATCTGTTAATGACGCCGAGGCAAGTTTATAAATTGGTGTATCAAACTGTTCCATAAAATCAACTGCTTCCACATCCCAGGTAGATACAAACCAATCGATACCTAATTCACGGCAGTATTGGTCAATGGCAACATATTCTACCACACCAAATTCGGTTTTGCGCTTATAGTCGATGTACGACATTCGGCCCCAAGGCGTGTCGCGCATCACTTCCCATTGATCTTTCGGTACGCAGATTTCAGGCGTTCGTTTCTGGAATTTTACAGCATTGGCTTTTGCAGCAACCGCTTCATCGATCAGTTTTTTAGCTATCTCAAGCGAACCATTGTGGTTAATACCGATCTCCGCTATCACATAGCAAGGCTCACCCGGACCGATACGTTGGCCTGTGCTTAGCTTGTAGGTTTTGCTAATCATTTGGGGTTGCTGGCTAACCTCGGTATAGCTCTCTTTAAAAGTGATTTGAGGCTCCTCAATTTTTTGCTTGATGCGTGATTCGATCAGCAGTTCAGCTAACTCTCTGAACGCGCCTTCGCCACCCTTTGCAGAGCATATATAATCAACTTTTTCTTTCACAAACGGCAATGCGTCGGACGGAGAAGCGGTAAATCCCACTAATTCCATAATGCCCAGGTCGTTGCAATCATCACCAATATAAGCCACTTCTGAGGCCTGCAGCCCCCGGCGCTCCATAATTTCCTTCAGGATGGCGGGTTTATCTTTTGATCCCAGGTGCAGCTCACTGATCTTTAATTTTTCTGCTCTTTTGGCTACTGAAGGCGATAGCTCGCCGGTAATAATTCCGGTGTCGATGTCGGCCAGGGTTCGCATACGCTCAACAGCCATCCCGTCGCGGATATTAAATTTTTTAAGTGCTTCGCCTGATTCGCCATAGTAAACCCCGGCATCAGTCAATACTCCATCGCAGTCTGTAAGCAATAATTTAATGCTTAATGTTTTTTGTGTTATCATGGCTCTCATTTATTTAGGTTGTCTTTTCAAATTGCAGTCCAGCCGCCATCCACTACCAAATTGGCGCCGGTCATGTAAGCTGATGCATCGCTGGCAAGGAATATCAGTGCGCCCTGATAGTCGCAGACGCTTGCCATACGGCCCAGCAATGTTTTAGCCGAATAATTCTGTATAAAAAACTCGTCCTGGTTATTTTCCACTCCCCCTGGCGACAGGGTATTTACCCGTACGCCCTTATTCCCCCAGTACGCCGCCAAAAACCGGGTGAAATTGATCACCGCGCCTTTGGTTACCGGGTATACCGCGGATTTAAAGAAACTCTGGTTGCCTTCTTTGTCGCGATAGATACTCTGATCGGGCCCGACCATGCCATAGGTTGATGCCAGGTTGATAATGCTGCCGCTACCTTTTTCGGCCATTACGGTACCGAAAACCTGCGATGCAAGGAATACCCCGGTCACATTTACATCTAATGATTTGCGGAACGAACTCAGAGGATAATTCTCAAATGCAGAAAGCTCTTTAGCCAAACCCGGATTCTCGAACATATCATTGATGGCGGCATTATTTACCAGTACATCTATGGTTCCGTGCCGGGCTATAATTTTATCGCGGGCTTCTTTTAAAGAATTCTCATCGGTCACATCAACCTTCAAACCTATATGTTGTTCGCCTAACTTGGAGGCAAATGCCTGGCAGGCCGCCTCATCTATATCAGCAACTACCACATTGGCTCCTGCAGATGCCAGCGCTTCGCAGTGCTTTTTGCCGATAAGGCCAACTGCACCGGTAACTATTGCTGTTTTATTTTTTAACGAAAACAGATCCATCAGCTCAGACTGTTTTTGGTTTGATATTATAGTTATTTACCTTGCGGAACACTGCTTCCAATACTTCGCCTTTCAGGTATTGTTTGATATTCCCGCTGGTGATGGCCTTTTTCATAATCGGCATTACATCTCGGTACGCAGAAAGGGTGTATTCAATATCCTCATCGGTATGGCTAAAGCACATATTGTGAAATCCTGCCCATAACACACCGCGTTTTATCATTTCCTGCTGCATCAGCGTTTTTACCTCGAGCCCGTTACCTGCCTCAGGAGTAAAAGTGACCATCGAGCGGCAGTTATAACCAATGCAACGGGTATAAATATCCATACCTGTTTCAATAGCGATCTGGTTGTAGCCATCTTTTAGCAATGCACCTTTTTCGTCCAGATATTTAGGAACATTCTTGTCACGAAGCTCATTGATTGTAGCTATACAAGCCGCAAGTGATAAAGCCTCACCGCCAAAGGTGGTATAGCTGAATACCTGAGAGTTGAACAATTCCATCACATCGGCACGACCGGTAAGGAAAGCGATAGGCATTCCGTTGGCACAGGCTTTTGAGTAAACAGCCAGATCTGGTTTAACGTCAAAATACTCTTGTGCACCGCCTATAGCTATACGGAAGCCGGTCCACATTTCATCAAATATTAACAGGGTGCCGTTTGTTTTGCAGGCTTCAGCCAGTTCTTTCAGGAAGCCGGGTTTGGGAGCTTCAAAAATGAAAGGCTCCAGTATCAATGCAGCTACAGTATCATCAAGCGCAGCTTTGATCGAATCAATGTCATTATACTCGAAAGTATAGGTCATGTTTTGGATGGCTTCAGGTATACCTGCATTACGGCTGGTGATACCGATATACCAATCGTGCCAACCGTGGTACCCACAACAAAACACCTTCTCGCGGCCGGTAAAGGCGCGTGCCACGCGTATAGCTGCAGAGCAAACATCGGCGCCGGTTTTTGATATTTTTACAGCCTCAGCATTCGGAATAACTTGCCGGAGCAACTCAGATACTTCCACTTCAAGTGGATGCATCATTGAAAAGGTAATGCCGTCTTCCAATTGCTTTTTGATCGCCTCATCCACTGCCGGGTAAGCATAACCCAATGAAATAGGGCCGATAGCTGAGTTAAAGTCGATGTATTCGTTGCCATCCACGTCCCATACATGTGAGCCTTTAGCGCGTTGTATATACTTCGGCGCAACTCCCTTTGAAAACTGACCAGGCCCCTTCGCCAGAGTTTGTGTAACTGGTTTCTGCACTTTCAGCGCTCTGTCATATAATTCATCCGATTTGGTGATCACCGGATAATCTGCATTAAACTTTACTGTGTTTGGCATATTGTTATTCTTTAGGTCGTTATTCTGAAAACTGTGGTACGGCAATGTTTTGCTGAACCGCGCTGGTGGTATACCCTAATATTTTTTCGGCGATTTGTTTACCCGTAAATCCTTCGTTCTGTAATACATTGGGCAATAATGATGGTTTGAACCATTTCTCATTCAATGCAAATGGAAGGACATTAGCAGTAGCTTGATGAGTCAATAAAGTTTCAGCAACGATGCTATATAACCCACCTGTCAGGAAGTGATCTTCAACCGTTACTACCAATTTGCTTTTGGCTGCTTTTAATATGGCTTGTTCATCAACAGGTTTCAGACTACGCATATTGATCAGACCTACCGACAAGCCTTCGCTCTTCAATATTTCAGCCGCTGCTAAAGTCTGCGCAAAAAGAAGACCGTAAGTCAATATCGTTACATCTGTTCCTTCTGCTACTACCTCAGCCTTACCTAACTCAAAAGCGGTGTGCTCATACCCCGATTTTTGGGTATTGATGCGTACATAGGAGGGAGCGAGGAGGTCCCAGATGTCTGGTAACATCTTTAACAGGTCATCCTCATCGGCAGGGGCAAAAACGGTCATATTGGGTATGCCGCGCATAAGGGCGATATCTTCAATGGCCTGATGGGTAGGGCCGTTACCGTCTGACAAAAATCCAGGTATAAAACTGCTCAGTTTGATGGGTAGATTAGGAATACCTGCATCGGTGCGCACAAATTCGAAAGCACGCATAGTAAGGAACGAGGCTAGTGCATGTACCACGGGTATGCGTCCGCGCAAAGCTAAACCTGCTGCTGCGCCAATCATGGTTTGTTCGGTAATCCCGGTATCGATAAAACGATTACCCAGGTGAGCGTGAATATTGCGTACCAGGGCGCGGTTTTCGGCTGTCATCACAATGAAGCGGTCATCTGCTGTTGCCTTCCTGGTTAAAAGTTCTTCGTAGGTCATATTATCGTACTACTAAAGTTTCGGATGTTAATTGCGATAAATGTTCGCCGTGCAATTCTTTCAAAAGACTGTCTATCTCGGTTGCTGTGAAATTGCAGAACCATCGGTCGGCCCGGCGTTCAATACTTGGCAAGCCTTTGCCGCGAACAGTATCTGCTATCACTACATTAAGTTTGCCTTTTTCAAAAGGATAGGCAGAAAACGCATTATGCAAAGCATCAAAATCATGCCCGTCGATACGTTTTACTGCGGCACCAAAGGCGGTGAATTTATCGTGCAGCGGTTCAAGCGGAATTAATTCCTCGGTAGGCAGATTAGCCTGAAACTGGTTGCGGTCGACTACAAAAATTAAATTATCCAGTTTATAAGCGTTTGCAACCAAAACAGCTTCCCAGCAGGTGCCTTCGTTCAACTCGCCATCGCCCAGGATACATACAACACGATTTTTGCCGCCACGTATTTTTATATCCATTGCCACACCTATAGCAACTGAAGGCAAGTGGCCCAATGAGCCCGAATGAAATTCGATGCCCGGAATTTTGGTATTGGGGTGCCAGTAGATATTGTCGTCGACAGATAAATGATTTTTCAGGCGATCTTTTTCCATCAGCCTCAGCTCCACGAATGTTCCATATAAGGCAGGTACATCATGGCCTTTTGATAAGAAAAGATAGTCGCGGTCGGGGTCATTCAAATTATGGTTCCCAACATTCAGCCATTCTGAATACAGGTATAAAATCAGGTCTGCAGCAGAAAGCGAAGCCCCCACAAAGCAACCTCCATCAGTAGCCATTTTTACAATGTGCTCACGAACCTTCAGCGCGGTTTGCTGTAGTTTTTGTTTATCTATGGTAGGTTTGTTAGTCATGCTAATTGGTTAAAGCCTTGGTTTGATCGGCGGTAATTGTTTTCAATTCATCCAGGTGATTGCGGTACCAATTTACCCCGGAGTATTTCGCGTTGATCTGGTATATGTCGGGTCGTTTTTCAAGCAACTCCAGGATGTCTTCACAGCAGAAGTCATGTTTAACCGGGTATAGCTCTTCGAATACAGCCTTGATAAATTCATAATCAGACTGATAATCTATGGTAAATCGGTGCGACATGGAATAATCTTTTCCTGTATTATAAAGTACGTTACCAATTCTAAATTTTTCCGGGTTTTCCCAGATGTAAGGCGTGGTATGTTCTAATTCGAGCTGGCGGGTTGCTTCTTTCCAGCTCTTTTCGAGACAGGCCATGGTCATGATCTCCACGTCGTTGCCATCCGGAAAAGTAGCAGGGTGAAGGTTGCTTACAAAATCGTATTGTCCGCGGTGCTGGAAGTAAAAGTCTAACGCCTGATCTATTATCCCAGGATCGATAAGCGGGCAGTCGGAAGGAATTTTTAATACGATATCAGCATTAAACAATTTCGCTGCCTGGTAATGCCTGTCGAGCAGGTTATTCAGGCTGCCGCGAAAGCAGGGAATGCCTATTTTCGAGGCTTCCTGATCAATAATATCATCTCCGGTTTCTTCTGAAGTGGCGATAATGATCTGCGCATGGTGACGTATCATCTTTAAACGCTCTACCATACGATAAAGGAGCGTTTGGCCAAGTATGGGAAGCATTACCTTGCCGGGTAAGCGACTCGACGACATCCTGGCTTGTACCACTATTACTATATTCTCTGCCATTTTATATGTTTGGCTATCAGGCATACACCTCTTCGTCTTGCGTAATCTTTTCTGGTTTATAAGTGAATTGTTTCAGGAACTCATTACGGCCCCCTTCAAATTCAATGTAGGCACGGCAAATGTTTGCTATGTTTTTAGCCGATGTGCCATTATTCTGAATAGGCATACGGCTTTTCAATTCGTTCAAATCAAAATAGGAATGCACCTTTTTACCCAAAGCAAGTCCGGTATAAACCACGGTGGAATACTGGGTGATTAGTTCGCAACAATTGGCGATCATTTCATCTGTATTGCCGGTCTGATAAATTACGGTATCCAGCGGTGCATATTTCTTTATTTCAGCTTCGGCGCGGGCAAACTTTTCGTTTGGATGCAGCTTGAATAATAATTGCCTGCCGTTTGCTATTTTGACTGTTTGCCTGATAAAAGCTTCCCGGTCTTCATAACGATAGGTTTCGCGCATATCGCTTGTTGCCACCATGACATAATCACGATAAGGGAAATTGTTATGAAGGAATTTGACGCAGTTATCGTAATTGGGAATGCCTGTGGAAAACAGCTTGTTACGATCGGTACCGCCCTGGGTAAAATAGTCTTTATACCCTTCAGACGCTGCACAATAAATATCAAACTGATTGGTTGATCCATTCAGTGCCGTATTTCCGCTCAACCAGGCAGGCAGCCCTAATGCCTTAATTGTATTACTCAGGAATGTGGGCTTATCGATCATTCCCTCCTGAACCCAGATGGTTTTATACTTGAGCAAGCTGCTCGCGACAATCAGGTCGGAGCAATACACTACCAGGTGATAATGGTTCTTTTTCCCACCATAATCCATATTTAACTGATTGCGCTGCAGATAGTCTTCCGAACGGACCTTGAACTGGCCTCCGAGAATGGTGTTGTCTCCTAGCGAAGTGTGCCTTTTTAGGAATTTTAAAACCGGGGAATCGGTGAAAATTTGACTGAACCAGCACTCGTACTCCGGCAGTTGCAACGATATCTGGTGCATCTGCGTGGTTTGGTTGATAGAACCAGTGATAAATAATATTTTTTTCTTCATTGAACCGCCTATATCTCCCAATGTTAGGTTCCGATGAAGTCAAATATATATATGACTTTTTTACTTCAATATACAATTAGTTAAAGTTAATGAAGTGTTAACATTTGCTTAACTAACAGAGGGGTTACCCAAATTTATTAAAATTAAATTTACATTAAATATTAAAATGAACCCTAATATTTACAATATGACATTCGGTTTATATTAGATCCTGTTTAAGCAGAAGTATGTTTTTTCATTAAGTGATTTAAAGAATGTTTAGGTAAATAAAAAGTTGATTACTTTGTCTGAAATTAGCCGAACTATGAAACTTCAAAGCGAACTACTTTCTCATTTAGGATGGTCGGATAATATCATCAATAAAGAAGCTAAAGTAAGACTGGCGCAGCAGATAGCGGATAAAGTGCAGGATGGCCAGACCGTTGGCGCCGGTTCAGGCTCAACCGTTTACCTCGCTTTATTTGCCATTGCGGAACGCATCAAAAAAGAGAAGTTGAATGTAAAGGTGATTCCATCATCTATTGAAATAACAATGGCCTGCAGCAGTTTAGGTATACCGGTTACCGGTTTGTTTGAGGATAAGCCTGATTGGGCTTTTGATGGTGCAGATGAAGTTGATCCAAAAAACAGTCTGATCAAGGGCAGGGGTGGGGCGCTGTTTAAAGAGAAGCTGCTGATCAAGTCGAGTAAAAAAAATTACATCCTGGTAGATGAGAGCAAGATCGTTACCCGGCTGGGAATGAACTTTCCGGTTCCGGTCGAGGTGTTTCCGGGGGCGCTGCTTTATGTGGAGTCGGCGTTGCGCGAGATGGGTATAAATGATATTGCCCTGCGTTCAGCTAAGGGCAAGGACGGACCGATCATTACTGAAAATAATAACTGTATTTTTGATATACACTTCAATCATATACCCAATGATATGGAACAAAAGATCAAATCTATCACCGGGGTAATAGAAAGCGGCCTGTTTATCGGTTATGACGTTGAGGTGCTTATCGCGAAATAACTTATTTCAGATCAGCAGCCAGCTTTGACCAAAGGTGTATGGATAGTCCTTTAGTAAATGCACCATAAGATGTCAGCAATATTCCCTTCAGGTCATTATGCATGGATCTGATAGCATAGATCACATAGTTATCCCTCAGTCTTTTGCCGCGTTCAAATTTGTAAGCGCGGATCACTTCAAATTCGTCCGGACTGATCAGTTCACTGTCCTGAACACAAAGTATGTGTTCATTTTTTATGACAAAGTCCTGGTCGTAGCCCCTGTGTTGTAAGTCGATAATGGCTTCCGCGATGTTATTGTAGTTTTCCATTTCCGTAGCATTTAATAGATGTAATCGTTGATCATTTGACAGACGCTTCTAAATGAAAGTTTTACGGATAGGAAATTACAAGCACCTCTCGTTAAAATAATATTCAAATCAGATGCCAAAAATTTAAAATGTTAATAATCAGATGATTTTGTGGAATTAATTAAAGAATTGTTAACGGGTGATTTACTTTATTTCGTTAAATAGCGATGCTGAAAGAAATAATTGCGGTATTAAGCATTGCTTACTTGATTTAGGCGGGAATAACTGATCTGGCGAGGAAAACACGGTGCGAAATACCGTGAAAATACGCTTTTTAAAACAGGCACAACTGTATAGATTTATAAGATCATAATTCAAGTAGACAATATTTTAATACCATAAAAATATTGTAAATCAATTGTTTGGTTAGTATTAATCGATTCCGCGTCTCGGATAAACCTTTATTAAAACTTCATATCTTATGAGCACTAAAATTTCTCTCGAACACATTGATGACCTCATCAGGCGCAATCTGTCGAGTTTTAACAAAAAAGGCGTATTAACTGTAAGGCCGGGTTTTGAAATCTCGAACGCATGGCCCACAGGTAGGCAGGCTATCGTGGCAACAGTGGATAAGAAAAGCAAAAGCGTGCCGGACAGTGAAAGGCTTCCTGACTCTATTGGTAACATTCCGGTTGATGTCAGAGAAGCGACAGGGCTTCAGCGCTTGAAAGTGAAGTCGCCTGCTAAATTTGACCTGGCGAAGTTCCATATGCGGTCTGAAATACGCGAACCAGACTGGCCATTCGAGCGGGCTCTTCCTGGCGGCAATGTTTTGCCCGTCAACTCACACACAAGCAAACCTTTGGGCTTGCAAACTAAAGCAAAAAAAACGCAGATCGACTATAAAGCACCCGCCGGGACTACCCTATCAGAGTTTGACGGTAAAACAACCATCATCGCTTGTGCAAGTCCGGATGCTGGCCACGATGTACTGGTGGATTTTCTAAAGCAAACCGCGTCTGATCTGACTATAGGCATGTATGATTTTACCTCGGCGGACTTGTTAACGAATGTTATTGCCGCAAGTAAAGGCAAAACCCTTAAAATGGTGTTGGATCATCCTCCGAGAAACAAAACAGCCGATCAAACAGACGAGCAAACGCGCGACGACATCCTGGCAGCTAATACAAAGGCCGCCATAAATTGGGCGTTGACCAGAAACGACCCGGTTGTAAACGAATGGATATACCCCAGCGCATATCATATAAAAGTGGTTGTGCGCGATAGCAGCATATTCTGGTTGTCGAGCGGAAATTTTAATAACAGTAATGAGCCCAATCATCATTCGACCAAGCCGATAAAGAACATTGATCGTGATTGGCACGTAATTGTAATGAATGATAAACTGGCCAAACTTTACAAGGCATTCATCGATAACGATTTTGCAGTTGCACAGGGTGGACAGGGACAGGGTGATGAAGTGCAGCATCACCTGATCAATAACGCGCTGGATGACCTGAAAGCAGAAAGTGCACAATCAGCTTCAACCCGAACCCCTAGGCTGGCAGCAACTCCGTCATCGGCTTTTGCGGCACAGACATTTACGGATGTGCCGGTTAAAATTCAGCCTTTGCTGACACCTGATAAGGGTACCAATACTACGATGTATATTGATCACGTTTTGGACCTTATCAATTCGGCAACATCCAAGTTATACATCCAAACCCAATACATACACCCTTCGGAAAAAGAAGAGGACAAGGATTTTATGAAACTGTTGACTGCTTTACAAACTGCAAAAAGTAAGGGTATTGATGTGCGCGTCATACTTAGTCAATTTGAGAACACCGGGCAATGGATAGAGAAGATGCAGCAACTTGATTTGGTTAGCGGAATATTGCGCCTGCAGGAGAATGTGCATAATAAAGGCATCGTGGTAGACTCGAAGGTGGTTATGGTAAGCAGCGAAAATTGGTCGGCTGATGGAACATTACGGAACCGGGACGCCGGATTGATTATCAGTAATGCTGATATCGCACAATATTTTGAAAAGATATTCTTGTTCGACTGGGATAATAAAGCCAATGTAAAAATAGAGGCAGAGAGTTGACCAGGATTGAAGCAGCCCAACCAAAATTTCGTATATTTGTATCCCGCTTTACTGCCAACTGTTACTGGTAAGTGCGAGCTCTAAAAAATGGGGTCGACCGGAATTGACAGGATGGAGATAAGTAGGTAAGCATGCAGCGCGTTGGGTGAATTAGCGCTTTAATCAGAACGCTCAAACTTACAAATGGCGAAAATAACTACGCCTTGGCTGCCTAATTTAGAATTAGAATAGCCTTTGTCCCGCCGGTGTTCCGTTTCATTGGACCGGCAACCGGGGCATCGAAAAATGAAACTGGCCTGCTTAGGGTGTGATAAGCGGGCGAGATAAAGCACCTACGGAAGACGGTACAGGTAAGCGGCTGACCTTCCCCTTCCCGACAAACTAACAGCAGCTAAGCATGTAGAAAGCTTACCTTATACCATGTTTGGACGAGGGTTCGAATCCCTCCGGCTCCACTTAACTATCAAACAATCGCCTGTAAATCAAGTATTTGCAGGCGGTTTTTGTTTTTTGGTGTCGTTTATACTTCATCTAAGCTACTTTCAAGCTTTTTATGGTTTACCCCTGTTGGAGTCTTGTCATCAAATTTAATATATCTTCAACTGCGCGGCCTGATTCGCTCACCATGTTTCTGATGAAAGGGCTGTTTTCCTTTGTGCTGAGTAAACCCTCGAGTATGCCGTTTAACCTTTTAGCAAGTTCCTCATTCGGTGCAGTGATCTTTCTGATCTCGCGGCCGATTACAATTGTGGCAATCTCTTCGAGTTCCATTTCTTCGCCGCCAAACAAGTCGGCATGGGATTCATAAATCAGGTCTGCTTGCAGGTCAAAAAAATGAAGTAAGATATTGATAATGTCACGCGCATCTTTTGCCCGTACTTCCGGACGGTCATCATACGCGATAAATTTAAGCAGGACAATGGCTGGTAAGGTGGCGACTTTAAAACTGTGGCCGGTACTCAGTTCGACCGTTTCGGTCCCGGCGTGGTAAACCTCACTAAAGCCATTGACCTTTATATTGCTCAGGCCGGTGCCGTCAAATTTCACCTCATCATTAATTTCGATTTCGCCGAAAGGCAGGATGTCTACCTGGATGCCTGCCGGGGTGAGCAAAACAAATGAATTGGTTTTGACTTCCCGATAGCCTCTTTTGTCGATCAGGTAAGATCGCACAGCTTTGTAATCTTCCTTATTGCTGATCATGATAGCAAAATCAACATCTTTAGTAGTCCGGAATTTTTTATCGCCCCTTGCGTACCAGATATCGCGCGCGAGCGCTCCGATCAAGTAAAAGTCAATATTCAGGCGCTCGAACGTTTCTTCCAGTTCGTTAAAAACTTCTTTTAATTCCCCTTCTCTAATACTGCTCAAATCCATCTTTCAAATATTTATCATAAATCATTTCAGCCGTTTCCAGGCAACGCGGATCGTTTGTAATTTTCAAATCAGCATAGATCAGTAAGAGGGGCGCAATTGGGGTGATCTCCTTTTCCTCATCCTTCCAGAATTTATCGTAAATCAACACATTCCCGGTGACATCCGGCACCAATTTCCATTTTGGAACCAGGGTACCTTTTTGCTCCCCGGTGTAGGCGGTTAATATTTGCGGATTTAACCAGTTGGTCATCATTTCGGCCGCTGGTTCACCACCCCAAACAGTTCTACCCGGTGTTATGGGAAGTTGTTTCCAGTTATTAAAGTCGTCCTGATGAAAGAAGCGGTATCGTCCTTGTAACAAAGCCGGCTTCAACGTCTCCCGATAACCAGCGATCCAACGATTCAGTAGCTCCTTTTTATTTTGAAGCCGAATGTCCTTTTCGTTTAGCTGCAAGATAAACCCTGCGTCTCGTAAACCGAAGATGATATTTTTGATATTACCCAGGGCGACGCCGGTTTGCTTGGCGACCGTACGGTAAGGCATACGAATACCATGTTCGTTCATCAGCAGGTAAAACACGGCACGCAACCCTGTTTTGGTAAAGGCCCTATTGGTTACCGGTTTTTCAGGCCCGGTATTTTTTTGGCCATCCAGCCAGACCAATTGCCCTGCGGTATTGACAAAGATATTCCCGGCCCCGTCAAGATAGCCGATCTTGTATTCTCTTAACTTTTCCTTTATCGTTGGGAAAATCCTTTCAGCTACGACCAGGAAATTTGGGTACTTGTGATATAGATTGAGCAATTCCGGTAATTGGTACTCGCGTAGTTCTCTTTTTACTTCAACATTGAAATGTACGTTTTCATTTTGGATATAAAGATCCAGCGCGCCATCGATTTCCTGCCCCTGTTGCGTCCATGTGCCTTTGATTCCTGTATGGTCCTTTAGCCGATCCAGGGCCTGAATGATAATTGCTTCTTCGTTCATTGTTTTTTTGCGTTCACGTAACGTGAACGATCAAATATAGTGAACAAAGTAATCAATTGCAATTTAGTAGTATTAATTTTTTTTAACTCCAAATCATGTTGAAATATGTAAGAACTTTATCGCTTACGATTGTAAGAAAAGGAGTGCACTGAACCAGCGTCGAGCTTCATTGCGTCAATATCTTCGTTGATTTTGCCGACCATGATTTCGCTGTTCCATCGCCCCGGGATAAATCTGGAGTTTAACCAATTGGATATTTGGGTGATTGGCGACTGCTCTGAACTAACTAATTACCCGGGATTCTATGAGGTAGATAAGTATTTGGGCAAAGAAGGTTTTGAGAATTTTTTTCATTACCAGCCAAAAGGGGCTGAAAAGTTTTCTCTGGGGCTAAACAGTCAAAGACTGCTAACTCATCCGGTATCATAAGATAAGGTAGGCTGGTTCAAATAAAAGTCCCCAAACACTCGCTGCCGGGGACTTTCAACCTAAGTTAGATGATTGGACACAAACCAATTATTCCGTCAGTAGCTAATGTTCCTGTATTCCAAAGTAATTCCATTTCTTCGCCGCCTCCCCACATTATCACTCCTTGCCCCGCTGCTTTAGCAAGATTCCATGTGCCTGATACCCAATTACCCTTTCTACAATCCTTGTATGCATCGATCCCTGAATTCACAATAGTTGCAGCTCCTGTAAATTTGCCAAGCCACTTTAGCCCCTCCAAAAAGCCGGCAGTTTGAGGCTGCCGGCTTACCATCTGAACTTGTCAGTATCCTGTTGCCCTTAACGGGTCTTCTTTGCGTTCTTTTCTTTAACGGTTGTAAACTTCCCGCTTTTTGCTGCGGCTCTGCTGACAGCTGCGGATTTGGTAGCTGTCCTTACGGTTTGCGTGTCACTCCTGACTGCCCAGCCGCCTGACGCATGCCCTACCTCGTAGGCTACCAGGGCTTTGGCCAATGATGTATTACTGCGTTGCTGTATGGCTAAAATATCTTCGATCTTTTCCAGGACGGGGTCCGGTTCCTGCTCGGCGACCTTCAGGTCATAATCCGACTGCATCCGCAGCCAGAACCCTGCACTGATCTCCAGCGCCCTTTCCAGCCGGCGTGCCATCTTTGGCCCTACCGGTCTTCTGCCCGCGAACACCTCGCTGAGGTGGGTGGGCAGGATATTCAGTAATACAGCAAAATCTTTTTTAGTGATCTCCCTGGCTTCAATTTCTTCTTTGAGTATGTAACCGGGATGGAAAAGGTCGGGAGACCTTAAAGCCTTTCCATCCCGGTCCACAACCTCATGTACATTTTGCATAAATCTTACGTTTTTTTGTCTTTAATTCAACTTGGCGTGTACTTCTTTGTCTTTTAATTCTTCTATGGCGTGGTTCTAATGTGTCGTTCGGTGTGCAGATTCGCTATGATCTTTTTTGCTATTTGACGGTTTTTCTTAATGCCTTCTTCTTTTCTTAGACTTCTTCTTTTCAAATGCCTTCTACTTTTTTCGTGACAACGTATACTATGCGTACCTTAAAATAGCTGTTAGGGCTATTTTGCGTAATGATCACTCATTCGGATGACCTGGACGATCTCAATCTTGCCGTTATGGTCCAGGTAAAACTCCAGCCTGTACTGATCATTCACCCTGATGGAATAAACCGGGTCAGGGGCATTTTTAGGTTCCAGCTTTTCGAAACGCAGGCTCCTGAATTTGCTCAGTTCCTGGGTTGATGTGCTGTTCTTGATCTGATCGATCCGTAAACGGTATTGCTTGATGACCTCAGGCGGGAACCGCGGTTTACCCGGGACCTTGCCTCCAGTATACAGCAATTCGAAATACGAATCTGTAAAGGATACCAACATGTCAAATAACGTTTAATTAAACCATTCGATTAATTAAAACAAAGGAAAGTAAAAAATTTTAAATAACCAAATTCGTTGAAGTTTTTTGTATAGATTTTTTGGTTATTATTGTTTTAATTATACAGTTATTTCAAATTCAAGGTATTTCGCCTTGATCACCACCTCATTACTTACAGTTCAAAAGCCCCATACGTTTTGATCTCCTTTAGCACGAAGCTGCTTTAGTTAAAGAACCATCTTCTAGATAAATTCCAGGGTGTGGGAATGGCCGATCAGTTAATACCCCCACGCCAAATCTACTTCCCGGATCTTACTTTACCCAAATTCTCTTTAGCCGCTTTCTGTATCTTGTCGGCTTCGTCGGCTTGGGCCTTTGCCGCAATTATGGCCTGTTGTTTTTTCATTTCTTTTTCTTCCTTGGCAGTAAAGCCGTCAGGGTCTTCTTTCAATTTTGTGATTATGGCTTCCGCCGTTTTAGGATACATAGTTTCTTTTTCACATACAAAATCACATACAAGAACGAATCCGTATTTGGCATATGATGAACCTACTCTTTTAAAAGCTACTTTCATTACTTCAGCTATCGAAGGCCAATAATTCCGCCTCATTGTCTTTCATTTTCTTGAGTTTACGGATTTAAAAACCATACATACCACCCGAAACGGATATCTGCTCGCCCGTGATCCAGGCTGCATCATCGGATGCCAGAAAAACAGCAGCTTTCGCGATGTCAGTGGGTTGGCCCCTGCGCCCAAGCGGTGTTTTTTCGACAAACATTTTTTCATAGTCGCTGCCCGGAGTGACGCCTGCATTGGCGGCGCCTTCAGTATTCGTGGCGCCCGGTAAAATAGAATTGATCCGAACGTTTTTAATACCTAACTCCTTAGATAAAGCAATAGTGAAGGCATCAAGTGCTGCTTTAGTTGAAGAGTATAATGACGCATTCGGAAGAGGATACTTACTCGCACCGGAACTGATATTGATAATGTTTCCCCCCTTTTCGCCGAAAAGTTTTAGCGCCGCCTGGATTGTCAATATAGGCCCTAAAACGTTGACGTTAAAGCTTTGGTGAAATGCCTTCACCGAAATCTGTTCGATAGGTGCGTATCCTTGAGCTACCGCATTATTTACTAAAACGTCCAAGGCGCCGAAAGTCTGTTTGGTTTCTTCAAACAGCCTGGTTACATCGGCTTCATTCGATACATCGGCCTGTACAGCGATGGCCGTGCCGCCATTATCTGTGATCTCCTTAACTACTTTATCTGCGCCTTCTTTACTGGTGGCATAATTCACCACTACTTTTGCGCCGGCTGCGGCAAAATGCTTGGCGATCGCTGCGCCTATTCCTTTTGATGCACCGGTAACTACCGCTACTTTGTTTTCTAATTTATTCATGATTTCTATTATTTAAGATTTAAACTTGATCAGGTCCTGGAAGATCAACTGTCCCCAGTTATTTCCTTGCGCTTGTACCAGTAGTCCGCCTTCAGACAGCCCGCCAAGTTTGACTGCCGCGAAACCAAGATCTTCCGCAAGCGCTGCGATCTCCGCAGTTGCACCATCATCGTCGCTAGCGAGGAACACGACCCGACTGCCTTCATGTACGGCCGGATCCTGGCCGAGGATAGCAGCGCCTAAATGGTTGAAGCCTTTAACGAGTTTCCCTCCGTTGAAAGCCTGCGCTACAAATTTGGCAGAAGGCAGCCCGTGTAACTTTTCGGGGGGCACGCCGTAGGCATTGGTCACATCTACGATGATCTTTCCCTGCCATTCGGGCAGCGCCTTTGCGACGTCCGAGTGCGACTCAAAACGCACCGCCAAAAAGATGACGTCCGCCTTGACGGCATCCGCCAATGTTGCGGGAATGATCCCGGTTCCGATCGCGGCAGCCTCGGATGCAAAGCTTTCCGGGTTACGCGTGGTGGCAACGGATACTTCGACGCCTTTGCGGGCGAACGCCTTCGCCAGGGCCTTGCCAATCTTGCCAAAGCCGATAATTGCGTAGCTTTTTGCTACGTTTTGTGAATTATTCATTTTGAGAATTTTTTAATTATTTTGATAAATAGGTCATGCCGCCATCCACAAGGAGTTCGGCACCCAACATAAAAGAAGAATCATCAGAGGCCAGGAAAACTGCTGTTTTACCAATGTCAGACGGTTGCCCGATCCGGCCTATCGGCATTTGATCTGCAAAGTGTTTTTTTACCGCTTCCATTTGTTCTGCCGGAACAAATTTGTCAAATGCAGGTGTATCGGTTGTACCTGGAGTAATGACATTTGCCCTGATCTTCCGATCTAAAAGGTCGCTTGAAAGTCCTTTGGCTAAATAAATCACCGCCGCTTTTGCTGCACCGTAAAGTGTAAAATTCGCGTAGGCCCGATGGGCAGCATTTGATCCGATGAGAATAACAGAGCCACCATCATTCATATAGGGTAATGCTTTCTGAACCGTGAAGTAAACACTCTTCAGGTTCAGGTCGATGGCCTGGTCAAACGCGGTTTCGTCAAAAGTTGCCACAGTTCCTACCGCTCCGGCACCTGCATTGGCTACGACCACGTCTATTTTCCCGAATTTTTCAGAAGTTGCGGCAAACACCCTTTCCAGGTCTGCAATATTGGTCACGTCGGCATTGATAGCTATGAAATCATCTCCCAGTTTCGCCACAGCGTTATCCATCGTTTCCTGATTTCTGCCGACGATAACTCCCTTTGCACCTTCATTCTTAAATTCCAGTGCAATGCCCAATCCAATCCCGCTATTACCGCCTGTAATTACGACTACTTTATTTGTTAATCTGCTCATTTTTAATTTAATATTAAATTTGTTTCGCAAAGTTACTATCATTAGTTTATATTTGTAACTAATATAGATTATTCTGGTTACTGCGAGGTAACTACAAATTTCAAAATATGAGAGACGAGAGATTTTGCGCTTCGAATTGTCCATTTACGAGAGCCATCGGCACTATTGGCAATAAATGGAAGCCAATCATCATTAATGTGATTGGCACCCGTACCGTTCGTTTTGGTCAGCTGGATTCCATTATACCGCTCATTTCAAGGAAAGTACTGACCGAGCAACTTAAAGAGTTGGAAGAAGACGGACTATTGGAGAGATTAGCCTATAAGGAGCTACCGCCCAGGGTAGAATATAAGTTATCTGAAAAAGGCTTAGCTTTTTTGCCAATTCTAGAAAGTATAAAAGAATGGAATTGCAAATATGAGGTAGCTTTAACACCCAAAGAGACTGATAGAATAACTTATGCCCAATAGTGTAAGATCAAATTGGGAATGAAAAAAGTAGCATGTCTGGCGGTTGACTTTAATCGTCTGGCCTTGCTCATGAAAAGCAAAGACACATACCCCATTGGAATCATGCAGCTACAGCAGGCGGCTTCATTGCATCTCGCACTATCGTGCCCGGTTTCATTGCGCCGTCAGCCCCACTAGCTCTGGCAGTAGTGAAATTCGTCCCTTATAACACACCTGCCTTTGGTTTTTTTGGTGCCTAATTGATTAAAATGAAATGGTATGTGGGACAAGTGCCCAGAAAGAAAGGAGACAATTGGTTGAGTTGTTTGAGGGTTATTTATTGGGTCAAGTGGGGGAAAAACAAAAATGAACCAATTGTAACATCCTGTTAATGTCATTTTGGTTAATTTAGCAGCATCTAACCATCTTGTTACTTATGAAAATACAAAAACTATTTGCTGTACTTATTGCATGTACATTTTACATTACTGCAGCCCACGCACAATTGGGCGGTTTAGGGAAAAAATTATTGGAAAAAGGTACCGACATAGCATCGGGAGGCGGTCTAAATAAAATATTGAAACAACCGCAGGCCATTAGCACCAGTTTTAAAGATGTAAACAAAACAGGTTCAAAACCACCATCTTTTATGGAAGGACAGCAGCCTGAGCCTTTATACCTGCTGCCAAAAGCGCCCGGAGGCGGTTTTAAACTTTGTGCCGGTTTTTTTGAAATGACCAACAAAAGCTATTGCCTGCATGCTGGTACACACGGCCCAAGTAAGGGCGATGGTTATATGCTTGCACCAGTATTGGGCCCTAAGGCTGACGTGGTGATACTGATCCTGAAAAATGCTGAAAAACATCCGGAAGTAAAACAGCGCAGCATCCAGGTATTGCTTTGGGCGATAGTTGCCCGTACCCGCTTTGCCGACTTTGGCACAGACATTAAATTAACTGCAACCACTTTACTATCTCCGCAGGAACTGCTTATGCTGGAGGGCGGCGCATTGGGGGTACTGCCGGCAAGTGTAATGGCAAAAGCAAAAGACCAGCTCCCCCCGGCCGCTCAAAGCGTTTTTGAAGCCGAAAATAATATCCGCCAACTGGCTGCATCAGGTAATGCATCATATGAAGAAATGGAAAAATATGCCCTGTTGGCGGGAGTCGCGCAAGCCGATCCGGAAGTGCCTTCGGGTATATGGTCTTTACATCCGGATGGTTATTATATCCGTTATTTTCCGAGGGGGTATTCCATCACCAGGATGCAGATCTACGTGCCTAAAGAACTCATTGATGCCAAACCCGACCTGGTTTATGATGGTCCTAAAGGAATCGCCTGCCCTGCAAACGTAGGCGCACAGCGTCTTGCACAAACCAATGAGCCGTTAAATGCTGATTATAGCCAAAAATTAAAAACGAATTGTAATCCGTTGTAAGAGCTGTTTGCCGGGGCAGAGCGAAAATCCTTCCGGTTCCACGCCTCAACTTAGTCCCTCTCGGTTGGAGAGGGATTTTTTTTTGCCTGAGTTTAGATCGGGTGATGCTTGAAACAAATAGGCATATTTTACGTAAAAATATAGTCGGCTGCTTTTGATTTAGGCGGTATGCTTAAAACTTTCTATGCCCAGAAATAAAATCTTATTTGAAAATTTCAGGAAGCTTACCAAGTCAAAATTTAATAGGGATGTAGCGCATTGCTGAATCGGCGGTTGTTTTGTTAGCAAATAGCTATGGTATAATTCTTAGATATGCATAGTTTTGCAACCCGATAGTTCATTTGAAAAATCTAATAAAATTAACATGTCAGTCCAAAACAAACTTTATTTCGCAATAGCTATCACAGGATTAGTAGTGTTAGGTGGTTGCGGTAAGTCGGGTAGCGGGAAAACGGGTAATAATAATACCGGGCCTGTAAGTGCTGCTAAAATAAACCCGCAAACAACGACGACAACATGTGATTTTGATGTCAGCGACACTACATTGACCAATCATGGCTGGACAAAAGCCTTCGATGATGAGTTTACCGGAGATCTTTCAAACTGGACTGCTTTGACTGGAGGGATGCGCGGCGCCTTACAGTGCAGTGAACCCGCAAACGTGCAAATAGTGAACGGGGTTTTGCAGCTTACCGCAAAGCGCGACACGGTGACCGGCCCAAAAACTGTAAATAATGATACTACTGCAACTTTTAATTTTACTTCCGGGTGGCTTACGTCCAAGCAGTCTTTTTCGGCGAATAGTACAACGCCAAAGGTACGCCTGGTCGCAAGAATAAAAGTGGCTACGGGGTTTGGGGTTACTTCGTGGTTCTGGACCTATGGCAACGGGGCATGGCCTACAACCGGCGAGATTGATTGCGTTGAGGCACAAGGCAACACTACCAAAATGTATTCAACCGACTATGCATTTGGTACAACACCCGGTAAGAGTCTGGTTTCGGGTAGTCTTTTATATAATCCTACCAGTGGCGACCTTGCTACTTGTTACCATGTGTATACAATGGAGTGGACACAAAACTCACTTAAATCCTATCTTGACGGAAATCTTGTTGAAACAAAAACAACAGGCGGTTTTATAAGCAATCTTTTTGGCACCTCACAGAGCGTTTCGCTGGCTTTACCTGTAGGGGGCTGGTTTTATGATAAGACGCTTAAGCCGACAGATATACAGTGCGGAACAATGTATGTTGACTATGTGAAGGTGTTCACCTCGGCCCATTAATCTTCTAAAGGTTCTTATTAGAAATTCTCAAAGCATCTTTTCGATCTGTCCGAAAGCGGAAAAGTATTCTCTTACTTTTCACAGCGGAATACCCATTATTTTGAAAAACCACAAGCTAAGACACGGGCGATAGCAGGGTATGACCATCCGTTTGTAGCAAAAATTATGACAAGACTTTCATAATTGTATCTATATCGCGCTAACAGCATATTGCCCAATTTTGATGCATGCTCTTTTCCCTAATGCATTAATGTTATCAAATTGAATTAATTATGAAATCAACTGCTGATCTGATCATCGTCTTGCCCCTATTACTGGGTTATGTTTGCGCCCGTGCCTACACTGCTATTTTGCTCTCAAGAATAGAGAAAAAAAAGGGCCGGCTGCGTTTTTCAAGCATAGCATTGCCGGCGCAGGACATTCATCAACATGAGCTGATCAAGATCAGCGTGAGATACCATGACAAAGAAAAGGTGAATTTTCTGCAACATGCAGCTAAATGTATGCTATGCCTGCTAATTGCTTTTGTGATTAGCTCGTTGCTTTTTGAAGGACGGTCGATGGTAAAAGATAGCAAACTACCGACAATTGCCCGTAGGGGGTAAGCTGGGGTTTGGCCGGATAAGTGAAGTGAGTTCCTATTGCAGGGTCATCCCTTTGGAGACCCTGCAATTTCGTTAAAGCGATCGGTTGATTGAACGATCGTTTGTTTTTAGTGAGTTTTTTCTTGAGCGAGGAGCCTTAGCACATTTGCCAGCTGGCCATATTCGCACCAGATCACAGGATTTTATCTTGAAAAGGTTAATGTCCCAAAACCTAATTGATCGTAACTGCCACTATTTACACCATAATCGCCACCTCCACCTTCGGGCCTAACCAGGGCAGCAAATTGCGTGGAATATGGAGCAGATTTTCCCTTTTGCTTTACATAATAATTGTAAATCAATTCCCAACCCGGTCGGATTACGCCTCTGCCAGCCGCAGCTATTACCGTTTGATTAACGTTATTACAATTGTTATAAGTGGTATAAGGCACAGTATTACTAGTATTGATGTTATAAGCAGCAATATATTCGCTAACAGCCAGCAAACGCGGGTTAATTTCATTCCAAGGATTATAATCCATCAAATTTACACCCTGGTTGTTTGCCATAATACAAAACGCGCCCAGCAGTGGTACCTCCATTGTAGCATGCCCCTGGTCGCGTCCAGCTTCTTGTGGCTGCGCCATCCCGTTTGGATATATCTTAGATGCAACACGGCCGATAAAGCCATTACCAACACCTGTATGTGCGTAATAATTAATTGCATAATTTATTTTGGCCGTATCATCACACAATATACCAATTGCCAGTACAGTACACAGGTTCGACATATCCCAATTTAGCCAGTAATGCGTATCGCATGTCCCATTATGAGTATTTAAAAAACGATAAGAAACGGGGTAATAAACATTGAGTAAAAAGTTTTTAAACCTGGTAAAATCAGCAGGCGCCCAACCACTATAACTACGCATAATTTCGGATGCATTGGCCCATTGGTAACCTTGCAGTCCAGCCGCCAGGGCCTGATTAGAATCGCCATCCATACCTGTACAAATACTGGCCCAGGCGTTCATTATTTTTATCGCGTTGTTGCCGCATGCCACATCACCTTTAATCTTCCAGCGTAAAGCTTCCTGATAGGCAGCCGCAGCATCCTGGCACGCTAAAATGTAATTCTCAGGAGCACCGCTTGCCGCTTTGCCACGCACAATAGTATCCACTGGTCTTGGGACATAGCTTGGTGATGAATGACCGTTTGCCACTAATTTATTCCATCCGGATAACCAGGGCTCGCGACCAGCATTCACATTGGTGGTCATCCGCGTAAAATCGGCTGCTGTATGCAGCATTCCGGGATGTATTACCGTAGAAATTGTATTTATTGTTGTAACGTTTCCAGTCGTAACGGAAGAGTTTTCTATGCCGTTTGTTTTCATCAGGCCACTTCCATTTTTTGCGCAGGCGCTCAACGTCAGGATGACCATAAGCTTAACTACCACTCTCGTATTGTTGCTCTTCATTTTTAGTAGATGTTGTTTTAAAATTGGCCAAATTTAGAGGTTTAATGGTTATTTACCCGGACAAACTATAGCCACGCCTCGACCAGCAGTGGCTCGACCGGGTAGGGATCGCCAGGACGGAAATAATTCATAAATGATAATTCAAAGATTTTCTTTTCTATTTTAGGATCGATCCTTTTGTGGTCTATTTATGGAGAAAACGAACCCTGCCCTTCCTTATTATACTGATATTAACGACTTTTTGGCCTCTATTCCATGGCCTGCCCGAACAACTGATCCAAACTTTTACTGTCTGAGGTTAAAAAAGCTTGGTGGTGATGTGCAGGTATACCGACCGCCTTTTAAGCGTTCATTCTATTTTTTTGCTTTATTATTCAATTCAGGCAAAATCGAAGTTAACTATGGCGATCAGACTATTCATGATCCTGATTCCTATCTCGTATTTCATTCACCCAACCTCGTATATAGCTTTGCGCATAACAATGCGCTTGAGGGTTATGTGATCTATTTTAAGCCGGAGTGCTTCTCCTTTTTTAAGCCGGATTTTCATCAACAGTTCCCTTTATTTGATTTGTTGCATACTAATTTGTTTAGGTTTGATCTTACTGTATTTGACCGGTTAGCGCCACACTTTGAATCCGTATTTGCCGCTTATGAAAGATCAACCAAATTAGAACGTATTGAAGCAAAGGTAAAACTGCTGGGTTTACTTTATTACCTGGAAGACTTTGCTCTGGAAAGGGGAAAAAATATTCCCCAGGCCACGCCGCAACAAATTCTATTGCGCAAGTTTGTGCAACTGATTGACAACCATTATATTGATAAACGCACGGTGCAGGAATACGCAGATATGCTTTCGGTTACCGCCAATTACCTTTCTCAATTAGTTAAACAGATATCAGGAAAAAATGCGCTCACATTTATTACTGATCGCCTGGCTACCGAAGCTAAGTCCCTTATCCAATATACTGATTTTGAGATAGCCGAAATTGCTTATCAACTTAATTTTTCAGACCCCGCGAATTTTGGCAAATTCTTTAAGAAAAAGGTAGGTCTTTCCCCCTCTGGCTTCCGCAAACGAAACAAGTAATTAAATTGACCTGTTTATCCAAGTTTTATACCAAATCTTTTTATGTCAGATTAAGTTTCTTTGCTCTACAACTAATTCAATAACATGGCAACAAAAGTATTTATCAATCTCCCTGTGAACGACCTGACAAAGTCTATGGAGTTTTTTCAAAATTTAGGTTTTTCCTTTAATCCGCAATTTAGTGATGAAAAGGCCGGCTGCATGATTGTAAGCGACAGCATTTTTGTGATGTTGCTCACAACTACCTATTTCAAATCTTTTATCGATACCGAAGTGTGCGATGCCAAGCGGTCTACAGAAGTGCTCATCACACTGGATGCAACATCGGCAGACGAAGTAAAACAATTCATAAACAAAGCCGAATCATTGGGTGGCAGGATTTATGCGCAGGCACAAGATCATGGGTTTATGTATCAGCACGGCTTTGCCGATTTGGATGGTCACAGATGGGAAATGGCTTACGTGAATATGAGCCAGTTCTCCCATTCGTAAACTTTTGGAAATTAAACGTTTCGATAAAAAGAAATACTAAGCAGCCGTTCAAGCGTGCCGCTTGAATGCAAACAAATTATGTGTCCCGCTTAAATAATAACTCACTTTTGATTATAGATATTAAAACAGCATGTCGTAGTTAGTTTAAGCGGGACGCTTAAACTTTTGTGTGTCCAAACGGCACGCTTGGACAGGCGGTTATTTAACGGTGTTTTGTCAACTGACTTTAGACTGACATCTGTTACCGGCGAAATAATTATTTTCAACCGCCAAACAAAATAAATGAAGGATAAAAAAGGGTTTGAATTTCCGGCGGTACTGGCGGTATTGTTGGCGATAGCCAGTTTCCAGGGTGGCGCCGCTATTGCAAAAGGTATATTTCCTGTATTAGGCGCGGCTGCGACTTCTTCGTTAAGAATCGTTTTGTCGGCCATTATCCTGATGCTTTTTAACCGGCCCAACCTTCGTAATGTGACGGCCGCACAATGGAAAGCTGTTGTTTTGTACGGTCTGACCTTAGGGACAATGAATACCGTCTTCTACATGGCAATCTCCCGCATACCGCTGGGCTTGGGTGTCGCCATCGAATTCTTGGGACCTCTGGCGCTTGCCCTTTCCGGTTCCAGGCGCCTGGTAGACTTTTTATGGGTGCTGCTTGCAGCCACAGGGATAGCGCTGATAGCACCGTGGAGCAATAACCGTTTGGATGTTATTGGCATACTGCTGGCCTTGCTTGCAGGCGCACTCTGGGCGGCATATATTTTACTGGGCGGGCACATATCTAAAATAATGGATGGGAGCAAAGCCGTTACCATCGGGATGATCTTTGCATCTCTGCTGGTGTTGCCGGTAGCCATCGGGAACGGGTTGCTGATCAATTTCAGGCCCGCGATGCTGCTGCCGGGAATTGCGCTGGCCCTGCTCTCCAGCGCTATCCCTTTTACCCTCGAGATGCATGCGCTGCGGAAGATCCCCGCAAAAACGTTTAGTATTTTAATGAGTTTGGAACCCGCTGTAGCGGCTTTTTCCGGTCTCCTTTTCCTGCACGAATACCTGTCTTTTTACGAATGGCTTGCCGTAGCATTGGTTATTATTGCAAGTGCTGGAGCTACATTAACGGGGAAAAAAACTCCGCCTGTTGCACCGGAGAATTAAATTCACTGGTCACAAGTACAGTTAAGTATTTAAGTTTCAACAATTTGATAGTGTTCACGAGCGTTCACGCGCCGTGAACGTGAACACCAGTGAAAAATATTCTAAAATAAATTTGCGTAACTCAAAAGTTACTTATACATTTGGGTAACTTAAAAGTTACTTATTATGGAGAAAGCAATCATTCACAAAGTATTTTATTCCCACGCACCCGCGATTGTGTGGGATTACCTGACCAAAGCCGAGCTGATGGAGCAATGGCTGATGAAAAATAATTTCGAGCTGAAACTGGGCCACGATTTCCAGTTTACCGTGGGGCCGATACCAAGCCTCGAATTTGACGGCATGGTTTATTGCAAGGTGCTGGAAATTGAGCCATTGAAAAAGCTGACCTACTCCTGGAAATGCGGTCCGGGGAATGGGCAGATCACCATCGATTCCATTGTTACCTGGACCTTAGAGGCTAAAGACAACGGAACGGAGCTTTTGCTGGTGAACGACGGATTTAAAGAAGCCAACTTCAACGTAATCATCTTTAATGCAATGGAAAAAGGCTGGTTGGATAACATGAATAAAATTAACAAGGTCATAAACGAAGTAAAAAATGGCAGTACCCGCGCTTGACGTATTCCAGGTGATAGCTGACCCGAGCAGGAGGCAAATGCTGAGGATGCTTTCGGAACAGAGCCTGCCCATCAATTCATTAGCTGAGCATTTTGATATGAGTCGCCCGGCCGTATCCAAACATGTGAAGATAATGTACAATGCGGGCTTTATTTCGATAGAAGACATTGGCAGGGAGCGTTACTGTACCCTGAAAAAGGACGGTTTTGACGAACTTCAAAAATGGATCAACTTCTTCGATAACTTCTGGAAGACAAAACTGAAAGATTTGGAAACACTATTAAACAATAAAAATAAAAAGTCATGAAAGCAGCAACATTAACACAGCAACAAAATTACCACAGCAGTATTGTGGTAGATGCAAGTGCAATGGAAGTATTTGACAAGATCAGTCGTGTAAACGAATGGTGGGCGGCAAACTTTGAGGGCAGCGCTAAAAACACAGACGATACTTTCAAAATATGGTGGGGAGAAACCACCGTTACCTTTAAGATTACGGAGGTTATTCCGGGTAAGAAAGTTACCTGGCTGGTTACCGATTGTCATTTGCCCTGGCTGAAAGACATAAAGGAATGGAAGGATACCGAGGTCGTATTTGAAATTTCGGAAGAAAAAGGCGCCACCAAAGTTGATATGACGCATGTAGGGTTAACCCCCGAGGTAGAATGTTTTGAGAATTGCCAGGCCGGCTGGAACCATTACTTCAACAAGAGCTTATTTAAATTTATTGAACAGGGGCAGGGTGTGCTGCAAAAAGGATAAGGAATATGAGGAGCTATAAATGAAAAGACCAACCTCGCGGGCTGGTCTTTTTTATCATAATTATGATAGTGCTAACTGCAAACCGCGAACTGTTATTTACTGCTAACTGCCAGCTGCGAGCTATCAACTGTCCTTCCCGGATAGGCTTTTAAGCCTTCTTCCAGGCAGATCATGGCTTTTTCAATATCGTTATTGTTCAGTACATAAGCCAGTCGTACTTCGTTAAGACCTGCACCGGGAGTACTGTAAAATCCGGTTGCAGGGGCCATCATCACGGTCTGGTTTTCATAGCTGAACGCCTCCAGCATCCATTGACAAAATTTGTCGGCATTATCAATAGGCAAACGTGCCACCACATAAAATGCACCACCCGGATTAGGGCAGTAAACGCCTTCCATATGGTTCAGTGCATTTACCAGTGTATCACGGCGATGGCTGTATTCTTTATTAACCGCCTCAAAATAGCTGCCAGGAGTATCTATGGCAGCTTCACCTGCAATCTGCTCCACCATACCTGGACTTAAACGGGCCTGTGCAAATTTTAGCCCTGTATTCCAAACTTCCTTGTTTTTTGTAATGATACAGCCTAAGCGCGCGCCGCATGCGCTATAGCGTTTGCTCACGGTGTCCAGTATAATTACATTCTCATCCAGTCCGCTCAAGTGTATTGGCGAAAGGAATTCTCGTCCGTCATAGCAAAACTCGCGATAAGCCTCGTCTGCAAACAGGTACAGGTCATGCTTCAGTACCAATTCCTTTAATGCCTCCATTTCCTCTTTTGAATAAAGGTAGCCTGTAGGGTTGTTGGGGCTGCAAATGAAGATGGCTTTTGTTTTTTCAGTAATTAACTTCTCAAATTCGCTGATAGGGGGAAGCGCAAAGCCATTATCGATGTAGGATAAAATCGGTCTTACCACAACGCCGCTCTGGCAGGCAAAGCCATTGTAGTTGGCATAAAATGGTTCCGGAATAATCACTTCATCATCAGGATCCATGCAGGCCATCATCGCAATGATAATTGCTTCCGAGCCACCGGTTGTAACCAATATATTATCAGGGGCGATGTTATACCCCAGTTTATTATAGTATTCTGTCAGCTTCTTGCGGTAGGATAAAGTACCTTCAGAGGCCGTATACGCCCAAACTTTAAAGTCGATGTTCTTAATGGCCTTCAGCATTCCTTCAGGCGTTTCAATATCCGGCTGACCGATATTGAGGTGATAAACTTTCTTACCTTCCAGCTTAGCTTTATCGGCAAAGGGGGTAAGTTTACGTATGGGAGAAGCCGGCATCAGCTGTCCCTTTTCTGATATTTTTGGCATGGTGCAAAATTAGCAAAAGAAAATATTAGGAATTCAATTAAAAATTGGGGTCTTTTTTTGTTGTAGTAAAAATGACAAAAAAACAAGAAAGCCTCCTGAGATATCAGAAGGCTTTCAATTATGCTCTGCAAATCTCTTTACTTACTACTGCTTGGCGGGGCCTTGGCGACAACTTCGCCTACTATATTTAAGTATTTAGTAGGGGTTTTAGCGTTTGAAGTAACCACAATAGTTTTATTAAATGGCATTACAGCCTGTGCATTATAAGTGATCTTGATGAGACCTTTTTCTCCGCTTTTTACCGGGGTTTTAGTGTAATCTGCAATGGTGCAGCCACATGTAGGTTTCACATCTGTTAGAATCAAAGGCTCTTTGCCGATATTGGTAAATTCAAAGACAGTAGTAACAGGAATGCCTTGCGGAATTTTTCCGAAATCGTGCTTTTCCTCATTAAACTTAAATTCGGCTTTTTCGCTATCTTGCGCCGAAGCGGTGAAGGCGAAGCCTAAAATAACCGCAAAAACTAACAATATTTGTTTCATATTTCGTTTTGATTAATACAAAGATAAAAGGTTTAACGTAAATTAAAAACTATTAAACGTACAACATGTTTTGTGTGTTACATATGACGAATACAAAATAGAATTTTATACTTTTGTCCACCAAACAAAATATTATTATGCCCGAAACTGTAATGGGTGCTTCAAGTAAATTCAGTGCGGCTGAACTCAGTTTTGATGATTTCCAAAAGATAGTGATCAATGACTATCGGATTGGTTTCGAAAGCCGGCAGGCCAGTTTGATTGGCAGGCGGGAGGTGTTGACTGGAAAGGCCAAGTTTGGAATTTTTGGTGATGGTAAGGAAGTGGCGCAACTGGCTATGGCAAAGGCATTTCGGGCGGGCGACTGGCGTGCGGGATATTACCGTGACCAAACTTTTATGTTCGCTACGGGCATAAGTAACCTAAGGGAATTTTTCGCACAGTTATATGCGACCCCGGATATCGAAAAAGATCCGGCATCGGCTGGGCGACAAATGAACTGTCACTTTGCAACACGTTTTGTAAATGCTGATGGTACATGGGCCAATCAGGCAGAGACGTTGAATTGTGCCGCTGATATTTCTACAACCGGAGGTCACATGCCCCGGTTGCTGGGCTTGGCTTATGCATCCAAATTATACCGGCAAAATCAGGAGCTGGAGTATTTAAAGCAGTTTTCTGTTAATGGCAATGAAGTTGCTTTTGGCACCATCGGTAATGGCTCTACCTCTGAAGGCTTATTTTTTGAAACATTTAATGCTGCCGGAGTATTGCAGGTCCCTATGGCTATCTCTATCTGGGATGACGCTTATGCTATTTCTGTTCCGGCGAAACTGCAAACTACTAAAGAAGATATATCAGAGATACTAAAAGGGTTCCAGCGCGAACAGGGTACCAACGGTTATGAAATATTCAAGGTGCGCGGATGGGATTATGTGGCTTTGTGCGAAACGTACGAACGCGCCATTGATGTCTGTCGCCGCGAGCACGTTCCCGTGCTGATCCATGTAACCGAAATGACCCAGCCGCAGGGGCATTCTACCTCTGGTTCGCATGAGCGTTATAAATCAAAAGAACGGCTGGCCTGGGAAAATGAACACGATTGTCTGTTGCAAATGCGTAAATGGATGATCGAATCAGCTATTGCGACCGAAGAAGAAATGGACGAGCTGGAAGCCACTGCAAAAAAATATGTGCGCGAAATTCAACGGGAAGTCTGGAACGAACTGGCTGCCGAGATTAATGAGGAAATTGGGCAAGTTTCGACGCTGATTGAACAGATAGCGTCTGAAAGTGAAAATGCAGAAAAACTCAGGGCCGTTGTTACTGAATTAAAAGCGACTGTCGATCCGGGTCGTAAAGATGCTATTTCGGCCGGGCGGAAAACTTTGCGCATCACTGTAAATGAAAAACTAAGCAGCAGGCAAAATCTAATCAATTGGCTGAACGATGAACGCGTGAAAAATGATGAACGTTTTAGCTCAAAACTGTTTACTGAGACCGCTGCATCGCCATTAAATGTACCTGTTATCAACCCAATATATGGTAGTGACTCAAAACTATTAGACGGTCGGGAAATATTGAATGCCTGCTTCGATAGCAACTTTGAGCGCGATAAATCTATCGTAGCTTTCGGCGAAGATGTTGGTGCTATTGGCGACGTGAACCAGGGATTTGCCGGATTGCAGAGCAAATATTCTGATTTGCGTATTTCAGATACAGGTATTCGTGAAGCAACTATTATTGGGCAGGGTATGGGTTTGGCTATGCGCGGCTTAAAGCCAATAGCCGAGATACAATACCTCGATTACCTGATCTATGCGACTACTGTTTTGAGCGATGACCTGGCTTCTTTAAGCTACCGCACACGCGGGGGGCAAAAAGCGCCGGTGATCGTTCGCACCCGTGGGCATCGTTTGGAAGGAATTTGGCATTCGGGATCTCCGCTGGGTTTGATTCTGAACGCCATGCGTGGCCTGCATATCTGCGTGCCGCGCGATATGACGCAGGCTGCGGGAATGTATAATACACTACTGCGGGGTGATGAACCCGCGTTGGTGATAGAATGTTTGAATGGATACCGTTTGAAAGAACGTCTGCCATCCAATGTAGGAGAGTTTACTGTTCCATTAGGTAAGGCTGAAGTGTTGAGAGAGGGTGCCGATATGACCGTCGTTTCCTATGGCTCAACATTGCGAATTGTCATGGAAGCAGCCGAAGAACTGGAAAAGATGGGCATCCATATCGAAGTGATTGATCCGCAAACATTATATCCTTTTGATACAGAGAATGTTTGTGGCAGCTCGTTAAAGAAAACCAACAAGTTGCTGGTTGTCGATGAAGATATGCCGGGAGGTGGTTCAGCCTACATTTTGCAAAAGATATTGGAGTCACAAAATGGCTACTATCACCTGGATTCACAGCCTAAAACTCTGCCGGCGAGAGAGCATCGCCCACCATATGGAACCGACGGCGACTATTTCAGCAAACCTTCAATGGATGATGTAGTTGAGATTGTGTACAATATGATGAACGAAGCCAATCCAGGCAAGTATCCAAAATTGTATTAATTATTACATTCAGTTAATCTTATTCTGAATAAAGTGCCCGTATTTTTGCGGGCATTATTTTTTATTTATGGATATCGCTTTTTCTACCATATCAACTATTATTAAAAAACGCCGCAGCACCAAGCCTGTGGCCATGAACGGTAAAAAAATACCGGACTACCAGATCGAATCCCTTCTGGAACTTGCCGACTGGGCACCTACACATGGTTTTACCGAGCCCTGGCGCTTTGTCGTCTACGCTACGGCTGCTGACTTTTCGCACCAACATGCTGAATTATATAAATGCAGCACTATGCCCGAAAATTTTGACCAGGCCGTTTATAACAAACTGCATGATCAGGGCGATAAAGCCTCGCACGTGATATTGGCTGTTATGAAGCGCGGCAATTTGCCTAAAATACCTGTTATAGAAGAGGTGGAAGCTGTTTCTTGCGCGGTACAAAATATTCTGCTGGGGGCAACAGCGCTTGGTATAGCATCATTCTGGAGCACTGGAGGCATGGCCCTGCGCCCACCAATGAAAGAGTTTCTGAAGCTTACCGAAGATGATCACGTGATTAGTGTTTTATATCTGGGTTATGCTGATACCAGTCCCGAAGGCAGCCGCACTATTCCACTTGAAGAAAAAATTACCTGGGTACGCTAATTTAACCCTAACCCCGCTTAAGTTTTTAACGTATAAGAAATTAATTGATTGGCTTTGGTTTTTAATCTTGTTGTAATTTATTTAATTATTAGTATAAAATAAATTAGATCTAATTTCGTTAGTAACTTTAGATAATTTAGTTTATACATTTGTAATTCACAGCAATATAACCTAATTAATTTAGCCTTAGTCAGTTGAAATTTTTATTGATTAAACGTAAAAACAAATTAACGGAGTATGAAGAGACGCTTCTGGGGAGTATTGTGTGCACTACTGATCTTCACTATTGCTATTATTAGTATCAGCTGGAAACCTGATACAAAGAAAAAATCAAAAAAAGCTACAACAAAAGCTGTAAAAGCTTTCCCTGCAAAGGAACATTTTACTCAATATCTTGAGGATATTTATAATAATGCCCAGTTAGGTGAAACGGGACTAGACCTTGTCGTTTTCCAAAAAGCCGTAACCGGATATTTTAATCTGAAGGCTGCTAATAAGGTGCCTCCGTATAGCTCAATTATTACCATTGTGGATTTGGCTAAATCAAGTCGTACCAAACGCATGTGGATTGTTGACGTGATTAATAAAGAATTGATCCTTAACACCTGGGTGGCACATGGAAATGGCAGCGGTGATGATTTACCAAGCTATTTCTCAAATGCAAGCGATTCTCACGCAAGCAGCCTTGGCTTTTATGTAACAGAAGGCATCTATAATGGCAAACATGGCCGTTCGTTACGTTTGAACGGTATGGACGCAGGTTTTAATGACAACGCCCGTGCACGTTCAATAGTGGTACATGCAGCGCCCTATGTTTCACAGGGATCGATCAACCAATTAGGTCGCCTTGGACGCAGCGAAGGCTGCCCGGCTGTATCGCCAAAAGTTGCTAAGAAGGTGATCAATATCATTAAAGGCGGCTCTGTATTATTTATCAACGGTAACGACAGAAGCTATAATTCAAGATATCTCGATACAGATGTGGCCGCTAACTATGTTTACCCAGGCAGCATATCTGAAACAGCAAGCCTTTAATTTCAATACTCAGCCGGAAGGTATTTTTTGAGGTGATCGTACAGTACAATGTCCAGCCCATACACATCACCCCTGAACTGTAACTGCCCGTTAGGGTCAGACCAGCAAGTGACATAGGTAATGTAAACCGGTATTCGTGGCCGTAGTGCAATGTCCTGCGAGGTGCTGTCGTCGTCATTCATATCCTTTACAATCCGGTTATATTTCACCGTGTCGCGGAAGAGTGTATGTGCCAGATCGAGCGGTTTTTCCAACCGGACACAACCATGGCTCACCGCACGCATTGAATACCTGAAGGCATCTTTTGCCGGAGTATCATGCAGATAAACGTTACTTCTGTTTTCGAACAGGAATTTGATTTTCCCTAAAGAGTTATCAGCACCGGGTTGTTGCTTAAACTCATAGTCGTTATTTTCTTTGGTTACTTTTGACCAGTCTATTGTTTCCGGGTCTTTTATTAGTTTATCATTCAGATAAACATTAATGTTTTTATTCGACAGGTAATAAGGATCTTTAGCAGCTTCTATGATGATCTCTTTTGTTGCTATGCTCCTGGGAATATTCCAAATCGGATTTACCTGAACGCTATGTATCGTACTGCTAAGTAGAGGAGTTTCGTGTGCATACGGGTTATCTACTCTGCAGGTATCATTATAGTTTTCAAGGCTGTTCAAATATTTCTTGTTGCGACCTTCCCCAACGCACACCTTCATATTCAATATGGATTTGCCGCTGTCGATCACGTCCAGGTGAAAATCAGGAATGTTTACATATACATATTCGTTATCTGTTGGTTTATTTTTCCAGCGTAAACGTTCCATATTTACCAATAAGATACGCCTTGTTTCTTCTTTTGACATTTTTGGCGCTTCGTATCCCTCTAAATAAGCTTTTTGCAGGGCTATATATTGAGGGTCTTTTGGTTGGATGCTATCCAGGTAGGCAGGTATATTCTCTACAGTGAATACCCTGTTGATCGACGCACTATCCGGACGTTGTGTTTTTATAAAGTAACGGGAATAGAGCTTCTTTGGACTGATAACACCAAATTGCAAATCGTTGGAGTAATCGATCAGGGAATTGGCAGCTAATATTTCAAGCTGAGAAATGTACTTGTAGGCGTCATGCGGGGTTTTGATGGCACTTTTACTATAAAATTTATCCATCAATGCGGTGATCTGGTCGGGCTTGAACAATTTCGGATCGAGGCCATGCTCATTAGCTTTTCTGAATTTGGAAACCATCGCATCCAATCCGCCATCCCAAAGCTGATATAATACAAAATCAGGTTCGTAGTCGTTTTGCGCATAGTGATCCGAAACCCAATCGGGATTGGTCATACCATCTCGTTCTCTTTTAAGCTCTCTTTTAAAATAGGCCGCAAATTCGTCCGGATCAACATCTTTAAAGACAGCATTATGTGTCTTTTTATAGAGGATGGAAGCCATTTCAGAGCGTTTTTTCTTACAGCTCTGGATGAAGGTGGTTAGGCAGAAAAGTATTAATACTAAAGCAAAACAGGCGTTTGTTTTAGTACCTGTGGATATTGTCATATAAAAATTTCAGTTATAAAGTATAGGTTAATCAATGACTATACCAAACTAATATACTTATTTTACTATAAATTTGAGCAGACGTTAAAGTCTGTTTTACGATCGCAAAGTTGAACATTATAAATCATTTATAATGCAATTAATAATTAAGTTTTGTTTGTAATAAATTTTATGGCCGAAAGCGATAATAATAAAAGAGAGGTTTGGCTGCGTGGCCCAGTGCCCGGTATACCGCCTTTGCTGCAGCCTGTAGCGCACACCATATTGCAAGCCAGGGACGAAGTGAACCGGTATATGGCTGATTTTCCCGAAATATTTCTTTGGGTAAAGGCCGGCGGGATGGCATCGCCCGGGTTCCATTTACAGCATATTACCGGTATCCTCGACCGCCTTTTTACCTATGCAAGAGGTGAAGGATTGAACGAGCGGCAATTCACTTTCCTCTCCAACGAAGGTAACGAACCCGAACGCGATGGAAGCGTTCACGATCTGTTGGAAGCGTTGAATAAACAGGTAGACAAAGCTATTCAACAATTAAGCAATACTGAGGAAGCGACTTTGACGGAAGTTAGGGGAGTGGGTCGGGCACAAATACCATCAACTGTGCAGGGTTTGTTATTTCATGCTGCCGAACACATGATGCGGCATACAGGGCAGTTATTGGTGACAACGGGAATATTAAAGAATTAGATTCAATTTCCTAATTTAGCTATACCCCTAATACCTGTAAACCTTCATATGACGATAAAACCTGAATGCATTAGAATAGTCTGGGTGAGATTATTCATTATTTGCGTTTGTCTCTTCTTTTGCCATTTATCCTTACTCGCTCAAACAACAATTTTGGGTCGTATAATTAATCGGGTTGATAAAAAGCCTATCGCTAATGCAAGTATATTTTTAAGTAATACTACTATCGGAAATGAATCCTCTGCCGATGGCAATTTTATTCTTAAAGGCATTAAATCAGGAAAGTATCAAATTATCGTGTCTGTTGTAGGGTTCAAAATGTATAATGAAAACATTATCGCCAATGATCATACAGTCGACCTAAATGATATTGAATTAACACCCGATATCAAAACGTTAAAAGAGGTAAGTATTCATGCTAACTCTAACGTCGATAGGGAACAATATTTGAAGTGGTTTAAAGAACAGTTTATAGGAACCTCTGATCAGGCATCCAGATGTGTGCTTTTAAATCCTGAAGTATTGGATTTTGATTACGATAAAAATAAATCCCTTCTTACGGCATCTTCTTACGATTTCCTGAAAATCGAAAACAATGCTTTGGGATACAGATTAAAATATCTTGTTAACAATTTTAGTTTTTGTACGAACCCAGCACTCAATAATGACTTGCATTATGATGGATCGGTCCTGTTTGAGGAGATCAAGGGCAACCCATCACAAGAAAAACGCTGGAGAAAGAATAGGCAAGAAGTTTTTGAAGGATCTGAAATACATTTTTTACGATCATTGATAAATAATCGATTAGAAGAGGAAGGTTTCAGAGTATTGCAATGGGCAATATACCAGAACCCTGAAAGGCCTGCGGATAGCATTATAGATTCGAAAATTCTATCGTTTGAGAAGTTAAAAACTGTAAACGGCAAAAAATATAGCGATTCAATAAGGGTTTGGAAAAAAAAGCGGGAATTGAAGAAAATACTTGAAACATTAATGGATTATCCTTTGGACAAGGATGAGATTGTCAAACCAACCGACCAGGAAGATTTATATGCACTAGGTTGCGATATGGACAATCTGCATGTTACTTATAATAAAGAGCATAATTTCCCCAAGAAAGGATTGACATATCATTTGAACGATCGATATAATAAGGAGATAACCATTATACAATTTAAGCAGCCCTATGCATTTTTTGATAAGAACGGGACAATTGCCAATGTAGACGGGATCGCCCTTAGCGGGGCCTGGGCGCAAAACAGAGTAGCTGAATTATTGCCTTTTGATTATGATTCAGATACCTGGCAATAGCTTAAAGTATGTATATCAAATCTGCTTAGCTTAATATGTTCTGAATAGCTCTCAAAGAGTCGATTCTATATGTCGGCTTTTTGGTTGGATACTTATTCCATGGATCGTATAACACAGTTTCGATATCCAAAGCTTGAGCTGCTTTTATCTCCGATTCAGGATCATCGCCAATCACAAGCAAATCGCCAGGAATATAATTGTACGTTTGCATGATTTCTGTAAAAACATCCTTCTTGGTTTGGGAACTAACCTCAGGGTCCACGATATAGATGTGCTTGAAATCGTTCTCAATACCCAGCATCCTCACTTTACTCCATTGCAGTTTTGAAAATCCGGTAGTCACCAGGAATTTGTCTAATTGAATTGATCTTACATACCCATAATCATCAAATGGCTGCATCGGCAGATCATAAGTCATATTTCTGAGCTGACCGATCATTTGGTTTCGCACTTCCTTATTTAGATTAAACTCTTCGGCAATATGCTGAAAGGGCCTACGCGTCATCTCATCCTTAATCTTATTTACCTCATCCGCATCATCAGCATTTATAAATTCTGCATATTGATCCAATTTAGCGAACAGATCAGCAAAAAGATTTTCTGCAATAGAACTTACCGGGTAAATGGTATTATCGAGATCGAGTATAAGAGCCTTTTTCATTTGATTAAAATACGGTTTCCTCTAAAGGGACTACAACACTTTTTTTAATGCTGAAACGATAGAGCAGGACAATACCAATAGAAGCAGCAAGACATATAGCCCCAGTTATCCACCAAAGTAAATTAAAGCTTACATACATAATCACCTGGCCGCCAATAACCGGCGACATAATTGAAGCTGCCGACCATCCCATTGAATACAATGCGGCATATTCACCCCGGTTACGGGCATTAGTGCGCATTATCCAGAACGAGTTCATAAACGGCATGGATAGTATTTCGCCCAGGGTGATAAACAGCAAAATTATATATGCCGAATAATAAGCTGATGGCAAGAAATTAAGCAGGACGAAGCCGGCTCCCACTAATAATATGCCTTTGTAAATATATCTGAGGGGATGGTTTTTACCCTCAAGATTGTGAACAATCACCATTTCAAACAAAACGACCAGCAGGCCATTGATCCCCATTAATCCACCGATAAACTGCTCATTAAAGTGCCATTTGGTTTTGTAGAACAGCGGTTGCATGGTGAATAACTGGAAGAAACAAGTAGCATACAGGATAAGCAGGCCGATGAATATTAAATATACCCAGTCGCGATAAGCGGATGTACTTGCATTGGTCAAAGTATCCTTAACTGATTTGGTCACTTTGGAAAATGGTAACAGCTTTATAAGCATCAAAGCGGCCAGGATATTGGTGCAGCCGTCAACCCAAAACAATAAATGGTAGTCGATATGCGCCAACGTACCACCCAGAAAGCCGCCAAAGGCCCAGCCAAGATTAACCGCAAGGCGATTTAGTGAATTGGAACGTGTTCGGTTTTGTTCAGTACTGTAGTGGGCCACAGCTGTAGAGTTTGCCGGTCTGAAAGCATCGTTACAAGCACTTAGGATGAAAGAGAAAATACCTACAGAAACAAAAGTTCGTTGGAATCCCAGCAATATAAATAATAAGCCGCCAATCAGCAAAGCCAATACCTGGACATAGTAGAACCCATACTTATCAGTTATTTTTCCGCCGATAAATGCGCCGAGAAGTGAGCCTATCCCGAACAGGCCCATAATAATGCCCGTCTGCTCCACGGTGAAGTGTAGTTTCTGGGTACAGTAAATCGTCATAAACGGAATAACCATCGTACCGCTGCGATTGATGAACATCACCAGGCACAGGTACCAGCTATTTATCGATAACCCACTATATGCTTTTTTGTATAATTGGATGGTACGGGAGAGCATTTACACAAATATAGTTTTTGATGTGCAAATGTGCAGATGGATGGATTTACAGATTTGAAAAATATGACGATGAAAAGATATGCGATGCGTATACCCTTTTACGTTTTACCTTTTAGCTCAAAATAGAATTCCTGTTCCTAAGCCAATGATCAGCTATGACCAGCGCCGCCATTGCCTCTACGATAACCACCGCACGCGGCACAACACAAGGATCATGACGGCCTTTGCCGGATATTTCGGCGGCATTGCCCTGGCTGTCAATTGTAGGCTGGCTTTGCATGATCGTGGCCACAGGTTTAAAAGCTACTTTGAATTCGATTGGCATACCATTGCTGATTCCGCCCTGTATACCGCCTGAGAAGTTGGTGATGGTTTTAATTTGATTGACCTGGTTAATGAAGATATCATTATGCTCAGAGCCGCGCATTTCGCTGCCCGCAAAGCCTGAACCATATTCAAAACCATGAACAGCATTGATGCTCAGCATCGCCTTGCCCAGTTCGGCATGCAATTTATCGAAAACAGGCTCGCCTAAACCAACGGGACAGTTCTGTACGTAGCAACTGATCTTTCCGCCAACAGTATCACCTTGCTTGCGGATAGAATCAATAAACTCAATCATTTCCTCAGCAGTTGCGGGGTCGGCACAGCGCACAATATTTTGCTCACGCGCATCAATAAACTCCTGAGCGTTGATGATCTCAACATTTGGCGCGTTGATCTTGCCTACACTACTGACGTGTGCTACAATCTCTATTCCTTGTGATTTCAACAACAGTTTCGCCAAAGCACCAGCAGCAACACGTGCAGCAGTTTCGCGGGCTGACGAACGGCCGCCACCGCGATGATCACGGATCCCGTATTTGGTTTGATAGGTGTAATCAGCATGTGAGGGGCGGAACACATCTACGTTATGCGAGTAGTCCTTTGAGCGCTGGTCCTCGTTGGGGATCAGCATAGCAATAGGTGTTCCGGTAGTTTTACCTTCAAATACGCCTGAAAGTATCTTTACTGTATCGCTTTCTTTACGTTGGGTAGTAATCTTTGACTGACCCGGACGGCGCTTATCCAGTTCGGACTGAATATACTCCAGGTCGACATCCAGTTGAGCAGGGCAGCCATCGATGATCACACCGATTGCTTCGCCATGCGATTCGCCAAAAGTTGTTATTCTGAATAATTGTCCGAATGAATTGCCTGCCATGTTAGTTTAGATGTGCAGATTTACTGATGTGCAAATCTGCAGATTATTTTAGTTTGTTTAATTTATTAATGTCATTGCGGGGAACGCGGCAATCGCATGCTATATAGGGCGAAGATGCATGGTTCGCGATTGCTTCGTCGCACCCCGGCGCCATCCGCCTTGCGCCTGGCAATGACAAAAGGTTATTTTATCAGGTTGTACTCAAATCCCACCTTTTTCAGATCTTCCCAGAACGCTGGGTAAGATTTCTCTACCACCATATAATCCTCAACTTCTATTTCTGAGATCAGTAACGCCAGTGGTGCAAACGCCATCGCCATTCGGTGATCGTCATAAGTATGGATGAAAATCTTTTCGGGAATGAACTTTTCGCTGCAATCGAGCTTATAAACCTGACCTTTTTCGATCAGCTTCACGCCGATCTTGGCCAGTTCGTTTTGTAATGCTTTAACTCGGTCTGTTTCTTTGATCTTTAAGGTTTCTAAGCCGGTAAAAGTAGCTTCATGTCCTAATGCTGCACACACTACAATGATAGTTTGTGCCAGGTCGGGGCAGGATTTCAGGTCGAATATTTTCCGGCCTAGTGGTTTAGGCTCCTTTTTTAAGTGCACCCCGCCATCTTTGAACTGCGAAGTAATGCCGAAATTCGCCATAATCTCGGTGATAACACTGTCACCTTGGAGGCTGTAGGCTGTTAGGCCCGGCAGGAACAACTCAGCTTCGTCAGCCAATGCCGCTATTGAATACCAATAAGAAGCTGCACTCCAATCGGGTTCAACAGGTAATGAGGTCTGCTTAAACTCCTGATGAGGTATATGGATGCTATTACCAATCCATTGATGCTGAATGCCAGCCTGCCGAAGCATCGAAAGGGTCATTTCAACATAAGGTCTTGAGGTTAATTCGCCATCAATATGCAATATCAATCCCTTCGGTAATGTAGATGCAATCAATAACAGTGCAGTAATATATTGGCTACTTATATCTCCCTTAATATTGATCTTCTCTTTTTGCTGGTTTCCCAGAGTGCCATTGATCTTAATAGGAGGGAAGCCCTCATTTTCCACATACTCAATATGAGCACCCAGATCGCGCAAAGCATTCACCAATATGCCAATAGGTCTTTGCTTCATGCGTTCGCTGCCTGTCAGGATCACTTCTTCATCCTGAAAGCTGAAATATGCAGTAAGAAAACGCATCGCCGTACCTGCAGGACCTATATTGACGAGTCTTAAGTCTTGAGTCTTAAGTTCAGAGTGCTGACTTCCGACTTCCGACTTCTGAGTAAGGACTTCCAATAGCGTCACCGTATCGGCCGCATCCGAAATATTCTCCACTTTCACCTTACCTTTACTCAGCGCCTCAATAATGAGCGCCCGGTTGCACTCGCTTTTTGAGCCGGTAAGATGGATTGTACCGCTAACTGACTTGCCTTTTTTAGTCAGGATTATATTTTCCTTCATATTTGTTTTGCTACAGAGCTATGATAATGAGTGTTTTATCTCAAATATCGCATCTCAAGTCTCAAATCTAATTACGCGTGGGTCAGTTTTTCCTGTGGCTGTTCTGATTGTCCCTGGTTCATGATCTCGGTTTGTTTACGGATCGATTCGCTATGCATCAATTCCAGCAATTTTTCAGCAAACTCAGGGCTCAGTTTCAATGCTTTTGCATAAGGAATGCGTCTGTTCAGGATCTCTTCCCAACGGTTAACCTGCAAAATGGTAATGCCATTTTCTTTCTTGTAGTTACCGATCTTTTCAACAATCTGCATCCTTTCACCCATTTTCTGGAAAACGATATCATCGATCTTGTCGATCTGGCTGCGAAGTTCCGCCAGTTTGTCTTTCAGGTCAGCACCTTTAACTTCAGGTTTGCGTAGGGTTAAGCGGTCTAATATATCTACCAATGCTGATGGAGTGACTTGTTGTTTAGCATCGGTCCACGCTACGCTTGGGTCGATATGCGATTCTATCATCAAGCCTTGCATATCCAGATCGAGCGCTTTTTGAGCAACATAACCTAATAGCTCACGATTACCGCAAATGTGGCTTGGATCATTAATGATCGGCAGGGTAGGCGCATGTGTTTTCAGGTTTATGGCCATATCCCACATTGGTTCGTTACGGAAAGCAGTTTTTTCATGATAAGAGAAACCACGGTGAATAGCAGCCAGTTTGGTAATGCCAGCACCGTTAATGCGCTCCAAAGCACCGATCCATAACGACAGGTCCGGGTTTACAGGGTTTTTTACCATCACAGGTACGTCAACGCCCCTCAGTGCATCAGCAATTTCCTGTACGGTGAATGGGTTTACTGTTGAACGTGCACCTACCCAAAGGATATCAACGCCAGCTTTTAAGGCTTCTTCAACGTGCTTTGCAGTAGCAACCTCAATAGCAGTTGGTAAACCGGTTTCTTCTTTGGCGCGGCTTAGCCATTTAAGGCCGATGCTGCCAATACCTTCAAACTCACCCGGACGAGTACGTGGTTTCCAAATGCCGGCACGTAAGGCGGTTACGCGGCCTGTTTTAGCCAGTAAGTGGGCAGTGGCTACTAATTGCTCTTCGGTCTCGGCGCTGCAGGGACCGGCAATTACAAGAGGCTCGGATTTGGCTTTGATCCATGACTCGAGCGGCTGTATGTTAAGATCTAATTTCATACTTGTTTGTTTAGTCCGGAAGTCCGAAAGTCGGCAAGTCCGGAAGGTTTTTTCTTTGGGTTAATTACTTTTATTTTTCTTTCGGACTTCTCCGACTTTCCGATTTAACTACTTTACTATTTTCTTTACACTGATGTACTTACGGGAGATTACTTCCTGTGCTCTTAATTTTTGTTCTCGCTCATTCTGCGTGTGTTCGTCCTCATGGCGCTGATATTCGCCCAGGATATTGAAATTGTGCGTATACTTTAATACCTGTCTGATAGCCGTATCATACTGCTTGTTGTTTTCCCACTCCACGTCCACATAAAAGTTATACTCATTGCGTTTACCGATTACCGGCATCGACTGTATTTTACTCATGTTAATGTTTTGTTCGGCAAATATTTGCAGCACCCGGGCCAAAGCACCTACCTGGTTGCTCACCTGGAAGCACAATGAGGCTTTATTGTTATCCTTTTTCTCTACGTTATCATGATTCGTAAGGATCAGGAAACGGGTGAAATTCTTTTTGTTCGATTCGATACGGCGCTCCAATACATCCAGCTGGTAAAGTTTGGCAGCTAGCGTATTGGCAATGGCAACGGTATCGCGCAGGTTTTCGTCGCGGATACGCTTTGCGCAGGCAGCGGTATCGCTGCTTTCTACAATTTTCAGGTGCGGGTATTCGTCAAAGAAGTCAATGCACTGACGGATAGCAATAGGGTGGGAGGTTACATACTTAATGTCCTCGAACTTAACACCCGGAAGCGCCATCAGGTGCAGTTGGATGGGCAGATACACCTCGCCTACAACAGGGAAGCCATAGCTCAACATCAGCGAATAGTTGGGCAGGATGCTGCCGGCGATGCTGTTTTCGATGGCCATCACGATGTAATCGGCCTCTTTGTTCTGCAAAGCCTCAAAAGTCTGTTTGAATGAGTTGCACTCAATAGTTTGAATTTCCTCGCCAAAATGCAGAAATGCGGCTTCTTCGTGAAATGAGGCCCTGATCCCCTGGATAGCTACTCTTGTTCTTTTATCCTTCATAAACCCGTTTAAAGCAAAAAGTCCCGGCTTGTTCGGCCGGGACTTTTCAGTTTACTTTATATGTTTGTTAGTGCATATTAGTCCCGGCTCTTACTGGTAAAGTAAAAGTAGTAGCCATAAAAATATGCGTTGTTAAACTTCATTGTTTTTGTTTATGCCGTAAATGTACGCTAAAAAAACATTCCGTCAATAGAAAATTTTATTTTTTTGAAAAAATAGGGAAATAACCAAATTTTATTTGCTGGAGAAGCTTACTTTCTTTTGTGATTTTATAAAATGATTATATCTCTTCAAGATTAATTTTATCACAGGAATTGTAAGCGGCGAATCTTTTTCATCATCCAAAACCACCCGTTCATCTATGCATTCCTCCTCAAGGTCTATTGTATTTTGCCTTGTTGCATATGGTCCGTTCCTTAGTATTATCAAATCTATTAACAAAGGTATTCACCCTAAAACAACGAAATTATGATCAAGAAAATAGTATGCATGGCGGCGCTTGTTGGCCTCATCATTACCCTCAGTTCATTCGTGAGCGACATCACCGGGCACTGGACGGGAAAAATTAACGACCAGTTTGATGTGGCTTATGACTTTAAACAGGACGGCGAAGCGCTGGCCGGTAGTACGAAAGGCCCAGATGGCAACGAAATAAAAATTTCCGACGGCACAATAAAAGGGGATGATATCGCATTCAGCATGCCTATGATGGGCGATGTGATGAAAGTGACAGGTAAAGTTAAAGATGCTAATACGATCACCCTTACCTTCAAAGGCCCCCAGGGCGATATGTCGTTCGATCTGACCAAAGCAAAGTAATCGATCTCAAATTACAACCGAGCCAAATTGGGATGGGCTCTGATGCCGAAATTATGTCTTCCGTTTTAGCAGGGTCTTCCGTAGAAGAAGACCCTGTGTTATTTAATGACATTATCAACTTTACATTTCTCCTGGCTTGGTCCTAAAATAAGGCTTATAAGCAGCAAGTCTTTTCAGCAGATCGCTGCCGTCCTCCACTATTTTAGCTTGCTCTGATTTCCCCGCAGGCAAAATAATAAAACCATATGGCCCTTTCCTGTCTCCCAGAACGGCATTATCCGGATTGTTTACAAAAGGGCCATTCGTCGTGTCACCGCCGATGTCTGAATTATTTAAATACGGAGCATAAAACATATAATGCGGCATGCTCATGGTCATGACTTGATTATTAGGCGGGTTGCCCGGGTATACGCGCATAAGCGGAGCCAGCATATAAGAAACGCCGGACCTGGACGGCGCTTTGTAAATGCCTTTCCTGATCCTGTCTATTACGATATCCTTAACCTGTTTAGCGGTATATTTTCCAGACGCCCGCATAGCTGCCACATCCATCGTTACAGTAAAAATTTTCCGGGCGCCCTCAGCGTCATAGCTGATGGGTGCGGCGACATCATTCCTGAACTCTCCCCATTCCCATGCTGTTCTTTCAATATAGCAAATGAAGCCGTTAGTTCCTTTCTTAGCGACGTAATAGCCTTTGGCCGGATCTAACAAGTAAACCGTAGCGTCTTTTCTCAGGTGTGGTGGTAATGCACTTAACGCAAAATCCCGCTCCAGGTCAGGCGGCATTTTTTCAAGCCTCGTGGCGGCGGTTTCCTGGCAAAAAGCCGGAAAGGATATTATTAAACTCAAAACTGATAAGATTGGCACAAAAAAGAAGCATAAGCCCCTGGTGCATTTCTTTGCTAAACTAGTTGAATGGATCATGATGAAGGGAAAATGGTAATATGATCCTATAAAGATATAGCAGGAACGCCAATGCTAATGAGGGGTGAAAATGCCAATCGAGGGGGTGTTTTGCGACAGCCCGATGTCCGAAATTTAAACAGTACTAACTAATATGGCCAATCTCCGGCAGTTGCTTTTCAGCGTCAATGGCCAACCAAAGCAAACAGCCTATTATTAGCACTGTGCCCACCACATACACCGGATAATCAAAACGATGCGTGGCCTGTACAATCTGCCCGAAAATAAGAGCGAGGAAGAACGCACCCATTTGCCCGAAAAAGTTCATTGCGCCGGTTACGGTGCCGGCATTGTTGCGGCCGATATCAGCACACACCGCGTAAGATACCATTACCCCGAACGAGAAGGCAAAATTTGCACCGATAAGACAACATGCAGTCATGGTGTTATTGACAGAAAATCCGGCCACGAACAACAATATTCCACAGCAGCCCAGTCCCAGCATTCCGGTAAGCCGGCGTCCCAATTTAAGCCCTTTTTGTTTCAGCAGCCAGTCACCGGCCGCGCCGCCCGCCAAAAAGCCGCTTATGCCCACCACAAAAAGCAGGGAGGTAACCTGTTTCATGCCGTTTTCTGAAAAACCTCGGCCCTCCTGCAAGTAAACCGGCATCCAGGCAATAAAAAAGTAATTGGCCCACTGGCAGCAGAAATACATCAGCATCAGCGGCCATAAGGTACTGTTTCGAAAGATGAGTTTCCACGGTACCAGGTGCTGGCCATGCTTATGCCGGCACTGTGATTCGATGAGTTGTTTTTCGGTATCAGGCATAGCTTTCATTTGCCAGGGAAAATCGCGGAACCACGTGTAGCATATACTCGTCCATAGTAAACCAATGCAACCGACGACGAAAAATGGCACCCTCCATCCGTAGTTCACCGCTAACGGCACAATAATAAGCGGGGCAAGCGCGGAGCCTATCTGTGAGCCAATGCCTACCCACGACAATGCCTTGCCCGTTTCGCTTACAGGAAACCATCGTGAAACCACCAAAATGGCGTTCGGGTAGGTGCCCGATTCGCCCATGCCGAACAAAAACCGAATAACGAGCAGGCTTATCAGCCCGTTTACAAGGCCCGTAAGCGCGGTAAATATCGACCATGCTATCACTATGCGAATAAAAACCTTTTTAGGACCTATGCGATCGCCAAGCATACCCGAAGGAATTTCGAAGATGGCATAAGCCAGTGCAAAAGTGGCCAGTACCCATCCAAATTTTTCGTTGCTCAGGTGCAGATCAGCCTTGATACGCACACCCACAATGGAGATGCAGATGCGGTCCATATAGGTCAATGTGGTAAGTGAGCAAAGCAACACCAGCACGCGGTAACGATACGGTACCGACAGCCGGTCAAAAAGTTGGTTCATTGAGTCAGGTTAATAATGGTTCAATAAAGTAAAGGTTAATCGGGTAGAACTGCAAGGGGAATGGGTCCGAAGGATTGACTTTAAATTGGAAGCCTGTCCGTTCAGGCCTTTTTTGATTGCAAAAGGATATCCTGCAAATCTCTTGCGATGCGCTATGGTGATTAATTGATCAATTGTTGGAAAGAAAAGCCCGGAGAACGCATTTCTATTTCATTTTGGCTCGAATCAAATTGCGCCTCCGATGCATAAACAAACATTTGCTGCTCATAATCGCTGATAGCAGCCTGGATGGTTTTAAATTTCCCTCCGGTGAGATTATCGGATAAGATCAACGCGTCCACAAGGCCGATATTCACACCCTGACCGGCAAATGGCGGCATTAAATGTGCGGCATCTCCAACAAGCGTTATCGGCAACGGGCGATCACTTTTCCAGGGTCTATCCAATGGCAATTTTTTGGTTGGCAGGCCAATAAAAAATGATGTTGACCGGAATAGTTGCTTGTAACGCTCATCCCATCCGGAGAACCTGTCAGAAAGGAATGCGATAATGCTTTCATTATTTTCAAAGTTTAATCCATTATCACAAACCCATTCTTCAGGTCTTCTAAAAATCAAACCGTAGGTTAATACTCCGTTGTTATAGGGGTTTGCAACTAACAAATTGCCCTCATAGGAAGTCATCAGCCTATGGCCATTGCATAACCGATAAAATTCAGGGCATGTTATTTCGGGCTGAGGCACATCGCCCTGTATAATAAAAGTTCCGGTTTCTTCTATTTCGGTATCCGTTACATAGTTTCTTACTTTAGACATTCCTCCGTTCGCCCCGATTACCAAATCGGCGATCGTAGCAGCTTTATTTTCAAATTGCAATTGCCATTTCCCATCGCATATTTCAAGTCCAACGCATTTACTGTCCCAGACAACAGTCTCGCTTGTTAAACTGTCCAGCAATATTCTTCTCAGGTCATTCCTGTTGATCTCGGGGTTATCGTATAGATTTTCTGGTGTAGGTGTTTTAGTAGACAACACTTTGCCATGCTCATTAGCAAAGGTTATTCCCATCGGTATCGCCGTGGAATAATAACTTTCCAGCAATCCAGCTTTTTTCATGGCTTCCTGTCCTGAATATTTATGCAGATCGAGTGTGCCGCCCCATATCCTTGCCTGGGAATCCTGGTCTCTTTCGTAAACAGTTACGTCTACTCCGTTTGGCTGTAATAGCCGCGCCATAGTCAATCCAACCGGCCCTGCGCCAATGATAGCCACTTTCTTACCTTTTAATAACATGGTTTGCATCGTTAATGAGAATACAAAATTGAATGATATATTAGAGATAAAATAGCTATATTTAGCTTAAAAATAGTCATAAAAGACTTTTATGTAATGAAAAACAAGCGGCAAACTGTACCCAATATTCTATTAAGATTCGCTGATTTACTTGGCGAAGAAGTAAAAAACAGCAGGGTAGATATCCCCGAGAAATTTGGCAGAGGTTATTGTGCCGGTTATGTTTTTAATGATCACATCCGATTGCTCATCAGCAATTATGAATTGCACAATGACATGACCATTGATAATTCGGATATCGATACTGCCCGGAGAATGATATTTTTTAAGTTTCAAAAGATCTTCCCCAAAGCGGAACTGGGCGCAACCGGAAAACATTTAACGGGGACACCTTCCGTTTTGATCGGGACGAGCCGTCTAAATACCGATGAGCTTATCTCAATCCACACAAATACGGCTACTGTTAATATAGAAATAGATGCAAATTATTTGAGTGGGCTTTTCAATCTGTCAGAAAGGTCGCCTGTTTTGCAAAGTTTGTTGCAGAATACACGACCACTATTGTTCGAGGAAATGATCTACCCTTCATTGCAAAACATTACGGATGAAATGATCACCGAACAGGTGGACGATATTTTTCGATTATTTTTTCTGAGAGTAAAAGCAGAGGAGCTGATCTGCAGGTTGTTGATGGAGTTGGAAAAGCGGGAAGAGAAAAAGCTATATCCTTTAAATAGCCATGATATACAGATCATTTATAAGCTAAAAGAGCAAATGCTTAGACATTTGGATACACCACCAGTTATCCAGGAGTTAGCCGTTCGTGCTGGTATGAGTCCAACCAAGCTTAAACGCTTGTTCAGTCAGATTTTCGGGAGCAGCATTTTTAGCTACTATCAGGGCTTCAGGATAAAAGAAGCCGCCCGCCTGTTGAAGGAAGAAAAGTTGTCCGTTGCAGTTGCAGGTTATAAAGTGGGTTTTACCAACCTGAGCCATTTCGCAAGGGTTTTTGAGCAGCATATGGGTGTCAAACCCAAAAAATATTCAGCCTTGTAAAATTTATCCCTTCGCCAACCTAAATATCGTAAACAGATGATGCGCCTCATGCAATAGGAAAAATTCTGTCCATTCTGTGATCGTCATTGTGCTATATTTGGGGTGGGTGCCTTTCAATGAAAGCTCCCCGTCAGACAAATTGGTGATCAGTTCCAGTATTTGGCGACGGTTGCCGTTGAGTTTATTGAGCAGATCGGTTGGCGGCCATGCCTGTGCTTCATTAAAATCCGGTTCATTGTCGGCGCGATAAGCGTTGAATGCCGGTGTATCGCCTTTTAGCATTTGATGCACGCGGCTGATAAACACGGGCTGATAACTTACCAGGTGGGCTATGTTATCTTTAATACTCCATTTTCCGGGTTCGGGATGTTGGTTTAGGCGTTGGTCATCTATGTTTTTTACGAGCTCGGCTACGGCGAGGTGCTGGGTTTTCAGGCGGCAAACTAATGCAGAGTAAAGCATGATAATTGGATGAATTAATCATCCAAAGATTATAAAATTTCCTGGCTTTGTCCGGCAGAACGATATTCTCTTTGCATCGCCCTTGCTGTTTGCGTGCTGCCATCGTGGCTCCATCCGGGTGGATTGAACAGGTATTGCAGTTTGACTTTAAAGGATGGCGCCTTTCTCATATCCCGGAATAATGCTTTCCATTCGTGGAAAAGAACGTTTACAGGCCCGGTATCTTCCGGTTGCTTGGTCAGGCCGTATTTGATCGGTTCCGGAGCGTTTTCTTCCTGGAAAGTACTGAAAAGGCGGTCCCAGATGATAAACATCATCCCCATATTTTTATCCAGGTAGGGGATATTAGACGCATGATGCACACGGTGATGTGATGGCGTCACAAATATCCAGCCGTACCATTTGGGCAGATTCACATGGTATTGTGTATGCACAATATTGCCGTATAGCTGTGTTATCAGGTAAGCGTAAAGAATATCTATCGCATTGAACCCCATCAGTGCCAGTGGTAAATAGAAAAACACACGGTACAATGGTTCAAAAACAGTAGAACGGAAACCCGTAGTCAAATTGAAATGCTCGGACGAGTGATGCGTAACGTGCATGGCCCAGAACAGTCTGCAATAATGGCCCACGTAATGCAATACCCAGTATAAAAAGTCCTGCACCACAACCAATATCACCCAATAAGCAATAGCATTCTTTATCTCGAACAGACGGAAATGCCAGGTATAATCCAATATAAAGAAAGTGGATGTTTTTACAACCAGGTTTAGTATGAAGGCCAGCAGCGTGAGATAGATATTGGTAAAAGTGTCTCGCTTTTCGTAGTATTTGCGGTTTTCCCAATAACTGAGTCCCATCTCGACAAGCGTAAGCACTGCCAATGCAGTGATCAACACCACTACTGCTTCGCTTCGTTTATCAAGAGAATACATTGTTTAATGTGGAATAATAGTTCAATCCAGCATAAAGTTCGTCTTCTGTGCAGATATTGTCAATACGGCATTGTCCGATACTTGTCAATAACGTACAGTTGATCCTGCCCGATTGGTTTTTCTTATCCTTCTGCATAATGCTGTAGAGCTCTTTATAGCATGATTCAGAAATAGTATAGCGTGGGTACAAACCACCGATCACTTCAACAATTTCTGCAAGGTCAGCATCGCTCATGCCAACTTTCATATTTGACAGCTTTGCTTCGCAGATCATGCCAATGGCAATAGCCTCCCCATGAGTAAGCGGATCTTCATCGTGCATTAACGAATAAGTTTCAACAGCATGTCCTATGGTATGGCCGAAGTTTAGGCTCTTTCGGATCCCTTTTTCGTGCGGGTCTTCGATTACCACTTTGTTTTTTATCTCAACAGATTTATAAACCAATTCCGCGGATGGATGGTGCAAGTCGCTGACCTTTAATGCCCTCCAATATGCGGCGTCGAATATTAAACCATGCTTTAACATTTCAGCCAGGCCCGAAAGGATTTGCCTTGCAGGAAGGGTATTCAAAAAAGAATGTTCAATAAAAACAGCCTTAGGTTGAGTGAATGTACCGATAATGTTTTTGATGTTATCCAGGTCGATGCCTGTTTTGCCGCCTACAGAAGCGTCTACCTGCGAAAGCAAGGTGGTGGGTATATGTACAAAGTCAATACCTCTTTTGTAGGTTGAGGCCGCAAATCCCCCCAAATCACTAATTACACCGCCGCCCAGGTTAATTAATAAGCTTTGACGGTCTGCGCTGAAATCGATCAACATTTTCCAAACACCTACACAGAAATCGATATTCTTGTTCTCTTCACCCGCATTAATCTCGATGATGTCGAAATTGTCCAGTTTGTCAATATATTTTCTGATCAGTGGCAGGCAGTGTTTACCTGTGTTCTCGTCGGTCAGAACAAAAAAGCGGGAGTAGTTCCCTTGATTGATAAAATTGACCAGCTCGGTCAGTGTATTTTCAAAATAAATTGGATAGCTGATGCTATTAAGTGCTTTCATAACCTATATAACCTTGATCTTCGTCCCACGAAATTCAACGAGATCGCCCTTTTTTACTTTTAATCTTTTGCGATAATCTACCTCTCCATTATACTTTACTTCGCCCTCAGCAACAACTATTTGCGCTTCTCCGCCGGTTTCAACCAGGTTGGTGGCTTTCAGCAATTGAATCATCGGGATATAGTCGCCTTCTACTTTAAACGTTATCATGGGGCAGCAAAAATAAACTATTCAAAGGATAATGAGTTATTTGCTTTGCATTTTCTAATTTTGCATCATGCTCAATAATGAAACTGTTGCTGATCCCGGCAAGGGCTCGCTGTCTTTTGAAAATACCGAAATAGCTTTTCGCAATTCTACAAACGCCGACCTGAAACGCGCCTACTGGCTGTTCAGGATGATCAATATTAATTTCTTTGTTAAAATAGGTCCACCGGTAACGAACTTCGCTATGAGAATCGGTTTACCTATCAAATCCATTATCAAAGGTACCATATTTAAACATTTTTGCGGCGGTGAAACCATCGAAGAATGTGACGCGACTATAAAAAAACTATACAACGGTGGGGTAGGAACCATTCTGGATTATTCTGTCGAAGGCGAAGAAGAAGAGCGCATTTTTGATGCTACCCGGAATGAGATCATCAAAACCATCAAGCGCGCAGCAGGGGATAAGGCAGTGCCGATCACAGTATTTAAAGTAACAGGCGTAGGTCGATTTGGCCTGCTGGAAAAACTGGATGCTAAAGATCAGTTATCGCCACAGGAAGTTACCGAATGGGAAAAAGTGCAGGCGAGAGTATTAGCTATCTGCAGCAAAGCTCACGAAAGTGATGTGCCGGTAATGATCGACGCGGAAGAAACCTGGATTCAGGATACTATCGATATGCTGGCACTCGAAATGATGCGCAAGTTCAATAAGGAAAAGATCATTGTTTATAATACGTATCAGCTCTACCGTCATGATAAATTGGCTTCATTAAAGCATGATCACCTCATAGCGGTTAAGGAAGGTTTTATTCTGGGAGCTAAACTGGTACGTGGCGCCTACATGGAAAAAGAACGTAAACGTGCTGCTGAGAAGAGCTACGAGTGTCTGATACAACCTGATAAAGCCTCAACCGACCGTGACTATGATGCAGCGCTGCATTTCTGTATGGATAACCTGGAAAATTTGGCGTTTGTAGCCGGAACACATAACGAGAACAGTTGCCGTTTATTAGCCGACCTGTTAAATGAAAAGCAGGTGTCGCATAATCATCCGCATGTATATTTCTCGCAATTGCTGGGTATGAGCGATAACCTGAGCTTTAACCTGGCGGATGCAGGTTATAATGTAGCTAAGTACGTACCTTATGGCCCTGTTAAAGCGGTTTTACCATATCTGTTTCGGCGTGCTCAGGAAAATACGGCCATTGCGGGACAAATGAGCCGTGAGCTAAGCTTGATTATTAAAGAAAGAAAGCGCAGGAAACTCTAAGTCCGGATCACGTCGGTATCAACGGGCGTATAGCCTAAGAGTCTGCTCATGGTCAATATCTGTCCTTTGTGATGGAACTCGTGTGTGATTACATGGGTAAATAATTGTAAGGGGGAAAGCGTTAAAGTAATGCCTTTTCGTGCAATATGTTTAGTTATGGGTGATTTATAATCGTTTCTGTATTTCTCCAGGAAGTTATTGGCAATCAAGTCTATATTGTCAAATATTGATTTGATTTCATGAATCGTATGCACATCATCATTGTTATAAAATGTGCGGGCTCCGTCTAAACCAAAGTTATCAAGCCAGTTGATATAGGTATTAACGATGTGCACCAGTAAGTCCCTAATTGAATTATTATTAAAGGTTGGTACTGATTAAATGAAATCCTCACCAGTTGTTGCACAATACGCAAATAAGATGCCGCGTGAGCTTTTAACTAGTTCATATTGAGTTGATAGTAATTCTTTCATTAAAGTAGTTCTTCACGCTTAATAAAATCCTGAATCGTATCGGGTGCAGCCATCATAAACGTTTGGATGCCCAATTCTTTTGCTGGTTCCAGATTGGCAGCGATATCATCAATAAATAAAGTTTCCTCAGGAACCAAACCATTCTCACTCAAAACTTTTTCAAAGATGGCTTTATCTGGTTTTCTAATGCCTATCAGGTGAGAGTAGTAGGTTTTCTCAAACAAATGATCGTTACTGTCAAACCCGAACTCATCTTTCAGGTAGTTCATTATATAGTTGTAATGTATCGGGTTGATATTGCTCAGTAAAAAGGTACGATATTTCTTATTCAGCCCGGCTAAAAGCTCGTGAGTACCTTCGTCAACTCCCAAAAGCAAACTGTTCCATGCAGCATCAATATCCTCGTCGGTTAGATTAGGGTTGCCGATCTTATTCCGGAGAAAATCCCTGAATTCGGTTTCAGTAACGAGCCCACGGTCAAACTTATCAAAAATAGGCTCCTGCACACCGTGACTGAAAAATTTGTCCGGATCTTCGATAGCCAGGCTTTTCCAGCCTTGTTTTAGTTTCTGAAAATCGAGAAGGAAGATAACGTTGCCGTAATCGAATATGATGTTTTTGATGTTTTGCATGAGATGGTTGTTTGCCGTAAAAATGTCAAAATAGTCTGTTATATAAAAATTCAATAAGTCAAAAAGCTACCTTTTTTCTCCAGTATTATTACAAAATCTGTGTGTAAATAGCATGAAAAACCTACGACATGAACGCTTTGAGAAAAATTACGCCTTTGTTATTGTTTGCTGCCGTTATTGCTGCTCCCGGCAGATCATCGGCTCAAAAGACAGGCTTTAAAGTATTGAATGATTATAAAATTTCCAGCCCTGGTGGCTGGGATTATATTTTAGTTGATGGTGCTAACAAACGTGTATATGTATCGCATAGCACCCAAGTGAATATCATAAGTACTACCGGCGACTCCCTGGGGTATATTCCCAAAACAAACGGTGTACACGGCATCGCGCTGGTACATTCACTAAATAAAGGTTTTACCAGCAACGGCAGGGGGAATTCGGTTACCGTATTTGATTTGAAAACTCTTAAAGCAACAGGCGAAATAGCTTTACCTGTGAAAAATCCGGATGCCATTTTTTATGACGATTTCTCAAAGAAGATCATTACCTGTGACGGCGGTAGCCACGACTTGTGCTTTATTGACCCGGTAACCGAAAAAGTTGTGGGTACGGTACAATTGGGTGAAAAATTAGAAACCGCTGTATCCGACGGTAAAGGTAAGATATTTGTGAACGGGGAAGATAACAGCGATGTTCATGTTGTGGATGCAACCACATTGAAGAAAATTACAACCTATAAAATCAATGGTGGCGATTCACCTTCAGGGTTGGATATTGACCGTAAAACAAACCGTTTGTTCATTGCATGTGGTGATAGTAAGACCATGATTGTAATGGATGCCTCAAATGGGAAAACCGTTGGGAAATTCCCAATAGGCAGAAGCGATGGACTAGTGTTTGATCCTGCGTTGAAAATAGCATACGCTTCAAATGGTGAAGGTACTATAACAGCAGTACGGGAGATTAACGCTAATAAATTTGAGTTGATTGAAGATATCACTACAGAGCCGGGCGCACGCACCATAGGTATCGACCTGGTAACACATCACCTCTTTTTGCCAACTGCAAAAATGGAACCCGTAGCGCCAACTGCAGAGAATACTCACCCACGACCCAAAATGGTACCAGGGACATTCCATGTAATTGAGGTGGGGAAGTGAGGTTGAAAGGCTTATAAAAATTGTAGTGGTTGAAAAGGTTTATTCCTGTTGCAACTTTTCTAGCCAACAATATTTTACAACCCTAACAATAAGCCCCTTATAAGTATAACTAAAAAACGTTTTTGAAATTCGGCTGTGATTCCGTAATATTGCAGCCGAAATTTCAACACGATTTCAGCGCCTATAGCTCAGTCGGTTAGAGTAGAAGACTCATAATCTTTTGGTCCCTGGTTCGAGCCCAGGTGGGCGCACAAGTCAAGAAAGCCGTAGATTTACATAATTTACGGCTTTTTCGATTTCCAAACGCAGATTTTGGACAATCTGCAGCACTGGCAAAACCTGTCAGGATTTACATAATTTTTTGTTTAACTCCACGCAAAACTGTAACCAGACTGTAACAGTGGTTTTGCCTGCTAAAAAATAATTATGGCAACTGTATCAGTATCAACAACCCATTAATTTGCCCTTAACGTTTATGCAAGAAAATAAAAGATTTATAGTTAATTATACTGCTGCAGCTTGCAGATGCCCCATTCTGTGTTTCCTATACAAACCAATGCAATAAACTATCATTAGAACTGATAATATAATTATTATTATCAATGAAATATATAGAAAAACCGCTCTGTTTGTAAGGAGCTGGCTTTGTATGCTTAGCGATCTTGCCAAAGAAGAGTTGGCAAGCGCATTGGCCTGATCTGGCGAGAACCCTTTTGACCGATAAAGCTGTCTGAAAACGTCCAAACGTTCTGTGGTTTGCTCGTCAGTATTGGTCAGATGCCGCAGGAAACCTTCTTTATATAATTGATTGTATCTAAGCTGCAGGTTATAAAAACCTGCACTTGCATTAAGTAATGAAACAAAGCGTACATCGGCAGCTATCACTAAGCCGGCTATACCTGTTGTTGATGGAACAGATGAAAGCATAAGTAGCATAATAGGCACAAAAAGTATCCCGGAGGACGCTCCCTGGAAAAACATCGGAAGCATCAGGTCCCCATAGGCCAGATCAGGAGTAAATATAAAATACATCCATAGATGGTAAAGCAGCATCATACAAAAGCCGGCAATGAGAAATCCGGGTACAGTAACTATCCGGCGCGCCAGCAATTCAGCAGTCACAACCATAAAAAAGACAATGCCAAGTACATTGGCCAGTCCAAGGTACATCACATCAACCGGGCTCCACTGCAATATGTTGGTTGTATATCCAAATATCAGATTAATGCTTTCCTTCATGCCGTAATAGGATGCCAGCAATAATATACCGGCCCAGAATTTAGGGTATTTAAATACGCTTAAGTCAAGTCCCGGCCGTTTAATAGTAAGTTCACGCCAAACAAACAGCAGGGCGCCTACAATAAATAACAGAGCTGATACCCTGATTCGCGGATCGCTGAACCAATAGTATTTAGACCCATAAATAATCGTATATGCCAGGCATACGGCAGCCAGCACAAAAAAGCAGGTGCCTATCCAATCTATTTGATATAATGGGTATCGTCGCATGTTGGTCCGATTCCGGAAACCAAGTAAAACTAATAGCAAAATAAAAGCAAGAAAAAGTGCCAGATAACTATAAACCTCTATGATGTTGGTACTCAATTCAACATTGGCTGCTACAAGACCGATCAGGACACTGCTACTCAAGACTGTGCCGTAAAAAACGGATGAAGAGAAAGCTTGTTTAAATTCTGGGGTATCTATATAGACGGGGATTTCCAGCAGCACGCAGCCTGCGATCCCACAAACCACTATCCCCTGAAAAAACCTGATGATGTAGAAAACAATAAGATCAGTTGTCATTAATGATGCTATGCAAAGCACGATAGAAAGGATAAGCATGGATACTAAAATCGCTTTCATTTCGAAATACCGCACGAAACGAAAAAGAATAGGGAGCATAGCTAAAATGCCCACATAAGTAAGCTGGATGGAGAAAGTAATATCCTCTGGCTGTGCGCCAAAATAGGAGAGTATATAAGCCTGGTTCAACGAAAATGCTACAAACTGTACGATACCCGAAAGCAATATCAGAAAAAGCGCAATACGAAGTCCCAGGCTCCAATTGGCCAGCCATGGCTTAAGATGTAGTTGTGGATTCATATTTCTTTCTTTTTAACCGAAACAAAAACATTCATTCCTGCACGTACCGGGTTAATATCTGTAGTTGTAAATTTGATTTTCACCGGAATACGTTGTATAATTTTCACAAAGTTCCCAGTGGCGTTATCTGGTGGCAGGAGAGAAAACTTGGCGCCTGTTGATGCGGAAATGGCTTCAATAGTGCCATGATATACCTTGTCATCAATGGCGTCCACTTCAATGTCCACAGGTTGACCAATGTACATACCGTAAACCTGCGTTTCTTTAAAATTCGCAGTAACCCATTTATCTTTTTCATTTACGATCGACACCAATGGCTGGCCTATCTGCACTTGTTGTCCTTCCAGTATGGTTTTCCGTCCAAGCCTGCCGGAATATGGCGCACGTATTACTGCATATCCTAAATTAATTCGTGCGAGTTCCAGTTCTGCAGTTTTCCGTTTCAGGTCGGCGGCCAGCAATGCCTTGCGAGATTTCAGTTCTTTAATCTTTGCATAGCTGGTTTTCAGGTTATTTTGTGCGGCGCTATAATCACTCACCGATACATCATAATGCGATTGAACGAGATCAAGGTCAGAGCCGGTAGCCGCTTCTTCTTTTATCAGATTTTTATATCGTTTAATGTCCTGCGTTTGCTGTACCAGGCGCGCTTTTGCGCCATCGATCTGGTCCTTATTTACAAGGGTTGCTACTTCAGCCGATTCGATGCCGGCATTTAAAACCTCTACCTGTGCGCGGGAGTCTTCCACAGCCGCTTCGGCTTCATCTACTTTTTGCCGGTACTCTTTGTCATCTATCAGCACCAGCGTATCGCCTTGTTTTACTAGTTCATGCTCTTCAAACTTTACGGCTTTGATATAGCCGCTTACCCGCGCAGAAACCGGGTTGATATAAGAATCAACCTGCGCGTCATTCGTCTCTTCATAATGCGCCTGCCTGATAAAATAATTGGTAAAATAAAATATGGCAATAATGACAACCAGCATCGCTGCAATCAAAAGAGCTATATTCCCGGGGTGCATCCTTTTTTTTGCTGTATTTTCCATTTCGTTAATATTTTGCATTGATTATAGTTTTCCTGAAGTATAGAGTAAACTAAAGTAAATGAGCTGTGCACCGGTTTGGGCCTGCACTAAATTATATCGTGTTTCCTGGTACAAATTATCAGCATCCAGCAGGTCGGTCAGCAGGGCCAGTTGATTCAGATACTTGGCATTTACAATCTTGTAATTAACGCGGGCTTGTTCTATCGATTTTTCATTAACCGCGATCCTGTCCAAAGCTTCCTGGTATTTGATAAGCAGGCTGCTGGCTTGCTGCAACGTATTATCGTTGATAGACTGCTGTTGTAGCTGTAACTCTTCCAGTCGGATCTTTCCTGCTGATACTTTTTGCTTGTTTTGGTAAAGGGCTGAAATATTGTATTTAACCTTTATCCCTACAAAACCGATGGAATAGGCTTGATCAACAGGGGGGTAAAAGATAGTATTCGGATAGCTCATCAAATAGGCAGAATAAAGAAATAAGGATGGCGCATAATTCGTTTTCAGGCTCTTTATCCTTTCATTTTGCAATTTGACATTCTCGTTAGCACGGCGGATAGAGTAAGCATCAGTAGCTGAATTGCCAATCAAGGGCAACAGATTCTCCGTTGCCGGACGCAACATATTGGCAGAGTCGGTTGGAACTATCCGGGTAGTATCTGGAATATCGATCAATACATCCAGCTTCTGATTGCTGATGCGGATGTCATTCTCTGCCTGCTCGAGGTTAAGTTTTACTGCTGATAAATTTAGCTCGGCACGCAGCACATCACTACGGGTCACTTTTTCATTTTTGTACAGGGCGTTTATGTTTTTCAGACGTGTTTCGGCTCTCACAATTTGCTCTTCAATAAATCTCTTCTGATTGGTCAGATTAACCATATTCAGATATTGCGCAGCTACCTGCAAACTGATGTTCCCGCTCTGATCCTGAACATTGATGCCGGCAATGTCCTTTTTTAAATTCTGTTCGGACTCGTAAGATCGCTGCCGACCACCGGAGTAAAGATTAAATGCCGCTGATACGCTCAGGTCAGCCCCGTTGGGACCCGGGCGTTTTGGGATAGATTTGGAATCGGCAAGAAAATCATTATACAGCGTAAGCTTGGTAAAACGCTGGTAATCCCCGGTAAACTCTAAACCTGGCAGTGCGGCATTTTTAGCATCTTTAAGATCAGCTATGGTGGCGTTTTCTTCACTTCTAACTGCACGTACCTGCTTGTTCTGCGCCTTAGAAAGAGCTATCGCTTCCTGTAAAGTAAGCTGATGAGGCAGCACATTATTCTGTTGCCCGAAAGATTCCGGATTTGCTACAAATAATAGGAAAATCATGGCCCAGATACCCCTCATTGTATGTATTATTCGTTGTATTTTCCTGGTGGTGATTGTTTTTTTCATAACGGGCGCTATTTTATCAATAGGTATCTTTTCAGTCTTTCGGAACTTAATACTTCGTAATTATCAGCTGAGGCAGGACATCAGAACCTGCGCGTTTGAGCAATTGCGAAGCTTGCGCAATGCTTTTTCTTTTAATCTCGAAACATGTTCTTTGCTGATGTTAAATCGTTTGCCAATCTCTTCAAGGGATTGCGGCGAAAAACTACCCAACCCAAAAAACATCACCAGTAACTCCCGGTCGCGTTTGCTTAAGACTTTCATCGAATAATGAATTTCTCTTGTGATGGCTTTCTGCTCCACCAGAAAATCAGTGGATGCCTCATTACTAGGTAAAACATCTAATAAAGTATAGTTATCCTCGCCCTGAAAGGGTTCGTCAATGGATATGCTAGCGCCGGATTTATTCATCATGTCCTTTACCTTTTCAACTGGTAGTTCCATACATCCGGCCAATTCATCTTCTGATGGATTTCGACCGTGTTCCTGTTCCAGTGTTGATTGTGCTTTGTGTAGTTTATTCAAAAGGATGAGCTGGTTATAGGGCAGGCGCACCATCCGGGCATGTTCGGCAAGGGCGTTGCTAATGGATTGTCTTATCCACCAGACGGCATAAGAAATGAATTTGAATCCCCTGGTTTCGTCATAGCGTTTTGCCGCGATGATAAGTCCCATATTTCCCTCATTGATCAGGTCGCCCAGCGTAAGCCCCATGTGTTGATATTGTTTGGCGACCGACACCACAAAACGAAGATTGGTTTTGGTAAGGCGCTCCAGCGCAGCCTTATCGCCTTCCCGTATCCGGCGGGCGAGCATCACTTCTTCCTGGGTAGATATAAGCTCGATTTTATCGATTTCATTAAAATATTTGTCCAACGATTTATAATCCCGCTGCGTGATGCTTTTTGAAATAATTAATTGTCTCATAGCAATTTGATTGAAGACAGATAAATGTTGATTATTTATTTATCGTATAATGAACCCTGGCTCTGTTGGAAATCTTAATATTCTGCTCCCGGAAAAATTTGCCCATTAAGTATGATAAACACAGCGCCAGGGCGATAAGAATATTCCGAAAGGCTCTATAACTGATGAAACCGTTATCGGTTTCTTGTACTTTGTTAGATTGCTCCCGATTTTTCATCTCATTTTTTTATAAAGGCAGGCTACCGATATACAGCCTGCCTAACTTCGCCAACTATCGCCCGTCCCGGAACAGATAGATTAAAGATTAAAGGCATAAGCGATACGTATTGCCAAAAAATTGGCTGTATTGCCGCCGTTAAAGAATTTTTGATTGCTTTCGAACCTGAAGCCGGCATCGATATAGTTTTTTCCGCCAATGTTTAACAACACACCCGCCTGCGGCGCATAAACAAACACTGCGGACTTATCAGCCCCCATGTCATTCTTGTTTGTAAGAAAAGACACGCCCGCTTCGCCCTGGATATAGACTTGCTTAATAATGAAATATTTGAGGCCAGCTTTAACCGGGATTAAATGGATGTCGGGTATATTATACTGACTGCTGGCAAAAATGGCGTTATAGCCGGAGTTCAGAGTAGCGTACAACTGATCTTTCAGAATAGGAAAATCTGCCTGGACTGATCCGCCCGCGTTCCAGTTGTAGCCAGTATTCAATGAGCCCACAGGAATACCACCATCGGCACCTAAACTCAATCTGATTCCTGAACCGTAAGATTCAGTTTTTGCAACAGAAGTTTGCGCGCTGGAGTGTAAACTGAAGAAGGTAAACAACGCAATGGCGCCAACACAAATTTTGATCGATTTTTTCATGATTTTTGATATTATGTTAAACAATTAACTAGATGCTATCTTAGAAACAAGCTCAGCAATGCCGTAGCTGTGCGCGCAATGTGACCTGTATTTATTTGCATTGTTTTAAACCTCATCACCAGAGCTGAGATGAAATGCGACTTTTCAATTCCAGCGTGGTCGTTTGTGCCGGAGATTGAAACACTGATAATGCCGATCAAACAGATGATCATAACGGCATGTGTGAGAACGAATACGATTTCCATGGCCTTTTAGATTAATATGCTTGTAGTTATTTTATTCAGTAAGTCTATTGCCGGAGATATGCCAAACTTATGCCAATGGTGTAACTGTCTTATTTTTAGATATTTATGTTACTGAATTCCGGTGGTTCATTACCTTATTTCGCCAATTGGCCGTAACCAAAACGAAATAAGGTGGCGGCAACCATAATTGGAGTGCTTCATAGCGTGGGAAAAACGGCTCGTTCATATACTGCACCTAACCTAACAGTGTCTGAAAATGGATCGTGAAAGTCTATGAAGTGAAAACAGCATCCCTCAGTGGGTCATTCGCTGTTGAAAGGTGGGCGCGGGCAATTTTAAACAACTCTTTATATCGCTTTCCTGAAAGTGCTTTCACTGAATAAAGTAATCCTGTAATCGCGGTAAATGCCTCATGTGGTTGACTTTTAGATCTTTATCTATTGGCATTGTCATTGCAAATGCTCATCGGATATAATTAGCGTTAACCGATCGTGTGATCATCAGAAGTTTGCTTGCTGCCCGTCGTAACGAAGATGACGGGTGTCAGTTCCTTGAGGATGTTGTAAGGGGCGCCCACTTTCCACCCGTTCGTGTGCGGGACAAACCCACGCCGGCACAGTGTCCCTGTGAAAACCGGTCACCAACGCGAGGAGCCGACGGGCGGCTGCATACTTCAGTAAATCATTAGATATGCCTTCTTTTAAATTAAGGCCATGCGGGTACGGTACAATAAAGCAAGATATTTACTTGTGTCTCCTGGATTTCTCCAGGTGCTACTTCCTATTGAATAAACAATTCGACCTGTCCGATTTGGTTTTTATTCCAGCAAACCCGCCAAAAGACAGGCTTGCTGGAAAATTACGACGTACTATATACTTTTTTGAAGATCAAATACTTTTCCGTCCCGGTGTTAATTAACCGAACTGGCCGACTGTGTATGAACCAGGCGCTACAGGGAAAGCCAGGTTAAAACGGTTCCACGAATTGATGGCAGTAATTGCAAGTGTCAGGTCGACTAATTCCTCATCAGTGAATAATGGTTTTACTTTTTCATAAACTGCGTCAGGGACCTCACATTTCGTAACAGCCTCAGCCCAGGCCAACGCAGCGCGTTCGCGGTCGGTGTAGTATGGAGTTTCCCGCCAAGCGCTGATTCCATATAAACGTTGTTCTGTTTCGCCACCCGCACGTGCATCTTTAGAATGCATATCTAAACAATATGCGCAACCATTAATCTGTGATACTCTGAAATCGACCAGTTCAAGCAGGCGTTTTTCAACAGGTGATGTCTTAAGATAGCTCCCGATGTTAAACAGCGTTTTCATTGCATTTGGCCCTTTTGCATAGGCATTGATTCTTGTTTCCATTTCTGATGATATTTTATGTTTGCGATTAATGAAACAGATATAAATGCACATTGGTGCAGACATCAGTCTCGGCGTCAGATTGCAACGGTTGTGCCAATTGTTTAAACGGTTGATAATATGATACTTGATAGATTATCGAAGTGGTGTTTTAGACTTTATACAGCGCCTCGGCGACTACATACACGATATTAAGTACTTTTTAATTGATTTATCCCCCGTTTCAAAAACTCAGACCGTGTTTATTATCAGCTGTAGAGCGATAAACTTTGGCAACTTAGGTCTGATAGGTCAACGTCACTGACCATAGAAAAATAGGTTCCTTATTTCGTGCAGACGTCGCGATAACGCTAAATACAGGGGAAGAACAAAAATGAGAAATTATATAAGTGGCTGAATATAAGATTGTACCATCGTTGGCATGCTAGTTGCAAAAGTGCAAATCAATGAAATCAAACGAATTTTACGGGTCTTTAGAAGAAGCCACAAAAAAGACGAGTTGCAGTCCTCAACGGAATCCCAAGTAATCAATTAAATACAAACATCAATATTCATTAAAATGAAAAATTACCAAATGAAAAAATCAGCGATCTCATTTTTAACGCTTTGCGTTGCCTTTACATTAAACGTAAAGGCACAGGATTCTAACAAATCATCTGTTACCGATGTTCCTCCACGTGTTATTTTTAACCAACTTATCCAATCTTCTGGCCTTAAAGAGCAGGAGGTAAGGATGATTATTGTGAATTTTGCTCCTGGCGAGGTTTCCACACCACACCGGCATCCGAATCCAACTTTTGGCTATGTTCTTGAGGGCGAGCTGGAATCCACTTTTGATGGCCATGTTTATCACTATAAAGCGGGCGATGCTTTTTATGAAAGGCCACACGGATTGCACGCAGGAACAAGGAATATGAGTAAAGATAAACCTGCTAAGTTGCTTGCCTTTATAGTTGGTGACAAAGGGAAACCTGTTTTAATACCTGAAAACAAATAATATCACTGAATGCCACGAGTTACTTAAACAAGACTCTACATCTCATCAGGAATATTGTTAATATGCTATTAACTCAAAAAAGCCCCACCTGTGTTTTAATAAACCAGGTGGGGCTTTTCGTTAGTTCAATTACTGTATCGAGTGATTTCTTTTAATGCCTAAACGTTTCATCTTGGAATGCAGGGTGGTTGTTGGAACGCCTAAAATACTAGCTGCACCACTGGCACCTGCAATCCTGCCATCGCAATACTTTAGAACTTTGTAAATATGTTCTCTTTCGTTTTGATCTATCGTTTTGTGAGTAGACCGCGCTTCGTCATCCTGAACACCTCCGTCCTTTAGTGAGGGGAGAAGTATGTTCTTGATCACGTTACTGTCAGCAAGCAATACACTCCGTTCAATCAGATGCTCAAGTTCCCTAACGTTTCCGGGCCAGGGATAATTCACCAGGCTCTGCATCACCCGGCTACAAATAGAATTGATGTTTTTGGCGCATTCCCGGCTATAATGTTTAACGAAATGCATCGCCAAGAGCGGAATATCATTTTTCCGCTCTCTCAGCGGTGGCAAAGAAATAGGGAAAATATTCAGGCGATAATACAGATCGCTTCTAAACCGGCCCTCAGCCATTTCCTTTTCTAAATTTTTATTAGTTGCCGCGATGATCCGCACATTGACTTTAATAGGCCCCTTGCCGCCTACACGTTCAATTTCCTTCTCCTGTAGCGCCCGAAGAAGCTTAACCTGCAGGTCAATACCCAACTCGCCAATCTCGTCCAGGAACAAGGTCCCACCATTTGCCAACTCGAATTTTCCTAACCGACGTTCCGTTGCGCCGGTGAAACTTCCCCGCTCATGGCCGAAAAGCTCACTTTCTATAAGATTGGCGGGCAAAGCAGCGCAGTTTACAGCTACCATTTGCTTTATTTTTCGGGGGGACAAGTTATGTATTGAACGAGCTATAACTTCTTTACCGGTGCCGGTTTCGCCCAGTAACAGCACCGTTGAATTGCTCGGTGCGACCATTGTTATCAAGGAATACACTTTTTGTATTTCCGGGCAGTTGCCAATCATACCGGGGAAGTTATAAACTGGTTTTGGCGGTTCATTTTCAATTTCGGAATTCATTTCGGGGCTCATCCGTACCCTTCTCAAAAATTGTTCTTCTTTGTTGGGGTTTGATAAATCGTGTACAAAGGGTCCCGGCTTCACTATTACTCTGTTGGTTTCCATTTTATTTAGCTTTGGGTGTTTTATAAACTCCGGAGCTTCGAATTTTATGCCATTTCAATAGTGGGTTAAAGCAACAAAGAATGACGCTAAGGACGACGATATTTCGACTCTTTTGTTGTCATTTGAATTATATATCGTCGGCTTGATGAATTGTATGCCAACCCCAATAGCCTATACTCTTGCAAAGTGTCGTGACCTTAGAAATGTATTTAAAGATATATAGGAAAGCGAATATATTTCTGGCCTTTTTATTGTAGTTCGAATTACTGTTTCCTTTACTTTTGCTTGTAGCATATATGTCTATGAAGAAAATATTGATCGTTGAAGACGAATCTCTTGTAGCTCACCATCTTAAATTAGTATTGATGGGGGCTGGATATAAAATATCGGGAATATCTGAATCTGTTCCGGAGGCTCTATCAATGATTGAAGCACAAAGACCAGATTTAGTTTTGCTCGACATTCACCTTAAAGGTGAACTGAATGGCATAGACCTGGCCAGAAAGCTCACGGAAAGTAACATAGCTTTTGTGTATCTCACAGCGAATTTTCAGGGGGCACTGCTTGAAGAAGCCAAATCAACCATGCCATTTGGCTTTATTGTTAAACCGTTTAGAGAAGCTGATCTCCTTACGACGTTAGATGTTGCGCTTTATCGGCTTCAAAATAGCCTGGAGGCTCGCAATCAACAAGAACAGGAGCTTAACCAAAAATTGAAAGATGTCATAAATTACCGCGGTAATACAACACAAAAATTATTGCAAGTAGCTAACTATCTACAGGCGCATATTCCTTTTGATTATTTAAACGTAATTATAAGAGAGACAACGACGGAGCTTTGTCAAAACATTGGGTTTGTAAGAGTAGGATTTGACGAGTACCAGGTTTTAGGAAGTCAGGAATTTCTAACTATTACAGGGATAGAGCCAAGAAAACTTCTCGACATTTCCGAATCAATGCCGATTGTTAAAAAAGCCAATTTTTTTAATGCTGACGATTTTGATAGGTTGTGTGATCAGAATCCGTTGAGTAAAACAATTGCCGATACCTACGATTTCGAGTCTGCATTGCTGTTTCCGGTTTTGCCGGGCAGTTCGGATTTGATCAGGTACGAATTTTATAACAGGAAAGGCAATACTTATACTCAACTACACGTCACTTTATTAAGCCGTTTAATAAATGCCTTAGGTGATGTACTGGGCAATAATCAACACGAATTTGTTGTCAATAATAGTTTTGCCCAACCATTCTCCGATACCGCAATACTTCCGGTAACAACTAAAGAAAGGCTTGATGATTTTTACGGTATTATAGGACAAAGTCATTCAATGTTGTCCGTGCTGGACCAAATCGCCACCGTATCGCCATTAGATACTTCGGTACTTATATTAGGAGAAAGTGGTACAGGCAAGGAAAGGGTGGCAAAAAGTATTCATTTATTATCAAACCGTAAAGAAAAACCGCTGATTGTTGTGAACTGTGCATCGCTTCCGGCCAATTTGATAGAAAGCGAACTTTTTGGGCACGAAAAAGGTTCGTACACGGGAGCATCGGAGAGAAGAATAGGTAAATTTGAACAAGCCGATAGCGGCACTATTTTCCTGGACGAGATTGGCGAATTAACAGTTGACCTGCAAATAAAATTACTCCGTGTTTTACAGGAGCGCGAGATTGAGCGTGTGGGGGGGAAGGGGCCTATTAAAATTGATGTCCGGGTCATTGCCGCAACAAACCGCGATTTGGAACAGGAAATGGAAGAAGGGCGGTTTCGCTTGGATTTATATTATCGGCTTTTTGTATTTCCTGTTGAAATTCCATCATTGCGTGAAAGAAAGGATGATATACCTGCTCTGGCAGATCACTTTATCAGGTATTATGGTAAGAAATATAATAAACCTATAGCAGGAGTATCTTCAGATGTCTTGGAACAAATGATGGACTATCCATGGCCAGGGAACGTCAGAGAGTTAGAGCATTTTATAGAACGCTCAATATTAATGACCAAAGGAACGGTGATAACAGAAGTCAAATTGCAGAAGCGTACAGCAAATAAGGTAAATCCAGATCATTCCATCGACAACAGGATCAAAACCATTGAAGAAAACGAAAGGGACTACATTATTAGTGTACTAAAAAAATGCAATGGTCGTATAAGGGGCTCGGGGGGTGCCGCCGAAGTGACGGGTCTTCCACCTACAACATTGCATTCGAAAATGAAGAAACTAGGTATCAAATAGTTTTGGATAGCCATAATTGTTTTAGGGTTAACCTGGTTTAACAGAATGAAGCCGGCTAAATATCGTCTGTAACTACAAAAATCGTCCGAAATATCGTCCCTAAATTATCTATTTGTATTTTATTTTGCTGATTTATAAATATTTATATAAATGGCACTGACTTCGCTTATATAACCGGAAACCTTTTCGGCCTTTTAATTGCCACAGTATTAAGGTTAGCAGTAAAGCATACTGATGGGATAATTTAATAATGGAGAATTATAAAAATATCCGCAATGGAACAATAAGAGTTAACTGAACTTTAACCATGATTAAAAGGCTCATTATTTACTTTTGTTTATTGACCTTTTGCGCAACAGCCAGCGCTCAAAATCCTGACGTCCTGCTTTTTAAACTTAATAAGACCGGTCAAAATACAAATCGGGGAAACATGACAATTGCAGGTATCCTGGTCACTATTATACTTGCCGTTTTGTTTTACACCACTTACCGTAATAAACAGCGGACTAATTTTCGTCTTCAGACCAAGCAGGATCAAATTAACCGTCAGAACGAGGAGCTGTTGGAACTAGCGAAGGAAGAAGAGAGATTGTTAAAAGATAATGAGGTGCTACTAAAACAGCAGGAGAGTCTAATAGTTGAAAAGGAGTGGTTGCTCAGAGAAGTTCATCATCGTGTAAAGAATAACTTGCAAATGGTCATGAGTCTGCTATATACGCAAGCTGCGTATTTGCAAAACACCGATGCGATCGATGCAATAAGGAATAGTCAGAACAGGGTGCAAGCGATCTCAATAATTCATCAGAAGCTTTATAGTAAGACCAACGTAGCAACAATTTTAATGAATGATTATGTTAGCGACCTGGTGAGGCATCTTTGCGCCTGTTACGATTGTACTTATAGGAACATCATATTAAGAGAGATTGTAGAGCCGGTGAGCCTGGATATTTCACAGGCGGTGCCAATGGGTCTAATACTAAACGAAGCGATAACAAATGCCATTAAGTACGCTTTTAGGTCAGACGGTGGAGAAATAATTATCGAAGGCCGTATTTTGAGTGCGGATACCGTTAAACTTACAATTGCCGACAATGGCAAAGGGTTGCCCTACGATTTTAATATAACCGATACTTCATCGTTAGGGATGGAAATGATGAAAACACTCAGCAAGCAACTAGGCGGCAGTTTTGAGATCAGCGGGAATCGGGGTGTGGTCATAACTGTACTATTTAAGATCGAAAGTGAATTAAAAATGGCTTAACATTAAAGCCTTCGAGGGGTGATGTAGCGGTGCTTAACGGTTAGCATTCGTTTATTTTTATTTACTTTTGATGGGATTTACCTGGGGAAATTCTGTAACAGGATAACGGTTGCAGAGTCGGTCGGAAATTTCGACTTTAATATCCTATTAGAAGATCGGATCGCTGATATCTGAAAATAAATCATTCTTTTTTTCTTTTTCTGTAATGCTCTATTGTTTTTAAGAACAATCTTATTAAATACAAATATGACATGCATATGCAATCGTTATTATTCTATCTAAAAAATCTTTTAGTCGATCGCAATAGTGCACGGGCTTTAGTCATCTTATTATTACTCCCGTTAGCAGCACTGGGTCAGTACTATCCCTCTCCGCAACCTGAGAATCCTGCAAATGAACAAGTCCTGTTAACACAACTTGGAAGTGTTTATGGCAAGAATAAAATAAATATACTTCTTAGGCTAACAAATCTTTATCTGAATAAGCCGTTGCGTCGCGATGCAGATTTGAAACGTGCACTGAGTTTTGGGACGGCAGCGCGTGATTCAAGTATTAAATACCATGATAAAAAAAGTACCGATGAGGCTTTATTGTTTATAGCTGACATTTATACTTACCAGAATAATATGCAGGCTGCGGAAAACATTCTCCCCGCGTTAAAAGACATAGCCAAAGCTGCATTATATCTGAACTTAAGCTATAAATATGGTATAATGGACGCTTCTGACCAGAAAGCCGCATGGGAAAAAGGGCTCTATTTTGCCGGCGAAGCGCGACGCCTAAGTACTCAATTTCATTTGCCATTGTATGAAATACTCGCGCTTAAGGATAAAGCCTACATCGACATGGTTCAATCAAAAGGAGATCCTGAGAACGAATTTCTCGAAGCATTGAAGAGATACCGCGCTTTGAAATATCCTTCTTTACAGTACACATTTAATGTCCTGGCAGGTTATTATTTTTATACCGGTCATCCCGACAAGGCAGAATACTACAGTCAGGAAGCAATAAAAACGATGAAGGCTACGAGAGACACGCTCATTGCTGGCGACATCTATTTTATATATGGAATGGTCTCTTTCAATAACGGAAACTACCAAAAGGGCCTTGATCTTGGGAAGTTAGCTATAGATTATCTGAAAATACATGCGGGCATGTTTTGCTTAAATCAACGCTTAGTTTTTATTCTGCCCGTGCGTGCGTTACGAAAAATGAAAAGGTATTCTGAGGCAGTCAATTATGTCCGGCGCATGCAGGCTGAATACCCCGCAACAAACATCAGCGATAAGATTGAGGATGACATGTTACTCGGTAATATTTATCGCGATATGAAAGCCTATAACAAAGCTGAAGAAGCATTTTTAACAGCGTTAAAGATAAATAAAACTCAGGCAGATCCATATGTGTCTCTTTATAAGGATATTGGTCAGCTTTACGTTGAATCAAAACAGTATGAGAAAGCCAAGCCTTTTTTAAATTTTGTCGTTAATCATAAGAACAATGTGTTGGCATCGTCGGTAAAAAGCCACTTAAATTATTTGCTTTTCCTTGCGGATTCAGCAACCGGTGATTATTTCTCAGCTATCAAGCATTTGAGCTTCTATCATAATGCACAGGAATTTGACTTGAGGAAGGCGAAGGAAGATAATGCAAAAAAACTAGCCGTTCAATTTGAAACCAGGCAAAAAGAAGATAGCATCAAACTGCTAAGTCAAAGGGCCGCATTGGATAAAAGCAACCTGCAACGGGCTAACCTGATGAAGAATGTTACCATTGGGGGCATCGTGTTAGTTTTAATTATAGCAGGGCTATTATACCGGCAAAGCAGGCTGCGGAAAAAGAATAATCAAACTGTCACGCTGCAAAACAAACTAATTACTCACAAAAATGAACAACTGGAAGACCTCGTGACCGAAAAAGAATGGCTGCTCAAAGAAGTTCATCATCGTGTTAAAAATAACCTGCAAATAGTGATGAGCCTGCTGTATACACAATCTGCCTATTTACAAAATACAGATGCTATCGATGCGATCAGGGATAGCCAAAACCGCGTACAAGCCATCTCTATTATTCATCAAAAGCTTTATAGCAAGAGCAATGTAGCGACTGTTGTAATGTCTGATTACGTTGATGACCTGGTACGGCATCTCTATGCGTGTTACGATTGCAGCCGTCTAAAGATCAGGTTTAAAGAAGCGATAGATCCGATAAATCTGGATATATCCCAGGCGGTACCGCTGGGCCTGATATTGAACGAAGCGATTACGAATTCCATCAAATATGCCTTTGATAAGGATGGCGGGGAGATAATGATAGAAGGTCATTTAATTGACTCTGAAACGATCAGCCTTATTATTGCTGATAATGGTAAAGGGTTGCCTGCAGATTTTGACCTGGCAGCAACATCGTCGTTAGGCATGGAAATGATGAGAGCTCTGAGCAAACAACTGGGTGGTAGCTTTGAGATTAAAAATGACCCAGGTGTTGTCATAACTATAAAGTTTAAAATTGAAAACACCTTTAAGCCAGTTGCTGAGAAGTTGGCAGCACTATAATTGGGGCCTTACAATTATTTTATTTATCAAAGTGTCTTTTGATGATGAAAGAAATAGGCAATCCCACCAAAATCATGTGCCAGATAATTCCGATTATCGCATCGCCTGTTCCGAAAGAAGCAGGCGGAGTTTTGCTTAGCGGAACCACTATTAGATTCATAACTATCCAGGCACATAAGCCTAGTAGCAGGCCCGACATAATAGGGGAATAACGAAGGATTTTAATTTTAGGATATGTAAAAAAATAGATAGCTGTGGTTGTAATAGCTATTCCAAAATGCAATAATATGCCAATTAAGATCATTGGGACACCACCCTTAAAGGCCGCTTCACCAAAAAGCCCGCTTGCCACATATTGCATAACCTGGCCAGGATTTAAACCGAGTTTTATATTTAACATTACCGATGCCTCCACACCGTCGAGCAACCCTGCTACTACGCCCGCAAATATTATTGTCTGGAGACTATCTGATTTAGGTTTTGAGTTGATTCGAATTCTTCGTTCCATTTGCTTGCTATTATTAATTGACATGCTGATGGTACGCAACTAATGTTCCATATTTTAACTATCTTATTATTAGTTAGTTAATTCATTTGTGGTGTCGGTGAATACACCATATTTAGCGTAATGGCGGATGATACACTAAATAGAGGGTCATCCTGCCATTCTTTAATTTTTACCTAAAGACTCATAATCTTTTGGTCCCTGGTTCGAGCCCAGGTGGGCGCACTTTTTTAAAAAGGGCATTTTCTGGCGAAAACTGCCCTTTTTTGTTATATTTGAGCGGTTTTCACCGAGGCGGTACTGACGCCGTAGAAACTTCAAAACGTCAGGACTTACATGATTTTTTGTTGAACTTCACGTAAAAAGTGTCGGAAAAGTGTCGGGTTAGTTTTTAGCCCTGCGTCTCATGCTCTTTTTACGTGCCCAATTTTTTAAATTATGGCACTCGTAAAGGCTGTTGTTTATGAAGAATTCAAAAGAACAGATGGGACCTACAATGTAAAGATCAAGGTCTACCATCAAAAGAAAAAAGGGGTTATTGACACCCAACATTTCCTGTCCGCCCGTCAGTTGGACAGGTATCTTAAAATCAAGGATAAATTTATCCTCGATGAACTTTCCATTACTCTGGCGGATTATCGAAAAACGATCACCAACCTCGGGCCGAAGCTCGATTTCATGACCTGCGATAATCTCAAAGATTTTTTGGAGGGCAAGGATGAAGAAGTTGACTTTGTTAAATTCTGCACACACCACGTCAATGCGCTGAAGGAAGACGGCCGCGACGGCACAGCGAAGAACCATTCGAAAATTAAAAACAGCCTGATCGACTATTTTGGGAAAGACCGCATTTCAATGCTGGAGATCAACGCCGCGATGCTTTATCAGTATGAGAAATGGCTGCGTAGAGATCGCATCATGACGCGAATTAACCGTTTTTTCGGTACGAGCTGGAAAGCCCAAACGGTCAAATTCGAAAAACAGTTGTCTAACAAATCGTCAGATTTTACGGCTACCCTCACCATTTCCTGCGTGGACAAAGTAGACACACGTTTTGAGATTGCCGACATATTGACCACCATCGCCCGGCAGTATCATGGCCGTGACCGGGCATTGTACTGGATGGACTATGGCAATAGCCGGGTAAGCGGTCAGGTCGTATTATCTACCCTCGATAAAATCAAACAACCTGCATCTGAACAATACCAGCCCATCGACACGTTGCAGATGGTGACCGAAGAATTTAAGGAACTGTTACAGGCAGGCGAAGCCGACAATACGCCAAGCTGTTCTTTGGCCGAGGCACTCACCAAGCAGGAATTATTTATCAATTCCGCTTTAGCCAATTGCGGGGCATCGCTTTTATGGCAACTGTTCCGTGAGGGCATTTTGTTTAACTGGGGCTTTTTCCTCAACCTGCAGGAGTTCAGGACACAGCCCATTAAAGTCAACTAATATGAAAACCATCATCTATTTTATATTCACCTGTGGCATTTCCACAGGTTGTATGTTCGGTGCGTTAAATGCGCCCAACCCATATCCGCTGTTCGCCGTTGCCTTCGGCATCTGGGCATTATTTATTTGGGGCTGTCATAAACGGGCAAAACGGAAAGTAGAACAGCGCAACCGGGAACGGCTTTTTGACGAATTTATCCGCAGGCAGATGCGCAACAAGCCATAAAACAGTAATCGTCATCAGGACGCGCCGGGCGGGAAAATTGCCCGGCTGCCCCGGCGATTGCCGGGGCCCCATCGGCGGCTGTCGGTTTCACCACCAGGACAGCCGCCGTTTCTGTAAAAAAAAATCAATAGATAATCGGTTATTATCCGATTATCTGTTCAAAAATTTACATGTATAAACTGGAATCGCTGTATTTCATATCAGTCGCATGCCGGTGATAAAACCGTCTGCTTTTTCAAATTTCTATACCCGCTCATTTAGGCAGCGCCGCAACCGGGGTGCCATTCATGCCTTGTTTAACTAAATAACTTATAAACTGTGAGAATGAACTGACGTCTTGTTCAGTACTTGCGCGTTCCAGTGCTTTCATATATTCGTCACGTTTCTCAACCGGAATGACTGTCCAGGGGTAACCGCCGGACGCCAGCATGGCATTCATTAAAAACCTGCCCATCCTTCCGTTGCCGTCCATATAGGGATGAATAAATACAAAAATGAAATGACCGAGGACAGCTCTGACCGATGCTTCAGGCTCGTTTGCTAACAATTCAAAGAAAACAGGCATCGCATCCCTCATGGCGTCGACGCTTAAAGGCACATGCTGCGAATTACCAATATAAACCTGGTGACTGCGATAGCCTGCTAAATCAGAGGCTTTTAATATCCCGGCAACAACACTGGGGTCAAAAAGCTGCCGGTACCATCGCTGGTGATCGGCATCAATTTGTTTCCCGGGATTGGCGCCCTCCATGATTTTGATGATGGACTCTTTTACTAACTGGAATGCTTGGTAATATCCCCTTGCCGCCATCGCATCCTGCTGCTTTTTATCTTCTTCATTTATTTGAGCATCCCATTTACCGGCCATTACCCGCTCGATTAATTCAGGTGTAACCTTATATCGCTCTATAGAAAGAGAGTGATAAGCATCTGTAATATAAATGGCGTCGACATCTTTTAAATACGATTCATGATCTTTTGAAATGCCTGGTGCAGCCGGAAAATCGCGTATAACGGTTTCACGCATTTGCTGCCACATCAGCTTTATCCGGTTGACAAAAGGGGAGCGCTCACGCTGCGATAGATCAATTGACAGCTTGCTTTGAAATGGGTCTTCTTCGCGGGCGTCATATCCTGCTTGCTTCATAGACTCGATAATTTGATCGGCTATTTTATCCCGTTGGATATTTCTGAAAGCCCCTGCCAGCCTCCCCGCGATCGTGGTGTGTCCTTTGTCAAGAAGAACGGGTAGCAATTCAGAGGCATCGCGTATGAGTGATAATGTCGTCCTGGCGTTCAGGCCGGTATTGCCAAATGCGCTGACTGTGCAATAAATTAGGGCGGCCTGCAGGTTATAAATTCTTAATCCGCGTTCAGTGGTCATTTGATCAGCAGGTGGTAATTCACCTTTGTGATTGAACAGCGAGGTGTTATGCGGAAGCGGCGTGGGCCGGTTATTTGCCTGCGGGGATCGGACAACTAATTGTTGTGGCACTGCCCAGTTACCCGCATGAATAGCTAATGACTGATCTGCTGAAAGACACCAGTCATTCTCATATTTACTTTCAATAAACCTGGCACAGAACTCCCAGTAAGAACTATACCATGAAGTCGTTTCACCAGGCTTTTCTGCCGGATTGGACGAAATATACCAACCTTTGGTCACTTCCTTTAGGAAGCCTTGCCTGGTTAATATTTCGCGATACATTCTGGAAGGAATATCGTCGGTATAAATAGCTACTATTCCTTTGTCCTGAAGACTTTTTAATGCCTTTAACGCTTCTGCAAACCTTTCCTGTAACTTTGCCATGATTAAATATGTTGAGGGTTCTTCTTTTAAGTATTAGTCCAATAGTGCAAAATTAGCAAACCCCCTCGCGGTAAATTTAGTAAACATTGTTGTGGTAATTTTAGCAAACAACGCTGTAATAAACTTAGCAAATGTTGATGTGGTAAATTTAGCAAATATTGACGTAGTAAATTTAGCAAATAATGTTGTGTTAAATGGGTCAATACATTATTTTTTGGAGTTTTGGCGCGATATAAAAACTTATATCGCGCCAAAACTCATATTTTTTTACTACTTTTGGCGTAATATAAAAATCTATATTACGCCAAAACTCATTTATTTGCTATGGAAACTGTGATAGGAAGAACTGAAGAAAAGCTGCTATTAAAAAAAATTGAAAGGTCACGAGAGGCTGAATTGCTGGCAGTTTACGGTCGAAGAAGGATTGGCAAAACATTTTTGATCAGAAATGGCTTCAGTAAAAAGCTGGCCTTTGAATTTAGCGGTACACATAACGCACTATTGAGCCAGGCGTTAGAAACCTTTGCGCTTGCGTTGACAAACGCAAGCGGCGGCTTAAAGTTAGCAAAGCCTGATAGTTGGACACAGGCATTCCTGATGCTCACACAGTATCTGACCCCATTGGTAAAAAAAGAGCGGCAAATTGTATTCTTTGACGAATTTCCCTGGATTAATAGCCCCAGATCAGGGTTTTTGCCCGCTTTTGAATACTTTTGGAATAGCTGGGCTTCAAAGGAAAAAAATTTGGTCGTGGTGATCTGCGGCTCGGCGGCATCCTGGATGATCAAAAAAGTAATCAATAACCGGGGCGGGTTACACAATAGGGTTACCCGAAGAATACGATTATTGCCCTTTACCATTGCTGAAACGGCCGAATATTTACGATCACGCAAAATTAAACTTGATCGTTACCAAATATTGCAGCTATATATGGCCATGGGGGGGATTCCCCAATACTTAAAAGAGGTAGAACCTGGAAACAGTGCCGCCCAAGTGATCGATAAGCTGTGTTTTACAAAGGATGGATTACTTAACGATGAATTCAAAAATCTATATTATTCATTGTTTGACAGCGCCGATAATCATATTAGTGTAATCAGGGCGCTGGCGCAGAAAGGAAAAGGATTAAGCCGAAATGAAATTATAGAAGCCTGTAAATTAACTTCAGGCGGATATGCCAGCCAAATATTGAACGAACTTTCTGAATCCGGATTTATTACGCCTTACGTACCCTTTGGCAAAACGACAAAGGATAGCCTATATAAGCTTACAGATGAATATTCACTGTTCTACATCAAGTTTATTGAAAATAGCCGGGCCCAAGGACCGGGTACCTGGTTGATGTTTTCCACGGGCTCATCCTGGAAAAGTTGGAGCGGGACCGCATTTGAAAGCGTTTGCATAAAGCATATAGACCAGATCAAACAAGCCATCGGTATCAAAAATGTATATGCCGAAGTTTCCGTTTGGCGGTATCAACCCAAAAGTGCAAGTGAACAGGGGGCTCAAATTGATATGCTGATAGATCGGGCTGATGGATGCATCAATCTTTGTGAAATGAAATTTGCCTCAGATGTGTTTGAAATAAGTAAATCTTATGCCAAAGAACTTGATAGCAAGCAAAAGGTGTTTCAGGCCCAAACGAAAACCAGAAAGACCCTGTTTCTTACAATGATGACGACATATGGGGTAAAAAATGGGATTGCATATCCTGGTCTTATTCAGCAGGAAGTTACCATGGATAGCTTGTTTAACCCATTATAAAAGTCGAATGAAGTTAACTCCGGTGTTTGATGAATTTGGTTTGGTTGAGAAGATCGCCAATAACTTGACTAACCGGGAAGTGATGAACCTCAATCCACTTCCCGAGATCAAAAAGATATTGGAGTATTATAGAAGCCTGTTTGGAAAAATACAGGACCTTAATGATACTGAAGTTGAAAAACTCAAACAAAATGTTACCACATTCTTCAATTTAAAGCCGCTATCTACCGCAGCCGAACTCCCTAAATTTTTCGTAAGGATTTCAAACAACAATCGCATCCTTAAGGCTCAGAGGCGGGAACTGGGTTATTTAACCGATATAGACCAGCTTTTAGCACCGCCGGCTAAATTTTGTAATTATGGTCGTAACAACGTCCCTGGTCAGCGGATCACTTATTGTGCTTTTGGATGAAGCCTCGGCGTATTGGGAAACCAAACCGCAAAATGGTGATGTGATCACTATATCGAGATTCGTGTTGAAACCCGGCGCAAGGGGGTAAGTGGAAGATACGGAGGCTTTGACCAGCTAATTTCGGAAATTGGTGATCAATAATTCCGTGACACATTGAACATATTAATTTATTGATTATTAATTGCGATCTTCTTAACTGCTAACACAACCTGGTGTCCCCAAAAGCACGGAATACTCTGGTCAAGCTTCCCGCAATATCCAGTAAGCTAGCGACTTCAAATGCGTTTCTGCGCCGAAATGCATCGCATCTTCGTTAAGTACTTCCTTTAGTATCTGCTCTGCCATGTTGTATTTTCTTAACCCGAGGTATCCGAGACCGGAAATGTACCGGCAATGCAAATAATTTCTTTTTTGCAGGTCATCATCAAAGATCAGCAGATCGGGCAGGGAAACGGCAAAATAATCTATCCTTACTTCATTATGCTGATTTCGTTCGCCGTATTCTGCCAGGTTGCGGAAGATGCCTTCTGCCTTAGAGGATTCCCCTAGTTTCTCCCAGGCAAGACCCTGGTAAAATATCTTATCGGGTTGCTGATCATTATAAAATACGGCAGCGTTTGGCTCGGTCAGCCCCATGGATGCCTTTTTCCAATTGATCTCGGCATTAACGACATCTCCCATGCAGGCATAAGCATTACCCAACCAGTAAAAAATATCATTTTCCCGGGCGCCATAAAGTTTACCTTCACCAAGGCTATGGGGAAAGTGTTGTGCCTCGTTCAACCGACCTATGGCTCTTTCAAACAAGCCATCGGCAATATCCTGTTTGGCAAGTTCTGTAAGACTGTAAACATACTGGCCCGATACTTTGCCTTCACCGCCTTCCCATGGGTGGAACTTCCTGTTCATCAGTAGTTTATAAGCCAATTCAAAATTGCCGGAAAAATTTTCCAGTGAAACAATCTCCAGATACAGATCGTCTCTTTGCCCAACAAGTGATGGATACTTTTTTAAATTGTCCAGCCGCCATAAAGCGGGCTTATTGATCCTTTTGTAAAGCTGGTCCAGTTCCATTAGTACCCTTGCGTCGGAGGGGTCGCACAGAAATGCCTTTTCAAATAAATTAAGCGCCGTCTCGGGTTGTTTCCGCTTATTGTAAACTGCTATCGCAAGGTTTCGGTAAGCTGTGGGGAAAGAGGGTGAGACCACAATAGCTTTTTCCCAGCAATTCATTGCTTCCTCATACTGTTTCTTGTCGTACCACAGATTTCCCAAACAGTAAAGTGCTTTTGCATCCGAAACAATATTTTTTATGGCATACTGCAAGACCAAAATATCTTCCAGGCGATTCGGAAAACAAATGCCAAGTTCAGACCCGGCTGCCTTCATCAGGTACATATAGCTTTGGTCCGGGTTCCCTGCCTTTTGCCAGTAATAAGCTAGATAATAATTAATCAACGGCGAATTTAATTCGGTCGGTGTGGTATGAAGGATCAACTCGATGGCCTGACTGAACAGGCCCAGATCGGCAAACTCAATCGAAAAATCGATCAGCGTATGCGCGTTGCCTCTGCTCAATTTTAGTAAATTATCAATAATTCCTTCAGCGAGCTTTTGATCGCCTTGCTCGAGGTAGCAAAAGTACAGTTCAAATAGCACGCTCAAGTTAAAATGGTCACGGTTTAATGCCTGTTCAGCAGCGGTTATAGCTTCCTTTATTCTATTGAGTTTGCGCAAGGCATGTACCTTTACCAAATAGGCTCTGCCGTTTCTGGCGTTCCTATCGATCGACCAGTCAATATGTTCTAATGCAAGCTCATGGTCACCCCGTGAAATATCGATCCGTGCCAGTGCGAAATAGGCACTGTCCTGCCAAGCGCTGCTCCATGCTGACTTGAAAAATGCATCATAAGCCTCATGGGTTCTTTGTTGATAATGAAGAGACATTCCGAGGTTGTAATAAGGCTCACCATCATATGGATTGGGATTTCGTTGGGTAGCCGTTCCAGTTGCTTTCCTGAAATAACTTTGGCTAATTTCAAATCGTCCCCTCCGTAGATACCAAACGCCCAATGCATTATTGTTTCTGATGTCGCCTGGTTCCCTTGACAGCGCCTCCTGATAATAGGGTACCGGGCTGTAGGTTGCATGTCTGTATTGCTCCAGGTGCTGGCCGGTAAGAAAAAGCTGTTCAAGGCTTTCAATGTCTTTTGGCTCGAGAGCAGGCGACGCCGGATCCGGAATCGCCGGTGCTCCGTCACCCGGATCAGGTTGATAGGCTAAAAGTTCCCTGTTTTCGTGATCGGACACCGAAACACGCAACTTTTCGGGATCCAAAGGGATTATCTTTAATGACTTTTCAAATATCTTTTCGGGCGAAATAACAGATGTTTCTTCGAATAATAATTCATTACCCATTTTAAGCCTGATATTCAATGCACGTTGTTCTGAAGTAGCGAAAACCCGAAGTGTAACGGTATCACCTTCGGTGTCCAGCCCAAGCAAAATATCTTTCGTGGCGTTCCTGACCATGCCGACTTCGCGGTAAGGAAGAAAATATTGCGTAAAGGACTTTTCTTCATTCGGCATTATCCAGGTAAAATCTGGTTGATTATCCGTGTAAACGCCCGTCATTAATTCGATATACGGCCCATCTTCGTCGGTCAGGTTTCTGTCCCAGGCGACGCCGAAATCGCCGTTGCCCCATGTCCACTGCTTCTTTCCGGGTGATACATGGTGGTCTGCTACGTGCAACATCCCGGCCTTTTTATCATGCTCATAGCCACCGACAAAATTATAGGAAGAACCGACTGCCATATACGATGTGGGAACAGGGATGTTCTTATACCGGGAAATATCAGTACCTGGTGAGTAATCGACCTTATAGTAAGTGCCGGTTGCAATCGGGAATGATGAAACATCCCGTTTTCCATGGTCAAATACGGCGTGCACGTCAGGCGGAAAGATGGATTGATAATACTCATTCACCTGGACGGCCGGGTTTGCCCACCACAAAAAGGTCTGGGGAAGATTGGTCCGGTTATATAACTGCGCTTTTATTTCCAGGTAAGCCTTGTCAGGGTATAATGTAAAACCTGCCATACCTTTGGTATGAAACATTTTTTCGACCTCGCTTACCCATACGGTCTTGCTGCCGTCGTTGTTTTCTTCTATCAGATAATCTATTGGTTCGAAAGTACTTGGGCGATGATGTTGAGGCCAGTTGAATTCAATCCCTCCCGAAATCCATGGCCCGCAAAGGCCGACCAGCGCCGGCTTAATTACCTGGTTATAATAAATGAAATGACGGTTGGCTATCTTATCAAAGGCCATATGGACCCGTCCACCTATTTCCGGCAGTATCATGATCTTCAAATATTTGTTTTCAAGAAAAAGTGCCTGGTAGGGCTGGTCGGTTTTTTCGTCCTCAATGGATTCGATCACCGGGTTCGGGTAAACAACGCCGCTGCTTCCCTGGTAAACCCGGTTCTCAAAGAACATGGGGTTTTTATCAGGTGATCCGGTGCGATAGGTAGGCAACAAAACTTCCTCTTGCCATATTGAAACTTCCATATAAAAATATAATTGTAATTAATGTCCAATAAAATTTTGTTCTAACTCTTCAAGGGTTTGCCCCTTGGTTTCTTTTACTTTAAACCTGATGAAGAAAAAGCCACAAAAGCAAATCCCGGCGTACAGGTAAAATGGGCCGTAGGTACCCAGATATTCCGCGAGAATGGGAAAGGTGAAAACCAATATAAAATACGCGATCCATAAACTGACTATCGCCACTGACGAGGCCACACCGCGTATTTGGTTCGGAAATATTTCTGCAATAATGACCCATGTCACAGGTGCCAGTGAGGTGGCATATAAGCCGATCGCCACCAAAACAAATATCGAGACCAGTCCGGTACTTGCATGATGTCCTAACAAAAATGCGAGGGCTATATACACAATAGACAAACCCAGTGATCCCGTGAGCATTAATGGTCGCCGGCCCAGCTTATCCACCTGCCACATTGCCAGTAAAGTAAATAGCGTGTTGACTAATCCTATTGCCACGGTTTCAAACAACTGGCGGTCAAGACTAGCGCCGACTGATTTGAAAATAGTCGATGTGTAATTAAACACAACATTAATCCCGCAGAGTTGCTGAAACACAGCCAATGTTATCCCGACAATGACCGCAGGCCGCACGCTTTTTGCAAAAACATCACGGTATGTACCCTTTGGAAAATGAATACCGGTTTTATTGATATCCCTGAGGGATTGATCTACATAAGCAGATGAACCAATTTTAGACAGAATTATGGCGGCTCTCTCCGTATATCCGGCATTCAACAACCATCTGGGACTTTCGGGTAGAAACAGTAACCCGACTAAAAAGAGTGCCGCCGGAACAATTCCGAGCCCAAACATCTCGCGCCAGCTATCGGCACCCTGGTCAGCCAGTGAATAATTGACCAGGTTGGTGATCAAAATACCCAGAACAATTGTCAACTGGTTGATCGCCACATTGCGGCCACGGGTGTGGGCTGGGGATATTTCTGCAATATATAGCGGGCTCAGCATAGATGCCATGCCAACGCCAATACCGGCCGCGAAACGCATAGCTATAAATTGCCAGAGTTCTGCGGAAAATGCCATCCCCATAGAGGAAACGGCAAAAATGGCCGCCGAACAAATAAGCCCTGGTCTGCGGCCATATTTGTCTGCAATTTTTCCCGCAACCAGACAACCGACAATGCAGCCAAGCGCAAGCGAGCCCGTCAAAAAGCCTTCCCACCATGAAGAAAGATGAAAGGTTGTTCTCAAAAATGGCAGAGCCCCGCTGATGACCGCAAAATCGAACCCGAAAAGGTAGCCCCCCAGGGCTGATATAAACGATATACCTAAGATGTAACCGTTGTTAAACTTAATAGCTTCCTTTTTTTGTAGTACTTCCACGGTTATCAGTTAGTTTGATTTATATAATGCAATAATCCGGCTTAAATCCACTTGTGTTTTTGGATTGAACTCATCACTTTTCATATAATTTTCGATGCTGTAAGCCAGCTGCCTTGCCTCGGGCCTGCCAGCCACATCTGTCAAAAGATCAATGCCGGAAACCATAAGTTTACCTTTTCCGACCCTGCACTCAAATAACAGGGAAAGCGACCTGGCCTTTACCCAATCATCAATCACACGTACAACCGGGTTGAGCCCTTTCGCCACGCTGTCAAGCATAATCGGGCTGCTGTGTGTCATTGCATCCCACCATTGATATTCAGAATAACCCCTGGTCGGAAAGTATTTAAGTGCCGGGTGATGGGGATCGCACAGGATGCCGAGCGTTTCCGGCGCCTGTCCGTGTGTCCAGGCCGTATTCCAGAAAATACTGGAAAACCCGATAGCTACCGTTCCGCCGAACTCATCCTTTAGGGTTCCTTTTTTAAAGGTTAACAATACCTTTCCACCTTGATTAAGCGATGCAATTACAGCATCAGATAGTCTGTCTGTTACAATAACAGGGTCATTCGCCTCTTTAACATGTTCTGGATAAACAAAGAACCGCCAGTCGTTAGTGTAATTTCCTACTTTCACTGTGAGCGTTAATTCCGATGCATGCTTTATACCATTTAGGTCGGTCTTTACTGTACCAAGAGGGATACCATTGCCTTCGGGTATATCGCGTTTATCGAATGTCCCGGAATAAATTGATTTGCCGGTTTCATCTGTAATGGTCCAATTCGGAGCAACATCTTTGAGGATATGTTCAGAAAATTGCGCAATCTCAACCGGAAGATCCAGGCTTTCGTTATTCATATAAACCATCTTCGGGAAACGGGCCAACGGCACTACATCATTACAAAACCGGTTGTAGATTCCCGCTGTGATATACGACTTGGGCTGGTAAAATGCATTAAGCACACCTACCAGCGCCGTTCCCTGGCCTGGGAAATCCTCGAGTCCCAGCAGTTGAAAACCACCAAAGCCTTTCGTCCGCAATGCTGCCTCGATGTCTGCCTTATAGCAAAGTGCCTGTAATTTGCCTGAAGCGTCAAGGAATCGACCTTCGTAAGCGCCTAATCCGTTCTCCGCAAGCCTATCACGGAATATTTCGAAATTATGGGCTTTGAATACACCTTTATATTTGCTTATCTCTTTAAAATCCGGATAGACGCACCATTGGCCAATCTCATGGCTAACTGTAGGGTGCTGCCATTTTGAAATAATTGCGGACCAGTCATAGTCAGTTGAGGGCTTTTTACCGTTAAGAATGCTGTTTACACCTTCCCCCCAATGCTGAATACGCGGATCGGGGGTGCTGTTATAATCGGCGTCGGCAATAATAGGCCAGCCGGAACCGGTCGTGTACAGGCGCCTGGGATCTTTCGCCTGCCAATATTTTACAAAGCGGGTAAGATACTCCGTCATGTGTTCCCCTGCGGGCTCGTTCCCGTAATCCATCAGGCAGAAAGATGGATGATTTCCAAATGCTTCCACGATTTTGTTGCTTTCCTCATAAATATATTTATCGAGCGGTTCACCATCGCCAATTACTGCACCCTGGTTTGCCCACGATGAGCATTCGATCTGGAAATACAAGCCCAGTTTGTCAGCTACAGTAAACGCTGCTTGAGGCGGGCACCAGGAATGAAAACGGATATGATTTAACCCAAAGGCTTTGCAGGTTTTTAATATACGCAGCCATGAGGCCTCATCTGTTGGCGGATAGCCCGTTAACGGGAATGCCGCGCAGTCTAATGTTCCCCGTAACATAGTGGGATGACCATTGATCAGAAATTGGGTGCCGGCAGCGCTGAATTTTCGCATTCCAAAGCTGATCTTACGCACATCCCGCATTGCACCCGAGACCACACTGACCCTCATCACATATAGTCCTGGATGATGTTCGCTCCAAAGTTCAGGGTGGCTGCCCATCGGATATGTAATGCTGATCGTATCGGACGATTTTTTTGAGGTATTAGTCTTTGATATAGCAGGCAAAGACATGCTGCTTTGAGCCGAAGTTGCCTGCACCGTTAATTTGGTTTGTTTTGCTGTCCTGGGGTCCTGTTCAAGAACGATCCGGACCAAAACTTGCTTCTTGTCGATGTCCGGGTATAGCTGAATATCTTTTAGAAAACTCCGCGGTTTTGCAGTCATATAAATCTGACCTACCATCCCGTTCCAGTTACCCTGGGTATGGTCACTAACACTGTGCGAGTTTTTCCCGACATTGATTTCGCCCATACGGTTATCTACCCGTACAGAAAGCGTGTGATGGCCGGGAGCCATGCCATTTAATAACAGGTAATCATGCGGTGTGCCCAGGCTGTTCTCAGTTCCTATGAACTTGTCATCAATATATGCTCCGGTTGTCCAGTGCGCGCGCTCAATGAATAACTCCACCGCTTTTCCGCGCCAGTTGCCCGGGATGTTAATCACCGTTTGATACCAGGCGACACCTTTGTAATATTTTTCGGGCTGCAGCCAGAATGGTACTTTAATATTCCCCGTTTTGCGATACCTGGCATATTCGGGTTTATGGAACCATGAAGAATCTTCGATTCCTCCTGTCCAGGGTGTATTGACTGTAATTTCGTCACCCAGGTGGTTGCTGGTCATTGAGCCCGGCAGGCTGATCGTTCCTTTCAGCTGTTTTTTATACCATTTTTGTTTGACTCCAACATCTGCGGGATCTGTCTGAAACCTCCATTTGCCGGAAAGTCTGATCGTGTCGACTGTATTAACACCTTGTCCAGCATCGGCATGACTGGAAAAAAATGTAAGCAGACTTGCCATTAAAATAAGAATAAGCTGATGTTTGCTTTCCATAATTTATATTGTATTGGTTTGTAGCAGTAAAATCAAGATAAGGATTTCTAATCTTTAACGCTGTAACTTTAATTTGACGGTCAACTATTCTTTCGAACCTCGTTATGCGACTGACTTGGTTTTTAAAGAGAACGGAAGAAAAAAATCGAAACTGGTATCAAAGAGTGCGCTATCCGGCGCACTCTTTGAAATTACCTGGATTATCTTTTTCACCATTTGGGATTTTGCACCATCTTGCTGTTCGAATTGATCTCTGATTGCGGAATTGGATAATAGTCATGTTTGCCCGGAACAAAATATTGCTTTCCGACCTTATCGCTGTTGGCGATCTCCTGTTGAAGAAGACCCCAGCGCTTCAGGTCATAAAACCGCTGATTTTCCCTTGCAAACTCGATCATGCGCTGGTGGCGTATTTCGGCCATCATGGCATCCTGGCTGCCTGGTACAGCAATGGCCGGCAAATTTGCGCGGTCACGTATCTGTTTTACATAGGTAAATGCCTCGGCTGTCTTGCCTTGCATCGCCTGCGCTTCGCCGATCATTAATAGCACATCCGCGTATCGCAAGGCCCTTTCATTGTTGCTCGAGGTGTAATCCGAAGCGCCGCTGGCACCGGTAATTTCTCCGTTCTGATTAAAATTCTGATATTTCTTAAACATGGAGCTATACCCGAACAACAATTGGAAATCGGTAAAGGGTTTATTGTAAAACGTCGCGCCCGGATAATTCCATATCAGTGTGGCATACATCCTGGGATCAAAATCATTGGCCACTGTTTTTTCCTTCTGAAATTCATTGAATAGCTTATCTGTGGGGCTTACTTCAAACCATCCGGCAACTTCCGCGGGGGCGAACTCCTGTGCGGTCGTTACGCCGATCGCTTCATTGGCGTTTTCGCCTGCCCAGGGGTTGGTACCACCAACGTCAGCAAGCTGAATTTCAAAAACCGATTCTGCATTATTTTTGGTTGTGGCCAGGAAATTATCCTGGTAATTTGGCATTAAAGAATAACTGAACGGCGATGCCGTTAATTGCTTAAGGGTGGTTTCAGCACCCGCATAATCTTTGGTATATAACTGCGCCTTACCCATATAGGCAATCGCGGCACCTTTTGTTGCGCGTCCAACAAAATTAGCCGGGTAACTTGCCGGCAGATTTGCGGCTGCATCAGTAAAATCCTGTATGACCTGTTTCCAAACATCCGCCTCAGGAGACTTTGCAACGAAATAATCATCTTTGCTCACTGGAACCTTTAAGTGAAGTGGTACATCTCCAAAATTGATCACCAGGTTAAAGTAATTGACACCCCGTAAAAACTTGGCTTCTGATACATATGCAGCTTTGGACGCATCACTCAGGCCCGGCACCTTTCCCACATTTTCTATGATTTGATTTGCGCGGAATATTGCCCGGTAACTGCCGTTCCAGAAATCGTTCACAGGACCGTCATCAGGCGTATTCGTAAATGTTGACAGACGATAGAGGTCGGCGACATCATTGCGGATGAAGAAATCGTCACCCCGCCCGTTAGACAGTTCAATGCCGCGAACTCCCCAGTAACCGCTATTAACATCTCTGAATAAGCTATAGGTTGCCGCAAGCGCTGCCTGCACATCAGACTCTGTTTTCCAGTAGGTGTCCGTCGTGATCTGGTTAGGGTTAACCTTCTCCAATACATCTTTTTTGCAGCCAAATAAGCTCAGGGCCGCCATTGTAAGTATTAATATCTTTTTCATATCTCTTCCTTTTAATTCATTTATAAACCTAATTGCAAGCCGACGCTAAAAGTTCTCGCCAGCGGGTAGGCAACATGGCCAAAGTCGACACCGCGATCAAATATGCTTCCTGTCCTGCCCAGATCAGGGTTAAATCCTGTGTATTTAGTAATAGTAAACACATTGTCGCCGCTCACATAAATCCGTAATGAACTGACCTTCAATTTCCGTTTCAAATTATCATCTAATGTATACCCGATCTGAAGTGTTTTTAACCGCATATAGCTGCCGCTCTCCAGGAACCGCGATGATGTTTGATCGTTGAAATTAGGGTCATTAGTCACCGCGCGCGGCACGGTGGTGTTGGTATTCTGAGGAGTCCACGCTTTAAGTGTCGTTGCTGAATAATTAAATTCAAGGCTCATGCTTTCCAGGTCTTGCCTTAAGCCGTTGTATATTTTGTTGCCATGTGTTCCCTGGAAAAAGGCATTGATGTCAAAATTCCTGTAAGATGCATTGAATCCGAAGCCATATTCGAAATTAGGGAAAGGACTGCCCAGGTAAACTTTATCCTCGGCTGTGATCTGTCCGTCGCCGTTCGCGTCCAAAAATTTAATGTCGCCAGGATGGGCATTTGGCTGGATTACATTTCCGTTCTTGTCTTTGTAAGCATCAACTTCCGCCTGGGACTGGAAAATGCCTATGTCTTTGATGAGATAAAAGCCTGTGATAGGGCCGCCGGCTTCGGTCATGGTGCTCGAAGCGCCGTGATGGGTTGGTTGTCCGCCGAAAATTTGCTGCGTGCCTGTACCCAATTGGAGTACTTTGTTTTTAACTGCACTGAAGGTGCCGAAAATGCTGTATTTTACTTTTCCGATCTGGTCCGTATAGTTGACTCCCAGTTCGATACCCTTGTTGCGCAGGCTGCCTGCATTAACAACGGGGTTGCTTGTTGATCCTGCTGAGCCGGGAATTGGCACATTCAACAGCACATCATCGGTGGTTTTAATAAAGTAGTCGGCAGTCAGGAATAACTTGTCCCTGAAAAATCCCGCATCAAACCCGGCATTGACAGTTTTGGTATTTTCCCATTTGATATTTGGATCAGCGAATGAGGTCTGGATAGCTCCGAACCACTTTTGCTGAGTTGTACCTGTTACATAATTAATATTTGACGCAACTGCTGCACTGTATTGGTAGTCGCCGATTTCCTGGTTACCTAACACGCCATAGCTCGCCCGGAGTTTGAAAGTAGAAAGAACATCCTTCAGGGAAGAGCCATAAAACTTTTCATTGGATGTATTCCAGCCTAAGGCGACGGATGGGAAATTACCGTATCTGTTATTTGAGCCAAAACGTGATGAACCATCCCGGCGGAAACTGGCTGTCATCAGGTAACGGTCATCATAAGAGTAAATTACCCGGCCTAAAGCAGACAGTAAAGTACTCTCGACGCTGTTTCCACCGGTTGTAGACGTACCGGCGCCCGCATCAATGTTCTCCAGTCCATCGGGCAAATCCGTCCTGGCCGAAAGCAAATAGCTATAATCATTTTTTTGATAAGTATATCCTGCCAGGGCCTGTATACTATGTTTTCCGAACTGCTTTGTGTAGTTCAACGTATTTTCCACGAGCAAGAGATTCGTCTGGTCTTTGCTGATACTCAGATCATTAGTGGGGTGCGAGAATAAGGTGCCCACTACATAACGTTTGTAATAATCCGTCCCGGTGCCAAAATTGCTGGTATAGCCAAAATTAAGTTTATAGGTCAGGCCAGGCAAAATAGTAAGTTGTCCATAAGCGTTGGTTAAAATATTGGATGATATTCGGTTGATGTCTTCCAGATTCAATTGGGCTAACGGATTAGCAACATTTACAACCGGCCCCGTTGCACCTGCAAAACCGCCAACCGCTGTCGGGTCATAAATGCCAAAAACAGGTATCATTTTGGCTGCAGAACCTACAGGGTTGCCGCCTTGTCCGCCCCAGCCACCTGGCATCGAGATCGTTTTTTCCCTTGTAAGAATAATGGTTTCACCAAATTTGAAAGGCCCTTTACTTGTTTCAGATTTTGCGCGGAGGTTATAACGATTGTAGCCGGTGACCTTTACGATCCCATCCTGGTCAAGGAAGCTTCCTGATACGCTGTAATTGGTAGAAGGATTTCCTCCGCTTAGTAGCAGGTCATATTGCTGAATAGGGGCACTCCGGTAGATGGCGTCCTGCCAGTTGGTGCCCGCGCCAAGAGACTGCGGATTCTGGGCTATGGATAACCGGGCTAGTCCGGCTGCGTCGTGCGCCGCATTGCTCACCGTGGCCCATTGTTCCGCGTCCAGCACATCTACACGATGAGCAATATTCTGAACGCCATAATTCGCATTTGCCTGTATGACCGTCTGCCCGCTTTTACCTGATTTGGTTGTCACCAAAACGACACCGTTTGCAGCACGTGAACCATAGATCGCTGCTGCCGATGCATCTTTTAATATATCGATCGACTGGATGTCATTTTGACTCAGGTTATTAATATTGGCAACCTGGACGCCATCGACCAGATATAACGGTGTAGCATTATTTAATGAACCTACACCCCGTATCAGTATCCTGGTTCCCGATCCCGGATTACCCCCTGCAGCCTCAATTGTCACTCCCGGCAGTTTGCCCTGAAGGGCTTTGGTTACGTCGCTGACGCCTTGTGATTTGATATCGGCACCTTTAATATTGGCAACTGCACCGGTAAGATCTTTCTTTTTGACTGTGCCGTAACCTATTACGACAACCTCGTTAAGGTTATTTTGCCTGGCGGTAAGGCTCGCATTTACCACCGGCCCATTAACAGGGACCTCCGTCGGTTCGTAACCGACGAGGTTGAAAACAAGCACAGCACCTGCGGGTACGTTCAGAGAAAACTTTCCGTTAGCATCAGTAGCGAGGCCCTGTTTTGTGTTTTTGATTGTTACCGTCACCCCGGGGATTGGTGTGTTGTCTTCTTTGGCGGTTACAACACCCGTAACGGTGCTTGTCTGCGCAGCGGCCGAAAAACAGATGGTGAAAAAAACCATCAGAATGAACGTTGTTCGCCGCAAAAATAGGTTAGTAAATTTTTGCATAATTAATCGGTTTATTTGGTTTTAAGTTAAAATTTGGTGTGACGGAACTCTTTCAGGATTGACTGCTCCCAGATAGCTATCTTCTGGAAGGTATTTAAATCGGGAAAAGCACAGTCTTAATTGGCTTGGTAAACCTAGCGGAAACGTGAACTTTTTAAAATGGACATTATTTTTAAAAAGATGGATTTTAATAACAAGAGAGGAGTCGTAGCTTTATGTAAAATCGATTCTGGAAGATGTGATTCAAAAAATGCAGCCAACTTGCCTTGTAAATCGTAATGATTTAAATTTCAAATGATTGAAAACTAGTCAATATGCAAAAGCAATGTTTCATTATGCTGTTTATGATGGACTAAATTATCATTCTGATGGATATTAATAACATGCGTAGCTAATATTTTTATAACATTTTAGATTTACTTTCAGAAATAATAACACCATGAATTTTATAAATGATAAAAAAGTAAAAGAGGGGTTCGTTGGCCAACGAATGATCGTCTTACCGCCGAATATCAGGAAAGGTGTTTTGAAAAATGAATTGATCAAAAGGTTTTATCTAACAGATATTGGTTATTATCCCAAAGCCCTGAATCATGACCGGGAAAGGAAATTTGGTAGTCCGCAATATATTCTGCTCTACTGTGTTGAAGGTGCCGGAAAAATATTTATTCAGAAGAAGGAAGTTGCAATGAAGCCGAACACCTTTTTTATTATTCCTAAGAATATGCCTCATCATTATCAAAGCAGCCGCGACAATCCATGGAGTATTTACTGGGTGCACTTCGGCGGCGAACAGGCCGACTTACTATATGAGCGGCATTACGAGCACAAAAGGTTGGAAAGCGACGGCATACCTTATGATGAACAGCGTTTGTATGCATTCAATGAGATATTCGACCTGCTGGAGAATAGTTTTGAACGCCGTGAGATTGAAATTATTAACATCAAATTGATGGCCTTTATTTCATCATTTATTTTTCAAAAGGAGATAAACCCATCATTACAAGAGCGGGATGTTGTTTCTGATTCAATCGAATATATGAAGCAAAATCTGCACCGGTCGATAAGCCTGGACCTGTTTGCAGACCGTCAGCACCTTTCTATTGCGCATTTCTGCAGGTTATTTATGCAAAAAACGGGGCGTTCCCCACATCAATATTTCAACCAGCTCAAAATCCAGAAATCATGTCAATACCTATATTTTAGTGACCGGAATATCAAGGAAATCTGTACAGAGCTGGGTTTTGATGATCCCTATTATTTTTCAAGATTATTTAAAAAGGTTATGGGCGTCTCGCCTGTTAATTATAAGAATCAACATAAGAAAATATAATTCATCGCCTTTTTTTGAGTGGTCTTTGGTCGATTTGCCAGAGTGAAATGTCCTGATACAGAACTTGCCCAACCGATTAATTGTGGACAGAATTCTCATACTTTCTGTAAAATGTTTCGAATTTAGTCCAATTAAGGCTAAGTTGATATTAATCTCAAATAGCGCCCTTAAGTGAATAATTTTATGACGTCAATCATATTATTATTAAGTGAGTTGTAGCATGGCATTACTGATAAGGGTCGGGTAACTTGCATTCAATTTAGTTTCAATATCTATGGCTACATATCAACTTCACGCTATAGTATGAAGCTGAGGAGCAATTGTGATGTTTTCAAAATCAAGTGAGTACGCGATATGGGCGGCAATCTATATTGCTGCAAAGGGCAATAAAGACGCTAAGGTCGGTATAGCTGAAATATGTGATCATATTGTGGCCCCCCAACCTTTTACCGCGAAAATCCTGCAAATTCTTTCCCGCAACAATATCATCAGTTCCCAAAAAGGCGTGAACGGAGGCTTTTTCCTGGATCACGATCAGTATAACACAAGGCTTATTGACGTAGTTCTCACAGTTGACGGAGATAACCTGTTTACAGGATGCGGGTTGGGCTCAAAGCGTGTTCAGAAATGGAACCTTGCCCACTGCATAGCAAATTTAAATCCATCCGGTCGGGAATAAAAAAGATGATGGAGGAGGCGGCCATTGGGAGTATGGCAAAGAAACTAAAGAACGGTGGCGGCTTTTTGAGGAAGAGTTAAATTTTATTCATGTAAAGACTTAAAGGTCTTTTTGTATCTAATTAAATCAGATGTTAAGCGTAAGGAATAGCTGGAGTTTTGGAACCTGCATGCACCAAGAGACTATTTAAGGGCCATTATGAATTCGTAATTAGTGTCAAAATAACGCTTATTTTTTACAGCGGCAGATATTATCACGAATACATTTAAAAAAAATTAAAGTCGATTGCTTTATCGATTGAAATAGTTTGTAAGTGCTTGAAAATGTTTTTAGAAATCCAGGATTGGTTGATCGCGCTGAAGCCTGTTCACCCATTGTTTAATGGTCTTACTACTCTCCTTAAACTTGCGTCAAAGCCCATGTGTTTCCACACGCGTGCTGCCGGTTAATAAAAACCATCAATCTATTTTTTAAAATCAAGAGGGAACGACCCAATTAACTGAAATAGTGACCTGTTATAGCCGGAAAGCTGCGGAGGTAGTATTTTTTTTCGATGACAGATATTTTTTTAAAAGTAGTATTTAGCGCGAAAACCGATAATGCAGGTCATATTTGACAATCCAAAGCGTTATTTATACACTAGTTATTTTAAAAAAATCTTAAGTGTTAATTTCACAATTAAAATTTTTTTACTTTACTTTAGTTTTTAATTAGGCCAGGCAATCAGCCAGCCTAAGAGTAAACCGAAACAACCAAATTTATAAAAGTTCAGAAGCTGCTTGTCGTCAGCGACAAAAGCGCATGTCTGTATATTGGTGCCCTTTTTGATTAAACTATAAGTCCATTGAATTGATATGTCAGAAACGGAAATAAGGGATTTGTTGAACGATATTGCCTTAAATAGCAGCCGGATATCGTTTGAAAGGCTATATTTACTCTATTATAGTAGATTGTTTTGCCTGGCTAAATCGCTTGTGAAACAAGAAGTAGTAGCTGAAGAAATAGTTGACGATGTATTTATGAATCTTTGGATGCATCGGACGACCCTTACTTCTATAAATAACTTCGCTTTTTATTGTTATAAGGCTGTCAAGAATAAATCGTTCACCCATATTTCGAAATCAGATATAAAACAGGTACCTATTGAGGATATCAGTATTGAAATAGTTGATTCCTCAATTACCGGCGAACAACGGCTTGTTTATGAAGATCTGGCCAAAACCATCAATTATTCCTTGAGTAAACTCTCCGAGCAATGTAAATTAGTTTTTAAGCTTGTAAAAGAGGATGGCTTAAAATACAGGGAAGTAGCGGAGCTGTTGGATATATCTGTTAAAACAGTAGAATACCACATGGGAAATGCCCTAAAACAACTGGCCAATGCCGTTGCAAGTTCCCAAAGACCAATAAATGCCATTCCGGCGAAATCTTTTTAAAATAAATTATTTTTTTGACTAGGGTGTTTTCATTATTTCCAGTCTCTATATACAGAGCCTGATATAATGATTAATAACATCTGGATACTTATTGGTAAAAAGTTAAGCGGTAACGCAACCGCGGAAGAATTGCTTGAGCTTGAAGAGTTACTTCGGGAGGATGGCATAACTGATATGTATTCGATATCGTTGCTTGAAGAGATTTGGAAAAATCAATACCAGGAAAAATCAAGCAGTAATTTAGAACAAAAGTGGAGCGCTTTTGAAGCCAAACTCGACGTTGCCGAAAAAAATGAAATCGTAACAACCGGGCAGGAAGCGCCTCACACAAATACATCGTCAAAAGGAAGAATAATCAAATTTTTTAAGTTTTCGGTATGGGTTGCTGCAAGTGCATTGCTGGTTATATTATGGATTGCAAAAGTCCAGAAAGTTGAAAATAATGGTAACAATGTAATCCTTGCACCCAAAAATGGCATTAGTAAAGTTCAATTACCCGATGGCACCAAAGTATGGTTAAACTCTGGCAGTAAATTAGTTTACAATACTGATTATGGCGTCGAGTTTAGAAAAGTTTCGCTGGCAGGTGAAGCCTTTTTTGACGTTGTTAAGGACGCCCATCACCCTTTTATTTTAACTACATCCACGATCAGCATTAGGGTGCTTGGTACTGCGTTTAATGTACGTGCTTATAATAAAGATAAAACCTCGGAAACCTCCCTTGTACGTGGCCGGATAGAGCTCACCGTTTTAAAGAATCCTGAGAAAAAGATTATCCTGAAGGCGTCTGAAAAACTTACCATCATTAACAAGGAGCAAGAAGCTGCTAAGGGTATAGTATCGGAATCAACAACTGAAGAGGTGCCGTTAATAGCCTTGGGCAGGATACATCAAGCTAAGAAAGATACATTGCCCAGTGAGGCTTTATGGATGGAAGATAAATTCGCCTTTGATGCCGAGAGCTTTGAAAATTTAGCAGAAAGGTTGGAGCGCAGGTATAATGTATCCATCGTTTTTAAAAACGAAGAAACCCAAAAACTAAGATTTACCGGAAGATTTCAGAACGAATCAATTGAAAGGGCCCTCCGAGCTTTGCAAGCTTCGGCTTATTTCCATTTTAAAAATGATAACAACAAAATTATAATTTATTAACTAAACGATGTGGCCTATGATAAGATAACTTACATATAAACCAAAAAACGGGAAAATGTTGGCGCATTTCCCCGTGTAAATGGTATCAATTAACTACCTGTCCTTTAGAAACCAAATAGTTAAACAACCTTAGTGCTAAATTATGAAAAAAAACACATACCGCACCAACCAATTGCGGTTAAACCGATTTTTGAAGATCTTTTTTATGTTAAAATTTATCCTTGTACTGATACTGGTCTCTTCACTGCAGGCTATGTCAAAGGGGTATGGTCAGAGTAAAATTAATGTCAGTTTCCAGAATGTGCCCTTAAAAAAGGCGTTTAAAGAGATTGAAAAAAAGTCTGACTATCGTTTCTTATATAATGACGATGTGCTGGATAAAAATTCTCTGCCGGCAAGCCTGAATGTGGTAAATGCATCGCTTGACGAAGCAATGACCGCTTTGCTTGCCAATACCAACCTGGTATACAGATTAAACGACAACAACCTGGTGGTCCTGTCTGAAAAAGGGGCAATGGTTGTGGTTAACAAAGTAACCGGGAAAGTCACTGAAGAAAACGGTCAGCCGATGTCCGGAGTAAGCGTAAAGTTAAAAGGGTCGGAATTGGGAACTCAAACCGGCATTGACGGAAAGTACGCATTAGATATTCCGGATGCCAAATCAAACAATGCTGTACTTATTTTTTCTTTTGTGGGCTACAACTCCCAAGAGGTGCCAATTAATGGAAACGCTATTGTCAATATACAGCTTAAAGCCGCACCTAGCTCTCTGAATGAGTTGGTGGTTATTGGGTATGGCTCTGTTAAAAAGAAGGACCTTACGGGATCAGTATCCGTTGTAAACGTAGATAATGCAAAAAAGACCGCATCCTATGACGTAGCCAAACTGCTTCAGGGCCAGGCGGCCGGCGTGAGCGTGCAAGGTTCGGGAGAACCAGGCGGCTTTGTACAGATAAAAGTTCGGGGTATTGCCACGTTTGGTAACAACAGCCCCTTATTTGTAATCGATGGCGTGCCAGTAGACGCACCGTTTGACTTTCCAACCGATAACATTGAAAGTATACAGGTACTAAAAGATGCTTCTGCCGGAGCGATATATGGTTCGAAGGCCGCAACAGGGGTAGTAATTATTACCACCAAAAAGGGCAGATCAGGACCATTGAAAGTTAATTATGACGGATATTATGGATTGCAGAACATCGCTAAACACATCCCTGTAACCGATAGAATAGGCTATCAAAAAATCACCACAGCGGCCGAACTCAATGCGGGCTTATCCATAGCTCCGGCAAATGACCCTTCAAATGCAGCCTTTATCAGTAATGTGAATACCGACTGGCAGAAGGAAATGTTTCAAACCGGACATATCCAGGACCATAACTTTAGCTTGTCTGGTGGCAGCGACGCAACGAGCTATAACCTGAACCTTGGTGATTTTGATCAGACAAGCACACTAAAGGGCCCTCAGAGTTACCAGCGTTATAGTTATACTGGCAGTTTTCAAGGCAAAAAGGGCATATTCAGCTTTGGCGGAAAGACTGCTTATACCCAGTCGCATAAAGATAACCTGGCTATAACAAGTTCTCATGCAGTATTTGGGGGCGGGGTTACAAGCATGTTAACGGCCATACCTACCATGCCGGTTTATGATCCTAACCGATTGGGGGGCTACGGCGGCAGCGATAACGTTACGCAAAGAGCTATAACGCTCAACGTTATTGGTATGAATAGCCTAGTGACTGACTATAGCAACCGCAACAGGGCGTTCGGTAATTTTTGGGGCGAACTTGAAGTGCTTAAAAATTTAAAATACAAGGTGAATGTTAGTTATGATCGTACTGATTTTGAAAACTATCATTATGAGCCTTCATATGATTTGGGTTTTTATTATCTGAATACCAAATATTATCTGTCTGACCAACGCGGTAATGCGCATACAGGCCTTGCGGAAAATACATTATCCTACAGACTGTCAGCAGGTAAACATAAGCTGGACCTTTTAGCCGGTACTTCTTATGAGCAGGATGGCGGTCAGGATATGCTCGGTACCGCATCTGATGTGGGAAGCCTTCAACTTTACACTTTTGGCTCCATTGCTAATCCAGCAGCTAAAGGTTTGGTGGGGGGCCAATTTACCCATACCATATTATCCTATTTTGGTCGTTTAAACTATAATTTTGACGACCGTTATTTGATCACAGCAAATTTTAGAAGAGATGCTTCTTCACGGTTCTCTCCTTTAAACCAAGCCGGTAATTACCCCTCTATCGCTGCGGCATGGAATGTCAGTAATGAAAAATCCCTTCATTTACCTTCATTTATCAGTAGCCTGAAATTGAGAAGCGGATATGGCGTTTTGGGTAATCAGAATTTCCCTGACTACATGTATCAAGCTTATGTTAATGGCAATGCAAGTTATGTATTTGGTAACACTCTGGCGCCAGGTGCAACGGTGGTTGCCGTAGCAGATCCTAATATCAAGTGGGAATCGACTACAACTGCAAATGCGGCGCTTGATTTAGGCCTTTTTAACGAGAGACTTTTATTTACGGCCGAATATTTTTATAAAAAATCCAGTGACATTATCGTTGGTATTCCGCTTCCTTTATCGGTTGGTTCTGTGCCTCCAAATGTAACTACGAATGCAGCCTCCACAGAAAACAAGGGTGTTGAATTTACCTTGAATTATAAAACCAACATAGGGAAATTAAAACTTGACATCACCGGCAATGCCAACACACTCAAAGATAAAGTGTTAAAATTGGGTGGTACCAACAACCCGATATACGGTGCCGGAAGCAAGACAGAAGTTGGCCGCTCAGTGGGTGAACTGTATGGTTTTGTAACCGAAGGTATATTCCAGAACGCGGCAGATGTAACTAACCATGCTACTCAGAATTTGGCAGCTCCCGGTGATGTTAAATTCAAAGATGTAAATAAAGATGGTGTGATTACTGATGCCGACAGAGTTTATCTGGGATCTGTAATACCTAAAATATACTACGGGTTAAATTTAAATGCGTCATATAATAATTTTGATGCATCAGTTTTCTTCCAGGGTAGTGCCGGTAATAAAGTGTTTAACGGTGTTTACCACGATTTGATGGTTGGCCAATACGGCAACTCGTCTGTCGACGAATTAAACTTTTGGACCCCAACAAACACTAATACGAATGTGCCAAGGCCCATCATAGGTGACCCAAATGGCAACGCACGTTTTTCAGATCGTTTTGTTGAAAGCGGCTCTTACGTCAAAGTCCAAAATGCACAAATAGGCTATACTATCCCTAAGAATGTTTTAGGCAGAACCCATGTTTTCAGCAGTTTCAGAATATATGTTTCCGGGCAGAATTTATTAACTGTTTCCAAATATCGAGGATATGACCCCGATTTTATAAGCGATGGTTTATTTAGCCGGGGTTTTGACTACGGATCTTTCCCGAATCCAAGAACAGTAATGCTGGGTGTGCAAGTTGGTTTATAAATCATTTTTAACAATAAAAATCATGAAAACTAATAATATCAAATATATATCATGGGCGTTTTTGGCTGTTTTATGCCTCACTGCCTGCAATAAGAAATTAGATCAGGTCAATCCAAATCAGCAAGCCGCAATAACATTTTGGAAAACACAAAGTGATGCTATCGCCGGATTAAATGCCGCATATGGCAGTTTGATTATTGACGGGTCGTATATGCGCTTTACTCCGGCCATGCTGGATATAAGAGGCGATGATGTGAGAAGTAACAGCCCGTGGACTGCCTTTTATAACATTGGCCGATTTGCCTTGGGCACAGCTGACGGCGCGGGCTACGGCTGGGCATTTGGTGCGTACTATGAAGGTATCGCCCGTTGCAACCAGGTTTTGGATAACGTTCCAAACATAAACATGGATGCTAACTTAAAAAAACGTATCCTTGGACAAGCACTTTTTTTAAGAGGCCTATACTTCTTTCACCTGGTGAACTTTTTCGGTAGAGTGGCTTTACCTACCCACTACGTGAAAACCAAGTCAGACTATTATGTTCCGCAATCATCTGAAGCCGAAGGCTGGAAACAAATTGAAGCCGATTTTACTGCGGCAATTCCTCTTCTGCCGGTTTCATATACCAATACTGACGGCCCCGACGCCGGGCAAATAGGTCGTGCAACAAAAGGGGCTGCCATGGGCTATCTGGGTAAAGCTTTATTGTTTAATAAAGATTTTGCCGGTGCGGCAGCACAGTTCAAAGCGGTGATCGACCTGGGCGTTTACGATCTTGTACCAAACTATAAAGACAATTTCACCGAAGCTAACGAAAACAACATTGAATCGATCTTCGAGGTGCAATTTTCTCGTGATGCAGGTGGTACCGACCTCGGTTGGGGTGGAGCGCCAACATCAACCTGGGGACGCACTTCTGCTCGGGCCATTACATTTGCCCCGCGTAGCTTTGGCTGGACAGACGTACAACCTACTTTTTCAGCATTAAATGAGTATATGATAGAGAAAACAGTAGATGGTAATGTAGATCCCCGCATAGATGCAACTATTTACTACAATAAGCCCGGTGAAACATTGTATGGACATTTGTTTTCGGAAAGGTACGCCAGTAACCCGGCTGATTTGAACGATATTTTTTGCCGCAAATACGAAAATGGCGACACCCGTGCCGATGAGTTCGACTGGCGTTCAGGTATCAATGAAAGATTGATGAGATATGCTGACATATTGCTGATGTATGCGGAGTGTTTGAATGAAACCGAACAAACAGCTCAAGCCTACCCTTACATTCAAAAGGTGAGAACCCGTGCAAACCTCCCTGATCTTGCCGTTGTAAGACCGGGAATGTCACAAGCGGAAATGCGTGATCAGCTTGCTCATGAACGCCTGCTTGAGTTTTGCCTGGAGGGGCATCGCTTTGACGATATCCGTCGCTGGGGCTGGTTGCAAGACCCGGTTAAACTTGCATTGCTAAAATCAAGGGATGCTGAGTTTAATACTTATCAGCCCGGACGAGAGTACTTCCCGATACCTCAATCTGAGATCGACAACAATCCGGGGTACAAACAAAATCCAACCTACTAATAGTTAACAATTTGAGATCTGGCAACAAATGCGCCGCCTTTATCGGCGGTGCAGCTTGTCTGCCTAAATAAAGCACTGATTCTCCAAGATGGCCCGTAAGATATTTATGATAGTTTGTTTGATCTTGTTGATGATCAATAAGGGGAATAGTCAACCTGCAACTCATCATGATACGGTAGTTAATGTAAATATAGACGCTAATAGTAAACAGCCGCCAATATCAAAATTGATCTATGGTCAATTTATAGAATTACTGTTTAACTATTTCGAGGGCGGACTATGGTCGGAAATGCTGGGCGACAGAAAATTTTTTTATCCGGTAAATTCCAATGAAAATTTACAGCCGGCAAATTCGCGCAAATATTTGGGCCGCTGGAAGCCTCTGGGTCCTGATGAATTTGTAAAAATGGATAGCGTTCATGTTTATGCCGGCGCCCATTCAGTAAAAATATTATCGGAGCAGGGTGCCAAACATGGTATAAAACAATCGGGTATCAACTTACAAAGTGGTCATGCCTATGTTGGCTATGTTATTCTGAAATCCAAACCAGGAGTAACTGTTAATGTCTGCCTAATGGCTGACGGAATAAAGCAGGGTAGTATTGGCATTGGTAACGCCGGTAATAATGCGGGTTACCACAAGTACCCTTTTAAATTTATTGCAACCACCACCACAAGTAATGCTGTTTTCGAAATAACCGGGAAAGGGAGTGCGGTATTTTATATTGGCGCGGTGTCATTAATGCCCGCAGATAATATCAGCGGGTTCAGAGCAGACATATTGAACAATTTAAAAGAGATGCATTTAGGAATTATACGCTGGGGCGGAAACGCTTCGTCCGGTTATAACTGGCGTGATGGAGTAGGGGAAAGAGATAAACGTGCTCCGCGATATGACTATGCCTGGGGTGCAATGGAGTCGAACGACGTCGGTACAGATGAGTATATGACTTTATGCAAGCTGCTAAACGTGGAACCTTATATCGGAGTAAATGCCGGTTTCGGAGATGCATTTTCGGCGGCACAATGGGTACAATATGTCAATGGGCCGGTATCTACACCTATGGGGAAGTTACGCGCCCGAAATGGTCACCCAAAACCATATCATGTGAAATGGTGGGGAATAGGAAATGAGATGTACGGCGAGTGGCAATTGGGCCACATGTCTATAAAGTATTATACGATAAAACATAAAATATTTGCCGGCGAAATGAAGAAGGCCGATCCTTCTATTATGATCGTAGCATCAGGCGCGTCTCCGTTTGAAATGGGATCGACGTCAGTTTATACAAGCCATCCTGAGATAGCAAAGGTGCCATATAGTTATGATTCCGAACAGGATTGGTCAGGTAACCTACTGGCGAAAAATGCAGATGATATGAATTTTATCGCCGAGCATCTGTATCCGATATCAGATTCCGCTTATAACGAGAAAACACAAAAATTTGAGTATGTCAAAGATTCATTGCCACAGCGTATAAGGCGATTGCCAAACAGAATAAAAGGAGCAGCAGAGGCTTATGGCGAGTATGTAAAAAGAATGCCCTTTGTTAAAGAAAAAAATATTTTTATTGCACTTGATGAATGGCGGATGAAGGATGGCTGGGGCTTGGAAGATGCCCTCGCGACAGCTGAAGGTTTTAATGAAATAGCCCGGCATACCGATATGATTAAGATGTCGGCATATACTTCGACAAGCGCACCACTCGGGCTGTTATATACAGCAACATCTAGTGCAATACAACCGAATGGGCTTACGATCAAATTGTATGCTGACCATTTCGGAACAATACCAATATCTGTAAGCGGAGATGCTGAACAACCTGTTATAGCGGGAACTACCGGTGCCGACAGGCCGTCGGTTACTTCAGGAAGCAATACATATCCGTTGGATATCATGGCCGCTTTAACCAGCGATCATAAAAAGATCACCATAGCAGTCGTTAATCCCACCACACGAGCACAAAAATTAAATATTCGCTATAAAAACATTAATGTACCCTCTGAGGGGGAAAAATGGACAATAGCAGGTCATGATCTTAAAGCGATCAATAATCCTGGTGTGACTCCTGATATTAAAATTGTCAAATCTGTCGTCAAAAATGCTGACCAGTCATTAAACGCAGATGCATTAAGTGTCACAATATTTGAACTGGAAGCTGAATAAACTGAAGAAACAAAAGAGCATATGAGCCAGAGAAAAGTTAAATATTTAATAACAATGTTCGCTGCGATAGCGACCCTATCAGCATGCAGTAAAAAAGGCGTGACGCCCGGCAATAATCCCGCTGATACAACCAAAACCACAACTCCTGTTTTTGATATAAACAGCATCACGGATACTTACGCTGATATCGCGCCATTTATTTATTATCCTAAATGGTCGGTTTACAATGTGCATGATCCGTCAATTAAAAAGTTTGGCGATTATTATTACTGTTACAGTACCGACGTAGGTTTCGGTATTGATGTACGGTCGGGAATACAGATAAGAAAATCGAAAGATCTGGTGCAATGGCAGTTTGTGGGATGGGTATTCTCATCTTTACCTGCCCAGGGATCGCAATATATAACATCAAAAGGAGGTACTCCCTTTAATTCTTTATGGGCGCCTTATGTATTAAAATCAGGCAGCGAATATCGGTTATACTATTCCTTATCGTCGGCAGTTGCCCGGTTAAGCGTAATTGGTATGGCTACGGCGTCTTCGCCCGAGGGGCCTTGGACAGAGAAAGGTATTGTGGTGACATCCGCAAATGATAACACCAGGCAGACAAATGCTATTGATCCTACAGTCGTAACCACCACAGCCGGCGATCAGTATATGTACTATGGATCTGCCTGGGACGGCATCTACATTCTGAAGCTTGACCCTTCCACCGGCCTTGCCTCTTCACCCGGTGACAAAGGAATCAGAATTGCTAACAGAGGATATTCTGCAGGAAAATATAACGGTAATATTGAAGGGGCAGAAGTGATCTACAATCCAACACAAAATAAATACTTCCTTTTTATTTCATACGACTGGCTGCAAACTAAATATAACGTACGAGTTGGGCGTGCAGATAGCCCGACAGGACCTTTTTATGATTACAACGGAGTTGATCTAAATACCGATCTTGATCACGGGCCTATGATCGTAGCGCCATACCAGTTTATTGGTCACGGCGGCTGGCAGGGTACAGCACATTGCGGTGTATTTGATGACGGTAATGGTCAGTATTTTATGGCCCACAACGGCAGACCAAGTGTGAATTCCTATTTTATGGATTTGCATATCCGTAAAATGTCCTGGACGCCAGATGGATGGCCAGTGGTATCGCCCGAAAGGTATGCGAACGTTGCCCAAACAGCTGTTGCCGCATCTGACCTGGCAGGTACCTGGGAAAGAATACAACTGGATTACCAGGTGGTACCGGGGTATTCAGCAGAGCAAACATCTCCTGATCTACAAGTGGCATCTGACATCACGATTGCCGCCGGTGGGATGGTTAGCGGAAGCCAAACCGGCACATGGACTTATACTGCTCCTTGGCTGCAAATCAAATGGGCCAACGGCAATACCGATAATGTAAAAGTAGAACGTGAAAGGGACTGGGAAAATAAGGCTGCTTCAACAGTTGTTTTTACCGGACTGAACAATTCGGGAATTGCGGTTTGGGGTAAAAAAAGATAATTGCCGATTAATGAGTCAAAAATAACCAAGAATGAAAAGATATCTTTTAATGCTTTGGGCTATAGTGTCATATACGTTTGGCTATAGTCAATCAAATAGCGCTGAGAAAATTTATACCATTGATGCTGATAAAATAAAAGCACATATTCAACCCACCATGTACGGGATATTTTTTGAAGATATTAACATGGCGGGTGACGGCGGGGTATACGCCGAATTGGTCAAGAACCGTTCGTTTGAGTTTTCTGCGCCATTAATGGGGTGGAAGGAAATCAAAGAGCAGGGTGCTGACGGTAGTATTCTCGTTTTAAACCGAGGGCAAGAAAATCCATACAACCCGAGATTTATAGAGGTAAATTCTAAATCCGCCGCCGGTTATGGGTTGATTAATGAAGGCTTTCATGGAATGGGGATCAAAAAGAACAACAGATATCACTTTTCTATTCTTGCCAAACAACCTGAAACCGCTGAACTAAGTCTTCAAATTGAACTGGTTAACAAATCAGGCCAAGTTATTGGGAAGACTACTGTTCTGCCTTCATCAAAAGCATGGAAAAAGTATTCAGCCAGTTTTATCGCGACGGAAACCGAAGCCGAGGCGACTTTAAAAGTTCTCGTAAAAGGTAAGGGTTCTGTAGATCTGGATATGATCTCGCTCTTTCCGCAGGATACCTGGAAGCAACGTCCGGGTGGTTTACGTGCGGACCTGGTACAAAAGCTGGCAGATATGAAGCCTGGATTTTTAAGATTTCCCGGTGGCTGTATTGTTGAGGGACGCGAGCTGGATACCCGTTATCAATGGAAACGAACCATAGGCGACGTGGCCAACCGCAGAATGATTGTAAATCGATGGAACACGGAATTCGCCCATCGACCGTCGCCCGATTATTTCCAAAGCTTTGGTTTGGGCTTTTTCGAATATTTTCAACTGGCAGAAGATATCGGGGCATCGCCTTTGCCGATTATTAATTGTGGCATGGCCTGCCAGTTTAACTCCTGCGAACTGGTGCCTGTTAATCAGCTTGGCCCTTATGTACAGGATGCGCTCGACCTGATTGAATTTGCAAATGGATCAGTAAATACGACCTGGGGCAAAAAACGCGCACAGCTTGGGCACCCGAAACCGTTTAACTTAAAAATGATGGGGGTTGGTAACGAACAATGGGGTCCCCAATATATTGAAAGATATAAGCTATTCGAAAAAGCTATTCATGCAAAATATCCTCAGATCAAATTGGTTAGCAGCCTGGGGCCTAATCCTGATGGCGAAGTGTTTGATTACCTGGATAAAACGTTCCGCGAGCTAACTGCGGATATTTTAGACGAGCATTATTACCGCGCGCCAGAATGGTTTTTGCAGAACGCAAAACGTTACGATAATTATGATCGTAAAGGTCCTAAGATATTTGCAGGTGAATATGCAGCCCAAAGTGTCGCTATCGCGAGTCCAGATAATAAAAATAACTGGCAATGCGCTATGTCTGAAGCAGCTTTTATGACCGGACTGGAGAGGAATGCCGACGTGGTAACTATGGCGTCTTACGCACCCCTGTTTGCCCATGTTCAAGGATGGCAATGGACGCCGGACCTTATATGGTTCGATAATTTACAATCCTTTGGTACCCCCAACTACTATGTACAACAATTGTATTCACTGAACAAAGGAACAGACGTAGTGCCGCTCACTTTAAATAATGAAGCGGTAACCGGACAGGACGGTTGTTTCGCTTCGGCAACATTAGATAATAATAATACACACGAACTGATCATTAAGATCGTCAATACGGGAAAAGTAGAAAAAACAGCTGACTTCTCAGTGAAAGGAACGACAATGTCATCAGAAGGCACGCTTACAGTCCTCCAGAGTGATGATCTGAATAGCGTCAATTCAATAAACGAACCACTTGCCATATGCCCAAAGAAAAATACATTAGTTATTAAGGACAATCGAATAAAATTAACGATGAAGCCTTATTCGTTTAACATTATTCGCGTCAGTATAGCAAAATAACACTGTATCGAATCGAAAAATGAAAAGAGCAGTATTGTATTTATTGCTGACTATTGCTTCCAGGCTTGTAGTTGCGCAAGAACTGCGAACAGACATTTCTGTTCATGACCCGGTAATGATCAAACAGGACAGTGGGTCTTATACAGGTATAGGTTGACACTTTTGGAATAATTATATTCCAGATGAAAGAAAAGATGATGGAGCAATTCAG